>NZ_JBVJKY010000003.1:0-702229 GCF_055585005.1 Nocardioides sp. NPDC054178
GTTAGGTCGGGCGAGGCGTCGGTTAGGTCGGGCGAGGCGTCGGTTAGGTCGGGCGAGGCGTCGGTTAGGTCGGGCGAGGCGTCGGTTAGGTCGGGCGAGGCGTCGGTTAGGTCGGGTGAGGCGTCGGTTAGGTCGGGTGAGGCGTCGGTCCCGTCGGACGGGTGCGCGATGCCCTGCCAACTCGGCCGACGTAAGTGACGCTTCGGCCGACGTACGTGACGTCTCGGCCGACGTACGTGACGTCTCGGCCGACGCGGCTGAGGATTCGGTGGTCAGGCGGAGTGGGCGCGGGTGGAGACCACGACGCGGGCGAGGCCGGCGGAGATGAGGGCGGCGCCGAGCATGTGGAAGCCGACGAGGAGTACGGGGAGGTCGGTGAGGTACTGCACCCAGCCGATCAGGCCCTGGGCGAGCTCGATGACCAGCAGGACGATGGTGACGCTGCGGACGTAGGCGTTCTTCCGGCCCAGCCACAGGGTGACCAGGGTGGCGGCGATGAGCGCGTAGACGGCGTAAGCGTGGATGTGGGACATCAAGGCCGGGTCGAGGCCGGTGCGGCGCGAGTCGAGGTCGCCGGAGTGGGGGCCGGAGCCGGTCACGACGGTGCCGAGCCAGAGCGAGAGCCAGCCGACGGCGAAGGTGACGACGGCGGCGACGCGCACGCTGCGGGGCGCGGCCTCGCGCTCGGGTGAGCGGAGCTCGTCGAGCATCCAGACGCACAGGCCGACCATCGCCATCGAGGCGAGCAGGTGGAGCGCGACGACGTAGGGGTTGAGGTCGGTGTGGACGGTGATCCCGCCGATGACCGCCTGGAGCGGGATGCCGAAGGCGATGGTGATCGCCAGGGTGCGGATGACTCCACGACGGTTCCAGACGGCGACGATGACCGCGACGGCGACAGCGGCCAGCACGTAGGTCAGCAGCCGGTTGCCGAACTCGATGACGCCGTTGATCCCGAGCGCCTCGTGAGCGACGTAGGAATCCTCGGTGCACTTGGGCCAGGTGGGGCAGCCGAGGCCGGAGCCGGTCAACCGGACCACCCCGCCGGTCACGACGATCCCGATGTTGGCGATCAGGTTGGCGATCGCCAGACCGAACGCATGGGCGCGGAGCCAGGCGAGGACCTTGTCCTTGGCCGAGGGAGCCGGGCCGGTGGAGGGTTCGGTGGACGTCATTCCCACTTGAAGGTCCTAGCTGTGAGGGTGGAGCCGAGAACGGCCCAGATCAGGAGCACGCCGAGGTCTTGCCAGGCGGGTACGCCGTCGAGGAAGGCGGTGCGTACCGCCTCTCCCAGCGCGCCCGAGGGCAGCCAGCGGGCGACGTCGCCGTAGGCGCCGTAGGCGGTCAGCGGCAGCACCACGGCGCCGCCGGCGAGGAGGAGCAGGTAGATGAGGTTGGCGGCGGCCAGGGTCGCCTCGGCGCGCAGCACGCCGGCGACGAAGAGCCCGAGCGAGGCGAAGGCCAGGGTGCCCATCGCGATGGCGAGGAAGAAGGCGAGGACGGTGCCGAACCCTGCGGCGGGGGTCCAGCCGAGGATCTGGCCGACGCCGCCGATGACGAAGAGCTGCACGAGCTGTACGCAGCCGAGCGCGAGCACCTTGCCGGCGAGCAGGCCGATCCGGGGGAGTGGTGAGGCACCCAGGCGCTTGATCACGCCGTAGCGCCGCTCGAACCCGGTCGCGATCGCGAGGCTCGTGAACGAGGTCGACATGATCGCCAGGGCGAGGACGCCCGGGGTGAGGAGATCGACCAGCGGCCGGTCGGTGCCGAGGTCGAGGTCGATCGCGTTGCCCGCGGTGACGCCGCCGATCAGGACCATCACCGGGATCACGACGGCGAGGAGGAGCTGCTCGCCGTTGCGGAGCATCAGCTTGGCCTCCATCAGCGCCTGGGCGACCACCTGCCGGGTGATCGGGGCGCCGCCGGGCTTCGGGGTGAAGGTCCCCGTGGCCGTCTCAGACATGCTCGATCCCCTCGCTGAGCTGGAGCCCTCCGGTGAGGTCGAGGAAGACGTCCTCGAGGCTCCTGCGACCCAGGGTCAGCGACTCCGGAAGCACGTCGTTCTCCTCGCACCAGCGGCTCACCTTGGCGAGCGTGGAGGGGTCGGCCTTGCCGGTGACCCGCATCGAACGCTCATCGAGCAGGGTGACCTCGGTGTCCTCGCCGAGCGCCTGGCGCAGCGACTCGCGCGCACCGGGCGGGAACGGCCTGGTGACGACCAGCCGCACCGTGGCCGTGGCGCCGCCCCGGGTGAGTTCGAGCGGCGTGCCCGAGGCGATCATCCGCCCGCGGTCGATGATGTGCACCTGGTCGGCCAGCTCCTCGGCCTCCTCCAGGTAGTGGGTGGTCAGCACGACGGTGACGCCGTCGGCGCGCAGCTCACGCAGCAGCTCCCAGGTCGTACGCCGCCCCTGCGGGTCCATCCCCGCCGTCGGCTCGTCCACGAACACCAGCTCCGGACGGCCCACCAGCGCCATCGCCAGCCCGAGCCGCTGCTGCTGCCCGCCGGAGAGGCGTCGGTAGGGGGTGCGACCGCACTCGCCCAGCCCGAGCCGCTCGGCCAGGTAGTCGACGTCGAGCGGATGCGCATGCAGCCGGGAGATGTGCTTGAGCATCTCCATGGCGCGTACGCCGCTCCAGGCGCCCTGCCCCTGCAGCATCACCCCGATCCGGGGGAGCAGCTGCTTGCGGTCGGCGATCGGGTCGAGTCCGAGCACGCGCACCGTGCCCTGCTGGGGCTTGCGGTAGCCCTCGCAGGTCTCCAGGGTGGTCGTCTTGCCGGCACCGTTGGGTCCGAGCACGGCCGTGATCGAACCCTCGGCGACGCTCAGGGTGAGTCCGTCGACGGCCGTCTTGTCGCCGTAGGTCATGCGCAGGTCGCGTACCTCGACAGCGGGCCTGGCGACGGAAGATTCCACGGCGGCAGTCTAAGAAGGCGCACGCCAGCGGCCCAATCGCGTAGGGCGGATCCTGTGGATTCTTAGCTGTCTGTCAGGACGTTGGCCGCCCAACTCCCACCGAAGGACGGCCAACGCGGGGATGAGACGGCATGCCCCCCGGGCCATGACGCGGTGTCTCAGACACAATTTCTGCTCAGAAGATCAACAGACAAGCCGGTCAGGAATCGAGAAGCCCCGGCGGCCTCCGGATTCCTAAGGTCGAGACATGTTCACACTTGAGACCATCACCCTCGACGCAACCGACCCCACGGACGCCCGGGCGTTCTACGAGAAGGCCTTCGGGCTCACCGACCAGATCGCCGTACGCCAGGGCCCGGGCACCGGCACCGGCCGCCCCTTCACGATCTCCCTGGTCGTCGGCCAGCCCTCGACGGTCGACAGCCTCGTCGACTCGGCGCTCGCGGCCGGCGCCACCTCGCTCAAGCCCGTCGAGAAGTCGTTCTGGGGCTACGGCGGGATCGTCCAGGCCCCCGACGGCTCGATCTGGAAGCTCGCGACCTCGGCGAAGAAGGACCACGGTCCCGCCACCCGGGAGATCGACGACATCGTCCTGCTCCTCGGTGTGGCCGACGTCAAGGCGAGCAAGCGGTTCTACGCCGAGCGCGGGCTCGGCGTGAAGCGGAGCTTCGGTGGCAAGTACGCCGAGTTCGAGGCCGCTCCCGGCGCCGTCCAGCTCGCGATCTATCCCCGGCGCGCCCTGGAGAAGGAGACCGGCGTCGCGCTCGACCCCGCTGCTGCGTACGGCATCGTGCTGGGTGGCGGCAGCGAGGCCTTCACCGACCCGGACGGGTTCACCTGGCAGGCTGGGGACCATGGCACGCACGATCGCGACGAACACGACCGTTGATCTCGAGGGGCTCCTGGAGTTCGTACGTCCCCGCCACCAGATGATCCTGGTGACCGGCCGAGCCGACGGGTCTCCGCAGCTCTCGCCGGTCACCGGGGGCGTCGACGACGACGGGCGGATCGTGATCGCGACCTATCCCGAGCGGGCCAAGACCCGCAACGCCCGCCGGCGTCCGCAGGTCAGCGTGATGGTCCTCTCCGAGGAGTGGAACGGCGCGTGGGTCCAGGTCGACGGCGAGGCCGAGGTGCTCGACGCCGTCTCGGGAGAGGAAGCGCTCGACGCGTTCGTCACCTACTTCCGCAACATCTCCGGCGAGCACTCCGACTGGGACGAGTACCGCCAGGCCATGATCGACCAGGGCAAGTCCCTCCTCCGGATCACCCCGAAGCGCTGGGGCCCGATCGCCACCGGCGGCTTCCCCGCCCGCCTCGCCTGAGCGGACGGTACCGCTGACCAGCGGTCGACGCACTTCACGGAAAGCGGATACCCGGAGCGCAGACTCCCTTTACCGTTGGTCCCCGTGAAGTCTCGATGGGCGACTCTGACGGCGGTCCTGCTGGTCGGTGCGATGCTCGCGGGCTGTGGGGAGGAGTCGGATTCGGCTCTGACCGAGAAGTGGACTCGACCGGGCGGTCCGGAGACCGAGTTCCTGTCGTCGGGTTCCTGGACGGCCACCGACGAGCTGTGGATCTACGCCAACATCGACGACTCCCGGATCGAGGCCGTACGCCTCGCCGACGGCAAGGAGGCCTGGCATCTGCCTCTGGAGGAGAACGTGTGCGAGATCTCCGCGGTGAACGATGCCGGGCTCGTCGCGGTGCGTGACCATCCGTCGGGCTCGCACGGCTGCAACCGGGTCGCGGTCGTGGACACCGCCGACGGCGACACCCTGTGGTCGGCGACATTTGAGTCGATCGGTGGACGTTCCGAGGGCGGGGGCATGGTCGGGCTGACCGAGGCGACCGTGTCGGTCGCGACCGATTGCGCGATCGAGCGCTGGGAGGTCACGACAGGCGACAGGCTGGAGCCGCTGAAGGCTCGTCAGGGTGCCGCCGAGCTGGGCTCGTTCGGATGTCGGGTCGCCACCACCGGTGCCACCGCCCTGGTCTCCGAGAAGGACGGTCTCAGCGGCTTCGACGTCGACACCGGCGAGCGCTCGTGGACCGTCGCCGGCGATCGGCCTTACGTGGGCGCGGTCTACGCCACCGGTCCGATCGTCGCCGACATCTGGATCGAGGGGGCGCAGGGCGTGCGCACCATCGACCCGCGCACCGGTGAGATGGGTAGAACCGTCGGCCGGGCACAGGAAGCTCTCGCCACGACGCCGATCCTCGGGTCGGCCGAAGTCGTGGACGACCGGGTCTTCGGCTCCTACGACGAGGAGCTGTCCGGGTCTGACGATGCCGGCGACGGTGCCCTTCGAGCCTGGGACCTGAGCTCGGGGACCGTGGTCTGGAGCCACGCCGGCCAAGCCCGAGACACGTTCCTGGGGGCCGACCTGAACGGCGTCTACATCGGTCGTGACACCCAGTCCGACACCGGCTACGTCGTCATCCGTCGCGATCTCGACGGCGGTGGCGAAGAAACCCTCGGCACCGTCGCGACCACTCCCACCGTGGTGACGAAGGTCGGCGACCTGCTGATGGTGGGCAGCGTCGACTCGACGAGCGAGGACACCGAGACGACGGCCTACCAGCTGCCGTCGAAAGCGAGCTGAGGAGCTGGTCGGCGCCTCACAACCCTCGGGAACGCTGCCAGATCCCGAGGCGGTGGCTCCATGGCAGCCGCGGGTTCAGCCGGCGCGGCTCGGAGAGGTGGACCAGGTCGAAGTCGGGGCCGAGGGCGCGGGTCATGTCCTCGGGGACGTACGTCCACGGCGGGCCCGCCTCCTCGCTCGGACGGTCGACGGGGAAGACCCCCGATGCGACTCGTCCGCCGGGGCGTACGACCGCCCGGGCCAGGTCGCCGACGCGGCCGCGCCAGGCGGGCGGCAGCGCACAGAAGAAGGTGTGGTCCCACATCAGGTCGACCGGCCCGCCCGTCGCCTCCAGGACGACGTCGATGTCGAGCGCGTCGCCGACCACGTAGGAGAGGTCCGGGTAGTGCTCTGCCGCGTAGGCGGCCGCCGTGGGCGAGACGTCGACAACCGTCGTACGCCATCCGGCGGCCATCAACCCCGCCGCATCGTGCCCACGGCCGGCGCCCGGCGCGAAGGCGGTGCCGGGTTCGCCGAGCAGCGCCGGGTCCTCCTCGATGTAGGCCAGGGGAGCGCCGAGGTCCCAGCCGGTCGTGCCACGTACGTACGCGGTCTCCCAGTCCGTGGGGTCGTTGACGGTCATGGGCCACAGTCTTCCGGACCGGCGGGAGGGGCGGGAGACCGGAGCGGTTCCGTGAGCCGTCGTCGACCGGTACGCTTTCGAACATGAGATCGACTGGCGGCGCGTCCCGGCGTGACGTACCGCTGCCGTTCGACGTCGCTCCTGAGGCGTTGCCTGGCCCCGCCAAACGATCATCGGCGCGTGCGCCGGAGGAGGGGAGGCAGGTCTACCGTCTTGTCGGCGCCCACCTCACCTCTCGCGGCCTCCCGCCGGGCTCCGACCTGATGATCAACCCCCGCCGACCCAAGCGCGGGGAGGTGGCGGTCGTACGCTTCGGTGGCCGCACCCGGGTCGGCATCTTCGACCTCGAACGCGGTCGCGCGGTGCTGCGCTCCGACCGCGGCACCCGCTGGCTGCCGCCCGACGCGGTCTACGTCGGCGTCGCCGCCCTCGCCTCGCCGACCCTGGACGGGATGCCGACGGGCTGATCGGAGTTCGCCGCTGAGCGGGATGTGGTGGTGACGTACGACACGATCTCGCTGTCCCTACGGCAAGTAAGGGTGACCTTCGTTGAATCGCCCGGGGGAATAACGTCACAATGGTGTTGTGAAATTCGACGAGAGCACTCTGCCCCCGACCGGGCACAGCGCAGAGACCAGTGAGGAGAGCACCCGTCAGCGGGTCGCTCGCTCGCTGCTCGTCGACGGTCCGCAGACCGCTGCGACGCTGGCCAAGCGGCTCGATCTCACCCCGGCCGCGGTCAGGCGCCACCTGGACGCCCTGGCCGAGGAGGAGGCGGTGGAGCAGCGTGAGCCGCGCACCGCGTCCACGCGGGGGCGTGGCCGCCCGGCCAAGCTCTTCGCGCTCACCGACCAGGGTCGCGACAGCTTCGAGAAGAAGTACGACGACCTGGCGGTCGAGGCGCTGCGGTTCCTCTCCGAGGTGGCCGGCGAAGAGGCCGTGCGGGAATTCGCGGAGCGCCGCGCGGCGTTCATCAAGCAGGGACTGGACCGGATCGCCGCCGGCGAGACGGACCTCAGCCCCGCGCAGGTGCTCGCGAACGTGTTCACGGCCAACGGCTATGCGGCCTCCGTCAGGGAGCTCCCGCTGATCAACGGTCATGACGCAGGTGAGCAGTTGTGCCAGCAGCACTGCCCGGTCGCCCATGTCGCCCAGGAGTTCCCCGAGCTCTGCGAGGCGGAGACAGAGGCGATCGCGAAGCTGCTCGGCACCCACGTACAACGCTTGGCCACCATCGCCCACGGCGACGGAGTCTGCACGACGCACATCCCTCCTGGATCCTCCGGTCCCGGCGAAGTTTCGAAGAAGAAGGAGCAGGTCACGACATGACCTCCATCGAGGAGCTCAACCCCGAGCTGAAGGGCATCGGCAAGTACGAGTTCGGCTGGTCCGACTCGGACGTCGCCGGTGCCGCGGCACAGCGCGGTCTCAACGACGCCATCGTCCGCGACATCTCCGACAAGAAGTCCGAGCCGCAGTGGATGCTCGACCTGCGCCTGAAGGGCCTCAAGCTCTTCGGCCGCAAGCCGATGCCCACCTGGGGCTCCGACCTCTCGGACATCGACTTCGACAACATCAAGTACTTCGTGCGCTCGTCGGAGAAGCAGGCCACCTCGTGGGAGGACCTGCCCGAGGACATCAAGAACACCTACGACCGCCTCGGCATCCCGGAGGCCGAGAAGCAGCGCCTCGTCGCCGGCGTCGCCGCGCAGTACGAGTCGGAGGTCGTCTACCACTCGATCCGCGAGGACCTCGAGGCCCAGGGCGTGCTCTTCCTCGACACCGACACCGCGCTCAAGGAGCACCCGGAGATCTTCCAGGAGTACTTCGGCACGGTGATCCCGGTCGGCGACAACAAGTTCGCCGCGCTGAACACCGCGGTGTGGTCGGGTGGCTCCTTCATCTACGTGCCGAAGGGTGTCCACGTCGACATCCCGCTGCAGGCCTACTTCCGGATCAACACCGAGAACATGGGCCAGTTCGAGCGCACCCTGATCATCGCCGACGAGGGCTCCTACGTTCACTACGTCGAGGGCTGCACCGCCCCGATCTACCAGTCCGACTCGCTGCACTCCGCGGTCGTCGAGATCATCGTGAAGAAGAACGCCCGCGTTCGCTACACGACGATCCAGAACTGGTCGAACAACGTCTACAACCTGGTCACCAAGCGCGCCGTCTGCGAAGAGGGCGCGACCATGGAGTGGGTCGACGGCAACATCGGCTCCAAGGTGACCATGAAGTACCCGGCGGTCTACCTGATGGGTGAGCACGCCAAGGGCGAGACGCTCTCCATCGCCTTCGCCGGCGAGGGCCAGCACCAGGACGCGGGCGCCAAGATGGTGCACGCCGCCCCGAACACCTCCTCGTCGATCCTGTCGAAGAGCGTGGCGCGCGGCGGTGGCCGCACCTCCTACCGCGGTCTGATCCAGGTCAACGAGGGCGCCCACGGCTCGAAGTCCAACGTGCTGTGCGACGCGCTGCTCGTCGACCAGATCTCCCGCTCGGACACCTACCCCTACGTCGACATCCGCGAGGACGACGTCTCGATGGGTCACGAGGCCTCGGTCTCGAAGGTCTCCGACGACCAGCTGTTCTACCTGATGTCCCGCGGCATGGCCGAGGACGAGGCGATGGCGATGATCGTGCGCGGCTTCGTCGAGCCGATCGCCAAGGAGCTCCCGATGGAGTACGCCCTCGAGCTCAACCGCCTGATCGAACTGCAGATGGAAGGAGCGGTCGGCTGATGACCGCAGCTGTACAGGAGGCCCTGGAGCTCGACAAGGTCGAGTCCCACCTCCACCCCGAAGGCTCTTTCGACGTCGAGGCGCACGAGGTGCCGAAGGGTCGCGAGGAGATCTGGCGGTTCACCCCGCTCAAGCGCCTCAAGGGCATCCACAACGACGCCCCGTTCGCCGACGGAGCGACCAAGGTGGAGGTCGAGGCGGCCGCAGGCGTGACCGTCGAGACCGTGGCGGCCGACGATGCCGTACGCGGGTCCTCGGGCCTGGTTCCGACCGACCGCGTCTCGGCGCGTGCCTGGGCGGCCAGCACCGGTGCGACCGTCGTGCGGATCCCGACCGACTCCGTGGTGGAGGGCGCGACCGTGATCCGCCACCACGGCACCGGCTCGGAGACCGCCGGCGCCGGTCACGCGGTGATCGTGGCGGAGAAGTTCGCCAAGGCGACCGTCGTGCTGGTCTTCGAGGGCTCCGCCGTCGTCGCCGACAACATCGAGATCGTCGTCGAGGACGGCGCCGACCTCACCGTCGTCTCCGTCCAGGACTGGGCCGACGACGCCGTCCACCTCTCCACCCAGCACGCCAAGGTCGGCCGCGACGCCACCCTCAAGCACGTCTCGGTGAGCTTCGGCGGCGACGTGGTGCGCCACGACTTCTCCGCGGAGTACTCCGGCCCCGGCGGCTCCGTGGAGTCGCTCGGCCTCTACTTCGCCGACGCCGGTCAGCACATCGAGCACCGTCTCTTCGTCGACCACACCGCCCCGAAGACCAAGTCCAACGTGGTCTACAAGGGCGCGCTGCAGGGCGAGAAGGCCCACGCGGTCTGGATCGGCAACGTGCTGATCCGCAAGGAGGCCGAGGGCATCGAGACGTATGAGGAGAACCGCAACCTCATCCTCACCGACGGTGCCTGGGCCGACTCCGTGCCCAACCTGGAGATCGAGACCGGCGAGATCGAGGGCGCGGGCCACGCGTCGGCGATCGGCCGCTTCGACGACGAGCAGCTCTTCTACCTGCAGAGCCGCGGCATCTCCGAGACCGAGGCCAAGCGCCTGGTCGTGCACGGCTTCTTCAACGACCTGATCCGTCAGATCGGCGTCCCCGAGCTCGAGGAGAAGCTGACCTCCACGGTCGAGGCCGAGCTCGCCAAGAACATCAACACCCTCATCCAGAAGGACACGAACGCATGAGCACGCTTGAGATCAAGGACCTCACGGTCTCGGTCGGCACCGAGGACGGTGCCAAGGAGATCCTCAAGGGCGTGACCCTGACGATCAACTCCGGCGAGACCCACGCGATCATGGGCCCCAACGGCTCGGGCAAGTCGACCCTTGCCTACTCGATCGCCGGCCACCCGAAGTACACCATCACCGGTGGCACCGTCACCCTCGACGGTGAGGACGTCCTGGAGATGTCCGTCGACGAGCGCGCCAAGGCCGGGCTCTTCCTGGCGATGCAGTACCCCGTCGAGGTCCCCGGCGTGAGCGTGGCCAACTTCCTGCGCACCGCGAAGACCGCGCTGACCGGCGAGGCCCCCAAGCTGCGTACGTGGGTCAAGGACGTCAACGGTGCGATGAGCAAGATGCACCTGGACCCGTCCTTCTCCCAGCGCTCGGTCAACGAGGGCTTCTCGGGTGGCGAGAAGAAGCGCCACGAGATCGCCCAGCTCGACATCCTCGACCCGGCCTTCGCGCTGCTCGACGAGATCGACTCCGGCCTCGACATCGACGCGCTCAAGGTCGTCTCCGAGGGGATCAACGACTTCCGCGCCCGCGATGGCAAGTCGGTCCTGCTGATCACCCACTACACCCGCATCCTGCGCTACATCAAGCCTGACCACGTGCACGTCTTCGTGGCCGGCCGGATCGCGGAGTCGGGTGGCCCGGACCTGGCTGAGGAGCTGGAGGCCAACGGCTACGAGAAGTACGTCGCGGCAGGGGTCTGACATGAAGGGTCTGCTGCCCGACCTGGATCTGGTCCGCAAGGACTTCCCGATCCTGGAGCGCACCTTCGACGGTGGCGAGACCCCGCTGGTCTACCTCGACAGCGCCAACACCTCGCAGAAGCCGCAGATCGTGATCGACACCATGGTCGACCACCTGGAGCGGCACAACGCCAACATCGCCCGGGCGATGCACCACCTGGGTGCCGAGGCCACCGAAGCCTTCGAGGGGGCGCGCGACACCGTCGCGCGCTTCCTCGGCGCGCCCGAGCGCGACGAGGTGATCTTCACCAAGAACGCCTCCGAGGGGCTCAACCTGGTCGCCAACACCGTGCCGCTGGCCGCGGGCGACGTGGTCGTGACCACCGAGATGGAGCACCACTCCAACATCGTTCCGTGGCAGCTCGCCACGCAGCGTGCGGGTGCGACGTTGAAGTGGTTCGGGCTCACCGACTCCGGCGAGCTCGACCTGTCGAACATCGACGAGCTGATCACGCCGGCGACCAAGATCGTCGCGCTGACCTGGGTCTCCAACATGCTCGGCACGATCAACCCGGTCGCCGAGATCGCCCGCAAGGCCCACGAGGTCGGCGCGCTGGTCGTCGTCGACGCCGCGCAGGCCGCCCCGGTGCTGCCGATCGACCTGGCCTCGATGGCCGAGGAGGAGCGTCCCGACTTCCTTGTCTTCACCGGCCACAAGGTCGTCGGACCGACCGGCATCGGCGTCCTGTGGGGCCGGCGGGCCGCGCTCGAGGCGCTGCCGCCGTTCCTCGGTGGCGGCGAGATGATCGCGACGGTGACGATGGAGAAGTCGACCTACGCGCCGATCCCGCACAAGTTCGAGGCCGGCACCCCGCCGATCGCCGAGGCCGTGGGCCTCGGTGCGGCGCTGGAATACCTCATGCACGTCGGGATGGAGAACGTCCATGCCCACGAGCAGGCGATCACGGCCTATGCGCTGGAGCGTCTCGCGACCGTCCCGGGCGTGAGCGTGCTCGGCCCGGCCGACGCGGCCAAGCGCGGCGGAGCGATCGCCTTCGAGCTCGACGGGGTCCACCCGCACGACGTGGCCCAGGTCCTCGACTCCAAGGGGGTCGCGATCCGCGCCGGGCACCACTGCGCCAAGCCGGCCCACCAGCGGTTCGGCGTACAGGCCTCCAACCGGATGTCGTCCTACCTCTACACCACGCCCGCCGAGATCGACGCGCTGGTCGAGGGGCTGGAATACGTACGCACGTTCTTCAAGTTGGATCAGTGATGACTGCTGCCAATCTCGAAGCGATGTACCAGGAGATCATCCTGGACCATTACAAGAACCCGCACGGGAAGGGTCTTCGCGACCCGTTCGAGGCGGAGGTGCACCACGTCAACCCGACCTGTGGTGACGAGATCACCCTCCGGGTGCACGTCGGCGACGGCAAGATCGAGGACATCTCCTACGACGCCCTCGGCTGCTCCATCTCGCAGGCATCGGCCTCCGTGCTCAACGACCTGGTCGTCGGCAAGACGGTGGATGAGGCGATGGTCATCCACGAGGAGTTCCTTCGCCTGATGCAGGGCAAGGGCCAGGTGGAGCCCGACGAGGACATTCTGGAGGACGGCATCGCCTTCGCCGGCGTCGCCAAGTTCCCCGCCCGGATCAAGTGCGCGCTGCTGTCGTGGATGGCCTGGAAAGACGCCACCGCACAGGCCAACGTGCAGGCGCTCGCTGAGGAGAGATGATGACTGAGACCGATCACAGCACACACGACCACGCGGGTCATGACCACTCCGGTCACGACCACTCGGGCCACGGCCATGGCCACGGTCACGAGGCCCCGGAATGGCAGGGGATGCGTACGTCCACGGTCGAGGGTGCGAGCCTGAAGATCGAGGACGTCGAGGAGGCGATGAAGGATGTCGTCGACCCCGAGCTCGGCATCAACGTCGTCGACCTGGGCCTGATCTACGGCCTGCACATCGAGGACCACTCCAACGTGGTCATCGACATGACGCTGACCTCGGCGGCCTGCCCGCTGACCGACGTCATCCAGGACCAGACCTCGCAGGCCCTGGAGGGCATGGTCAACGACGTGCACATCAACTGGGTCTGGATGCCGCCGTGGGGCCCGGACAAGATCACCCCCGACGGCCGCGAGATGCTGCGCGCTCTCGGGTTCAACGTCTGAGGATGGCACCGGTTCTGGCCTGCGAGCTGACTCGCAGGCCAGAGCTCGTTTTGGGAAGAAGCGAGCAGCTCACGCACCTGGCGGGCTGATCCGTAGCTGCGCACGCGGGCGCCGGAACGGGAGGGTGAGGTGCTGGTCGAGCAGGTCGGGGAGCGGTGCGCGCCCCGGTCCTCCGGCGTGCACCCAGGAGGCGATCGCCTCGTTGGCCCCGGGGTCGAGGATGCGTGCGAACCAGACCGGCCGGGCGCCGGAGCGTCGGGCGTCGGCGGCCGGTGAGACGACGACGACGTTCGCCGCGCGGCAGGCCCACAGGCAGCCGGGCACCCGGAGCGAGGCCCGGCCGTCGAGGCGGTCACCGAGGTCGGCGACCAGCCCGGCGTGATCCACTCCGGGGTGGACCTCGCTGCTGCCACAGCAGCAACCGCGGCAGACGGTGACGGTGCAGCTGTCACCGCCTGCCGCGGTCTTGGAGAGCATGCCGGTCAGCCCCTCAGCCCGGCCACCGGGCTGGGCCTGGCCGTGCGGCCCGGCGTCGAGGAGGTGGCGAGCAGGCGCGTGACCAGCAGGCCGTGCGTCAGCCCGAGGATGCCCCACATCGCCGCGAGCTGTCCGAGCGAGGCGAGGCGGAACTCCCAGATGAGCGCGGCCGGGACCTCGTGCGGGATCTCGGCGTCCAGTCGCGGGAACAGGGTGAGCAGGGCGACGGCGCCGGCGATGCCGACCAGACAGCCGGCGACCCAGCGCACCTGGGGGCTGAAGCCACGCTCGGCCAGCGACCGGGTGAGCGCGAACACCGCCATCGTGAGCAGCACCGTCACCAGGATGACCAGGAGGTAGCCGGCGGTGCGCTGGTCGACCGTGTCCGGGTCGCCCACCGCAGGCGGGTTGGCAGGCAGGACCAGCGCCGGTGCGAGAGCGAAGGCGGTGAACCCGAGCGCGCCGAGCGCTACCGAGCGGCCGACCTCGGTCGACCCGGGCAGGCGGTGACGTACGCGGGTATAGACCACGGCGAAGGCGAGCCCGAGCAGCGCGGCGACGATGATGACGGTGATCGCGCCGCCGACCTGCTGCTGCAGCCGGGTCACGAGCTCGCCGTGATCATGGGCACCGGTGGCGGCGTCGGGCGAGTGGGAGTGCCCACCCGAGTTGCCTTCCTCGATGGCGATGGCCGCCTCGATGCGGGGTTCCACCGCCAGCAGGAGGACTGCTGTGGCCGAGAGGCCAGCAGCAGCGCCGGCGGTCAGGCCCGCGAGCATGCGGGCGCCCCAGCCCGTCTTCGCCGCGGACATCAGTGGCAGGGCACGCCGAGAGCGTGCCGTCCGTCGTGGGTGACCTCGTGGAGCCAGGTCGCGGCATCCGCCGAGAGGATGGCGCCGTTCTCCTGGACCAGGAAGTACACCGCGAACAGGGCGAAGGCGGCGACCGCCCAGGCCCAGAGAGGGACGCCGGCCGACGGGGCGGGAGCGAGCGATGCGGACGAGTTGCTCATGAGATTCTCCTTGGGGTGGCTCAGCTTCGAGCGGGGTCGATGGCGATCGGCTCGAGGTGAGCCTCGTGGTGGTTGCGGTTGGCGGGTGTGGCCAGCACCTCGTGGATGCGCTCCTGGACCGTCGAGGACTCGATGATCCCGGCCTCGCCGAGGACGGTCTCCAGCGCTGTCACCCAGTGCTCGTAGTAGGACCACGACGGGTCCGCGAGCCCCGGGTTCTGGGTTTCCCAGTCCTTGATCGAGTCGATGAGCGCACCCTGGAAGGCGGGCCACCGGTACTCGCCGGCCTGGTGGGCGGCGACGGCCAGCGCGAACGCCCGGATCTCCCAGGGCTGCTCGAACGACAGCTCGTCGGGCCGGCCGCCCGGAAGGCCGCAGACCAGCTGCTCGACGACCTGGCGGCGTGCCTCCGTGGGGAGCGTGTGGAGGTCGCTCATGGTGGCGGTCATGAGGCGGCCTTCACGGGGCCGACGCCGATCATGGAGTCGCGGGTGACGAGCTCGGCGAGCTGCTCCTCGGACCAGTCGTCGGTCCCGGTCGGGCGCAGGGGCAGGACCCAGTAGCGCATCTCCGAGCTCGAGTCCCAGATCTGGATCTCGGTGGAGTCGGGGACGGCGTACCCGAAGTCGTCGGCGAGGACCTTGCGCGGCTCGCGCACGATCCTGGCGCGGTAGGCGGGCTCCTTGTACCAGTTCGGCGGCAGACCGAGCACCGGCCACGGATAGCAGGAGCACAGGGTGCACACGATCGCGTGGTGGACCTCGTCGGAGTCCTCCAGGACGACCATGTCCTCACCCTGGAGGCCGCCGATGCCGAGCTCCTTGCAGGCCGCGGTGGCGTCCTCGAGGAGGCGGGCCTTGAACTCGGGGTCGCTCCAGGCCTTGGCGACGACCTTGGCGCCGAGCTGTGGACCGACCTCGTTCTCGTAGATCTCGACCATCCGGTCGACCATCGAGGTGGTGATGACGCCCTGCTCGATGAGCATCGACTCCAAGGCCTTGACGCGTGCGGCGATCTCCTCCTGGCTGGGGACGAGGCTGCTCATGCTGCTGCTCCTTCGGTGGTGGTGACGAGGGTGAGGTAGGGGTCCCAGGCGTCGAAGCACACGGTGCCGTTGGCGTCGCCGTACGTGCCCCACAGCTCGGTGGCGTCGAACCTGATCGTGTAGACGTGCTGGGGGTCCTCGCCCAGGTTGTTGCCGGCGGTGTCGGGATAGATGAACGAGCCGTGGTGAGCGACGACCGTCGCGACCTTGCCGCGGGTGTAGCCCGCGATCCGGGTGTGGCCGAACGGGACCTCGGTGCTCATCCGGACCGTGTCGCCGACCTTGAAGCGGGGCTCCTTGTCGGTGGGGCGAAGGGCGCTGGCGCCCGCCGGCACCACCGCGTTGGCGAAGTCGAGCAGCTCCTGGCTCTGCTCGTGCTCGGGGAGCGGAGCATCGGGGTTCGCCAGGTAGTGGGCCGTGCGCCGGTCCAGCTCGGCGAGGTCGAGGTTGCCGGTCCGGGCGCCGTGGTACTCGAAGCTGGCCAGCCAGTGCTCGTAGTAGGGCGCCTTGAGATAGACGGCCGGGTCCATGTTCTCGATGCCGTGGCGGAACGCATCCACGCCGAACCAGCCGGCGCGGAAGAGCGCGGCGAACATGGTGAAGATCGGCTTCTCCCACTCGGCGCGGAAGACCGGCTCCTGCTCCGGCGGATCGACCGGACCGATCCCATCGGTCCCGCCGAGATCGAACACTCCGTTCATGCGTTGCTCCTTACGGTGGTCGGCAGCGGGAAGCCCCCGACTGCGGTTTCCAGGGCCTGCGCGACACGCAGGACGGTGGCGTCGTCGAACAGCTTGCCGACGATCATCAGTCCGACGGGCAGGCCGTCGGCGAGACCGGCCGGCACCGAGCACGCGGGGTGCCCGGTGACGTCGAACGGACAGGTGTTGGCGACCATCTCCAGCGCGCGGCCGAGGACCTCCTCGACCGAGGCATCGGGGCCGGGGATGAGGCTGGCGCGGATCGGCACCGTCGGGAGCACGAGCACGTCGTACGTCTCCAGCGCCTCGTCGTACGCAGCACGGAGCGACGCCTCCAAGGTGCGCGCCATCGCATAGTGACGGCCGTGCTCGGTGTCGAGGGCGTGCTTTCCGGCGAGCGCGACGAGCTTGACGGTCTCCGAGAACGCGCCCGGGTCGTTCCGCCACTGGCGGCCGTAGTGGGCGATCAGCTCGGGGTCGTAGTAGCCCTTCCAGTTCATTCCGTAGCCGTTGCCCTCGACCATCTGGAAGGTGGCACCCTCGACGGAGATCACGTCCCAGATCGCGGCGCCGTGCCGGTGCCAGGGGATCGAGACGTCCTCGGCGACCAGGCCGGCGCCCTCGAGCGTGGCGATGGCCTCGCGGACGGTGGCGTCCACCTCGGGCTCGGAGTTGGCCAAGCCGAATCCCTCGGTGATGACGCCGATGCGCAGGCCCGCAGCCGGTTCCTGCAGGGCTGCGAGATAGTCGACCGGAGCGACCGTTTCGGGCTGGCGAGGGTCGAGCCCGTCGGGGCCGGCGAGCACGTTCAGCGCGAGCGCCGCGTCGGCGACGGTGCGGGCGATCGGGCCCAGGTGGTCGATGGACTGCTCGATGGGGAAGGCACCGGTGTAGGGCACGAGCCCGAAGGTCGGCTTGTGCCCGACCGTGCCGCAGAACGCCGACGGGATCCGGATCGAGCCGCCCTGGTCGCCGCCGACGGCGAGGTCGACCTCACCGCTGGCGACCAGCGCGCCGCTGCCGCTGGAGGACCCACCGGCCGAGCGCGTGGTGTCCCACGGGTTGCGGACCGGCCCGGTCTTGGACGTGTGCGAGCCGCCGGAGAAGCAGAGGTCCTCGCACACCGCCTTGCCTGCGATCGTCGCTCCGGCCTCGAGGAGCCTGGTGGCCACGGTGGCGTCGGTCGCCGGGACGTACCCCTCGACCGTCCTCGAGCCGTTCATCATCGGGATGCCCGCCACGGCGGTGTTGTCCTTGATCGCGACCCGGCGCCCGGCGAGCGGACCGTCGGGAGCGCCGGTGATCTCGGAGGTGACGTACCAGGCGCCGAGCGGGTTCTCCGCCTCCGAAGGGCGATGGGCGGCCCGCTCGGGAATCACCGGAGCGATCTCGGCGTAGAGCTCTTCCACGACGTCCCAGGACTGCAGCAGCCCGGTCGCGGCGCCGAGGTAGGTCGGGAGATCGGCGGGGTCGATGGCGAGCCGGTTGGCCGACGCGAGGGCTTCGAATTCCTCTGCGTCGGGCTGGTCGATCGGCATGGGGTTCCTCCAGAGGGGATGCGTCGGGTGGCTGGGAGCCCACCCGGTCGTTCGGATGCGGGGAAGGTGATGACCGGTTCTCGCTCAGGCGTGCGCCGGGATCTCGGCGTCGCGCATCATCCCCGTGGCCGGGTGGCAGTTGAGGTACTCGAAGAGCTGCTGTCGACCGTCGGAGACCGAGACCTCGTGGTAGAGCCGGAGCTTGTCGAGGCGGGTGGCGACCTTGAAGAACGTGGTGAAGATCCGCAGGTGGGTCGGGTGGGACTCGGCCCAGCGCTCGAGCCGGTCCAGGGAGGCCCAGTGGCCGATGTTGTAGCTCTCGTCGAGCAGGTTGCCGTCGAGGTCGATGCTCTGGACGAACCGGTTGCTGTAGCAGCCGACGTCGGCGCCGTTGTCCCGCAGGAAGTCCATACCCGCCTGAAGCGTCGGCAGGATCTCGTCCAGATACAGCGTGCGCTCCTCGTCACCGGCCTCGATCCAGTCCTGGCCCGAGCGGATGAGGGCGATGTTGTCGTGACCCTGCACCACCACCCGGCCACCGGCGGCCGGGTCACCGGAGACGACGCTCAGCGAGCCGCGAGCCTGCATCCAGTCGGTCTGGGAGAGCGGGAAGCGCTCCCGCATCGAACCCCAGTAGCCGTGCTCGTTGATCTCACCGCTGGTCCGGCCCATCACCGCGCCGACCCCGGGTAGCTGGTCCTGGAAGGCGTACAGCGTCTCGAACTGGTCCGCCCGCGGTGCGACCACCTCTCGAAAGTAGCCGAGCCCCTCGGAGAGGCGCTCCGGCGAGCTCCACCAGCCGGCGATCTCCTCGGAGAGCAGCCAGCGGCAGTACGCAGCGGGGTCGCTCCAGTAGCCGACCACCATCAGATTGTGGTGACCCTGGTTGTCGACGTGGTGGGTGAGGTCGTGATGGGTGGCGCCGTCGGTGCCCTCGAGGCTGTCGACGAGGTTGCGCAGTGCCGCGAGAGCGGTCGGTCGCTGGTCCTCGTCGCGGTACTGGACGCCGAGGTAGGCCATCACGACCTGCTCGACGTCGGCGTCGGCACGCCCGACCCACATCGGGAACGGCGGCTGGTAGTCGTCGGGGACTCGACGGGACAGGGACCTCGGACAGGTCAGGTGCTGGTCGATCGCGGACTCCATGGCTCCTCCTGGCGGTGTCGGGCGGGTCGTCATGACCCGTGATCGACACTAGGAAGAGCGGCGTGTGCCCGCGTAGGACACGGCTACCCAGGCGTTGACGATGGCTGCACAGTCGACCCGGGCAGCCCGGCAGAGGACCGGCGCAGCTCGCCGGGGGGCAGATCGAAGCGTGCCTTGAAGAGGCGGCTGAAGTGGGACGGGTCGACCAGTCCGTACCGATGACCGACCGCGGCGACCGGCTCGCCCGGGTTGCGACCGCCCGCGAGCTCCTCGTACGCGGCTTGGAGCCGCCGCTCGCGCAGGTAGCCGGCGACCGTCCAGCCGTCGTCGGCGAAGAGCCGGTGCAGGTAGCTCACCGAGATGCTGCAGGCGGTCGCGATGTCTGCGGGGGAGAGGTCGGGGTCGCTCAGGTGATGCTCGATGAAGGATCTGGCCAGCTCTCGGTGGACGGCACCGGACGGTGCGGCGGCGGCCTGGGCGGGGAGCAGAGCGGCGAGGAACCCGACCAACGTGTGCTGGAGCGCGAGCTGGCCGCTCTCGGTGTCGCTGAGGGAGTGCCGGGCGATCGCGCGGACCAGGTCACGCGCGACCGCGGCGAGCCCTTGGTTGCCGTCGAGCGCACGAGCGGTGCCGGTCCGTATGCCCTGCTCGGAGACCGGAAGAAGACGCTTGGGGAGCAGAGCGATCGTGTAGTCCAGAGCCTGCGGCGTGACGAAGCGAAACGGTCGCGAGCTGTCGTAGAAGAGCAGGTCCCCGGGGTGCATCGTCGCGATCCGTGCGTCCTGCTCGACCTGGGTCACGCCGCGGTTGAGGACGATGACGTGGAGCACCTCGGGGTCGTTGCGACGGATGTCCGAGGCGCGACGCTCGAACTCATGGCCGACCGCCCGGATGCGGCGTACGTGCGTCTGGGCGAGCGAGGAACCGGTGATCCGGCCGCCGATGCTCTCGCCGGCGGGGCGCACCTCCAGCGGGACGAAGCTGTTGCAGACGTGCTCACGCCAGTAGTCGGCACGCTCGGCCGGGGGCACCTGCTGGGTGTCGACAGCGACCCGCTGCTGCCAGGACATGACGCCGCCTCCGATCATGACGCGGGGATGTATAACCGCCCACAGTGCGCGGCTCGGGTGCTCCTGTCAACGGTCGATCGGCGTTCCTGCGCGAGATTTCACCCTGGCGCAACACGCGACGAGGACGTACGCCGATGGTGGGAGTCCCGAGGTCACCGGGTGACCCCAGGACTCCCACGTCACGTCTCACGCCACTCGGCCTGCCCTCGCGATCGCTTCCTGGCTGCGCTTGTAGGGCTTTCTTCCGGGAGTTCTGGGCTCGGTGCGGGGCTTCCCGCTCTCCAGGAGGACACCTCCCCACACACCCCACTCCCGCCGGGCGGTCCCTAGCTCGAGGCAGGTCTGCCGCATCGGGCAGCCGGCGCAGACCTCCTGCGCCTCGGCGAGCTGGGTGAGGTCCTCGGGGTGAAAGAGCTCCGGGTTCTCGCCCACGCAGGCCCACTCGTCGCTCCGGGGAGTCGGGTGCTTCAGCGTGAGCTCGTAGGTCTTGGTGCTGAACCCTTCTCCGAAGAGTGTGATGATCTCCATCTCGTTCACCTCCTGGTGATGCTGCCGGACATGGGAAAGGGCCGCTCCTGATCGATCGGAGCGGCCCTGGTGGATGCGGTGAGCACCTACGTTCGTTGCGGCTCCGAGCGCGCAAACTCCACGTCCTGGACCGGTCGGCCCAGGTGGTTGCAGATCGTCGTCTCGCGCATGACAGCAAGGGTATTCACCCGGCGCCGGCCGGGGCCACTGGTTTGTCGCGGGAAACGTGCAGGTGACGGCGGCTTAACCCGCGGCGTACGCGGCCTCGTTAGCGTCCGGAGTCCCCGACGCTTAGGAGACCCGATGAAGGTCCTGAAGTCCCCGGCCGTCCTGATCCTCGTCGGTGCGGTCGCCGGCATCGTCTTCGGCCTGGTGGTGGGAGAGTGGGCGGCGAACCTCAAGTTCGTCGGCGACATCTTCATCCGGCTCATCCAGATGTCGATCGTCCCGCTGGTCGCCTCCTCGGTGATCGTCGCCACCGGCGCGATGACCGGGGCCGGTGCGGGCAAGCTCGCCGGGGCGACGTTCGGCTGGATGCTGGGGTTCGCGGTGGTCGCCGCCTTCGTCGGGTGGGGGCTCGCGGAGCTGATCCAGCCGGGCTCGGGCATGCGCTACGACGGCGATCTCGACCCGACGCTGAGCGACTCGGCCGCGGCGACCGCGGTCGGGTGGCAGCAGACGGTGACCGGCTTCGTCTCCACCAACGTGGTCGAGGCGATGGCCACCGGCGCGATGGTGCCGATCATCGTCTTCGCCCTGATCTTCGGTCTCGCGCTCAACCGCTACACCGCCCTGAACGGCCCGACCGTCGTGCTCACCTTCTTCGAGCAGATCCAGGCGATCGTCCTGCTGATGATCAGGTACGTCATGTTCCTGGCGCCCGTCGGCGTCTTCTGCCTCCTCGCCGACCTCGCCGGCCGCGTCGGCTTCTCGGTGGTCACCACCGCGCTCGCCTACCTGGGCGCGACCCTGGCCGGCGTGGTGATCATCTCCGCCCTCTACGTCGTCGTGGTCGTCGCCGTCACCCGGCTCAACCCGCTGCTCCTGCCCGCGAAGCTCGCCGAGCAGACCGTCGTGGCCGTCACCACGACCTCCTCGGCGGTCACCTTCCCGACCGTGCTGAAGAACGCCGTCGAGAAGTTCGGGATCTCGAAGCGGGTCGCCGACTTCACCCTGTGTCTGGGGATGACGATGGGCTCGTGCGGCGCGGTGCTCAACTACACGATCGTGGTGCTCTTCCTCGCCCAGGCCTCCGGGGTCTCGCTCTCCCCGGGCGACATCGCGCTCGGGATGGCGCTCGCGGTGCTGCTCAACATCGGCACGATCACGGTGCCCGGCGGGTTCCCGGTCGTCGCCATCTTCCTGGCCACGTCGCTCGACCTGCCCATCGAGGCCGCCGGGCTGCTCATCGCCGTGGACTGGTTCACCGGGATCCTGCGCACGTTCCTCAACGTCAACGGCGACACCATGGTCGCCCTGCTCGTCGCCCACGGTGCCGGTGAGATCGACCGGGACGTCTACGCCGGGACGAAGCCGGTGGTCGAGCCGGTCACGGAGGAGGTCGCGGCCTGACACGATGAGGCCATGGACGTCGCCGCCCGCACCGCCGCCAACCGCCGCCTGCTCGCCGACTTCTTCGACGGCCTCGACGAGGCCCAGATGGAGACGCCGAGCCTCTGCTCGGCCTGGACGGTGCGGGAGGTGCTGGGGCACAGCGCGATGCCGTTCTCGGTCGGGATCGGGCGGTTGCTGTGGCGCACGCTGTGGGCCCGTGGCTCCATCGACCGGGCCGCCGCCGAGATCGCCGGGGAGCAGGCGCGACGGCCGGTCGCCGAGCTGACCGGGCTGCTGAGGACGTACGCCACCAAGCGGGTGCCGGCGCCCGGGGTCGGCCCGATGGGGCAGTTCGCCGACCACTGCATCCACCTGCGCGACTGCGCCCGGCCGCTCGGCCTCGACACCGACGTCCCGCTCGAGGACTGGCGCGCGGTGCTCGACTGGCTGCCGACCAGGCAGGCCTCGCTCGGGGTGGTGCCGGCCGGACGCCTCGACGGGCTCGCGCTGCGTGCGACCGACCAGGACTGGTCCTGGGCGGCGGAGCGGGCCGAGACCGAGGTCGCCGGCCCCAGCGAGGCCCTGGCGATGGCCCTCTCCGGCCGGTCGGTCGCGCTGGCCGATCTCGACGGACCAGGGGTGGCGACGTTGCGGCAGCGGCTCGGCTGACCCGGGTAGGCTCCGCGGACGTGGAGTCTCCCGGTCGGATCTGGTTCGGATACATCGCCGCTGTCGGGATCGCGGTGATCGGGCTGTTCACCCTGGACCCGCTCGCGTTCGGCCTGGCCTTCGCCGTGCTGGTCGCGACGGTGCTGGGGGAGTGGTACCGCGGTCGCCAGGCCGCGCTCGCCGCTGCCGCCGGTACCGGCGGCCTTGCGGACCTCGTCTCCCGGTGGGCCCGGGGCTGGGCCTACGCACGGGGCTTCCCGCGACCCGCCGCGGTTCCCGGAGGCGTACGCGTGGAGGTGGGGGAGCCCGGCCGCCGGGTCGAGTGGGTGGCGACCGACGACACGGACACGCTCGCCGGTCTCGTCGACACCGTCCGGGCCACGCCCGAGGCCTGGCTGTCGGTGGCGACCGACTCGCCCGCCGGCGTACGTCCCTGGTTCGTCGAGGGCGGACTGGCGGCGAGCGACGCCGAGGAGGCACTGATGTCGATCGAGCTGGCCGACCACGCGTCGCGGGACCTCCCGGATGGCTACCGGGTCGAGGTCGAGCGCGACGGCGGCGTGATCACCGTGACGGTCAGCGCGGGCGAGGAGGTCGCGGCCGGCGGGCGGATCGCGGTCATCGGCGCCGATGCCGTCGCCGACCGGGTCCAGACCGACCCCGGTCACCGCCGCCGTGGTCTCGGCGGTGCGGTGATGAGCCTGCTCGCCGAGGCGGCTCGCGAGGCCGGTGCGGTGCATGGTCTGCTGGTCGCCAGCGAGATGGGCGAGCCGCTCTATGCCGGTCTCGGCTGGCGGGTCGAGGCCCGCCTGATCACGGCCCGGTCGGCCGCGCCGACCACGTCGGCCGAGTCCCGGCACGGCTAGCCCCGACTTGTGGTTGAGTGACGCCTATGAGCGACGACGCCGTGACCCCTGCGCCTGATGCCCCTGTCTCCGAGACCCAGCAGGAGGCCGACATCGCCGCGTTCTGGGAGGACGTGAAGCATCACGCCCACCTCAGCGCCGCCCCCGGCTACTTCGGCGCCTCGCCGCTGGAGGCGCTGCAGCCGCCGGCCTGGGCCTTCGGGGGCACCCCGGAGCAGTCCAACGAGCTCCTCGAGCTCGTTCTCGAGGGGGTGAAGACCGCGACTGCCTCGGCGATGTGGGACTACGAGGCCGCCGAGGAGCCCATCCCGACCGTCGGCACGCTCGGCATCGTCCTCGACGGCGACGGCCACCCCCGTGCTCTCGTCGTGACGACCGCCGTCGACGTGGTTCCCTTCGAGGAGGTCTCCGAGGAGCACGCCCGGGCCGAGGGCGAGGGCGACGGATCCCTGGAGCACTGGCGCGAGGTCCACGAGCGCTTCTTCACCGAGGAGGCCGGTCACGACCGCGGCTTCGCCCAGGACATGCCCGTCGTCCTCGAGCGCTTCGAGCTCATCTGGCCGAAGCCGGAGTGATCCGAGGGGATCGGATGTCGGGGGCATGACACCGACCGAGCTGACCGAGCGGGTCCGAGGGATCTGCCTCGGGTTTCCGGAGAGCGCCGAGCGGGTGACGCACGGCGCGCCCGGGTTCTTCGTGAAGAAGCAGTTCGTGATGCTGTGGCCGCTGGGGCACCACGGGCGCGACGAGCCGCATCTGTGGGCGGCCGCTGCGGCGGGGGTGCAGGCCGAGGTCGTGGGTGATGATCCCGAGCGCTTCTTCGTGCCGCCCTACGTCGGTGGCCGCGGCTGGGTCGGGATGCGGCTCGACGGTGACGTCGACTGGGCCGAGGTCGCCGAGATCTGCGAGGACGCGTATCGGCAGATCGCGCCGCCTCGGCTGCTGAGCGGCCTGGACCGGTAGCGTACGGACATGCCCAACGTCGCCGTCCCGGTCGCTCGGATCCAGCGTTGGGTCGACAACTTCGCCGCCCGCCACGGGGAGACCCGGCTCGCGGTCGACTCCGGTGCGCTGACCGGTGCCGCGGCCGACGGCTCGGCGTTCATCGCGGCGCTGCCGTTCGAGAAGACGTACGCCGGGCCGGCCGAGGTCGAGGCGTTCATCGCCGCCTCGGCGGCCCCGCAGGAGTGGGGTCTGCTGCTGGTGCGCAAGGGCGGGTTCGCGATCGCGCGGATGAGCGGCGGCGAGATCGCCGAGCACAAGATCGGACGGCGCCACGTGCAGGGCAAGACCAAGGCGGGTGGCTGGAGCCAGCAGCGTTTCGCCCGGCGCCGGGCCAACCAGGCCAGCGCTGCCTACGAGGCGGCGGCCGAGCATGCCGCCCGGATCCTGCACGGGCTGCGTGGCCCGCTCGTCACGGGCGGCGACCACGGTGGTGTCGACGACGTGCTCGAGGACCGCCGGCTTCAACCGCTCACCGTGACCGGACCGTGGCTGCCCGTGCACGACCCCAACCGTGCGGTGCTGGATCAGGCGATCGAGGACGCCCAGAAGGTGCGGATCGAGGTCCTCAACGCCGACGCCTGACGCCTCGGCGTCAGGGGAGCTGCCAGACTCCCGGCGATCCCTTGACCATCAGGCCGTCGCTCAGGAGCGTCTGGCGGGCGCGTCGCGCCGCGTAGCGCCAGCGGAGCTCGCCTTCCGGGGTGGTCTCGAAGTCGCCGGGCAGCAGGCTGTCGGCCAGCTGGCTCTCGAGCGCGTCGAGGACGTCGTCGGCGGACATCGAGCCGCCGGCGGTCTCGAGGATCTCGAGGATGAGCGGCGCGAACGCGGCCGGCGGGGTCCACTTGCGGGGAGCGGACTTGGTGACGACCTTCGGGGCGGCGGCCGTCGCGCTCGTCGAGGTCTTGCGCACACGGGTCGTCGGCTTCTTCACCGGAGCCGGAGCGGGCGGGGCCGGGGGCCGCCCATGGATGCACTGTGACAGCGGCAGGTCGCACAGCTCGCAGTAGTCGGTCTCGGACATCGGCTCAACCATATCGGCCCCAGGACCAAACTCAGCATCCCGTCATCGCATCGCGGCGGTGAGTGCCGCTGCGACCTGCGAGGATGCGCTACTTTGGCAAGCATGTGGCAGCCCGACCCCGGGTGGCTCGTCCTTCCCGGCGGCACCGGACCCTCCACGCTGGGGGTCTGGCGCACCGCCGTGGGCGAGGAACAGGAGCCGGTCGTGGTCAAGCGGCTCGGGCAGCCGGGGCCGTACGATCCGGGCGAGCTCAGCCGCCGGCGACACTTCGCCTACTGGCGGCGGGCGGCCGACGTCGCGACCTCGGGGCTCGTCGACGACACCCCTGGCATGATCGCCGCGCGCACGAGCGTCGTCGAGGACGAGGAGGGCATCACCCTGACCACCGAGTGGGTCGAGGACGCCGCCAACTCCGGCCTCTTCGCGGCCCTCTCGATGGGCCGCTTCGCCGGCGCGGACCTCGGCGAGGTGCGCTGGCTGGCGCGTGACCAGTTCCGTGACCGGATGGCCCGGGTGGAGTACAACGGCGGCTGGCCCACCATGATGCGGACGACCGCCGCGGACATCGCCCACACCCTCTGGCAGCGGCGCGGCCGCTTCACCGATCTCCTCGACGAGCTTCCCCAGGTCGCCCAGCACGGCGACCCCGCGCCGCAGAACCTGCTCGGCCGCACCGAGGACGGCGAGCGGCTGGTCGCGATCGACTGGTCGAGCCTCGGCCACGGCCCCGTCGGCGGGGACCTCGGCCTCCATCTGCTCTACGCCCGGGAGTCGTTCGACCCGCTGCTGGAGGCGTACGTCCTGGGGCTGCCGCCCGGCATCGCGACCCGCGAGGAGGCGACCCTCGGCGCGCAGATCAGCGCGGTCTACACCGCGCTCAGCCGCGCGGAGTGGGCACTGAGCCGGGTCACGCCGGGGGAGGGCCCGCTGCTCGCGAAGTTCCGCCATCCCGCGGTCGCGCCCCACCTGCGGACCCTGCAGAAGCAGGCACCGCTGGTGGAGGCGCTGCTCGAGATGTGACGCATCTGCTCGACCAGCAGGGGCCTACGGGTTGTCGAGGTCCCGCGCCTTGAAGGTGTCGCAGCCGGCGATCGAGTCGGGGGTGGTCAGGCCCTTCCGGAACCAGGCGATCCGCTGCTCGGAGGAGCCGTGGGTGTACTGGGAGGTGTCCACGCGGCCGGTCGTACGGGACTGGATGTGGTCGTCGCCGACGGTCTTGGCGGCGGTGATGCCCTCGGTGATGTCCTGGTCGGTGATGTCCTCGACGAACCCGTCGCCCTCGGCGGCGGCGGTCCACATGCCGGCGTAGCAGTCGGCCTGCAGCTCCAGGCGTACGGCGTCGGACTCGGGGCCCTGCTGGGTGCGCACCTGGCCCATGGTGCCGAGCAGGTTCTGGATGTGGTGGCCGTACTCGTGGGCGAGCACGTAGGCGCGTACGAAGGTGGTGTCCTGCCCGCCGAGCTGCTCGAAGATCGAGTCGAAGAAGGTCGGGTCGAGGTAGATGGTCTCGTCGGCCGGGCAGTAGAACGGCCCGACGGCGCTGGACGCGGCGCCGCAGCCCCCGGTCTGGACCTGGTCGGCGAAGATCACCACGGACTGCTCGGGCCGGAACCGGCCGGAGAGGTCGCGCTGGGAGTCCCAGTAGCCCGTCATCGAGTTCTCCAGCGCTACGAAGGCGCAGTTCTCGTCGGTGTTGGCGTCCTCGCCGGTCTGGCACGACCCGAAGTCGCCGGTGTCGCCGCCCTCGGCCGCCTCGATGCCGCCGAAGGTGCCGGTGCCGACCGACGTGGAGCCGCCGCCGTCGCCGAGGACCTGCGGGCCGACGCCGGTGCACTGAGTGATGAGGAAGAAGATCAGCAGCACGATGACGGTGCCGATGCCACCGCCCGCCTTGCCGCCGGGGATCGGGATCCGGGCACCGCTCCCACCACCGAACCCGCCACCGCCACCTCCGCCGGAGGTCCGGCTGGTGTCGAGTCTGGCCTTCGGGTTGAACCGCATCTTGTCCCCCTGGAGGTGGTGATGTGTGAGGCCGAGTGCCCCGCCCATACACTAGTGACGGAGATGATCACTGCCCATGACCTAGAAGTCCGCGTCGGCGCCAGACTTTTGATGGAGAACGTCACTTTCCGAGTCGGACCCGGCGACAAGGTCGGGCTCGTAGGCCGTAACGGCGCGGGGAAGACGACTCTGACGAAGGTGCTCGCCGGCGACCACCTGCCCGCCTCCGGAACGGTGTCCAACACCGGTGAGATCGGCTATCTGCCCCAGGACCCGCGGGTCGGTGATCCCGAGGTGATCGCCAAGGACCGGATCCTGTCCGCGCGCGGGCTCGACGATGCCGTACGCCGCATGCGGATCGCGGAGGAGGAGATGGGCTCCGAGGACCCGAACGTGCGCGAGAAGGCGATGAAGCGCTACCAGCGCGCCCACGACGAGCTCGACGCCGGCGGCGGCTACGCGGCCGAGACCGAGGCTCTCCAGATCGCCCAGTCGCTCGGCATCCCCGACCGGATCATGACCCAGCCGCTCAAGACGCTCTCCGGTGGTCAGCGACGCCGGGTGGAGCTGGCGCGGATCCTGTTCTCCTCGGCGGAGGTGCTGATCCTCGACGAGCCGACCAACCACCTCGACGCCGACTCGATCATCTGGCTGCGCGACTGGATGAAGTCCTACAAGGGCGGCTTCATCGTGATCTCCCACGACAACGACCTGCTCGCTCAGACGGTCAACAAGGTCTTCCACCTCGACGGCAACCGCGAGGTGATCGACATCTACAACATGCCGTGGAAGCAGTACCTGACCCAGCGCGAGACCGACGAGGCCCGCCGCAAGCGCGAGCTGATGAACGCGCAGAACAAGGCCAAGACGCTCACCGACCAGGCCAACAAGATGCGCGCCAAGGCCACCAAGGCGACCGCCGCGCAGAGCATGCTCAAGCGTGCCGAGAAGATCATGGCGGGTGTCGAGGGCGAGCGGCAGCAGGAGAAGGTCGCCGCGATCAAGTTCCCCTCGCCCGCGCCCTCCGGCAAGACTCCGCTGACCGCCCACGACCTCTCGAAGTCGTACGGCGGCCTGGAGGTCTTCACCGCGGTCGACCTGGCCATCGACAAGGGGACCCGCGTGGTCATCCTCGGCCTCAACGGCGCCGGGAAGACGACGATGCTGCGCATCCTGGCCGGCGTCGACGCCTCCGACACCGGCGAGGTCGTGCCGGGGCACGGGCTCAAGATCGGCTACTACGCCCAGGAGCACGAGACCCTCGACACCAAGCGGTCGGTGCTGGAGAACATGCAGTCCTCGGCGCCGCAGCTGACCGACACCGAGGCCCGCACCGTGCTGGGCGCGTTCCTCTTCTCCGGCGACGACGTGCACAAGCCCGCCGGGGTGCTCTCCGGTGGCGAGAAGACCCGGCTGGCGCTGGCCTCCCTGGTCGTCTCCAAGGCCAACGTGCTCCTGCTCGACGAGCCCACCAACAACCTCGACCCGGCCTCCCGCGAGGAGGTGCTCAACGCGATCCGCCGCTACGAGGGCGCGATCGTGCTCGTCACCCACGACGAGGGCGCCGTGCACGCGCTGGAGCCCGACAAGGTGCTCATCCTCCCCGACGGCGTCGAGGACCTGTGGAACGAGGAGTACGCCGACCTGGTCTCGCTCGCCTGACCTGCTGGCGGCGATCAGGTGAGGGTGCGGACGAACGTCACCGGCATCGAGGTCGGGTAGCGGTAGGAGAGCGAGTCGGTGTTGCGCTCGACCCGGTCGGCCGGCACCGCGAGGGAGACCTCGGGGAGGCGCTCCAGGACGGTGCGTACGGCCGCCTGGACGATGATCGTGCCCGGTCGCTGGGCGGGGCAGGAGTGGGGGCCGGCGCTCCACGACATGTGGGCGCGGTTGCCGATCTCCAGCCACGGGTCGCCGCCGGTCATCAGCGGGTCGACGTTGGCGGCCGCGATGCACGGCACCACGGCGTCCCCCTTGCGGATCAGCTGACCGCCGAGCTCGACGTCGCGCAGCGCGAACCGCGGGGTGATGTTGTAGCACGGCGGGTCGCGCCACATGACCTCCTCGATCGCCTGGTCGACGTCGAGGCGGCCACCGCGCAGCCGGCCGGCGAAGCGCTCGTCGGAGAGCATCAGCAGGAGGGTCTGGGTGATGGTCGCGATGGTCAGCTCGTTGCCGGCGATGATCATCACGATCATCGCCTCCATGACCTCGTTGTCGTCCCACAGGCCGGGGTCGTCGATCAGGTGCGAGGTGAGGTCGTCCTGGGGGTCCCTGCGGCGTTTGGCGATGTGGTCGACGATCTCCACGGCCAGCTCGATGACCCCTTCCTGGGCGAGCTGGCCGCCACCGAGGACCTTGTGGGCGGCCTTGCGCATCGAGTCGCCGACCTCGTGGCCCATGCCGAACATCGCGGCGACCGACAGCAGCGGGATCAGGACGGCGTAGTCCTGCACCAGATCGGCCTCGCCGCGCTCGAGCATGTCGTCGACGAGGCCGTTGCAGATGCTGCGTACCTGTGCGGCGTAGCCGTGCTCGTCGACCCGGGAGAGGGCCCGGTCGACCGGCGAGCGCAGCCGCCGGCGCAGCTCGCCGTCGTTGTGGAAGGAGTTCTGCCGGGTGGTGACGAAGGGGTAGATCGGCATGTCCGGCAGGATCCTGCCCTCCTGCACCGCGCTCCAGTTGTCGCCGTTGCGGGAGAAGACCTCCTCGTTGCGGATGACCTCGCTGAACTCGGCATAGCCCATCGCGAACCAGAGACGTACGCCGGGGGAGAGCTCGCCGGGGGCGACCGGGCCCCACTCGGCCCGGAGCCGTTCGTGCACCTCCCGCGCGTTCGGGCCGACGGTGTCGGGTGCCTGGACGAGGTCGGTGAGATCGGCCAGACGTACGGTGCGGGTGGGAGTCATCGCGAGGAGTGCCTGTCGGTCGTGGATCGGGGGTCAGGGCGTCTTGAGGGCGTGGCGCACGAGCGCGGCGAGCGCTCGGGCGCAGGCGTTGCGGTTCTTGGCGTTGCACATCACGATCGGGGTCTCGTCATCGAGGTCGAGCGCCGTGCGGATCTGGTCGGGCTCGTAGTTCGGCGCGCCGGGGAACTGGTTGATCGCGACGACGAACGGCAGTGACGTACGCGTCTCGAGCTGGTCCAGCACCTCGAAGGAGTCTTCGAGGCGGCGGGTGTCGACGAGCACCAGGGCACCGGCGGCGCCCTCGGCGAGGCCGGACCACAGGTCCCAGAAGCGGCGCTGCCCGGGGGTGCCGAACAGGTAGAGCGCGATCTCCTCGGTCAGGGTGATCCGGCCGAAGTCCATCGCGACCGTGGTCGTCGTCTTCTCCGGGGTCGCTGCGACCTCGTCGATCCCCTCGCTGGCCTGGGTGATCGACTCCTCGGTGCGCAGAGGCTCGATCTCGCTCACTGAGCCGATCAGCGTCGTCTTGCCGACTCCGAAGGAGCCGACCACCAAGATCTTGACCGACTCGACGACCGTCGACGGCAGATAGCGGTTGTCGTCAGAGGTGGTTGAGAGCATGCAGGACCTTCTGGAGGGTTTCGCGGGAGGGGCCGGTGGCGGTGTCGCTGTCGGGGCGTACGCCGATCAGGCCGGCGTCGATCATGTCCGAGGCGATCACCGCCAAGACGCTGACCGGCTGGCCGAGATGGACGGCCATCTCGGCCATGGAGATCACGCCGAGGCACTGGGAGAGGACCTCGCGCTCCTGGCGGCCCACCGCCGCGGGCGCGGCCGACGGGCTGGTGTGGCCGACCAGGAGCGTCGCCGGTGTCAGCCGGTGGGTCGGGCGGGCGCGACCACCCGTCCGTACGTAGGACCGGATCGGGTGGTCGACGTAGTCGTCGTCGCGGGCGTCGGGCATCGTCTCGGTTCGGCTCGGTTCGGCTCTCGGCTCAGATCGAGCGTCTCGGGGTGCTCATCGCGCGCTCCCCGAGCATCAGGACGGTCGCCTGCATCTGCTGGGCGACCAGCGCCGGGTCGATGCTCATCTCGGTGACCACCGCGAGGCGGGAGCCGTCGCCGGCGCCACGGATGAACAGGAAGCCGCCGTTGAACTCGACCATCACCTGGCGTGGGTGGGCATCGGCGCCGAACTGGCGGCTGATCCCGTGGCCGAGCGAGGTCAGGCCGGCGCAGGCCGCGGCCAGCTTGTCGGCCTCCTCGCGCGCGGTGTGGCTCGTGCGGACCCGGACGAGCCCGTCGGCGGAGAGGACCACGACATGACGTACGCCGCGTACTCCCGCGACCAGCTCCAGCATCCAGCTGTTCTCATCGGTCATGGTTCCTCCAGTGGTTCTCGGATGCGGAATCGGTCTCCGCGGTGATGCGGTCGCTCTGGTGTGGGATCGGCGTGCCGGAAGCAGGGGTGGGGGTGGCCGGGGTGCTGAGGAAGCTGCTCATCCAGGCGCCGGCCTGCTCCGCGGTCGGCTCCGGCGGCGCCTCCTGGTGCGCGGCGGGCTGCTGCCCGGTGAGCAGGCGCTGGCCGCGCTTCGAGCGCCGCTGCGGCAGGCCGTCGGAGGTGAACAGCGACGGCGCGTGCTGCTCGTGCTGCTTGTGCTGCTCGTGGTCGGGGAGGGGATCGGGTGCCTTCGCGGTGCTGTGGACCGGCCAGGCAGGGGTCGTCGAGGCGGGCGGCGCCTTCGGCGCGTTGGCCAGGAGGGAGGCGGGAATGGGGGTCGAGACCGGCGTACGTGGGGCGACCTGCTCGGGGATGGTCGGGTCCAGCGGGGTGGTCATCGCCTCGGGGACCAGCACGGCGACCCGCAGGCCGCCGTGGACGGACTCGGTCAGATCGACGCGGAACCCGTGGCGGCGTACGTAGGTCCCGACCACCGCCAGGCCGGTCTGGGGGATCTCGCCGAGGTCGTGCAGGCGCACCTGCCGGGTGCCCGAGGCGATCTCACGCATCCAGGCCAGGTTGGTCTCGTCCATGCCCACGCCGGCGTCGTCGATCTCGAGGGACGCCCCGCGGCGTACGGAACGGATCGTGGCCAGCACCTCCGTCGCCGGCGGCGAGGACTGGGTCGCGTTGGCGAGGAGCTCGGCGACGAGGTGGATCAGCGGCTCGACGTACGCACCCTGGACCGCGACCGGCGGGTCGCCCTCCACCCGGACCCGGCGGTAGGCGGTGATCCGTCCTGCGGCGCCGCGGACGACGTCCGCGATCGCCAGCGGGTCGCGCCAGTGCTGCCCGGGCTGCTCCCCGCACAGCGTGGCGATGCTCTGTGCCAGCCGCGCCTGCTGCGCCGCCGCATGGTCGACCCGCATCCCCGCCTCGAGCACGTCCGGCTCGGCCGGGAACTTGGCCACCATCCGCGTCGACTCCTCCTGGATCCGGTGCGCCGAGGCCTGCACCTTGCGAGACAGCGACAGCACCGCCACCCGCATCCCGGCATCCCCGCCTCGCGCATTCGACTCGGCCGAGGCGTCAGGCCCGTCGGCCGAGGCGTCACCCCGGTCGGCCGAGGCGTCACCCCGGTCGGCCGAAGCGTCGGCTGCGTCGGGCGAAGCGTCAGGTACGTCGGGCGAGGCGTCAGGTACGTCGTGCGAGACGTTGCTCCCGTCGGTCGAGACGTCATCCGATGCCATCTCGACCGACGTACGTGACGCTTCGGCCTGCGCGCCTGACGCTTCGGCCGACGCACGTGACGCCTCGGCCAGCGGGGCTGACGCCTCGGCGGGGGCGTGCTCGTAGGCCATGGCGGTGAGCCACAGGGTGAGCGCGACGACGGGTACGCCGGCGAGGATCCACGGCCAGAACCACTGGTCACCCGAGGCGGTGACGAAGATGACGGGGGAGAGCGCGACGAAGAGGAGGATCGCGGTACTGCAGAACCATGGGCCGGCTCGGTGGAGTCGGTCCAGGAGTGGTCGGGTCATGTCGGGGCACCTGGGGTGGGGGTGAGCAGTCAGGGCATGGACCCGCGGGTTCAGGGCAGTCTGGATGAATCCTGATCCAGCCCCCGGAGACCGGCGCACACACGCGCTCCACTTCATACCACCAACAGAGCGCTTGGTCACCTACTCGAGGTGATTTTGACCATATTTCGACGAAGCGTCCCGGTGAGGCCGGACGCGACCGGGCGACTAAGGTGTCGGAGTGTCACAAATGGGTCCAGGCTTCGGTGCGAGCGGCGGGGCGATGGGCGGCGGCGGAATCATGCGCAACCTGCGTGCCGACCGGACGGTCCTCCAGCGCGGACTGCCGAAGGGCACCCTGAAGCGCGTCATCTCCTACGCCAGGCCCCACCGGACCCTGATCAGCGCGTTCCTGGTGTTCACGGTCTTCGACGCCGCGCTCGTCGTGGTGACCCCGCTGCTGACCCAGCGGCTCATCGACGACGGTGTGCTCGAGCAGAACGTCTCGCTGGTGGTCTGGCTGGCGCTGGCGATGGCGTTGGTGGCCGTGGTCGACATGGGGTTCGGGATCGTCTCGGGCTGGCTCTCGACCCGCATCGGCGAGGGACTCATCTTCGACCTGCGCACCCAGGTCTTCGGCCACGTCCAACGGCAGTCGCTGGCGTTCTTCACCCGGGCGCAGACCGGTGCGCTGGTCAGCCGCCTGAACACCGACGTGCTCGGCGCGCAGCGGGCCTTCACCTCGACCCTGTCCAACAGCGTCTCCAACCTGATCTCCCTGGTCGTGGTCGGCGCGGCGATGCTGGTGCTGTCGTGGCAGGTGACGCTGATGTGCGTCGCGCTGTTCCCGATCCTGTTCCTCACCTCGCGCTGGGTCGGTCGCCGCCTGGCCGGCCTGACCCGCGAGCAGATGGACGGCAACGCGGCGCTGGCGACCACGATGACCGAGCGGTTCAACGTCGGCGGGGCGCTCCTGCTCAAGCTCTTCGGCCGCCGCGAGGAGGAGGATGCCGCCTTCGCCCGGCGTGCGGACGTCGTACGCCGCCTGGGGATCCGGATCGCGCTGCTGACCCGCCTGTTCGGGGCGACGATGCAGGTGGTGCCGGCGCTGGCGACCGCGCTGGTCTACGGCGTCGGCGGCTGGATGGTGATCCAGGGCGACGTCACGCTCGGCACCCTGACCGCGCTCGGTCTGCTGCTGGTGAGGCTGCTGGGGCCGCTGCAGGCGCTCTCCAACGTACGCATCGACGTGATGACCGCGCTGGTCAGCTTCGACCGCGTCTTCGAGGTCCTCGACCTGCCGTCGCTGATCGAGGAGAAGCCGGACGCGGTCGAGGTGCCGCGCGACGCGGCGTCGGTGCGGTTCCGCCACGTCGCCTTCACCTACCCGCGTGCCGACGAGGTCTCGCTCGCCTCCCTGGAGGCGATCGCGCGCCCGGAGAGCCGGGAGGTGCGCGAGGTGCTGTCCGACATCGACTTCGCGGCCGAGCCGGGGGAGATGGTCGCCCTGGTCGGACCCTCCGGTGCCGGGAAGTCGACGATCACCCACCTGATCGCACGGCTCTACGACGTACGCTCCGGGTCGGTCGAGGTCGGCGGCCTCGACGTGCGTGAGGTGACCCTGGAGTCGCTCGAGGCCGCGGTCGGCTACGTGACCCAGGACGCCCACATGTTCCACGACACGGTGCGCGGCAACCTGCTCTACGCCCGCCCGGGCGCGTCCGACGAGGAGATCTGGGCCGCCCTGGAGGCAGCCCAGGTCGCCGGCGTCATCAAGGGCCTCCCGGACGGTCTCGACACCGTCGTCGGTGACCGCGGCTACCGCCTCTCCGGCGGTGAGCGCCAGCGGCTCGCGATCGCCCGGCTGCTGCTGAAGGCGCCCCACATCGTGGTGCTCGACGAGGCCACCGCCCACCTCGACTCCGAGTCCGAGGCGGCGGTGCAGACCGCTCTGGACGCCGCCCTGGAGGGACGTACCTCCATCGTCATCGCCCACCGGCTCTCCACCATCCGCGCCGCCGACCGCATCCTGGTCGTCGAGGCCGGACGGGTCGTCGAGTCGGGCACCCACGAGTCGCTGCTCGCTGCCGGCGGGCTCTACGCGGAGCTCTACGAGACGCAGTTCCGCCGTTAGGCGGTCAGCTCTTCCCGCTGCGCTCCTTCTCGTACGCCGCCTGGTAGGCCGCCTTCACGGCCTGCTTCTGGGCGAGCTTCGCGGCCTTCTTGCGGGCGCGCTCGTCGGTCCTCTCGTCATCGGCCGGGGCGTCATCGTCTTGTGCAGGCTCGTCCCGGCTCTGCGTACGCCGCTCGTCGTACATCAGGTAGAAGAACCCGGCGATGGCGAGGATGCCGAAGAACCACCACTGCAGCCCGTAGAAGAAGTGGGGGCCGTTGTCGAGCTCGGGCAGGTCGGCCGGGCGCAGCTGGGTGGCGGGCTCGGGGGACTCGGTGTCGAGGTGCAGCCAGCCGGTCAGCAGCGGCTCGTCGACCACCTTGGCGACCTGGGTCGAGGAGAGCGCGCGGGTGGCGTGGTAGCCGTCGACCTGGGCGACGTCGGTGGAGTCGCCGGTGCCGTCGGCGCGGACCCAGCCCGTGATCGTGACCTCACCCGACGGCGGCGCCGGGAGATCCTCGAACTCGTCCTGAGACTCGGTCTGCAGCCAGCCGCGGTCGACGAGCACCGCGCTCCCGTCGGCGAGCACCAACGGGACGACGACGTCGACACCCTTCGCGTCGTCGGGGGTGCGGTAGCGCCAGATGATCGTGTCGTCGACCGCGTACGTCCCGGTCGCGGTCACCCGCCGCCACTCGTCGTCCTCGGCGACCTTCGTGCCGGAGGCCAGCACATCGGTGACGGGCACGGGGTCGGCGTGCTCATTGGTACGGACGATCTGGTTGCTGGCCTTGCGGTCCGCGAGCCGGTCGAACTGCCACTCGCCCAGCCACCAGGTCCCGTAGGCCAGGACCAGCACGAACACCGTGAAACCGGCCCAGCGACGGCTGAGCAGGAAACGGAACGAACTCACCGTATGAGACTAACTGGCATGCGGTCCTCACTCACGATCCGGGTCGCGCCTGCCTAGACTGGTGTGATGACGACCTCCCCGACAGATCAGACCGAGCAGAGGCTCGTCGACCGGTTCGGCCGGGTCGCGACCGATCTGCGGGTCTCTCTGACCGATCGTTGCAACCTGCGGTGCACCTACTGCATGCCGGCCGAAGGGCTCGACTGGCTGCCCGGCGACGAGGTGCTCAGCGACGACGAGGTGGTGCGGCTGATCGGCGTCGCCACCGGGCAGCTCGGGGTCCGCGAGGTGCGGTTCACCGGTGGGGAGCCGCTGGTGCGGCGCGGGCTGGTCCCGATCGTCGCGCGCACCCGCGAGGTCGCTCCCGAGGCAGAGCTCTCGATCACCACGAACGCGCTGGGGCTGGCCAAGACGGCCGGCGCCCTCGCCGAGGCCGGCCTCGACCGGGTCAACGTCTCGCTGGACTCCATCCGGCCCGAGACCTTCGCGCAGATCACCCGCCGCGACCGGCTGGCCGACGTGGTCGCCGGGCTGGAGGCCGCGGCCGACGCCGGTCTGGGCCCGATCAAGATCAACGCCGTCCTGCTGCGCGGGGTCAACGACGACCAGGCCGCCGAGCTGCTCGGCTGGTCGGTGGAGCGCGGCTACGAGCTGCGGTTCATCGAGCAGATGCCTCTCGACGCCCAGCACGGCTGGTCGCGCGAGAAGATGGTGACCGCCGACGAGACCCTCGCGGCGCTCTCGGCGGCCTTCGACCTGACGCCTGCCGAAGAGCCCCGCGGCAGCGCCCCTGCCGAGCTCTTCCACGTCGACGGCGGTCCGGCCAAGGTCGGCATCATCGCCTCCGTCACGCGGCCCTTCTGCGGCGACTGCGACCGGGTGCGCCTCACCGCCGACGGGCAGGTGCGCGACTGCCTGTTCGCGCGCTCCGAGTCGGATCTGCGTACGCCACTTCGTGCCGGCGCCTCCGACGCCGATCTCGCCGCGCGCTGGGTCACCGCCATGGCCGGCAAGCGCGCCGGTCACGGCATCGACGACCTCGGCTTCCTCCAGCCCGACCGTCCGATGTCCGCCATCGGCGGCTGACCGGCCGAGGCGTCACCCGCGTCGGCCGAAGCGTCACCTGCGTCGGTCGAGGCGTCACCGGGATGCCCTCTCGGCCGTCCGGAGTGACGCCTCGGCCGACGTACCTGACGCCTCGGCAGGGTCAGGAGCCGACGCGGTCGAGAGCGTCGAGGACGAGGTCCCAGTAGGCCTCGACGTCGAGGGTGATCGCGACCTGGGCGTTGGGTGGCTCCTCGAGGCGGCCATGCAGGTCGACGACCGTGGCGCCGCGGGTCCAGCGGCCCTCGGTCTCGGCGGCCACGAACGACTTGTGCCAGGTGATCAGTCCGGGGTCGATGAGGGCCGCGATGGTGCACGGGTCGTGGACCGGGGGAGCGGCGAAGTCGAAGACGTCGGAGTAGGTGCCGCCGAAGAAGCCCATCAGGTCGGCGCACGCCCGGCCGACCGGATGATCCATCGCCCGCATCCGCGCGACGACGTCGGGAGTGGCCAGGGCCTGGTGGGAGAGGTTGAGCCCGACCATCCGGATCGGGAGGCCGCTGCCGAGGACGAGGTCGAGCGCCTCCGGATCGGCGTAGGCGTTGAACTCCGCGGCCGGCGTGGTGTTGCCACGCTCGATCGAGCCGCCCATGAAGACGATCTCGGCGATCTTCGGACCGACCTCGGGATGGTCGCGCAGCAGCAGTGCGACGTTGGTGATCGGTCCGGTGGCGACGACGGTGACGGGGTCGGGGGCGTCCAGGAGCGACGTACGCAGGAACTCGACCGCCCCCGCCGAGACCGGTGCCGCGAGCGGCTCGGGGAGGTCGGGCCCGTCGATCCCGGTGGCGCCGTGGATGAAGTCGCCGATGTGCGCCTCGCCGGCCAGCGGCCCGGCGGCTCCCGCGGCGACCGGGACATCGGGCCGCCGCGCCAGCGCGAGGATCCGCTGGGCGTTGTAGGTCGCCTTCTCCACCGGGCAGTTTCCGAACGTGGTGGTGATGGCGAGCAGGTCGATGCGCGGGCTGCCCAGGGCCAGCAGGATCGCGATGGCGTCGTCGTGGCCGGGGTCGCAGTCGAGGAGCACGGGGATCGGGTTCATCGCACGGCCTCCGGGTGAACAGCTAGTGAGGGACGACGTCCTTGAGGAAACCGCGCGCGCCCAGGAAGTCGCTGAGCGACTGCTTGTGCGCCTCGCACGCGAGCCAGATCTTACGCCGATCGGCGGTGTGGATCTTCGGATTGTTCCACTGCAGCTCCCACGAACCGGAGTCCTGGCAGCCCTTGGCCGAGCACAGGTCCGAGTCGAGCGCGCCCATCAGAGCTCGCCCTTCTCATGGAGCTGCTGCTCACGTCCGCTCTCGAGCTGGCGCGGGCCGTAGGGGGAGTCGATCAGGTTCATCTCGTCGCTCTTGGTGTTGGTCGCGTTGGCCATCACGACCGCGACGTAGGGCAGGATCAGGGCTGCTGCGATCAGGATCGGCCACAGCCAGCCGATGCCGGCCAGACCGGCGATCACGGCACCGATGAAGCACAGCGAGCGGATCGACATCGAGATGGCGTAGCGCTTCTGACGGATCGCGATGTCCTCGGCGCGGCTGCGCCCCGCCGTCGTGATCCTGATCGGTTGCGCCTTGGACATACTGCCAGTCTAGGTCGTGGTCGATGGCACCCGGTCAATGGTGTGGTCCCAACAGGGGCGCTCCGAGGGGCTTTGGAGGGTTCTCACAAGCAAATCCAAGGCATTGGTCGTACGCCGAAGTAATCGCTACCGTCGCGCCTGTGACTGACAGTGAAGACCCCACAACGCAGAGTCCATCGCGGGCACCCCGCTCGGTGCTCGTCACCGGCGGCAGCCGAGGCATCGGCCGGGCGATCGCGGAAGCCTTCGTGGCCAACGGTGACAAGGTCGCCGTGACTTCCCGCAAGGGCGGGGCCCCGGAGGGGGCTCTGGACCTGGTGTGCGACATCACCGACCCGGCCGCCGTCGAGGAGGCGTACGCCGCCGCGGAGGCCGCCCACGGACCCGTCGAGGTCCTCGTCGCCAATGCCGGGATCACGAAGGACACCCTCGTGCTCCGGATGTCGGAGGACGACTTCGCCTCCGTGATCGACACCAACCTGACCGCGTCCTTCCGGCTCGCCAAGCGCGCCTCGAAGGGGATGCTGCGGCTGCGCCGTGGGCGGATCATCTTCATCTCCTCGGTCGTGGGCCTGATGGGCAACCCGGGCCAGGTCAACTACGCGGCGTCCAAGGCCGGGCTGGTCGGGATGGCTCGCTCGCTCGCGCGCGAGCTGGGCTCGCGGGGGATCACCGCCAACGTGGTCGCTCCGGGGTTCGTGGAGACCGAGATGACCGCTGTGCTCACCGATGAGCAGCAGAAGGCGATCACGGAGCGGGTGCCGTTGGGGCGCTACGCGTCACCGGACGAGGTGGCCTCGGCCGTGACGTGGTTGGCAGATGCGGGTTATGTGACCGGGGCCGTCATCCCGGTCGACGGCGGACTTGGAATGGGGCACTGATCATGGGTTTGTTGGACGGCAAGACTGTTCTCGTCGCGGGAGTCACGATGGACTCCTCGATCGGCTTCGCGGTGGCCAAGGTGGCCCAGGAGCAGGGCGCCCGCGTCCTGATCTCCAACTTCGGGCGCGCACTGTCGATCACCAAGCGGATCGCGAAGCGGCTCCCCGAGGAGCCGCCGGTGCTCGACCTCGACGTGACCAACCAGGAGCACCTCGACGGCCTCGCCGACGCGCTCCGGGCCGAGGGTGTCGAGCGGCTCGACGGGGTCGTGCACTCGATCGCGTACGGCAACCCCGAGACGCTCCTCGGTGGCAAGTTCCTCGACGGCCCCTGGGACGACGTCTCCCAGGCGGTCCAGGTCAGCGCCTACTCGCTGAAGTCGCTCGCGATGGCGACCCGGCCGCTCCTGGCTCCCGGCTCCTCGATCGTGGGCCTGACCTTCGACGCGACGATCGCCTGGCCGGCGTACGACTGGATGGGTGTCGCCAAGGCAGCCCTCGAGTCGACCTCGCGCTACCTCGCCCGCGACCTCGGTCCTGACGGGATCCGCTGCAACCTCGTCTCCGCGGGTCCGCTCAAGACGCTCGCCGCGAAGGCGATCCCGGGCTTCGAGGAGCTCGACGAGGGCTGGGGCAGCCGGGCTCCGCTCGGCTGGGACAACACCGACCAGGGACCCACCGCGAAGGCCGTCTGCGCGCTGATCTCGGACTTCTTCCCGGCGACCACCGGCGAGATCGTCCACGTCGACGGGGGCTATCACGCGCTGGGTGCGTGAGGTCATAGGGTTGCCGCATGCGGACCCTTGTCATCATGCGGCACGCCAAGGCCGAGTCGTCGGCACCCACCGACTACGAGCGTCAGCTGACCGAGCGCGGCCATGCTGACGCGGTGGCCGCGGGGGAGTGGTTGGCCGAGCAGGGCGTGGTCCCGGACTACGCGCTGGTCTCGGCCGCCGACCGCGCCACCCAGACCTGGGAGGACGTCGCGGTAGGGGCGTCGTGGGACCTGACGCTGGCGGAGTACGACCAGGGTCTGTACGCCGCCGGCACCTCCACCGCCCTCGACCTGATCCGCGCGGTCGATGAGGGCCACTCCACGGTCGTGGTGATCGGCCACAACCCCACCGTGTTCTCGCTGGTGCAGCTCCTCGACGACGCGGAGGGCGACGACGAGGCCGGCAACCAGCTCGCCCTGGGCTTCCCCACCGCCGCCGTCGCCGTGCTCACCTACGACGGCGACTGGTCCGAGCTCGACGAGGCCGAGGCCTCCGTCACCGCCTTCCACGTCGCCCGCGCCTGACCGTCGAGACGTCCCCCGCGTCGGCCGAGGCGTCGGGTAGGTCGGCTGAGGCGTCAGCGGCGTCGGTCGAGGCGTCGGGTACGTCGGGCGAGGCGTCGGGTACGTCGGTCGAGACGTCGTGTACGTCGGTCGAGACGTCAGGGGCGTCGGCCGAAGCGTCAGTTGCGTCCGTCGAGGCGTCGCGTAGGTCGGGCGAGGCGTCAGTCCCGTCGGGCGAACAGTCGCGTACGTCGATCGAGGCGTCAGCGGCGTCGGCTGAGACGTCACGTACGTTGCTCGAGAGGTCGCTCGGCTGCCAACTCGGCCGGCGGTAGTGACCTCTCGGCGGGCCGGCGATGCGGAAGCCTGAGCACGAGTTGCCGACTAGGCCGAGAAGTCACTCGCGTCGGCCGAGACGTCAATCGGCTGTCACTCGGCCGACGGAGGTGACGCTTCGCCCGACGTAAGCGACGCCTCGCGGAACCTCAGCGACACCTCGCCGGACATCAGTGACGTTTCGCCCGACGTACCTGACGTTTCGCCCGACGTACCTGACGTTTCGACCGACGTACCTGACGTTTCGACCGACGTACCTGACGTCTCGCCGGACGTACCTGACGTCTCGCCGGACGTACCTGACGTCTCGTCGGACGTACCTGACGTCTCGTCGGACGTACCTGACGTCTCGCCGGACGTACCTGACGTATCGCCCGACGTACCTGACGTCTCGCCCGACCTACCCGACGCCTCGCCCGACGTGGGCGACGGATCGGCAGGTTCTCAGATGAGCGGAGGGGCGGGGGTGACGATGCCGGCTTCGGCGTCGGCGGCCTCGATCTCCTCGCGGGAGATCCCGAGGAGGTACATGATCGTGTCGAGGTAGGGGACGTTGATGGCGGTCCCGGCGGCCGAGCGGACGGCGGGCTTGGCGTTGTAGGCGATCCCGAGGCCTGCGGCGGCGAGCATGTCGAGGTCGTTGGCGCCGTCGCCGATGGCGACGGTGGCGGCCTCGGGGATGCCGATCTCGGCGGCGAACTCGCGAAGCGCGCGGGCCTTTCCGGCCCGGTCGACGACCTCGCCGACGACCTCACCGGTCAGTACGCCGTCGACGATCTCGAGCTCGTTGGCTCGGGCGTAGTGGATGCCGAGGTCGGCCGCGAGCCGGTCGGTGATCTGGGAGAACCCACCCGAGACGATCGCGAAGCGGTAGCCGAGACGACGCAGGGTGCGGACCATCGTCCGCGCGCCGGGGTTCAGCTGGAGCCCGGCATAGACCTCGTCCAGCGCGGTGGCGGGCACACCCTTGAGGTATTTCACCCGACCGCGGAGCGACTCCTCGAAGTCGAGCTCGCCGCGCATGGCCGCCTCGGTGACCGAGGCGACCTCCTTCTCGTAGCCCGCGTGGGCGGCGATCATCTCGATCACCTCGCCGTCGATGAGCGTCGAGTCGACGTCCATCACGATCAGCCGCATGCCGCGGCGGACCAGGTTGGCGGGCTGAACCGCGATGTCGACGCCCTGGGCGGCGGCCTCGGCGGCCAGCCTCACGCGCAGCTCGTCGGGAGCGGCCCCGGAGACGTGCAGGTCGAAGGCGGTGACCGGGTAGCGGGCCAGCCGGATGATCCGGTCGATGTTGCCGCCGGCCGAGGCGATCGTGCGGGTCACCGAAGCGAGCGCGGCCGCCTTCAGCGGCAGGCCCAGCACCGTCACCCGGGCGCGGTCGGCGGGCTCCCGAGGAGTGTCGCCGACACCTTCCTCGATCTCGACGGTCATGTCGAGCGCGTGGGCGGTCTCCTCGATCGCGTGCTTGAGTGCGTCGGTGCTCGCGGCGTCGGCCGGGGCGGTCACCAGGAGCCCGAGCACGAGCCGCGCCCGCAGCACGATCTGCTCCAGGTCGACCACGTCGACCCCCGCCAGCGCGAGCGTCGCCAAGGTGGCCGAGGTCAGCCCGGGCCGGTCGTTTCCGGCGAGGGTGATCAGCAGTGTGTCGGGACGGCGCTCGAGCGCGTCGAATTCCTCGGTCATCGCTGCACAGGATAGTGGAGCCGGCGCCCGCGTCTCAGTTCGGCGGCCACACCTCGGGCGATCCCGCCGCGGTGAGCGCCCGCCGGGCGGCGCGGTCGAGGCCGACCAGTGCCTCCCGCCGCCGCAACATCTCCGAGGCGGAGACGGCGCCGCCCTCGTCCTCCAGCGCCACCGCGACGATCTCCCGGGCCTGTACGCCACGGGCAGCGAGCTCCACGCACCGCGCCGGCACCCCGGGGGCCCCGGCCAGCGTGGGCCGGTGGCGCAGGTTCATCAGCCGGTCGGCGACCTCCGGCCGCCACCGGGCGACGTCGAGCTCGGCGAGCGCGGTCGCTGACTCGCTCAGGGCGAGCCGGAGGGACCGGTCGGCCTCACCGACGTCGGGGAGCTGCCGGCGCTGGGCGGCGTACGCCTGCCACTCGATGACCGCGCCGACACGGACCGGTACGAGCCCGATCCCGCCATCGCACACCACCGCCTCGCCGGCCTCCATCGCGGCCACGTTGAAGGCTCTGGGCCCGCCCAGCCCGACCGGGTCGCCCTCGGCCGGGAAAGCCACCCCGACGGCGCTCGCCCCCTCCGTACGCAACCGCCCCATCCCGCTCACCAGGGTGTCCGCGACCCCCTCGGCGCCACCGAGCCCGAGCGCGGCGAGGCCGCTGACGGTGTGGGTCGCGTCGGGCCCGATCACCGCGTCGAGCACCAGGTCGGTGACCGCCTCACCGCGCAGCCACGCGGTCACCCACCAGGCCAGGCGCAGCGCCTCGGGGGTGGTCTCGACAGGCCCTGTCTCCAGCTCAGCATCCTCGACACTCACAGCCGCCCACCCTATCCCCGAGCCCGCCGACCCCTGCCGATAGATTTGCCGCCATGGCAGCCGTGCTGGAGTTCACCGACGTCACCGTACGCCGCGGGGGCAACGCCCTTCTCGACTCTGTGAGCTGGGTGGTCGAGGAGGACGAACGCTGGGTCGTCCTGGGCCACAACGGCGCCGGCAAGACCACGCTGCTCCAGGCCGCCGCGGCCCAGCTCCACCCGACCTCGGGCGTCGTGAAGATCCTCGGCGAGCAGATCGGCCGCGTCGACGTCTTCGAGCTGCGCCCGCGGATCGGCCTCACCTCCGCCGCGCTCGCCGACCGGATCCCGCGCCACGAGCTCGTCCGCGATGTCGTGGTGAGCGCCTCCTACGGCGTGGTCGGACGCTGGCGTGAGCGCTACGACGACCTCGACCACGACCGTGCCCAGGAGCTGCTGATCGAGGTCGGCATCAAGCACCTCGGCGAGCGGAGCTTCGGCACCCTGTCCGAGGGCGAGCGCAAGCGCGTCCAGCTGGCGCGTGCGCTGATGGTCGACCCCGAGATGCTGCTCCTCGACGAGCCCGCCGCCGGGCTCGACCTGGGCGGTCGCGAGGACCTCGTCTCCACGCTCTCGACGCTCGCCTACGACCCCGACAGCCCGGCCACGGTGCTCGTCTCCCACCACGTGGAGGAGATCCCGCCGGGCTTCAGCCACGTCCTGATGATGCGCTCGGGCCGGATCACCGCCCAGGGGCTCATCGATGACACGCTGACCGCGACGAACCTCTCCAAGACCTTCGGCATGCCGCTCGAGCTCGAGGCGAGCGATGGCCGTTACTGGGCCAGGCGCCGCGCCCGCCACACGCGGTAGCGCAACGTTAAGAAGTCGGTACCGAAACCTCCCCACAACGTGTGGCCCGTCTGGATAGGGTGACGCCCATGGACTGGCAGGAGTGGGACTGGGCCCTCTGGACGGCACTGGGAGCGCTGCTCGTCGTCGGAGAGCTCTTCAGCCTCGACCTGATCCTGCTGATGCTCGCCACCGGTGCCTTCGCGGGTGCGTTGACCGGCGCGTTCACCGACAGCTTCGTGATCCAGGCGATCGTCGCGCTGGCGGTCTCGGTCTCCATGCTCGCGGTCGTACGTCCGGGGCTGGCCAGGCGGCTCCACAACGGTCCGGAGATCCAGATCGGCGCGCAGAAGCTGATCGGCGTCCAGGCCGTCTCGACCGTCGAGATCAGCGCCCACAAGCCTGGGCAGCTCAAGCTCGAGGGCGAGCTCTGGACCGCTCAGCCCTATGACGAGACGCTCGTGATCGCGGCCGGCACGCCGGTCGAGGTGCTCGAGATCAGAGGAGCGACGGCGTACGTCCATCCTCTTCCGGAGCTCGGGACTCCGTAGTTCCCGGGCAACTACATCTAGACAAGGACTGATTGGCAATGGGTGGCATCATCCTGGCCCTTCTGGTCATCTTGGCGGTGCTGGTGATCACCACGCTGGCCAAGACGATCAAGATCATCCCGCAGGCGCGGGTCGGCATCGTGGAGCGCTTCGGCAAGTTCCAGTCGAAGCGTGACCCCGGCCTGAACGCGGTGATCCCGTTCGTCGACAAGGTGCGCTACATGATCGACATGCGTGAGCAGGTCGTCGCGTTCGCACCGCAGCCGGTGATCACCGAGGACAACCTGACCGTCTCGATCGACACGGTCATCTACTTCCAGGTCAACGACCCGGTGGCGGCGACCTACGAGATCGCCAACTACATCCAGGCCGTCGAGCAGCTCACCATGACCACCCTGCGCAACATCGTCGGTGGCATGACCCTGGAGGAGACGCTGACCAGCCGCGAACAGATCAACTCCGGCCTCTCGATCGTCCTCGACGAGGCCACCGGCCGCTGGGGCATCAAGGTCAAGCGCGTCGAGATCAAGTCGATCGACCCGCCCATGTCCATCAAGGACGCCATGGAGAAGCAGATGCGCGCCGACCGCGACAAGCGCGCCGCGATCCTCACCGCCGAGGGTCAGCGCCAGTCCGCGATCCTCTCCGCCGAGGGAAACAAGCAGTCCGCCATCCTCAACGCCGAGGGCCAGCGCGAGTCGCAGATCCTCGCGGCGCAGGCCGACCGCGAGGCCGCGATCCTGCGTGCCCAGGGTGAGGGCCAGGCCATCCAGACCGTCTTCCAGGCGATCCACGACGGCCGCCCCGACCAGTCGCTGCTGGCCTACCAGTACCTGCAGATGATGCCGAAGATCGCCGAGGGCGACGCCAACAAGGTGTGGATCATCCCGAGCGAGATCGGCGCCGCGCTCGAGGGCCTCGGCTCGACGATGAACAGCCTCAAGGGCATCCCGGACGAGGTCGAGGGCCCGGTCAAGCGCGTCGACATGGGCTCGGCCGAGCCGAAGCTCGACCTCGAGCAGTCCGCCGCGGCCAAGGCCGTCGAGCAGGCGCTGGCCGAGGCCAAGGAGGCCGAGGCCCCCAACCGGCCGAAGCCTCCTGCAGAGCCGACCGCCTAAGTGGATCCTCTTCAGTCCGCCCTCATCCTGATCGCCGGGGTGGGGGCGGGCACCATCAATGCCGCCGTCGGTTCCGGGACGCTGATCACCTTCCCGACGCTGCTGGCCTTCGGCGTACCGCCGGTCGTCGCCAACGTGTCCAACACGATCGGCCTGGTGCCGGGCTCGCTGGCCGGTGCCTGGGGCTACCGTCGCGAGCTCGTCGGGCAGCGCGGGCGGATCCTCCGGCTCGGGGTCGCGGCGCTCATCGGCGGCGCGGTCGGCGGGATCCTGCTGCTGGTGCTGCCGGCCGGAGCCTTCGAGGCGATCGTCCCGGTGCTGATCGGGCTCGGGGTCGTCCTGGTGATCACCGGTCCGCGCATCTCGCGGTGGGTCGCCGAGCGACACGGCGCGGTGCCCGACGACGGAAGCGAGCGCTGGTGGGTCTGGCCGGCGATCGCGATGCTCGGCGTCTACGGCGGCTACTTCGGTGCCGCTCAGGGCGTATTGATGATCGCGATCATCGGCATCGGCGTCGCCGAGTCGTTGCAGCGGCTCAACGCCCTCAAGAACATCCTGGTCGCGATCACCAACGGCATCTCCGGGCTCATCTTCGCCCTCGTGGCCGACGTCGACTGGAAGATCGCCGCCCTGATCGCCGTCGGCGCGACGATCGGTGGTCTGCTGGGCGCGAAGATCGGCCGCCGGCTGCCGCCGAACGTGCTCCGTGGCGTGATCGTGGTCGTCGGCGTCACCGCCCTGGTGGCCTTCCTGGTGGGCTGAGTCTGATGGGATGGTCCCATGGAGCTCTACGACGCCATGCGGACCACCCATGCGGTACGCGACTTCACCGACGACCCGCTGCCCGATGAGATCCTCGCCAGGATCCTCGACAACGCCCGGTTCGCGCCCTCCGGCGGCAACCGACAGGGCGGTCATGTCGTGGTCGTACGCAGCCAGGCGACCCGTGAGCGTCTGGTCGAGCTGACCGCGACGGGTGCGCGCAGGTACATCGCGCAGCACAAGGCGGGGGAGATGCCGTGGAACACGGTGCACCCGACGGCGGTGAGCGAGGAGCAGATCGCCGAGACCCGGGTGCCGCGCTCCATGACCGAGCCGCTGCTCACGGCACCGGTCGTGCTCGTCTTCCTCGTCGACCTCGGCGCGGTCGCCTCCCTCGACTCCGAGCTTGACCGGGTGGGCGTCGTCTCCGGCGCCTCGGTCTATCCGCTGGTGTGGAACACGCTCCTCGCCGCGCGCAACGAGGGCTTCGGCGGGGTGATCACCACGATGGCGATCGCCGAGGAGCCGGCGCTCCTGGAGCTGCTCGGCGCGCCGGAGGGGTACGCCGTCGCGGCGGTCGTCCCGCTGGGCAGGCCCGTCAAGCAGCTCACCAGGCTGCGGCGGCAGCCGGTCGAGGAGTTCGTCACCCTGGAGAGCTTCTCGGGCACCCCGCTGACAGACGACTGATGGCGGGGTCCCGGAGGACCCCGCCATCATGTTCAGGACCCGAGGATCAGGCCTTGTCGTCGGCGGCGACGGCGACGGAAGGCGCCGGCGTGGTGCCGTTGCTGTGGTCGTCCTCGACGACCGCGAGCGCGAAGTCGTCGCCGTGCTCGGTGACACCGGTGATCACGGCCTGCTCGACCGCGTCCGCGGCGTACTGACCACGCACGATCAACGGGTCATGGGCCAGGTCCCGCTGCAGCGAGACCGCCAGGCCGACCATGATCACCGTGAACGGCAGCGCCGCCACGATCGTGATCGTCTGCAGACCGGACAGCGCGTCCGCGCCACCGGCGATCAGCCCCAGGATGGCCACGACACCGGTCGCGACACCCCAGAACACGACCGTCGAGCGGCTCGGCTCCTCCGAGCCGTGCTCGGAGAGGGTGCCCATCACGATCGAGGCCGCGTCGGCGCCCGAGACGAAGAAGATCGCCACCAGCACCATGACCAGGATGCTCATCACCGTGGCCAGCGGGAACTGGTCGAGGGTGGTGAACAGCTGCGACTCGACGCCGCCGAGACCGGCGATGTCGACCGTGCCGTCACGCTGCAGGTCGATGGCGGTGCCACCCATGATGCAGAACCAGATCACGCTGACGACGCTGGGCACCAGGAGCACGCCAGCCACGAACTGCCGGATGGTGCGCCCGCGCGAGATCCGCGCGATGAACATGCCGACGAACGGCGTCCACGAGATCCACCAGGCCCAGTAGAAGACGGTCCAGGAGCCGAGCCACGCGGAGGTCTCCTCGCCGCCGACGCCGGTGCGGGCCGACATCTGGGCGAGGTCGCCGATGTAGGTGCCGAGCGAGGTCGGGATCAGGTCGAGGATGAAGACCGTCGGGCCGACCACGAACAGGAACAGCGCCAGCAGGAACGCCAGCACCATGTTGATGTTGGAGAGCCACTGGATGCCCTTGGCCACGCCCGAGACCGCGGAGATCACGAAGCAGACCGTCAGGACCGCGATGATCCCGATGAGCACGTTGTTGCCGACCTCGCCGAGCCCGGCGACGATCTGCAGGCCGGACTCGATCTGGATCGCGCCGGTGCCGAGGGAGGTGGCGGAGCCGAACAGCGTCGCGAAGATCGCGAAGATGTCGATCGCCTTGCCCGTCGGGCCCTCCACGGTCTTCTTGCCGAGCAGCGGCGTGAAGGCCGAGGAGATCAGGCTGACGCGGCCCTTGCGGTAGGCGCCGTAGCCGATCGCCAGACCCACGACCGCGTAGATCGCCCACGGGTGCAGCGTCCAGTGGAACATCGTGGTGGCCATCGCGTGCTGGATGGCCTCGGGGTTGCCGGCTTCGCCCGTGCCTGGGGGTGGGGTGACGAAGTGCGAGATGGGCTCGCTGACGCCGTAGAACATCAGACCGATGCCCATACCGGCGCTGAACATCATCGCGATCCAGGACGCCGTGTTGAACTCCGGCTTCTCGTCGTCACGACCCAAGGGGATGTTGCCGTATTTACTGACCGCCAGCCAGACGATGTAGATGACGAAGCCGCTGGCAGTGAGGACGAAGAACCAGCCGGCCTTGTCCAGCACCCAGGCGAGCGCGTCGCCGGCGACCTTGCCCATGCCGTCGGTGTTGATGAAACCCCACGCCATGAATGCGATGGCGATGGCGGCCGCGATGCCGAAGACGACCCAGTCGATTCCCTTGCGTTGTTCCTGTTCGCTCGAGATCGGCAGGTCCAGCGCAGGGTGGGGAACGACCTCGCCCGTGGGCGACTTGATGAGGGCGGAGGAGTTGTGATGGTCGGAATGGTTCGGACTGTCTGTCTTCTTCTCAGAAGTCACACTGTTGTCCTTCCGGTTGGGTTCGGGACCACAGCACCCTAACGCGCACCGTCTTTGCTTTAGATTCACCGGGGGACCCCGGCCGACCCGCCGAGGGTGACTTCTGGCCGGACTGTGTCCGGTCGGTGCGCGTGTTGTTCTGCTCGTGTGAGCGTGCTCCGCCGCCCCTTCGCCGCTTGCGCGGCGGACAGATTGTGGCTCTCCCGTTGATCCTCCGCCGGGAGGGCCACCGCCGACTACTGCTGCGGTTCGCCGAGGTGCGCCTCGGGCCTGAGGTCGGCGGCGAGACCGTCGCCGGTCGCGGCCCGGGCGAGGGCACGACCCAGTGCCGGTGCCTGCTTGAAGAGGTTGTGGCCGGCGACGAAGAGGATCGGACCTGCCTCCCAGACGGCCACGCCGTCCTCGCTCCACGGCAGGTCGGTCACCCAGCAGTGGACGAAGTCTTGCGGCTCCGGGTCGAGGCCGGGCAGCGCCCGTGCCACGTACTCGCGCGCGTGTTCGTCCAAGGATCGAACCGCCCCCGGATCGATGAACGTCCCGTCGTCTCGGACGCCGACGGTCTCACTGAGCCCGACCGCATAGCGGCTGTTGCCCGGCAGGGGCGTCGCGTAGACGCCGACCTCACCGAAGTCGCCGCTGCCGTCCTGCAGGCACGCGACCCGCGCCGGGGCGTCGCCCTTCACGGCGAAGGTCAGCCGTACGTGCGCGGCGAGCCGGACGGGCAGGGAGAGGCCGACGCTCCGCGCCAGGCGGGCGGTCTCGCGCCCGGCGCACACGATCACCTTCGAGTAGACCGCGCGGTCGGTGACGCTGCGCACCTCGACTCCGCTGCCGTGGGGTTCGATCGAGACGACCTCGCCGGTCACCACGGCGTCCCCGAGCTGGTCCGCGAGCGCCTTGACGGCGGCGCGCGTACGGATCGCGCCGCCCGCCTCGTCGAGCACCGCCGGTCCGGAGTAGCCGGCGAGCAGCGGCATCCGCTCGGCGAGCTCGTCCGAACCGATCGCCCGCGCGGCCACGCCGCCGACACGCTCGAGCACACGAAGCCGCTCGAGCGCGGGCTCGCCGATCGCCACCACACCGTCCGAGGAGACCAGCTCGACGTCGAACCGTTCGGCCCACTCGGCCCACACCCCGCGGCTCGCGCGCGCGAACGCGACGAGCCGCGGGTCGTCGTGCGCGTGCCGGAAGATCCGGGACTCGCCGGCGGACTGGCCGTGACCGGGCAGGCCGGTCTCGTACAGGCGTACCTCGACGCCCTGCTCGCGCAGTGCGTACGCCGTCGAGAGGCCGACGATCCCGCCCCCGATCACCGCAACCTCTGGCGAACCTGTCATCGGAGCGCGCGCTCTGCCCCGAACTCGGCCACGATCGTGTCGCAGAACGCGGGCAGGTCATCGGGTGAACGGCTGGTGATCAGGTTGCCGTCGACCACCACCTCCTTGTCCACGACCTCTGCACCGGCGTTGCGCAGGTCGGTGCGGATGCTCGGGAAGGACGTCAGGGTTCGACCCTTGACCACGCCGGCCTCGACCAGCGTCCAGGGGCCGTGGCAGATGCTGGCCACGGGCTTTCCGCTCGCCACGAAGTCACGGACGAAGGCGACGGCGTCGGGGTCGACCCGCAGCTGGTCCGGGTTCACCGTGCCGCCGGGGAGCAGCAGCGCGTCGTAGTCGGCCACGGCGGCGTCGGCCACCAGGCCGTCGACGGGGAAGGTGCCCGCCGGGTTCAGGTCGTTCTCACGGGCCTGGATCTCGTGGTCGTGGACCGACAGCAGCGTGGTCTGGGCACCGGCGGCGTTCAGCGCCTCGCGGGGCTGCTCGAGCTCGACGCGCTCCACGCCGTCCGCGGCGAGGATCGCCACGCGCTTGCCGTTCAGTTGCTGGGTCATCAGATCCTCCTGATCGATTCGGTTCGGTTCGGGCCGGGGGACGGAGGTCACCCGGCGTGAGCGGTCACGCGTTGGCGAGCTCGGGCTTCAGGACGACCTTGGTCCAGCCGTCGTCGCGGGCGTCGAAGTGCTGGTAGGCCTCGCCGGCCCTGTCGAGCGGAAGGTTGTGGCTGACGATCCACGAGGGCTGGACCTTGTCGGCGGCGATGAGGTCGCGCAGCCTCCGGTTGTACTTCTTGACCGGGCACTGCCCGCTGCCCAGGGTCTGCCCCTTGAACCAGTGCAGGCCGTAGTCGAAGGCGACCTCGCCCTGCTTCGCCAGGTCGTCGGGGCCGCCGGGGTCCTGCGGCACGTACACGCCCACCGAGCCGATCCCGCCGGTGAATCGGACCGACTTGACCAGGCTGTTCAGGGCCATCGCGGGGTTCTCGGTGCCCTGGGGGTCGTGCGCCTGGTAGCCCACGCACTCACAGCCGCGGTCGGCGCCCAGGCCCATGGTCTGCTCCATCACGAACTCGACCGGGTCGACCTGGGAGTCGTCGACCGGGATCGCGCCGATCTGCTCGGCCAGCCGAAGCCGGTCGGGGTGGCGGTCGACGACCATGACCTTGCTGGCGCCCTTGACGGTCGCCGACAGCGCCGCCATCTGCCCGACGGGTCCGGCGCCGTAGATCACCACGGAGTCGCCGGGGATCACTCCGGCCATCTCCGTCGCGTGGTAACCGGTCGGGAAGATGTCGGCGAGCATCACGTAGTCGTTCTCCTTGTCGACCGAGTCCTCGCCCAGCCGCAGGCAGTTGTGGTCGCCGTAGGGCACCCGCAGCAGCTCGGCCTGCCCACCGCCGTAGGGACCCATGTCGGCGAAGCCGTACGCCGCGCCGGCCATCTTCGGGTCCGGCTGGGTGGTGAGGCAGTAGTTGGTGAACCCGCGCTCGCAGTTCTTGCAGAACCCGCACGAGATGTTGAACGGAAGGACCACCCGCTCGCCGACCTTCACCTTGTCGACGCCGTCGCCGACCTCGATGACCTCGCCCAGGTTCTCGTGGCCGAACCAGCGGCCGGTCTCGAAGTCGGTACGACCCTCGTACATGTGCAGGTCGGAGCCGCAGATGTTGGCGGCGGTGATCCGCACGAGGACGTCGGTGGGACGTTCGATCTTCGCGTCCGGGACGTCCTTGACGCTGACATCACGCGGTCCGTTGTACACGACAGCCTTCATGACATGTCTCCTGTTCGAGCGTGGCGGAACCCGGGATCCGGCGGGGCTCGAGGACGCCGCGGGCTGGTCTGATCTCCTGCGTCGACCCTGGTACCCGGGCCCGCGACCCTCATGCTCCGTCGCCAAGACGCTCTCCCTCCGGCCCATGAGCGGGGGTCTATCGTGGCTGGACATGGAGCTCCGTCAGATCCGGTACTTCGTTGCCGTGGCCGAGGAGCGGCACTTCGGACGGGCCGCCCGCAGGCTGCTCATCGCGGCGCCGTCGCTCTCCCAGCAGATCCGGGCGCTGGAACGGGATCTGCACGTCGCCCTGTTCGAGCGCAGCCCGCGCAGCGTCTCGCTCACCCCTGCCGGCGAGGTGCTGCTCGAGCATGCCCACATCCTGCTCGAGCGGGCCGACCGCGCCCGCTCCGAGGTCCGCTGCGCCGACGGTCGGCACCGGCACCTCAACCTGGACGTGGTCCCCGCCATGGAGTACGTCCTGGACGAGACGCTGCGCCAACTGTCCGGGCCGGACTCCGGCCTGGAGGTCGTCGTCGCGGTCAGCACCGGCAGGGAGGCGATCCGTGCCGTCCGCGAGGAGAGCGTCGACGCCGCGGTGGTGTGGGTCCGCTCGGCGGAGGAGGAGGACCTGTCCTCGACCGTTCTCCGTCAGGTGCCCATGCACCTCGCGGTGCCTGCCGAGCACCGACTCGCCGACACCGCCGCGATCGCGGTCGCCGAGCTCGCCACCGAGGCGATCGTGATGTTTCCTCGCGATCTCTTCCGCGGGTTCTGGGAGCACGTCGTCGCTCACCTGCTGCCGGCCGGGATGTCCCGACCGGGCCAGGTGGTCACCCAGCCCGATCTCATCAACGCCCCCGAGGCCATCCTGCACTCGGTCGCCGCCGGTGACGGGGTGGCTCCGGTCGCACCGGCCATGGCTGAGCACCTGGCGGTCGCCGGCACCGTGATCCGTCCCCTCGACCCGCCCCTGCAGGTCCCCGTCGAGCTCGTCTGGCGGGAGCCACCGCACCCCGGGCTGGAGCGCGTCATCGCCAGGCTGGCCGGCACCCAGGGCTAGGACGCGAGAACACCGCAGGCGCTGAGGTCCTCATGCGCTCTCGACCGGTCCGATCGCGGGGCGGCGCCAGAGCTCCCAGCCGATCTGGAGCAGGCAGACCGCCGTGAGCCCGGCGAGCGCAGCCAACGCCGGCGCCGACATGGCGACCGGGATCAGAGCGGCGGCCCCCAGCCCGGCGAGGAGGCGACCGCCGGCGAGCTGATGGTGATCGCGCCACCGGTAGGCGACGTCGCCGACGAAGAACACCGCGACACCACCGGCCAGCGCCACGGCCGCCAGCGGCGGGAGCGGCTCGTCCGCACCCGCGACCGCCTCGTGCACCCCGAGCGCGAAGAAGACGACGCCGGCCACGAGCGGCAGGTGCAGATAGCTGTAGGAGTCGCGCGCCAGGCGGGCCCGCAGGTCCCGGTCCTCGGTGGCGCGCAGCCGCCGTTCGGCGCCGCCACGGAGATAGCCGAAGTAGGACCACCACAGTCCGGCAGCGATCAGCACGGCGAGGAGGACCGCGGCCAGCACGTCCAGCCGGCCCAGGGACGCCTCGGCGCCGGCGCCCACCTCCACGATCGCCTCACCCAGCGCGATGATGATGATCTGCCCGTGGCGCTCCACGAAGTAGGCAGGCGCCACGCCCCACCCGTCGGTGCCGACGAGCACCGGCCCCGCGAAGTCGATCGCGGCGGCCGCGATCCACAGCAGCTCCCGCACCGGTGTGTCGACGAAGGCGGCGACCACAACGAGCGCCGGACCGGCGAGCAGGGTGGGGACCAGCCGCAACGCGGCCGCGCCCACGTCCGCCTCGCTCCGCACCTCCAGAGCCAGCAGCGCCACGTGGATCAGCCGGACCGCCAGGTAGGCCAGCCCGAACACCAGCGCCCGCTCACCGAACGCCTGTGGCAGTGCGACCGCGGCGACCAGCATCGCCGCCATCGCCAGGAAGATCAGCAGGCGGTGCCCGGGCCCGGCGTCGTCGGAGGCGTTGGTCAGCCAGGCGTAGCAGACCCATGCCCACCACACCGCGGCGAGCGCCAGGAGCCCGTGCCCGAAACCCGCCCAGGAGATGTCGTCCAGCATCAGGATCGTCACCTGGGACATCGCGTAGACGAAGACCAGGTCGAAGAAGAGCTCCAGCGTCCCGACCGACCGGTCCGTCGTGTCCTCAGCGGCGTGCTCAGCCGCGCCGTCTATGTCTTCGCGCGAATCCTGTTTCACAGCCACCTCGCCGGATCTCGGATGTTGCGTGCGTCGTCCAGAACGTGCGCGTCGGATCGACGGCCACGTTCTGTGGCGGGTACCCACCACGGCGACGCGGCAGCCTGGCCTCACACCGTGGAAATATTGCGGCTCTACCGTGGATCCCATGCGATACCGGCAGAGTCTCCACGGGCACGTCTACGAGTTCGACGCTCTGGTGGAGGTGCTGGCGCGGGCCACGCCGCTGCGCTCCGGCGACGTCCTCGCCGGGTGCGCCGCACGGTCCGACACCGAGCGGATGGCGGCTCGGATGGTGCTCGCCGACCTGCCGCTGAGCACCTTTCTCGAGGAGCAGGTGGTTCCGGCCGAGTCCGACGACGTCACCCGGCTGATCCTGGAGACGCACGACAAGGACGCGTTCGCTCCGGTCGCCGGCCTGACCGTGGGGGCGTTCCGGGAATGGCTGCTCGACGCCGCCGCGCGCCGCGACACCGCGCTGCTGACCGCCGTGGCGCCCGGGCTGACCCCCGAGATGGTGGCGGCGGTCTCCAAGATCATGCGCAACCAGGACCTGATCGCGGTGGCCGCGGCGACCGAGGTGGTGACCGGCTTCCGTACGACGATGGGCCTGCGGGGACGGCTGGCGACCCGGCTTCAGCCGAACCATCCCACCGACGACCCGGCCGCCATCACGGCTTCCATCCTGGACGGACTGCTCCTCGGCTCCGGCGACGCGCTGATCGGCATCAATCCCGCCTCGGACAACCCCCGCACGGTCGCCGACCTGCTGCGTCTCCTCGACGACGTACGTCTGCGCTACGAGATCCCCACGCAGAGCTGCGTCCTGACGCATGTCACCACGACGATCGACCTGATCAAGGCCGGGCTGCCGGTCGACCTGCCGTTCCAGTCGATCGGCGGCACCCAGGGCGCCAACGAGGGGTTCGGGGTGACCTTGGCGATGCTCGCGGAGGCCGACGAGGCAGCCCGGTCGCTGGGGCGCGGGACGGTCGGGAACGAGGTCATGTACTTCGAGACCGGCCAGGGCTCGGCGCTCTCCGCCGAGGCCCACCTCGGCACCGGTGGGCGGCCGGTCGACCAGCAGACCCTGGAGGCGCGGGCGTACGGCGTGGCCCGGGCCTTCCGGCCGTTCCTGGTCAACACGGTGGTCGGCTTCATCGGTCCCGAGTACCTCTACGACGGTAAGCAGATCGTCCGCGCCGGGCTCGAGGACCACTTCTGCGGCAAGCTGCTGGGCGTGCCGATGGGCGTCGACGTCTGCTACACCAACCACGCCGAGGCCGACTCCGACGACATGGACACCCTGCTCACCCTGCTCGGGGTCGCCGGCTGCACGTACGTGATGGCCGTCCCGGGCGCCGACGACGTGATGCTCGGCTACCAGTCGACCTCGTTCCACGACGCCCTCTACGCCCGCCAGGTCCTCGGCAAGCGCCCGGCCCCGGAGTTCGAGGAGTGGCTGGGCTCGGTCGGTCTGCTCGGCCCGGACGGTTCCGTACGCGACGTCGACCCGGCCACGACGGTGCTCAAGGAGCTGGCCCGATGAGCGAGTTCTGGGAGGAGGTGCGGCGGGCCACGCCAGCCCGAGTCGGACTGGGCAGGGCCGGCAACGCCGTCCCGACCTCCGAGGTCCTCGCCTTCGGCGCTGCCCACGCGGCCGCCCGCGACGCGGTCCACCTCCCGCTCGACGTCGACGCGCTGGTCGAGGCGCTCGGCGGTCTGGGACTGGGTACGCCGCTGGTGGTCGCCTCCGCTGCGCCGGACCGCGCGACGTACCTGACCCGGCCGGACCTCGGCCGTGTGCCCGGCGCCGACCTGGAGCTCGGGCCGGGCGGGGCCGACCTCGCCCTCGTCGTCGCCGACGGGCTCTCCGCCGAGGCGGTGGCGAAGCACGCGGTCCCGCTCCTGGAGCACCTGCTCCCGCTCCTCGACAGCACGACGACCGTGGCCGCGCCGGTGGTCGCCACCCAGGCCCGGGTGGCGCTGGGCGACCACATCGGCCGGGCGCTGGGCGCGCGGCTGGTCCTGGTGCTGATCGGGGAGCGGCCGGGGCTCTCGTCCAGCGACTCGCTGGGCGCCTACCTCACCTGGGACCCGCGGCCCGGGATCCTCGACTCGGCGCGCAACTGCGTCTCCAACATCCGGCCGCCGCACGGTCTGGACCATGCGACGGCCGCCCGCACCATCCTCAGTCTGGCCGCCGGGGCCCGCGAGCTCGGCGCGACCGGCGTGGCGCTCAAGGACGGATCTTTCACAGGGCTGTTACCTGGCGCGACGACGGCCGCCACGGACGATTCCTAGCCTCACGATCATCCACCCCACGAGATCCGGAGGCGTGCCATGCCCGAGGCACACGAAACCGTCGAGCCGGTCCAGCTCGACGACGAAGCACATCTGGCCAGGCTCGGCTACAAGCAGGAGCTGGCCCGCACCTGGTCGGGGTTCTCGAACTTCGCCATCTCGTTCTCGATCATCTCGATCCTCGCCGGCTGCTTCACCACGTTCGGCCAGGCATGGAACAACGGTGGACCGGTGGCCATCTCGTGGGGCTGGCCGATCATCGCCGGATTCATCCTGATCATCGGCTTCACGATGTCGGAGCTGGTCTCGGCGTACCCGACCTCGGGTGGGATCTACTGGTGGGCGGCCAAGCTCGGCGGACCGGCGGCGGGCTTCTTCACCGGGTGGTTGAACTTGATCGGGCTGCTCGCGGTGACCGCGAGCGTCGCCTACGGCGCTGCGACGTTCCTCGACCTGACGCTCTCGACGCTGAGCCAGGGCTGGGCGGAGGGCTACTCGCTGGGCCGCGTCTACCTCATCTTCCTGGTCATCCTCGCGCTGGCCGCGCTCGCCAACATCTTCTCCAGCCACCTGCTGGCCGTCATCAACAACATCTCGGTATGGTGGCACGTCGCCGGCGCCGCGGTCGTGGTCCTGGTGCTCATCCTCGTCCCGGACCACCACCAGAGCATCGGCTACGTCTTCACCGAGCGGATCAACAACTCCGGCTACGCCGACGCGAACTACTGGTTCCTGGTGCTCCCGCTCGGGTTCCTGCTGACGCAGTACACGATCACCGGCTTCGACGCCTCCGCACACCTCTCGGAGGAGACCCAGGGCGCGGCCGACGGCGCCGCCAAGGGCATCTGGCGCTCGATCTTCTACTCAGCGGTCGGCGGGTACGTCCTGCTGCTGGCGTTCGTCTTCGCCGTGCAGGACCCCGAGGGCGTGAGCGAGGGCGGCGGCGCGGTCGACGTGATCTTCGGCCAGGCGCTGCCCACCTCCTGGCACTTCGTGGTGCTGCTGATCTCGACCGCCGGGCAGCTCTTCTGCACCACCGCCTGCCTGACCAGCGCCTCCCGGATGACGTACGCCTTCTCCCGCGACGGCGCGGTGCCGGGCTCCTCGCTGTGGGCGAAGGTCGACGAGACCCGGAAGGTCCCGGTCAACGCGGTGCTGCTGGTCGCCGTCGTCGGCGCGGTGATCACCCTCCCCGCCCTGTGGGGCGTCGGTGGCATCCCGCTGGCCTTCTACGCGATCACCTCGGTCGCGGTGATCGGCCTCTACCTCGCCTTCGCGATCCCGATCTTCCTGCGCTGGAAGGCCGGTGACTCCTTCGAGACCGGGCAGTGGAACCTCGGCCGGCACTACAGGTGGCTCAACCTGGTCGCCGTCGCCGAGATCGCGGTCATCTCGGTCTACTTCATCCTGCCGTTCGTGCCGTCGGGCTGGATCACCAGCGACGACTTCTCCTGGGAGTCGGTCAACTACGCACCGATCCTCACCGTCGGCTCGCTGGTGGTCCTCGCGATCTGGTGGGCGGTCTCGGCCCGGACCTGGTTCACGGGACCGAAGACCACCCTCGACTGACGCGGCCCGGTGGGCTCAGACGCCGTACGCCGCCAGCCACCGCTCGATCTCGGCGTACGCCTGCTTGCGCACCTCCGGGCGCGAGAGGATCACGTCGTGCTTCGCGCCGGGGACCGCGACGTAGGTGACGTGGCTGCCGATCGCGGTCGACCAGCGGCGGATCTGGCGCACGTCGAGCACGATGTCGGTCGAGTGGACGAGCTCGCCCATCGCCCTGGGCTTGCTGGAGCGGTCGGAGGAGAGCACCAGCACCGGCGCCTTCACGTCCAGGCCGCGGTGGAGCCGGGAGTGGCCGTCGCGGATCGCCTTGAGCCAGCCGAGCCGGATCGGGTAGGAGCCGACCGGCTTGAGGCCGAGGTCGAACTCCCACTCGCCGTCGTGCTCGACGTGGAGCGACATGGTGTAGAAGCCGCTCACGTCGCGGCCGAGCTCGCGCATCGGGGCGCGGTGGCCGATCCGGCGCACCACCGGGGTGGCGACCTCACGCAGCAGGAACGAGCCCTGCAGGTCGAGCCAGGGGGAGTTGAGCACCATCCCCGCGAGCGCGTCGGGCTGGCGGTCGTCGGCCCACAGCGAGGTGGTCAGGCCGCCGGTGGAGTGGGCGCTGAGCATGACCTTGGAGTGGCCGTCGCGCTCGGTGATCCGCTCCCAGGCGGCGTCGATCTCGTCGAAGTACTCCGACAGATCACCGACGTACGTCCCCGACTGGTGCTCACGCAGCGAACGACCGTACTTGCGCAGGTCGAGGCCGTAGAAGTCGTAGCCGCGCGCGGTCCACCACTCGGCGTACTCCTTCTGGAAGAAGTAGTCGGAGAAACCGTGGACGTAGAGGACGGCGCCCTTCGCGTCGCCGTCTGCCGGGCGCTTCACCAGCGTGGCCACGACGGTGCCCTCGAAGTCGTCCGCGAGGTCGATGGTCTCGACGGTGTAGGGCTCACCGAGTACGTCGATCGTCATGGATGTCATCTTCTCACCAGAAGGAAGGAACCAGGCCCCAACGTCCGTAGACGTCGCTCACGATCTCCTTGAGCCGCTCGGAGTCGGGGACCGCGTCGGGGTCGAGAGCCCGGATGCCGAGGGTGCACGTGTCGCCGACCTCGGACCACCACGAGGTCACCCCGCCGCGCATCCGTCGCAGCTCGCCGCGGGTCGCCCCGAGCGCCAGGCCGCGGAAGAGGATCGAGTCGGCGGCCATGCCGAACGGCGCGACGAAGTCAGGGTCCGGGCGGCCCAGGTTGGAGGCGAGGCCGAGCGGGGTGACGACGTTCTTGAGCAGCGGCTTCGCGAGGCGGTCCGGGATCATCTGCGCCAGCGGCGCGATGTGCGCGATCGGGTCGGGCCGGGTGCCCTTGAACAGCGCGGAGAACTCCTGCTTGGACCGCTCCCGGATGTGGGCGAGGTCGGTGACCCGGCCGACGCCGTCGCGCAGCTCGGTCTCGACCGCGATCGAGACCCCTGAGGTGGCGTTGGCGCGCAGGTCGCCCTCGCCGCGCAGCGAGACGGGCAGCGACATCTTGACCGGCTCGCCGGGGCGCACGATCCCGGCCTCGAGGAGCACCTCGACCGAGATCGCGACCTGGAGCGCGTTGGCGGTGCCACCGGCCCGTTCGACCGCCGCGTTCCACTCCGAGACCGGGCAGTCCGCACCGGCGAAGGCGACCTCCTGGACCACGTCGTCGTCGGGCTGCGCGCCGGGCACCGGCCGCCGCTCGGACGACTGCGCATCCAGCACCGGCGGCTTCCCGGCCTTCCCGGCCTTCCCGGCCTTCCGGGCCGCCCGGAGGCCGCGGGCGGCGGCGCGCGCCATCGTCCGGGCGTCGTGCCGGTCGTCGCGCCGGGTGACCACGGGCTCCGCCTCCTCGAGCGGGAGCCGGGGCAGGGGCAGGCGGCGTACGGCCGCGATCACGGCGCCGAGCTTCATCCCGCCGTCGGCGACGACGTGCGAGGCGTTGTAGGCCACGACCGTGCCGCCGTCGGTGGTGCGGGCCATGAAGAACGCCCACAGCGGGCCCCGCACCGGGTCGAACGGCACCTCGTCGGCGGTGCTGTCGAGCCAGGCGACCACCTGGTCCGGCTCGAGCCGGCCGGGGCGCAGGCGGACCGGCTCGGCGCTCGTCGCCGGCACCCAGCGGGAGCGGGCACCCAGCACCGTGGGACGTACGACGAGGCGGTTGAGCGGTCCCTCGGCCAGCTCGTCGACCAGGTCCTGCACCGCCTCGACCGGGACCTCGGTGGGGAACCGCCAGGCGGTCTGGCCCACGACCGGGACGCCGATCACGGTCGCGGAGCGGAGGAAGACCTCGTCGTCGTACGTCAGCCGGTTGGTGCGCTCGGGAGCGAACGGCGCCGGGCGGGCGCCGAGACTCGCGGGCGGCAGCGAGGGCAGCGAGGGCAGCGTCACGGGCTCGGGCACGTCACCACACCTCGACGCTCAGACCCCACGAGCCGAGCTCCTCGACGACCAGGTTCCTCAAGACGTCCGCGTCGGGCACGCGGTCGGGCTCGGCAGCGACCAGGTTGAGCGTCGTCCGGGGTCCCGACTGGATCAGCCAGGAGATGATCCCGCCGCCGACGTCGTAGGCATCCTGGGCGGTCGCGTTCTGGTAGCCCGCGAGCCCGGCCACGAGGCGTACGTCCTCGCCCATCGCGTAGCGGTAGTCGTCGGGCAGCTGAGGCAGGTTGGAGGCCATGCACGCGGCGGCCGGCGGCTGCGGGAGCTTGTCGAGCACCGCGTCGGGCAGCATCTGCATCATCGCCAACGGCACCGGGACCAGCCCGGGGCCGGCCTGGCTGAGGCGGATGTAGGCCGCCTTGGAGAGCTTCTTGATCGCGGCGAGATCGCGTCGGTCGAGCACGTCGCGCGGCACCTCGACCATGGCCACGCGGGTCGAGTTGGAGCGTACGTCCCCGGGCTGGAAGTCGCTCATCGGCAGGGAGACCGGGACGTCGCCCCGGTCGACCGGCACGTGGTCGATGCGGACGAGCAGGTCGGCGACCACGTTGATGAACCAGGCGTTGGTCGAGCCGCCGTGCTCGGCGGCGATCTTCGTCATCGTCTCGGTGTCGAACTCGGTGATCAGCCGCGGCATCCGCCAGGTCTCCGGCGCCGGGTTGGGGGTTGCCTCCGGGTAGATGCGGGGCGCCCTGGTGGCCAGCGCCGCGGTGCCGTCCTTCTTCGCCTGCCGACGGGCCTTGGTCCAGTCGCGGACGGCGCGCCACTGCGCGCGGCTGTCGGCGGCCTCGGCGCGGAGGCGGTGCCATCCCCGGGCAGGGGCGGGCGGCAGCCGCAGCGGCTCGCCGCGGGCGGCGCGAGAGACGGCATCGAGGACGGAGCCGCCGTCGCCGACCGCATGGGCGAGCAGCATCGAGACGACCGAGGTGCCGTCGTCGAGGTTGATCGCGGTGAGCCGGTAGGTCAGGCCCTCGTGCGGGTCGAGGTGGTCGCTGTGACGCTCCTGGAGCCAGCCGGTGATCTCGGTGACGGGGAGGATCTCCTCGTAGAGCTCGATCGACGGCTCGCGGTCGGCGTTGGTCCACAGGTCGCGGGCTCCGGGGAACGTCGCCCGGTGCAGCTTCCGCGACAGCCCACCCTCGGCCAGGCCGGCCGCGATGTAGCGCAGCCGGTCGGCGTCGTAGGCACTGTTGAGCCGCCAGATCCACTGGTTGGCGATCGGGCTTCCGAGGCCGCGATGGCGGCGGGCGAAGAGGTCGTCGGCGAACTGCAGACGGCCGGAGTTGTCGATCGGTGCACGGGTGGCAGCGGGCATGGGGGAGTCCTCCGAGATGGGGCGGGCAACCGGGCAAAGGGCCAGTCGAGGTCACAGCGACAGCGCGCGCAGGGGGAGGAGTCAATCGGAGTTGATACGTCATGTAAACCCCCCGGGGCAATAAAGAAGTGTGGGGATTCCCACGTTCGGGGGCGGTCGAATTCGGGTGCGGACCTGTGTGCACAATAGGCCGCGACGTGGACGACATCGCTGTCGTCCCAGGCGGGTCGCCTTCTCGGGCTACGGCGTTCTTGAGGTTCGTTCGGGTCACCGAGATGTCGTTTTGCCGCAATGAGCCCCCCACCTCAGAGAGGAACTCCACCTCCGATGGAGTACACCGAGCTGTCCGCGTACGACGTACCCCCGGGCGAGGTGACCGCGTGGATCCCCGCCGCGGAGCCGGGTGCCTGGGCCGACGACGACCGCCGACTGTCCCACAACCACGAGCTGCACCTCGACACCGCCGAGGCAGGGTCCTGGATCGGCTCGATCATGCGGTTGAGCGGCCGGCTCGACGTGACGGCGCTCGATCTCGCGCTCCGGGCCTGGATCGGACGCCACGAGGCGCTGCGCGGGACCGTCGAGGAGACCCCGGCCGGCCGCCGGCGTCGCGCGGTCGCCCCCCAGGACGTCTCGGTGACCACCACCGCGCTCGGCCGTTTCGACGGGGAGGACGCCCGGGGCCGCCTCGCGGACTTCCTCGCCGACCACATCGACCCGTCGTCGTGGCCCTACGTGGTCTTCGCGACCGTGGCCGACGCCGACGGCTTCACCCTGGTCTTCGGCGCCGACCACGGCGTCATGGACGCCTACTCCCAGCTGCTCTGGTTCGAGGAGATCGCCTCGCTCTACGAGCGGGCGCTGGCCGGTGAGCCGTTCGCGGAGCTGGCCACAGCCACCACCGGCAGCCACATCGACCACGCCGCCGCCGAGCGGGTGACCGGCGAGGCGATGTCGCTGGAGAGCGAGTCGGTGCGGGTCTGGCGCGACTGGCTGACGACTCCTGAGGGCACGCTGCGGTTCGCCGACTTCCCGGTCGCGGGCATCACCGACGCACCCACGCGCAGCGTGGAGCCGCTGCCGCAGGCCAGCCTGTCGCAGTGGCTCGGCGACCCCCGCCAGGCCCGGGCTCTGGGCGAGCTGTGCAAGGGCGCCGGCGTCTCCTTCCAGGCCGGGATGATGGGCGCGATGGCGTACGTCCTGCGGGCCCGGCACGGGGTGGAGCGGATGCGTTTCGTGGCACCCATGCACACCCGCTACACCGCGGAGCACGCCGCCGCGGTCGGCTGGTACGTCGGCCTCGTCCCGATCACCCTCGACATCACCGGCGCGACCACGCTGCCCGAGGTCGCCGCGCGCGTCCAGACCGCGCTCGCCGCGACGAAGCCGCTGGTCCCGCAGCCGTTCGCGCGGGTCGCCGACCTGCTCGGCGTCGACGACGCTCCGCACTTCGTGGTCACCTTCGTCGACACCCGCTTCATCCCCGGGGCCGAGCGCTGGAACGAGTGGGACGCCCGTACGCTGCGGGCCCCCGTCCGTGCCGACGACGAGGTCTACCTGTGGCTCGTGCGTGACCGGGACGGTCTCAACGTCTCCACGCGCTACCCCGAGACCGTCGCCGCCGAACGGGTCGTGCGCGACCTGATCGGCGGGATGAGCGCGCTCCTGGAGGAGATCACGCAGCTCGAGACCGCCGGGCTGGAGGGCACGGCATGAGGATCGGGGCGCTGGCCGAGCTGGCTCCGGCGCCGGGCCGGGTGGTCGTGCTGCGGCCGACGGCGGAGTGCCGGGCGGCCGCGGCGGCCGCGCCGGTCTCTCCCGGAGCGCCCTCCTTCCTGCAGGCCGACCATCTCGACGCCTATCGGGCCAAGGTCGCCTCCGGCGGTGTCCACCGCGCCTGGACCGGGACCTGCGGCGAGTTCGACGTGGCCTTCGACGAGGCGGCCTACCTCGAGGCGCTGACCTCGTTCGTCGGCCGGCACGAGGGGCTGCGCACCTGGTTCGACCTCTCCGGCGCCGCGCCGGTGCGACACCTCGTGCCTGCGGACGCGATCGCCTTCGAGGCGGTCGAGGTCGAGGCGCCCGCCGACTGGTCCGGTGGCTGGCAGGACCTGCTCGTCAGCCTGTGGGACGAGCAGTGCCGCCCCGACTCCTGGGCCCCGTTCCTCCTCGGCGCGATCGTGCGCGAGGAGGGCTTCACCTACTTCTGGGGCTGCGACCACGCCTTCACCGACGGCGCCTCGCAGCTGACGGTCCCGGCCGAGCTCGGCGCCGCCTACGCCGCGGCCCTGGGCGCCCCGGCGCCGGCCCTGCCCGAGGCCGACAGCTTCGTGGCGTACGCCGCCGCCGAGCAGCAGCTCGCGGCCGGGTGCGACGCGGAGACACCGGCGGTGCGCGAGTGGGCCGACATCGTCTCGCGCCACAGGGGGCGGCTGCCCCGGTTCCCGGTCTCGCTGGGGCTGGCCGAGGGAGAGACGGCGCCGGTCCGGATCCGGCGGTGGACCGCTCTGGAGGGCGAGGCGGTCGACGCGCTCGAGTCGCTGTGCCGTACGGCCGGCGGCCGGTTCACCAGCGGCGTCTTCGCGCTCCTGGCCCACGCCGAGCAGCGCCTGACCGGCACCACGGACTACCTGGGGATCACCGTGCTCGGCACCCGGACGCAGCAGACCGCGATGTCGCACGGCTGGTTCTGCAACTTCGCCCCCGTCTCGATGCCGCTGGGGGAGAGCTTCGCCGAGACCGTGCTCGCGGCGGAGAAGGCCTTCGGCACCGCCCGCGAGCTGGCCCGCACCCCGGTCCACGTGGCGCTGGGTGCGATGGTCGCCGGCGGGGTGCTCGCGCCGACCGAGCTCGCGAGCCCGCAGATGGTCTCCTATCTCGACGTCCGCAAGTTCCCCGGTGCCGGGACCACCCCGTTCGACACCGGGCTGCACTTCACCGGCGAGGGACGCACCGCCAACGCGAGCCTGTGGGTCAACCGGTTCGCCGACCGCTTCGAGCTGGCCACCCAGAGCCCCGACACCGAGCAGGGCGGACGGGCGGTGGCGACCTTCTTCGAGGCGCTCCACGACGTGCTCGCCGACCTCGGCCTGCCGGTGCGCCCGGTCACGGCGTCGATCGAGGGCGACCAGATCATCGGGACCGGACATGCTGGTCACGACCGCTGACCTGTGGGAGCCCCGGCCGGGCACGCTGCTGCGCTGGGACCTCTCCGCTCCCGCCCACGGTGCGCCCGCCGAGCTCTCGCTCAACCAGCGCAACCACCTCGCCGGCGCGATGGCCGGAGCGCCGACCGTCTGGCTGGCGGCCGCCTTCGACGTCGACGGACCCATCGAGCCGGTCGCGCTCTCGCGCACCTGGCGAGCCTTCCTCGCCCGCCACGGCAGCCTCCAGCTCGAGGTCCTCGCCGGGCCCGAGGGACTCCAGGCGCGCCGGCACCATCCCGGCACGCTGACCTGGTCGGTGACCACCGTCGGTCACACCAGCACCGTCGAGGAGACCCGCGCCGCGCTGCACAACGCCCTCGACGAGCGGTGCGGGCCCTTCGCCTACCCGGCCTTCCTGCCGGCCGCGATCTCGCGCCCCGACCGCTCCACGATCGTCCTCGGCATGGACCACCTGCACTGCGACGCCCACTCGGTCGCGGTCGCGGTCGAGGAGCTCGCCCATCTCTACGCCGCCTTCACCGAGGGCGGCGAGGAGCCGGCGCTGCCCCCGGTGACCTCGTTCCTCGACGCCGTCTCGCAGGGCTCCGACGGCCCCGTCCGCGTCGCTGACGGGGACCCGCTGCTCCGCGGCTGGGGCGAGTTCCTCGGCGGCCGCGGCCACCGGCTGCCGACCTTCCCGCTGCCGCTCGGGCTCGAGCCGGGGGAGCGGGCCGCCCAGGCCACCGCGGTGGCCCCGCTGGCCGACGCCGGCCTGATGGACCGCATCGGTGCGCGGGCCCGCAACAGCGGCGCCTCGACGTACGCCGCCGTCCTGGCCGCCCTCGCCACCGCGATCTGCGACCTCGGCGGCGGTGACCGCCTGGAGACGATGGCGCCGGTCTCCACCCGCACCGCGGGACCGGTGACCCGCTCGCTCGGCTGGTACACCACCACCGTCCCGCTCACCGTTCCCGCCTCGCTCACCGATCTGGGTCTGGCCGAGGCCGGCGACGCGGTCCGTCATGGCGTACGCCTCGGGTCGGTGCCGCTCGACCAGGTCCTCGGCTCGCTCACCGAGCCGCTGGTGCAGACACGCAGCGACGTCTTCGTCGTCTCCTGGGTCGACTACCGCCACGTCCCCGGTGGCTCGGCCCATCTCGACCGCGCCGCCCAGCACATCTCCGCCTCGACGCTGGCCGACGACGTACAGATCTGGTTCTCCCGCACCCACACCGGTCTCGCCGTCCGGATCCGTCACCCCGACACCGCGGTGGCCGCAGCGTCCGTCGACTCCCTCCTCGACCGCCTCCGCCACACCCTCGTCGACCTGGGCGCCGCCGCAGAAGCCGGCCGAGTCGGCGCGAACTGACCGAGAAGATCGCCGAGTCGGCTCGTCATGACGAGCCGACTCGGCGGGGTTGTGGTGCGACTCAGCGCGAGTAGAGCCGGCGGATGACGTCCTCGATGTCGGGCTCGTGGATGGAGAGATCGGCGACGTCGTACGCAGCGGCGACCTGCGCCACCAGCGGCGCCGCGGAGGCGCCGGCGGGGAAGGAGAGCCATTGGCGCGGGCCTTCGACCTTGACCACCTGAGCGCCCTCGACGGCGATCGCCGGAGCCTCGTCGACGAGGTCGACGACGAGGGTGCGGGAGGCGTCGCCGTCGAGGCGCAGCGAGGGCAGGGGGCCGTCGAAGACGGCGGTGCCGTGGTCGATGACGATGACCCGGTCGCACAGCGCCTCGATGTCCTGCAGGTCGTGCGTGGTGAGCATCAGGGTCGTGCCGCGCTCGTGGTTGAGGGCCCGCAGGAACTCCCGCAGCCGCCCCTTGGAGATGACGTCGAGGCCGATGGTCGGCTCGTCGAGATAGAGGATCTCGGGGTCGTGGAGCAGGGCCGCGGCGATGTCGCCGCGCATCCGCTGGCCCAGGCTCAGCTGCCGCACCGGAGTGTCCATCAGGTCGCCGAGATCGAGCAGAACGACATGGTCCTCGAGGTTGCGGCGGAAGGTCGTGTCACCGATCCGGTAGATCCGCCGCAGCAGCTCGAAGGAGTCGCGCAGCGGCAGGTCCCACCACAGCGACGTACGCTGCCCGAAGACGACTCCGATCCGCCGGGCCAGCTCCCGGCGCTGGCGCGAGGGTTCCAGGCCGGCGACGAACGCCGTCCCGCCGGAGGGCACCAGGATGCCGGTGAGCATCTTGATCGTGGTCGACTTCCCGGCGCCGTTGGGGCCGATGTAGCCGACCATCTCGCCGGCCTCGATCTCGAAGGAGAGGTCGTGGACGGCGTGCTTCACCACCGACGTACGCCGCAACGCACTCACTCGCTTGCGGATCGTGAACTCGCGGGAGAGGTCCCGCACCTCGATCAGTGCCACATCAGCTCCCGGTGGATCGGTAACGGCGAAGCCCCTGGCGCCACACCAGCATGGTGACGCCGACCAGCACCAGCGCGGCCAGGGGTGAGGCGAAGCGGAACCAGTCCGGCGCCCCGAAGGGGTCGGTCAGGCCGAGCAGGAACAGGCAGGGATACCAGTTCACGAAGGCCAGCGGCAGCAGGTAGGTCAACGACCGGACGACCTCGCGCGGGAAGATCGTCATCGGGTACTGCATGATCGTGTTGCCGCCGTAGGTGAAGGCATTGGCGAACTCGGAGGCGTCGGTGGTCCAGAACTGGATCGTCGAGAAGGTCACGAACACGCAGAAGTAGATGACCGCGCCCGAGACGAGGGCCACCACCAGCACCAGCAGGCGCTGCGGGGTCCACTCCACGACCGGCGCGGCCCACGCGAAGACCGCGACGCCCTGGGCGATCTGGCCGAGCCGGCGCAGCTCGAACCGGTCCGCGCACAGCTGCACCAGCACCGGGACCGGCTTGGTCATCATCGCGTCGAGATCCCCGCTGCGTACCTTCTGCCCGATCCTCTCCACGCTCCCGACCAGCATGTCCGCGACCCGGAACGCGATCGAGGTGACCCCGTAGAGCAGGGCGATCTCGCGCAGGCTGAAGCCGCCGTAGCTGTCGAGGTGGCCGAACATCAGCCAGATCGCCACGAAGTCGAGGAAGGTGATCAGCACGCCGCCGACCGTCATCGTCCAGAAGGAGACCGGGTAGGCCATCGACGCCCGGATCCACAGCGCCGCGATGAGCCCGTAGGAGCGCACCGCCTCCGTCACCGGTGATCGAGCCTGTCGAGATTCAACCACCTTGGACCACCACCTTGCGGGTCGCGGCGCGCAGCACGAGCGCGCAGGTCCCCAGGAGGACGACCGCCCACAGGACCTGCAGCCCGATCGCGGCGAGCATGTCGAGGCCGGTGTGGCGGCCCAGCCAGATGTCGGCCGGGGTCTGGATGTAGGAGGCGAACGGCAGCGCCAGCGCGACCTGGCGCAGGCCGTCGGGGAAGAGGTTGAGCGGCAGGGTCAGCCCGCTGAGGAAGGTGGCCAGCACGCTCAGCAGCACCCGCGGCCCGGTCGCGTCCAGGAGCCAGAACGCGCTGGCCGCGAAGAGGAACCGGACCGCGAAGCTGACCACGACGGCGAAGGTCACGCTGACCAGGAACCCCACGGCCCCGGCGGGGGAGGGCAGCACCAGCCCGAAGAGCAGGGCACCCACGATCGTCGGGGCCACGCCCCGGGTCGCGAAGTGGTAGAGCCCCCGGCCGAGGTCGGCGGCGAGATACCAGCCCAGGACGCTGACGGGTCGGTAGAGGTCGACGGCGATGTCGCCGTTGCGGATCCGCTCGGCGAGGTCGTCGGTCGACCCGCCGCTCCACAGCGCGATCGTCATCAGCAGCGCCTGCCCGATCCAGACGTACGTGACCGCCTGGTCGGCCTGGTAGCCACCGGCTGACGGGTTCTGCTCCCACAGGGCCAGGTAGGCGAAGCTGAGGATGATCCCGAAGACGGAGTTGGTGAAGATCCCGGCGAGCGTGGCCGCGGTGTAGGTGGAGTAGCGGCGGAAGGACCTGGTCGCGATCGCGGCATACAGACTCAGAAGTGAATGCAGCGCCCCGGACACCTGACGTACGTTGGCACAACAGGGCCTGCGGACGCCAAGGGGTTTCGTGGAATAACGTTGATGCAGCAACTGTTTGCCGAGTAGTTCGGATTTCAACTATCGTGGCGAGAGTCCACGAAAGGGGCAGGGAACCATGGGTATGCAGTTCGGCATCTTCACCGTCGGTGACGTCACGATGGATCCGACGACCGGCAGGACCCCGACGGAGCACGAGCGGATCAAGGCCACCGTCGAGATCGCCAAGCACGCCGAGGAGGTGGGCCTGGACGTCTTCGCGACCGGTGAGCACCACAACCCGCCGTTCATCGCCTCCAACCCGACCGCCACGCTGGCCTACATCGGTGCCAAGACCGAGAACATCATCCTGAGCACCGCCACCACCCTGATCACCACCACCGACCCGGTGCTGATCGCGGAGGACTACGCCAAGATCCAGCACCTCACCGACGGCCGCGTCGACCTGATGATGGGCCGCGGCAACACCGGTCCGGTCTACCCCTGGTTCGGCAAGGACATCCGCCAGGGCATCAACCTGGCGATCGAGAACTACGCCCTGCTGCGCCGGCTGTGGAGCGAGGACGTGGTCGACTGGTCCGGAAGGTTCCGTACGCCGCTGCAGGGCTACACCTCGACCCCGCGGCCACTGGACGGCGTCGCGCCGTTCGTCTGGCACGGCTCGATCCGCTCGCCCGAGATCGCCGAGCAGGCGGCGTACTACGGCGACGGCTTCTTCCACAACCACATCTTCTGGCCGGCCTCGCACACCAAGCAGATGGTGCAGCTCTACCGGCAGCGCTTCGAGCACTACGGCCACGGCACCGCCGACCAGGCGATCGTCGGGCTGGGCGGACAGTTCTTCATGCGGCCCAACTCCCAGGACGCGATCGACGAGTTCCGGCCCTACTTCGACAACGCCCCGGTCTACGGCCACGGCCCCTCGCTGGAGGACTTCACCGAGGCCACCCCGCTGACCGTCGGCTCGCCGCAGCAGGTCATCGAGCGGACGCTCTCGTTCCACGAGTACGTCGGCGACTACCAGCGCCAGCTCTTCCTGCTCGACCACGCCGGACTGCCGCTGAAGACGGTCCTGGAGCAGCTCGACCTCTACGGCGAGATCCTCCCGACCCTGCGCGCGGAGTTCGAGAAGCTGCGCAGGCCCGGTGTCCCCGACGCCCCGACCCACGCCTCCCTGGTGGAGAAGGCCGGCGGCGCGAAGGACTCGACCGTCTACGCCGAGGGCGACTCCGCCACCGGCTCCTCCGACCGCGACCTGACCGACCCCGAGGTCGCCAAGGTGCTCGAGGGGGAGCTGTGACCCGGATCGTCGTGGTCTCCGCGGGGCTCTCGGTCCCGTCCTCGACCAAGCTGCTCGCCGACATGCTCGGCGACGCCACGACCCGGGCCGTGCAGGCCCGGGGCGCGGAGGTCCAGGTGGAGCACATCGAGCTGCGCGGCCTGGCGCACGAGCTGACCGACAACCTGCTCACCGGGTTCGCCAAGCCGGCGCTCCAGACGGCCATCGACCAGGTACGCCGTGCCGACGCCGTCATCGCGGTGACACCGGTCTTCTCAGCCTCCTACTCGGGCCTGTTCAAGACGTTCTTCGACGTCCTCGAGCAGGGCGTCCTGGACGCGAAGCCGGTCCTGATCGCCGCCACCGCCGGCACCGCCCGGCACTCGCTGGTGCTCGAGCACGCGCTGCGACCGCTCTTCGCCTACCTGCACGCCGTGGTCGTCCCGACCGGGGTCTTCGCCGCGACCGAGGACTTCGCCGGCGGCCCGGAGCTCCCCAAGCGGGTCGACCGTGCCGCCGCGGAGCTGGCCGCCCTGCTGGCTCTGGGCAGCGGCACGCCCGCCCCGGCGCCGCATCGGACGCTGGTGGAGGACGAGTTCGCCAACCCGACGTCCTTCGAGACGCTGCTCAAGCGGGCCTCCGAAGGGCCGCCGGAGTTCTGAGCGAGGCGGCGGCCGCCTCGGCCGCCGGCGTGAACACGGCGCGAGATACCGGGGGTTTGCGGTGAAGTGCGACAGAATGCGTCTCGACCGCTACCCCCAACACCGAGCGGAGCCGTTGTGCCCAGCTATGAGCCGAGCGTCGTCGTTGCCGACGAGTCGCCTCTTCTACGTGCTGGACTCACCGACCTGCTCGCGCGCGGTGGCTATCAGGTGGTCGCCGACGCCGGTGATGCCGAGGCGCTCGTCCAGGCCGCGACCGACACCCTGCCCACGTTGGTCGTGACCGATGCCCGGCTGGGCACGGGCCCGGAGGACGAGGGGGTCGGCGCCGCCATCCGGCTCCACGAGAAGGTGCCGGAGATGGGCATCGTGGTGCTCGCCGACTCGGTCGAGACGGGCTCCGCGGCCGCCGTCTTCGCCAGCACCGGCACCGGCGGCCTCGGCTACCTGCGCAAGTCCCGCGTACGCACCGTCCCGCACTTCCTCGACGTCGTCGGCCGGGTGGCCTCGGGTGAGGTCGTCGTCGACCCCGAGGTCATCTCCCGGATGGTCGAGGCGTCTCCCGACGCCGACCCCGAGGCGATCGCGAGGCTGACGATGCGCCAGAGCGAGGTGCTGGGCCTGATCCACGCCGGGTTTCCCGACCGCGCGATCATCAGCAGGTTCTTCAGCGGCCGCCGACAGTTCGAGCGGTGTCTGAGCGAGATGTTCCTCGCGTTCGGGCTGTCCAGCGACGTCGAGCACCGTCGTACGCCGACACCGCTGACCCACCTCGCATCCGGCTGAGGTGGGGCCCCGGGTCGCCCCGGGACCCCCACGTCTCAGTGCTGGTAGGTGCCCATCACCACGGCGCGGGCCAGCGCCTTGAAGGCCAGGTTGAAGGAGACCACCGCCGGGGTGACCCCGTCGTCCACGCCCAGCGTCTCCTCGCCGACCGCGTGGACCACGAAGTAGTAGCGGTGGACCTGGTCACCGGCCGGCGGCGCGGCGCCGCCGAAGTCCTTGGTGCCGAAGTCGGAGGCGACGTGGAACGCCTTGCCCGGAAGCTCGGCGTCCGCGGCCCCGGCACCGGCCGGGAGATCGGTCACCTCGGCGGGGACGTCGACCAGGGCCCAGTGCCAGAAACCGCTGGGCGTGGGCGCGTCGGGGTCGAAGCAGGTGATGACGTAGGACTTCGTCCCCTCCGGCGCACCGCTCCAGCTGAGCTGCGGGGAGGTGTTGCCGCTGGCATAGACCTGGTCCTGCTTCAGCGGCTGTCCGTCGGTGACATCCGCGCTGGTCAGCGTGAAGGAGGGGAGGGCGGGCATGAGCGAGTAGGGATCCGGCTTCACCGGACGATCGAGAGCCATGCCCACCAACGTAGCCCACGGAGGTAGTCCGCGAATCGACCCGTTGTCCGGCAGCCTCCGGGTGTTGGGCGAGGATGTACCCATGAGTTCAGAGCATGCCGTTCCCTACCCCGCCGGCCTCATCCTCGAGGGTCGTCGGGTGGTCGTCGTCGGTGGTGGCCGCGTGGCGCAGCGGCGCGTGCCGGCGCTGATCGCGGCGGGTGCGCAGGTCGAGGTCGTCTCGCCCTCGCTGACCCCCGCCCTGGAGGGGCTGCTCGGCTCGGGCGAGATCACCTGGCACCAGGCCCGCTTCTCGGCCGACGTGCTCGACGGCGCCTGGTACGTCATCGCCGCGACCCAGAACGCCGACGTCAACGAGGAGGTCTCGGTCGCTGCCGAGGAGCGACGGATCTTCTGCGTACGCTCCGACGACGGCACGCAGGCCACCGCCTGGACCCCGGCGACCGGGCAGGACGGCGACCTGACGATCGCCGTGCTCGCCAACCGTGACCCGCGGCGCTCCGCGGGCGTACGCGACCGGATCCTCGACGGCCTGCGCTCCGGTGACCTCATCGCTCCGCACGAGCGTCAGCGGGTGCCCGGGGTGACCCTGATCGGTGGCGGTCCGGGCGACCCCGGGCTGATCTCGGTCGCCGGCCGCAAGGCCCTGATGGAGGCCGACATCGTGGTCGCCGACCGGCTGGCACCGCGCGAGCTGCTCTCCGAGCTGCCCGCCGACGTCGAGCTGGTCGACGTCGCCAAGCTTCCCCGCGGCCGCTCGGCCCAGCAGGAGGAGATCAACCGGATCATCGTCGAGGCAGCCCAGGCGGGCAAGGCGGTCGCGCGCTTCAAGGGCGGCGACAACTTCATCTTCGGCCGTGGCTTCGAGGAGGTGCTGGCCTGTCGTGAGGCCGGCGTGCCGGTGCACGTCATCCCCGGCCTGACCTCGCCGGTGACCGTGCCCGGTGTCGCCGGGATCCCGGTGACCCACCGCGGCGTCGCGCACGAGTTCACCGTCATCTCCGGTCACGTCCCGCCGGACGACCCCACCTCGCTCACCAACTGGTCCGCGGTCGCCGGCCTCGGTGGCACCCTGGTCCTCCTCATGGCCGTCCAGAACGCCCCCGCGATCGCGACGGCTCTCCTCGATGGTGGGCGCGACCCCGGCACCCCCGTCGCGGTGATCTGCGACGGCACGATGCCCACCGAGCGTACGGTCCTGGCGACCCTCGAGAGCCTCGAGAAGACCCTGGCCGACGAGAACGTCCAGCCCCCCGCGATCATCGTCGTCGGCGAGGTCGTCCGCGTCGCCCACCCGGACTCGTTCTAGGCGGCGGATGATCCCCACCGGTGGGGACGTACGGATGTGTGGGGCAGACATGTCCAGACCTACGCTGGACCCCTCATGGCAACCCTGATCGAGATCTCCGACCCCGCCGACCCACGGCTCGCCGACTACCGCGACCTGCGCGACGTCGAGCTGAGGAAGTCGTTGGAGTCGTCCGAGGGGCTCTTCCTGGCGGAGGGCGAGAAAGTCGTACGCCGGGCCGTGACCGGAGGCTTCGAGCCGCGCTCGTTCCTGATGGCACCGAAGTGGCTCGAGGGGCTCGACGACGTGCTCGCCACGACGGATGCGCCGTGCTACGTGATGAGCGAGAAGGCCGCCGAGGAGGTCACCGGGTTCCATGTGCACCGCGGAGCACTGGCCTCCTTGAAGCGGCGGCCGCTGCCGTCGGTGGAGTCGGTGCTGGAGGGGGCGCGCTCGGTTCTGGTGCTGGAGGACATCGTCGACCACACCAACGTCGGCGCGATCTTCCGGTCGGGTGCCGCGCTGGGGTTCGACGCCGTCCTGCTGGCGCCCCGCTGCGCTGACCCGCTCTACCGCCGTTCGATCAAGGTCGCGATGGGAGCCGTCTTCGCGCTGCCGTGGACCCGCCTCCCGGACTGGTACGAAGCCCTCCCGACCCTTTCCACCGCCGGCTTCACCACCGTCGCCCTGACCCTGGCCGATGACGCCGTCGACATCGAGAAGGCCGTCGAAGGCGTCGACAAGGTCGCCCTCGTCCTCGGCTCGGAGGGCCACGGCCTCTCCCCGCGCTGGCAGCAGGCCTCCGACCGCCGCGCGATCATCCCGATGTCCGCCGGCATCGACTCCCTCAACGTGGCCGCCGCCACCGCCGTCGCCTGCTACGTCACCGCCCGCCGCTAGCCGGCCGAGGCGTCAGCGCCGTCGGCCGAAGCGTCACGTACGTCGGCCGAGTGGGCAGTTCAGTGCCAACTCGGCCGACGGGGGTGACGTCTCGGCAGGGTTAGAGCTGCCACCAGACGGTGGTGTTGGCGGGGATGTCGACGGTTCCGTCGGCCACCGCGACGGGCTCGTTGGAGAGGAGTACGTCGCCGGGGGCGGCGATGCGTGCGGGGTCCTTGGTGGTGTTGACGGTGCACGCGAAACCGGAGCGCTCGAACCAGAGGACCCCGGCGGGGGCCTCGTCGTGCCAGGTGACCGCGTCGCCGGCGCCGAGGCCGGAGATCTCGCGACGGATCGTCAGCGCCGAGCGGTAGAGCTCGAGGGTCGAGCCCTCGACGCCCGTCTGGGCCTCGACGCTCAGCTCGCCCCAGGACGACGGCTGCGGCAGCCAGGAGCCGCCGTCGCCGAAGCCGTAGGACGAACCGGTCCGGGTCCAGGGCAGCGGCACCCGGCAGCCGTCGCGGAAGCCGTCCTGGCCGTTGGCGCGGTGGAAGGACGGGTCCTGGCGGACCTCGTCGGGCAGGTCGGTGACGTCGGGCAGGCCGAGCTCCTCGCCCTGGTAGAGGTAGGCCGAACCCGGGAGCGCGAGCATGAGCAGTGTCGCCGCGCGCGCCCGGCGCAGCCCCAGCGGGCGGTCGCCGGCCGTGCGGATCTGGGTCCCCGACCCCGGAGGGTTGGCGAACCGGGTGGCGTGCCGGGTGACGTCGTGGTTGGACAGCACCCAGGTCGCCGGAGCGCCGACCGGACGCATCGCGTCCAGGGAGCTGTCGATGACCTTGCGCAGCGCGCCGGCGTCCCAGGCGGTGTCGAGGTACTCGAAGTTGAAGGCCTGGTGCAGCTCGTCGGGGCGTACGTAGTTGGCCGACCGCGCCACCGTCGGCGTCCACGCCTCGGCGACGAAGATCCGGCCCGGGTAGTCCGCCAGCACCTTCCGCCACGACCGGTAGATCTCGTGGACGCCGTCCTGGTCGAAGAAGGGCATCACGTCGTTGCCGAGCAGGTGGAGCTGGTCGGCGTGGCCGATCGAGGGCAGGCCCTCGGCCTTGACCAGGCCGTGGGCGACGTCGATGCGGAAGCCGTCGATGCCGAGGTCGAGCCAGAACCGCAGGATGTCCAGGAACTCCGCGGCCACCTCGGGGGAGTTCCAGTTGAAGTCGGGCTGCTCGGGGGCGAAGAGGTGGAGATACCACTCACCGTCCGGCACCCGGGTCCACGCCGGACCACCGAAGATCGAGTCCCAGTCGTTGGGTGGCTCCGAGCCGTCGGGCCCGCGTCCGGGCAGGAAGTGGTAGCGCGAGCGCATAGGCGAGCCCGGCCCCTCCGCCAGCGCCTGCTGGAACCACACGTGCTGGTCGGAGGAGTGGTTGGGGACGATGTCGGCGATGATCTTGAGCCCCAGCTCATGGGCGGCAGAGATCAGCGCGCGAGCGTCGTCCAGCGTCCCGTAGCGCGGGTCGACCGCACGGTAGTCGGAGACGTCGTAGCCGCCGTCGGCCTGCGGCGAGGCGTAGAACGGGCTCAGCCAGACCGCATCCACGCCCAGCGAGCGGAGGTAGGGGAGTCGGGACCGAATCCCGGGAAGGTCGCCGGTGCCGTCGCCGTCGCTGTCGGCGAAGCTGCGCGGGTAGACCTGGTAGATGACGGCGTCGCGCCACCATTCGGTGCTCATGAGAGGAACCTTTCAGCCCTTGACGCCGCCGGCGGTCAGACCGGTGACGACGTGTCGTTGGACGAGGTAGAAGAAGACGGTCACGGGGATGGCGATGAGGACGGCGGTGGCGGCCATCAGGTTCCACTGCGCGTCGTGCTCGCTGATGAAGCTCTGCAGCCCGACCGCGAAGGTGTACTTGGAGTCGTCGAGCAGGAACGTCGAGGCGAACGCGACCTCGGCGAAGGCGGTGATGAAGGCGTAGAACGCGGCCACCGCGAGACCGGGGCGGGCCAGCGGCAGGATGAGCCGCCAGAACGTACCGAACGGGGTGAGCCCGTCGATCATGCCGGCCTCGTCGAGCTCGACCGGGATGGTGTCGAAGTAACCCTTCAGCAGCCAGGAGCAGTAGGGGACGATCGTGGTGCAGTTGACCAGGATCAGGCCGAGGTGCGAGTCGACCAGGCGGAGCCGGGAGAAGATCTCGTACATCGGCACGATCAGCACCGCGATCGGGAACGCCTGGGTCAGCAGCAGCACCCACATCAGCGGCCGGTGGCCCGGGAACCGCATCCGGGAGACCGCGTAGCCGGTCGTCGCCGCCGACATCACACCGAACAGGGTCGTGCCCCCGGCGACCACCAGCGTCGACCACAGCCAGTTGAAGAAAGCGGTGTTGGTCAGCACGAACGAGTAGTTGTCGAACGTCGCCTTCGCGAAGATCCCGCCGGGGTGGAGGTAGTCGTCCTTGTCCGGGCCCAGGGACAGGTAGACGAGCCAGACGATGGGGAACAGCGCGATCAGGGACGCCACCGTGAGGGTGACGTGCGTACCCACCCGGGCGACCGGCCCGAGCTCGCCGCGTCGGCGCTGCCGGTTTCGGGGCGTGAGCGTGCTAAGCGAGCTGGTCATTGCGTTTCAACCACCGGTAGTAGAAGGACGTGAAGACGATCAGGATCGCGAGCAGGAGCACGCCGTACGCCGCCGACATGGCGAAGTCACGAGGCTGCTGCCCGAACCCGAGTCGATAGGCCCAGGTGACCAGGATCTGCGCGTCCGGCGCGGTGTTGCCGAAGAGCAGGAAGATGATCGCGAACTGGTTGAAGGTCCAGATCACACCGAGCAGGACGACGGTCGAGCTCACCGAGGACAGCCCCGGCAGGGTGACGTGGCGGAACCGCTGCCAGGCGCTGGCGCCGTCGATCTCGGCCGCCTCGTAGAGGTTCTCGTCGATCGACTGCAGCCCGCCGAGCAGGGAGAGCATCATGAACGGCACGCCGCACCAGGTGTTGACCATGATCGCGGCCGTACGCTGCCAGGTCGGGTCCTCGAGCCACCTCGGCTCGGCGAGACCGATCGTGCCCAGCATCGTGTTGATGACGCCCGCGTCGGCCAGCATGATCCGCCAGGCGAAGACGGTGACGAACGTCGGCACCGCCCAGGGCAGGATCAGCAGCAGCCGGTACGCCACCCGCCCGCGCAGCCGCTGGTTGAGCAGCATCGCCAGGCCGAGGCCGATCGCGTAGTGCAGGACGACGCAGGTGACGGTCCAGACGATGGTCCACACGAAGTGGGACCAGAAGCGGTCGTAGGCCGCCGGACCCCACAGGATCTCGGCGTAGTTGTCCAGACCGATGAACTTGTACGTCGCATCGATCGTGTTGACGCCGATGGTGCGCGCCGAGTTGAGGCTGTTGGCGTCGGTCAGGGTCAGGTAGAAGCCGCGCAGGAGCGGGTAGCCGACCAGCACGCCGAGGACGATCACGACGGGCGCGACCATCGCGTAGGCGTACCAGTAGCGGCGGTAGGAGTCGCGCATGCGCTGGACGGGGCGGGGCGCCCGCCGCCGAGACCGCGGGGTCTCGGCGGCGGGCGCTGGTGCTGTCAGAGTCATCGGCTCACTTAGACGGTGTCAGTGGAAACGGTGTCACTTGGAGAAGTCGGGCAGCAGGTCGGCGAAGGCCGTCTCCAGCGTGGCGACGCCCTCGTCGAGGGTCTCGGCGCCGGAGGCGATCTTCGGCAGCTCCTGGTCCATCGGACCCCACAGCGAGGAGTACTCGGGCAGCTCGGGTCGCGGCTGGGCGGCCGGGAGCACGGTCTGGAAGCCGGCGATGCCCGGGTCGGCCTTGACCTCGTCGGTGTAGGCGTCGTCGCGGGTCGGGAGCGTGGAGTTCTTCAGCGCGATCTGGGCCTGGGTGTCGGCCGAGGTCATGAACTTCACGAACGTCGCCGAGGCCTCCTGGTGCGCCTCGTCCGAACCGGCGTAGATCGACAGGTTGTGGCCGCCGGTCGGGGCGCCGGCCTCGCCGGTCGAGCCGGCCGGGACGGTGGCGATGCCGAGGTTGTTCTTGTCGGAGAACGCCGAGCCCTTGTAGAAGTTCGTGATCTCCCAGGGGCCCTGGATGATCGCGGCGACCTTGCCGTTGACGAAGGCGTCCTGGATGTGGGCGTACGCGTCGGCGGTGGTGTCCGCCTTGTGCAGGCCCGCGCCGTCGAAGAGACCCTGCCAGGTGGTCAGGCCCTTCTTGGCCTCCGGGGAGCCGATGGTGATCTTCTCGGCCTCGGCGTCGACGGTGTCGGTGCCCTCGCCGTAGAGGAACGGCTGCGCGTAGTAGGCCGAGGCGGAGCCCCAGTAGCCATCGACGCCGGTCTTGGACTTGATCGTGGCGGCGTCCTTCTTGAGGTCGTCCCAGGTGGCGGGGGCCTCGGTGATGCCGGCCTTCTCGAAGAGCGCCTTGTTGTAGACCAGAGCCAGAGTGTCGGTGACGAACGGGACGCCGTAGGTCTTGCCGTCGAACTCGGCCTGCTTGATCAGGTTGGGCTGGAAGGCGTCCTTCTCCTCGAGCGCCTCGGTCTCGTCGAGGGGAGCGAGGTAGCCCTTCTGCGCGAACGCGGGGGTCCAGCCGACCTCGGCACGCAGGACGTCGGGGGCCCCGCTGGCGCCGGCGGCGGTGTCGAACTTGTTCTGTGCCTGGTCGAAGGGCACGTTGACGTACTTGACCTTGATGTCCGGGTTGGCCTTCTCGAAGTCCTTGACGAGGGCCTGGTACGTCGGCGCCTCGTTGGTCGCGTTCGAGGTGTCCCACCAGGTGATGGTGACCGGGCCGTCGCTGCTGTCGCCGCTGCTACCGCCACATGCCGATGCCGCGAGGGCGAGCGATGCCGCCACTGCGGTGGCCACGATGCCACGTCGCATGAGTTCTCCTTCGATATGGGGCCGGGCGAGGAAGCCGCCCGGTGGTGTGACGAAGGTAACCCCGCGTCGAGGAGAATGTAAGAGGCTTTCAGCAAAAGTTGCAAACTTGCTGAAAGTTCTTGCAGGCCGTGTAGGGAGGGGGCATGATGTGACCGTGCCCATAACACCAGCCTCCGCCCGTCTTGCTGACATCGCGGCCCATGCGGGCGTGAGCGAGGCGACGGTCAGTCGCGTCCTCAACGGCAAGCCCGGGGTCGCTGCGGCCACCCGGGAGGCGGTGCTGGCGGCGATCGACGTCCACGGGTACGAGCGCCCGGTGAAGCTGCGCCAGCGCAGCGAGGGGCTGGTCGGCCTGATCACCCCCGAGCTCGACAACCCGATCTTCCCTGCACTCGCGCAGGTCATCGCGCAGGGACTGACCCGGCAGGGCTACACGCCCGTGCTCGCCACGCAGACCCCCGGCGGCTCGACCGAGGACGAGCTCACCGAGATGCTCGTCGACCGCGGCGTCACCGGGATCATCTTCGTCTCCGGTCTGCACGCGGACACCACCGCCGACATGACGCGCTACGAGAAGCTGCGCGCCCAAGGGGTGCCGTACGTCCTCCTCGACGGCTTCACCCCCGACATCAAGGCGCCGTTCATCTCGCCCGACGACCGCGAGGCGATGCAGCTGGCCGTCACCCATCTCGCCACGCTCGGTCACACCAAGATCGGCCTCGCCGTCGGCCCGCGCCGCTTCGTGCCGGTCCAGCGCAAGATCGAGGGCTTCGTCGCGACCATGTCCGACCGCTTCGGCCTCAGCGCCGAGGAGGTCGAGAAGGGCCACATCCGCGACTCGCTGTTCACCCTCGAGGGCGGTCAGGCCGCGGCCTCCGAGCTCCTCGACGACGGCTTCACCGCGATCGTGTGCGCGAGCGACATGATGGCGCTCGGCGCGATCCGTGCCGCCCGCTCGCGCGGCCTGCGCGTTCCCGAGGACGTCTCCGTGGTCGGCTACGACGACTCCCAGCTCATCGCCTTCACCGACCCGCCGCTGACCACCGTCCGCAAGCCCGTCCATGCGATGGGCCAGGCCGCCGTCCGCGCCATCCTCGACGAGATCGCCGGCACCGGCACGCCGCACTCGGAGTTCGTCTTCCACCCCGAGCTGGTCGTTCGCGGCTCAACAGCCTCCGGCCCCCGCGTCAACCCCTGATCCCGCCGAGAAGTCAGAATCTGACGCCGAGAGGTCGATTTCTGGCCTCGACGAGTCGATTCTTGAGGTCGAGATATTCGGGCTTCGACTATCGGTGGGTCACCAGCGACGGTTCGTCATGGGTGCCTTGAGAGCCGCGCGTAGCTCGCGCAGCCAACGATCGAGGTTGTCGCCGGTGAAGTCGCCGCGACGTACGACGATCACGGTCCAGCCATGGTCCAGCAGCCATCGGCGCCGTTCCGCGTCGTACCTGCGCTGGTCCGCCGTCAGGTCATGCGCGTCGATGCCGTCGTACTCGACGCACACGCGGGCGTGCTCGTAGGCGAGGTCGAGCCGGTAGGTCGGCACCTCGTCGATCTCGATCCAGAACTGGGGCCGCGGTGACGGCAGCCCCGCATCGTGGATGGCGAGGAGAGTCCAAGCCTCTCGCGCCGACTCGACCCTCGGTTCGACCACTGGCGCGAGCTCCTTGAGCTGTCGTACGCCTCGGCGCCCGCGGTAGCGCGGCAGCATGCGCAGGAAGTCGGCTGCCACCAGGCCGTGCTCCCGGGCCAGCGCACACATCGCGGCGAACGCCTCTCGCCGACGGAGGTTGCATCCGAGGTCACAGCCTGTGCGGATCGGGACGGTGACGGTGACGCCGCCGATGGTCATGATGTCGGCTGGCAGCAGGTCCCTGATGTGGCCATCGATTCCCGTACGCCGAGACCGGGTGTGCCCGCGCGGGGCACAGGTCTCGAGGTCCACATCGAGGTCGAGCTCCGCGTAGGTGAGGACGTCGACTCCGTGGATGAGTGCCGCCGTGCGGTCGATCACCACATGATGGGGCGCCACGACCCGAGCAACTGCCGCAGCTCGCGTGTGCGGCGTGTCCGGTGTGCTCGCTGGGACGAATGCGCCCTGCACCACGCGGCGTACGACGCCGTCGTCGATCATGCGGTAGACGTCGTCTGCGCTGATGCCGATCTCGGCGGCGTCGGCAAGGCTGAAGGGGCTGTCGGGCACGGTGAGTGTGGTCATGAGGCCAGCCTCGACGTGACTGCCGACAGTCCTGAGCCCGTCGTCGGCGCCTGGGGATAACCGCGTCCCGAGCATCACCTGTGGACGGCAACCGGCCCGGAATCCTCCGAGTGACACTCGGCTCCAAGAATCGACCTCTCACGGTCAAAGACCGACTCTTCGGCGCCAGATTCTGACTCTTCGCGGTCAGGAAGTGACCGGTCGGGAGGGGGCGGCGTGCGGCTGGCAGGATGGGCGCGTGACGATTGTGGCTGCTGCTGATGGTTCGGCGCTCGGGAACCCGGGGCCCGCGGGGTGGGGTTGGTATGTGGACGAGTCCACCTGGGCCTGCGGCGGCTGGCCGCACGGCACCAACAACCAGGGCGAGCTGACCGCGGTCCTCGACCTGCTGCGGCAGACGGCGCACACCGGCGAGCCGCTGCTGGTCTACTGCGACTCCAAGTACGTCATCAACTCGGTCACCAAGTGGATGGCCGGCTGGAAGCGCAAGGGCTGGAAGAAGGCCGACGGCAAGCCCGTCCTCAACGTCGAGATCATGAAGGATCTCGACGCCGCGATGCAGGGCCGCGACGTCCGGTTCGAGTGGATCAAGGGCCACTCCGGGCACCCGCTCAACGAGGCCGCCGACAAACTCGCCAACGGTGCCGCCCTGGCCTACCAGCAGGGTCGTACGCCGGACCCCGGTCCGGGATTCGCGGGAGCCGTCGAGGCGCCCGCCGTCGCCCCGCAGCTCGCGCGACCCGAGCCCGAGCCGGACGACCTGCTCGGCCTGCTGAGCTCGGAGCCGGCCGCGAGCGAGCAGAGCGCGGCGTACTCCTTCTCCGCCGACCAGAGCCGGATCGACCCCGACTGGGTGCACCGGATGCTCGCGCAGTCCTACTGGGCCGGCGACCGCACGCGGGAGGTCCAGGACGCGGCCAACAAGGCCTCGCGCTGCTACGGCGTCTACGACCCGGCCGGCAACCAGGTCGGCTTCGCCCGCGTGGTCAGCGACCTCGCCACCTTCGCCTGGCTGTGCGACGTGATCGTCGACCCCGGCGTACGCGGCCAGGGGATCGGCAAGCTGCTGGTCGAGGGCGTCGTCGCCGACCTCGAGCCCTACCGCATCAGCCGGACCCTGCTCGCCACCGAGGACGCCCACGAGCTCTACGCGAAGTACGGCTGGGAGCCCCTGCCCGCGCCCGAGCGCTGGATGATCCGCACCCGCTAGCAGGCGCCCCGGCTCAGGGCAGCGCGCCCGTGGTGGCGGGTTCGACCGGGGCGGCGTCGCGACGGCGGCCGACACCGACGACACCCCACGCGACCAGGGTGAACGCCGCGGCGATGCCGGCGACGTAGAACGAGACGACCAGGTAGCCGTCCTGGACGTGCGGGTTCAGGAACGGGTAGGGATACCACCATCCCTCCCCGGTGAGCGGGGAGACGACGTGCTCGCCGCGGAGCAGGGTGTAGACCACCCACAGGAGCGGCCAGGCGATGACGACCGCGACCGTACGCCACGGGAGCCGCCGGCGCGGGGGAGCGAAGAACAGGTCGAGGATCAAGAAGATCGGTCCGATCAGGTGGAGCACCTCGTTGGCCCACGGTGTCGTGGCGAGCGCGATGCTCCGCAGCAGCAGGTTGTAGACGAGGCCGGTGATGGTCATGAACGTCGTGCCCGCCGCGAGCAGCACCGCGATCCAGACCGGCTCCGGGCCCGTCCGCGTCAGGGCCCAGACCGCGCCGGCGACGAGTGCGGCCAGCGCGAAGAGGTTCGACTGGATCGTGAAGTAGCTGAAGAAGTTCACCACGACCGTTGCGGTGCTGGACCCTTCGGCGGGCACCGTACGCAGGGCGTTGCGGAACTCGGTCAGGACGGCCGCGAGGATGAGCGCGGCCATGGCCAGGCGCAGGATGGACCAGGTCTTCGTCACGGACTCACCGTAAGGCCGAGGCGGGCCGATCGGCGTCGTATTCGGGATGAGCCGCGCCGTGTCCTCGTGCTAGCTTCGTCCCGATCGTGATTCGAGGCCAGGAGGTGAGACCCGTGTACGCAACGTCATCAGCGGGTGCTCCCCGCCCTCCACGATCGCGCGGCTGAGCCGGACTCCCGTCCGAGCCACCGGGAGCGCCTGCGGCACCTTCCGAGAGGCGACTCCCATGAACACGACATCATCAACCCCCACCGGCCACGAGCGCGCGCTGGTCCTCGGCGGCGGCGGATCGGCCGGCAACGCCTGGCTGATCGGCGTCGTCGCCGGGCTGCACGAGGGCGGGCTGGACGTGACCGAGGCCGATCTGGTCATCGGCACCTCGGCCGGCGCGACGGCCGCGGCTCAGCTCGGTGCTGCGAGCCCGGCCGACCTGCTGGCCGCCACTCTCGCGGCGCCGGCACCCCAGCCCTCGGCGAGACCGGCCGGGCTCAGCCCCATCGGCCCGGCCCACCTCGAACGGACCAACGCGATCATCGCGGCCTCGGCGGACCTGGCCGACATGCGGCGTCGGGCCGGTGCGGACGCGATCGAGCTCGCCGCGGCCTCCGGGCCGGCCGGGCGGGAGCGTTGGCGGGAGACCGTCGCCGCCCGGCTGCCGAGCCCGCACTGGCCGGAGCGTGCGGTCCTGCTCACCACGGTCGACGCCGACACCGGGGAACCCGTCGAGCTCCACCGCGACAGCGGCGTCGACCTGGTCGACGCGGTCGCCGCCAGCTGCGCGGGCGGCCCGGCGTACGCGATCGGCGCTCGCCACTTCATCGACGGCGGCTACCGGCGCTCGAGCGAGAACGCCGACCTTGCCGCGGGGTACGAGCGGGTGCTCGTGCTCTCCCCGCTGGGCGGCCGGACCCGGCACCCGGCCGGATGGCGCAGCGAGCTCGCCGCTCAGGTCGAGGAGCTGCGTGCGAGCGGGAGCACCGTCGAGACCGTTCTCCCCGACGAAGGCTCGCTGGCGGCGTTCGGCGACAACATGATGAACCCTGCGACCCGGCCGCCCGCGGCCCGCGCAGGCCATCGCCAGGGGCTACGCCTTGCTGGGGAGATCGCCGGGTTCTGGACCCGATGAGGGCAGCCGCGGCGTACCTTTCCTGTCACCGGGAAAACCGACGAGGGCGGTCGAAACCGGCCGGACCCGTTCGTGGAGCGAGTGGGGGTGGCGATGGGCGCTGCCCGACATCAGGAGGTGGCAGATGAGCAGGTATCTGATCTCGTTCCGCGACGAGGCGATGGACTACCGCGAGGAGGACGTGGCGGACATCGCCGCGGCCGCCTCCGAGATGACCCGTGAGGCCATCGAGGCCGGCGCGTTCGTCTTCGGCGGCGGGATCAAGGGCGGTCACGAGGACGCCTGGACGGTCGACGAGGCCGGGGTGGTCACCGACGGCCCCTACCCGGAGAGCAAGGAGCACCTCGGCGGCTTCATCGTCGTCGACGTCGACTCCCTCGACGAGGCGCTGATGTGGGCGCGGAAGTGCGCCGCGGCGTGCCGCGCCACCATGCAGGTGCGCGAGCTGCTCCCCGGGGCCGAGTCGCGTTGACCACGATCGGGGTCGTCGGCGGCGGGATCCTCGGGCTGGCGGTGGCGCGGGAGATCCTGCGCCGCCGTCGTGCCGAGACGGTGATCGTCTTCGAGAAGGAGGCCACGCTCGGCGCCCATCAGACCGGCCACAACTCCGGCGTGGTCCACGCCGGCATCTACTACAAGCCGGGCAGCCTCAAGGCCCGGCTCTGCACCCGCGGCCGCGATCTGCTCAAGGACTTCGCGGCCGAGCACCGGATCCCCTTCGAGGAGTGCGGCAAGCTCGTCGTCGCGGTCGAGGAGTCCGAGCTGGACCGGTTCGACGCGCTGGAGAAGACGGCCACCGAGAACGGCGTCCCGGGGCTGCGACGGGTCGGTCCCGAGGAGATGAAGGAGATCGAGCCGTACGCGGCCGGGCTGGCCGCCCTGCACTCACCGCGGACGGCGATCATCGACTACGTCGCGGTGACCGAGGCGTTCGGCCGGAGCGTCACAGAGGCCGGGGGAGAGGTACGCCTCGGCCAGGAGGTCACCGGCGTCGACCGCGTCCCCGGCGGGATCGAGGTGGAGACGCTCGCCGGCCGGACCCGGGTCGACCACCTGGTCGTCTGCGGTGGCCTGGAGTCCGACCGGCTCGGCGAGCTGACCGGCGGTCCGAAGGCGCCCCGGATCATCCCGTTCCGCGGTGAGTACATGCAGGTCAGCGAGGCGAAGCAGGATCTGGTCCGGGGCATGGTCTATCCGATCCCCGACCCGCGCTACCCGTTCCTCGGGGTGCACTTCACCCGCCGGGTCAGCGGTGGTCTCGAGGTCGGGCCGAACGCCTTCCTGGCACTCAGTCGCCGACGCTACGGCCGCACCTCGCTGACCCCGCGCGACGTCGTCGACACGCTCGCCTGGCCGGGGTTCTGGCGGTTCGCCGCCGAGCACTGGCGCACCGGCCTCACCGAGCTGCGCGGCGTACTGTCCAAGGAGGCCTACATGCGGCAGGCCCAGCGCTACGTGCCCGAGATCGGCGCCGCCGACGTCGAGCGCGCGGGCCTGGGGCTGCGGGCCCAGGCCGTCGAGCGCGACGGCTCCCTGGTCGACGACTTCGTCATCCACCACGCCGACGGCCTCACCTCGGTGCGCAACGCGCCGAGCCCGGCCGCGACCTCCAGCCTCGCCATCGCCGAGTACGTCGTGGACCGGATGGGCGAGCGGAGCGGCCCCTAGTCGACGGGGTCGCCTCCGGCGGGCCAGTCGGCCGGGTAGTCCTTGGCCAGGCGGTCGTGCTCCTTGGTGAGCTTCTTGCGGGCCTTGGCGGAGATGCGGTCGCCGAAGACGGTGCCGTTGGTGTGGTCGGTCTCGTGCTGCAGGCACCGGGCCAGCAGGCCGTTGCCCTCGAAGTGGACGGGCTTCCCGTCGAGGCCGAGACCGTCGACCGCGGCCCAGTCGGGGCGGGCGCAGTCCACGAAGGCGCCGGGGAAGGAGAGGCAGCCCTCCAGGTCGACGTCGAGGTGGCGGTCCTCGCCCTCGGGCAGGGTCAGGACCGGGTTGCAGACGATGCCGACGGTGCGCTGCCCGGTGGCGTCGGGGCAGTCGAAGACGAAGATGGCGACGTCCTCGCCGATCTGGTCGGCTGCCAGGCCCACGCCCTCGGCGGCGTACATCGTCGCGACCATGTCGGCGGCCAGCTCGGCCAGCGCCGCGTCGAAGACCTCGACCTTCTTCTTGGGCCGGTGCATGACCGGGGTGCCCCAGCGGGTCATCGGCCGCACCTTCCCGCCCTCGGGCAGGGCGCCGTGCGGCGCGAGCGGGGCAGCGGATTCGAGCGAGGAGTCGGCCATGCGCCAACCCTATAAAGAAGCTGTACGTCGTTTGTTACCGCCATCACCACCCTCAACTGTAGACCGCGTTGTAACTCCCAGTTACAGTTCTACCCATGAGTATCCTCCAAGGCCTACGTGGTGGGAACGCCAACGGCGTCCCGTCCGGTGAGTCGCGTGACCCGATCGGGTTCGCCGTGGCTGGTCTGCGCAAGCTCTCGCAGAGCGCCGCGCTCGACCGGCTCGGTGTCCGCAAGCAGACCGAGCAGGTCGTCTTCACGGTGACCCGCAGCGGGTTCAAGACGATCGCGGCGACCAGCCGTGCGTTCAAGAAGAAGGGCAAGCCGGGCGCCCCGGGCGTCCGCGTGCCCAACGCCATCCCGAAGGGCGTCTTCGACCTGACCCCGAGCGAGGACGAGCAGATGCTCGTCGACGTGGTCACCGAGTTCGCCGCCGAGGTCGTACGTCCGGCGGCGGCCGAGGCCGACGAGGCCTGTGCCGCGCCTGACGAGCTGCTGAAGTCGAGCCTGGAGATCGGGCTGCCGATCCTGGGTGTCCCCGAGGAGCTCGGCGGCATCTCCGAGACCCGCTCCGCGGTCGCCGGCACCCTGGTCGCCGAGGCGCTCGCCCACGGCGACCTCGGCCTCGCCGTCGCCGCCCTCGCACCCGGCTCGGTCGCGACCGCCCTGGGTCTGTGGGGCACCGACGAGCAGCAGCAGACCTATCTGCCGGCCTTCACCGAAGGCTCGGTCCCGGCCGCCGCGTTCGCGCTCAACGAGGACAAGGTCCTCTTCGACGTGCTCTCCCCGTCGACCACTGCGACCCGGACCGCCGACGGCTACGTCATCAACGGCGCCAAGTCGCTGGTCGCCCGTGGTGCCGAGGCGGAGCTGTTCGTGGTCGGCGCCACCCTCGAAGGCAAGCCGGTCCTGTTCCTCATCGAGTCCTCCACCGAGGGTCTGACCATCGAGTCCGAGCCCGCGATGGGTGTCCGCGCCGCCTCGCTGACCAAGCTCACGCTGAGCGACGTGAAGGTCCCCGCGGCCGCCGTCCTCGGCGAGACCGACGGCTCGACCTACACCGAGGCCGTGCGCCTGTCCCGTCTCGCCTGGTGCGCGCTCTCCATCGGCGTCGGCCAGGCCGTCCTCGACTACGTGACGCCCTACGTCAAGACCCGCGAGGCGTTCGGTGAGCCGATCGCCCACCGTCAGTCGGTGGCGTTCATGGTCGCCAACATCGCGATCGAGCTGCAGGCGATGCGTCTAGTGACTTATAAGGCCGCCAGCCGGGTCGCCCAGGGCATCGACGCGACCCGCGAGATCGCGCTGGCTCGCAAGCTGTGTGCCGACAAGGGCATGCAGATCGGCCTCGACGGCGTCCAGCTGCTCGGCGGTCACGGCTTCGTCAAGGAGCACCCGGTGGAGCGGTGGTACCGCGACCTGCGTGCGATCGGGATCATGGAAGGCACGGTGCTGGTCTGATGGCCATCAATCTGGAAGACCCCAAGAAGCTCAAGCCGCTGCGCGAGCAGGTCCACCAGGTCGCGATGAACATGCTGCGACCGATCTCGCGCAAGTATGACAAGGCCGAGCACGAATACCCCACCGAGCTCGACATGCTCGCGGCGATGGCCGACGGCCTGGCGGAGTCCGGTCAGGGTGAGGGCGCAGGCGCCACCGGCGTACGCCGCGACTCCAAGCCCGACGACGGCAAGGTCAAGAACGGCGCCAACATGTCCTCGGTCCTCTCCGTCTCGGAGATGTGCTGGGGCGACGTCGGGCTCACGCTGGCCATGCCGCGCCAGGGTCTGGGCAACTCGGCCATCGCGTCGGTGGCCAACGACGAGCAGCACGAGCGCTTCGACGGCATCTGGGCCTCGATGGCCATCACCGAGCCCGGCACCGGCTCCGACTCGGCCAACATCAAGACCACCGCGACGCTCGACGGCGACCACTACGTGCTCAACGGCGAGAAGATCTTCGTCACCTCCGGTGACCGCTCCGACGCGGTCGTGGTGTGGGCGACTCTCGACAAGGAGCTCGGCAAGGCCGCGATCAAGTCGTTCGTGGTCGAGAAGGGCACGCCCGGGATGAAGGTCGAGCGTCTCGAGCACAAGCTCGGGATCAAGGCCTCCGACACCGCCACGATCACCTTCACCGACTGCCGGGTGCCTGCCGAGAACCTCCTCGGCAGCCCCGAGATCAACGTCAAGGAGGGCTTCGCCGGTGCGATGGCCACCTTCGACAACACCCGTCCGCTGGTGGCCTCGATGGCGGTCGGTTGCGCCCGGGCAGCGCTCGACTACACCCGCGACCTGCTGTCCAAGGCCGGTGTGGAGATCGACTACGACCGCCCGGCTCACCTGCAGTCGGCGGCCGCGGCGAAGTTCATCCAGCTGGAGTCGGACTACGAGGGGGCGTACCTGCTCATGCTCCAGGCCGCCTGGATGGCCGACAACCGCCAGCCCAACTCCAAGGAGGCCTCGATGGCCAAGGCCAAGGCCGGCCGGATGGGTTCGGACGTGACCCTGTCCTGCGTCGAGCTGGCCGGCACCATCGGCTACTCCGAGGGTGAGCTGCTGGAGAAGTGGGCCCGCGACTCGAAGATCCTCGACATCTTCGAGGGCACCCAGCAGATCCAGCAGCTGATCGTGGCGCGCCGGGTCCTGGGGCTCTCCTCCGCCGAGCTCAAGTAGAACCCGGGCCGAGTCGGCTCGTCCTGACCGGAATCGATGCCGAGTCGGCGCGTTATGACGCGCCGACTCGGCATGCGGGTTCGGGGCGACGGTAGGGTCACCGGCCGTGAGCGTACTCGTGGTGTCGGCGACCAGGGCCGAGGCGGCCCATGTTCCTTCGGGGCTCAAGGTGGTGATCACCGGGATGGGGAAGGTGGCCTCCGCCTCCGCGGTCTCGCGCGTGCTGGCGGCCGACAAGACCATCCGGCAGGTCGTCAACATCGGTTCCTGCGGTGCGCTGCGTGACGGCCACACCGGTGTCTATGAGGTCGGGACCGTGCTCAACCACGACTTCTCGAGCGCAGCCATCCGGGCGCTGGGTCACCCGGTCGAGGACGAGCTGGAGGTCGGGGAGTCGGACATCGTGTGCGCGACCGGCGACCTCTTCGTCACCGACCCGGCCGTCCGCGCCGAGCTCGCCCGGCGCGCTCACCTGGTCGATATGGAGGCCTTCGCCGTCGCCTGGGCCTCCCGGGAGGCCGGCGTCCCGGCGCGGATCGTGAAGCACGTCTCCGACAACGCCGACGAGAGCGCCCTCGAGTGGGCCGCCGTCGTCGACCGATCCGCCCGCGACCTGGGCGCCTGGCTCGCCGCGAACGTGTGACGTAGGCCCCTGTCCGGGCATGTCGGCGCGACCCGATGCCAGGTCCTACTCATCGGTAGCATCACAATTCAGGCGTGGACGCATCGCAATCGGGAGTGGCCGAGCTGCTCCGGTCCCGTCTCGGCGGGAACAGTGGGAACAGAGATGACGGGGCGACCCTGGCCCTCGTGATCGAGGGTGGCGGGATGCGGGGGATGCTGTCGGCGACGATGGCGGCGGTGCTCGCCGACCGCGGCCTGATGGATGCGGTCGACATGGTCGTCGGCACCTCCGCCGGCGCCGCCAACGCGACCGCGGTGGCGGCCGGGACGATCGGCGCCTTCAGCGAGTCGTACGCCTCGGTGTTCGCCTCGCCCGAGTACATCGGCGCCGGGCGGATGCTGCGGCGCAAGTCGATGGTGGACACCCGCGGGATCACCGCACGCTCGGCGGAGCTGTTCGAGTGGTCGCTCGCGCTGCGCGAAGGGGCGCCGAGGCTGGCGGCGGTGGCCACCGACGTGGTGACCGCGAAGGCCGTCCCGCTCACCGACTTCACCGACGCCACCGACCTGGCCGACTCGGTGATCGCCTCGAGCCAGCTGCCTCTGGCCGGCGGCCTCCCGGTGACCGTACGCGGTCGCCGCTGGCTCGACGGCGGGCTGGTCGAAGCGGTGCCGGTCGCCTCGGCGGCGGCGCTAGGGGCGACGCACGCGATCGTGCTGGTGACCCGCCCGTTCGGCACCGCGCCCAGCTATGGCCCGGCGGACCGGGTCATCGAGCGCTACCTGCGCCGGGTCAACCCCGAGCTCGGCGACCTCTACCGCGGCCGGCCGGACCGCTACCGCAGCACGGTCGCGGAGATGCGGGCCGGCGGCTACGCCGGCGTGCGTACGCTGACGTTCGCGCCCGCCGCGGACGACCCGATCCCGGGGCGCACCGAGACCGACATCCACCTGTTGCGGGTGGCACGCGAGGCAGCGACCGCCACCGCGACCCGGATGCTCGCCGAGGCGGGCCTCGTCTGAGGCTTCGGCCTACGCCAGGGACCAGGTCGCGCCCGCCGACGGGCTGGCGATCAGGTGCCCGGGGGCGCCGTAGCCGGCCTCGGCGAAGGCCTTGTCGATGGCCGTGCTGACCGACTCGACGGCCTCGGCGGGGAGGATCGAGACGATCGACCCCCCGAAGCCGCCACCGGTCATCCGGGCGCCGTCGGCACCAGCCTCGACCGCGGCCGCGACGGCCAGGTCGAGCTCGGGGACGGAGATCTCGAAGTCGTCGCGCATCGAGGCGTGCGAGGCGGCGAAGAGCTCGCCGATCGCCGACCAGTCGCCGCCGCCCAGCGCGGTCACGGTCGGCTCGACGCGGGCGATCTCGGTGACGATGTGGCGCGCCCGGCGGCGTACGACCTCGTCGCCGAGCGACTCGACCCGGTCCAGGGTGGCCTGGCGCAGCGAGCGCAGACCGAGGTCGGCGGCGGCCTTCTCGCACTGGGCGCGCCGCGAGCCGTAGCCGCCGTCGGTCAGCTGGTGCTTGACCCGGGTGTCGGTGACCAGGATCGTGCGTCCGCCCAGCGCCAGCGGGACGTTGCGGTGCTCGCCGGAGTCGAAGTCGATCAGCAATGCGCCACCGGCCTCGGCGAAGACGGCGACCGACTGGTCCATCCCGCCGGTCGGCGCGTTGGCGACCTCGGTCTCGGCCCGGATCCCGGCCGCGACGACGGCCCGCTGCAGGTTCTCGTCGAGAGCCCGGCCCGCGATGCCGAGGGCGGCCACCGCGGTGGCGCACTCGACCGACGCCGAGGAGGACAGGCCCGCACCGAGCGGGACCGAGGACTCCAGGTGCATGTCCAGGCCGCCGCTCACGAGCCCGGCCTCGCGCAGCGTCCAGAGCACCCCCGCGACGTACGCGGCCCACCCCTCGATCTGCGGGCCGAGCTCGTCGACGTGGCCGGTGAACGGCTCCGGCTCCTGGGCCGAGGCGATCCGGATCACGCCGTCGGTGCGCGGCGCGGCCGCCGCGTAGGTGGCGTGGGGGAGCGCGACCGGCAGCACCAGCCCGGCGTTGTAGTCGGTGTGCTCACCGATCAGGTTGACCCGTCCCGGTGCCCTCCCGACCACCGTGGCCTCGGCGCCGAAGGTGGTACGCAGCGCCTCGACGGCACGGGTGGTGAGATCGGTCGGTTCGAGCATGGTGCAAAGTCTGCCCGGTCGCTCCGCGGCGGAGCTCATCCGGGTGCTTCTCAGCCTCGCGAGGAGTTTCGTGAGCGGCCGCGGACGATGCCGATGAAGGTCTGCACCCGCTCGTCGTCGTTGTCGATCAACCAGGCCAGGCCGACCGTGGTGGGCTCGAGGCCGGCCACCGGCCGGAAGACGGCGTCCTTGCGGTGGTGGAGCCGGGCGATCGACATCGGCACGATCGCGACGCCGGTGCCGGCGGCGACGGTCTCGACGGCGTCCTTCTCGCTCATCGGCGGCCAGTCCAGCTGCGTCGCGGTCGGTGTCCAGCCCCCACGCTCGGGGATGACCAGCTGCTCCTCGGCGAGGTCGTCGAGGGTGACCTCCTCGAGCAGGGAGAGCAGGTGCTCGTGGCCCATCACCGCCACCGGCTGCTCCTCGTAGAGCGGGATGCAGTGGAGGCCGTCGCGGTCCACGGGGAGGCGGACGAGGCACATGTCGAGCTCGCCCTCGCGAAGCAGCCGCTCCTGCTCGTCCTCGGTGACCGGGACCAGCTCGAGCCGCTCGCGGCTGCGCTCTCGCCAGGTCCGGGCCCACTTGTCAGGGGTGGCTCCGGTGACGAAGCCGACGGTGAAGGTCACCCACGCATCCTCCCATCAATCGGCGCTGAATCCCGCGCTGAAGAACACGGCGTTCCGGATTGCCGGGAAGTTTCTATCGCGTGACAGGTTTGCTAACGTGAGCGATGTCAGCCGAGACCGGCTGCCGGACGAGGGAGCCGTACCCGGAGGCGCGACAAGACGGCCGTCTGGAGTGGTCATGTCCTGGCTCTTTCTTGTTGTATCAGGTGTCCTCGAGGCTGTGTGGGCGCTCGCGCTCGGCCGCACCGAGGGATTCTCGCGGCTGGTTCCCTCGATCGTCTTCGGCGTCGCCCTGATCGGCAGCCTGGTGGGTCTGGCGATGGCGATGCGCACCCTGCCGATCGGCACCGCCTACGCGGTCTGGGTCGGGATCGGCGCCGCGCTGACCGTCGGCTACTCGATGATGGCGGGCGACGAGGCGATCAGTCCCGTCCGTGTCCTGCTGATCGTCGCGCTGGTCGGCTGTGTCGTCGGGCTCAAGCTCACGCACTGAGGCTCAGGCGCGGGACAACCTGCGCGGGCGGACACGTCCGCAGACGCTTGACTCTTTCGATATGAGTGCGAAACTTACCCTCTCCGACGTTATCTATCGCACGACAGAAAAAGGCGATGCCACGGTGTCACAGATCTCGCCGCGTCCGGGTCGCGGCCGTCCACGGCTGCTCCCCGGAAAGATTGCGGCGAACCCCCGAGATCAGATCCTCGCTGCCGCTGCCGAGCTCTTCGTGAGCCGCGGGTACGCCGGCACCACCACCCGCGAGATCGCGGAGGGTGCCGGGCTGAGGCAGGCCTCCATCTACTACCACTTCGGCAGCAAGGAGGAGATCCTCGCGGTGCTGCTCGAGCGCTCGGTCCAGGACCGGGTCGAGCAGGCCGGGAAGATCGAGGCCGAGATGGGGTCGGTCACGCCCGACGTGGGCCTCTACGCCCTCGCGGTCAGCGACATGAGCGCGCTGGTCGCCATGCCCTACAACATCGGCATGCTCTACCGCCTGCCCGACGTCATCGCCTCACCCGTCTACGACCGCTACGGCCACCTCCGCGGCGACCTCGTCGCCGGCTACGGCAGGGTCGCGCAGCGCGCCGCCGTGGAGCGGGTCTCGGCGAGCAGCGGCGAGCCCGGGCTCGGCGAGCTCCTCGTGCAGATGGTCGAGAGCGTGGTCAGCCTCCGCCGTGAGAACCGGGTGGGCAGCACGACCGTCGCCACGATCGCCTCGGGCTGCCTGCGACTGTGCGGGGTCGCCGAGGACGCGATCGAGCAGGCGCGGGAGGCGGCACTCGCCGCGCTCGCGCGAGCCTGACCCTCACCCGCCGGGCTCAGTGCATCCCCGGCTCGTGGGCCAGGTGGGTCTCGGGCTCCAGTTGGAAGGTGGAGTGCTCGACGTCGAAGTGACCCGACAGACAGGCCTGGACCCGGTCGAGGACCTTTGGCGCGCTGCCGTCGAGGAAGCACTCCGGACGCAGCGTCAGGTGGGCCGAGACCGTCGGCAGGCCGGAGGTGACCGTCCAGGCGTGCAGGTCGTGCACCTCGACGACGTCCTCGACCTCCAGCAGGTGCCGGCGCAGGTCCTCGACGACGACCTCGGCCGGCGCACCCTCGAGCAGGATCCGGCCGCTGTCGCGGAGCAGGCAGACACCGGCGTACGTCATCAGGGCGACGACCACGAGCGAGGCCACCGGGTCCGCGCGGGTCCAGCCGGTGAGCAGGATGACGATGGCCGCGACGAGGGTGCCGATGAAGCCGTAGAGGTCGGAGAGGACGTGCTGGTAGGCGCCCTCGACGTTGAGCGAGGTGCGGTTGGCGCGCGCCATCAGGGCGGCCGCGAGGATGTTGACGGCGCACCCGACGAGCGCGACCACGAACATCGGCCAGCCCTCGGCGTCGGGCGGGTCGAGCAGGCGCCGGATCGCCTCCACGGCGACGACCGCGGCGAAGACGAGCAGGGTGATGCCGTTGAGCGCCGCGGAGAGGATCTCGGCGCGCTTCCAGCCGTAGGTCCACTGGCCGTGCGCCGGGCGCGCGGCCAGCCGCATCGCCCACAGCGCCGCCGCGATCGCCCCGATGTCGGTGAGCATGTGGCCGGCGTCGGCCAGCAGCGCGAGCGAGTCGGCGAGGATCGCGACCGTCACCTCACCGATCAGGAACACACCCAGGAGCGACATCGCGGCGATCAGGTAGCGCCGGTCTGCCGAGGGTGAGATGTGTTCGTGATCGTGGCCCATGATCATCGATCCTAGGCCGGAAATCCGGTTCTCGACCGCGCCGTCCCGTGGCAGGGTGATCGGCATGTCGCTCGCCGAGAACTTCCTGTCGCTGCACCTGCCCGGAAGCCCGCTGCTCATGCCCAACGCCTGGGACGCGGGCTCGGCCAAGGTCCTGGCCTCGCTGGGTTTCTCGGCGCTCGCCACCACCAGCAGCGGGTACGCCGCGACCCTGGGCCGCCTCGACGGCCAGGTCACCCGCGAGGAGGTGATCGCCCACGCCACGGCGCTGGTCGAGGCGGTCGAGGTGCCCGTCTCCGCCGACCTGGAGGCGGGCTTCGCGGCCACCACGACCGAGGTCGAGGAGACGTTCCGGCTCGCCGTGGCGACCGGTCTGGCGGGCGGGTCGATCGAGGACTACGCCGGCACCGAGAAGGACACCATCTACGTCCTGGAGGAGGCGGCCGAGCGGGTCGCCGCCGCGGCCGGCGCTGCCGGTGACGGGTTCGTCCTGACCGCCCGGGCCGAGAACCACATCCGTGGCCACGACGAGCTGGACGACACGATCACCCGCCTCCAGGCCTATCAGGAGGCCGGCGCCGACGTGCTCTTCGCGCCCGGCGTCGTCGCCGTGGAGGACGTACGCCGCCTGGTCGAGGCCGTCGACCGCCCGGTCAACGTCCTGCTGCTGCCGGGCGGCCCGACGGTCGCGGAGCTGGCCGAGGCGGGCGCGGCGCGGATCTCGGTCGGCGGCGCGTTCGCCTTCGCCGCTCTCGGTGCCCTCAAGCGGGCCGCGGAGGAATTGCTCGGCACCGGCACGACCGGCTACGCGGAGCTGGCGGCCGAGGGTGCCAAGGCGTTTCGCAGCGCTGGTTGACTGGGGGCGTGATCGATGAGCTGAGGGTCGTGCGCGCCGGGTTCGCGCCGATCAAGGGGACCAGGCACCTGCCCCACGACCGCGTGGTGCTCGACGGCCAGGGCGTCGTGGGTGACCGTGGGTTCGCGCTGGTCTCGGTCGACGAGGCCGACCCGGCCCACGGGCGGGTGCTGCGCACCGTGCAGCACCCCTCGCTGGTCGCGGTGCGGGCAGAGCTGGCCGGCGACCGGCTCGAGGTCGAGCTGCCCGACGGGGAGACCGCCTCGGCGGAGCCGGTCGCGACCGGCGAGCGGCTCACCTGCGACTACTGGGGCCGCGAGGTCGAGCTCGAGCTGCTCGGTGGCCCGCACGCGGCGCTGTTCTCGAGGTGGCTCGACCGGCCGGTGCGGCTGGCCCGTGCCCGTCGCGGTGACGTCGTCTTCGCCGGTGCTGTGTCGGTGGTGACCACGGCGTCGCTCCGGGACCTCGCGCGCCAGACCGGCCAGGACGATCTGGACGCGGCGCGGTTCCGGCCGAACCTGGTGGTCGAGACCGACGAGCCCTATGCCGAGGACGCCTGGCTCGGCCGGGAGGTCCGGGTCGGCGGGGCCACGCTCCGCATCGGCGTGCCCATCCCGCGCTGCGCCGTGATCGACGTCCGGCCGGAGACGGGGGAGCGGGACGTACGGCTGCTGAAGACGCTCGCAGCACACCGCCCGCTCAACCGCGCCGGGGAGCCGGCGTTCGGGGTCTTCGCCGAGGTCGTCCGGCGGGGGATCGTCGGCTGAGCGGGGTCTTTACCGGTCGCGGACGGCATCCGGCGGTGCGGGCCTGGGTGTGGTGCGTACTCTCCAGATGTGGATATGCAAACGCTCTTGTCGCGTGACTCCGTGAAGGTCGCCCTCGTCGTCAACGCCGGCTCCCGTCGGGGAGAGGATGCGCTGGGTTCCGTGGAGGAGAAGCTTCGGTCCGCCGGGATCGAGGACGTCCGCTCCTACGCAGTCCACTCGGGGGAGGAGCTGGAGGCCGCGCTGGACGAGGCGGCCGCCGGGAAGCCGGACCTGTTGGTCATCGGCGGCGGTGACGGGTCGGTGAGCGCCGCAGCTGGCCGCGTCGCCAACACCGATGTCGTGCTTGCCGTCATCCCGCTCGGCACCGCCAACGACTTCGCCCGCACGCTCGAGCTGGAGCTCGAGCCGCAGGCTGCGATCCAGCAGCTGCTCGAGGGCAAGGTCATCAACGTCGACATCGGCAGGGCAAACGGCCACGCCTATCTCAACGTGGCTTCGTTCGGTCTCTCCGTCGCGGTGACCGAGGCGCTGAGCCCGGGGATGAAGAAGCTGATCGGGCCCGCGGCCTACCCGGTGGCGACGCTGAAGGCCTACCGCGATCACACCCCCTTCACCGCACGGCTGGAGTTCCCGGAGGGCGACCACGAGACGGTCGAGTTCGAGGACCTGCTCCAGGTCGCCGTCGGCAACGGCCGCCACTACGGCGGTGGCAACACCGTCTCGCCCAACGCCTCGGTCGACGACGACCTCCTCGACGTCTACGCGATCGTGCGAGGCAAGCTGAGCGACCACGTCTCCATCGCCCGGCTGCTGAAGAGCGGCCATTTCGTCGAGCACGAGCAGGTGCACCACACCACCACCCGCGCCGTGCGGATCACCACCGAGGAGCCGATGCCGATCAACCTCGACGGAGAGATCCTCACCGAGACGCCGGCCGACTTCACGCTCGAGAGCAACGCCATCCACGTCGCCGTGCCGATGCGCAGTCGCGCCGGCCGTCTCGACGGCCCGCCGCCGGACGCCAGCGACGAGCGGACCGAGGCGTAGACCAGACCCTAGGGGCGCCCGGCCCTCGGCACGTCGACCCGGATCGCCAGCAGCCGGGCCTCGGCGTTGGCCTTGCGCGGCTCCTCGAAGAAGTCGGGCGCGGCGCAGGCGTACAGCGTCTTCCCGTCGCTGCCGCCCAGCATGCACGCGAAGACCCCGCCGCCCGGCTCGATCTGCTCCAGGATCTCGCCACCCTCGGCGACCCTGACCAGCCGGCCGAAGACCGCGTCGGCGGTCCACACGGCGCCCTCGGCGTCCAGGCAGCAGCCGTCGGGCGCGAGCACGGCATCGCCCATCGCCTCCGCGAACGCGGTGTGGGTGGTGAGCTCGCCGAACTTCGCCCACGTACGCCGGTTGGTCAGCGACCCGTCCTCCGCGATGTCGAACGCGCTGATCCGGTTGCCGCAGGTCTCGTCCACGATCAGCGTGCCGTCCTCGGTGATCACGCTTCCGTTGGGGAACCACAGGTCGTCGGCGACCTCGGTCACCGTCCCGTCCGGGTCGACCCGCAGCAGCACCGTCGGCGCCACGTCGGCGCCCGCCATGATGTCGAAGCCGAAGTTCCCGACGTACGCCCGGCCCTGCTCGTCGACCACCATGTCGTTGAGGTGGTGGCTGACGTGGCCGCTGAGGTCGGCATGGGTCACCAGCGACCCGTCGGACTCGCGGCGCAGGATCCGCCTGTCGTTCATCGACACCACCAGCAGATGGCCGTCGGGCAGCCAGCCCAGCCCCGAGGGCTGCCCCGGCACCTCGGCCTCCACCTTCAGGTCCGACCCGTCCTCCCGGGCCGAATAGACCTTGTAGGAGTAGAAGTCGACGAACCAGATCCGGTCCTCGTGCCATCGCGGGCACTCCAGGAAGTGCAGGTCCTTCACGACGGTGGTGATCTCTCGAACCACGGCAGATGCTCCTTTGCTCGGCTGGCCCCCATCATGCCGAGAAGTCGGCCCCGTCGGGCGAGAAGTCACCTACGCGAATCGAGATGGCACCGACGTGACGTCTCGGCCGACGCGGGTGACGTCTCGGCCGACGGGGCCGACGCCTCGGCTACTCCTCCAGTCGCCAGGCGGCCTTGAGGGAGAGCTGGCCGCCGGTCTGGAGCAGGGCGCGGCTGTAGAGGCGCTCCGCGAGACGGACCAGGGCGATCCCGAAGGCGAGGAGCAGGATGATGGCGATGATCGGCTCCCACCAGGCGGCGGTGCCCTCGACCAGGCGCATCGGCATCAGCACGGCCGAGAGCGGCGGGACGTACGAGCCGATCTGCTCGCCGACGCCGTCGAGGTAGAGGGCGCCGAAGAACATCACCATGAGCAGCATCGTGATCGGGGTGGAGGAGGACTGCAGGTCCTCGGTGCGGGAGGCGAGCGCGCCCGCGACGGCCCACAGGGTGGAGAGCACCACGAAGCCGATCAGGAAGAAGACCACGAACCAGCCGATCGCGCCGGACAGGGCCGGTAGCGCGAAGCTGAAGTCGGTCAGGCTCAGCCCGACCAGTCCGACGGCGACATAGATGAGCATCTGGCCGACGGCGATGACGGCGTTGCCGATGATCTTGCCGGCGAGGAGCTGCCGCAGGGGTACGGCGGCGGCGATCATCTCCACGATCCGCGACTGCTTCTCCTCCACGACGCTGTTTGCGAGGGTCATCCCGAACATGATCGAGGCGAAGTAGAAGACGATCGCGAGGGCGTACCCGACGACGTAGCGGATCGCGGTCAGCTCGCTGTCGCCCTCGAGCTGCTCCACGGCGACCGTCGAGCCCTGGGTCAGCTCGGCCGCGGTGGTGCCGGCCGCGTCGGCGTTGCCGGCCAGCACGATCGCCTCGACCGCCTGGCTGACGACGTCGCGCAGTTCGGAGTCGGCGTCGTCCAGGGTGACCAGGGTCCAGCCGTCGGTGGCCGGCCGCAGGTAGGCGTCGACCTGCTCCTCCTCGAGCGCGTGCCGCGCGGCATCGGCGTCGTCGACGGCGACCGGCTCGATGCGTACCTTCTCGTCGATCTCGGAGGCCCGCTCGGCGATGCCCTCGACCATCGCCTGCGAGGCGGTGGTCGAGTAGGCGAGGTCGTAGGTCTTCTCCCGGCTCTCGCTCCACGCGGTGAAGCCGAGCACACCCACGATCACCGCGAGCATCACCGCGGTGCCGATCAGCGTCGACTTGTCCGTGGCGCGGACCGCGATCTCGCGGCGGGCGACGATCTGCCACACCGGCTGCTGGCGGCTCATGCGGTGACCTCCCGGTAGATCTCGGACAGACGGGGCACGACGCGGTGGAAGTCGAGCACGTTGCCGCGGCTGGTGGCCTCGGTGAGCAGCTTCTGCTCGGCACCGGCGGAGACGACCTCGATCTCGGCCTCGGGGCCGGAGACGTCGCGGACGTGGAGCCCCGGCAGGTCGCGTACCCAGCCGGCGTCGCCGTCGAGGACGACCCGGTAGCGCAGAGCGGCGTCGGCGCGCAGGTCCTCGCCGGTGCCCTGGGTGACCACCCGGCCGCGGGCCATCACGACCAGCCGGTCGCACAGCCGGTCGACGAGATCGAGCTGGTGGGAGGAGAAGACGACGGGTACGCCGTCGCGAGCATGCTCGCGCAGCAGGTCCGCCATCGCGTCGATGGCGTCGGGGTCGAGCCCGGAGAACGGCTCGTCGAGGATCAGCGCCATCGGCGCGGGGACGAGGGCGGCGATGATCTGGACCCGCTGCTGGTTGCCCAGGGACAACTTCTCCAGCGGGTCCTTCATGCGCCCGCCGAGCCCGAACCGCTCCAGCAGCGCGGAGATCTCCCGGCGCGCGTCGGCGGTGGTCATGCCGCGCAGGCGCGCCAGGTAGACCAGCTGGTCCAGGATCGGCTGCTTGGGGTAGAGGCCGCGCTCCTCGGGCATGTAGCCGAACCGGCGCCGGTCCTCGCGGGTGACCTCGTGGCCCTGCCAGGACACCGTCCCGGCATGCGCGGCGAGCACCCCCATGATCATCCTCATGGTGGTGGTCTTCCCGGCACCGTTGCCGCCCACGAACCCGGTGAGCCCACCGGACGGGACCGGGAAGGACACCTCGTCGACGGCGACCATGTCGCCGAAGCGACGGGTCAACCCGCTGACCTCGAGCATCGAAACTCCTCTACGTCGGAAACGAACGGGCTCCACGCTATTTCAGTGCCGCGCCCGGCGGATCCGTCGCGAGGATGACCCCGGACTCACCCGTTGGGCGGGCCGGCGGGGAGAAGGCCGTGGCGGTGGATGAAGACCACCGTCTGGACCCGGTCGCGCAGCTGCAGCTTGGCCAGGCACGCCGACACGTGGGTCTTCACGGTCGCCTCGGTGAGGAACAGCCGGCGGGCGATCTCGTTGTTGCTCAGACCCTCGCCGATGAGCAGGAGCACCTCGCGCTCGCGGGCGGTGAGCAGGTCGAGCTCCTTGGGCGGCCGCGGTCTCGGCGCCGAGGGCGCATTGTCGCTGGTCACCCGGCCGATCACGCGCATCGTGACCTCCGGGGCGAGCAGTGCGTGCCCGTCGGCGGCGGCCCGCACCGCCTCGGCCAGCGAGTCGGGGTCGGCGTTCTTGAGCAGGAACCCGCTCGCGCCGGCGGCGAGCGCGTCGAAGAGGTAGTCGTCACGGTCGAAGGTGGTCAGGATGATCACCTTGGCGTGCCCCTCGGCGACCACCGTACGCGTCGCCTCGATGCCGTCGGTGCCGGGCATCTGCACGTCCATCAGCACCACGTCGGGCCGCAGCTCGCGAGCCTTGGCGATCGCCTCGGCGCCGTCGGAGGCCTCGCCGACCACCGAGATGTCGTCCTCCATCGAGAGGATGAGACGGAAACCCGAGCGCACCAGCTGCTGGTCGTCGGCGAGCAGCACCCGGATCATCGCGCCGCACCCGCCGACGCGACGGGGGACTCGAGCGGGAACCGGACCCGCACCCGATAGCCCTGCACGGCTCGGGGCCCGATGTCGACCTCCGCCTTCCGGACGGCCGCCCGTTCGCGTACGCCCAGCAGGCCCAGGCCGCTGCCCGAGGTGCCGTGGCGGGGCCGGCCGTTGTCGGTGATCTCGACCTCGGCGTACGGCGCGGCCGCGGCGCGGTCGACGCGGAGGACGACCTGGGCGCGGTCGGCGGTGGAGTGGCGGCGTACGTTGGCCAGCGCCTCCTGGACGATCCGGTAGACCGAGTGGGCCAGGGGGAGCGGGAGGTCCGAGACCGGACCGACGGCCTCGTAGTCGACCCGTAGGCCGCTCTCGCGCACCTCGTTCAGGAGCGCGGGCAGGTCCTCCAGCCGCGGCTCGGGGCGGCGTACGCCTTCGGCCTCCGTGTCGGAGTCGCCGGCCGGGTCGCGCAGCGTGCCGAGCAGCGAGCGCATCTGGGTGACCCCCTCGCGGGCCGAGGCCTCGACGTTGCCGAGCGCCTCGGCGGCGCCCTCGATGTCGTCGGGGCGACCGCGCTCGAGCAGCTTGCGGCCGGCGGCCGCCTGGACCCCGACGACCGCGACGTGGTGGGCGACGACGTCGTGCAGCTCGCGGGCGATCCGCAGCCGCTCGTCGATCACGGCGCGGCGCTGGAGCTGTCCCGACTGGGCGGCGATGGTCATGGCCTGCTCGGCCAGCTCGGCCTTCTGCCGGGCGCCGCGCCAGGCGACCTGGCCGCCGACGATCGCGCCGGCGAAGTAGAGCAGGTTCATCATCGTGGTGAGCAGCACGTAGGCGGTGACCGGGCCGACGAGCCAGGAGCCTTCCGCGTCGGCGGTCGCCTCGCGGATGTCGTCGACACCGCTGCCGACCGCGAACTGCCAGGAGAGCCAGGCGAACATGAACAGGGTGATCAGCCCCATCACGACCACCATGTCCCGCCGGCGGCGGGCCCAGGCGGCCCCGGCGAAGAAGGCGACGAAGTAGATGATCTGCATGGGCAGCAGCCCCATCACGATCGGGAGCCACACCCCGGTGACGAACATGTGGAGCGCGGCCAGGAGCGCGATCGTGAGCGGGAAGCGGCGCCTGAAGACGAGCAGCGCCGCGCCGATGACCACGGCCGCCCACTCGACCCAGGTCGGCGCGTCGCTGGAGTCGAGCGTCCCGACTCCCCGGATCAGCTCCAGGGTGACCAGGCTCGCGACCAGCACGACCGCGCCGACCAGCCAGTCGCCGAGCGTGATCGAGCCTTCCCGCTCCCAGTCGTCGTCGGTCGCGAAGAACGTCGCCAGCCGGCCGGAGGAGCCGTCGTCGTGCACAGTCACCCGGCCACCCTAGTTCGGTCGGCGGACCAGGTCCTCAGTCTCGAGTCGGAGTCTGGCGGGCGGCTGGCGGGTTAGTCCGGGAGCGAACTGTCCATTTACTGGCGAGTAATAGACAGTTCGCTCCCGGACTACCCGAACTCAGCGGGAGCCGGCGGAGCGCTGGCGCTTGCGGGCGCGGGAGCCGGGGCGGCTCTTGCGGGTGCCAGTGCCTTCGCCGGCGGGGCGGCGCGGGGGCTGGGTGACGACCGGCACGAACGGGCCGGGGCGGCTGCGCTCGCCGGGCGCGAGCTCGACCAGGATGGGGTGCGAGGGCCCGTCGAGACGGGTGGTGGTCGGCTTGATGCCGGCGGCGCGGGTGAGGGTGCGGACGTCCTTGACCTGGTCGGGCAGCATCAGGGTGACCACGGTGCCGGAGGCACCGGCGCGGGCCGTACGACCGGAGCGGTGCAGGTAGGCCTTGTGCTCGGCGGGCGGGTCGGCGTGGACGACGAGGGTGACGTCGTCGACGTGGATGCCGCGGGCCGCGATGTCGGTGGCCACCAGGGTGGTCGCCCGGCCGGAGTGGAAGGCCTCCAGGTTGCGCACGCGGGCGTTCTGGGAGAGGTCGCCGTGGAGCTCGACGGCCGGGATGCCGGCGCGGCCGAGCTGGCGGGCGACGCCCTTGGCGCCGTGCTTGGTGCGGGTGAAGACGACGGTGCGGCCGGGAGCGGCGGCCAGGTCGGCGAGCACAGGGATGCGGTGCTCGCGGGCGGAGAGGTGCAGCACGTGGTGCTCCATCTCGGCCACCGGCGACTGCGCGGAGTCGGCCTCGTGGACGACCGGCTCCTGGAGGAACTGCTTGACCAGCACGTTGACGCCCTTGTCGAGCGTGGCGCTGAACAGGAGGCGCTGGCTGCCCTTCGGCGTCATCGTCAGCAGGCGGCGCACGGCGGGCAGGAAGCCGAGGTCGGCCATGTGGTCGGCCTCGTCCAGCACGGTGACCTCGATCGAGGACAGGTCGGCGTGACGCTGCGCGATCAGGTCCTCGAGCCGGCCGGGGCAGGCGAGGACGACGTCGGCACCCTTGCGCAGGCCGATGACCTGCGGGTTCTGCCCGACACCACCGAAGACGGTCTGCACGCTCAGGCCGGCCTCCGCGGCGAGCGGCCGCAGCGACTCCTCGATCTGGCGGACCAGCTCACGGGTCGGGGCGAGCACGAGCGCCCGCGGCTTGCCCGACTTCGCCTTGGCGCCACCCGCGAGGCGGGCGACGAGCGGGATCAGGAAGGCGTACGTCTTGCCCGACCCGGTCCGCCCGCGACCGAGCACGTCGCGCCCGGCGAGGGAGTCCGGCAGGGTCGCGGCCTGGATCGGGGTGGGGGAGGTGATGCCGTGGTGGTCGAGAACGGCGGTGAGGTCTGCGGGCACGCCGAGCGCGCTGAAGCTCTGCTGAGACAAGGAGTCAACTTTTCAAGCGAGGTGTCTCGCCATAATGAGTTGCCGGGCCAACAGGTCCGCGAGAGCGGCCGGGGGCAAGACCGGAACGGGCCGCTGATGGATCAGATACTACTGGTAGGTGACCCGTCCACCAGAATCGCCGGTGCCGTGTCTCGCATCACGCCCAGGGGTCGACGAGGATCTTCGCGTGCGTCTCCGGGTCGGCCAGGTCCGAGAACGCCTGGGCGACGCCGTCGAGCCCGACGGTGCCGGTGTGCAGCGGCGAGGGGTCGACCTTCCCGCCGGCGATCAGCTCCAGCGTGCGCGCGAACTCCGCCGGGTCGTAGCCGAAGACGAAGCGCAGGTCGATCTCCTTGTGGATCGCGATCGCCGGCCGGATCGTGTCCGGCTCCATGCACACCCCGACCACCACGACGCGCGTGTGCAGCGGCGCCGCGGTCATGATCTGCTCGAGCATCCCGGGCACCCCGACGCACTCGAAGACGACCGGACCCGTCGGCGACTGCCCGAGGCGGTCGGCGTTGAGCAGCACCGTCTCCCAGGGGAGCAGCGGGATGCGGCGCACGACCTGCATCGCGTCGATCCCGAAGCCCAGGTAGTCGGTCAGCGAGCCCACCGGACCACGCTGCTTGTAGGCGTCCCAGGGCGAGGACTCGCGCGGGTCGACGACCACGTCGGCACCGCACTCGACCGCGAGCGCGCGACGCGCAGGGGAGAGGTCGGACGCGACCACCGTCTTCACCCCCTGCGCCTTGAGCATGAGGATGACGGCCAGCCCGATCGGGCCGCAGCCGATCACCACGGCCGGGCGTCGTGCGGAGAGCGCGCCGCGGCGTACGGCGTGGAAGGCGACGGCCAAGGGCTCGGTGAAGACCGCCCGGTCGGGGTCCACGTCATCGGGGACGGGGAAGGTGAACGCCTCCTGGACCACGGTGTACTCCGCGAAGCCGCCGGGGGAGTCGATGTCGAAGCCGACCATGTGGACCGCGCCGTCGGTGCGCAGCACCGGCAGCGCCGCCACCGAGGTGCCCGGCTCCCAGCGACCGCGGGTCTCGGGGCCGTAGGCGACGACCGAGCCGAGGATCTCGTGGCCCAGCACGATCTCCTGCTCGGGCGTCATCGCGGTGGTGTAGCCGAGCTCGGTGACGACCTCGTTGAGCTCCTCGGCGTGCTGGCGCACGTGCAGGTCGGAGCCGCAGATCCCGGTGCGCAGCACCTTGATCAGCAGCTGGCCCGGCCCGGGCTCCGGGCGTGGCACCGACTGCACCGAGAGCTCGCCCTTGTGGACCACGGTTGCGCGCATCTGTGTCACGACGCCGACGCTACCTCACTGCGCCGGCAGCGATCCGGCGGAGGTGATCCGGTGCAGGTGGGCGGTGAGCGAGTGCACGTGGTCCACGCGCGGCAGCCGCAGCGCGGCGCCGGTGACCAGGTGCAGGGTGACGTCGATGCGCGGGTTGGCCTTGCGCTCGTCGACGACACCGGTGTCGATGCCGGTCACGTCCTCCCAGAGGATGACGTCGGTGTGTCGGGCGTGCTCCAGGACCAGGCCGCCCTCGTAGAGCCCGAGGTCGACCGCGACCGGACGCTGCAGCCCGAGCCAGGTCAGCCGGAACCCGAGGATCAGCCCGGTGAGCGCGACCAGACCCCCGGCCACCAGAAGAACCGTCGGCCAGTGCGGCCGGGTGGCCATCCAGGCACCGAGCGCGATGAGAGCCGGGCCGAGGACCAGCCCGACGGGCACCAGCCACGCCCGTCCGTGCGCGGGGTGGGTGCTCAGCCGGATGCCGAGGTCCTCGGTGAGCGTCTCCTCGCCCGGCGTACGCAGCCACGCCCGCCGCCGCGGCAGCACCAGCAGCCCGAGCGCGGTGAGCGCGATCCCGCCCCAGAGCACCGGGTCACGACCCATCCCGAGGATCCGGGCCGGCCACGGGTTGATCGCATGCTCCCCGTAGGCATCGGAGTCGACGACCCACATCCGGAAGGTCGCCTTCGACGGGTCGGGGTCGCGGCCGATGTCGCGCAGGGTGCCGTGGATGCTTCCGGTGACCCGCTCGCCGTCGACGCTCCATCGGCCCCGGCAGGAGAGGATCTCGCCGGTGGCGCTGTCGAAGTCGCACCGCTCCACCACGCTCACCTCCGCCCACTGTCCGCTGTTCCACCGGTCGGCGGCCTGCTGCGCCACGACGGTGGCCGGGAACAGCATCGCCAGCGCGCCGAGGCCCAGGGTGACCAGGACGATGGCGATCGAGGTACGTCGCTGCAGCCGGAGGACCCGGCGGGACGGGTCGATGAGACGGGACTTGGGGCCGGTGGTGGGGAGCACGAGGCCTTTCACATCAGAGTCTGGGAGGGGTGTCGGAAGTCTAGTCGCGTGCCCCCATGGGTTCCCGTGAACCCCTGAGGCGTACGAAAGAGGCTGCTCGACGACCGTATCTGACACGGGTTCACCCATTCGCAGTACGCCGTCGGCGACGGATACGATCGGAGCGCCGCGCGAGCATCGCGGTCCACACATCACTGGAACCCACAGGAGCATCCGTGTCCGAGATCAAGATCGCCGTACTCACCCCCGACGGGCGCGAGGAGCGGACGGTCACTACGGGCACGAAGGCGTGGGAGCTCTTCGCGGACAACCCTGACGTGATCGCCGCGCGGGTCGGGGACGACCTGAAGGACCTCGCCTACGAGCTCGCCGACGGCGACGAGGTCGAGGGTGTCCTGATCGACTCCAAGGACGGCCACGACATCCTGCGCCACTCGACCGCGCACGTGATGGCGCAGGCGGTGCAGGAGCTCTTCCCGGAGGCCAAGCTCGGCATCGGACCGCCGGTGACCGACGGCTTCTACTACGACTTCGACGTCGAGACCCCGTTCGTGCCCGAGGATCTCGTCAAGATCGAGTCCCGGATGAAGAAGATCATCAAGGCCAACCAGAAGTTCTCCCGCCGGGTCACCACCGACGACGACGCCCGCGTCGAGCTGGCCGACGAGCCCTACAAGCTCGAGCTGATCGGCCTCAAGGGCTCGGCCGCCGAGGCTGCCGAAGGGGCCGGTGCCGAGGTCGGCGGTGGCGAGCTGACCATCTACGACAACCTCGACCGCAACGGCGAGATCGCGTGGAAGGACCTGTGCCGAGGCCCGCACCTGCCGACCACCAAGCGGATCCCGGCCTTCAAGCTGATGCGGTCCGCCGCGGCGTACTGGCGAGGCGACGAGAAGAACAAGCAGCTCCAGCGCATCTACGGCACCGCCTGGGAGTCCAAGGAGGCGCTCGACGCCCACCTGGCCCGGATCGAGGAGGCCGAGCGCCGCGACCACCGCAAGCTCGGTCGCGAGCTCGACCTGTTCTCCTTCCCGGACGAGATCGGCTCCGGCCTCCCGGTCTTCCACCCCAAGGGCGGGATCATCAAGCGGGAGATGGAGGACTACGTACGCGCCAAGCACATCGAGCACGGCTTCGAGTACGTCGGCACCCCTCACATCGCGCGTGAGCAGCTCTTCCACACCTCGGGCCACCTGCCCTACTACGGCGACGGCATGTTCCCGGCGCTGGACGTAGACGGCCAAGACTACCGCCTCAAGGCGATGAACTGCCCGATGCACAACCTGATCTTCCGTTCGCGCGGGCGCTCCTACCGCGAGCTGCCGCTGCGCCTGTTCGAGTTCGGGTCGGTCTACCGCAACGAGAAGTCCGGCGTCATCCACGGGCTCACCCGCGTGCGCGGCTTCGCCCAGGACGACTCCCACTCCTACTGCACCAAGGAGCAGGCGCCGGCCGAGGTCAAGCACCTGCTCGACTTCATGCTGACCGTGCTCAAGGACTTCGGTCTCGACGACTTCTACCTCGAGATGTCGACCCGCGACGACGCCAACAAGGACAAGTTCGTCGGCAGCGACGAGGACTGGGCCGAGGCCACCAAGATCCTCGAGGACGTCGCCTCCGAGACCGGTCTCGACCTCGTGCCCGACCCCGGCGGCGCGGCGTTCTACGGACCCAAGATCTCCGTGCAGGCCAAGGACGCGATCGGCCGCACCTGGCAGATGGGCACGGTCCAGTACGACTTCAACCAGCCCTCCGCGGACCGGTTCAACCTGGAGTACCAGGCCGCCGACGGCACCCGCCAGCAGCCGGTGATGATCCACTCGGCGAAGTTCGGCTCGATCGAGCGCTTCCTGGGCGTTCTCGTGGAGCACTACGCCGGCGCCATGCCGCCGTGGCTCGCCCCGGTCCAGGTGGAGATGATCCCGGTCGCGGACGCCTTCAACGACTACGTCTACGACATCGCCGGCAAGCTGAAGAAGGCCGGCGTACGCGTCGAGGTGGATGAGTCGAGCGACCGCTTCCAGAAGAAGATCCGCAACGCCCAGCTCCAGAAGATCCCGTTCATGCTGATCGCCGGTGGCGAGGACGTCGAGAAGGTCGCGGTCAGCTTCCGCTACCGCGACGGCCGCCAGGAGAACGGCATCCCCGTCGACGAGGCGATCGAGCGGATCGTCGCCGCCGTGGAGTCCCACGAGCAGGTCTGAGCAGAGCGACGCTCAGCTGACGATCGGCCCCTGGTGCTCCGCACCAGGGGCCGATGTCGTCGTGACGAAGGCCTACACCGCCGCCGTCTCCGCGGAGATCTCTGCCTTGGCCCTCGCCTTGGCGCGTACGCCCAGGTAGAGGACCAGGGCCCCGCACACCGCGGAGGGCACCGCCATCGCGAGGAAGAACTGCTCGGCGCTCCAGCCGCCGGCGAGCATGGCACCGACGACCATCGGGCCGAGGATGCCACCGACACGACCGATGCCGAGCGCCCAGCCGACGCCGGTGGAGCGGACGTCGGCGGGGTAGAAGACCGCCGCGAGCGCGATCACGCTCTTCTGCCCACCACTGACCGAGCAGCCGGTCAGGAAGATGGCGGTCAGCAGCACCCACACGGGCGCGCCGAGGGCGAGGCTCATGATCGTCAGGAACCCGCAGCCGACGAAGTAGAGCGTGCTCAGTGCACCGAACGCCCCCAGCCGGTCCATCGCCGGTCCGACCACGAAGGCGATCGCGATGCCGCCGATCGTCGTCATCGAGGCGGCGGTGGCCAGGGTCGAGCTGGAGTAGCCCTGCTCGGTCAAGATGGTGGGCATCCAGCTCTGCAGGCCGTAGAACATGGCCAGGTTCAGCGCGAAGACCAGCCAGAGCAGGAGGGTTCCGAGCAGCTGTCCGCCCCCGACGACCTCACGGAGCCTGACCTGCTTGCCCTGTGCCTCCGACTCGGTCTCCACCCGCGGTGTGCCGACCGTGGGAAGGTCGCGGTCGATCTTGCGGCACAGCGCGTACGCCGCCTCGTGGCGGTCACGCCGGGCCAGGAAGTTCAGCGACTCGGGCAGCCGCCAGGCCAGGACGACCGTGAGCAGGAGCGGGGCGAGCGCGCCGACGAGGAAGACCGAGCGCCAGCCGTGGGCCGGGATCAGCCAGTCCGCGACGTAGTTGGCCGCGACGAAGCCGAGGGAGAACCCGCAGTAGATGGCGAGCACGAAGCTGGCGCGCACCTTCTTGGGGCTGAACTCGGCGGTGAGCGCGATCGTGCTGGGTGTCGCCGCGCCCAGGCCGATGCCGGTGACCAGTCGCATCACCAGCAGCTGGGCTTCGTTCTGCACCCACACCGAGGCGAGGGTGGTGAGCGCGAAGAGCAGGACACCGCCGAGCACCAGCCGCTTGTGGCCGAACCTGTCCGAGAGCGGTGCGACCAGCAGGTAGCCGATCATCAGACCGACGAGGGCCGCCGAGAAGATCGGGCCGAGATCGGCCTTCTCCAGGCCCCAGTCGGCGCTGATGGCCGGGGCCATGTAGTTGATCGCCTGGGTGTCGAACCCGTCGAGGAACATCACCAGACCGCAGAGCAGGACGGTGCCCGCCTGGAAGCGGCCGGTGCGGCGGGAGTCGATGAAGTCGGGGAGACGTACGGCGCCCCCGCCCGTGGTTGTTGTTGCTGACATGTGGACCCTTCGGAAGCTCGGAGGAGTTCAGGACGCGTTCGCGGCGCCCGAGGACACGAATGCGTCTGCGTGGAAGCGCTCGGGGTTGAAGCTGCGCTCCGTGATCAGTGCGTTGACGGCGGCGATGGTCATGGCCTCGCTGCCGCAGGCGTACACGTCGTGCTGGTCCAGGTCCGGGTAGTCGGCCAGCAAGGCGTCCTGCACCCACCCCGTCGCGCCCGTCCAGCTGGGGTCGGGACGCGAGACGACGGGGGTGAAAGTGAGCCACTCGTAGCGCTGCGTCAAGGTGCGGACCATGTCGGCGTCGTAGAGGTCAGCAGCGGTGCGACCGCCCCAGTAGAGATGGATGGGGCGGCTCAGGCGTCGGGCGATGTGGTCGAGGATGATCGACCGCATCGGTGCGAAGCCGGTGCCGGTGGCGAGCAGGATGATGGGGGAGTCCCCGTCGGCGACATGGAACTCGCCGAACGGGGCCTCGATCTCCACCTCGTCGTGGAACCGGAGGTAGGAGAGGATCTTGTCGGAGAAGGCGCCACCCGGCTCGTGCCGGATGTGCAGCTGCAGCGCATCGTTGTGCTGCGGGCTGTTGGCCATCGAGTAGGGCCGGGTGTCTCCGTCGGGCAGGATGATGTTGACGAACTGGCCGGCCTTGAACGGCGTACGTCGCCCGATCGGGTAGCGCAGGTCCAGGATCGTGATCCCGTCGGTCGCGGGCTTGATCTTGAACACGGCGGTGGTGAGCTTCTTGCGAACCGGGGGTGTGCTCTCCTGGATCCGCCTGGGTGTGATCTCGACGTCGCCGGTCGGCTTGGCACGGCAGAACTGCACGTTGTCGGCCGGACCGCAGACCACTCCCTGGTTCGGGGTGTCCAGGCTCCCGGCGTTGAGGGTGCCCTCGCAGGTCGCGCAGACGCCCTTGCGGCAGGAGTAGGGGATGGCCCAGCCGGCGGTCTCGGCCGCGTCGAGGACGGACTGGCCCTCCTCGGCGGTGAACGAGATGTCGGTGTCGGCGACGCTGATCGTGTGCGTCATCACGCCTCCTTCGGGGTGAACAGGCTGAGCGCGGACAGCAGGGCCGAGGGGTCGGCGACGCCCTGTCCGGCGATGTCGAATGCCGGGCCGTGCCCGACGCTGGAGAACGGCACACCGGCGCCGATGGTGACCGCCGCGGCGGTGCGGCCGGCGAGCAGCTTGACGGGGATGTGTCCCTGGTCGTGGTACATCGCCAGGTAGCCGTCGCACTGCGGGTCACCGAGCAGTACGTCGGCCCCGGTCGGGCCGGTGATGTCGATGCCCTCGCCACGCAGCCTCTCGGCCGCCGGTCCGGAGACGGTCAGGTCGTCCTCGCCGAAGAGCCCGCCCTCGCCGGCATGACAGTTGATGCCGAACATGCCGAGCCGAGGTGCGGGGGTGCCCATCGACTCGAGCGCCCGGTGGAGCGCCCGGCCCGCGGAGGCCACCAGGTCGACGCTGAGCCGCTCGAGCGACTCGGCCATCGACAGGTGCAGGGTGGCATGGGCCACCCGCAGACCGCCTCCCACCAGCATCAGGAAGACCTGGTCGGCCGGGGTGCCGGTCAGCTCCGCGACGAGCGGCGGATAGCCGGCGAAGCCGATCCCGGCCGCATGCACCGCGGACTCCGAGTGCGGGCCGGCGACGATCCCGCGGTAGCCGCCCTGCCTCGCCAGTGCCACGGCGGCGCGTGCGTACGCGATCGTGGCGGCACCCGCCTCGGGACGTACCTCGCCCACTCGGAGCTGGTCGGAGGTCAGTGCGCCGACATCGACCACGTCGCATACTCCGGTCTCGGCGAGGAGCCCGGGCTCGGCCGTACGCAGCTCGATCCCGTGCGCGGCGGCCGGCCCTTCGAGCGCGCACCGGTCGCCGATGACGACCGGTGCGGCGCAGCCGAGCTCGGCGACCGCCTTCATCGCGATCTCCGGGCCGATCCCGAACGGGTCGCCGGTGGTGAGGAGGAGCCTGGGGGACACGCTCACAGCGGCAGCACCAGGAGAGTGTCGGTGCGGGTGCTGTCGCAGACCACGACGCGCTTCTTCAGCAGGGCCTTGCCGTCGACGAAGACGTGCTCATCGAGGTAGCGGCCGCTGGCGAAGACGTCGGTCGGGCCGTTGCCGGTGATCCGGACGACCAGGAAGGAGGTCTCGCTGGTGGCGCCGGCCCCGCTCTCCTCGAGGATCGCCGGCTGCCCGAGCAGGTGGCGGTAGGAGTGCGGCTCGTAGATGTTGGCTTCCTTGAGCGCGGAGATGCGGTCCTTGAGCATCGCCTTGTTGTTCGCCCAGATGACACCGGCAGGCAGGCCACGACGGTGGTTGTCGGCGGTGGTCACCTTGTAGAAGGCGTCGTCGGTGAAGTGCTCGGGCCAGTCCTCGATGGGGCCGTCGTCGATCGTGCGGACATAGCTGCCCTGGGCGCGACTGATCAGGGTGAAGGCGTCCATCACTTGCTCTCCTCGATGCTGAAGCCCATGGCCTCGCGGTAGACCTTCCAGAAGCCCCGGATGGAGGCCTCGGTCACCCGGCTCTCGCTGGAGACCGCCTCCTGGCCGCCCATCTGGACCGTGGCGAACTCGCCGCTGGCGCCGGCGATGCCACGCTGGACGAAGCCGCCGATGGCGCCGTCCTCCATCGAGACGTACCCGGCGGGGCCGACCAGGTTGGACTGCTTCATCCGGACCAGCTGCTGCTCCTCGGTGTCGTCCTCGAAACCGAGGTAGGTCCAGTGGAGGTCGGTGGTGTCGACGCCGGTCGGCAGCACCTGGCGTACGGCGATCGAGTTCTGGATCTGCTGCAGCACGAAGCCGGGGTAGACCGAGAGGATCTGGAGGGTGATGTCGTCGCCGACCTCGCTGAAGCTGTCGACCAGCGAGGGGTCCTCGAGCTGGTACTCGGAGTCGGAGCGGATCTTCTGGTCCTTGTAGTGCTCGCCGGACTCGGCCTCACGGTTGATCGCGGACCAGCTGACGTGGTGGGCGCCGCTCTCCGAGACGACGATGCCGCCCTTCTGGTTCAGCTTGTTGAGCCCGAAGGTGGTGAAGAACAGGTGCAGGATGCTCGCGTGGTAGGAGTCCTTGACGTTCTCGATGTAGAGCTTCCAGTTGTTCGGCAGGTTCTGGGTGAAGCGACCCAGCACCACCGGCTTGCGGCCGCCGAGGACACGCTCGATGCGGTCCAGGATCTCCTGGCCGAGGTAGTCCTCGATGTCGGGGACGTCGTTGTCGAGGCTGCCGAAGATCAGCCCGTGGACGTTGGCGAGCCGGAGCCTGCGGGGGCTGTGCGCCTTCTTGCAGAAGTCGGAGCCCATACCGCCCTTGCCGTTGATGCCCTCCTCGAAGGCGACGCCGGTCAGGTCGCCCTGGAGGTTGTAGGTCCAGGCGTGATAGACGCAGGTGAAGTCCTTGGCGTGGCCGTAGTGGTCCATCGCGATGAGGGAGCCGCGGTGCGCGCAGCGGTTCTCGAAGGCGTAGATCTCGCCGTCGAAGTCGCGGGTCACCAGCACCGGCTGCTCGCCGATGAAGGTTGCGCAGTAGTCGCCGGGCTCACCGAGCTCGGCCTCCAGGCAGAGGTAGCTCCAGAACGGTCCGTGGAAGATGTTCTGCTGCTCGGCGCGGTAGACCTCCGCGTCCTGGAACACCCAGTAGGGAACCTTGCTGAGCGCCTGGGGCCACTCGCGTGCGGCCATGGTGGTGGTCGCCTCTGACATCCGTCCTCCTGATCAAGATATTTCACTTGCGTTCGGATAGCGAACACATGTATGTTTTCCGAACAGGACATACCAAAGTGGCTTTTGTCACAGGTGTCAAGAAGGGACGGCGACATGAGCGAGGGAATGGCCGGGCTGGCCAAGGGCCTGGCGGTGCTGGAGGCGTTCGGCCGGGAGACGCCGAGACTGACGATCAGCGACGCCGCGCGGGCGACCGGGCTCAGTCGCGCGGCGGCTCGGCGCTGCCTGATGACCCTGGTCGAGGCGGGCTATCTGACCTTCGACGAGAAGTTCTTCAGCCCGACCCCGAGGGTGCTCCGGCTCGGGGCGATCTACGCGGACGCGGTGCCCCTCCCGCAGCTGGCGCGGCCCCATCTCACCGCCCTGAGGGAGGCGTTGGACGAGTCGGTCTCGCTCGCTGTGATGGAGGGCGACGAGTCCCTCTTCGTGGCTCGTAGCGAGGTGGCACGCGTCTTCGACGCCGGCGTACGGGTCGGGGCGCGGCTCCCGCTGTTTGCCTCAGCAACCGGACATGCCCTGCTGGCCGGTCTCGACGATCAGGACCTCGACGCCTATCTCGAGCGGGTCGAGCTGGTGGCGCGTACGTCTCGGACGATCCTCGATCGCGAGCGGTTGCGCGAGCGGATCGAGGATGTCCGGCGCGAGGGGGTCGCGGTCAGTGACGAGGAGCTCGAGATCGGGCTGTTCGCGTTGGCGGTGCCGGTCAAGGACGCGCGCGGGGTCACGGTGGCCTCGATCTCGGTCAGTGCGGCGGTGGCGCGACTCGATGTCGTGGAGTTCCGGAGCCGGTGTGGCGACGCCCTGGTCCGGCATGCCGAGCAGCTAGGTCGTCAGCTCTGAGGCGGCACATATTTAGATGTGACACTCCGTCGCGCGTACTCTTGTTATCGGGACGCGTGTCCGGGTAACGTGGGTCACGTCGTCAGCAGCTCAACGTAGAACTCAACGATGAAGGAGCGATCGTCATGACCGCCGTTCAGGATGAGAAGTCCACCGGATACGTCCGCCAGGGCAAGCAGGCCTACCTCGACACGCTTCGCACGCTGTCCGAGGCCTCGGTGGAGGTCAACTTCGACCCGTTCAAGGACATCGACTGGGACTCCGCCGAGCTGGAGGTGCGCCCGGACGACGAGCGCTGGATCCTCAACGACGCCGACGAGATCGGTGCCCACCCGTGGTACAAGGCGCTGTCCAAGCAGCGCCAGATCGAGATCGGGATGTACCGCTGGGCCCAGGTCGCCAAGGTCGGGCTGCAGTTCGAGCAGCTGCTCATCGGCGGCGTCATGAACCACCTGGTCTGGTCGGAGAACAACAACCCGGAGTTCCGCTACGCGACTCACGAGGTGACCGAGGAGACCCACCACACCCAGATGTTCCAGGAGTTCGTCAACCGGGTGAACCCCGACGTGGCGGGCGCACCGACCTACTTCAAGGTCCTGGTGCCCTTCATGGCCTCGGCGGGCGCGTTCTTCCCGGAGGCGTTCTTCACCGGCATCCTCGCCGGTGAGGAGCCGATCGACCACCTGCAGAAGGGCGCGATGCGCGCCGGCGGCAGCCACCCCGCGGCCAACCGGATCATGCAGATCCACATCGCCGAGGAGGCGCGCCACATCGGCTTCGCCCACCAGTACCTCGAGCAGCACGTGCCCGAGCTCGGCCGGGTGAAGAAGACCCTGCTGGCCTACCTGTTCCCGGTGATCATGCGCCTGCTGTGCGACGTGATCATGGTCCCGAGCAAGCAGGCCCGCTACGACATGGGTATCCCGGGCGAGGTCGCCCGTGAGATCTGGTGGAAGTCGGAGGACTCCGAGAAGCTGCTGCGTGACCTCTTCGGTGACGTACGCCTGCTGGCCGACAACCTCGGCATCCGCAAGGGACCGGCCAAGCTGCTGTGGAAGCTGACCGGCATCGACGGGCGCGCCTCGCGCTTCCGCGCCGAGCCGCGCGCGGCGTCCTACTGATCCCCTGAGCCCGTTGTCCTAGAACGGTAGTCACCTGTGCCTCACGTCGTCACCCAGTCGTGCTGTGCCGACGCCTCGTGCGTCGTCGCCTGCCCGGTCAACTGCATCCATCCCGCCCCGGGCGAGCCCGGCTTCGGTGAGGCCGAGATGCTCTACGTCGACGCCAAGAGCTGCGTCGACTGCGGAGCCTGCGTCACGGCCTGCCCGGCCGACGCGATCGTCCCGCACACGACCCTGACGCCCGCGCAGACGCCGTTCCTGGCGATCAACGCGGAGTACTTCGAGGTCTTCCCGCACAAGGACCGCACCCCGCTCGCGCTGGTCCACCCCCAGCGCCGCCTGACCCGCACCGGACCGTTCCGGGTCGCGGTCGTCGGCGCCGGGCCGGCCGGGATGTACGCCGCCGACGAGCTGCTCAAGCACCCCGAGATCACCGTCGACGTCTTCGACCGGCTGCCGACGCCGTACGGCCTGGTCCGGGCCGGCGTCGCGCCCGACCACCAGAACACCAAGCAGGTCGAGAGGCTCTTCGCCCAGATCGAGTCGCAGCCCGGGTTCCGCTACTTCCTGGGCGTCGAGGTCGGCAAGGACGTCTCCCACGCCGAGCTGACCGCGCGCTACCACGCCGTCGTCTACACCGTCGGCGCGGCGAGCGACCGGCCGCTCGGGATCGAGGGCGACGACCTGCCCGGCTCGCTCAGCGCGACCGACTTCGTCGGCTGGTACAACGGCCACCCGGACAAGCAGGACCTGCCCATCCACCTCGACGCCGGGTCCATCCCCTCGGGGCGGGTCGTCCTGGTCGGCAACGGCAACGTGGCGCTCGACTGCGCCCGGATCCTCGCCGAGGACCCGGAGCGGCTGGCCGGCACCGACATCGCCGAGGGACCGCTGGCGGTCCTGCGTGACAGTGCGGTGCGAGAGGTCGTCGTCCTCGGGCGCAGGGGGCCCGGGGAGGCGGCCTTCACCGTGCCGGAGCTGGTCGGGCTGATGGGCCACACCGGCGTCAACGTGGTCGTCGACACGGGGGACCTCCCGATCGAGGAGGCGCTGGCCGGCGGCGACACCACCGTCCGGCTGCTGCGCGAGCTCGCCGGCCGCGAGGTGCGTCCGGAGCTGCGTACGATCGTGCTCTGCTTCCTCAGCTCGCCGGTGCGCGTGCTGGGCGAGGGCCGGGTCACCGGCGTCGAGGTCGGCCGCAACCGCCTCGAGCGCGACGAGAACGGTGTCGTCCGGGCGGTTCCCACCGGCGAGACCGAGGTCCTCGAGACGGGGATGCTGCTGCGCGCGGTCGGCTACAAGGGCCTGCCCGTGGCCGACCTCCCCTACGACGCCGCGACCGGCACCGTCCCCAACGAGCGCGGCCGGGTGCTCCCGGGCGTCTACGTCGCGGGCTGGGTCAAGCGTGGTCCCAACGGCTTCATCGGCACCAACAAGTCCGACGCCGAGGAGACGGTCGAGCAGGTGCTCGACGACCTCGACGGTGACCGGGTCCCGGCCCCGGTGGGCGATGCCCGCGAGATCACCGCGATCGTACGCAGCCGCCAGCCCGGCATGGTCGACCTGGCCGGCTGGCAGGCGATCGACCGCGAGGAGAAGCGGCGCGGAGCCGAGACCGGGCGCCCGCGGGTCAAGATCACCGATGTCGAGGAGATGCGGGGCATCGCGGCGAAGTCGCGGAAACCCCGATACGCTCTGGGTCGTCGCAAGGAGCGCTGAGACGCTCTCGCGACACCGGGGTGATTCGGGAGCACGGGAGCAGGGGGAGACGCGGGTGGCCGGAGAGAAGCGCGATGGTCGGCAGGATCGGTGGAGCAAGCACAACGAGCAGCGCCGCCAGCAGATCATCGATGCCGCCATCGCGGTGATCGAGGCCGGTGAGCCCGGCGGCGACGTGCAGGTGCAGCAGATCGCGGTGCGCGCCGGCCTCTCGCGCACGGTCATCTACCGCCACTTCGAGGACCGCGCCGACCTCGACCGGGCCGTGCAGCAGGCGATCCTCGACGGGCTCTGGTCCGACCTGATGCCCGGGATCACCCTGGACGGCACCGTGCCGCAGATCATCGAGCGGATCATCGGCACCTACGTCCGCTGGGCCCGGGCCCATCCGGCGCTCCACCTCGCCGCCGACCACGACATCGACGGCGGCGACGACGGCCCATTCCAGCAGGGCATGGAGCAGCTGGCCGGCCGGATCGCGGCGATCGTCGGCACCGCCGTGATCGCCCTCGGGGGCAACCCCACCGAGGAGGAGGCCGAGGCCCTGGACCCGCTGATCTACGGTCTGGTCGGCGCGGTCTTCGGTGCCGTACGCCGCTGGCTGACCCGCACCGGCGAGCGCCTGCCGGCCGAGACGCTGGAGCGGCTCACCGCGCAGTCCATCTGGTTCGTCATCGATGGTCACGCGCGCGGGTTCGGGATCGAGCTCGATCCCGACCTTCCCCTGGAAGAACTCCTGTCCAAGGACATCCTCGCGGTATAACCTCCCGGTATCACCCGGCCGCACGGCCGTTCAGTCCAGGAGAAGACCATGCCCCACATGCGCAGACTCTCGATCGCCGTCGGCCTGGCGGCCACCGCCGGGCTCGCCGTCCCGCTGATCCCGGCCACCGCCGCCCCCGGCAGCGGCTCCTCCGAGGGCACCGCCCGCGTCTTCATGGTCAACCCGGTCCAGTCCAGCAACGACCAGGGCCTGACCGACCAGAAGGACGCCGCGAGCGCCGTGCCCGACAGCGCCTACGCCGAGGTGCCGCTGACCCACCTGGACGGCTCGGGCTACCTCCGCGGCGACTACGCGGTCGTCGAGTCGAGCACCGGCACCCCCGCGCGCTCGACCACCAACAGCTTCTTCTACGACCGCAACCAGGACCAGTTCGAGCAGGTCATGGGCTACTTCTGGGTGACCCGCGCACAGACCTACCTGCACGCTCTCGGCTTCGGGGAGACGCTCCCGGGCGTCCTGAACGAGCCGTTCTCGGTGAAGATCAACCAGTACGGCGGCGACAACTCCTACCAGACCGACAAGCCCTACCGGATCCGGCTGGGCAAGGGTGGTGTCGACGACGCCGAGGACGCCGAGGTGATCGTCCACGAGTACGGCCACGCGGTCCACGCCAGCCAGGTGCCCGGCTACGGCAGCAGCCTGGACGCCGGCGCGATCGGGGAGTCGTTCGGCGACTACCTCGCGGTCACGGTCGGCCTCGACGCCGCCTCGGAGTTCGGCTGGCCGGTCGCCGCCGACCCCTCCTGCCCGATGGACTGGGACTCGACCTCCTACACCGATGCCCCGCACTGCATCCGCAGCTTCCACCTCGACCTGACCCTCGAGGACCGCCGCAACCAGGTGCACTACGACGGCCAGATCTGGAGCCAGGCGCTGTGGGAGATCCGCGAGGGCTACCAGGCCCTCGGCCTCTCCACCCGCGACTGGGACACCACACTGATCTACTCCCAGTTCTCCTACGCGCCGGACACCAGCTTCCAGGCCGCGGCCGCCGAGACGTACGCCGCGGCGGCTGCTCGCGACGGCGAGGAGGCCGCCGACCTGGTCCGCGACCGGTTCGCCGCCCGGGGGATCACCTTCTGATCATCGCGCCGGCCGCGCCGACCGGGTGCGGCCGGGCGGAGGTGAGCTCCGCGAGCCGCCATCGCAGCACCATGACGGCGGCCTCGCGGGCCACCTCGCCGCTCATCTTGGACGTGCCGGCGGTGCGCTCGACGAACGTGATCGGATGCTCGGCCACGCGCAGGCCCAGCCGTTCGCAGCGCCAGGTGTTCTCCACCTGGAAGCCGTAGCCGGTCGAGGTCGTCCGCAGGACGCCGGCCCGGACCAGCGCGTCGGTGCGCCACGCGCGGAACCCCGCGGTCGTGTCGTGCGTCCTCAGCCCCAGCACGCGGCGGGCGTAGGCGTTGGCGCACCAGGACAGCGCGCGCCGGCGCAGCGGCCAGTTCTCGGTGGCGCCGCCCGGGACGTACCGCGACCCGAGGACGACGTCGTGGGTGCGCAGCAGCGCGAGCATCGCCAGGATCTCGGTGGCGGGGTGGGAGCCGTCGGCGTCCATCTGGACGATCGCGTCGTAGCCGCCGGCCACGGCCGCGGCGAAGCCGGCCCGGTACGCCGCCCCCAGACCGTCCTTGGACCTACGGCCGAGCAGGGTGAGCCAGTCGCCGAACCCCTCGTGCGCCTGGACCAGGGCGGCGGTGCCGTCCGGGCTGCCGTCGTCGACGACCAGGACGTCGATGCGCGCCGGGTCGCCGGCTCTGACGGTCTCGAGGCTCGTGAGCAGCGCGGGGAGGGTGGCCGCCTCGTTGAAGGTCGGCACGACGATGACGCAGCGCATGAGTGGACCGTACGGAGCCGGACGTGAAGGACGGATTAACCGGTGCGGTCGGTGTGATCGGTGCGGTCGGTCGGCAGGAGCACGGTGACCGTCATCTGCGGACCGTGGGTGCACGCGACGGGCGCGGGGGAGCCGTAGGTGGCGTGGCGGCCGTCGTGGCACAGCCTCAGCTCACCGCCGGCCCGGGAGACGAGCGTGCCGACCAGGGACAGGCCCAGCCCCGAGCCGGGTTGCGAGCGTGCCTCCTCGGCGCGGGTGAAGCGCTGGGTCGCCGTGGTCAGCAGCGTGGAGGACATCCCGGGGCCGGCGTCCGCGACCATCAGCCGTGCCCACCCCGTGGCCGGCTCGTCGACGCCGACCTGCACGGGTGGGGCGCCGTGCGTCGAGGCGTTGTCGAGGAGGTTGCTGAGCACCCGCTCCAGCTCGAAGTCCGCCATCGGCGCGGGCACGGGTCCTTCGGGAAGCGTCACGGCGAGGCTGCCGGCGTGATCGGGGTCGGCGAGGCGGCGCTGGTTGACCGTACGCGCCGTGACGGTCACCAGGTCGGCGTGCCCGGCCGGGTGGCTGCCCTCGGCACGACCGACCTGGAGCAGCTGCTCCGAGAGCGCGGCGAGCCGGTCCAGGTCGACCATGAGCTCGGTCAGGATGCGCTCGTGCTCGACCGCGCTGCGGGGGCGGCGCAGCGCCAGCTGGATCCGGCTGGTCAGCAGCGTGATCGGTGTACGCAGCTCGTGGCTGGCCTCGGTGACGAACTGGCGCTCCCGGTCCAGCGCGGCCTCGAGGCTGGTGAGCATGTCGTTGAAGGTGTCGCCCAGGCGGGTGATCTCGTCGTCGCGCTGGGGCGGCACGTCGAGCCGAAGACTCGTGTTGCCGGCGGTGATCGCGGCGGCCTGACGCCGGTAGCGCTCGACCGGGCGCAGGGCCGCGCGGGCCAGCCGGTCGCCGACCAGCGCGGTGATGCACAGGGCGCCGAGACCGGCGAGAGCGAGCTGCACGAGGAGCTCGCGCAACGCCTCGTCGCGGTGGTCGCGCCGCACCCCGACCAGCAGGTAGCGCTGCGGCGAGGTCGAGAGCCGGACCGCCTGAAGCCGGTAGGGCTCGGCCGCGGCGGGCAGGAAGTCACCGACGTTGAAGGTGCGTGGCGTCGTGGTCACCCGGTCCAGCCGGGATGCCGCCACCAGGGGCGTGGTCCCCGCGGCGCCACCGCGGTCGATGACCGTGCCGTCCGCGCCCAGCACCTGCCAGGGAACGCCGGTGGCATCGGCCGCGGACCGGCTGCGGACCCGGCCGTCGGCGCCGATCAGCGGCTCGAGCGCGTGGCGGGCCTGGGTGAGCTCGGTGTCGAGGCCACGGTCCAGCGCGTAGTCGACGCGCCAGTAGACGAAGATCCCGGCGGCGACCAGGACGACGAGGCTCGCGGCGGAGAAGCCGGCGACCAGGCGTACCCGCAGCGGCAGCCGGGAGAGGCGTACGGTCAGCGAGCTCATCGGCTCGGCGGCGCGGTCTCGAGGCGGTAGCCGGCTCCGCGCAGGGTGGTGATCGTGTCGGTGCCGAACGGTCGGTCGATCTTGCCGCGGATCGCGGCCACGTGCACGTCGATGACGTTGCTGCGCAGGTCGGTCTCGCCGTCCCAGACCTCATCGAGGATCCGCAGGCGGGTCACCACCTGCCCGGCGTGCGAGGCGAGCAGATAGAGGATGTCGAACTCGCGGGTGGACAGGGTGATCTCGACGCCGCCACGGGTGACCCGGCGGGCCCCGGGATCGACCACGAGGTCACCGATCTGCGCGGGCGCCTCGCCGCTGAAACCGCCACGCCGGTAGAGCGCGCGCAGCCGGGCCAGCAGCTCGTCGAGGTCGAACGGCTTGGGCAGGTAGTCGTCGGCCCCGGCGTCGAGGCCGTTGATCCGGTCGCGTACGTCGCCCCGGGCGGTGAGCATGAGGATCGGCGTCGCCAGCCCGAGGTCGCGCAGCCGCCGGGCGACGGTGACGCCGTCGAGGCCGGGCAGCATCCAGTCCAGGAGCGCGACGTCGTAGCCGGCGTCGCTCAGCAGGCGCTCGTAGGCGACCTGCCCGTTGTGGGCGACGTCGACCTGCCAGCCGGCCTCGGCCAGCGACTGCTCGAGCAGGCCGGCGAGGCGTACGTCGTCCTCGGCGACGAGGATCCTCATCGCCTCGTCACCTCGCCGCTCCGGCGCTCCCAGATGTGCCAGTTGTCGTAGCCCACCCTCTCAACGTAATGCTGAACCAGATAGTGCTGCGCGATGTCGGCGTTCAGGCCCCAGGTGTCGAGACTGCCGCCGTCGACGACGACCCATCGCGGGGCCGTGGGCCCGGCCAGCGCGGCGTGCAGCCGGTGCAGCCCGGGGTCGCGAACCCGCACCGGCAGGCTCCACAGATACTCGTAGGCGCTGTCCAGGCCGCTCGCGGCGACGATCTCGGGGTGGCCGAACCCGACCACGACGCCGTCGGTGGAGCTGTGCGCGTGCTCGCGCAGGTAGGTGGAGACCTGCGCCTCGGGGGAGGGCGGGGGCGGGGAGGCGACCCGATAGGTCCACACGGTGAGGGTGACCGCGACCGTGTAGGCCACGGCCCGGGTCAGGGCACGCCCTGCCCGCGGCGGGGCGATCGCCACCAGCAGCACCAGGCCGGGGACGATGCCGGTCAGGTAGTGCAGCCAGTAGCTGCCACCCGCGGCGATCGCGAACAGCTCCCAGGCGGTCAGCGCGAGCGCCGGCCAGGCGAGGCGGGTCCGGTGCGTGAGGATCGCCGCCACCGCGACGACGAGCACCACCGCGACGCCGGAGACCACCGCCGCCGCGGCGAGCTCCGCCCCACGGAGAAGAGTCGCGCTCGAGGCGGAGGCGTTGATCACCTCGGAAGCCTGGCCGCGGAAGAGCACGACGGCGTCCCACAGGCCCGGGGTCGAGGTGCCGCGGGCCCAGGCCCCGGCGAGCACCACGCCCAGGACCGTGATCGCGCCACCGGCGAACGCGGCGACGCGTCTCCCGAGCCGAGACACCTGCCCGTAGGAGACGACGACGAGGACCGCGGTGAACACGAACACGTCGAGGACGTTCTGCTTGACCAGCGCCGCCGCCATGCCGGCCGCACCGGCACCGACCGCCAGTCCGGCCGTACGGAGTCCCCATGTCCCGCGCAGCGCCACGACCGCGCACACCAGCCCGGCCAGGACGAACGGCACCGCGAGCAGCTCGCCGTTGACCTCGGGCATCGCCAGCAGCGGGCTGGACAGCAGCGCGGCGGCGAGCACGACGCAGGTGAGTCGGCCGTGGCGCGTCGGCGAGACCAGGCTCGCCAGGACGCCGGCCAGTCCCACCGACGTCGCGCTGGCCAGGGCGCCGAGGATCTTGACGCCCGGCGCGACGAACCCGGTCGCCGTCGCACCGCTCGAGCCGAGATGCCCCGCCGCGGCGAACAGCCAGAGCAGCAGCGGCGGCCGGTCGACCCAGAGGTCGCCGTACAACGAGTGCCCCGGCCGCCACTGCTGCGCGAGCATCAGGAACCCGCTCTCGTCCGCCGACAACGGCCGCTCGAGGAACGGCAGCCACGCCGCCGTCGCCACCAGGATCGCGAGGACGACGCCGGCCGTCGCCCACCGCCGGGCGCGTACGGGCGGGACGGTCGCCGGGGTTGCAGGTGCCGTCGGCCAGCTGACGGGAAGAGTCACACTCGCACGCTAGGAAGGCCTGCATGAAGGCTCGATGAAGGCGGATCGGGCTTCATCAATCCTTCATACGCAGGGAGTCATCCTCGCCGCCATGACGACTCAGACCATGCCCATCGCGGCGGTGCCGCTGCTCGCCCTCGCCCCGGGGACGCCGCGGGTCGCGGTGATCACCGGCAGCTACGGCGCCGGTCACAACTCCGCTGCTCGGGAGATCGCCCGTGTCCTGACGGCGGCGGGCTGCGACGTCGAGATCCACGACGTCGTGACCCTGCTGCCGCTCCGGCTCGGCCCGCTCCTGCGGCGCGTCTACTACGCCCAGCTCCGGCGCCGGCCCGGGTCCTGGGGGACCACCCTGCGGCTGCTCGAGCCGGACCGCGCCGCGTACCGGCTCGTGACCCGGCTCCTCGCCGCGACCGCCGCCCGGATCGTCGAGGCCACGCGGGGCTGCGACCTGGTCCTCACCACGCATCCGTTCGGTGCCCAGGCGCTCGGGCACGCCCGGGTGAGCGGCATGCTCGCCGCTCCCGTGGTCACCTACCTCACCGACACCTCCGTCCACCCGCTGTGGATCCACGCCGGCGTCGATCTCAACCTCGCCATCCACGAGGTCGCGGCCGCCGAGGCACGACGGTGGGGCGGACGTACCGAGGTCGTGCGGCCGCTCATCCCGGAGCGGCCGGCGGGGCTCGGCGCGCCCCGCCAGGAGCCGAGCCCCGCTGACATCGCCGGACCCTGGGCCCTGGTCACCGGTGGCTCGTTGGGCATGGGACGGCTGGAGTCCACCGCGCGCGACCTCCTCGCCGACGGACGGATGACGCCGGTCGTGCTGTGCGGCACCGACACCCGGCTGCGTCGCCGTCTGTCCCGGATCCCCGGCGTCGTCGCGCTCGGCTGGCGTGACGACATCCCGGCGCTGATGAGCGCCTGTGACTGCGTCGTGCAGAACGCCGGCGGGTTCACGTCGCTGGAGGCGCTGGCCTCCGGTACGCCGGTGGTCACCTACCGGCCCCTGCCGGGTCACGGCGTCGCGAACTCGGCCAACCTGGAGGCCGCTGGCCTGATCCCGTGGGCCCGCACCTCGGCGGACCTCGCCCGGTTCCTCGCCGGGGCCGGGCTCGCTCCCCGGCGCAGCCACCTGCCCGTGGACGCGCCCGAGCTCCTCGACGTGCTCACCGGACACGTCCCGACGGAGGTGGCGGCATGAGCCGGATCGCGGCCGCCCGGGGAGCCGGCGGCGGATCCCACATCGCCCTCACCTTCGACGACGGGCCCGACCCGGCCAGCACACCGGCATTCCTCGACCTCCTCGCCGGCCACGGCCGGAGGGCGACCTTCTTCGTCCTGGGCTCCCAGGCCCTCGATCACCCCGACCTGATCCGTCGGATCAGCCGGGAAGGGCACGAGCTGGCGATCCACGGCTGGACGCACCGCTGCACCCTGGCGCTGCCGCCCACCAGGCTGACCCGCGGGATCCGCCGGGCCCGCGACGTCGTGGAGGACATCAGCGGCGAGCAGGTCACCTGGTACCGGCCGCCGTACGGGGTGCCCAGCGGCGAGTCCGTCCTGGCCTGCCGGGCCCTCGGTCTGACACCCGTGCTGTGGACGGCCTGGGGACGCGAGTGGGAGCGAGCGGCCTCGCCGGCCACCGTCGTCGCGACCGTCCTGCGTACGCTGCGGCCCGGCGGAACGATCCTGCTGCACGACACCGACCGCCACGCACCCCACGGCGACTGGCGGCGTACGCTGGCAGCGACCGAGCAGCTGCTCGCCGGTCCGCTGGTCTCCGCGAACGTCGGCACCCTGGGGGAGCACTGGCGCGAGGTTCCCTGCGAGAATGGATCCACGTGACGCAGACATCGCCCGGCCACGACGCCGCACCCGCCGTCGGGCCCAGGACCTGGACCCCGTGGCGTGCGGTCTTCGCCTTCGGCCTCGTCAGCCTCTGCGCCGACATGGTCTACGAGGGCATGCGGGCGATGGCCGGGCCGTTCCTCGGCAGCCTGGGCGCCTCCGCGCTGACCGTCGGCCTGATCACCGGTGCCGGCGAGGGGATCGCGCTCGTGCTGCGGCTGGTGACCGGGGTGTGGGCCGACCGCAGCCACAACCACTGGCGGCTGACGGTCCTCGGCTACGCCATGACCGCGGTCTGCGTGCCGCTCCTCGCGGTCGCGCCGTTCCTCGGCGGCGCCGGGCTGGCGGTCGCGACGACCCTGATCCTGCTCGAGCGCACCGGGAAGGCCATCCGGAGCCCGGCCAAGTCGGCCCTGCTGGCGCGGATGGCCACCTCCACCGGCCGGGGCAAGGGGTTCGCCGTCCACAAGGCCCTGGACCAGGTCGGTGCCTTCTCCGGGCCGCTCCTGCTCGCCGGGGTCGCCGCCGCGACCGGGCTGATCTGGCCGGGCTTCGCCCTGCTCGCCGTGCCCGGTGCGATCTCGCTCCTGCTGCTGGCCCAGCTGCGCCGCCGGGCACCGATCGTGACCGAGCCCGAGCCCGAGACCGAGCCTGCGAAGGGTGTCGACCCGGCGGGCCGCGCGCCGAGCACGCTCGCGGCGATCGGCCGGGCCGTGACGGGCAGTGACCTGCCGCGTACGTTCCATCTCTTCTCCCTGGCCGCCGCCATGATGACCGCCGGCCTGATGACGTTCGGTGTGATCTCCTTCCGGATGGTCGAGGACGGTCTCCTCCTCGCAGCCGCCATCCCCCTCGTCTACGCCCTGGCGATGGCGGTCGAGGCCGTCGCGGCGCTCGGCACCGGCCACCTCTTCGACCGCCGGGGCAGCCGCGTGCTCCTGGTCGTCCCCGTCCTCGTCGCCCTGGTGCCGTGGTGCGTCTTCGCCTCCCAGCTCTGGCTGGTGCTGGCCGGTGTCGTGGTGTGGGGCGTGGCCTACGGCATCCAGGACTCGACGGTGAAGGCGTACGTCGCCGACCTCGTCCCCGCGCCTCGCCGGGCCACGGCCTACGGGGTCTTCGCCGCCGTCCAGGGTCTCGGCGCGCTCGCCGGCGGCGGTCTGGCCGGCGCGCTGGTCACCGGTCACGTCCCGGTCCTGGCCGGGGTGATCGGTGGGCTGCAGGTCGCCGCCTTCGCGCTGCTCGTCCACGTCACCCGGCGCCGGACCGGCGCGGTGGCCGGCTAGGCCTCGCGCAGGTAGGCGAGGACGGCGGAGACCCGTCGGTCGGTGGTGGGGTCGAGCCGGAGCTTGGCGAAGATGTTGCCGACGTGCTTGCGGACGGCGGCCTCGGAGACGAAGAGGGCGGTGGCGATGCTGCCGTTGGTGCGGCCCTCGGCCATCAGGGCCAGGACCTCGCGCTCGCGCTCCGAGAGCACGTCGAGGGGCCCGTCGGGCTGGTGCCGGTCGAGGAGGCCGCGGACGACCTGGGGGTCGACGGCCGTCTCCCCGGCGGCCACCCGGTCCAGGCTGTCGAGGAAGTCGCGGACGTGGCCGACCCGGTCCTTGAGCAGGTAGCCGATGCCGGCCCCACCGGTGGTGTCGAGGAGCTCGGCGAGATAGGCGTCGGCCACATAGGCCGAGAGCACCAGGACGGCCAGGTCGCGGTGGCGCCGGCGGAGCTCGGCAGCGGCGCGCAGCCCCTCGTCGGTGTGGGTGGGAGGCATCCGGATGTCGGTGATGACCACGTCGGGGCGGGTGTGGTCGGTGAAGGCGAGCAGGGCGTCCGCGTCGCCGACCGCGGCGATGACGTCGTGGCCGGCTCGCTCGAGGATGGCCAGCAGGCCCTCGCGCAGCAGCGCGGCGTCCTCGGCCAGGACGATCCTCAGGGGAGCACGGTCGGGCACGTCAGCCTCACTTCCGTCGGTCCGCCCGGTGGGCTGGTGACCTCCAGGCGGCCGTCCAGGGCGGCGAGGCGGGTGGCCAGACCGGCGAGCCCGCCCCCGGGACGCACGGCGGCGCCGCCGGCCCCATCATCGCGGACGAGGATCTCCAGGCGGTCACCGATCACCTGCCCCTCGACGCGGGCCGAGCGGGCCCCGGCATGGCGGACCGCGTTGGTGAGCGCCTCGGCGACCATGAAGTACGCCGCCGCCTCGACGGGCGCCGGCAGCCGGCCGGCCACGCGCAGGTCGACAGCGACCGGCAGCCCGGCGGCGTCGGCGAGCTCGCGCACGGCCGCGGTGAGCCCGTGGTCGACCAGCACCCGGGGATGGATCCCGCGGACGGTGGCGCGAAGCTCGGCCAGGGCCGTCTCGGCCTGGGTATGGGCCTGCCGGACCAGGTCGAGGCCGGCGCCCTCGGGCAGCTCCAGCTCGGCCAGCCCGAGGGTCATGGTCAGCGCGACCAGGCGCTGCTGCGCGCCGTCGTGGAGGTCGCGCTCGATCCGGCTGCGTTCGGTCTCGAAGGCGTCCACGAGGTCGACGCGGGAGCGGCGCAGATCGGCGACCGCCGCGGCCAGCCGGGCCTGGGCAGGTTCGAGCAGGAGCCGTGCCAGGCTCGCCTGGGCCGCGGCGAGGAGGGTCGCGGCGTACAGGCCGGCGACCAGCAGCACCAGGCCCGGGACCACCGCGATCCAGGCCTCCGTGGAGGTGGTGAGCTGCCAGGGGCCGAAGGCGATCGGAGCGTCGAGACGCACCAGGAGCGGGGCGAGCACGAGCACGCCGGGGATGGTGATGATCAGGTTGAGCACGACGGCGTCGACCAGCCACAGCACGGTGGCGAGCAGCACGGTGTAGCCGACCTCGGGCCCGGAGATCCGCAGCCGGCGCAGGGCCCGGAGCCGGTCGCTCCAGACGATCGGCACGGGCCGCTCGGCCGGCTCGGGACGGACGTCGGGAAGGACGAGCCGGAGGCGTACCCGCTCCACGTCGGCGACGAGCGCGGCGAGCAGCGGGATCCCGGCGAGCACCAGGATCCCGACCAGGAGGGCCAGGGTGAGCAGTCCGACGCCGACCAGCACGAACAGCACGGCGGCGACGACGAGGCCGATCAGGGCACCGGAGACGAGGTAGGCCAGGGCGCGCCACGGCCAGCTGGAGGCGAGCAGCCGCCAGGGGGAGGAGCGCAGCGCGGCCCAGACGTCCGGTGGTGGTCTCATGACTCTCGAGCCTAGGCACCGATCGTCCACAACGGGGTAGCGCACGCGCTACCTCGCCGTGGCGTCCACGCCCGTGCGCGCGCCGCGGGGACGGCGTTGGCTGGAGGTCATGACCGCCACCATCCCCGACGCCGTCCATGCGCCTCGGCCGCCCGGCCCGCCCGCCGTCGTCCTCGACGACGTCACCCGCACCTACCGAGCCCGCTCCGGGAAGGTCCACGCCCTGCGGGGCGTGAGCCACGCCTTCGCCTCCGGGACGTTCACCGCGATCATGGGTCCGTCGGGATCGGGCAAGTCCACGCTGATGCAGATCGCCGCCGGCCTCGACCGGCCCACCCGGGGCAGCGTCCGGGTCGCCGGAACCGACCTGGCCGGCCTGAGCCGGACGACCCTGACGAAGCTGCGCCGAGAGGTGATGGGCTTCGTGTTCCAGCAGTACAACCTGCTCGACGCCCTGACCGCCTACGACAACGTCGTCCTGCCCGCCCGCCTCGCCGGGCGGCGCCCGGATCGCGCCGAGGTGATCGGGGCGCTCGAGCAGGTCGGCCTGCACGGCCTCGCCCGGCGACGGCCGCCGGAGCTCTCCGGCGGCCAGCAGCAGCGCGTGGCCATCGCGCGGGCGCTGCACGCCCGGCCCGCGGTGCTCTTCGCCGACGAGCCCACCGGTGCGCTGGACCGCCATGCCGGACGCGAGGTGCTCGGGCTGCTGCGGGACCTCGTCGACGCGCCGATGACTCAGGGGCCGGCGCAGACGGTCGTGATGGTCACCCACGACCCCCTCGCCGCCTCGTACGCCGACAGCGTGCTGTTCCTCGCCGACGGCCGGGTCGTGGGGCAGATGGAGCGCAGCGACCCGGCCCGGATCGGCGCCCGCATGGCCGAGCTGGAGGCCGCGCGATGAGCCTGGTCGCGCACAGCCTGAAGACCCTGCGCCAGTCCTGGCCCCCGTACGCCGGCGCCGCGGTCGCCCTCGCCGGCGGCATCGCCCTGATCACCCTCGCGACCAACATGCTGGGAGCGCTCGGCACCGCCACCGACGGGCTGGACCAGCAGACCCGGACGCAGATCGACGACCTCGGGTCGCTGTTCGGCATCATGGCTGGCATCTCGCTGTTCCTGGCGCTCTTCGTGGTCTCCTCGACCTTCGGCTTCGTGGTGGCCACCCGGCGCCGCGAGCTCGGCCTGCTCCGCCTGCTCGGCGCCACCCCGCGGCAGGTGCGCACGCTGCTGCTCGCGGAGGCGCTCGCCGTCGCGGGCCTCGGCACGGTCGCCGGCTGCCTGCTCGGCACCGCCGTCACGGTGCCGGTGCTGCGGGTCCTGCACCAGGTCGGGGTCACGCCGGTCCTGCTCGCGATACCGGGCCAGGCCACCGGGTGGGCGATCGCCGCCTCCTGCGGTGTGGGGGTCGCCCTGGTCGGGGCCTGGCGCGCGGGCGCTCGCGCGGGACGTACGCAGCCGGTCGAGGCGCTGCGCGAGGCGGTCCTCGAGCGGCGACGGCCCACCGTGATCCAGGCGCTGGTCGCGCTCACCGCGGCGGGGGCGCTGGTCGCGGCGGCCTGGTTCGCCTCCGAGATGCCGCTGCTGTTCGCACTGCTCGTGGGCATGTTCCTGCCGATCGTCGCCGTGATCGGCGCCAACGCGGTGGGTGGCCTGCTCTACACCCAGCTGGCCGCGTGGGTCGGCGCCACGGTGGCGCGACGGGACCCGGCGGCGCACCTGGCCCGCGACCTCGCCCGCACCAGCAGCCGGATGACCGCGGCGGTGGCGGCGCCGGTGGTGGCCATCATGGCGGTGGCTGGCTCGATGGTGCTCGCGGTCGGGGCGACCGCCGACTGGAGCGAAGGTGCCGACCGGGCCGCGCTCAGGTCGGAGCTCGTCGTCGGCCGGACAGATCGTCCCGAGCGGATCCAGGACGTGCCCGGGGTGGGCGTGAGCGACGTACGCCGCACGGCGAGGGTCGGGTTCGGGGGCGGTCCCGAGGACGTCGAGGTCGTCGACGTCGCCGGCGCGGCCGCCACCCGGAGCCTGCAGGCGACGCGGGGGAGTCTCGCCGACCTGCGCGGCCGGACGATGGCGGTCACCGCCTCCTACGTCACCGACCTCGGCGCCCGAGTCGGTCAGACCCGCCGGATGCGGGTCGACGGCCGGATCATCAAGGTCCGCCTGGTCGCGGTCGTCCCCGACGCGCCGAACCTGTGGAGCGACGTCATCGTGCCCGATGACCTGCCCGGCATCGACAGGGTCGCCCACGACACCGGGACGGTCTTCGTGCGCACCGAGGCGGGCGCGGACGTGGCCGCCACCGCACGCTCGATCCGGGAGACCGGGGCCGAGGTCGGCACGGGAGAGGAGTGGATCGGCACGATCTCGGCCGAGGCGCGCCAGATGAACACGGTCGTCCTGTGGGTCATGCTCGGCCCGGCCGGCGTCTACGCCGCGATCGCGGCCGTCAACGCGGTCCTGATCGGGGCGAGTCAGCGCCGCCGTCAGACCGCCACCGCCCGGCTCGTCGGAGCCACCCCGGCACAGGTGCGCCGCACCGCCCTGTGGGAGACGGCGTTCACCGGCGCCGGGGCGCTGCTGGTCGGCGGCGCCGTGACCGGTCTCACCGGCTGGCTGATGCGACAGGCGGTCGTACGCGACGTGCCCGGCGCGCCGCTGACGTTCCCCTGGCCGGCGCTGTCCGGGATCACGGCGGCCTGCCTGGTCGTGCTGCTCGCCGCCGCCGTCGCCGGGGCGTACACGCTGCGGGGTGGGGAAGCGGCCGACTGAGCCTGTCCTGAAGGGGCCTGTGAGGGGTTAAGTAGTGTTTGCCGCGTGACAGAGATGGACGGGGTGCTCACCCAGGACGGCATCGGCGAGGGCGACGGGCTGGAGCGGCTGTGGACGCCCTACCGGATGGCCTACATCCGTGGGGAGAACAAGCCCAGTGATCCGTCCGAGACGAAGTGCCCGTTCTGCCGGGTGCCGACCCTCGAGGACACCGAGGGGCTGGTCGTCCACCGCGGCGAGACCTGCTTCGTGGTGCTCAACCTCTACCCGTACGCCCCGGGCCACATGATGGTGTGCCCCTACCGCCACGTCGCCGGCTATGTCGAGACCAGCGACGAGGAGGCCGCCGAGATGGCGGTGCTGACCAAGCAGGCCGTACGCACCCTCGCCGGCGTCTCGCGCGCCGAGGGCTTCAACATCGGGATGAACCAGGGCACCGCCGGCGGCGCCGGCATCGCCGCCCACCTGCACCAGCACATCGTGCCCCGCTGGGTCGGCGACCAGAACTTCATGCCGATCATCGGCCGCACCAAGACCCTGCCGCAGCTGCTGACCGACACCCGCGACCTGCTCGCGCAGGCGTGGGCGTCGGCCTAGCATCTGGTTCGATCAGACGATCGCCCAGGCGACCGCGGCGGCCGCGAAGCCGACGATCGAGAGCACCGTCTCCAGGACGGTCCAGGTCGCCAGCGTCTGCTTCACGGTCATGTTGAAGTAGCGCGAGACGATCCAGAAGCCGCCGTCGTTGACGTGGCTGAGGATGATCGAGCCGGCGGCGATCGCGACCGCGATCACGGCGAGCTCGGGCTGGGAGTAGCCGGTGCCGAGGGTCGGGGCGATGATGCCGCCGGTGGTCACGATCGCCACGGTCGCCGAGCCCTGGGCGATCCGGAGCGCGCAGGAGATGACGTAGGCCAGCAGCAGGATCGGCAGGCCCGCGTCGGAGAGCACCTCGGCGAGCGCGGCACCGATGCCGGTCGCGGAGATCACCGCGCCGAAGAAGGCACCGGCACCGACGACGAGCAGGATCATGCCGACCGGTCGCAGCGAGGCACCGGTGAACTCCGAGATCTCCTCGATGCTCATCCCGCGCCGGGTGCCGAGCAGCCAGAAGGCGAGGAGCACGGCGATGGTGAGCGCGACCGCCGGGTTGCCGAGGAAGGTGAGCACGTCGAGCAGCCGGCCCGGGTCGAGCAGCATCGTGCCGAAGGTCGCGCCGAGGATCAGGATCAGCGGCACCGCGATGACCCCGATGACGAGGGCGAGCGAGACGGGGGTGGTCGGCGTCGCGTCCTGCTCGGCCTCGGTCTCCGCGACCAGGAACTCCTCGGGCACCGAGACCTGGACGCGCGGGGCGATCCACATGGGGAAGAGGATGCCGGCCGCGGCGAACGCGGGCAGGCCGCACAGCAGGCCCATGATGATCAGCCAGCCGAGGTCGACGCCGAGGAGGCCGCCCAGGGCGGTCGGGCCGGGGTGGGGAGGCAGGAAGGCGTGCGTCATCGACAGGCCGGCGAGGACGGGAAGGGCGTAGAGGACGAGCGACTTGCCGCCGCGGTGAGCTGCGACGTAGACCAGCGGCGCGAGCACGAAGATGCCGATGTCGAAGAAGACCGGGATGCCGAAGATCAGGCCGACCAGGCCCATCGCGACCGGGGTGCCGCGCTCGCCGAAGATGCCGATCAGCCTCGCGGCGAGGACATCGGCGCCGCCGGACCGCTCCAGGAGCGACCCGAGGACGGTGCCGAGTCCGATGATGAGCGCGATGTGGCCCAGTACGCCGCCGAAGCCGGTCTCGATGAGCGACTCCTTCGAGGACAGGGCGGTGCCCACCATCTGCTCGACGGACAGCCCGGCCGCGACGGCGAGGCCGATGCCGCTGATGAAGAGGGCGATGAAGGGTTCGAGCTTCACCTTGATGATCAGGAAGAGGAGGACGGCGATCGCTGCGCCGCAGAGCAGCAGCAGGCCGGTCGTGCTTGTCTGGAGCCAATGCATGGTTGGTTCTCCCGTGTCGGGTGGGGGACGGTCTCAGCGCAGAGCTGCGCGGAACCGGGCGGCGTTGGTGGTGATCTGCTCCCACCTGGCCTCGTCGACGTCGGCGGGCTGGACCACCGACGTCCCGGCGGTCACGGCGATGGCGCCGGCCCGCAGGAACTCCGCGGCGTTGTCGTCGTCGACTCCGCCGGAAGGGATCAGGGCGACCTCGGGGAACGGCCCCCGCAGGTCGGCGAAGTAGCGCGGGCCCACGGTCCGCGCCGGGAAGATCTTGACCGCGTCGGCGCCCAGCGTCGTCGCGGTGAGGACCTCGGTCGGGGTGAGCGCGCCGAGCACGACGGCCGCGCCCGCGGCGTGACCCTCCGCCACGATCTCCGCGGCCTCCGGCGGAAGCCCCGGCGTCACCAGGAACCGGGCCCCCGCCGCGAGCGCCGCCCGGGCCTGGTCGGCGGACACCACCGTCCCGGCGCCGACGACGATGTCGTCGTCCGCGCGGGCGCTGACCTGCGCCAGGAGATCGGTGAGGCCCGGCGTCGTGAAGGTCAGCTCGACGGTCCGGATGCCGCCGGCGGCCAGCGCACGGCAGAGCGCGACGGGATCGGTGAGCCGGGAGGCGCGGACGACGACCAGTGCCCGGTCGGCGCGGAGCGTCTCGATCACGGGGTTGCTCATCGGGTCCCTTCCTCGGTGCGGCGCAGCGCCCGGCCGGGCAGGGCGTCGGTGCGGTGGCCGTCCTCGATGACGGCGGTGCCGTTGACCAGCACCCAGTCGATGCCGCGCGCCTGCTGCCGCGGCTGCTCGAAGGTGGCGGTGTCCGCGACGGTCTCGGGATCGAGGAGCACCAGGTCGGCGGCGTACCCCTCCCGGACGAGGCCCCGGTCGGCGAGCCGCAGCCGGGACGCCGGGCGGCCGGTCAGGTGGTGGACGCAGTCGACCAGGTCGAGCACCCCGAGCTCGCGTACGTAACGGGCCAGGTAGCGAGGGAAGGTGCCCCACGCGCGCGGGTGCGGGCGCTCGCCGACGAGGATCGCGTCGCTGCCGCCGCAGTGGGTGCGGTGCCGCATGATCGTCTGCACGTTCTCCTCGTGGCCGACGTGCTGCAGGATCGTCGTGGCCAGCCGGTCGCGGACGAGCAGGTCGAAGAAGACCTCCGTCGGCGCCTGACCGGACTCCTCGGCGATCTCGGCCACGGTGCGGCCGACGTGGCCGGACAGCTCGGGGTTGCGTACGCCGCTGATCTGGATCGTGTGCCACTCGGTCACGCAGCCGTGGCAGCCGTCGGTGCCGACGTGGTCGAGCTCGTGCGCGATCCGGGCCCGGTCGGCCGGGTCGGCGATCCGCGCGAGCAGCGCGTCCGGGCCGCCGGAGGTCGACCAGCTGGGCAGCACGGCGCTGAGCGTGGTGGCGCCCGGGAGGTAGGGGTAGGTGTCGAGCGTGATGTCGACGCCGTCGGCCAGGCCGGTCTCGATCAGGTCGACGAGCTCGCCGGCCCGCCCGCGGTTGGGTTCGAAGTTCATGGTCGCGTGGGTGAGGTGGAGAGCGCACCCGGAGGTGCGCGCGACGGCGATCATCTCGGCGTACGCCTCCAGCGCACCGGCGCCGTAGGAACGGTGGTGCGGGCTGTAATAGCCGCCGGCCTCGGCGACGACCCGGCACAGCGTGGCCAGCTCCTCGTCGTCGGCGAACATGCTCGGCGGGTAGGTCAGCCCGCTGCTCATCCCGACCGCGCCCTCCGCGAGACCGACCCGCAGCAGCCGGGCCATCTCGGTGATCTCGGCGGCGGTTGCGGCCCGGTCGTCCGGGCCGACGACCATCAGCCGCAGGGTCCCCTGCGGAACGAGGTACGCCGCGTTGCACGCGATCCCGCGGTCGAGCCGGTCCAGGTAGCCGGCGACGGTGTCCCAGTCGAAGTCGAAGTCGTCCGGCTCACCGTTCCACCCCGCGATCTGGCGGCGCAGCTGGGCCCGCGTCGCCGGATCGGCGGGCGCGAACGAGAGACCGTCCTGCCCGACCACCTCGAGGGTGACGCCCTGGCTCACCTTGGCGGTGTGGTCGGGGTTGACCAGGATCTGCAGGTCGGAGTGGGCGTGCATGTCGATGAACCCCGGGGTCAGCGCCCGCCCGGCGGCATCGATGGTGCGCCGCGCGGCCGGGGGCGGAGTATCGGTGTGGAGGCCCGTGATCCGGCCCGCCTCGATGCTGACGTGGGCGTGGAAGGCGGGGGCGCCGGTGCCGTCGATGACGGTCGCGTCGCGGATGAGCAGGTCGGTCATGGTGGCCCCTCTCAGAACCAGGTCCGCACGAGGTCGACGACGACCGGGTCCTCGGCGTCGGCGTCGTCGAGGACCGGGACGAGGCCCCACTTGTCGAAGGCGGTGCACGGGTGCGAGAGCCCGAGGCGGAGCTCGTCGCCGATCAGGACCGGCGGCTCACCCGCGGGGTCCCAGCGGAGGAAGCCGTGCTGATCGTTGAGCGCGGTCACCGTGACACCGGTGAGCGGAGTCGCGGGGGACCCGGTGGTCCGCGCCCGCAGCAGCTGGGCCTCGGGAAGACCTTCGTCGAAGGGCAGGTCCCGCTTGCCCGCGTCGAACAGCGCCAGCCCCGGCTCGGGCTGGGAGGAGATCCGCACCCAGCCGTGCAGGGCGCTGCGCAGTCCCGGGCCGGTGGTGCGCGGCGCGCTCCCCAACGGCGAGATGCCGCGGTAGAAGCCGTCGTCGTGGGTGATGTAGGCGCCGCTGCGCAGCACCACACGGGCCTCGTCACCTGCCACGAGCGGGGCGAGCGCGTCGGCGACCTGCTCGAAGTAGGCGCTGCCGCCGGCGCTCACCACCGGTGTCCGGCCGGAAGGCAGCAGGTCGGAGATCCGCCGGTGCAGGGAGACCAGACTGTCGACGTACGCATGGACGAGGCCGAGCGCGGCCTCGTCGGTCGTGTGCGCCAGGGCGCCCTCGTAGCCGGTGACGCCGGCGAGCTCCAGATGGGGCGAGGCGGCGATCGCCTCGGCGACCGCGATCGCCGTCTCCTCGTCCCGAGCGCCGGTGCGACCGCCCGCGGCACCCCGCTCGACGAGGACGCCGAGCGGGCGTCGTGGACCGGCCTCGGCCGCGTGGGCCGCGAGCGCGTCGTGCATCAGGGCCACCGTGCGCGGCGAGTCGGCCCACACCAGCACCTCCAGGCCGGGGTCCTCGGTGAGCTGGTCGCTGATCCACCGCAGCGTCAGCGGTGAGACGACAGCGTTGGCCACGATCACCCGGGAGACACCGAAGGCGCGGGCGACGGCGAGCTGAGGAAGGTTGGCCACGGTGATCGCCCAGGCACCGGCGGCGAGCTGCTCGGCCCAGAGCTGGGGAGCCATCGTGGTCTTGCCGTGCGGGGCCAGGGCGATGCCCCGCTCCGCGCACCAGGCGGCGAGCGTGTCCCGGTTGTGGGTCATCGCGACGTGGGAGAGGGAGAGCACGGGCGTGGGCAGCTGCGAGAGCCGGGGCGCCGTCTCGAGCACCTCGGCGACCGTACGTCCCCACAGCGCGGGCGGGATCGCCTTGTGGCGCCAGTCGACCCGCTCCTCGCGCAGGGCCCTGACGGCGGCTGCGTCGATGTGGGCTGCGGGGTGATCCATGGCCCGTCCTTCCTTCGTTGCGTATTATGCAACGGCGATTGCGTATTTCGATTCGTTAGTTGTAGCATCGGCCACAGCGGGCGTCAACGGCCCGGCGGGGGACCAACAGGGGAGGAGCTCCATTCGTGGGGGTGAGCGGAGACGTGCGAGCGGTCTGTCTCGGGGAGGCGATGATCGTGCTGCGTCCTGAGGGCGAGGAGTCGCTGGCCGAGGCGAGGACCCTGCGACGTTCGGTCGGCGGCGCCGAGGCCAACGTGGCCGGAGCCCTGGCGGCCCTCGGGGTGCGGACCGCCTGGGTCTCCCGGCTCGGCCAGGACCCGTTCGGCGACGTCGTGACAGAGGACCTGATCGGCCGCGGCGTGCACGTCGAGACCGAGCGTGATCCCGAGCGGCCGACGGGGCTCTACGTGAAGGAGCCGGCCCCCGGTGGCAGCCGGATGCACTACTACCGCTCCGGCTCCGCGGCCGCCGCCATGGACGCCGACCTGCTCGACCTGCCCGAGGTCGCGAGCGCGCTGGCCTCGGCCGAGGTCGTGCACACCTCCGGCATCACCGCGGGCATCCTCGAGGAGGGCTCGGCGCTCGTCGCCCGCCTGCTGGCGCTGCGCGAGGAGCTCGGCTTCCGGCTCAGCGTCGACCTCAACTGGCGCCCGGCGCTGTGGGCCGGGCGGAGCACCGCGCCGCTGCTCGACCTGCTCCGCGCGGCCGACATCGTCCTGCTCGGGGCCGACGAGGCGCGTGCGGCGCTCGGCGCGCACGCCCCGCAGGACCTCCGCGAGCTCCTCGGCGAGCGTCCGCGGCTCGTGATCAAGGCCGACTCCCACGCCGCCGGTGAGTACGACGCGGACGGCAGCGCCACCCAGGTCCCCGCGCTCCGGGTCGACGTCGTCGAGCCAGTCGGCGCCGGTGACGGCTTCGCGGCGGGCTATCTCGCCGCGCTCGTCGACGGGATCGGGCCGGTCGGCCGGCTGCGCCAGGGCCATCTGGTCGCGGCGGGCGTGCTGGCCGCGACCGGCGATCACGCGGCCCCGCCGGCCGCCGACGTACGCGCCCGGCTGCTCGACTGCGCCGAGGACGCCTGGGCCGCGACCCGGGTGAGCGCCGCCGGCATCGACTCGCCGGCGCTCGACACCGATAGGAAGGCCCCCTGATGAGCCAGAGTCTCTCCCGCGCGCTGCAGATCCTCATCGAGCTCGGTGAGGGCGAGCGGTCTCTCGACCAGGTGGCCGCCAGCCTCGAGGTCCACAAGACCACCGCGATGCGGCTGCTGCACACCCTGGAGGCCGACCGGTTCGTACGCCGCGACGACCGCCAGCGCTACCACCTCGGCTCCCGGCTGTTCGCCCTCGGCGGCGCCGCGCTCGCCCAGCACGCGATCCGCGACGTGGCCCAGCCACATCTGACCCGGCTCGCGGCCGAGACGGGCGGCCAGGCCGTCCACCTCGCCGGCTACGAGAACGGCGCAGCCATCTACCTCGCCAAGGTGGAGAGCACCCACGCGGTGCGGATGTACTCCCGCGTCGGTCTGCCCGCCGCGCTCCACGCGACCGCCGTCGGCAAGGTCCTCGTCGCCGACCTCCCGCCGGGCGAGCGCGAGGCGGTGATCGCGGGCATCGACTTCCGGCCCTTCACCAGCCGCACCATCGCCGACGCGGCGGGCTACCGCGAGGTGCTCGCCCGCACCAGCGAGCAGGGCTGGGCCGAGGACGCCGCCGAGCACGAGGACTTCATCAACTGCGTCGGGGCGCCCGTGCGCGACGAGACCGGGCGCGTCGTCGCCGCGGTCTCCGTCTCCGTGCCCGACGTCATCCTGCCCCGCGAGGGGGTGCGTGCCCTGGTGCCGCAGCTCCTCGCCGCCACCGAAGCGATCTCCGCCGACTGGGCCGGCCGGAGCTCATGAGAACCACCCGAGAGGAAACCCATCCCATGACCGACATCCGCATCTCCACCGACCAGGCCCCGGCTCCCGCGCACACCTTCTCCCAGGGCGTCGTCCGCGGCGGCCTGCTCCAGGTCTCCGGCCAGGGCCCGGTCGACCCCGCCACGAACGAGTACCTGTTCCCCGGCGACGTGAAGGCCCAGACCGTGCGCACCCTGCAGAACGTGGAGGCGATCCTGGCCGCCGCGGGCGCCGGCTTCGAGGACGTGCTGATGCTCCGCGTCTATCTCACCTCCCGCGACGACTTCGCCGCGATGAACGACGCCTACGGCGAGTTCATCGGCGCACGGGTCCCCGAGGGCGGCATCCTCCCGTGCCGCACCACCGTGATGACCGGCCTGCCGCGCGAGGAGATGCTCGTCGAGATCGACGCGCTCGCCGTGGCCCGCTAACCCAGGGCCCGGGCCAGCTCCTGGCTGAGGTAGGGCGCCAGGGTGCGGGCGTAGCGCGAGGTGATGTGGTTGCCGTCGCGGTAGACGATCACGTTGCCGATCACCGCCGGGCAGACCCGGTCCTCGCAGAAGAGGTCGGTCATGTCGACCAGGTGCGCGTTGGGGTCGCGGGCGACCGCGTCGCGGTGCGGGTCCCGGACGAGCACGTCCGTGCGCGGCCGCCCGCACGCCTCGCCCGCGGTCTCGGGGGAGTGCCGCTGGATGCAGCCCAGCGTGGTGCGGAGATAGGCGGCGTTGTCGGGCTCGAACATCGGGTTGTCGACGAGCGCGATCACCGGGACCTGCTTCGAGGGCCGGTGGCTCCAGGCCTCGACCAGACCGTTGACGGTGGACTCGTACGGCGTCTCGCCGCCCAGCGGCTGGGTCGTCTTGCGCGCCGAGTGGGTCACGATGATCGCGTCGAGGTCCCTCTGCTCGGGAGCGCGCAGGTAGGCCTCGAGCTGCCGGTTCCACTCCGCGCACGCGGGGCGGTTGTCGGCGATGTCCTGGCCGAGCGGCCGGGTGTTCCAGTGGCAGGCGGCGCGGGCGGCGACGTCGATGCGCCAGTTGCGCTGGTCGCCGATCAGGTCGAGGGCGCCGACCGGGGCCACGGCGTGGGAGTCGCCGACCATCAGCAGCCGCTTCTGATAGCTCTCGGTCGCACCGTTCGGGCAGGCGCTGAAGCGCACCGGACGCTCCTCGAAGGACCAGCACTGTCCGCGGTTGTCATCGTCCTCGCCGATCGCGGCCACCGCCGGGATCAGCTCCCCACGCAGGTCGGGGTTGCGGCACGAGCCTCCCGCAGAGCTCGCCGCCAGCGAGGCCGCACCGAGGCACTCGGTCGTGAACGGGTCGGCGGTGGCGAGCCGGGCGGCCGCCGCGATCGCCCTGTCCTCGGAGCGGTCGATCGCGGCCAGGCCGCTCCAGCCGGCGCCGACGGCGATCACGAGGGCAGCCAGGGTGGCGACCAGGGCTCGCGGACCGCCGGGCCTGATGACGTACGTCTGGACCTGGCGGGTGACCAGGCGGTTGGTCGCCCAGGCGAGCAGCGTCGAGACGACCAGCACGCCCGCGGCCGAGGCGACGGTGAGCCGCTCGTCGCCGGTGTAGTAGAGCCAGGCGATCAGCAGCGGCCAGTGCCACAGGTAGAGCTCGTAGGAGAGGTCGGCGACGAACCGCAGCGGCCGGGCCTCCAGCAGGTGCCGCGGTCCCCACGGCGATGGGGTCGAGCCGGCCATCACCAGCAGCGCTCCGGTGACCGGCCACAGGGCCGCCGGCCCCGGGAAGTGGTCGGCGCCGTCCATCACGAACCCGCAGCTCACGACGAGGGCGAGACCGGCCCATGCGGCGTACGGCTTGATGCTCTCCGGCAGGCTCACGCGGCGCAGCGCGAGCGCGGCCAGGGCGCCGGCGGCGATCTCCCAGAAGCGGGTGACGGAGTTGAAGTACGCAGCCGCCTGGTCGGCCCCGGAGACCTTGACCGCATAGGCGAAGGAGACCGCGAACGCGGCCGCGGTCAGCACGAACAGCACCCGCGCGAGCGTGAGCCGCCCGCGTAGACGACCGCGGGCCGCGAGGCGGAGCACGAGGGCGAGCCCGACGACGACCAGCGGCCACACCAGGAAGAACTGTCCCTGCACCGCGAGCGACCAGAAGTGCTGCACCGGCGTCGAGGACGGCCCCGCCGCGCCGTAGGAGAGCTGGCTGGCGATGAGCTCCCAGTTGAGCGTGTAGGTCGCGGCCGCGACGAGCTCGCGGGTCGTCTGGGTCCACAACGTCTGCGGGATGAAGACCACCATCAGCAGGGCCGTCGCGGCCAGCACGATCAGGGCTGGTGCGGCGAGCCGCGCGAACGTACGTCCGTAGTGCTCCCCGAGGTCCACCCGGCCGCGCTCGGCCCTGCCCACCAGCGACCGGGTGGCGAGGAAGCCGGAGATCACCAGGAAGACGTCGATCCCGCCCGAGACCCGGCCGTTGCCGAAGAGGTGGAAGGCGACCACGAGCGCCAGCGCGATACCGCGCAGGCCGTGGATCTCGCTGATGTGTCCGGCGGTGTGCCCAGATTTGGGGCTCTTGGGTCCGCTGTCGGTCCGGCTGGTCGGGGGCGTGCGGAAATCCGAGATGGCGGTCACGTGATCGCTGTTCTAGTGGGTGTGGGCGGGTGGGAGCCGTCGCACCATAACGAGCAGTGGTGACCTGAAGGCATACGGCCGACATCGAACGGTCGTCGAGATCTCCTCAGAACCGCTTCAAACCGCCGCTGAAGGAGATAGGTTGCACCCCGACGTGACATAGATCACACCCAGGACTGAGGAGTTCGACGATGAACACGCACAAGATCGGCCGCCTGATGGCGGTCGCCGCGGTGGCGACCCTGTCGACCGCATCGCTCGTGGCATGTGGAGGCTCGGATGACGGTGGCGGCGACTCGGGAGACTCGGGCGGCACCGACGTCGGAGTGATCCTGCCCGATGCGACCACGTCTCCCCGATGGGAGTCCCAGGACCGGCCGAACCTCGAGAAGGCGTTCAAGGACGCCGACCTCAAGGCCACGATCCAGAACGCCCAGGGCAACACCGCCAAGTTCGGTCAGCTCTGCGACAGCATGATCAACGAGGGCGTCAAGGTCATCATCATCACCAACCTCGACTCCGAGTCGGGTGCCTCCTGCCTGAAGAAGGCCGCCGACGCCGGAGTCACGAGCATCGACTACGACCGGCTGACGCTCAACGGGGGTGCCTCCTACTACGTCTCCTTCGACAACGTGAAGGTCGGCGAGCTGATGGGCACCGGGCTGGACGAGTGCATCACCGCGATGGGCAAGAAGGGCGGCAACATCGTCTACGTCAACGGCGCGGCCACCGACAACAACGCGGCACTGTTCAAGTCCGGCTACGAGAAGGCGCTCGAGCCGAAGATCGCCGACGGCACCTATAAGCTCGTCGGCGACCAGTCGGGGGAGTGGGACGCCACCAAGGCCGGTCAGGTCTTCGACCAGATGTACACCGCCAACGGCGGCAAGATCGACGGCGTCGTCTCGGCCAACGACACCATGGCCGGCGGCATCATCGCCCGGCTGAAGGCCAACAAGGTCCAGGGCAAGATCCCGGTGACCGGCCAGGACGCCTCGGTCGAGGGTCTGCAGAACATCCTGCAGGGCTTCCAGTGCGGCACGGTCTACAAGAACACCGAGCTCGAGGCCAAGGCCGCCTCCGACCTGGCGATCGCGCTGATCGAGGGCGACGACGCCGCCGCGTCGGACCTGGCCACCGCGACCGTGGAGGACACCGAGGCCGGCAAGGACGTGCCGTCGGTGCTCGCCGAGCCCGTCTGGGTCACCAAGGAGTCCGTCGCGACCGTCGTCAAGGACGGTCAGGCCGACGCCGCGGAGGTGTGCGCCGGCGCGATCGCGGAGCTGTGCACCGAGAACGGCGTGCCTCAGTGAGTCACCTCCTGGAGCTGCGCGGCGTCGAGAAGTCCTTCGGCGCCGTGCAGGTCCTGCGCGGAGTGGACCTCTCGGTGCAGGCGGGCCGGGTCACCGCGCTCGTCGGCGACAACGGCGCCGGCAAGAGCACCCTGGTCAAGGGGATGGCGGGGATCCACCTCTTCGACGCCGGCGACTACCTCTTCGAGGGTGAGCCGGTGAAGGTGGCCAGCCCCAAGGAGGCCGCAGCGCTCGGGATCGAGGTCGTCTACCAGGACCTGGCCCTGTGCGACAACCTCGACGTCGTCCACAACATGTTCCTCGGCCGCGAGATGAAGAGACGGCTGCGGCTGGTGGACGAGGACACCATGGAGCAGCGCGCTCGCGAGACGCTCGACGGTCTCTCGGTGCGTACGCTGAAATCGGTGCGTACGCCGGTGGCCTCCCTCTCCGGTGGCCAGCGCCAGACCGTGGCGATCGCCCGGGCCGTGCTGTGGAACTCGAAGATGGTCATCCTCGACGAGCCGACCGCGGCCCTCGGCGTGGCCCAGACCGAGCAGGTGCTCCGGCTGGTGCGCCGCCTGGCCGACCGCGGCCTCGGCGTCGTGCTGATCAGTCACAACCTCAACGACGTCTTCGAGGTCGCCGACGACATCGCGGTCCTGTACCTGGGCCGGATGATCGGTCAGATCGAGGCAGCCTCGACGACGCGTGAGCGGGTGGTGCAGGCGATCACCACCGGCATGGTGCCCGAAGGAGGAGTGGCATGAGCCTTGACGCCGATGACCCGACGATCGCCGCGGAGCCGGATCCGGAGCCCGACAACTCGCTCGGCGGGATCTTCCGGGCCTACCTGGCCAAGATCAAGGGCGGTGAGGTCGGCTCGCTGCCCGCGGTGCTGGGCCTGATCGCGCTGGTCCTGGTCTTCTCCGCGCTGCGTCCCGAGCAGTTCACCAACTCGTTCAACTTCGCCAACCTGATCGGCCAGTCGGCAGGCGTGACCGTGCTCGCGATGGGCCTGGTCTTCGTGCTGCTGCTGGGTGAGATCGATCTGTCGGCGGGGTTCGCGGGCGGCACGTGCGCCGGGGTGCTCGGCGTGCTCCTGACCCGGCAGGAGTGGCCGCTGATCCCGGCGCTGCTGGCGGCGCTGCTCACCGGAGCGGTGATCGGCCTCTGCATCGGGCTGCTGGTCGCGCGGCTCGGGATCCCGTCGTTCGTGGTCACGCTGGCCGCGTTCCTCGGGCTGCAGGGCGTACTCCTGACGATGATCGGTGAGGGCGGGACGATTCCCTACCGCAACGACTTCATCAACGGCCTCAACAACGCCAACCTGCCGGTCTGGCTCGGCTGGGTCCTCGGGATCGTCTGCATCGTGGGCTACGCGGCCTCGACGTACGTCACCGACGCGCGTCGCCGCGCCAAGAACCTCACCGTGCAGCCGATCCTGCTGTGGGGGCTCAAGTCCGGGCTGCTCGCGGTCGTGGTGCTCGCCGTGGTCGGGTATCTCTCCGTCGAGCGCAGCCGCAACCCGGCACTGACCTCGCTCAAGGGGGTGCCGGTCTCGCTGGTGGTGATCGTCGGGCTGCTGATCGTGCTCACCTTCATGCTGACCCGCTCCGGGTGGGGCCGGCACGTCTACGCGGTCGGGGGCAACGCCGAGGCGGCACGCAGGGCCGGGATCAACGTGGTCCGGGTGCGCCTGTCGTGCTTCATCCTCTGCTCCACCATGGCGGCGGTGGCCGGCATCATGATCGCCAGCCGCACCAACTCGGTGAACCCGAACACCGGTGGCGAGACGACCCTGCTGTACGCCGTGGGCGCCGCCGTCATCGGCGGCACCTCGCTCTTCGGAGGCAAGGGCCGGGTCATCGACGCGGTCATCGGTGGCACCGTGGTGGCCGTGATCGACAACGGGATGGGTCTGCTCGACCAGCCCCAGGGCACCGTCTGGATGGTCACCGGCCTGGTCCTGCTGGTCGCGGCCAGCGTCGACGCGCTCTCCCGGCGCCGGGCATCGGCGACGGGGCACGTGTAGCGGCGGGCGCGTTAGTTCAGCAAGGTATGCAGGTGAAGGCGCACATCCCCAGCGGAGCTCCGCGCGGGATGTGCGCCTTTCGCTGCATACCTTGCTGAAGGTTCACGCCGGCGGCGCGGTGCTGCTGCGCACGACCAGCTCGGCGGGCAGCCGCAGATGGCGCTCGGTCTGCTTGCCCTCCAGCAGCTCGAGCAGGAGCTCGAGGGCGGCGCGGCCCATCTCGTGGAGCGGCTGGGCGACGGTGGTGAGCGGGGGAGTGGCGTCGCGGGCCTCGGGTACGTTGTCGAAGCCGATCACCGAGAGGTCCTCGGGCACGCGCAGGCCGAGCGAGCCGGCGACCTCGATGACCTTGATCGCGGAGATGTCGTTGGCGGCGAAGATGGCGGTGGGCCGCTCACCGGCCGGGAGCGAGAGCAGCTCGCGGGCCGGTGCCTCGGCGAGCTCGGGGTGGTAGCCGCCCACCCGGATCAGGTCGGGGGAGACGCTCAGGCCGGCGGCGTGGAGCGCCTCGCGGTAGCCCTGCTCGCGCAGGCCGGCGGAGCGGAGGTCGGGGCGTCCGCCGAGGAACCCGATGCGCCGGTGGCCGAGCCCGACCAGATGGTCGACGGCCAGGCGCGCGCCGGTGATGTTGTCGGCGTCGACGGTCATCGGGCCGTCCGGCCCGGTGTGGGGGTCGATCGCGACGACGGGGATGGTGGTCTCGTCGGTGATGATCATCGACGGCGTGACCACGATGGCGCCGTCGATCAGGGTGTGGCCCAGGCGGGAGAGCGAGCGGCGCTCCCAGCCGGTGTGGTTGTGGGCGCCGGTGCGTCCGGCGTGGGCCAACAACTCATAGCCGGTGCCGTCCAGGGCCGCCGAGATGCCCTTGAGGAGCTCGGCGGAGTAGGGCTCGAACTCGGCCACGAGCACCCCGATCACGCCGGTGGACTTGCGCCGCAGGCTCGAGGCGATCAGCGAGGACTGGTAGCCGAGCTGGTCGATCACCGCGAGGACCTTCTCGCTCGTCGCCTCGCTGACGCCGTAGCGCTCGTTGATCACCTTCGAGACCGTGGCCACCGAGACCCCGGCTTCGCGGGCGACATCGGTGATCGTCACCCGGCGAGGGCGGGGCTGGTCGAGCGTACTCATGCCGCCGCCTCCGTAGCGCAAGCGCGATCGTACGGACGCGGCGGCCCGAGGCTTGTGGTCACTCGCTGGCGCTCGCTCATGACCCTGACAGTAGCCCACTTGGTGGATGTTCGATAACCATCTACGAAAACGTTATCGACAACGATTGACACGACCACCTCGGACGCGCCATGCTCGACCCCGACAATGTGGCGGCAGTCACATCACCCATACATCCAGAGCTGTGACGAAGAGGTCCCAAGATGTCGAGGAAGACACAAGCGCTCGCCGCGCTGTGCGCCGGATTGATGATTGCCGCCACCGGTTGTGGCGGCTCGGGCGACTCCGGTGGCGACGACAACACCATCATCTGGTGGCACAACTCCAACAACGATCCCGGGAAGGGCTACTACGAGCAGGTCGCGAAGGACTTCGAGGAGGCCAACCCCGGCGTCGACGTCAAGGTCCAGGCCTTCGCCCACGAGGACATGCTCACCAAGCTCGACGCCGCGTTCCAGAGCGGTGACCCCGAGCAGATCCCGGACGTCTACATGGAGCGTGGCGGCGGCGAGCTCGCCGACCACGTCGAGGCCGGCCTGACCAAGGACCTGTCCGAGGACGCGGCCGAGGAGATCGACATGATCGGCGGCTCGGTCGCCGGCTGGCAGGTCGAGGACAAGACGTACGCACTCCCGTTCTCCATCGGCGTGGTCGGGTTCTGGTACAACAAGGACCTCTTCGCCAAGGCCGGCATCACCGCCGCGCCGACGACGATGGAGGACTTCTACGCCGCCGTCGAGAAGCTCGAGGCGGCCGGGATCCAGCCGGTCTCGGTCGGTGCCAAGGACGCCTGGCCGGCCGCGCACTACTACTACTGGACCGCGGTCCGGGAGTGCTCCGAGGACGTCCTCAGCTCGGCGGTCAAGAGCCTCGACTTCTCCGACCCCTGCTTCGAGAAGGCCGGCGACGACGTCGCCGACATCGTCGCGAAGAAGCCGTTCAACAACGGGTTCCTCTCCACCGGCGCCCAGGAGGGCCCGACCTCGGCCTCCGGCCTCCTCGCCACCGGCAAGGTGGCCATGGAGCTCGCCGGCCACTGGGAGCCCGGCGTGATGCAGGGCATCACCGAGGACAAGAAGGGCCTGGGGGACAAGACCGGCTGGTTCGCCTTCCCGCAGATCGAGGGCGGCCAGGGTGACCCGGGCGCGCAGATGGGCGGCGGCGACGCCTGGGCGGTCTCCGAAGGCGCCCCGGACGCCTCGGTCGACTTCGTGAAGTACCTCCTCTCCACCGACGTCCAGACGGGCTTCGCGGAGAAGGGGATGGGCCTGCCGACCAACCCGGACGCGACCGGTGCGCTGACCGACCCGGCCCTGGCCGACCTGATCAAGGTGCGCGACAGCGCCCCGTACGTCCAGCTCTACTTCGACACCGCCTTCGGTCAGGGCGTCGGAGGTGCCATGAACGACGCGATCGTCAACGTGTTCGCCGGCAAGGGCACGGGGGCGGACATCGTCACCGCCACCCAGGAAGCCGCGGACAAGGAAAAGTGAGCTGATCCTGTGACACACGACGTGACCGAAGCCGCTCCGGCGGCGCCAGGGCACGCCACCTCGGAGGCCCGGCGTACGGATGCCGTACGCCGGGCACCCGGCGGTCCCGGGGGGACCAGACATCGTGGTGACGCCTGGCGCAAGCGCCTGGAGATCCTGGTCTTCGTGACCCCCGCCCTCGCGCTCATCGCGCTCTTCGTCGCCTGGCCGATCGTCACCGCGGTGCGCTTCTCGGTCTACGACTGGAAGGGGTTCGGCGACCTGACCGACTTCGTCGGCCTGGAGAACTACGCCGAGGTCCTCGGCGACGAGGTCTTCCGCAGCGCGGTCGGCCACAACATGATCATCGTGGTGGGCTCGATCCTGCTCCAGCTCCCACTGGGCGTCGGCATCGCCCTCCTGCTCAACCGCAGGATGCGGGGCCAGGGCCTGCTGCGCACGATCATCTTCGTGCCGTACGTGCTGGCCGAGGTCATCGCCGCGGTGATCTGGCTGCAGCTGCTGCAGCCGCAGTACGGCTTCATCGACGCCTTCACCGCGGGGATCGGCCTCACCCCACCCGAACAGGGCTGGCTCGGCACCCCGGAGTACGCCCTGTGGATCGTGCTCCTCGTGCTGACGTGGAAGTACCTCGGCCTTGCCGTGCTGCTCTTCCTGGCCGGGATGCAGGGGGTCTCCGAGGAGCTCCACGAGGCGGCCCAGCTCGACGGGGCCTCCTGGTGGCAGACGCAGTGGCGGATCACGATCCCTCTGCTCGGTCCGACCATGCGTACCTGGGCCTTCTTGTCGATGATCGGCTCGATCCAGTGCTTCGACATGATCTGGGTGCTGACCCAGGGCGGTCCCGCCAACGCGACGAACACCATGGCGACGTATCTCATCGACGAGGGCACCAAGCGCCACAACTACGGCATCGCCGGAGCGGCCTCGGTGATCCTGTTCGTGATCGCGTTCGCGATGGCGCTGGCCTACCAGGTCCTCATCCTGCGTCGTGACACCCGGGACGACACCCAGCGCTACACCCGAGCGGAGAGCGCGCTGTTCGGTGCCCTCTTCCGCAAGCGAAAGGCGGCGTGATGGCCAGCGTGACCCTCGACCCTCTCGCCGAGACCGCAGACGGCTCGGGCGGCTCACCCCGCAAGCGGCGCCGCGCCGGGTCCGGCGGCGGCAACCTGTGGGTCTACCTGATCGCGCTGGTCGTGGTCGCGATCACCCTCGGTCCGGTCCTCTACGGCGCGATGGGCGGCTTCCGCACCAACGCCCAGCTCGCCGACAAGCCGGCCGGGCTGCCCGACCCGTGGGTGTGGAGCAACTACGCCGGCGTGCTGAGCAACCCCTCGTTCTGGCAGTACGCCCTCAACTCGACGATGATCGCGATCATCACCACGGTGGTGACCGTCGTGTTCGGGCTGATGGCCGCCTACCCGCTGGCCCGCTACCAGTTCCGGGGGCGCGAGGCGCTGTTCATGGTCTTCGTCCTCGGCCTGCTCTTCCCGGCGGCCGTGGCGATCATCCCGCTGTTCATCATCATCACCCGCAACCTGCAGATGGCGAACACCTGGTGGGGCGTGGCCCTGCCGCAGGCCGCGTTCGCGCTGCCGATGACGGTGGTCATCCTGCGCCCGTTCCTGATGGCGCTGCCCAAGGAGCTGGAGGAGGCGGCGCTGATGGACGGCGCCGGCCGGATCAGCGTCTTCTGGCGGGTCCTGATGCCGTTGTCGGCACCCGGGATGATCACCGTCGGGGTGCTGGCGTTCGTGACCTCCTGGAACGCCTACCTGCTGCCGCTGCTCCTGCTCCAGGACGAGATGCGCACGCTCCCGCTCGGCGTCGCCGACTTCTCCACCGAGCACTCCGCCGACACCGCCGGCGTCCTCGCCTTCACCACGCTCGCCATGATCCCCGCCCTCGTGCTGTTCCTCGCCTTCCAGCGCCGCCTCGTCAGCGGCCTGCAGGGCGCGGTCAAGGGCTAGAACGGACACCCCTGTGACTGAACCGATGACCGATGTACCTCTGCCTGCCTGGCCGCGGGTCTCCGAGCGCGTGCGCGACCTGCACGCGCGGATGACCCTGGCGGAGAAGCTCGCCCAGATCGTGGGCTACTGGCTCGACCGAGGCGGCGACGTCGTCGCGCCGATGGCCAACGAGATGGCCGGCGACACCGGTGGCGACCGGCGTCTCTCGGAGATCACCGCCCACGGCCTGGGCCACTACACCCGCGTGTACGGCACCCGGCCGGTCGATCCCGCCGAGCGGGCCGCGTGGCTGTGGGCCGAGCAGCGACGCCTGGTCTCCCAGACCCGGCTGGGGATCCCCGCCCTGGTCCACGAGGAGTGCCTCACCGGGCTGGCGGCCTGGCAGGCCGCGACCTTCCCGACGCCGCTGGCGTGGGGTGCCAGCTTCGATCCCGAGGCCGTCGAGGAGATGGCCACGATGATCGGTGCCGACATGCGTGCCCTCGGCGTGCACCAGGGGCTCGCCCCGGTGCTCGACGTGATCCGCGACGCGCGCTGGGGCCGCTGCGAGGAGGCCATCGGCGAGGATCCGTACCTCGTCGGAACGGTCGCGACGGCGTACGTCCGGGGGCTGCAGGCCGCCGGCGTGCATGCCACGCTGAAGCACTTCGTCGGCTACTCGGGCTCGCGTGCCGGCCGCAACCACGCGCCCGTCTCCGCGGGGCCGCGCGAGATCGCCGACATCTATCTGCCGCCGTTCGAGATGGCGGTGCTGGACGGCGGCGCGAGATCGGTGATGGCGTCCTACAACGACATCGACGGGGTGCCGCAGCACTCCTCGGTCGAGCACCTCACCACGCTGCTGCGCGAGACCTGGGGCTTCGACGGGGTCGTGGTCGCCGACTACTTCGGGGTGGCCTTCCTCGCGGTGATGCACGCCATCGCCGCCGACCGCGGGCGTGCCGCGGCGCTGGCCCTGGAGGCAGGTGTCGACGTGGAGCTGCCTTCGGGGGATGCCTATCTCGAGCCGCTCGCCGCGCTGATCCGCTCCGGGGAGGTCTCCGAGTCGCTCGTCGACCGGGCCGTGCTCCGGGCGCTGGCGCAGAAGGAGTCGCTCGGGCTGCTGGACTCGTCGTTCGTGACGGCTCTGGAGGAGGGGGCACCCGAGTCGATCGACCTGGACTCCCCGGCCCATCGCTCGCTGGCGCGCCGGCTGGCCGAGGAGTCGGTGGTGCTGCTCAGCAACGACGGGATCCTCCCGCTCGCGGATGGTGCCGGCAAGGTGGCGGTCATCGGCCCCAACGCCGACCGGTCCGAGGCGCTGATGGGCTGCTACTCCTTCGTCAACCACGTGATGGCGAGCTATCCCGACAAGCCGCTGGGCATCGAGCTGCCGACGATCGCCGAGGCGATCCGGGCCGAGCTCGGTGGCGCCTCGTTCGAGGTGGTGGCCGGATGCGAGGTCGAGGGCTCGGACCGCTCCGGTTTCCCGTCCGCGGTCGCGGCCGCCGCCGCGGCCGATGTGGCGGTCCTCGTCGTGGGTGACCAGGCCGGACTCTTCGGCCGTGGCACGGTGGGGGAGGGCAACGACTCCGAGTCGCTCGAGCTCCCCGGGGTCCAGCGCGATCTGGTCTCCGCCGTCGTCGGGACCGGGACACCGGTCGTGCTCGTGGTCGTCACCGGCAGGCCGTACGCCATCGGCTGGGCGCTCGAGGACGAGGCCCGTCCCGCGGCCGTGCTGCAGGCGTTCTTCCCCGGCGAGGAGGGCGGACCGGCCCTGGCGCGCGTCATCTCCGGTGCGGTCAACCCCTCGGGGCGGCTGCCGGTCTCGCTGCCGCGGGTCTCCGGCACTCAGCCCTACAGCTACCTGCAGCCGCTGCTGGGTGGCCCCTCGGAGGTCACCGCCACCGACCCGACGCCGGCACGGCCGTTCGGGTTCGGCCTCTCCTACACGACCTTCGGCCACAGCGGGCTCTCGGCCGACCGCTCGGTCGCGGCCGGCGGCACCTTCCATGTGGAGGTGACGGTCACCAACCTCGGTGACGTCGCCGGCGCGGACGTGGTCCAGCTCTACGGCCGAGACCTGCAGGCCTCGGTGGTCCGGCCGGTCTCGCAGCTGCTCGGCTACCAGCGGGTCGCGCTGGAGTCGGGGGAGTCGGCGGTGGTGCGCTTCGAGGTGCCCACGACGCGGCTGGCCTTCGCCGACCGCAGCCTCACCCGTGTCGTCGAGCCCGGCGACGTGGAGGTCTGGGTGGCCGCCTCGGCCGGCGAGAAGGTGGCGACCGCGGTCGCCGAGGGCATCGCCGAGCTCTCCGAGGTCGAGGCCGCCTCGGCGGCCGCCGAGTCGGGCAGCGACAAGGTGCTGGTCACCATCACCGGCGAGGTCTACCCGGTCGGCCCCGGCGACCGGCGGATCACCACGGCGACGGTCTCCCGCTAGGGGCGCCGAGCGAGGTGGGCGGCGGGATCGGCGATGACGCGGCGTACGACGGTCCCGGCCGCTCCGCGCACCGCGGCGTCGCTGCCGAGCCCGGAGACCAGCAGCCGCGGCGGCTCGGTGGCACCGGTGTGGTGGCCGAGCGAGGCCGCGGTCGCCGGGGTGAGCCAGGGCGCGAGCGTGGCGAAGGCGCCACCCAGCACGATGGCGGTGGGGTCGAGGAGGGTGATGACCGAGGCGAGCGCGACGCCGAGGTGGCGGCCGGCGTCGGCGACGGCTTCCAGTGCGGCCCGGTCGCCCGTCTCGCAGGCCCGGGTGAGGTCGGCCATCGTCGCCACCTGCGCGCGGGCGAGGATCTCCTGCTGCCCGGCCATCCGCTCCAGGCAGCCGTGGCCGCCGCAGGCGCAGCGCGGGCCGTCGGGAGCCACCACGACGTGGCCGAGCTCGCCGGCGCCCGCGTGCGCGCCGCGGAAGACCTCGCCGCCGATCACGATGCCGCCACCGATGCCGATCTCGCCGGAGACGTGCACGAAGTCGCGCAGGGGAGCGCCGTCGTGCTCGTGAGCGCCGAACCACATCTCGCCGAGCGCCGCCAGATTGGCCTCGTTCTCCAGATCGACGTCGAGCCCGGTGCCCTCGGCGACGGCGTCGGCGAGGTCGACCCGGGCCCAGCCCAGGTTGGGGGCGCGCACCACCGCACCCTCGACGGTCAGGCCCGGCACCGCCACGCAGGCGCCTGAGAGCGGCAGAGCCTGGGAGGTGGCGCTGCGGGCGGCCGTGCGGGCCAGCTCGACGAGGTCGGCGACCACCTCGTCGACGTCGCGGCCGCGGTTGTCGCGGCGTACGACATGGTGGTAGCGCGGCGTGCCGGTCAGGTCGGTGACCACGGCGGCCAGGTAGTCGACGTTGACCTCCAGGCCGAGCCCGGCGACGCCTCCGGGAGCGAGGCTGAGCGCTGTCGCGGGCCGACCCCGCTCGGTCGCGGCCGGGGCGCTCTCCTGGATCAGGCCGGCGGAGATCAGATCCGACACCAGCCCCGACACCGACGACTTCGTCAGGCCCGTGCGTGCGGCGACCTGCGCCCGGGAGACCGGGCTGGTGCGGGCCACCTCGCCGAGCACCAGCGCAAGGTTGCTCGCCCGCATCCCGGCATGCTGGGCAGGCTCGGTTCTGACCGTCATGAAGGGGATTAGAGCAAGTTCTGAACTTTAGGTCAAGCGCTGTGCTTCGCGGCGCGGGGAGGGTTGACAATGTGACGCTCGTCGCGTTGGATGTGGCTCATATAGTCCGAGTCGTGAACTAAAGTGAGGAAGCAAGGCTATGACGGAGTACACCCCCACCCCGGACGACAAGTTCACCTTCGGCCTGTGGACCGTCGGCTGGAACGGACAGGACGTGTTCGGCTCGGCGAGCCGGCCCCATCTCGACGTCGCGCACTCGGTCCACAAGCTGGCCGAGCTGGGTGCCTACGGCATCACCTTCCACGACAACGACGTCTTCGCGATCGACGCGAGCGACGCCGAGCGTCAGGCGGAGATCGACAAGCTGAAGGCGGCGCTGGACGAGACCGGCCTCAAGGTGCCGATGGCGACGACCAACCTCTTCGGTCACCCGGTCTTCCGCGACGGCGGGTTCACCTCCAACGACCGTGAGGTGCGCCGCTACGCGATCGCCAAGGTCGCGCGCAACATCGACCTCGCCGCGGAGCTCGGGGCCACGACGTACGTCATGTGGGGTGGCCGTGAGGGCGCCGAGTCCCACGCCGCCAAGGACATCGCGGCGGCGCTGGACCGCTACCGCGAGGCGGTCAACCTGCTCGGCGACTACGTGACCGAGCAGGGGTACGACATCCGGTTCGCCATCGAGCCGAAGCCCAACGAGCCCCGCGGCGACATCCTGCTGCCGACCATCGGCCACGCCCTCGCCTTCATCAACAGCCTCGACCGCCCCGAGATGGTCGGCCTCAACCCGGAGGTCGGTCACGAGGAGATGGCGGGGCTCAACTTCGCCTCCGGAGTCGCCCAGGCGCTGTGGCACGGCAAGCTCTTCCACATCGACCTCAACGGCCAGCACGGGCCGCGCTTCGACCAGGACCTCCGCTTCGGCGCCGGCAACCTGCGGGGTGCCTTCAACCTGGTCGACCTGCTGGAGACCAAGGGTTACGAGGGCCCGCGCCACTTCGACTTCAAGCCGCCGCGCACCGAGGACGAGGAGGGCGTGTGGGCCTCGGCCGCGGGCTGCATGCGCAACTACCTCGTGCTGCGTGAGCGGGCCAAGGCGTTCCGTGCCGACCCGGAGGTCAAGGCCGCGCTCGAGGCCTCGCAGGTCGAGGAGCTGTCCGTGCCGACGCTGGCCGAGGGCGAGACGCTCGAGGACATCCGCAAGGCGAGCTACGACATCGAGAAGCTGGACCACGGCTACGCGTTCGAGCACCTCGACCAGCTGGCCATGGACCACCTGCTCGGGCTTCGTTAGGTTGCAGGGCATGCCGCTCGTCGCCGGGGTCGACTCCTCGACCCAGTCCTGCAAGGTCGTCGTCCGCGACGCGGAGACCGGGGCGCTGGTGCGCTCCGGCTCCGCGCCCCACCCCGAGGGGACGGAGGTGGACCCGGCGGCGTGGTGGACCGCCCTCGAGGCGGCCGCCGAAGCCGCCGGCGGGCTCGACGACGTCGCCGCGGTCTCCGTCGGGGGTCAGCAGCACGGGATGGTGTGCCTGGACGAGGCCGGAGAGGTCGTACGTCCCGCGCTGCTGTGGAACGACACCCGCTCGGCCGGGGCGGCCGCCGCGCTCAACACCGAGCTCGGTGCCGCGGCCTGGGCCGAGGCGGTCGGCTCGGTGCAGGTGGCCAGCTTCACCGCCACCAAGCTGCGCTGGCTGGCCGAGCACGAGCCCGAGGCCGCGGCCCGGGTCGCGGCCGTGTGCCTGCCCCACGACTGGCTGACCTGGAAGCTCGCGGGGGCGCCGGGGCTGGACGCGCTGCGCACCGACCGCAGCGACGCCAGCGGCACCGGCTACTACTCGGCCGTGACCGGCGAATACCGTCGCGACCTGCTCAAGCGTGCGCTCGGACGCGACGATGTCGTGCTGCCGCAGGTGCTCGCGCCCTCGGCGTCGGCGGGGCGTACGTCCTTCGGGGCTCTCCTCGGCCCCGGCTGCGGCGACAACGCCGGCGCGGCCCTGGGCGTGGGTGCCCGGCCGGGCGACGTCGTCGTCTCCATCGGCACCTCCGGCGTCGCCTGCGCGGTCTCGGAGACGCCGACCGCGGACGCGTCGGGCACGGTGGCGGGCTTCGCCGACGCCACCGGCCGCTACCTGCCGCTGGTCGCGACCCTCAACGCCGCACGGGTCCTCGACGCCACCACCAGGCTGCTCGGGGTCACCCACGAGGAGCTCTCCCGGCTGGCGCTCTCGGCGCCCTCGGGCTCCGGGGGTCTGGTCCTCGTCCCCTATCTCGAGGGCGAGCGCACCCCCGACCGCCCCTCGGCCCGTGGCGTCATCCACGGTCTGACCCTCGCCACCGCCGAGCCCGCCCACCTGGCCCGCGCGGCCGTCGAGGGACTCCTCTGCGGCCTCGCCGACGGCATCGACGCCCTCAAGGCGCAAGGCGTCGCGGTCAACCGCGTCCTCCTCGTCGGCGGTGGCGCCCGCTCCGAGGCCGTACGCCGCCTCGCCCCCGTCGTCCTCGGCCACCCCGTCCTCGTCCCCGAGCCGGGGGAGTACGTCGCCGACGGCGCCGCCCGCCAGGCCGCCTGGCTCCTCACCGCCGACCACGAGCCCCCGTCCTGGGAGCTCGCCGGCACCGAGACCTACGAGGCCACCCCCGACCCCGCCGTCCGCTCCCGCTACGCCGAGGTCCGCGACCTGACCGAAGGCACCTAGCCGAGCCGTCACCTACGTCGGCCGAGCCGTCAGCTACGTCGGGCGAGCCGTCAGCTACGTCGGGCGAGCCGTCAGCTACGTCGGCCGAGGCGTCAGCTGCGTCGGGCGAGCCGTCAGCTGCGTTGGGCGAGCCGTCACGTACGTCGGGTGACTCGGCACCTACGTCGGGCGAGCCGTCAGCTGCGTTGAGCGAGGCGTCAGCTGCGTCGGCCGAAGCGTCAGGTACGTCGGGCGACACGTCACCTACGTCGGCCGAGATGTCACCCGCTGCCGTCTCGGCCGACGTACGTGACGCCTGGGCAGAATGTGGGTGACGTTTCGGCGCGCGGGAGTGACGCCTCGGCGGGATCCGATAGCGTGGCCGCGCCATGTTGGATCACATCAAAGGCTTCGTACAGGGAGTCGTCCTCGCGCCCATCGTCCGGTTTTTCGTGGCGCTGAAGATCAGCCCCGACGTCGTGACGCTCGTCGGCACCATCGGAGTAGCGGTCGGGGCGCTGGCGTTCTACCCGCGCGGCGAGCTGCTGGCCGGCACGATCTTCATCACCTGCTTCGTCTTCAGCGACCTGATCGACGGCGCGATGGCGCGTGCCGTGGGCCGTACGAGCAAGTTCGGTGCCTTCTGGGACTCGACCCTCGACCGGATCGGCGACGGCGCGGTCTTCGGCGGCTTGGCGCTCTACTTCGCCGGCCCGGGTGACTCCGACCTCTACCTCGGCCTGACGCTGTGGTGCGTGGTGATGGGCGCGGTCACCTCCTACGCCCGCGCCCGCGCGGAGTCGCTGGGCTTCACCGCCAACGTCGGCATCGCCGAACGTGCCGACCGGCTCGTCCTGGTCCTGGTGCTGACCGGCTTCGCCGGCATCTTCGACCTCGACCTGCTCATCTACATCGCGCTGTGGATCCTCGCCGTCGCCTCGACCGTCACCGTCGGTCAGCGTGTCTGGACCGTCCGCAAGCAGGCCCTGGCCGAGGAGGCGGCCTCGTGACCGCGCCGACCGAGGCAGACGTACGCCTGGCCGCGGAGCTCGTCCGCGGCGCCGGCTCGCTCGCCGCGAAGATGCGCAGCGAGGGTATCGGCGACTCGATCGAGACCAAGACCTCGGTCTCCGACCTGGTCACCGCTGCCGACAAGGCTGCCGAGAAGGCGATCGTCGACCGTTTGGCGGTCGAGCATCCCGGCGACGGCATCCTCGGCGAGGAGGGCTCGGCCCGGGAGTCGACCACCGGCCGGGTGTGGACCATCGACCCGGTCGACGGCACCTACAACTTCGTCCGCGGTCTCGACTGGTGGTGCTCGGCCCTGGCGCTGACCGACGGAGACCCGGCAGACGCGAACAGCATCGTCCTGGGCGCGATCTACTCGCCGGCCGAGGACGCGGTCTACGTCGGCGGCCCGGAGCTGCCCACCACCCGCAACGGCGTGCGGCTGGACGCGATGCCCGACACGCCGCTCGGCCTCGCCTGCCTCACCACCTACCTGCACCCGTCGAAGCTGAGGCAACCGGTCGGTGAGGCCTACGTCCGCGTCGCCAGCGGCGCCGCCTCGATCCGGATCCTCGGCTCCGGCTCGATGGACCTCACCGCCATCGCCCAGGGAAAGCTCCACCTCTTCTGTCAGCACTCCGTCCCGGACTGGGACCGTCTTCCCGGCGCCGCCCTGGTCCTGGGTGCCGGCGGAGCCATGACCCAGGTGGAAGCCGGTGGCGTTCTCTGGTCCCTGGCCGGCGCTCCCACCGCGGTGGCCGAGGCCGCCCAGGCACTGGCCTCCTAGCAGTCCACTTCGGGAACAGTGGCCTGACCAGGCCTTTCCGAGGATGGCGTACGTCGGCTCCCGACCTACGATCGGCCCCATGGCAACAAGCACGAATGAGACGGGAACCTCGCGGGTCAAGCGCGGGATGGCGGAGATGCTCAAGGGCGGCGTGATCATGGACGTGGTCACCCCCGAGCAGGCGAAGATCGCCGAGGACGCCGGGGCGGTGGCGGTGATGGCGCTCGAGCGCGTCCCCGCCGACATCCGCGCCCAGGGCGGCGTGAGCCGTATGTCCGACCCGGACATGATCGACGGCATCATCGAGGCCGTCTCGATCCCCGTGATGGCGAAGGCAAGGATCGGCCACTTCGCCGAGGCCCAGGTGCTGCAGTCCCTGGGCGTCGACTACATCGACGAGTCCGAGGTGCTGACCCCGGCCGACTACGAGAACCACATCGACAAGTGGTCCTTCACCGTCCCCTTCGTGTGCGGTGCGACGAACCTGGGTGAGGCCCTGAGAAGGATCACCGAGGGCGCGGCGATGATCCGCTCCAAGGGCGAGGCCGGCACCGGCGACGTGTCCAACGCGGTCACCCACATGCGTACGATCCGCCGCGAGATCCGCCGCCTCGGCGCGCTCGCCGACGACGAGCTCTACGTGGCCGCCAAGGAGCTCCAGGCCCCCTACGAGCTGGTCAAGGAGGTCGCCGAGAACGGCAAGCTCCCGGTCGTCCTGTTCACCGCCGGCGGCATCGCGACCCCTGCCGACGCGGCGATGATGATGCAGCTCGGCGCCGAAGGCGTCTTCGTCGGCTCCGGCATCTTCAAGTCCGGCAACCCGGCCCAGCGCGCCGAGGCGATCGTCAAGGCGACCACCTTCCACGACGACCCCGACGTCGTCGCCAAGGTCTCCCGCGGTCTCGGTGAGGCGATGGTCGGCATCAACGTCGACGAGCCGGCGCGTTCGATCCAGTTCGCGGAGCGTGGCTGGTAGAGCCCGACCCACGTCGAACCGACGCGGCTGCGTGGCCCCCGAGCGGGGGCTGCGTGGCCGCGTCGGCGTTGTGCGGTGCATGGACGATTCGACAACGGGAACAACCAAGGTAGGAATGCATCAAATAGTCTCAAAACATAACGATTGTCCCGTTTCCGCGTAAAACGTTGCGTTATGGGGGACCTTGGTCCCATACATAACGGGGGCACCGCGTCCCTGTGGAGATGGGGACAGAAACATGAAGAAGTCGACGAAGGGTGCAGTGGCCGCCGCGAGCGCCGCGGTCCTGCTTCTCGGGGGCGCCGGATCGCTGGCCTACTGGACCGACGACGGCACCGCCTCCGGCGGCACGATCACGACGGGGAACATGGCGCTGAGCGACGGCACCTGCGAGGCGGCCTGGACCTACCCCGACGGCTCGGCGGTCACGACCATCGTCCCGGGAGACTCGATCACCAAGTCCTGCTCGTTCGAGGTGACCGGCTCCGGTGACCACCTCACCGCCACCGTCTCGGCCCCGGGTGAGGTCACCTACACCACCGACAAGACCACCACGACGATGCAGCTCACCGCGACCGCGGACTACCAGCTCGGCGGCGACCCGGTGGGCGACGGCGACTCGTTCGCAATCGACGGGCCGACCACGCTGGTCGCCGACGTGGAGGTGATCTTCCCCTACGGCAACGCGACCACGATCAACGCCAACGACACCCAGGACGTCACCGCGACACTGGACGCGATCACGATCACGTTGACCCAGGACCAGAGCTCGGGCCAGAACCCGAACCCCTGATCCCTGTGTCCAGCTCCTGTGAGGCGGTGTCCATGACATCCGCCGCTGCGTTGTCCGCCCGGCGCTCCTCGCCGCCGGGAGGCCGACGCCTGCCCACCCCAGGGCCACGAGCCGTGCTCGGCTTCCTGGGGCAGTTCGTGGTGTGGTTCGTGATCATCGCGGCCGGCGCGGTCATCCTCCTCGGTGTCGCCGCGCCGCGGCTCGTCGGAGGAGAGGCGTTCACAGTGCTCAGCGGCTCGATGCGGCCCGGCATGCCGCCGGGGTCGCTGGTGGTCGTACGCCCGGTGGACCCGGCCACGCTCCAGATCGGGGACGTGATCACCTTCCAGCTGAGGTCGGGGGAGCCGACGGTCGCGACCCATCGGATCACCGGCCTCGGCACCACCACCAAGGGCGAGCGAGTCTTCACGACCCGCGGTGACGCCAACGACGCCGAGGACGTGAAGCCGGTGCGGGCGGTGCAGGTGCGTGGCGAGCGCTGGTACTGGCTGCCCTACGTCGGCCATCTCAACTCGCTGCTGAACGGTGAGCAGCGCGCCATCACCCGGCTGGTCGGCGCCGGGCTGCTCATCGGCTACGCGCTGGTGATGTTCGGGGGCTCCATCCGCGACCGTCGCCGGGAGCGGGCCGAGGACGCAGAGGTGAAGCCATGACGGCCGTACGCCTCCTGCTCGCGCTCCTGGTGATCTCGACCGTCGCAGCGGCCGCACCGGCGGCGGCAACCGAGCCGGTGCAGCTGAGCAACGACGGCCGCACCTGGGCCGCCGACCTGCCTCGGCCGCTGTTCGAACCGGAGGTGCGCTGGGTTCCCGGCGACTCCCGGGAGGCCACCTTCTGGGTACGCGACGCAGGAGAGAGCCGCGGCGCGCTCACCGTGAGTGCTGACGTCCGTGACACCGACGGCCTGCTCGCCGAAGGTGCGATGAGCCTGCGGCTGCGCCGCGGGGAGGGCGAGTGGCAGGACGTACGGCCAGGAGCCCGCGCCGAACTGGGCCGGCTGGAACAGGGCGCCCGGGACCGGATCGGTGTCGTCGCGACGTACGCGCCGGGCGCGGGCAACGACACGATGGACAGGTCGCTCACGTTCAGCCTCGACGTACGGCTGACGGGGGAGGATGCGACCGGGCCGGGCGATGACGCGCCGCCCGGCGGTGATGCCGCGGGCGACGGTGGCCTGCTGCCCGACACCGGCAGCCCGGTGACGTGGTGGCTTCTCGCCCTGGCCTCACTCTCGATCGGCGGGGGCACGGCCCTCGTCCTGCGCAGCAAGCGAAAGGGAAGATCATGACCAGTCCACGACGGCGCCCGGGTGCCGCGCTCCGGCGTGCGGTGAGGTCCGCACGCCTACGCGCCCTGCTCGCTCTCGGTGTGGTCGTCTCGATCGGGGCGACCGGGACGCTGGCCTACTGGACCGACACGGTCGATGTCACCGGCACCACGCTGACCACCGGCACCCTGGACCTCCAGGTCAACGGCGCCGACCCCTATACCGGCTTCACCGCGCTGAGCCTGACCGGCATGTATCCGGGCACCTCCTCGGCGGGGATCCTGACCGTGCAGAACGTCGGATCGGTCCCGCTGAGCTACACGATGACGAGCGCCTCCTCGACCACCACGCTGGCCCCGCTCACGCTCAAGGTCACCGCCGACACCAGCGTGACCAACGACGGCACCGTGAACCAGACCTGCCCGGGCACCGCGCTCTCCGGCACCGGCGGCCCGCTGCCCTCCTCCGGCATCGCGACCGCGCGTACGCTCCAGCCGGGCGCGTCGCAGACGCTCTGCCTGCAGGTGACGCTCGGCACCGACGCCCCCGACACCGCCCAGGGCCGCTCGAGCAACCTCACCTTCACCCTCACCGGGACCCAGCTGCCGTGACCCGACTGCAGCGCCTCGTCGCCAGCACCGCCCGGCGGGTGGGGGAGCTCGCGCTCACCCTGGCCGCGGTGGCCGGTGTGCTGTGCCTGCTGATCCTGCTCGCGGGGCTCGCCTTCGACGTACGACCGCTCGTGTTCCGCTCCGGCTCGATGTCGCCGGCGATCCCGACCGGGTCGCTGGCGCTGGCGGTGCCGGTCGACCACCGCGAGATCGAGGTCGGCGACGTGGTCTCGGTGCCCTACGAGCGCACGCGGGTGACGCACCGGGTCGTCTCGATCGACCACACCGAGGCGAGCTCGCTGCTGCGGCTGCAGGGCGACGCCAACGACACCGCCGACCTGCGTCCCTACCAGGTCACCGCCGCGGACCGGGTCGTCTTCTCGGTGCCCCACCTCGGCGCAGCGATCGCCTGGCTCTCGCACCCGCCGGGGATCTTCGTGCTCGCCGGCTACGCGGCGCTGCTGCTGACGATCCTGATCCGCCGCCGGGCGAGCCCGCCCGCTCCGAGCGCCCCCGCGGCCCCCGAGCCGCCGGAGCCACCGGAACCATCGCAACCCGCGCCGGCGCCGACCGGCGGCCGCCGGCCGGGCCGAGGACGGCTCGTGTTCGCCGTCCTCGTGCTCGCGTTGGTGCTCGGTACGCCGGTGCCACCGACCTGGGCGGCCTGGACGGACCCGGTGGTTGTCACGGGCGCCACGCTCGGCACGACCAGCCTGGTCTCGCCCACCGCGGCGCCGTCCTCCGGCGGAGGCAACGGCACCGGGACCGGCAACTGCCAGGCGCAGAACCAGGCGCTCGGCAGCATGATCATGCTGCGCTGGGAGGGAGTCGCACCGGCCTCCGCGCCGCCGCTGGCGAGCTATGGCTACCAGCTGCAGTTCTTCAACCGGGACACCAACCAGAACCAGGGCGCCGCCCTGACCGTCGCCCATTCCGGGGCCGCCGGATCGAGACAGACCTACCAGCAGAACGCGACGACGCTGGGCAACCTGCTCGGCCTCAACCTGCTCTCCAACACCCGGCTGCAGCTGCGGGTGCGCTCCCACCTGACCGGCACCAGCTGGTACGGCGCGACGACCGTCCAGGTCAACTTCTCCAGCAGCGCCATCCTCGCCTTCGCCTCCTTCGAGTGCAACACCGCCTGAGCCGAGTTCCGTGCCGCCGTCACCGCGAACTACGCTGCCGAGGTGACTGCACCGACCATCGGCGTACTCGCTCTTCAGGGCGATGTCCGCGAACACCTGGCCACGCTGACCCGGCTGGGGGTCAAGACCCTTCCCGTACGCCGCCAGGCCGAGCTCGACACCTGCGACGGGCTCGTGCTGCCCGGTGGGGAGTCGACCACGATGTGGCGTCTGGCCAGGACCTTCGAGCTGCTCGAACCGCTGCGGGCGCGCGTGGAGGACAAGATGCCGGTCTTCGGCACCTGCGCCGGGATGGTGCTGCTCGCCGAGCGCCTGCTCGACGCTGCCGAGGGTCAGGAGACGATCGGCGGCCTGGACATCACGGTGCGGCGCAACGCGTTCGGGCGCCAGACCGAGTCCTTCGAGACCGACCTGACCGTGGCCGGGGTGGAGGAGCCGGTCCGAGCGGTCTTCATCCGCGCGCCCTGGGTCGAGGCGACCGGCCCCGAGGTGGAGGTGCTGGCGAGCGTGGCGGGCCACCCCGTCGCCGTACGCCACCGGCATCTGCTCGCGACGTCCTTCCACCCCGAGGTCAACGGCGAGGACCGGCTGCACCGGCTCTTCCTCGACACCTGCTGGTGACGGTGACCGAGGCCACGTAGTTAGAATGGGCACCTGCTGCCCTGTGACGACTCCGGAGGCGGCTCGACAAGCACAGCGACGACGCGGGGCAAAGGACGGTTTTCAGATGAGCGGCCACTCCAAGTGGGCAACGACCAAGCACAAGAAGGCGGCGATCGACGCCAAGCGCGGCAAGCTCTTCGCCAAGCTCATCAAGACGATCGAGATCGCGGCCAAGACCGGCGGTCCCGACCCGGCCGGAAACCCGACCCTCTACGACGCGATCCAGAAGGCCAAGAAGCAGTCGGTCCCCAACGACAACATCGACCGCGCGGTCAAGCGCGGCGGTGGGCTCGACGGCGGCGGGGTCAGCTACGACACGATCATGTACGAGGTCTACGGCCCCCAGGGCGTCGCTCTCCTCATCGAGTGTCTGACCGACAACCGCAACCGGGCGGCCATGGAGGTACGCACCGCGGTCACCCGCAACGGCGGCACGATGGCCGACCCGGGCTCGGTCTCGCGGCTCTTCGACCGCAAGGGCGTCGTCGTGGTGGCCAAGGCCCAGGAGGGCAAGGAGATCTCCGAGGACGACCTCCTCGAGGCCACCCTCGACGCCGGTGCCGAGGACGTCAACGACCTCGGTGAGTCCTTCGAGATCGTCTCCGACCCCTCCGACGTCGTCGCGGTCCGCACCGCGCTGCAGGACGCCGGGATCGACTACGACTCCGCCGAGGTCCAGTTCGTCGCGAGCATGGACATCCCGGTCGCCGACGCCGCCTCCGCCGAGAAGGTCTTCAAGCTCATCGACGCCGTCGACGACCTCGACGACGTCCAGAACGTCTTCTCCAACGCCGACATCCCCGACGAGGTCATGGAGACGGTCGACGCCTGATCGCTCCGCTGGTCGAGAGGCGAGCTGGGCCGTACGGCGAACCGGCTCATTCTCGGGCCGGATGCTGGGTACCCGGAAGGTCACGAACCGCCACGAGGGCGGGTTCGCACTGGAAGGAGTACGCGATGGGATACGGCGCAGGAGCGATTCTGCTCGTCGTCGGACTTGTCCTGGCGTTGGCTGTGCACGTCTCGGTCAGCGGGGTCGATCTGACCCTGATCGGCTGGATCCTGGCCGCTGTCGGAGCCGTGGTGCTGATCCTGACCGCTGTGACCCTGAACACCGGAGGTCGCTCACGCACGGTCGCGAGGCGGAGGCATGCCGACGGTACGGAGACCGTCGAGGAGCGACGCACCGACACCCTGTGAGCACGGGGGCCTCGACCGCGGGACCTCCGAGCACGTCGCATCCTCCTGAATGAGGGTGTCGCGAGCCCGGAGGCAGCAGCCGACCGGTAGTCTACGAACAGACGTTCGACACCCGGCCGGCTCGGTCGTTGTGGAAGAGGTGCTCCAGTGCGCGTGCTTGGGATCGACCCCGGCCTGACCCGGTGCGGGATGGGCGTGGTCGACGGGTCGCTCGGCCGGCCGCTGTCGATGGTGGACGTCGGTGTGATCCGTACGTCCTCCGACCTTCCCGTCTGGGAGCGGCTGGTGAGCATCGAGAAGGGGATCGACGCCTGGATCGAGGAGCACCGGCCGGACGCGGTCGCGATCGAGCGGATCTTCGCGCGCTCGAACGTCTCCACGATCATGGGTACGGCCCAGGCCAGCGGCCTCGCCATGGTCTGCGCCGCCCGGCGCGGTCTGCCGGTCGCCCTGCACACGCCCTCGGAGGTCAAGGCCGCCGTCTCCGGCAACGGCCGGGCCGACAAGGCCCAGGTGACGGCCATGGTGACCCGCATCCTGCGGCTCTCGACGCCGCCGAAGCCTGCCGATGCCGCCGACGCGCTGGCGCTGGCCATCACCCACCAGTGGCGCGGAGGCGCCCAGAACCGCATCGAGGCCGCGGTCGCCGCGGCTGCGCTCACCAGAAGGGTCCGCTAGATGATCGCGTCCGTGCGCGGCAAGGTCGCCGCCGTCAGTCTCTCCACCGCCGTCGTCGAGGTCGGCGGGATCGGCATCGAGCTGCTCTGCACGCCCAACACGCTGGCCACGCTCCGCACCGGTGAGGAGGCGCACCTGCCGACCAGCCTGGTCGTGCGCGAGGACTCGCTGACCCTCTTCGGGTTCACCGACACCGACGAGCGCACCCTCTTCGAGCTCCTCCAGACCGCCTCCGGCGTCGGCCCGAAGCTCGCCCAGGCGATGCTGGCCGTGCTCTCGCCCGACGGCATCCGCCTGGCCATCGCAGGCGAGGACGCCAAGACGCTGACCAAGGTCCCCGGCATCGGCCAGAAGGGCGCCCAGCGGATCATCCTGGAGCTCAAGGACAGGATCGGCGCACCCACCGGCACCGCCTCCGCCCCGGCCGCCGTCCAGCAGGGCGCGGCGCCGTGGCGCGACCAGGTGACCGAGGCCCTCCTCGGCCTGGGCTACAACGCCCGGGACGCCGACAAGGCGGTCACCGCGATCGAGCCCGAGGCCGGCGACCAGGCCAACATCTCGCTGCTGCTCCGGGCGGCGCTGCGCACCCTCTCGAAGGCATAAGGACCCATGCACGAGGACGACCTGGACCGGGCCGAGGAGGACTACTTCTCGTCGCTGACCATCGCCGAGGCCGACGGGGACGACCGGGCCGTCGAGGCCGCGCTGCGCCCCCGGACCCTCGACGAGCTGATCGGCCAGCAACGGGTCCGCGAGCAGCTCGGTCTCGTCCTGGAGGCGGCGCGGCAGCGTGAGCGGGCACCCGACCACGTACTCCTGTCCGGGCCGCCGGGCCTCGGCAAGACCACCCTCGCGATGATCATCGCCGCCGAGATGTCGGCCCCCCTGCGGATCACCTCCGGTCCCGCGATCACCCACGCCGGCGACCTCGCCGCGATCCTGAGCGGTCTCAACGAGGGCGAGGTGCTCTTCGTCGACGAGATCCACCGGATGAGCCGGCCCGCCGAGGAGATGCTCTACCTGGCGATGGAGGACTTCCGGGTCGACGTGGTCATCGGCAAGGGCCCGGGCGCGACCGCGATCCCGATCGACCTGCCGCCGTTCACGCTGGTCGGCGCGACCACCCGCGCCGGGCTCCTCCCCGGCCCGCTCCGGGACCGGTTCGGCTTCACCGGCCATCTGGAGCTCTACGACCCCCAGGACCTCGAGCTGATCGTGCGCCGCTCCGCCGGCCTGCTCGACGTCACCCTCATGGACGACGGTGCCGCCGAGATCGCCGGCCGCTCCCGAGGCACCCCACGGATCGCCAACCGGCTGCTGCGCCGCGTACGCGACTATGCCCAGGTCAAGGCCGACGGCACGGTCACCCAGCAGATCGCCGAGAAGGCGCTCGACCTCTACGAGGTCGACCCGCTCGGCCTGGACCGCCTCGACCTGGCCGTCCTCGACGCCCTGTGCCGCAGGTTCGGCGGCGGTCCCGTGGGCATCTCCACCCTCGCCGTCGCGGTGGGGGAGGAGCGCGAGACGGTCGAGGAGGTGGCCGAGCCGTTCCTCGTACGCACCGGCTTCCTCGCCCGTACGCCGCGAGGCCGGGTCGCGACCCCGGCCGCGTGGGAGCACCTCGGGCTGCCCGTACCGGCCAGTGCCGAGGCTGCCGCCTGGTCCAGGGAAACGCTCTGGGATGAGGCCTGATTCACAGTCTCAACCAGGTGCCTGGTTAGACTTGCACGTCGCCGTGCGCCTGCCGGTGACCACTCAGACTGTCGGAGCCGAACCCCCGTGGAATTCCTTCCTTTTATCGTCATCATCGTCCTGTTCTACTTCCTGTTGATCAGGCCGCAGCAGAAGCGTGCGAAGCAGGCTCGTGAGCTCCAGCTCAACCTCCAGCCGGGCGACCGGGTGATGCTGACCGCCGGGCTCTTCGGCACGGTGACGGAGGTCGAGGAGACCACGACGAACATCAAGGTCGAGATCGCCGACGGCGTCGTCATCCAGGTCGTGCGCCAGGCCGTGGCCCAGAAGGTCACCGAGGCCCCTGCCGAGGAGATTGATGAGGACGCCGCCGAGGAGCCCGAGGTCGAGGCCAAGGCCGACGAGACCCCTGAGGGCGCCGAGAACGTCATCGTGGACCTCGACAAGAAGGACTGACCAACACATGGCACGCAAGACAGCGCGCCCCGGCCGGACACTCGCACTGCTCTTCTTGGCCATTGCGATCATGTTCGGCGGCATCGCGTTCGCCGGCACCTGGAAGCCCGAGCTCGGGCTCGACCTGCGCGGCGGCACCGAGATCTCGATGACCGCGAAGAACACCGAGGGCGGATCGGTCCCGAGGGAGAGCCTCGACGAGGCGAAGTCGATCATCGACCAGCGCGTCAACGGCTCCGGCATCACCGGCGGCCGGGTGACCACCGAGGGCAACGACGTCATCAAGGTCTCCATCCCCGGCACCGGCAAGGTGCAGCAGGAGACCGCCGAGCGCGTCCGTCAGACCGCGAAGCTCCGCTTCCGCCTGGTCGCCTGCAGCCCGCAGAAGCAGTGCGGCGCCGCCGACCCCGGCGGCGGCTCGATGGTCGAGGACCCCTCGACCGGCACCGTGCCGGGCACCTCCCCGCGCGCGGCGTTCGGTGGCGAGACCGCCAGCGCCTCCGAGACCGCGAGCGCGTCGGAGAAGGCCTCCGAGAGCGCCGACCCGAGCGCCAGCCCCTCGGCCTCGGCGAGCGCCGAGCCCAAGAAGCAGAACGACAACAAGGTCGTCAAGGTCGACGACGCCGTCGAGTTCATGCGCAACGTGCCGCAGGAGTGGGCGACCGCCTACAACTCCTTCACCTGCCCCGCACCGGGCGCCGCGCCTGCCGAGGACATCCCCGGCAAACCGCTGCTGACCTGTGACGAGGACGGCGTCCCCTACCTCCTGACGCCTGCCGTGATCGAGGGCACCGAGATCAACGAGGCCTCCTACGGCATCCCGCAGCAGCAGGCCAACTACGTGGTCACCCTGGACTTCAAGTCCGACGGCAACAAGGCCTTCGCCGACACCACCGGCGCCATCGCCGGCACCGGCGAGCAGTTCGCGATCGTCCTGGACGCCAAGGTGATCTCGGCCCCGACCGCCGACTCCCGGATCAGCGGAGGCGCCCAGATCAGCGGCGACTTCACCCAGGAGAGCGCCGCCGCGCTGGCCAACAACCTCAAGTACGGCTCGCTGCCGCTCGACTTCCCCGAGGACGGCATCCAGACCCGGGTCATCGGCCCGACCCTGGCCGGCAACCAGCTCACCGCCGGACTCTGGGCCGGCCTGGTCGGTCTGATCCTCGTGGTGATCTTCTCGATCCTCTACTACCGCGCGATGAGCATCGTGGTGATCGGCTCGCTGCTGGTGGCGGGTGCTCTGACGTACGGCATGATCCTGCTGCTCAGCGAGACCGCCGGCGTCACCCTGGACCTTCCGGGCGTGGCCGGTCTGATCGTCGGTATCGGCATCACCGCCGACTCCTTCATCATCCTCTACGAGAGGATGCGTGACGACATGCGTGATGGCCGCTCGATGCGGGTGGCTGTCGACACGGCCTGGGTCCGGGCGCGCAACACCTGCCTGGCCTCCGACGGCGTCTCGTTCCTGGCCGCGTTCGTGCTCTACGTCTTCGCGACCAACGAGGTCAAGGGCTTCGCCTTCATGCTCGGCCTGACCACGATCATCGACGTGCTGGTGTTCTTCTGGTTCACCCACCCGATGACCAAGCTGATGGCCGGCTGGGGCTTCTTCAACAAGGGCCACGTGCTCTCCGGCATGGACAAGCGCGCGATCGGCACCGTCGACGCCCCCACGGGCACCACTCTGGTCGGAGGCAAGGCCTGATGAGCAAGTTCTCCTTCTCCCGGCTCGGCAAGGAGCTCTACACCGGCGAGAAGTCGTTCGACTTCGTCGGTCGCCGGATGCTCTGGTACGCCATCTCCGCGGTCGTCCTCGTCGCGGTGATCCTCGGTGTCTGGCTCCAGGGCATCAACCTCGGCATCGACTTCACCGGCGGCACGCGCTACACCGTGACCGTCGCGCAGGCCGACCAGGAGCTCGCCGACGACCTGCGCACCGCCGTGGGTGACACCGCGGTCGAGGCCGCCGACGGCGCCACCGTGCGCACGGCCGGTGGCAAGTCGATCGTCATCGAGACCAAGGCGATCGCCGACGGCTCCGAGGCGGACAACTCGATCATGGAGGCGATCACCAAGACCGCCGACGTGGCCGACGACGACGTCAGCCGCACCGGCATCGGCCCCAGCTGGGGCCAGCGGGTCGCTGCCAAGGCGGGCCTCGCGCTGGGCATCTTCCTCGTCGGCGTGGTCCTGTTCATCTGGATCTACTTCCGAGAGTGGAAGATGTCGGTCGCGGCCGTCGTCGCGCTGCTCCACGACGTGGTGATCACGGTCGGCGTCTACGCGATCGTCGGCTTCGAGGTGACCCCGGCAACGGTCACCGGCTTCCTGACGATCCTCGGCTACTCGCTCTACGACACCGTGGTGGTCTTCGACAAGGTCAAGGAGAACACCCGCAACCTGTCGCAGAAGAAGCAGACCTACGCCGCCGCGGCCAACCTGGCGGTCAACCAGACCCTGGTGCGGTCGATCAACACCTCGATCATCGGTCTGCTGCCCGTCGTCGCCATCCTCTACGTCAGCACCGTCCAGCTCGGCACCTCCTCGCTGAAGGACATCTCGCTGGTCCTCTTCATCGGTATGGCCGTCGGCACCTACTCCTCGATCTTCATCGCCACCCCGCTGCTGGTGCACCTGAAGTCGAAGGAGAAGGACGTCGTCGACGCCGAGAAGCGCGCCGCCGCGCGGATGAAGGAAGCCGACAAGTACGCCGCGGTTCCGGTCTTCGACGAAGGCATGGCGGTCGCCGACGAGGAGCCCGACGAGCTCCGGGACTCCGAGGACCTCCACGAGGCCGGCGTGAGCCGGGGCACCAGCCCCAACCGCTCCGCGACCGGCCGGGGCCGCAACGTACCCGACCATCACCGTGAGGTCTCCGACAGCGGCGCCTCCGGGCGTCCGCAGCCGAAGCGCGAGTCGAGGTCGAAGCGCAAGTGACGGTCTCCGAGACTGCCGCTGGTGGCCGGTCGCTCGAGGAGACCCTCGAGCGGCTGGTCGCCGACGTCCCCGACTTCCCGGAGCCGGGCGTCGGGTTCAAGGACATCACCCCGCTGCTGGCCGACCACGCGGGCTTCACCCAGGTGGTCGAGGCGCTCGCCGCTCCGGCGCGCGACGCCGACGGCACCGTGAGCGTCACCAAGGTGCTCGGCATGGAGTCGCGAGGCTTCATCCTCGGTGCTCCCGCGGCGCTGCACCTCGGCGTCGGCTTCGTGCCCGTCCGCAAGGCCGGCAAGCTGCCCCGCGAGACCCATGCGGTCTCCTACTCGCTGGAGTACGGCGAGGCCACCCTGGAGATCCACACCGACGCGGTCGCGCCGGGGGAGCGGGTGCTGGTCATCGACGACGTCCTCGCGACCGGGGGCACCGCGGCGGCCACGATCGAGCTCGTCCAGCGCTGCGGCGGTGTCGTCGCGGGCGTCTCGGTGCTGCTCGAGCTCGGTTTCCTCGACCCGCGCGGCAAGCTGCCCGGCACGTCGGTGCATTCCCTGTTGGTCAGTTGACAGGTCCATCATGCAGGTGCCTTCCTAGCCAATGCTCCGGGTGCGGCCGGTAGACTCGGGACATGGCAGAGGATCGCATCGTCGCGCAGCCTCGTGCGCACAACATCGAGGCGCGGGAGAGCAGTGGCCCGGCCCCGTCGGGCCGCAGCGTCCGTGCGCGCCTGGCTCGGATCGGTGGACGTGGCACGCCCGGCAATCCTGTGCTGGAGCCGCTGTTCCGTGCGGTGAGGTCCAACCACCCGAAGGCCGACCTGGCCCTGCTGGAGCGGGCCTACGTCACCGCCGAGCGTCTGCACGGCACCCAGATGCGCAAGAGCGGCGACCCCTACATCACCCACCCGCTCGCGGTGACCACGATCCTCGCCGAGCTCGGCATGACCGAGCCGACCCTGGTGGCGGCCCTGCTCCACGACACCGTCGAGGACACGCCCTACACGCTCAAGGAGCTGACCCGCGACTTCGGTGAGGAGGTCGCCCACCTCGTCGACGGCGTCACCAAGCTCGACAAGGTCACCTACGGCGACTCCGCGCAGGCCGAGACGATCCGCAAGATGGTCGTGGCGATGTCGCGAGACATCCGGGTGCTGGTGATCAAGCTGGCCGACCGCCTGCACAACATGCGTACGCTGCGCTATGTCCCGCAGAAGAGCCAGGAGCGCAGCGCTCGCGAGACCCTCGACATCTATGCGCCGCTGGCCCACCGGCTCGGCATGAACACCATCAAGTTCGAGCTCGAGGACCTCGCCTTCGCGACCCTCTACCCGAAGATGTACGACGAGCTCGTCCGCCTCGTCGCCGACCGCAACCCCTCGCGGGAGAAGTTCCTGGCCCAGGTCATCGACCAGGTCGAGCGCGACCTGCACGAGGCCCGGATCAAGGCGACCGTCACCGGCCGGCCGAAGCACTACTACTCGATCTACCAGAAGATGATCGTCGGCGGTAAGGACTTCTCCGACATCAACGACCTGGTCGGCATCCGGATCCTGGTCGAGGACGAGCGCGACTGCTACTCCGTCCTCGGCATCCTGCACTCGCGGTGGAACCCCGTCCTGGGGCGCTTCAAGGACTACATCGCGATGCCGAAGTTCAACATGTACCAGTCGCTGCACACCACCGTCATCGGCCCGCAGGGCAAGCCGGTCGAGCTGCAGATCCGCACCTTCGCGATGCACCGCCGCGCCGAGTTCGGTGTGGCCGCCCACTGGAAGTACAAGGAGGACGGCCGCGCCGGTGTCGACACCGACCGGCCGATGGACAACGACATGAGCTGGGTCAAGCAGCTCATGGACTGGCAGTCGGAGGTCAACGACCCGGGGGAGTTCCTGGAGTCGCTGCGCTTCGAGATGAAGCGCACCGAGGTCTACGTCTTCACGCCCAAGGGCGACGTGATCGCGCTGCCCGCCGACGCGACCCCGGTCGACTTCGCCTACGCCGTCCACACCGAGGTCGGCAACAAGACCATCGGTGCCCGGGTCAACGGCCGTCTGGTTCCGTTGGAGTCGACCCTGGAGAGCGGCGACGTCGTCGAGGTCTTCACCTCCAAGTCGCCCAACGCCGGTCCGTCGCGGGACTGGGCCTCCTTCGTCAAGTCCAACCGGGCCAAGGCCAAGATCCGGCAGTGGCACACCCGCGAGCGTCGCGACGAGGCCATCGAGAAGGGCCAGGACGCGATCGCCCGGCTCATGCGCAAGGAGGGCCTGCCCCTCAAGCGACTGATGTCACGCGAGTCGCTCATGCAGGCCGCCGACCACTTCGACCTGGCCGACGTCGACGCGCTCTACGCCGCGGTCGGCGAGAGCCACCTCTCCGCCCAAGCAGTCGTACGCCGCGTCATCGAGGACCACGGCGGCGACGACGGTGCCGCCGAGGATCTCGCCGAGGCCATCAACGTCGGCCGCAGGCGCAGCGGCAAGGTCTCCACCGCCAACTCCGATGCCGGGGTCATCGTCAAGGGTTCCCCCGACGTCTGGGTCAAGCTCGCCAAGTGCTGCACACCGGTGCCCGGCGACGACATCCTCGGCTTCGTGACCAAGGGCGGGGGAGTCTCGGTGCACCGCACCGACTGCACCAACGCCGCCGAGCTCCGGTCCCACCCCGAGCGCCTGCTCGAGGTCGAGTGGGGCTCCACCTCCAACTCGGTCTTCCTGGTCAACATCCAGGTCGAGGCGCTGGACCGGGCCCGGCTCCTGTCCGACATCACGATGGCGCTCTCCGACGCCCACGTGAACATCCTCAGCGCCCAGCTCACCACCACCCGCGACCGCGTCGCGAAGTCCCGGTTCTCCTTCGAGATGGCCGACTCCAAGCACCTCGACACCGTCTTGAAGCAGGTACGCACCGTCCCCGGCGTCTTCGACGCCTACCGCGTCACCCAGTAGCCGAGGTGGGCGTAGCTGTCATTGGGAACGACAGCGCCGCCGCGTTCGTCCTATGGTAAAGCGAACGCGTCGACTCGGGCGCCTGAGCGAGGGAGCACAACATGTTCACCTGGATTCTCATCATCGGCGGCGTACTCCTCTTCCTGGGCCTGGCCTGGACCACGATCGGCATGGCTCCCAAGGGTGTCGATGCCGAGCACGTACGCAACATCAAGCGTGACAACGCGGCCAGGGGCGACTACCACGGCGGCGCCGGCCTGTGAGCCGTCGAGTCGGCGCAAATTGACGCACAAACCCGCCGAGTCGGCTCGTTATGACGAGCCGACTCGGCGGGGTTTCTGGTCACGATGAGCCGACTCGGCGTCGGGTCAGGAGAAGTCGGCGCTGGCTCGCTTGGCCATCTCCAGGAACTGGCGGCGCGACTCGAGGTTCTCCTCGAGGCTCTTGATCTTGCGGGCGTCACCCGAGGACTGGGCCTTGTCGAGGTCCTGCTCGACCTGGGCGATGGCCTCCTCGAGCTTGGCGATCATGTCGTCGGCACGAGCGGACTTCTCCGGGTCGGACTTGCGCCACTGGTCGTCCTCGGCGGACTTGATGGCCTGCTCGACCTTGCGCATCGCGCCCTCGAGCTCCTTGATCCGGTCGCGCGGGACCTTGCCGGCCTCGTCCCAGCGCTCGGCGATGTCGCGGAAGGACCGCTTGACCGCGTCGAGGTCGTCGCCCTTCTCCAGCAGCGGGAGCAGCTCCTGTGCCTCGGCGAGCAGGCCCTCCTTGACCACCGCGTTCTGGGCGAACTCGGCGTCGAGCGCCGCGTTGGCGGCATCACGGGCACCGAAGAAGACGTCCTGGGCGGCCCGGAACTGCTTCCAGAGCTTGTCGTCGACGTCCTTGGGAGCCGGACCGGCAGCCTTCCAGTCGCGCATCAGGTCGCGGTAGCGCCCGGCGGTGGGGCCCCAGTCGGTCGAGCCGGAGAGCTGCTCGGCCTCGGCGATGATCCGCTCCTTGATCACCTTGGCGTCCTCGCGCCGGGCATTGAGCTCGGCGAAGTGAGCCTTGCGGCGACGCGTGTAGGCGGTGCGTGCGGTCGAGAAGCGCCGCCACAGCGCGTCGTCGGAGCCGCGGTCGATGCGGGGGAGCGCCTTCCACTGGTCGAGCAGCTCACGCAGCCGGTTGGCGCCGTTGCGCCAGTCGTTGCTCTGGGCCAGCTTCTCGGCCTCGGCGACGAGAGCCTCCTTGGCGACCTTCGCCTCGGCCGCCTTCGCGGCCCGCTCGGCCTTACGGGCCTCACGCTGGGTGGCGATGACCGGCGCCAGAGCGTCCAGTCGCGCCACCAGCGAGGCCAGATCACCGACCGCGTTGGCGTCGGTCACCTTCTCCACGACGGTCTTGACCGCCGCCGTCGCCTCGTCGGGCGACGTCTTACCCGCATGCACGCGCCGCTCGAGCTGCTCGACCTCGAAGGCGAGCTGGTCGAACCGGTTGGTGAAGAAGGCAAGCGCCTCCTCCGGCGTGCCTTCCGGGTATTGCCCCACGGAACGCTCGCCCTCAGCGGTCTTCACGTAGACCGTTCCGTCTTCCTCGACCCGACCCCACTGCTCGCTGGTCACAATGTCCCTACTCTTCGCATGAGGCGCTAACCTCTTATGAAATCTCCCCCGCCGGACACCGTGCTCGTCACAGTCCCGGTCGGCTCAACTTGCAGCTCCCCATGGTGTCCCGGCACACCTCGGGATGCCCATCGTAGTCAGACGCCACGATGCGGCGCTGCACTGTACCGCTGGATAGGGTGTTTCTTGTGTTGATCGCAGGCTTTCCCGCCGGTCCGTGGGGCACCAACTGCTACGTCGCCGCGACCGGTCCGGGCACCGAGTGTGTCGTGATCGATCCCGGGAAGGACGCCGCGAAGGGCATCGAGGAGATCGTCCGGGAGCAGCGCCTCAAGCCGGTCGCCGTGCTCCTCACCCACGGCCACGTCGACCACATGTGGTCGGTGACCCCGGTGAGCAAGACGTACGACTCCACTGCCTGGATCCACCCCAACGACCGCCACCTGCTGGCCGACCCGCTCCAGGGGATCTCGCCGGAGTCGGCGCAGATGCTGCTCGGCATGCCGCAGGGGACCTATGACTTCGTGGAGCCCGACGACGTCCGTGAGCTCACCGACGAGATGACCATCGACCTGGCCGGGATGAGCTTCCTGATCGACCATACGCCCGGGCATACCGAGGGGTCGGTCACCTTCCGGACTCCCTACCCCGACCACGCCGAGGTCAGTGACGTGATGTTCTCCGGCGACCTGCTCTTCGCGGGCAGCATCGGGCGTACGGACCTCCCCGGCGGTGACCACGCCACGATGCTGCAGTCCCTGACCACCAAGGTGCTGCCCCTCGCCGACGACATCGTGGTGCTCCCCGGCCATGGCGAACAGACCTCGATCGGGCGCGAGCGCGCCACCAACCCGTTTCTTCAGGACCTGATTACCACCTCATGAACAAGCCAACACCGCTCTCCGGGTTCCCGGAGTTCCTGCCGAGCCAGCGCACCGTCGAGCGCGAGGTCATCGCGACCCTGAGCCGCACCTTCGAGCTGCACGGCTTCGGCAACATCGAGACCCGCGCCGTCGAGCCGATGGACCAGCTGCTGCGCAAGGGCGACACCAGCAAGGAGGTGTACGTCCTCAAGCGGCTCCAGGAGCAGGACGAGTCCCGTGACAAAGGTATGGGTCTCCACTTCGACCTCACCGTCCCCTTCGCCCGCTACGTGCTCGAGAACGCCGGCAAGCTGGAGTTCCCCTTCCGTCGCTACCAGATCCAGAAGGTCTGGCGAGGCGAGCGCCCGCAGGAGGGTCGCTTCCGCGAGTTCGCGCAGGCCGACATCGACATCGTCGGGCGCGACACGCTGCCGTTCCACCACGACGTCGAGGTCGCCCGGGTCATGCTGGAAGCGCTCGGCAGGCTGACGTTCCTGCCGGGCTTCACGCTCCAGGTCAACAACCGCAAGCTGATCCAGGGCTTCTACGCCGGTCTGGGCGCCCCCGACGTCGAGGAGACCATGCGGCTCATCGACAAGCTCGACAAGCTGCCGGCCACCGAGGTCGGCAAGCTGCTGGTCGCCGAGGCCGGGCTGAGCGACGGGCAGGCCGCCAAGTGCCTCGAGCTCGCCACGATCACCGCCACCGACGACTCCTTCGTGGAGAAGGTCCGCGCGCTCGGCGTGGAGAGCGAGCTGCTCGAGGAGGGCCTGAGCGAGCTCGCCACCCTGATCAATGCCACCGCGCCGCTGAACACCGATTCCGTACGCGTCGTGGCCGACCTCAGCATCGCCCGCGGCCTGGACTACTACACCGGCACCGTCTTCGAGACCCGTCTCGACGGCTATGAGTCCCTGGGCAGCATCTGCTCGGGCGGCCGCTACGACGCGCTCGCCAGCGACGGCAAGACCACCTACCCGGGCGTCGGGATCTCGCTCGGCGTGAGCCGCGTCCTGGTGCCGCTGGTGGCCAAGGGCGTGCTCGACGGCGACCGCAAGGTCCCGAGCACGGTGCTGGTCGCGGTCGCCGACGAGGAGAGCCGGGCCGAGGCCGATTCGGCGGCCCAGCTCCTGCGCGCCCACAATGTTGCCTGCGAGGTCTCGCCCAACGCCGCCAAGTTCGGCAAGCAGATCCGCTTCGCGGAGCGCCGCGGCATCCCGTACGTCCTCTTCGCGACCGAAGGCGGCTACGAGATCAAGGACATCCGCACCGGCGACCAGGTCGCGGCCGACCCGGCCACCTGGACGCCCCAGAACGAGAGCGACCTGAAGCCCCAGGTCGTCGCGAACACCGAGGAGAAGAAGTGATCCGCACCCACGACGCCGGCACCCTGCGTGCCGAGCACGTCGGCCAGACCGTGACCCTCGCCGGCTGGGTAGGCCGTCGACGCGATCACGGCGGGGTCGCGTTCCTCGATCTGCGTGAGGCCAGCGGTGTGGTCCAGGTCGTCGTCCGCGACGAGGAGATCGCCCACGCCCTCCGCAACGAATACTGCATCAAGGTCACCGGCGAGGTCGTCGCGCGCACCGAGGAGAACCGCAACCCCAACCTCGCCACCGGCGAGGTCGAGGTCGTCGCCAAGGACCTCGAGGTCCTCTCCGCCGCGGCACCCCTCCCGTTCCCCATCGACGATCACGTCGAGGTCGGCGAGGACGTCCGCTACAAGCACCGCTATCTCGACCTGCGCCGCACCGCCCCCGGCAACGCCATCCGGTTGCGCTCGAAGGCCAACAAGGCCGCCCGCGACGTGCTCGCCGGCCACGACTTCGTCGAGATCGAGACCCCGACGCTGACCCGCTCGACCCCCGAGGGCGCGCGTGACTTCCTGGTCCCGGCGCGCCTGCAGCCGGGCTCGTGGTACGCCCTGCCGCAGTCCCCGCAGCTCTTCAAGCAGCTGCTCATGGTCGGCGGCATGGAGCGCTACTACCAGCTCGCCCGTGCCTACCGTGACGAGGACTTCCGCGCCGACCGGCAGCCGGAGTTCACCCAGCTCGACATCGAGATGAGCTTCGTCGAGCAGGACGACGTGATCGCCCTCGGCGAGGAGATCGTCGCGGCGCTGTGGAAGCTGATCGGCTACGACGTGCCGCTCCCGCTGCCGCGGATGACCTACGCCGACGCGATGGCGAAGTACGGCTCGGACAAGCCCGACCTGCGCTTCGGCATCGAGATCACCGAGTGCACCGACTACTTCTCCGAGACGACCTTCCGCGTCTTCCAGGCGCCCTACGTCGGCGCCGTGGTGATGCCGGGCGGCGCGAGCCAGCCGCGGCGTCAGCTCGACGGCTGGCAGGACTGGGCCAAGCAGCGCGGCGCCAGGGGCCTGGCGTACGTCCTGGTGCAGGAGGACGGCTCGCTGACCGGTCCGGTCGCCAAGAACCTCTCCGAGACCGAGGCCGCCGGTCTGGCCGCTCACGTCGGCGCCAACCCGGGCGACTGCATCTTCTTCGCTGCCGGGGCGCCCAAGTCGAGCCGCTCCCTGCTCGGCGCGGCCCGGCTGGAGATCGGCAACCGCCTCGACCTGCGCAAGGACGGCGAGTGGAGCTTCCTGTGGGTCGTCGACGCGCCGCTGCTCGAGCCGGCCTCCGAGGCCGTCGAGTCCGGTGACGTCGCGGTCGGTGCGGGGGAGTGGACCGCGGTCCACCACGCCTTCACCAGCCCGCAGGACGTCGAAGGCTTCGACAAGGACCCGGGCAACGCCCTCGCCTGGGCCTACGACATCGTCTGCAACGGCAACGAGATCGGCGGCGGATCGATCCGTATCCACCGCGAGGACGTCCAGAAGCGGGTCTTCGACCTGATGGGGATCGGCGAGGAGGCGGCCGAGGAGAAGTTCGGCTTCCTGCTCGACGCCTTCAAGTTCGGCGCCCCGCCTCACGGCGGCATCGCCTTCGGCTGGGACCGTGTCGTCGCCCTTCTGGCCGGCACCGACTCGATCCGCGACGTCATCGCCTTCCCGAAGACGGGTGCGGGTTACGACCCGCTCACCGCCGCCCCGGCGCCGATCACCCCGGAGCAGCGCAAGGAGGCGGGCGTCGATGCACGGCCCGCTCCTGCGGCGTCCGCCGAGGGCGAATCGGCGAACTGAGCGCACCTCAGTCAAATCCAACAGAGTCTCCGGGACCGGTCCACCGGTCCCGGAGACTCTTGGCGTTCTCCAAGGAATTGCGAGAAGGCGTCCCGATCTGCCGTATCACTGGTTGAAATCGGATCGTTACCGGTCCGGGGTCCATCCTGGCAAAGGGATCACATAGAGTTCCATCCGTCGACCTCGTGGGTCGGACGCTGCCGTGCGACGGCGGCACCCACAAATACGACTAGACAGAGGAACCATGAGCGAATCGGCCACCGTGTTCGAAGGTGAAGAACTCTCGGGTGGATCGACACCTTCTGCTTCGCCTGAGGAGGCGAAGAAGATCGCCGGCAAGTCGCCGATGAAGCTGGCATGGATGCGGCTTCGCAAGGACAAGCTGACGATGGTGTCGTTGACGGTGGTCATCCTGGTGGTCCTGGCTGCCATCCTGGCCCCCCTTCTCGTCAGGATGGGCGTGCTGGACCCGTTCAGCTACAACCAGGACCTGCTCGACGCGAACACCATTCCCGAGGGCCGGTTCAGCGGCGCGAGCCTCGAGCACCCGCTCGGCGTGGAGCCCGGCACCGGCCGCGACGCGCTGTCCCGGTTCTGGTACGGCATCACCTTCTCGCTGATCATCGCCCTCACCGCCGCCATCTTGTCGGTGGTCATCGGCGCGATCATCGGGATCATCTCCGGGTTCAGCGGTGGCTGGGTCGACGCGGGCCTGAGCCGCTTCACCGACCTGACGCTCTCGTTCCCCTCGACGATGATGCTGCTGGCGCTCTCGGCGCTCGGCCTCGAGCTCATCCAGATGGTGACGGGACTACCCAACGGCCCACTTGTCCAGGGGATCTACTGCACCGTGGTGCTCGCGATCTTCGGCTGGACCAGCACCGCCCGCGTGGTCCGAGGACAGGTCCTCTCGATCAAACAACGAGAGTTCGTCGAGGCGGCGATCGTCCTGGGTGCCTCCAAGTCCCGGATCTACTTCAAGGAGATCCTGCCGAACCTGTGGGCTCCGCTGCTGGTCCTGGTCACCCTGATGATGCCGGCCTACATCTCGGCCGAGGCGGCGCTGAGCTACCTCCAGGTCGGTGTGAAGCCGCCGACACCCACCCTCGGCAACGTGCTCACCGACTCGTTGAAGTACGCGCAGGTGGACCCGTTCTACTTCTTCATGCCCGCGATCATCATCGCGACGATCGTGATCTCGTTCAACCTTCTCGGGGACGGGTTGCGAGACGCCCTTGACCCCAAGGGTGACAGGTGAGCCTCGGGGCTCCGTCCACACACAGGTGACCCGCCCGGGACACCGATACGGCGTCAGTTGTCAGAGGCTGACGGCGACCACACCAAGGAGAAACGAATGCTCAAGAAGCGAGCTAAGTACGTAGCGGTCAGTGCCGCTGGCGTGCTCGGTCTTTCGCTGGGCCTGGCTGCCTGTGGCGGCGGGGACGGCGGTGGCTCGAGCTCGGCAAACACGCTGACCATCGTCGCTGAGGACCCGATCGACCACCTGGACCCGCAGCGTATCTACGTCGGCGAGACCATCTCGCACACCACGCGTCTGGTCTACCGCAAGCTGCTCTCGAACCCGTCCTCGACCGACCCCAAGGTCTCGAGCAAGCCGATCCCCGACCTGGCGACCGACGAGGGCACCTCGACCGAGGGCGCCAAGACCTGGTCGTTCACCATCAAGGACGGCGTGAAGTGGGAGGACGGCTCCGACATCACGTGTGAGGACTTCGCCTACGGCGCCTCGCGCAACTTCGCCGCCGACGAGCTCACCGGTGGTCCGGGCTTCTACCTGACCGCGAAGCTCGCCCTCAAGGGTGAGTACCCGGGCCCGTACACCGCGACCCCGGAGCAGCAGGCCGACTTCGACCAGGCCGTGACCTGCGATGGCAAGACCATCACCTACAAGTTCAAGTCGCCGTGGCCCGACTTCCCGCTGGCGATCTCGTCGCTGCACATGATGGACCCCTACAAGAAGTCCTTCGACAAGGGTGCCAAGAACGACGACAAGATCTTCTCCAACGGCCCGTACAAGGTCGACACCTGGAACGCCCAGAAGGGCGGCACCCTGGTGCGCAACGACGAGTACGACCCGGAGACCGACGACAAGTCGCTCCGCGAGGCGCTTCCGGACAAGGTCGTCTTCAAGTTCGGTGAGAAGGCGACGACCACCTACGAGAAGCTGTTCTCCGACAGCCCCGACTCGCAGGCGACCATCGTCAGCGGCTCGCGCGTCCCGCCGGAGTTCTACCCGCGTCTCACCGAGGCCGGCGTCAAGGACCGCTACGTCCAGGTCCAGTCGCCCTACGTCGACTACCTGGTGCCGAACCAGAACCAGATGAAGGACCCGAACGTTCGCAAGGCTCTGGCCCAGGCGACCGACGTCGAGTCCTGGATCGCCGCCGGCGGTGGCGAGAAGGCCTACACCCCGGCCGACTCGATCGTGAACCCGGCTGTTCCGGGCTACGTCGCCAACCCGGCGTACAAGGACCGCAACCTCAAGGGCGACCCGGCCGCGGCGAAGAAGACCCTGGCCGACGCCGGTGTCAAGACGCCGTACCCGATCACCTTCACCTACCCGCAGAGCGACACCGCTGACAAGCAGGCCGCCGCGCTGGTCCAGGGCTGGGAGGCCGCCGGCTTCAAGGTCACGCTCGACCCGCTGGGCGACGTCTACTACTCCAACATCCAGAAGCCTTCCAACAAGGCCGACGTGATGTGGGGCGGTTGGGGTGCCGACTGGGGCTCCGCGATGACCGTCACCGCGGCGCTGTTCGACAGCCGTCAGATCGAGAAGTCGACCAACGGCCAGAACTACGGCAACTACAAGAACCCGGCGGTCGACAAGCTGTTCGACCAGGCCGCCAACTCCGCCACCATCGAGGAGCAGAACAAGTTCCTCCAGGAGGCCGACGCGGTCATGGGTGAGGACGTCGCCTACATCCCGCTGGAGATCGCGACCTTCAACTGGGTCCACGGCTCCAAGGTGAAGAACTTCGTCACCACCGATGCCTCCTCGTCCTACCCGGACCTGGCGACCATCGACGTCGAGGACTGATCCTTCAGCTCCGCAACACCGTTCGGACGGCCCTGAGCCGTTCCGACCTTGGAGGCGGGGCTCGCCAGAGCCCCGCCTCCCCCCATGTACCTGGACACGATTCCCCCCGGACGACACCCCACGACGGTGGTCCGGCCGATCCCAATGAAGGTGAGACCCACCGATGGTCGCCTACATCATCCGGCGCGTGATCGTCGGTTTGCTCATGCTGGTGGCGATGAGCTTCATCGTCTTCGCACTGTTCATGAAGAACCCGGTCGACCCGGCTCAGTTCTCCTGCGGCAAGAACTGCCCCCCGGACCGCATCGAGGAGACCCGTCAGGCCCTCGGCTACGACCAGCCGCTGCTGGTCCAGTGGGGCAACTTCGCCAAGGGCGTCGTCGTCGGCCGTGAGTACCCCGCCGACGAGGCGATGCGCGAGGCCAACCCCGAGCTGGTCACCGAGTGCGCGGCGCCCTGCCTGGGCTACTCCCAGCAGCTGCAGATGACGGTCAACGAGGAGATCGCGGAGGCAGCTCCGATCTCGATCTCGATCGCCCTGGTCGCGGTCACCATCTGGGTCGTCTTCGGTGTGCTGTTCGGAGTGCTCGCCGCGGTCTTCAAGGGGTCCCTCGTGGACCGCGGAGTCGTCGGAGCCACGCTGTCCCTGTACGCGTTTCCGACCTTCTTCGTGGGTGCCTTGCTGATCAACTTCGTCGCCATCAAATGGGGGATCTTCCCCGCGCCGGGATACGTGCCTATCGCCGAGGGTGGCGTCGGGGAATGGCTGCTCCAGCTCATGCTCCCCGGGTTCACTCTCGCGGCGGTCTACATGGCGGGCTACGTACGCATGACCCGGGCGTTCGTCCTCGAGTCGATGAGCGAGGACTACATCCGCACCGCGAAGTCCAAGGGCCTCAGGGGCAACAAGGTGCTGTTCAAGCACGCGCTGCGCGCCGCGCTGACCCCGCTGGTGACGATGTTCGGTCTCGACGTCGCTGCGGTCCTCGGCGGCGCGATCATCACCGAGGACGTCTTCAACTACTACGGTCTCGGAAAGCTCGCGGTGACCGCGAACGAGACCTACGACCTGCCCACCATCGTGGGCCTGGTGCTGCTCCTCGGCGCTCTGGTGATCATCGCCAACATCGTCGTCGACGTCCTGTACGCCTTCATCGACCCGCGCGTGCGCGTCGCCTGACCCGGGAGTTGATCCATGACTGACCTCTCCAAGACGCCCGAGACGACGCCGGCCAACGATGGCGCGTTCCTCTCGGTGCAGGACCTGAAGGTTCACTTCGCCACCTCCGACGGCATCGTCAAGGCGACCGACGGCCTCTCCTTCGAGCTCGAGCGCGGCAAGACGCTCGGCATCGTGGGCGAGTCCGGCTCCGGCAAGTCGGTCTCCAGCTCGGCGATCATGGGGCTGCACCGCGGCACCAACGCCATCCTCAGCGGCCAGATCATGCTCGACGGTGTCGACCTGCTCAAGGTCAGCAACGAGGACATGCGCAGGCGCCGCGGTCGCGACGTGGCGATGATCTTCCAGGACCCGCTCTCCGCGATGCACCCGTACTACACGGTGGGCAACCAGATCATGGAGGCCTACCAGGTCCACAACAACGTGACCAAGAGGGAGGCGCGCAAGCGCGCCATCGAGATGCTCGACCGCGTCGGCATCCCGCAGCCCGACCGTCGCGTGGACGACTACCCGCACCAGTTCTCCGGTGGTATGCGCCAGCGCGCGATGATCGCGATGGGGCTGATCAACAACCCCAGCCTGCTGATCGCCGACGAGCCGACCACCGCCCTGGACGTGACCGTCCAGGCGCAGATCCTCGACCTGCTCCAGGACCTGCAGCGCGACTTCGACGCGGCGATCATCATCATCACCCACGACCTCGGCGTCGTGGCGGAGATGGCCGATGACGTACTCGTGATGTACGCGGGCCGTGCGGTCGAGTACGGTCCGTGCAAGGAGATCCTCACCAACCCGGAGATGCCCTACACCTGGGGGCTGCTCTCCAGCGTGCCGGACCTGACCGCGTCGACCGAGGCGAAGCTGATCCCGATCCGGGGCAACCCGCCCTCGCTGCTCAACCCGCCGCCGGGATGCGCCTTCGAACCGCGCTGTGACCACGTTGCGAAGGTGGGCGGCGACCTGTGCCGGACGACCCTTCCCGCGCTCACCCCGGCCAACAGCGGTGGCAACCACACCAAGCGGTGCCACATCAAGAACGCCGACGAGGTCTACGAGGCAGAGATCCTGCCCGAGATCGCACCTGACCTGGTGGAGGACTGATGAGCGACACCACGACCGCCCCCGCGGCCTCGGTCGCGCCCGAGAGCACGGAGGCCGTGCTCTCGGTCGAGAACCTGAAGATGCACTTCCCGGTCAAGGGCAGTGGCGTGATCCGACGTACGGTCGGGCACGTCAAGGCCGTCGACGGGGTCTCCTTCGAGGTGGCCAAGGGCAGCGCCCTGGGCCTCGTCGGCGAGTCCGGTTGTGGCAAGTCCACGACCGGCCGGATGGTCACCCGGCTCTACAAGCCCACCGAAGGCAAGATCGACTTCGAGGGCACCGACATCGCCAACTACTCCGGTCGGCAGCTGCACCCGATGCGCCGGGAGATCCAGATGATCTTCCAGGACCCGTCGACGTCGCTGAACCCGCGTCACACGGTCGGCTCGATCATCGGCGCGCCGCTGCGGATCCACAACATGGTGCCGAAGAACAAGGTGCTCAGCCGGGTCCAGGAGCTGCTCGAGATCGTCGGTCTCAACCCCGAGCACTACAACCGCTACCCGCACGAGTTCTCCGGCGGCCAGCGCCAGCGCATCGGCATCGCCCGGGCGTTGACCCTGCAGCCGAAGCTGCTCGTCGCCGACGAGCCGGTCTCGGCGCTGGACGTCTCGATCCAGGCCCAGGTGATCAACCTGCTCCAGGATCTGCAGAAGGAGTTCGACATCTCCTTCCTGTTCATCGCTCACGACCTCGCCATCGTTCGTCACTTCTGCCCCGAGGTCGCGGTGATGTACCTCGGCAAGATCGTGGAGATCGGTGACCGCGAGTCGATCTACGAGCACGCTCACCACCCCTACACCCAGGCGCTGCTCTCCGCCGTGCCCGACGTGAAGCAGGCCGCGATCGGCGGCCGTCGTGAGCGGATCCGGCTGGAGGGCGACGTACCTTCGCCGATCAACCCGCCCTCGGGCTGCCACTTCCGCACCCGCTGCTCCATCGCCAAGGACATCTGCTCCGTGGTCGAGCCGCCGCTGCTGCAGATCGGCAAGAAGCACAAGGTCGCCTGCCACTTCCCGGGTGAGATCCACCAGCACCCGGAGAAGCCGGTCACCGCGCCGCTCCTGGGCGTCGACGAGTTCGGCGCGCCGGACCCGGGCGCCAGCCCGGCCGAGGTCCCGGGCGAGGGACCGGGCTATGCCGACACCTGGTACGACCTGGCGAACAACTCGCGAGGTCGTGCCTGAGGATCTCCCGTATCTCGGCGAGATTACGAAAGACGGTCCGCAGCCTATGGCTGCGGGCCGTCTTTGTTTCGTATGTGTCACGCGTCACCGTCGGTATCGAACCGTTATCTGTAGTCCCGCCCGAAGCGCTGCAACTTGGCATAACTTGAGGCACCGCGTTGGCTCGGGCCCGCGCGAAGTGGTCTGGTCTTGGGCGTACCGAGCCTTGGCATCGAACGGAGATCCGAGCGTATGACTGTGTCCGAAGTGTTGATCCAGGGTGCTGAGGATCCTGAGATCAGTCCGGAACCGAGGACCGGCGACGTCGCGGGCCGTTCGCCGATGCGCATCGCCATGGACCGCCTGCTCTCGGACAAGGTCGCGATGATCTGTGCCGGGATCGTGCTGCTCTTCGTCCTGATCGCCATCTTCGCCCCGCTGCTGTGCAAGCTGTTCGGCGTCGAGGTGCGTGCCGGCGACCCGGTCGCCGACACCGACTCGTTCAACTACCCGGTCATCGGCCCGCCCAACTATGGGTTCACCTGGGAGGCGCCGCTCGGCCTGGAGCCCAACTCCGGCAACGACCTGCTCGCCGAGTGGTTCTACGGCGCGCGTACGTCCCTGCTGGTCGCCACGATCGCCACGATCGTCTCCACCGTCGTCGGTGTGGTGCTCGGCCTGATCGCGGGCTACAGCCGCGGCTGGGGTGACCGGGTGATCACGTTCGTGATCGACCTCTTCCTGACGCTGCCGTTCCTGCTGGTCGCGATCGCGATCTCGCCGATGCTCGTGGAGCGCTGGCGGGAGAACCCGACGATGCTCGACAACGCCTCGCTGATCGCGCTCATCGTGATCCTCTCGATCTTCGGGTGGATGGGCCTGGCCCGGCTGATCCGCGGCGAGGTGATCTCGCTGCGTGAGCGCGAGTTCATCGAGGCCGCCTACGTCCTCGGGATGCCGACCCATCGGATCCTGTTCAAGGAGCTGCTGCCCAACCTGGTGGCGCCGATCGTCGTCTCGTTCTCGCTGAGCCTGCCGGCCACGATCGCCGCGGAGGCGACGCTGGCCTACCTCGGCGTCGGCGTCACCGGGCGCCCGTCCTGGGGACAGACGATCCTGCGGGCCCAGAGCTGGTTCGACGAATACCCCTTGTACCTCTACGCGCCGATCGTCGGGATCGTGGTCCTGGTCTTCGCGCTCAACCTGCTCGGAGACGCCATCCGCGACGCCTTCGACCCCAAGTCTTTCCGGTGAGCACGTCGTCGGAGAGAGGCATCAACCATGGAAGGTGGAAATCTACGATGCAATTGAAGAGAACAGTGATCGCGGCCAGCGCGATCGCTGCGCTGACGCTCACCGCTGCGTGTGGTGGCGGGGGTGGCGGTGGCGAGGACCCGGCCGGTGAGTTCAAGGCCGGCGGCGGCGCCGGTGCCGGCAAGGACGCCACGGCCGAGGGGCCGCTGGAGATCCCGAGCGACGCGAAGAAGGGCGGCACGATCACCGTGCTGTCGAACAACGCCCCCCACACCCTCGACCCGACCCGGACCTACTACACCGACTCCGGTGCGATCATGTCCGGTCTGGTGACCCGCTCGCTGACGCAGTACGTCTACGACGAGAAGACCGGCGACTCCGTGCTCGTCCCCGACCTCGCCACCGACCTCGGTCAGGTCTCCGAGGACGGCCTGACCTGGACCTTCGAGCTCAAGGACGGGATCAAGTACGAGGACGGCACCGACGTCACCGCCGAGGACGTCGTCTACGGCATCAAGCGCTCCTTCGCGGTCGACACGCTGACCGACGGCCCGACGTACCAGCTGACGTTCTTCAAGGACGGCGACAAGTACAAGGGTCCGTTCGCGGACACCGACGCCGAGCTCAAGAAGCTCCCCGACTACGACGCCAGCGCCGGCTGGTACGGCGGTGAGGACTACGACGGCGTCGAGGCCGACGGCAACAAGGTGATCATCCACCTCACCCAGCCGTTCCCCGAGCTGGACTACTACGCCTCGTTCCCGGTCTTCTCGCCGATCCCGAAGGCCAAGGACAAGGACCCGCTGGCCTACGAGAGCCACCCGATCGCGACCGGCCCCTACAAGTTCGAGACCTACAAGCCCGGCGCCTCGCTGACGCTCGTCAAGAACGACCAGTGGGACCCCGACACCGACCCCGGCCGCTTCCAGGCCGCCGACGCCTTCGACTTCAAGTTCGCCCAGGACACCGCGAAGCTCGAGAACCAGATCCTCGGCGACAAGGGCGCGGCCCAGTCGATGATGACCTACGACGACGTCACGCCGCCGACCTACAAGTCGATCAAGGAGGGTGCACCGGACAACCTGATCGAGGGCACCTCGCCGTGCACGTACATGTACCGGCCGGACCAGACCAAGATCACGGACAAGAAGGTCCGTGAGGCGATCAGCTGGGCCTACCCGTACCAGGCTGCCTGGAAGGCGTCCGGAGAGATCGTCGGTGTCACCATCGAGCCCGGCACCTCGCTCCTGCCGCCGGGCACCGCGGGTCGCGTCGAGTACCAGTACCCGAAGGGTCAGGACGGTCAGACCACCGACCCGGAGAAGGCCAAGGCGCTGCTGAAGGAGGCCGGGGCCGAGGGCTTCGAGCTGAAGTGGCACTACCAGCGTGACGACGAGAACTCGGTCGCCAAGAAGGACCAGATGGTCAAGGGCTTCGAAGCGGCCGGCTTCAAGGCGACCCCGGTCGCCTCGACCGACGAGACCTACCGTGACGACGAGAGCAACCTGGACGCTCCGGTCAACCTCCGCTACGGCGGCTGGTGCTCCGACTGGCCCTCGGGCGGCTCGTGGTTCCCGGCGCAGTGGATCGGCTCGAACGCCAACAAGCCGGGCATGCCGAACCCGACCAACTTCAAGGAGGCCGACGCCGACGCGAAGCAGGCCGAGATCCTGAAGCTGGACGCCGACGAGGTCCCCGCAGCCTGGGGCGAGTTCGACAAGTGGATGCAGGAGACCTACATGGTCGAGATCAACGCCGGCTACGACGCGAACGCCTTCATCAAGGGCTCGCTGGTCGGCGGGGTCGTCAACGACCCGGTCAAGGGCATGCCGAGCTTCTCCATCATGTACCTCAAGTGAGGTGATCCGGCCGGCGTGGGCGCACCCCACGCCGGTCGGACCCACCGCTAGAACACCGCAGCTCCGGGCCCTGCCCGAGAACACCTTTCCAGGAAGCGAGACCTCCGTCCCATGATCGGTTTTGTCGTACGCCGGTTGATCTCGGCACTTCTCGTGCTGTTCGTGATCTCGGTGGCGGTCGTCGCGCTCTTCACCTATGGCCCGAGCGACCCGGCGGACGCGATGTGCCCGGAGCCCAAGTGCACCGCCGAGCGGCAGGACGCGATCCGGGAGGCGCTCAACCTGGACGCGCCGCTCCACGTCCAGTACGTCGAGTACATGTCCGGAATCGTCAACGGCCGCGAGATCGCGTTCGGCTCCGAGGCGTACGACTGCGACGCCCCGTGCTTCGGGGTCAGCTTCATCTACCGGGTCAACGTCTGGGACGACATCAAGGACCGGATCGGGCCGACGGTCTCGGTCGCGGTCGGGGCCGGCGTCACGATCCTGCTGATCGGCGTGCCGATCGGGATGTTTGCGGCCAGACGCCGGGGGACCTCGGCGGACAAGGCCGTCATCGGCGCGACGCTGGTGATCGAGTCGATCCCGTACTACCTGTTCGTCCTGCTCGCCTTCCTCTATCTCGCGGTCAGCGCCGGGATCTTCCCGCAGGAGGGCTACACGCCGCTGACCGACTCACCGCTGAAGTGGGCCTGGGGCCTGTTGCTGCCCTGGCTCGCGCTCGGCCTGGTGAACTCCTCCAAGTACGGCCGGTTCACCCGCGGGTCGATGATCGAGGCGTTCAACGAGGACTACGTCCGGACGGCGCGTGCCAAGGGTCTTCCGGAGCGCAGGATCGTCAACAAGCACGCGCTGCGGGCGGCCGTCGTGCCGATCGTGACGATCTTCGGCATCGACTTCGGAGCGCTGCTGACAGGCACCATCTTCACCGAGCTGATCTTCGGCATCCCCGGCCTCGGCCTCCGCGCGCTCAACGCCGTCAGCCAGAGCGACCTCCCGGTGATCGAGGCGACCACCCTGATCTCCGCCCTGATCATCGTCATCACCAACCTCCTGGTCGACCTCTTCTACAGCGTGCTCGACCCACGCGTACGCCTCACCTGAGTCCTGTCGGTGCCGGCCACTAGGGTTGGCGTGTGGACGGGTTGTTTGAGATGGGGGCTGCTACCGGCGCCTCGCGCGGCGGGTCGCTGAGCCACAGCGACCATGCGGCCGCGCCGCTGGCGGTGCGGATGCGGCCGCGTACGCTCGAGGAGCTGGTCGGGCAGAGCTCGCTGCGTGCTCCCGGCTCGCCGCTGCACCAGGTGGTGGAGGGCGGCCAGTCGCTCTCGCTGCTGCTGTGGGGGCCGCCGGGCACCGGGAAGACGACCATCGCCTCGATCGTGAGCCGCTCCACCGACCGGCGCTTCGTCGAGGTCTCCGCGGTCTCGGCCGGGGTCAAGGAGGTCCGCGCGGCGATCGACGCGGCCCGCGCCGAGCTGGTCGCGACCGGCAAGGAGACCGTCCTCTTCGTCGACGAGGTCCACCGGTTCAGCAAGGCGCAGCAGGACGCGCTGCTGCCGGGCGTGGAGAACCGCTGGGTCACGCTGGTCGCCGCGACCACGGAGAACCCCTTCTTCTCGGTGATCTCGCCGCTGCTGTCCCGCTCGCTGCTGCTGCGGCTGGAGTCGCTGACCGACGACGACATCCGAGGCGTGCTGGTGAAGGCGATCGAGGACGAGCGCGGCCTCGGTGGCTCGGTGACCATCTCCGAGGACGCGCTCGACCATCTCGTACGTCTCGCCGGCGGCGACGCCCGCCGGTCGCTGACCTACCTGGAGGCGGCCGCGGGCGCGGCGAGCGCCGGGGAGATCACGCTCGAGGCCGCCGAGCGGGCCGTGGACCAGGCGGCGGTGCGCTACGACCGGCAGGGCGACCAGCACTACGACGTGGTCAGCGCCTTCATCAAGTCGGTGCGCGGGTCGGACGCCGACGCCGCGCTGCACTACCTGGCGCGGATGATCGAGGCGGGGGAGGACCCCCGGTTCATCGCCCGCCGGCTGATGATCCTCGCCTCCGAGGACATCGGGCTGGCCGACTCCACGGCGCTGCAGACCGCGGTCGCCGCGGCCCAGACCGTGCAGCTGATCGGGATGCCGGAGGCCCAGCTCACCTTGGCGCACGCGACGATCGCGCTCGCCGTCGCGCCGAAGTCCAACGCGGTCACCAACGCCATCTTCGCCGCGCGCGCCGATGTCGCGGCCGGGAAGATCGGCAACGTCCCGCCCCACCTGCGCGACGCCCACTACGAGGGTGCGAAGAAGATCGGGCACGGCGAGGCGTACAAGTACGCGCACGACGAGCCGTTCGGCATCGCGACCCAGCAGTACGCACCCGACGCGGTCGCCGACGCGGAGTACTACCAGCCGACCACCCACGGAGCCGAGGCCGGAGTGAAGGAACGTTGGGAGCGTGTCCGGAAAATCGTGCGCGGACAGGATGGATAGGGTAGGCGCACCATGACGAACTCGAGCATGCCCGCGTGGGCGCTGGTCGCGACGCTGACCGCGGTGGGGGTCCTGGTCCTCATCTCGCTGGTCGCCGTGCTGCTCGCGCTCGGCATGCGTCGCCGCGCGCGGCGACGGCTCGAGGAGGCCGAGGCCAGCGAGGCCGAGCTGCGCGAGCGGCTGGAGGCGCTGGAGAAGCGGCTGGCGCAGCCAGATCCGACCACCCGGCGACGGCGCCGGGACGAGAAGGCTGCCGAGAAGGAGTACGTGATCACCTCCCTCGGGGACGACGGCGAGCCTGCCGAGGTGGAGCAGGTGGTGCAGCGTACGTTGACCGCACCGGCCTTCGCGGACGCGGTGTTCCGCGAGACCGTGGTGCACGGCGCCGCGCTGGTCCACGGGGTGCGGCGGGCGCTCTCGCCGGAGGTGCGGTTCAAGATCCGCTATGAGATGCACCGCGAGGTCAAGCGGGCACGCAAGGACCGGAAGAGCGAGATGCGCGAGGCGCTGCGCGAATACCGTGCGCGCCAGCGCGCGGCAGTTGACGAGGACGTACGTATGGAGGACTCCCGATGAGGGGCGCGATCTGGTTCGTGGTCGGTGCGGGTGCCGGCGTGTACGCGATGGTCAAGGGGCGTCGCGCCGCCGAGGCCTTCACCGCCGACGGCCTGCGCGACCGGGCCCAGGCACTCGGGGTCGGCGCGCGGATCTTCCGCGAGGAGCTGGCCACCGGCAAGGCCGAGAAGGAGCTCGAGCTGCGGGAGTGGATCGAGGCACGCACCGCAGGACCGAAACAGATTGGCGCCGCTGGTGCCGAGCAGCAGACACTTGGATTGACCGGGCCAACCGAGGACCCGAGGCAGAACACGGAAGGTAGTACCCCCTGATGGAGTGGTTGAGCACGGCGGAGATCCGCCGCCGTTTCACGGCGCATTTCGCCGAGAACACGAGTGTCGGCGAGCACACGGTGGTGCCCTCGGCATCGCTTCTGCTCGATGACCCCAACCTGCTCTTCGTCAACGCAGGCATGGTGCCCTTCAAGCCCTACTTCCTGGGACAGGCGACGCCGCCGTTCGACCGGGCGACCTCGGTGCAGAAGTGCATCCGTACCCCCGACATCGAAGAGGTGGGCAAGACCACCCGGCACGGCACCTTCTTCGAGATGTGCGGCAACTTCTCCTTCGGCGACTACTTCAAGGAGGGCGCGATCACGCTCGCCTGGGAGCTGGTCACCAAGTCGGTCGCCGACGGCGGCTTCGGCTTCGACGAGTCGGCCCTCTACCCGTCCGTGCTCAACGGCGACGAGGAGGCGGTTGCGCTCTGGAAGAAGATCTCCGGCCTGCCCGACGACCGCATCGTCCGGCTGCCCCCGAGCGAGAACTACTGGTCGATGGGCGTGCCCGGGCCGGGTGGTCCGTGCTCGGAGATCCTGATCGACCGCGGCCCTGAGTTCGGCGCCGACCGTGACTGGGACGCCGGCGACCGCTACCTGGAGTTCTGGAACCTCGTCTTCATGCAGGACAACGTCGTCGCGGCGCGGTCCAAGTACGACGTCGACATCGACGGCGCGCTGCCGCAGAAGAGCATCGACACCGGCCTCGGCCTCGAGCGTGTCGCCTATCTGATGCAGGGCAAGGCGAACATGTACGAGACCGACGTCGTCTTCCCCGTCATCGAGAAGGCGATGGAGCTGACCGGGAAGAAGTACGGCGCCTCCTACGAGGACGACGTCCGCTTCCGCGTGGTCGCCGACCACGTGCGCTCCTCGCTGATGCTGATCAGCGACGGCGTCACCCCCGGCAACGAGGGCCGCGGCTACGTCCTGCGCCGGCTGATGCGCCGCGCGATCCGCAACATGCGCCTGCTGGGCTACGAGGACCCGGCGATGCCCGAGCTGCTGCCGGTCTCCCGCGACAAGATGGGGGAGACCTACACCGACCTGCACACCGGCTGGGACCGCATCAAGCGGGTCGCCGACGCCGAGGAGGAGGCCTTCCGCAAGACCCTCGCGGCCGGCACCCAGATCTTCGACCTGGCCGCGACCGAGGTGAAGTCGAGCGGCTCCACCACGTTCACCGGTGCCAAGGCGTTCCAGCTCCACGACACGTACGGCTTCCCGATCGACCTGACCCTCGAGATGGCCGCCGAGGCGGGCCTCGAGGTCGACGAGCCGGGCTTCCGCGGCCTGATGACCGAGCAGCGTGAGCGGGCCAAGGCCGACGCGCGCGCCAAGAAGGGTCAGCACGCCGACCTGTCGGTCTACCGCGGCATCCTCGATGCCAACGGTCCGACCGACTGGCAGGCCTACACGACCCTCGACACCGAGTCGAAGCCGATCGCCCTCCTCAAGGAGGGCAAGCCGGTCGACGTGCTCGGCCCCGAGGACATCGGTGAGATCATCCTGGACCGCACCCCGTTCTACGCCGAGTCCGGTGGTCAGTCCGCCGACGCCGGCATCATCGAGTTCGACGGCGGCCGGCTCGAGGTCGTCGACGTGCAGCGGCCCGTCAAGGGCTTGGTCGTCCACCAGGTCCGGGTCGTCGACGGCGAGTTCTCCGCCCGCGGCGCCGGCGAGTCGCTCGTGCACGCCCAGGTCGACCCCGAGTGGCGTCTCGGCGCCCGCCAGGCCCACTCGGGCACCCACGTCGTGCACGCGGCGCTGCGTGAGGTGCTCGGCCCGACCGCGCTGCAGTCGGGCTCGTTCAACCGCCCCGGCTACCTGCGTCTCGACTACGGCTGGACCAAGGGCCTGACGCCTGCGCAGATGCACGAGATCGAGGAGGTCTCCAACAACGCGCTGCGGGCCGACCTGCCGGTCTCCTGGGACTACATGACGCTCTCCGAGGCCAAGGAGTGGGGCGCGATCGCGCTCTTCGGCGAGACCTACGACGACACCAAGGTGCGGGTCGTGGAGATCGGCGGTCCCTGGTCGCGCGAGCTGTGCGGTGGCACCCACGTGGACCACTCCTCCCAGGTCGGCACGATCGTGGTCACCTCGGAGGCCTCGGTCGGCTCCGGCAACCGGCGCATCGAGGCCTACACGGGCGTCGAGGGGTTCAACTACCTCGCCCGCGAGCGCGACGTCGTCTCCGAGCTCAACCTGCTGCTGAAGTCGAAGTCCGACGACGTCGTCGGCAGGGTCTCCGACCTGATGGAGCGGCTCAAGGCCGCCGAGAAGGAGATCGCCCGGGCGCGTACGGCACAGCTGCTCGCCTCCGGTGGCTCGATCGCGGCCTCCGCGGTCGACGTCAACGGCGTCCAGCTCGTCGCCCAGCGGGTCCCGGGTGTGGGCGGCGGCGACGCGCGCACGCTCGCCCAGGACGTGCGCTCCCGGCTCGGTGAGGCTCCGGCGGCTGTCGTGCTCTTCGGTGACGCCGACGACAAGGTGGCGGTCGTGGCCGCGGTCAACCCCTCCGGCATCGCCCGGGGCGTCAAGGCCGGTGACCTGATCAAGGAGCTCGCTCCGATCGTCGGCGGTCGCGGTGGCGGCAAGCCCGACTTCGCCCAGGGTGGTGGCACCGAGGTCGGCCGGATCGACGAGGCCGTCGCCAAGGTGAAGTCCCTGGTGGCCGGAGCCTGATGCGGCACGGCGTACGCCTCGGGCTCGATCCTGGCGACGCCCGGATCGGCGTCGCCAGGAGTGACCCCACGGGTTTCCTGGCGACGCCGCTGGAGACGGTCAAGAAGGGCCGCGGCGACCTCGCCCGGCTCCAGGCGATCGTCGCCGAGATCGCTGAGGAGTCGACGATGCTCGAGGTGGTCGTCGGGCTGCCCCGGTCCCTCAAGGGAGGGGAGAACCCGGCGACTGCTAAGGTCCGGGACTTCGCCGCGTCCTTGGCGCGGCGAGTGGCTCCGGTCCCGGTTCGCCTCGTCGACGAACGACTCACCACAGTTTCCGCGGAGGCTATGCTCCGAGACCGAGGTCGCAAGGGCCAGGACCGCCGAGCCGTGGTGGACATGGCCGCGGCGGTTGTGATCCTGCAACACGCATTGGACAGTGAGCGCGCTTCGGGGGCCGCGCCTGGAGAGATCGTTGAGGTCGGTCATTGAGTGAGCGCTACTACCCCCCGGACCCACGCGACCCGCGTCGCTCCGGCCAGGGGTCATACGGTCGCGATCCGCGCGGTGGCCACCCGCCACGGCAGCAGCCTCCGCAGGATCCCCGGGACCCGCGCCGGATGCCGCCGCAGATGCCCGGTCAGATGCCCGGTCAGATGCCGGGCCAGATGCCTCCGCAGCAGCCGGGACAGCCGGGTCGGCGCCAGGGCCCTCGTCCGGTGCCCGGCGCCGGCGGACCCCCGCCGGGCTACGGCCGCCAGGAGCCCCCGCAGCAGCGGCAGCCCGGCTACGGCGGGCCGACCTACCAGCAGCAGCCGGCCTTCTTCGAGGGCGGTCGACCCGACCACGATCCCTACTTCGACGAGGAGCCGCCCAAGCGCAGACGACGCTTCGGTGGCTGTCTGGCCGTGCTGGTGGCGATGGCGGTGGTCCTCGGTGGCTTCTACGTCGTGGGCGACCGGGCCATCGACTACGTCAAGGACATGGTCGCGCCGCCGGCCGACTATCCCGGACCCGGCACCGACCCGGTCTCCTTCGAGGTGCACGAGGGTGACTCGGTCTCCGCCGTCGGCCGCAACCTGAAGGAGATCGGCGTGGTGGAGTCGGTCGATGCCTTCATCGACGCGGCCAACACCGAGGGTCTGACCGTCCAGGTCGGCTTCTACCCGCTGAAGAAGCAGATGAAAGCCGCCGACGTCGTCGAGATCCTCGCCAACCCGGAGAACATCGACACGGTCAACGTCACCATCACCGAAGGGTCGCGCGCCAAGGCGATCTACAAGGTGCTCGCCGAGAAGACCGGGCAGAAGCCGGCCGAGTTCAAGAAGGCCGCCCAGGACACCGAGGCGATCGGTCTGCCCGACTACGCCAAGGGCAACGTCGAGGGTTACCTGTTCCCGGCGACGTACGCCTTCCCGCCCGACGCGACGCCGACCGAGATGCTGGCGATGATGGTCGACCGGTGGGAGCAGGCCCTGGGCGACAACGACATCGAGGCGCGCGCCAAGCAGCTGAAGTGCGGCGGCGGCAAGGCGTGCACGCCCGAGCAGATCATGACCGTGGCCTCGCTCGTCGAGGCCGAGGGCCGCGGTGACGACATGGCCAAGATCGCCCGGGTGATCTACAACCGGGTCGAGAACCCCGGCACCGCCGGCCAGGCGGGCTTCCTGCAGATCGACGCGACGGTCAACTATGCGCTCGGGAAGTCCGGAAGCACCGAGCTCGGTGGCGTCGACGTGCAGTCCGTCGACTCGCCCTACAACACCTACACCAACAAGGGTCTGCCCCCGGGGCCGATCGGTGCGCCGGGTGACGACGCGATCCAGGCCGCGCTCAACCCGGCCGAGGGCGACTGGTACTACTACGTGACCGTCAACCTGAAGACCGGTGAGACGAAGTTCGCCAAGAGCTACGACCAGTTCCTGAAGTTCAAGGCGGAGTACAAGGACTACTGCGCCAACGAGTCCAAGAGCTGCTGAGGAAGAGACCAGAGTGAAGTGTGCTGTCCTGGGTGACCCGATCGGTCACTCGCTCTCCCCGATCCTCCACCAGGCCGCGTACGCCGAGCTGGAGATGTCCGACTGGTCCTACACGTCCACCCGCGTGGAGGCCGGTGGGCTGGCGAAGTACGTCGCCGACCTCGGTGGTGACTGGCCGCCGAGCCGGTGGCGTGGGCTGTCGGTGACGATGCCGCTCAAGCGGGAGGCGTACGAGCTGGCGCGGTCGATGTCGCCGCGGGCTCGGCTCGTCGGGGCGGTCAACACGCTGGTGCGCTCCTCGCACGGCTGGGTGGGGGACAACACCGATCTGCCCGGTGCCGTCGCGGCGATCCGGGAGCGCGCCGGTGACGGCTTCGCCTGCTCGCACGGTGCCGTCCTCGGCGCCGGCGCCACGGCCGCCTCGACCGGCCTCGCGCTCGCCGAGCTGGGTGCCTCCCGGATCACGCTGCTGGCCCGCAACCCGGGCGCGGCGGGGGAGACGATCGAGATGATCTCGCGTCACCCGGGCAAGCCGGTGGTCTCGGTGCTTCCGCTGGGTTCGGCGGTCGACGGCGTCGACACGGTCGTCTCCACGGTTCCGGCGAAGGCCCAGACCCCGGAGCTCATCGACCGCTGGGCGCCGACGCCGGTCGTCTTCGACGTGGTCTACGACCCGTGGCCCTCGCCGCTGCTCTCGGTGGCGCCCGGTGTCGCGGTGAGCGGTCTGGACCTGCTCGTGCACCAGGCGGTGCTGCAGTTCGAGCTCTTCACCGGCCGGCCCGCGCCTCTCGAGGCGATGCGGGCGGCGGGGGAGAAGGCGCTGGGCATCAGGGAGTCCAGTATGGAGCCGTCACCGGCATGAGTCCCGCGGCGGTCGTGCTGGTGAGTGCGGCCGTCGCCGGTCTGCTCGCGCTCGGCGTGCCCGCGCTGCTTCGCCGGCTCCCCGAGCCGGTCGACGATCCGCCGGCGGTGTCCTATGCGACGCTGGCCGGACGGTGGCCGCTGCTGCCTCTCGCGGTGGTCGTCTCCGCTGTGCTCGCCGGGCTGCTCGCCTGGCGGGTGGAGCCCTCGCGGCTGATGGTGGCGCTGGTGCCGCTCACCCCCGTGTTCGTGCTGCTCGCCTACGTCGACTGGCGCGTCCAGCGGCTGCCGAAGGTGCCGATCCTGGTAGCGACCGCGGTGGGCGTCGGGCTGCTCTGCGCCGAGTGGCTCTGGACGCGGGAGACCGCGACGGCCCTCGCCGCCCTTGCCGGGCTGGTGATCGCCCGCTCGGTCTTCTGGCTGCTGTGGCGGCTGGTGCCGCACGCGATGGGCTTCGGGGACGTGCGCCTCGCGGCGCTCGTCGGCCTGGTCCTCGGGCGCCTCGGCTGGGAGCAGCTGGCCCTCGGCCTGTGGGCCGGGCTGGCGATCTTCGGTGTCTGGGGCATCGGTCGTGCCCTCGCGCAACGCTCGCGCACGGCGATGCGTGAGCCGTTGGCGTACGGGCCGTTCATGATTCTGGGCATGCTCGTCGGTGTGCTCGCCGTCTCGCTTTGAGGCCGGGTGCACGAGGTTGCGTGAGCGGGATGAAAGACTGACTCCCATGTTGCGTTGGCTCACTGCGGGCGAGTCCCATGGTCCGTCCCTGACGGCCGTGATGGAGGGTCTGCCCGCCCACGTCCGGATCACCTCTGACGACATCGCTGATGCCCTGGCCCGGCGCCGGCTCGGCTATGGCCGCGGTGCCCGGATGAAGTTCGAGAAGGACCAGGTGCGGATCACCGGCGGCGTACGCCACGGGGAGTCGCAGGGCGGTCCCGTCGCGATCGAGGTCGGCAACACCGAGTGGCCCAAGTGGGAGACCGTGATGTCCTCCGACCCGGTCGACCCCGACGTGCTGGCCGGCCAGGCCCGCAACGCGCCGCTGACCCGGCCGCGGCCCGGCCACGCCGACCTGGTCGGGATGCAGAAGTACGACTTCGACGACGCCCGCCCGATCCTGGAGCGTGCCTCGGCCCGCGAGACCGCGGCCCGGGTCGCGCTCGGCGCCGTCGCCTCGGCCTTCCTCGAGCAGGCGCTCGGCGTCCGCCTGGTCTCCCACGTCCTGGAGATCGGCGGCGTCCGTACGCCGGGCCGCGAGGTCCCCGCGCCCGAGGATGTCTCCCGGCTCGACGAGGACCCGGTGCGGGTGCTCGACCCCGACGGCTCCAAGCAGATGGTCGCCCGGATCGACGAGGCCCACAAGGACGGCGACACCCTCGGCGGCGTCGTCGAGGTCGTCGTCCACGGGCTGCCGCCGGGCCTCGGGTCCCACGTCCACTGGGACCGGCGCCTCGACGCGCGCCTGGCCGGTGCGCTGATGGGCATCCAGGCGATCAAGGGTGTCGAGGTCGGCGACGGGTTCGAGCTCGCCGCGACCCCCGGCTCCAAGGCCCACGACGAGATCGTCCCCTCCGCCGACGGCATCCGGCGCGCCTCCGGGCGCTCCGGCGGCACCGAGGGCGGCATGTCGACCGGCGAGATCCTGCGCGTACGCGCCGCGATGAAGCCGATCGCGACCGTGCCCCGCGCGCTGCGCACCGTCGACGTCGCCACCGGCGAGGAGGCCGTCGCGCACCACCAGCGCTCCGACGTCTGCGCGGTGCCCGCCGCCGGTGTCGTCGCCGAGGCGATGGTCGCGCTCGTGCTGGCCGAGGCCGCGCTGGAGAAGTTCGGTGGCGACTCGGTCGCCGAGACGGCCCGCAACGCGAAGGCCTACCTCGAGAACCTGAGGTACTCCTGATGTCCGCAGTGGTGCTGGTCGGCCCGATGGGCGCCGGGAAGTCGACGGTCGGGGCGCTGCTCGCCTCGCGGCTCGGGGTCGCCCTGCGCGACACCGACGAGGACATCGCGGCGGCGGCCGGCAAGAGCGTGCAGGACATCTTCGTCGACGAGGGCGAGGCCCACTTCCGTGCGGTCGAGGCCGACGCCGTCGCCGCCGCGCTCGCCGAGCACGACGGCGTGGTCTCCCTCGGGGGCGGCGCCGTCCTGGCCGACCGGACCCAGATCCTGCTCAAGGAGCACACCGTCGTCTACCTGCGGGTCGGCGTCGCGGACGCGGTCAAGCGGGTCGGCCTCGGCTCGGGCCGCCCGATGCTGCTCGGCAACGTACGCGGCCGCATCAAGACGCTCCTGGAGGAGCGCGCCCCGATCTATGAGTCGGTCGCGACGCTGGTCGTCGACACCGACAGCCGCTCGGCCGCCGACGTCGCCGACGAGCTCGCCACCGCCCTCACCGCGCTGAACACCACGGAGTAGAAGTGACCGGAACCGTCATCAGGGTCGAGAGCGCCGCGGCGTACGACGTCGTCATCGGCTCCGGCCTCGCCGACCGACTCCAGGGGCTCCTGGGCGAGAGCGTCGAGCGGGTGGCGTTCCTCTACGCCGCCGAGCTGGCCGAGTACGCCGAGCCGGTGCTCGAGGAGCTGCTCAAGCACTACGACGTGCTCGGGCTCGGGCTGCCCAGCGGCGAGGACCAGAAGACCGTCGCGGTCGCCAACGACTGCTGGGAGGCGCTGGGGGAGCGGGGCTTCACCCGCTCCGACGCCGTCGTCACCTTCGGTGGCGGCGCCACCACGGATCTGGGTGGGTTCGTCGCGGCCGGCTGGCTGCGCGGCGTACGCGTCGTGCACGTGCCCACCACGGTGCTCGCCATGGTCGATGCCGCGGTCGGCGGCAAGACCGGCGTCAACACCGGTGCCGGGAAGAACCTCGTCGGCGCGTTCCACGAGCCCGCCGGCGTGCTGTGCGACCTCGCGCTGCTCGCGACGCTGCCGGAGGCTGACCTGATCGCCGGCCTCGGTGAGGTCGTCAAGTGCGGCTTCATCGCCGACCCCGAGATCCTGCGTCTGGTCGAGGAGACTGACAAGATCACCGCCTCCTCGCCGGTTCTCGCCGAGCTGATCGAGCGCGCGATCCGGGTCAAGGCCGAGGTCGTCGCCGCCGACCTGAAGGAGACCGGCGGGACCGACGGCCACCCCGGCCGCGAGACCCTCAACTACGGCCACACCCTCGCCCACGCGCTCGAGAAGCACTCCGGCTTCTCGATCCGCCACGGTGACGCGGTCGCCGTCGGCTGCGTGTACGCCGCCGAGCTCGCCCGCCTCGCCGGCGTCCTCTCCGACGACGTCGCCGCCCGCCACGCGCCGACCTTCGCGAAGGTCGGCCTCCCGACCACCGTCAAGGAGCTCGGCGTCGAGGCCGGCTTCGACGACCTCATCGGCGCCATGCGGGTCGACAAGAAGGCCCGCGGCTCCGTCCTCCGCTTCCTCGTCCTCCACGACCTCGCCGTCCCGCGCATCCTCACCGGGCCCTCCGAGGAGCAGCTGCGCGAGGCGTACGCGGTCGTCGGCGGATAGCGCGGGCTCGATCGTTGCTCGGCGCGAGACCGAAGACGGTCCCGTCGGGCGCGGCCGGCGAACGTTTCGGTCGCGACGCTGGCACCTGCTGACGCGAGCAGGGCTCGACCAGCGGGATGAAGCGATGGCGTCGGCTACACCAGTGGACCGGACCTTGCGAACGTTTCGCAAGGTCCGGTCCACTGGTGTAGCCGCTGGCGAGCCGAGAGATCGAACGGATCGGTGCGCAGCGGCGATCGATGTCCCCTAGGGTTCGCGCATGACTCCGCAGCCCGCCGCCCCGCCTGGAGCTCGTACGGGGATCCCGGTCCCTGTCGTCATCGCCGCGATCACGGTCTTCATCACCTCGGGCCTCGGGCTACCGTTCAAGCTGATTCCGGTGATGCTGCTCGGCGCGGAACCCGGGATCGACCCCGTCGTCGATGAGGCCAGCCTCGCGACGGTGATGGTCGTGGTGGTTGCTCGCAGCGTCGTCGAGGTCGTTGCTGCGGCGTTGCTGCTACGCCGTTCGGCGGCAGCTCGAGCCGTCCTGACCGCCGCGTGCATGGCTGGCTTTGTCGTGACGTTCCTTTCGCTGTCTCCCGACATGTACGGGCTCGGGGGAGTCGTCCTTCCGACGATGATCTCGGTGGCCGTGATCGTGCTGGTCCACCTGCCTGGGGTGAACCGTTGGCTGGAGCCGACGCCGGGGAACGCTCGCGAGCCGTGCTGCCCTCCGCAGGTCACGGTCGGTGCCTCGATAGCGCTGGCTTGGTCGCTCCCGCTCCTGGTCGTGTCGATCTTCATCGTCGCCAGGTTGGACTGGTCCTACAAGGCGGCGCAGCCGTGGTTCGAGCCGCTCTTCCCGTTCCTCATCGGCGGCGACATCGCGCTGCTCCTTGGCCTCGAGATGGTCGCGCTCTCCTTGCCAGCCTTCGTTGCCGCACTGGCGTCGTTCCGGCGGGTGGGGTTCGCGCCTGCGCTGCTGGTGTTGTCCGCCGCTGTCGCCATCGGTTACGTGCGCCACGCTGCCGGATCCGTGTTGCCGTCAGACCCGCTCGTCGCGACCGTCCTCGGGATGGTGGCGCTGGCCGCGCTGGCCTCGGTCGTGCTGCTTCACTCGCGCCCGGTCCTGGAGTGGTTCTCCGGTGGATCGAACGCACCCGCGGAGGATCGGCTCACTTCCCCGACCAGCGAGCGATGTCCTCGTCCGTGACCTCGACCGGGCCCTCGACACGCTCGGTGACCCGGATGTGGTTGCCGAAGGGATCGCGCAGCGCGCAGTCGATGCCGTAGGGCTGCCGGACGGGCTCCTGGGTGAACTCGACCCCCTTGGCGGAGAGCTCCTCATAGAGCTTGTCGCAGTCGTCGGTGTTGAAGATGACGACCGCGCCCATCGCGCCCTTGGTGACCAGGTCGCGCAGCTGGGCGGCGGTCTCGGCGCTGTGGGCGGGGGAGCCGCCGGGCACCTCGAGCAGCAGCTGGTGGTCGGGGTCGCCGGGGAGGTGGACGGTGAGCCAGCGCATGAAGCCCATGTCGACGTCGCTGCCGACCTCGAGGCCGAGCGTGCCGACGTAGAAGTCGAGCGCCTCGTCCTGGTCGAGCACATAGATCCCGGTGATGTTGATGTTGGTCAGCATGCGACCAGTCTGCGTGCCGCGGAATCCGTACGCTTCTCCAAAACTGCTCAGCTCGCCGGCCGCATCCAGGCGCGGGCCACGCACCCGGGCACGGCCGGGCTATCCGCACGGGCGCGGTAGTCGCTGGGCGAGGCGCCGACGATGTCGCGGAACGTACGGCTGAAGGTGCCGAGGCTGGAGAAGCCGACCCTCAGGGCGACGTCGGTGACCGGGGTGGCGGTGTCGCGCAGCAGCGCCATCGACCGCTCGATCCGGCGCCGCTGCAGGTAGCGGTGCGGCGTCTCCCCGAAGACCGCCTTGAACCGGCGGCTGAAGTGCGCCGGCGAGACATGCGCGACCCGGGCGATCGCCGCGACGTCCAGCGGCTCGGCGTAGTGCCGGTCCATGACATCACGAGCCCGCAGCAGGCGACGGTTCTCGTCCTCGCGCGGCGTCATGTGCCCGAGCGTATGCCGAGTCGGCTCGTCATGACGAGCCGACTCGGCTAGGGGTCTAGCAGGTCACAGACCCATGTCCTTGGCGATGATGAGCTTCATGACCTCGGAGGTGCCGCCGTAGATGCGGTTGACGCGGTTGTCGGCGTAGAGGCGGGCGATGGGGTACTCGTTCATGTAGCCGTACCCGCCGTGGAGCTGGAGGCAGCGGTCGATGACGCGGTGGGCGACCTCGGTGCAGAACAGCTTGGCCGAGGCGGCCTCGGCGGCGGTCAGGGTGCCGGCGTCCTCGGCCTCGATGGCGCGGTCGACCACGGCCTCGGCGGCGTCGACCTCGGCCTTGCACGCGGCCAGCTCGAACTTGGTGTTCTGGAAGGAGGCGACGGCGGTGCCGAAGACCTTGCGGTCATGGACGTACGCCTTGGCGAACTCGACGGCGGCAGCGGCCTGGGCGTAGGCGCCGACGGCGATGCCGAGGCGCTCGACCGGGAGGTTCTGGCCGAGGTAGGAGAAGCCCTTGCCGACCTCGCCGAGGACGTCCTCGACCGGGACCTGGACGTCGGTGAAGGAGAGCTCGGCGGTGTCGGAGACCTTGAGGCCGAGCTTGTCGAGCTTGCGGCCGACCTCGTAGCCCGGCAGCGACGTGTCCACGGCGAGCAGGGTGATCCCGCCACGGCGGTCCTCGGGGGTGGCCGGCGCGGTGCGGGCACAGACGATCACCCGGTCGGCGTTGACGCCGCCGGTGATGAAGGTCTTGGCGCCGTTGAGGACGTAGTGCTTGCCGTCCTCGGTGAGCTTGGCGTTGGTGGTCATGCCCGCGAGGTCGGAGCCGGTGCCGGGCTCGGTCATCGCGATCGCCCACATCTCCTCGCCGGAGACGAAGCCGGGCATCCAGCGCTCCATCTGCTCCTTGGTGCCGAGCTTGAGCAGGTAGGGCAGGCAGAGCCCGACGTGGGTGCTCGAGCCGCCGAAGGAGACCCCGGCGCGGGCGAGCTCCTCGGTGATGACGGCGGAGTACTTGAACGACTCGATGCCGGCGCCGCCGTACTCCTCGGGCACCTGGATGCCCCACACGCCGAGCTCACCGAGCTTGAGGTAGAAGTCGTGGGGGACGATCCCGGCCTCGTACCACTCGTCGTAGACGGGGGTGACCTCCTTCTCGATGAACGAGCGGATGGTCTCGCGGAAGGACTGGTGGTCCTCGGTGTAGATGGTGCGGCGCATGACGGTGCTATCTCCTCGGGTGCTTCTCGTAGGGGTCAGGGGCGGGCGCCGACCACGCGCACGGCGAGGTCGGCGTAGAAGTCGGCGAGGGCCTCGGGTGTCCAGGAGCCGTCGTCGCGGTACCACCGGGCCAGGTCGATGCCGAGCGAGAGCAGGGCGGTGGCGGCCTTGGCGGGGTCGGGGGTGTCGAAGTCGCCGCTGCGTACGCCTTCTTCGACGACCTCACGCATGACGGTGTCGATGGCGCGGCGCAGCCCGGCGATCTCCTTGAAGTGCTCCTCGGTCAGCGCCGCGAGCTCGTAGTTGATGACGCGGGCCATCGTGTGGGAGCGGGCGTGGAAGAGCACATAGGTGCGTACGGCCGCGGCGACCCGCTCGGCGGGCGTGGCGTCGGCGCGGGCCGCGTCGGTGACCGCCTCGAGGATCACCTCGTGGCCCCGCACCGCGATCGCGTGCAGGAGCTCCTCCTTGGAGCGGTGGTGGACGTAGACCGCGGCCGGGCTCAGTCCGGCCGCCGTGGCGATGTCACGGGTGCTGGTGCCGTGGAACCCCTTGGCGGAGAAGGCCTGGACCGCCGCGTCGAGCAGACGGGCACGGCTGCGGTCGCCGCGCGCCTGGGTGCTGGTGCGGAGCTCGTTCATCGGCTCTCCTCGTTGCGGAGTCTCGGGGTCGGAGTCTCCTGGTGGTCGAATCCAGTGTCGCACAATATAAGTGACCGCTTAGATTGGGACCGCGGTCACCCGTGTCGAGACACACCGGAGACGGCCCGGAGCCCATGACAGGATGACCGGGTGAGCAAGAAGCTGCAGCCGGTCCTGGTCCTCAACGGCCCCAACCTCGGACGTCTCGGGAAGCGCCAGCCCGAGATCTACGGGCACACCACCCATGACGAGCTCGCCGCGATGTGCGTCGACTGGGGCCATGCGCTCGGCTTCGCCGTGGACGTACGTCAGACCAACCACGAGGGCGACATGGTCGACTGGCTCAACGCCGCCGCCGACAAGGACATCCCGGTCGTGCTCAACGCCGCCGCCTGGACCCACTACTCCTACGCCATCTACGACGCCTGCGCGCAGCTGACCGCGCCGCTGGTCGAGGTGCACATCTCCGAGCCCCTCGAGCGGCCCGAGGTCTTCCGGCACACCAGCGTCATCACCCCCCACGCGACCGCGGTCGTGGCGGGCAAGGGCATCGACGGCTACCACGAGGCACTCTCGGTCATCGCCGCCGAGGTCGGCGGGTGAGCCATCGGTCCAGCACGCCGGTGGCGTGACGGATTGGGTCGGCGTACGTCTGGTTGACTAGGATTCTCCGTGGCCCTCGGGCCCTGCGAACATTGACAACGAGGCCTGCATCGCTGCAGGACGACAGAGACGAAGGCTGACAGACGGTTATGGCGACGACGAACGACCTCAAGAACGGCATGGTGCTGAAGATCGAGGGCCAGCTCTGGCAGGTGGTCGAGTTCCAGCACGTGAAGCCGGGCAAGGGTCCGGCCTTCGTCCGCACCAAGCTGAAGAACGTCGAGTCGGGCAAGAACGTCGACAAGACCTTCAACGCCGGCACCAAGGTCGAGACCGCCACGGTGGACCGCCGCTCGTTCCAGTACCTCTACAACGACGGCAGCAACTTCGTCTTCATGGACGTCGCGGACTTCGACCAGGTCGAGGTCGGCCCGGAGATCATCGGCGACAGCGCCGGGTTCCTCCTGGAGAACCAGGAAGTCATCCTGGCCACCAACGAGGGCCGCGTGCTCTTCGTCGAGCTCCCGCCCTCGGTCGAGCTCGTGATCTCCTACACCGAGCCCGGTGTCATGGGTGACTCGGCCACCGGCCGCACCAAGCCCGCCACCCTGGAGACCGGCGCCGAGATCCAGGTGCCGCTCTTCATCGAGCAGGGCGAGAAGATCAAGGTCGACACCCGCGAGGGCGGTTCCTACCTCTCCCGCGTCAAGGGCTGACCTGTGGCTCACGTCGCCACCGCCCGCACCAAGGCCCGTAAGCGCGCGCTCGACCTGCTCTTCGCCGCCGAGGCCCGTGGACTCTCCGCCGGTGATCTGCTCGACCAGCAGATCCGGGAGGGTGAGGTGCCCAACAACCCGTTCACGGTCAAGCTCGTCCGTGGCGTGGTCGCAGAGTCGGAGCGGATCGACGCCCTGATCTCGGCCTTCGCCAAGGACTGGACCCTGACCCGGATGCCCGCGGTCGACCGCAACGTGCTCCGGATCGGAGTCTGGGAGCTCCTCGACGGCGACGTCGCCGCCGAGGTCGCGATCAGCGAGGCGACCGCCCTGGTGACCGAGCTGTCGACCGACGACTCGCCGTCCTTCGTCAACGGCGTGCTCGCCGCGGTCGCGAAGGACCTCGCCAAGGCCTGATCGGCATGAGACGTACGCCTGTCCGGGATCGCTCCGGGCAGGCGTGATGTCATTTCAGGGTGCGCCACGACGCGTGTGTTTTCCGGTTATCGACGATTGCTTCGGTCGGGACCGTATGTTTGGACCCAAGGCTGTGATGGAGGCCGTAAACCAGCACCCGCATTCGGAGAGCGCATGACGCAGGAGAACAACCCCTACGACGAGCCGGACTCGCGCACCCGGCCGGCCGGCACCCCCTCGCACTGGGTGACACCGCCCCCGCCGAACACGGCGGGACGGCCGGCGCCGCCGCCCACCCAGCCCCGCCCGGACCCGAGTCAGGAGGCGACTCGCATCACCCACCCACAGGTCACCACGACGCCCGCACCGCCCGCTCCGGTGGCGGTGACGCCGCCACCCCCGAGCATCCACGGGCAGGAGGTCCCCAGCGCGACCGACTTCCTCGACCGGCGCGCGGAGTCGGCCGGGTTCGGCCCCGCGACCTGGGGCTGGCGAGGCGCGATCCGCAAGATGTCCGGCGGGCTGATCAGCCCGAAGATGGGGCAGGCCGAGGTCGCCTACGAGCAGGACCGGGCGATGATCCAGCGCGACTTCGACGGCCCGCGCACGATCGTCTTCATCAACCCCAAGGGCGGCGCCGCCAAGACCACCGGCGTGCTCGCGGCGGGCTACACCTTCGGCACCGTGCGCGGTGGCGGAATCGTGGCCTGGGACAACAACGAGACCCGCGGCACCCTCGGCATCCGTGGCATGCGGAGCACCCACCGCAACACCACCCGCGAGCTGCTCGACAACCTGGCCGCGTTCAACAACGTCCACCAGTCGCGCATCGGTGACCTGGGTGCGTTCGTACGCTCCCAGGGCGATGCCCACTTCGACGTGCTCGCCTCCGACGAGCGTCCCGATGTCACCGGCCAGATCCACGCCGACGACTTCGCGCAGGTGCACCAGCTGCTGGAGCGCTTCTACAAGGTCATCCTGGTCGACACCGGCAACAACATGCGCGCCGAGAACTGGCTGGCCGCCGCCGACACCGCCGACCTGCTCGTGGTCACCTCGACGGTGCGCGAGGACACCGGCTACAGCGGCCTGTGGATGCTCGACGCGCTCCAGGAGTCGGGCTACGCCGACCTCAAGCTGAAGACGATCACGGTGCTCTCCGACCCGTCCCCGAAGGTCGACACCAACCTGGCCCGTGATCTGACCGAGGTCTACCAGCAGCGCACCCGCGGGGTCTACCGGGTCCCGTTCGACCCGGTGCTCGTCGCCGGGTCGACGGTGCAGTACTCCCAGCTCTCGGAGGACACCAGGATGTCGTGGCTCAAGGCCTGTGCCGGGATGGCGCACGCGCTGTAGCGACCGAGCGGTAGCGTCGTGGGCATGCGTGCAGTCGTCTACTCCGAGAACGGTCCCTCCTCCACCATGCGCCTGACCGATCGCCCGGTGCCGAAGCCCGGCCCGGGCGAGGTCCTGGTCAGGCTGGTGCGGGCGGGGGTCAACCCCACCGACTGGAAGGTACGCGCGGGCCTGAGCGCGACCCTCGCGACTCCTGAGGCGACCCCGGGCCAGGACGGCGCGGGCGTGGTCGAGGCGATCGGCGAGAGGGTCAGCACCCACGTCGTCGGTCAGCCGGTCTGGCTCTACATGGCCCAGCACGGGCAGCCGTGGGGCACCGCGGCGGAGTACGTCACCGTCCCGGCCCACAAGGCCGTCGAGCTGCCCGCGGGCGCCTCCTACGACCTCGGCGCCTCGCTCGGGGTCCCGGCGATGACCGCCCACCGCGCGCTCACCTCGGGGACGGTGGAGCGCGTCGCGCCCGGGTCGTTCGACGGCCTGACCATCCTGGTCCAGGGCGGTGCCGGAGCGGTCGGCAACGCCGCGATCCAGCTCGCCGTGTGGGCGGGGGCGAAGGTGATCACCACGATCAGCTCGGCGGAGAAGGCGGGGCTGGCGAAGGCGGCCGGGGCGCACCACGTCGTCAACTACCGCGAGGGCGACCCGGCCGCGGCCATCCGGGAGATCGCGCCCGACGGCGTCGACCAGATCGTCGAGGTCGCCCCTGCGGTCAACAACGACCTCGACCGAGCGGTCATCGCCCAACGCGGCACGATCGCGATCTACGCCAACAACGGCGGCGACGAGCTCACCATGCCGCTGCGCGCGACCTTCTCGCTCAACCTGCGCTACCAGTTCATCCAGCTCTACGGCGTCGAGGAGGCGCAGATCCGGGCCGCGGCCGAGGACGTCACCGCCGCCGTGGCGGCGGGGGCGCTGCGCGTGGGCCAGGAGGCCGGCGTACCCCTTCACCACTACCAGCTGGAGGAGACCGCCGCCGCGCATGACGCGGTCGAGGCGGGTGCGGTCGGGAAAGTGCTGATCGACCTGGAGTGAGGATAGGGTTGGGCTGATCCTTTAACGAGCCGTCCCGTGAGGCGGAGAAGGAGACCACCACCCTTGTCTGATGTTGACCGTGAGCCCTCGACCGATGGTCGTGTCGTGCTCGATGCCCGTGACATCTCCCGGGCGCTGACCCGGATCTCCCACGAGATCCTGGAGCGCAACCGCGACGCGGAGGACCTGGTGCTGCTGGGTCTGCACACCCGCGGGGTGCCGCTGGCCAAGCGGATCGCCGCGCGGATCGAGGCGGCCGAGGGTCACCCGGTGGCCCACGGCGCGCTCGACGTGACGATGTACCGCGACGACCTGCGCACCCATCCGACCCGCGCGCCGCACCACACCGAGATCCCGCCGGGTGGCATCGACGGCAAGACCGTCGTGCTGGTCGACGACGTGCTCTTCTCGGGCCGCACCGTCCGCGCCGCGCTCGACGCCCTGGCCGACTACGGCCGCCCCGCCGTCGTACGGCTGGCCGTGCTCGTCGACCGTGGCCACCGGCAGCTGCCGATCCGCGCCGACCACGTCGGCAAGAACCTCCCGACGGCCCGCTCCGAACGGGTCGGTCTGCGCCTGGAGGAGACCGACGGCATCGACGAGGTACGCATCGTGGAGCTCGAGGGGGTTCCGGCATGACGAGGCATCTGCTGTCCATCGACGACGTCAGCGCCGAGGAGATCCAGCGGCTCTTCGCGACCGCCGCCGAGATGCACGACGTCCAGAAGCGCGAGGTCAAGAAGCTCCCGGCGCTGCGCGGGCGCACGGTGATCAACCTCTTCTTCGAGGACTCCACCCGCACCCGGTCCTCCTTCGAGATCGCGGGCAAGTGGCTCTCGGCCGACGTGATCAACCTGTCGGCGAAGGGCTCCTCGACCTCGAAGGGCGAGTCGCTGCGCGACACCGTGCTGACCGTGACCGCGATGGGCGTCGACGGCCTGGTGATGCGTCACTCGGCCTCCGGCGCGGCCCATCAGGTCGCGGGCTGGCTCGACATCCCCGTGATCAACGCCGGCGACGGGATGCACGAGCACCCGACCCAGGCCCTGCTCGACGGCTACACGCTCCAGCGTCAGCTCGGCGGGCCCGGATCCCTGGAGGGCAAGCGGATCGCGATCGTCGGCGACCTGACCCACTCCCGGGTGTTCCGGTCCAACGTGAAGTCGCTGAGCAAGCTCGGCGCCTCCGTGGTCGCCGTCGCTCCGCCCACGCTGATGCCCTCGGGCATCGCCGAGTGGGCCAAGGCCGACGGCTTCGCCACCTCCTACTCGCTCGACGAGGTGCTGCCGGAGGCCGACGCGGTGATGATGCTGCGCGTCCAGCGGGAGCGGATGAGCGGCGGCTACTTCCCGACCTCGAGGGAGTACACCGTCGGCTACGGGCTCACCCGTCAGCGGCTCGGCATGCTGCGTGAGGGCGCGCCGATCCTGCACCCCGGGCCGATGAACCGTGGCCTGGAGATCTCTCCCGAGGCCGCCGACGCCGCCTCCTCCCGGATCCTCGACCAGGTCTCGGCCGGGGTCGCGATCCGGATGTCCGTCCTCTACCACCTGCTTGCCGGCGAGGAGTCCGCATGAGCCTGTTGATCAAGGGAGTCTCCGTCCTCGGGGCCGAGCCGACCGATGTGTACGTCGACGGGGGAGTGATTCGGGAGATCGTCGCGTCCTCCTCCGCATCCGCGGACGAGGTGGTCGACGCCTCCGGCCTCGTGCTGCTGCCGGGGCTGGTCGACCTGCACACCCACCTGCGCCAGCCGGGCCGCGAGGACGCCGAGACGGTCGCCTCCGGTGCGGCGGCCGCTGCTGCCGGCGGCTACACCGCCGTCCTGGCGATGGCCAACACCTCCCCGGTCACCGACACCGCCGAGGCCGCGGTCTCGGTGTGGGAGTTCGGCCGCGAGGCAGGGCTGGCCGACGTGTTCCCGGTCGGTGCGGTGACCAAGGGCCTGGGCGGCGAGGAGCTGGCCGAGCTCGCGTTGATGAACCGATCGCGCGCAGGTGTCACGGTCTTCTCCGACGACGGCCGCTGCGTCTCCGACCCGCGCGTGATGCGGCGGGCGCTGGAGTACGTCAAGGCCTTCGGCGGCGTGATCTCCCAGCACTCCCAGGACCCCTCGCTCGCGCCCTACGGGTCGGCCTGCTGCCACGAGGGTGAGCTGTCGGGGCGGCTCGGTCTGCCCGGCTGGCCAGGAGTCGCCGAGGAGGTCATCGTCGCCCGCGACGTGATGCTCGCCCGGCACACCGGCTCGCGCGTCCACGTCGCCCACGCCTCCACCGCCGGCACCGTCGAGGTGCTGCGCTGGGCGAAGGCGCAGGCGGAGAAGGACGGCAGCTGGGCGGTCACCGCGGAGGTCACTCCCCACCACCTGCTGCTGACCACCGACCTGCTCTCCGGCTACGACCCGACCTTCAAGGTCAACCCGCCGCTGCGCCCCGCCGAGGACGTCGAGGCGCTGCGTGCGGCGCTGGCCGACGGCACCATCGACGCGGTCGCCACCGACCACGCCCCGCACGCGCGCCAGGACAAGGAGCACGCCTTCGTCGACGCGGCCTTCGGGATGCTCGGGCTCGAGGAGGCGCTCTCGGTCGTCTCGACCGTCATGGTCTCCTCCGGGCTGCTCGACTGGGCTGGTGTCGCCCGGGTCATGTCCACCACCCCGGCCCGGATCGCCGGTCTCGAGGGTCACGGCCGCCCGATCGCGGTCGGTGAGCCGGCCAACCTGGCCCTGGTCGACCCGGCCGCGACCTACGTCGTGGATCGCGACCGCTCGCTCTCGCTCTCCCGCAACAACCCCTGGCACGACCGCAAGCTCACCGGTCGCGTCGTCTCCACCTACCTGCGCGGGAAGCAGACCTACGCCGGTTAGGCTCCATCGCCGTGACCGACGTCTTCCCCGACAAGCTCGCGCAGTGGCGCACCTACACCACGACGCCGTGGGGCCGGATCCGCTACACGGTGGTCGAGGAGATCCTGCGGCGCCAGTGCGCGGAGCTGGGAGAGGGTCTGAGGATCCTCGACGTCGGCGGCGGGGACGGGATGGACGCGCTGCCGCTGGCCCTGGCCGGCCACGACGTCACCATCCTCGACCCCTCCGAGTCCTGGCTGGCCGAGGCGAAAGGGCGGGCGGCGGAGGCAGGCGCATCGTTGACGGCGCTCGTCGGCGGTGTCGAGAACCTGCCCGCGGGTGAGTGGGACCTCGTGCTGTACCACTTCGTGCTCCAGTACCGGCCGGCCGAGGCCGGAGACGTACGCCGCCTGGCCGCGGCCCTCCGCCCGGGCGGACGGTTGTCGGTGATGGTCCCCAACCCGGCGAGCATGGTGCTGCGCCAGCTGGTCACGGGCGGCCCCGAGGCCGCGCTCACCGAGCTGCGCGCGGACACCAAGCGGGCCGTGACCTTCGGCCATGACGTACGCAAGATCCCGATGGCCGACCTGGAGGCCGAGCTCGCCGCCGCGGGCCTGCGGCTCACCGGCCGCTTCGGCACCAGGATCGCCAACGACCTGCTCACCGATGACGTCGCCAAGGGCGACCCTGCCTACTTCGACCGTCTCCTGGAGCTCGAACGAGCCCTGTGCGACCAGGAGCCGTTCGTCCGGGTCGCCGGGATGTACCAGCTCGTCGCGGAACGGCCAGGTTAGGCTCGGGAGCGTGGATAACCTCGAGCGCGTCTACAAGATGCCCTTCGGCTCCGTCTACCCGCACTATGTGACCAAGGTGGAGAAGAAGGGCCGCACCACGGCCGAGCTGCACCAGGTGATCACCTGGCTGACGGGTTTCGACGACGACGCGATCGCCAAGCACATCGAGGCGGGGACGAGCTTCGAGGAGTTCTTCGCCGCGGCCGACCTCAACCCCAGCTCGGAGCTGATCACCGGTGTGGTCTGCGGCGTGCGCGTCCAGGAGATCGAGGACCCGGTCATGCGCCAGGTGCGCTACCTCGACAAGCTCGTCGACGAGCTGGCCAAGGGCAAGGCCATGGAGAAGATCCTGCGGGCGTAGTCGTGTTCGGTTAATCGGTTGGACGGCGCAGCCGCCGGCCGCGTACGCTGTTCTCATCATGAAGATCTCGCGCTGACCTCCGACCCGCGCCCGAGGCATCTGCCCGGCGGGTCGTCCTCGAACCCGAAGGCCAGCGCTCGCATGTCATCTTCCATCGTTTCCGGACCGATCCTCGTCCGCGACCTCTCCGTCTCCTTCCGCAGCGGCTCCGTCCTCGCCGGGATCGACCTCACCGTCTCCCCGGGCGAGCGGATCGCGCTCGTGGGGGAGAACGGTGCCGGCAAGTCCACGTTGCTCCGCGCTATCGCACGCCGGCTTCCGCCTACCGCCCAACGCACGGGCGTGGTCGAGGCGCCGGACGACCTCGTCTGGCTGCCGCAGGAGCCGCCGTTCCGCGATGCCGCGAGCATCGAGGACGTGCTCGCCACCACCCTGCGCCCGCTGCGTGAGGCCGTCACGACGGTCGAGACGCTCGCCGACCGTCTCGACGACCCCGAGGTCGCCGAGACGTACGCGAGCGCCCTCGACTTCGCGGTGGCCCACGACGCGTGGGACGCCGACAGGCGGGCCATCCTGGCCGCCGAGCGGCTCGGCCTCAGCGGCCTGGACCGGGAGCGTCCGATCAGCACGCTCTCCGGCGGGCAGCGGACCAGGCTGGCGCTGGCGACCGCGATCACCCGGCGTCCCGACGCGCTGCTGCTCGACGAGCCGACCAACCACCTCGACGACGAGGCGGTCGCGGTGCTGGGGGAGTTCCTGCGCGACCTCCCCGGTGTCGTCCTGATGGCCTCCCATGACCGGGTCTTCCTCGACGAGGTCGCCACCGGGCTCTTCGACCTGGACCCGACCGCCTTCGGCACCGACGGTGCCGGCGGCCGGCTCTTCGGTGGTGGCTGGAGCGACTACGAGGAGGCGCGGCGGGCCGCTCGCGAGCGGTGGGAGCAGACCTACGCCGAGCAGCAGGACGAGCTCAAGCGTCTGCGCACCGCGACCAGGATCGGCAACGACGCGATCGCCCACAACCGCGGCCCGACCGACAACGACAAGTTCATCTACAAGTTCAAGGGCAGCAACGTCGAGCGCACCGTCGCGCGCCGCAAGAAGGACGCCAACCGGCGGCTGGAGGAGGCCGAGGAGACGCAGGTACGCAAGCCACCGCCGCCGCTGCGGCTCAACGCCGCGCTCTCGACCGCCGGCGCGAGCGGGCGAATGGTCGTCGTACGCGACCTGGTGGTCGAGGAGCGGGTCAGCCTGCCCGTTCTGGACGTCATGGCGGGGGAGCACCTGCTGATCACCGGACCCAACGGCAGCGGCAAGTCCACGCTGCTCGGGGTGATCTCGGGCCGGGTGAAACCGACCACGGGGGAGGTGCAGGTCAGTGCTCGGCATGTCGAGGAGCTCACCCAGGACCCCCAGTTCGGGGACCTGCGCCGCAAGGTCGCGGACGTCTACCTGGAGTCGGTGGGGGAGGCGCTGGCGGCCCAGGCGCCGCTACGGGACCTGGGTCTGGTCCATCCGCGCGACCTGAACCGGCCCGTCGGTGCGCTGAGCGTCGGCCAGCGTCGTCGGCTGGATCTGGCGATCGCCATCGCCACCGGTCCTGACCTGCTGCTTCTCGATGAGCCCACCAACCACATCTCGCTCACCCTGGCAGGCGAGCTGGAGGAGGCGATCGGAGCCACTGCGGGCACCATCGTCGTCGCCTCCCATGATCGCTGGCTACGACGGCGCTGGTCGGGTCCGGAGCACCGCCTCGTGCCCTGAGGTTTCACCGGCGGGCCAGTTGCGGGCGAAACCCTGTGGATGAGCAGCGTTGTCCACAGGCGCCGAGATCGTCGTTGTCCTCCTCGACGGGCCATGGTGCCGTTGACCCATGACCGACAAGATTCCGTACGCTCCAGTCCTCCGCACCCAGGCCGACGTCGAGGCCGCCTGGCGACACCTGATCAACCCGCTCGGCTGACCCGAGCCACGGCTGTGGCTCATGTTCGTCGGAGCCGACGGGATCCCGTTCCCGCAGCTGTGCCAGATCGAGCAGATGCCGGTGGAGATCGGCGATGACGGCGCTACCAACGTCGCCACCATGGTGCATGACCTGATCGACGACATGGGCTTCGACCGGGTCGCGTTCCTGCTGTGCCGGCCGGGCGGTGGCCCACCGAACCGATCGGACCGGAAGAACGCCGCCGAGCTCTACGGAGCGTGCGCCGTGGCCGGCGTGCCGATCGACGTCATCCACCTCGCGACCGACCAGGAGTTCTGGCCGGTCCCGCTGGATGCTCTCGGCGAGCTCAGAACTCCAGCGTGACCTTCGTGTCGCCGAGCTCGCGGGAGACGATGCGGTCGAACTCCGCCGAGGCAGCGTCACGTTCGACGAGGTCGCGCAGCGCGTGGTCGATCGCAGCCTGGTTGGTCGTCGTTCCGGCGACCTTCCTCGCCTCGGCCAACAGCTCTTCATCGATGCTGATCGACGTCTCGGTCATTGCGTACCCCCGCACGGAAACTTGGATGAAACATCGAAACGCTAGCGGTGCACAACCATGCAACGCAATGACCTGCGACAACCGTCACACCGTGTCGCACTCACCCGGCCTCTATGGTTCACGGCCATGAGCCCGGAGGATCGACTGCTGACCGACATCACGATCATGGTGGACTCGCTGGAGCCGATGGACGCCGTGGAGAGCGGCCACATCGCCGACGCGTCGGCCTGGTTGTGCGTCACCAACGACGTGTTCCGGCGCAGCACCGCGCCGACCGAGCCCGCCAAGCACCTGGTCTCCTACTTCCTGCTCGTCGACCCGGTGAGCGGCCACATCCTGCTGGGCGACCACCGCAAGTCGGGGCTCTGGCTGCCTTCGGGAGGTCATGTCGAGCCCGGGGAGAACCCCGCCGAGACTGTTCGCCGCGAGTGCGTCGAGGAGCTCGGTGTGGAGGCACGGTTCCACCCGGCCCTCGGCCCGAGGCCGCTCCTGGTCACGATCACGAACACCCGATCTGACCGCCCGGACCCCCACACCGACGTCAGCCTCTGGTTCGTCCTCGCCCACGACCATCGTGTGCCACTGGTGCCCGACGAGCGGGAGTACGCCGGCGTGCGCTGGTGGACGCCCTCCGAGATCCGTGCCGCCGACCCGAGCTCCTTCGACCCGCACATGGGTCGGATGCTCGACAAGCTGAAGACGCTCGGAGCCTGAGCCTCACGCGGGCCCGCTCAGCTCCTGCTGCAGCCGCTCGACGCTCGGCAGGCTGGCCTGCAGCTGATACTCGGCGACCCCGAGCGGCAGCGTCGAGCCGCGTAGCGAGTATTCGGCGACGACCTGATTGCGGCTCTGGCACAACAGGATCCCGATCGTCGGGGCATCGTCGGGATGCGCCATCTCTCCGTCGACGGCCGCCAGGTAGAAGTTGAGCTGCCCGACATGCTCGGGCTTGAACCTCCCTGCCTTGAGCTCGATGACGACGTAGCAGCGGAGCTTGAGGTGATAGAAGAGCAGGTCGATGAAGAAGTCCTCACCGCCGATCGCGAGCGGCACCTGTCGTCCGACGTACGCGAACCCGACACCGAGCTCGACGAGGAACGCTGTGACATGGTCCACGAGAGCCTTCTCGATCTCGCGCTCCATGGCTTCGCTTCCGACGCCGAGAAACTCGAAGTTGTAGGGGTCCTTGACGATCTCTCGAGCGAGATCGGAGGTCGCGGGCGGGAGCGTTCGCTCGAAGTTTGTCACCGCCTGGCCCGAGCGCTCCAGGGTGCGGGCTTCGATCCGGAGCACCAGGACGTTGCGTGACCAGCCGTGCTCAACTGCAGCGTGAGCGTATCCGAGACGCTCTTCGGCGGTGTCGAGCTTCTCGAGCAGGGCGATCTGGTGATACCAGGGCAATTGTGCAAGCGGTGCTTGCACAATTGCCGATGAGTGCCAGGCTGCGGCGAATGCCCGCATGTATCTGAGGTTCCGAGCTGAGAGCCCGGTCATGTCGGGAAACTCCGATCGCAGGTCATGCGCAACCTGGGCGATCACCTTCGCGCCCCAGCCCTGAGCGGACTGGCGGTCGACGATCTGGTTGCCGATGTGCCAGTAGAGCTGTACGAGCTCGGTGTTGACGGCGAGCGCGGCGCGCTGGCGTGCGGTGCGGATCTGCTTCTTGAGGTCACCGAGCCATTCGGTGTATCCCTCGGGCAGCACAGAGGCGTCGGACATGGGCGTTCTCCTTTGAGGTGTGCGAATCACCACCTGCGATTGCAGGCGGGAAGTTCGCCGCTCCTGGAGGCGCCTGTGGCGCTATTACTTACCCTCGCGACTGGCGGCCCCTTCTCGCAGACCTGGCTGGCCCGGTACTTCGGAGTGATCGCCTGAGTTGCGCCGATTAGATCATCTCTTCCTCGCCCGAGCCAGGAGGCGCGGCGACGAGCACGTCGACTGGCGCGGCTTCGCCCACGAGCGTCGTCAGCAGGGGCAGCTCGCGCTCGTAGAACCTGCCCGGGGCGTAGTCGGCGACCTCGTCGAGCCACGCCGTACGTTGTTCGATGATGGCGCCGAGCTCGGGGTCGTGACTCACCACCAGGGCGGCATGCCCCCCGCCGGATGGTGGGTAGTGGGCGTCAGCCGCTCCGAACCTCGTCACCACGGTCACAGAATAGGGCGAGCGTGTGGAACACCGGTGAGTCGCGCATCAGGCACATGCCAGGATGGAGGCGAGAAGGACCGACGTGGGTCCGTGAACGCAAGGGTTAGAGATGACGGACGCAGCGTGGTACCCGGACCCGACCGGACAGGCCGAGCTTCGCTACTACGACGGGAGCCAGTGGACCGAGCACGTGTCCACGGGCGGGCAGCAGTCGACGGCGCCCCTGACGCCGCCTCAGGCCACTGTGGAGCAGGAGGCGCCGACGCAGGTCGGGTCGGCGCAGGCGGTGCAGGCTGCGTACGGCGAGAGCGCGCAGGCGCAGCCGGCCCAGGCTGCGGCGGGTCAGTACGGGCAGCAGGCCGCGGCGGCCGACTACGGTCACCAGGCCGTCCAGGCCCAGCAGCCCACGGGTGACCCGTTCGCCGGGATCTCGGGCGACCTCATCGACGGCCGCTTCGCCGAGATCGAGGGCCAGGGCGCGGTGCTGCAGAACAAGCGCCTCCTGCGCGTACGCGTGGGGGAGCCGTTCCAGGCGCGCCAGGGCTCGATGGTGGCCTACCAGGGCAACGTGCAGTTCAAGTACCAGGGCGGCGGCGTGGGGAAGTTCCTCAAGAAGGCCGTCACCGGTGAGGGCCTCAGCCTGATGGGTGTCGAGGGTCAGGGCGATGTCTTCCTGGCCGACGCGGCCAAGGAGGTCCACATCCTCCAGCTGAACAACTCCGGCATCTCGATCAACGGCGACCACGTGCTCGCCTTCTCCAACAGCCTGCAGTGGAACATCGAGCGGGTCCAGGGCGCCGGGATGCTGACCGGCGGCCTCTTCAACACGACCCTGCGCGGCACCGGCTGGATCGCGGTCACCACCGAGGGCGACCCGGTGGTCCTCAACGCGGGCGACGCCCCGACCTTCGCCGACACCAACGCGGTCGTCGGCTGGTCGCTCGGCCTGCAGACCAGCCTGCAGAAGTCCTTCACCGCGGGCGCGCTCATCGGCCGCGGCAGCGGCGAGGCGTTCCAGGTCGCCTTCCACGGCGCGGGCTTCGTCATCGTCCAGCCGTCCGAGGGCGGGGTCGTCCCGCCCCACTCGCACAGCTGAGCCCGGTCTCAGCCGGCCGAATGCCGCGTACGTCACAGTGCTGGCGTACGCGGCGGACGCCAACTGCCGTCAACCGGCCTCTGCTTGATACTGTCACCAGCAAGTTGACCGACATCCTTTAAGCACCGTCCTGTGAGGCGGAGAAGGAGGTACGGCGTGCCGCTGCATGCCCACAAAGAAGCACTCCTCGTACTCGAGGATGGTCGATCGTTCCGGGGGGAGTCGTTCGGTGCCGAGGGTGAGACCTTCGGCGAGGCGGTCTTCTCCACCGGTATGACGGGCTACCAGGAGACGCTGACCGACCCGAGCTACCACCAGCAGGTGGTGGTGATGACGACACCGCACGTCGGCAACACCGGCGTGAACGACGAGGACCCCGAGTCGCGCCGCATCTGGGTTGCCGGATACGTCGTCCGCGACCCAGCCCGGGTCCCCTCCAACTGGCGCGCCCAGCGCACCCTCGACGACGAGCTCCGCGATCAGTCCGTCGTGGGCATCGCGGGCATCGACACCCGCGCCCTGACCCGCCACCTGCGCGAGCGCGGCGCCATGCGCGTCGGGATCTCCACTATCGAGACCGACCCCGAGGTCCTGCTCGAGAAGGTGCTCGCCTCCGCCGAGATGAGCGGTGCGAACCTCTCCGACGCGGTCAGCACCCAGGAGGCGTACGTCGTCCCGGCGCAGGGCGAGAAGCGGTTCACCGTCGCGGCCCTCGACCTCGGCATCAAGGAGATGACCCCGGAGCGGATGGCCGAGCGCGGCATCGAGGTGCACGTGCTCCCGGCGACCGCGACCCTCGAGGACGTCCTGGCCACGAACCCTGACGGGCTCTTCTACTCCAACGGCCCCGGCGACCCGGCGGCGACGACCGGCCAGGTCGAGCTCCTCAAGCAGGCGCTCGGCCAGAACATCCCCTACTTCGGCATCTGCTTCGGCAACCAGCTCTTCGGCCGCGCGCTCGGCTTCGGGACGTACAAGCTCAAGTACGGCCACCGCGGGATCAACCAGCCGGTCATGGACCTCACTACCCGCAAGGTGGAGGTGACCGCCCACAACCACGGCTTCGCCGTGGACGCCCCGATCGGGGAGGAGACGAAGACCGAGTTCGGCATCGCGACCGTCTCCCATGTCAACCTCAACGACGACTGCGTCGAGGGCCTCGAGCTCAAGGACGCCGAGACCGGGAAGCTCAAGGGCTTCTCCGTCCAGTACCACCCGGAGGCAGCGGCCGGCCCGCACGATGCCGCCTACCTCTTCGACCGGTTCATCTCTCTCATGGCGAAGGAGGTCTGAGCGATGCCCAAGCGCGAGGACATCAAGTCCGTGCTCGTGATCGGCTCCGGCCCGATCGTCATCGGCCAGGCCTGCGAGTTCGACTACTCCGGCACCCAGGCCTGTCGCGTGCTGCGCGAGGAGGGGATCCGGGTCGTCCTGGTCAACTCCAACCCGGCCACGATCATGACCGACCCGGAGTTCGCCGACGCCACCTACGTCGAGCCGATCACCCCGGAGTTCGTGGAGAAGGTCATCGCCAAGGAGCGCCCCGACGCGCTCCTGGCCACCCTCGGCGGCCAGACCGCGCTCAACTGCGCGGTGGCGCTGGACGAGCGCGGGATCCTGGAGAAGTACGACGTCGAGCTGATCGGCGCGAGCATCGACGCGATCCAGCGCGGTGAGAATCGCGAGCAGTTCAAGCAGATCGTCGCCGAGCTCGGCGGCGAGAGCGCCAAGTCCGTCATCTGCCACTCGATGGACGACCTGCTCGCCGGTGCCGAGGAGCTCGGTTACCCGGTCGTCATCCGGCCGAGCTTCACCATGGGTGGCTCGGGCTCAGGCTTCGCGTACAACGAGACCGAGCTGCGCCGCCTGGGCGGCGCCGGCCTCGCGGCCAGCCCCACCACCGAGGTGCTCCTGGAGGAGTCCATCCTCGGCTGGAAGGAGTACGAGCTCGAGGTCATGCGCGACCGCAAGGACAACTCGGTCATCGTCTGCTCGATCGAGAACCTCGACCCGATGGGCGTGCACACCGGCGACTCGATCACCGTCGCCCCGGCGTTGACGCTGACCGACCGCGAGTACCAGAAGCTGCGCGACCTGGCGATCGGCATCATCCGCGCCGTCGGCGTGGACACCGGCGGCTGCAACATCCAGTACGCCGTCAACCCGGCAGACGGCCGGATCATCGTCATCGAGATGAACCCCCGCGTCTCCCGCTCGAGCGCGCTGGCCTCGAAGGCGACCGGCTACCCGATCGCCAAGATCGCCGCGAAGGTCGCCATCGGCTACACCCTCGACGAGATCGAGAACGACATCACCGCTGGGCCGAACGGCTCGACCGCGGCGAGCTTCGAGCCGACCCTCGACTACGTCGTGGTCAAGGTCCCGCGCTTCGCCTTCGAGAAGTTCCCGGGCGCCGACACGACCCTGACCACCCACATGAAGAGCGTGGGCGAGGCGATGGCGATCGGCCGCAACTTCACCGAGGCGCTCCAGAAGGCGCTGCGCTCCCTGGAGAAGCCCGAGGCGGTCTTCGACTGGACCCAGGAGGTCGTCGAGCTCGACAAGCCGGCGCTGCTGGAGGAGATCAAGGTCCCCACCGACGGCCGGCTCAAGCGGGTCATGGACGCGATCCGCTCCGGTGCGACCCCGGAGGAGATCTTCGAGAGCACCAAGATCGACCCCTGGTTCGTCGACCAGCTCTTCCTGATCAACGAGATCGCCCAGGAGATCATCGCGGCCCCCGAGCTGACCGCCGACGTGCTCCGCTACGCCAAGCGCCACGGCTTCTCCGACTACCAGCTCGGCAAGATGCGCGGCATGACCGCGGACGTGGTCCGAGGCGTACGCCACGCGCTCAACATCCGCCCGGTCTACAAGACGGTCGACACCTGTGCGGCCGAGTTCGAGGCGCGTACGCCCTACCACTACTCCTCCTACGACGAGGAGAGCGAGGTCGCGCCCCGGGAGAAGGAGGCCGTCATCATCCTCGGTTCCGGTCCCAACCGGATCGGGCAGGGGATCGAGTTCGACTACTCCTGCGTGCACGCCTCCCTCGCGCTGAGCGAGGCCGGCTACGAGACCGTGATGGTCAACTGCAACCCGGAGACGGTCTCGACCGACTACGACACCTCCGACCGGCTCTACTTCGAGCCGCTCACCCTGGAGGACGTGCTCGAGATCGTCCACGCCGAGCAGCAGGCCGGCCCCGTGGTCGGAGTCATCTGCCAGCTCGGCGGCCAGACCCCGCTCGGCCTGGCCCAGGCGCTCAAGGACAACGGGGTGCCGATCGTGGGCACCAGCCCCGAGGCCATCCACCTCGCCGAGGAGCGCGGTGCCTTCGGCCGAGTGCTCCACAAGGCCGGCCTGGTCGCGCCGAAGCACGGCATGGCCACCACGTTCAACGAGGCCCGCGAGATCGCCGCCGAGATCGGCTACCCGGTCCTGGTGCGCCCGAGCTACGTCCTCGGCGGTCGCGGCATGCAGATCGTCTACGACGACGAGGCGCTGCGCTCCTACATCGAGGCCGCGACCGAGGTCACCCCCGACAAGCCGGTGATGGTCGACAAGTTCGTCGACGACGCGGTCGAGATCGACGTCGACGCCCTCTACGACGGCACCGACCTGTTCCTCGGCGGCGTCATGGAGCACATCGAGGAGGCCGGGATCCACTCGGGCGACTCCTCCTGCGCGCTGCCGCCGATCACCCTCGGTGCCGCCGAGGTCGAGCGGATCCGCACCGCCACCCTCGCGATCGCCGAAGGCGTCGGCGTCCGTGGCCTGCTCAACATCCAGTACGCCCTCGGCTCCGACGTGCTCTACGTCATCGAGGCCAACCCGCGCGCCTCCCGCACCGTCCCGTTCGTGTCCAAGGCGACCGCGACCCCGCTGGCCAAGGCCGCGGCGCGGGTGATGCTCGGCGAGTCGATCGCGGAGCTCCGCGCGGCCGGCGTGCTGCCGGCGACCGGGGACGGGGGCGCGCTGCCTCCCAACCAGCCGATCGCGGTCAAGGAAGCGGTCATGCCGTTCAACCGGTTCCGCACCCCGGAGGGTCAGCAGGTCGACACCGTGCTCGGTCCGGAGATGAAGTCGACCGGCGAGGTGATGGGGCTCGACTCCGACTTCGGCCGCGCCTTCGCCAAGAGCCAGGCCGGCGCGTTCGGCCCGCTGCCCACGTCCGGGCGGATCTTCGTGAGCATGGCCAACCGCGACAAGCGCACCATGATCTTCCCGATCAAGGTGCTCGCCGACCACGGCTTCGAGATCTTCGCGACCGAGGGCACCGCCGAGGTGCTGCGCCGCAACGGCGTGCCCTCGCGGCTGATGCGCAAGCACTCCGAGGGCACCGGTCCCGACGGCGAGAAGACGACCGTGCAGCGGATCCTCGACGGCGAGGTCGACCTGGTCATCAACACGCCCAACGGCACGTCCAACGCCAAGTCCGCCCGGATGGACGGCTACGAGATCCGCACCGCCGCGGTGATGGCCAACATCGCCTGCATCACCACGGTCCAGGGTCTCGGCGCCGCCGTGCAGGGCATCGAGGCGCTGCGACGCGGTGAGATCGACGTACGCAGCCTGCAGGAGTGGCGCGACGTCGTCGGTCACCACGACGGCGGGGTGTCGGCCCGGTGAGCGAGCGCAAGCGAGCGAACAATCAGAACAAGATGCCGCCGCATCCGTATCGTTGCTCCTCCTCTACGGAGGTGGCGGCATGAGGCCTTACCGGACACTGTTCGACAAGGTCCTGACGAAGACGGATCCGGAGCGTGCCCACCAGCAGGCGTTCGCCGCGATCCGGGCCGCCGGGCCGGCACTGTCCAGGACACGTACGCCGGGCGCTCCCGTGCACGCGATGGGGCTCACCTTCCCGAACGTGATCGGCCTGGCCGCGGGCTTCGACAAGAACGCGGTCGGGATCGACGCGCTGGGCGGGCTCGGCTTCGGGCACGTCGAGATCGGCACGGTCACCGGGGAGGGACAGCCGGGCAACCCCGCGCCGCGCCTGTTCCGGCTGCCCGCCGACCGGGCCGTGATCAACCGGATGGGCTTCAACAACGAGGGAGCCGAGGCGGTCGCCGCCCGGCTCGCGAGCCGTCTGGAGCGTCGTGGCACGGCGACCGGCGGGCCGATCCTCGGCATCAACATCGGCAAGACGAAGCTCGTCCCGGAGGACGACCAGGCGGCCGTCGAGGCCGACTACGCCAAGTCGGCGCGGCTGCTGGCTCCCTACGCCGACTACCTGGTGGTCAACGTCTCCTCGCCCAACACGCCCGGTCTGCGCAGCCTGCAGTCGGTGGAGAAGCTGCAGCCGCTGCTGGAGCATGTTCGCTCCATCGCCGACCAGGTCACCAAGCACCGGGTCCCGCTGCTGGTCAAGATCGCCCCCGACCTGGCCGACTCCGACGTCGTCGAGGTCGCCGACCTGGCCGGCGCGATCGGCCTGGACGGGATCATCGCGACCAACACCACCATCGGCCGCGAGCACCTCGCCTCGGCGCCCGCCGAGATCACCGCGGCCGGTGCCGGCGGACTCTCCGGCGCCCCGCTGAAGGCGCGCGCACTCGACGTTATTCGGCTGCTCCGCAGCCGGGTCAGCCCCGAGATGACGCTCGTCGGAGTGGGTGGCATCGAGACTGTCGAGGACGCCCGCGAGCGCCTCGCCGCCGGTGCCGATCTGCTCCAGGGCTACACCGGGTTCATCTACGAAGGTCCCGGCTACGCCCGCCGGATCGCGAACGGAGTGGCTCGATGACCTTCGGCGCCCGCTACACCGCCGCTCTCGCCGAGCGGGGTCGGCTCTGTGCCGGGATCGACCCGCACGCCTCGCTGCTCCTCGACTGGGGCCTGAACGACGACGTCGCCGGCCTGGAGAGGTTCGCCCTGACCGCGGTCGAGGGCCTGGCCCCCCACGTTCCGGTCGTCAAGCCGCAGAGCGCCTTCTACGAGCGTTTCGGCTCCCGTGGCATCGCGGTGCTGGAGCGGGTCATCGCGGAGTCGAAGGCCGCCGGTGCGCTGGTGCTCCTCGACATCAAGCGTGGCGACATCGGCTCCACCAGCCAGGCGTACGCCGACGCCTACCTCGATCCCGCCAGCCCGCTCGGCAGCGACGCGGTGACCGTGAGCCCCTACCTGGGCTTCGGCTCGCTGACGCCGTTCGTCGAGACGGCCACGAAGTTCGACGCCGGCCTGTTCGTGCTCGCCTTGACCTCCAACAAGGAGGGCCCCGAGGTGCAGCACGCGACCGTCGAGGACGGCCGCAGCGTCGGCCGGGTCATGCTCGACCACCTGCGCCGGCTGAACGACGCCGAGAGCCCGCTGGGCTCCTTCGGGGCGGTCGTCGGGGCGACGATCGACGGCTCGGACGGTGCTGGGGTGGCGTACGACTTCGGGTTCAACGGTCCCATCCTGGCGCCGGGCTTCGGCGAGCAGGGCGGCACCCCGGGCGACCTCGCCCGGATCTTCGGCCCCGCCAACGCCAACGTGGTCGCGAGCACCAGCCGTGGCTTGCTGCGCAAGGGCCCAGACGCGGCCGCGCTGCGCGACGAGGCGCTGCGGCTGCGCGACGAGCTCGACTGACCGCCGCCGGCTCGTCAAGGTACGCAGACGAACCGTCGCTTCCCGTGCGGAGTTCCGCTTGGGAAGCGACGGTTCCGCTGCATACCTAGACCAACCGCCCGCCCCCGTGCCTGACACACTGGCCCGATGACCAGTCTCCGGATGGCCGCCCGCCTCCTCGTCCTGCCGATCCTCGCCACCACGCTGAGCTCCTGCGGTGACCCGATCGACGACTACTGCGCGTCGCTGAAGGGCCACCAGGAGGAGCTCACGAACACCCTGGGGGAGGGCGGCACCGACGGGCTGGTCGCCGCCCTGCCGGTCTTCGAGGACCTCGAGCGCAACGCGCCCGACGACATCGCCAAGGACTGGAAGACGCTCACAGGGGCGATCTCGGGGCTCAGCGCGGCGCTGGAGGAGGCCGGCGTCTCAGCCGACGACTTCGAGAACGGTGAGCCGCCCGAGGGCCTCAGCGACGCCGAGGCGAAGAAGATCGCCGACGCGGCCACGAAGGTGAGTAGCACGAAGACGCAGGAGGCGTCCGTCCGTGTGCAGCAGCAGGCCCGGGACGTGTGTCACACATCTTTGACCCTGTGAACCGATTGGACACCAGTTAGGCGACCCCGATTGCCGCCCCGGCAACGTAATGGCTAGATTGGCGCGAGCGCTTACTTTCAGCGCTCAGCCGGGGGGCACGATCCCTGTACCGCGCGACCCGGTTGCCCTGTCGACTACACATTTGATCGTGAAAGGGAGTCTTCGTGGCTCTGCCTCCGGACATCACCCCTGAACAGCGCGCTGCCGCGCTCGTCAAAGCCGCGGCCTCGCGCCAGGAGAGGGCTGCTGTCAAGAACAAGGTCCGCACTGGCGGCATGTCCGTCCTCGAGGTCATCGAGGAAGGGAAGAAGAACGAGGTCGTCGGCAAGATGAAGGTCATCGACCTGCTGACCTCCCACCCCGGCCTCGGTGAGGTGCGGGCAACCCAGATGATGGAGCGTCTCGGCATCGCGATGAGCCGCCGTGTGCAGGGCCTCGGCCCCAAGCAGGTGGCCGCGCTGGTCGAGGAGTTCGCTCGCCGATGAGTCTGATGACGGACGAGAAGACCCCGGCCGGCGCCGGCGAGGGCCACGAGAAGCGACTGGTCGTCCTGGCCGGTCCGACCGCGGTCGGCAAGGGCACCGTCGCAGCGGCGGTGCGCGACGACCACCCCGAGGTCTTCTTGTCCGTCTCGGCGACGACCCGCAAGCCCCGCGTTGGCGAGGTCCACGGGGTGCACTACCTGTTCGTCTCCGACGAGGAGTTCGACGCGATGATCGCCGGTGGCGAGCTGCTGGAGTGGGCGACCGTCCACAACATGGCGCGCTACGGCACCCCTCGGGGTCCCGTCGACAAGGCGCTGGCCGAGGGGCGTCCGGCGATGCTCGAGATCGACCTGCAGGGCGCCCGGCTCGTGCGCGAGACCATGCCCGAGGCGATCTTCGTCTTCCTCGCCCCGCCGAGCTGGGAGGAGCTCGTACGCCGGCTGGTCGGTCGAGGCACCGAGACCGAGGCCGAGCGGGAGCGCCGCCTGGAGACCGCGCGGGTCGAGCTGGCGGCGGAGAAGGAGTTCGACGTCACGATCGTGAACCACGAAGTTCATCAGGCAGCCGATGAGTTGGTAACCTTGATGACGCTCGGGCTTCCGAGCAAGAAATCCGACCAAGCCGACAAGTGAGGCTCACGTGGCTGCCCCTCAGATCGACGCCCAGGGCGTGACCAACCCCTCGATCGACGACCTGCTGACGAAGACCGACAGCAAGTACAAGCTGGTTCTCTACAGCGCCCAGCGGGCTCGCCAGATCAACGCCTACTACTCCCAGCTCGGTGAAGGCCTTCTCGAGTACGTCGGCCCCCTGGTCGACACCCACGTTCAGGAGAAGCCCCTCTCGATCGCGCTGCGCGAGATCAACGAGGACCTGCTGACCTGCGAGGACATCGACCCGGCCGAGCTGGCCGCCCAGGCTGCGGCTCAGGCTGCCGCCGCCGAGGCGCCTGCCGCCGACGTCTGATCGTCCAGGTCTTCCGCTGTCCACCAACAGCACCACTTCGGCCGCTCCCCTCGAGGGGGAGCGGCCGCGCGTGGTCTTAGGGGTCGCCGGCGGCATCGCCGCCTACAAGGCGGCCGAGCTGCTACGCCGGTTCACCGAGTCCGGCCATGACGTGACCGTGGTCCCCACGGCCGCCGCCCTCGAGTTCGTCGGTGCCCCCACCTGGGCGGCGCTGTCGGGCAAGGAGATCGCCACCGGCGTCTTCGAGAACATCACCGAGGTCCCGCACGTACGCATCGGGCAGCAGGCCGACCTCGTCGTGGTCGCGCCCGCGACCGCCAACACGCTCGCCCGCGCGGCCCACGGGCTCGCGGACGATCTGCTCAGCAACGTACTGCTCACCGCCCGCTGCCCGGTCGTGTTCGCCCCGGCGATGCACACCGAGATGTGGGAGCACCCGGCGACGCAGGCCAACGTCGCGACCCTGCGCGAGCGCGGCAACATCGTCATCGAGCCCGCCGAGGGCCGGCTCACCGGCAAGGACACCGGCAAGGGCCGGCTGCCCGAGCCGGCCGAGATCTTCGAGCTCTCCCGTGCCGTGCTCACCCATGGCGGGCGTGCCGACCTCGTGGGTCGTCACGTCGTCGTCTCGGCCGGAGGCACCCGGGAGTATCTGGACCCGGTCCGCTACCTCGGCAACCGCTCCTCCGGACTCCAGGGCTACGCCATCGCCCGGGCCGCGGCCGCCCGCGGTGCCGAGGTCACCCTGGTCGCCGCCAACGTGACCCTGCCCGATCCGGCCGGTCTGAAGGTCGTCCGTGTCGGCACGACCGCCGAGCTGCGTGACGCGGTGGTCTCCGCGGCCGGCGGCGCCGACGCGGTCGTCATGGCTGCCGCCCCCGCCGACTTCCGGCCGACCGGGGTGAGCGAGGCCAAGATCAAGAAGGCCGCCGACGGCTCGGCGCCGACGCTGGAGCTGATGCAGAACCCCGACATCCTGGCCGAGATCTCCCACCACCGGACCAAGCCGGGTCAGGTGATCGTGGGATTCGCGGCCGAGACGGGCGACGCGACCGGCTCGGTGCTCGAGCTCGCCACGGCCAAACTGAAGCGGAAGGGTTGCGACCTGCTCGTCGTCAACGACGTCAGCGGGGGTGCGGTCTTCGGCAGCGAGGTCAACAAGGCCGTCATCCTGGGCGCCGACGGCGGCCACGTCGACGTGGCCGAAGGGGCGAAATCCGCTCTGGCAGAGGTGATCTGGGACCAGATCTCCTTACGCTGGGATGAACAACGTACGAACTGACGACACGCCACGCGCCACGATGAGGACCACGCCTGCGGTCCTGGGGTTCGGGGTCTATGTTTGTCGACCAGAACGATTGACGTTTATCCACCTGAACACCCAAGAACCTGTGAAACGGAGCTACACGTGACCGGACGTCTCTTCACGTCGGAGTCGGTGACCGAGGGGCACCCGGACAAGATCGCCGACCAGATCAGCGACACCGTGCTCGACTACCTGCTCGAGCACGACCCCAAGAGCCGGGTTGCCGTCGAGACCCTGCTCACCACCGGTCTGGTCGTCGTGGCCGGCGAGGTGACCACCGACGCCTACGCGCCGGTCGCCCAGCTCGTGCGCCAGAAGATCCTCGACATCGGCTACGACTCCTCCCTCAAGGGCTTCGACGGTCACTCCTGCGGTGTCCAGGTCGCCATCGGCGCCCAGAGCCAGGACATCGCCCAGGGCGTCGACACCGCCGAGGAGCACCGGCTGGAGAGCTCGGTCGACGAGCTCGACCTGCAGGGTGCCGGCGACCAGGGCCTGATGTTCGGCTACGCCTGCGACGACACGCCCGAGCTGTTCCCGCTGCCGATCAAGATGGCGCAGACGCTGGCCGAGCGGCTGACCGCGGTCCGCAAGGACGGCACGCTGGACTACCTGCGTCCCGACGGCAAGACCCAGGTCACCATCGAGTACGACGACGAGAACAAGGCCGTCCGCGTGGACACCGTCGTCCTCTCGACCCAGCACTCCGAGGAGACCAGCCAGGAGCAGCTGCACGCCGACATCAAGAAGTACGTCATCGAGCCGGTGCTCGAGCAGTTCAAGTCGTCGGTTCCCTTCGACGGCTACAAGCTCCACATCAACCCGACCGGCCGCTTCGTCGTCGGTGGCCCGATGGGCGACGCAGGTCTGACCGGCCGCAAGATCATCGTCGACACCTACGGCGGCATGGCCCGCCACGGCGGCGGCGCCTTCTCGGGCAAGGACCCCTCGAAGGTCGACCGGTCGGCTGCGTACGCCATGCGCTGGGTGGCCAAGAACATCGTCGCCGCGGGCCTGGCCCGTCGCGCCGAGGTCCAGGTCGCCTACGCCATCGGCAAGGCCCAGCCCGTGGGTGTCTTCGTGGAGACCTTCGGCACCCACACGGTGCCCGAGGCCAACATCCAGAAGGCCGTCCTGGAGGTCTTCGACCTCCGCCCGGCCGCGATCCTTCGCGACCTCGACCTGCTCCGCCCGATCTACGCCAAGACCGCTGCGTACGGTCACTTCGGCCGCGAGCTCCCCGAGTTCACCTGGGAGCGCACCGACCGCGCCGACGCCCTCAAGGCGGCCGCCGGCGCCTGAGGGACCGCACCTTCCATTTGCCGAGTCGGCGCGTTAAAACGCGCCGACTCGGCGTGGTTTGTGGTCAGGACGAGCCGGCGTCCATGTCGATCTCGACCCGCTTCGCTCGCTCGATCTCCTCGCGTTCGCCCGGCGCAAGCGCCGGGCGAGGCTCGGATGTGGGCGCGGGCTGGTAGGAATATCGGTTGTGAGCCGGGGACCGCAGGAGGCAGCCGGGGCAGCCGAGCTGGAGCTGCCCGGGCTGGTTCGTGACCGGGTCAAGGAAGGCCGGGCGAAGGCCGCGGCCACGCGGGCGCGGAAGGCCGCGGAGGCCTCGATCGCCGAGGTCGACCCTGTCGCCAAGGTCCTGGTCGACCTGCCGATGGCCCACCTGGACCGGCCCTTCGACTATGCGGTCCCGGCCGCGATGGCCGAGGAGGCACAGCCCGGGGTCCGGGTGAAGGTGCGGTTCGGCCCCAAGGATGTCGACGGCTTCGTCGTGGCGCGGGCGGAGGCCTCCGAGCACGCGAACCTGCAGCCGCTCAAGCGGGTCGTCAGCCCCGAGGCGGTGCTGACCCCGCAGGTGGCCGCGCTGAGCGAGTCGGTCGCCCGGCGCTACGCGGGAGCCCGCGCCGATGTGCTGCGGCTGGCGATCCCGCCCCGGCACGCATCCACCGAGAAGGAGCCCTCGGCACCCGCCCCGGTCCGGCGGCCGTTCGACGCCGCTGCCGCGACGGCGGCCTGGGCCGGTCATGAGCCGGCGGCCGCGTTCCTACGACACCTCGCCTCCGGCGGCGGGCCGCGCGCGGTCTGGCACGCCGCGGCCGGCACCGACCACGCCGACCTGATCGCTCACGCCACCGCGGCGACGCTGGCCTCCGGACGGGGCGCGCTGGTCGTGGTGCCCGACTGGAAGGACCTCGCCCGCCTCGACACCGCGATGACGAAGGTGCTGGGGGAGGGACAGCATGCCGTGCTGGCCGCCGACGCCGGGCCGGCCTCGCGCTACCGGGAGTTCCTGCGGGTGGCTCGGGGCGCGGTGAAGGTGGCGATCGGCACCCGGGCCGCGGCCTTCGCGCCGGTGCACGACCTGGGGCTCGTGGTGGTCTGGGACGACGGCGACGACCTGCTCGCCGAGCAGCGCTCGCCCTATCCCCATGCCCGTGACGTACTGCTGCTGCGGGCCGAGCAGGAGCAGGCGGCCGCGCTCGTGGGTGGCTTCGCGCGGACGGTGGAGGCCGGGTTCCTCGCCGAGACCGGCTGGGCGCAGGAGATCCGCCCGACCCGGGCCCTGGCCCGTGAGCGGGTGAGCATCGAGATCACCGGTGACACCGACTTCGACCTCGAGAAGGACCCGCTCACCCGCGCCTCCCGGGTGCCGCGCGAGGCCCACGAGATCATCCGGGCCGCGCTCGCCACCGGCCCTGTCCTGCTGCAGACGCCACGCCGCGGATATGCCGCCTCGCTGGCCTGCGACCGATGCCGTACGCCGGCCAGGTGCTCGGCCTGCCAGGGGCCGCTGCAGCTCGGCGGACCGGCCGCGCCACCGACCTGCGGCTGGTGCGGTGACGTCGAGGCGGCGTGGTCGTGCGGATCCTGCGGCGGGTTCGGGCTGAGGGCGCCGATCATCGGGGAGGCGCGCACGGCCGAGGAGATGGGCCGCTCCTTCGCCGGGGTGCGGGTGGTGACCTCCTCGGCGGGTGCGGTCAGGCAGACGGTGCCGGGCACGCCGGCGATCGTGGTCGCGACCATCGGTGCGGAGCCGGTCGCCGACGGCGGCTATGCCGCGGTGCTGCTCCTCGACACCTGGCTGCTGCTGGGGCGGCCGGATCTGCGTACGGACGAGGAGGCGCTGCGCCGCTGGAGCAACGCCGCCGGACTGGTGCGGCCCGGTGGGCGGGTGCTGGTCGTCGGCGACCCGGCGTTGCCGGTGCTGCAGGCGCTGGTGCGCTGGGATCAGCCCGGGTTCGCCCAGCGCGAGGCGGCCGCGCGGCAGGAGGCTCACCTCCCACCGGCCTCGCGGCTGGCGACCATCACCGGCACCCCCGGAGCCCTCGACGACGCGCTGACGCTGCTGGCGCTGCCGCCGGGAGCCGAAGTGCTCGGTCCGGTCCCGGCCGATCCCACCTCGACCGGGGAGCCGCGGCTGCGCGCGGTCGTGCGCGTGCCGAGATCCCTCGGCACCAAGCTCACCGAGGCGCTCGGCGAGCTGCAGCGGGTGCGGTCGGCGCGCAAGCTCGACCCGGTGCGGGTCCAGGTGGATCCGCCGACGCTCTGACCCGGGCTCAGCCCACGTATTGTGGTCCCGACAAGCTCGACCACCTAGGAGAACAGTGGCAGTCCAGCCCATCCGACTCTTCGGCGACCCCGTGCTGCGCAAGCCAGCGATCGAGGTCGTCGACTTCGACAAGGAGCTGCACAAGCTCGTTGCCGACCTGACCGACACCATGCTGGAGGCGCCCGGCGCCGGGCTGGCCGCTCCCCAGATCGGCGTGAGCCTGCGGGTCTTCACCTGGTACGTCGACGGCCAGGTGGGTCACCTGATCAACCCCGACCTGACGCTGTCGGAGGAGACCCAGGACGGGGGAGAGGGCTGCCTGTCGCTGCCCGACATCACCTTCGACTGCCGCCGCGCGCTGACGGTGGTGGCCAGGGGCTTCGACATGCACGGTGAGCCGGTCACGATCGAGGGCTCCGAGCTGCTCGCCCGCGCCATCCAGCACGAGACCGACCACCTCGACGGCATCCTCTTCATCGACCGGCTCGACGAGGCCGCGCGCAAGGCGGCGATGAAGGAGATCCGGGAGTCGGAGTGGTTCGGCCTGGAGAAGCCGACCGTGAAGATCTCGCCGCACGCGACGAACGGGTTCGGGTTCTGATGAGGGTCGTCTTCGCCGGTACGCCCGAGGTCGCCGTCCCCTCCCTGGACGCGATCGCCGCGTCCCGTCATGAGCTGGTCGGCGTCGTCACCCGCCCCGATGCCGCCCAGGGGCGCAGCAAGCGGCTGGTGCCCTCGCCGGTGGCCCAGCGGGCCGAGGAGCTGGGGGTGCCGGTGCTCAAGCCGGAGCACCCCCGCGAGCCCGATTTCCAGGCCGCCCTCAAGGCGCTGGAGCCCGAGTGCTGCCCGGTGGTCGCCTACGGCGCGATGCTGCCGCAGTCGGCCCTCGACATCCCGACCCACGGCTGGGTCAACCTGCACTTCTCGCTCCTGCCCGCCTACCGCGGCGCCGCCCCGGTGCAGCGCGCGGTCTGGGCCGGCGAGGAGATCTCCGGAGCCACCACCTTCCGGATCGTGAAGGCGATGGACGCCGGCCCGGTCTTCGGCACCATGACCCAGGCACTGGCGCCGGACGAGACGGCCGGGTCGCTCTTCGAGAAGCTCACCGAGGGTGGGGCCAAGCTGCTGGTCTCCACGCTCGACGGGATCGAGGACGGCTCCCTGGAGGCGCGCGAGCAGCCCGCCGAGGGAGTCTCCTACGCCGACAAGATCACGGTCGAGGACGCCCGGATCGACTGGACGCAGAACGCCGTGGCGATCGACCGGCAGGTCCGTGCCTGCACCCCGGCGCCGGGCGCCTGGACCTTGCTCGACGCAGAGCGGTTCAAGGTCGGCCCGGTCACGGTGACCGAGGACGAGGTGGCTCCCGGCGAGCTGGTCGTCCGCAAGAACGAGGTCCTGGTCGGCACCGGCACCACGGCCGTCCGGCTCGGCCGGGTCAAGGCCTTCGGCAAGAAGGAGATGCCGGCCGCGGACTGGGCCCGCGGCGTACGTCTGGAGTCCGGTGTCGCCTTCGAATAGGGCACAGCCGGGCAGGCGTCCCGGGGCCGGCCGGCGACCGCAGGGGAAGCCGCGGGGCGCCACCAAGCCCGTCGATCCGGCTCGGCTCGCCGCGTTCGAGGTGCTCAAGGCGGTGCGGGTCGACGAGGCGTACGCCAACCTGGTGCTGCCCCACGTCCTCGGCCGTCTCGGGCTGGAAGGTCGCGACGCGGCCTTCGCCACCGAGCTGGCCTCGGGGACGCTGCGGCAGCAGGGGACCTACGACGCCGTGCTGGCCGCCTGCATCGACCGGCCGCTGGCCAAGGTCGAGGCGAAGGTGCTCGACGTGCTGCGGCTGGGGGCTCACCAGGTGCTCTCCATGCGGGTGCCCGACCATGCCGCGATCTCGACCAGCGTCGACCTGACCCGCGCCAAGGTCGGCCAGGGGCCGGCGGGGTTCGTGAACGCGGTCCTGCGCAAGGTCACCCGCAAGCCGCTCGAGGAGTGGGTCGCCGAGGTGGCCCCCGCGCGCGAGAAGGACCACGACGGCTGGGCCGCGGTCGCCTTCAGCCACCCGCGCTGGGTGGTCGAGCGGCTCGCCGAGGCGGTCGGTCGCGACCAGGTCGACGCGCTGCTCGAAGCCGACAACGTGCCGCCGTCGGTCACGCTGGTCGCCCGTCCGGGGCGGGCGACGGTCGACGAGCTCGGTGGCGTGCCCACGCCCTTCTCGCCCTACGGGGTCACGCTCGACTCCGGCTCACCGGCCGGGATCACCGCCGTCGCCGAGGGGCGCGCCGGCGTGCAGGACGAGGGATCGCAGCTGGTCGCCATCGCGCTGGCCGAAGCGGACGTCGACTCTTCCGACGACCGGGCGGAGTCGTGGCTGGACCTGTGTGCCGGCCCGGGTGGGAAGTCGGCGCTGCTGGCCGCTCTCGCCGCACAGCGGGGTGCCGCGCTGGTTGCCAACGAGCGTCAGCCGCACCGCGCCGGACTCGTCCTCGCCAACCTGACCGAGCGGTCTTCGGGCTCGCAGGTGGACGGGTCCGCAGGAGTCGTGGCCGGCGACGGCACCAGGCCGCCGTTCAAGGACGCGACGTTCGACCGGGTCCTCGTCGACGCCCCGTGCACCGGCCTGGGCGCACTGCGCCGCAGGCCGGAGGCACGGTGGCGCCGGGCGACGGCGGACCTCGACGTACTCGTCGGCCTGCAGCGCTCCCTCCTCGACCGGGCGATCGACCTGACCCGGCCGGGAGGGGTGGTGCTCTACGCGACCTGCTCACCCGTGCTCGCCGAGACGAAGGGGGTGGTGCAGGCCGTGCTCGAGGGCCGGTCCGACGTCACCCTCGAGCCCCTCTCGGCCACGGTCGGCGACGTACCCGACAGCGCCGGACCGATCGACGGCACCGTGCAGCTGTGGCCGCACCGCCACGGCACCGACGCGATGTTCCTGGCGCTGCTGCGACGCACCCCGTAGAGGCCGCTCAGTCGACCCAGCGGAGCGATCCGGCGAGCGCCTGGAGCTCGGCGTCGGTCGTGCCCTGCCCGCTCTGCACGGTGATGAAGATGTCGCCGTGGACCTCGGTGAGGTAGGCGCCCGAGCCGGGACCGGCCTTCTCGGGGTTCGTGCTCCACTCCTGGTGCTCCTTCGCCGGGCGGATCACCAGGCCGGCCACCCCGCCGTCCTCGGACGTGCAGGAGGCCTTGTCGTCGGGCAGGTACCACTCGCACGTCCAACCGGCCGGCGGCTCGAGCGGAGCCGTGTCGACGAGCCCCTGGCGCGAACCGTGGGTGGCGATCCTCACGCCCGGGTAGTCCTCGAGAAGCGTGTCGTCGCTCCAGGTCTGCTCGACCGCGTCGGCCGGCCCGGAGAGGACGATGGTGAAGCCGTCCCCGGAACCCCGTGGACCGCTGACCGCCTGCACCGTGATGTCCATCGTCATCGCCTCCTCGTTGGTGACGACCTGTCCCGTGACACCCTCCCTGAGGTCGAGGCTCTGCCCGGAGGCGAGCGGAGCCGTCGACGGCGAGGCCGACGGCGCGCCGGCCGCGCCGAGCGGTGCCTGGTCGACCGCGGTCGTGCTCAGGAGCTGGGAGAGCCCGAGCCCGCCCGCGGCGAAGGCACCGACGGCGGCGGCAGCGCCGACGCTGACGGCAACGCGTCGCCGGCGTCGGATGCGGGAGCCCGCGCTGATCGCGCCGGCCGAGAGCCGGGCATAGTCGGGGTGCTGGCCGCCGACACGCTCGTGCAGCGCCGTACGGAAGCCGGTCCCTGGGTTGTCCATCGGGTCGTTCATCGGGTGGTCCTCTCCGGGAAGATGTCCGCAACCAGCGGGCGCAGCCGTTCCAGGGCACGCTTCGAGCGGGTGCGGACCGCCGTCTCGGTCAGCCCGAGGTCGGCAGCGGTCTGGGACACGGATCGGTCCTCCCAGTAGCGCGCGACGAGCACAGCCCGGTCGGTCGGCGACAGCCGCTGCAGGGCGGCAAGCAGGTCGATCCGGGCGCTGGGGTCGGCATCGCTGCCCGGATCGTCCGGCAGCGTCGAGGTCGGCGTCTCGGCGTTGCGCCGCAGCCGTCGGTGGGAGATGAATCCGTTGAGGAGCACACGTCGTGCGTAGGCCACCGGGTTGTCCGCCCTGCTGACCCGCCGCCAGGACGCGAAGACCCGGGCGTACGTCGTCTGGGTCAGGTCCTCGGCCAGGTGATGGTCACCCGTCAGCAGCAGCGCGGTGCGGTAGAGCGCGCCGCCCGTCGCATGGACGAAGTCGGCGAATTCCTCGGTGGAAGTCCTCGCGGTCGATGTGCTCACATCCCTTCGACGCCTCGGCGCGAGGTCCACGTGACACCCCCGTGAGGATCCGGATGAGCGAGTTTCGTTTCACCACATCATCTCAGCGCCTACGCTGGCGGGCATGGCCAAGGCATCGCCGTCGGTGGAGATAGAGGTCGACAACCGCGTCGTCAGGATCTCCAACCCCGACCGGGTCTACTTCCCACAGACGGGTGCGACCAAGCTCGACGTGGCGCAGTACTACCTCGCCGTCGGTCCGGGCATCGTCAACGCGCTGTGGGAGCGGCCGTGCATGCTGCACCGGTTCCCCAAGGGTCTGGCGGGCCCGAAGGTGCACCAGAAGCGGCTGCCCCAGGGCGCTCCCGACTGGGTCGAGACCGTACGCCTCTACTTCCCGCGCTGGGGTCGCACCGCCGACGAGCTCTGCGTGACCGAGCTTGGCGCGGTGATCTGGGCCGTGCAGATGTCGACGGTCGAGTTCCACCCCTGGAACAGCCGCCGCGAGGACACCGAGAAGCCCGACGAGTGGCGCATCGACCTCGATCCCGGTCCCGAGTGCCCGTTCTCGACCGTGCAGACGGTGGCAGGCGTCGTCCGCGAGCTCCTCGACGAGCTGGGCGCGGTCGGCTACCCGAAGACGAGCGGCGGCTCGGGGATGCACGTATATGTGCGGATCCCGGCCGAGCACGGCTTCGGTGACGTACGCCGCGCCGCGCACGCCTTCGCCCGTGAGGTCGAGCGCCGGGCACCGAAGCTGGTCACCACCGCCTGGTGGCGCAAGGACCGAGACCCGGCGCAGCTCTTCGTCGACTTCAACCAGAACACCAGGGACCACACCATCGCCTGCGCCTACTCGATCCGCGGCGTCGCCGACGGCCGGGTCTCCACCCCGATCACCTGGGAGGAGACCAAGGACGTCGACCCGCGCGAGTTCACGATGCGTACGGTGCCGGCCCGGTTCGCGGAGATCGGTGACCTGCACGCCGACATCGACGACCATCCGTTCTCGATCGAGCCGCTGCTGGAGTGGGCCGACCGGGACGAGCGCGACGGCGCGGAAGCACCACCGGAGCCCGACGCCGGGTGAGCCTCACCAGACCTCGAGGCGCTCGCCCAGGGTGCGACCGAGCTCCTTGGAGTAGGTCGCGGTGAGGTGGTGGCCGTCGCGGTGGGTGATCGTGTCGCCGACGACGGTGGTGCAGATGCCGACGCTGTCACAGAAGAGGTCGTCCAGGTCGACGGTCTCGACGCGCGCCGACTTGGCCGCCTGCATCTGCAGGTCGGCGCCGTCCTGCTGGCTCTCGAGCGGCTTGTAGGTGCAGGGCGCGAGCGTCTTGTTGCTGCTCAGGCACGTGGCCGGGTCGAACTCGAGCGCCGGTACGTCGCGCAGCCACACCGTGCGCTTGGCGGCGGGCTTCACCTGGGCCAGCAGCCGCTGGTAGCCGCGGTAGACGGCGCGGCGTACGTCGGTGCGGTCGGTGTGCCGTCCCGAGGAGTCGTGGTAGGCGGCACTGATCGGGCGCGAGGAGATGAGCAGCAGGTCGGGGCGGAGCTTCTTGACCGAGGAGAGCATGAAGTCGTGGAAGTCGTCGCACGATGTCATCGGCTCGGTGCTGTCGATCTTGTCGGGCGTGACCAGCGAGACGGTGCACTGCGGCATCGCCAGCATGTAGGCGCGGTAGCCGGAGCGCTCGGCGATCTCCTCGACCGCGGGCGTCCAGTGGCGGGCGTGGGAGTCGCCGATGACCACGATCGTCTTCTCGGCGTCCTCGTCACCGCGAGGGCAGAGCTTGCGCACGTTCGTGGCGTAGTAGTTGCACTCACCGACCGACTCGACGTCGTCGGAGAGGCTGGTCAGACCCGGCTTGAGGTTGGTGGGGATCGCCTGGTTCTTGCGGGCCGCGAGCACCGAGGCCTTCAGCAGCGCCGGGAGCGGGTCGGGCTCCTGTGCCTTGGCGGCAGGTGGTGCTGCGCTGGACGCGGGCCGGTCGGGTTGCTTGGGCGGTCCGGCGGACCCGGAGGAGTCGGCCTCGGCCAGCGTGATCGCCGGCTGGTAGCCGTCGCGCGCGGTCCCGGTGGCGTAGGTGTTGGCGCCGAAGCAGGTCACCGCGACCAGGGTGATGCTCAGCGGGTAGAGCGCCACCGGCCCCAGCGTGGCGGCTCGACCGAACGCCGGGCGCCGCCACAGGATGCCGCGCCGGAACGGCTGCTCGACGTAGTGGTAGGAGAGTCCCGCCAGCACCAACGCCAGCGCCACCAGGAGCACCTGCTCCCACCAGTGCAGCTCGCGGCCGAGCTGCAGCTCGGCCAGGACGAGCACCGGGAAGTGCCACAGGTAGAGCGAGTAGGACCAGTTGCCGACGACCTGCAGCGGCGGCACCGACAGCAGCCGGCCGACCACCGTCGGGCCGTGCCACAGCGTGCCGGCCACGATGATGAAGACGCTGCCGAGGACCGGCACCAGCGCCGGGGTGCCCGGGAACGGGGTCGCGTCGTTGAACTGCAGGCAGGCGCAGACGATGAAGAACATCCCGAACGCGGAGAGCACCTGCGCCCGCCACCGCGCGGTGGCGTCCTGTGGCCCGTCGTCACGGAACGCGATCGCCGCGATCGCGCCCAGCCCGAGCTCCCAGGCACGGGTGAACGGGGAGAAGTACGCCGCCTCCGGGCTGGTCCGGGTCAGCACCGCCGAGGCCAGCAGCGAGGCCACGATGACGACGCCGAGCGCGATGACCAGCACCCGTCGGCGTCCACGGAGATCGGGGTTGGCAGGGGCTTCCGTCGGGGCCCTCCGGCCGCGCCACTTCATCGCCCACAGGCAGCCCAGGATCATCAGCGGCCAGACCAGGTAGAACTGCTCCTCGACCGCGAGCGACCAGAAGTGCTGCAGCGGCGAGGGCGGCAGCGCTGCCGAGAAGTAGTCGGTCTCCAGCGACGCGAACCGGAAGTTGGCGGCGAACGCCGCCGACCACAGCGCGTCGAGAGCGATCTCCCGGGTGCGTACGAAACCGAGGAAGAAGGCCGCGTAGACGACCGTGGCGAGCAGCACCAGGGTCGCGGCCGGCAGGATCCGGCGGGCCCTGCGCGCGTAGAAGCCGAGCAGGCTGACCCGGCCCTCGGTGCGGACCTGGCGCATCAGCTGCTGGGTGATCAGGAAGCCCGAGATCGCGAAGAAGACGTCGACCCCGACGAAACCACCGGTCAGCGACCCGAAGCCGACGTGCAGCGCGACGACCGCGAGCACCGCGATGGCGCGCAGCCCCTGGATGTCGGGACGGTGCCGAGACGAGGTCGCGCTCGCGCTGGTCGAGTCCGTCGAGCCCACGAGCAGCCGCACCTCCTCAGCCGAGCGCATCCGTCACATTCGTCGCGACGATAACTCCCGCAACCGGCCGATCCTGGTAGACGCGCCTAGGACCCTAGTCGAGATCGAGGTCGTCGCCCGCCGCGACGGGGCCCGAGGTCGCCGGAAGCGGGGGAGGAGTGCCGCCGAAGGCGGGGCACAGCGACTTGTGGGCACACCAGCCGCACAGCTTCCCCGGGCTCGGCTGCCACTCCCCGGTCTCCTGGGCGGTGCGGATGGCTCGCCAGATCGCCTCGGCCTTGCGCTCGGTCGCCAGCAGGTCGGCCTCGTCGGGCACGTAGCGCAGGATGTCGCCCGAGCCGAGATAGATCAGCTGCAGCATCGCCGGCACCACGCCTCGGGTCCGCCAGATCACCAGGGCGTAGAACTTGAGCTGGAACAGCGCCTTCGCCTCGTACGCCTCACTCGGCACGCGGCCGCTCTTGTAGTCGACCACCCGGATCCGGCCGTCGGCGGCGACGTCGACACGGTCGATGAACCCTCGCAGCAGCAGCTTGGAGTCGAGCAGCGCCTCGACGTAGTGCTCGCGCTCGGCAGGCTCCAGCCGGCGCGGGTCCTCCAGGTCGAAGTAGCGCCGCAGCACCTGCCGGCACGACTCCAGCCAGCTCTCCTGCGCCTCGTCGGCCTCGGAGGTGAACAGCGTCGCCAGCGCCGGGTCCAGGCTGCGTACGTCCTCCCACGCCTGCTCCACCATCGACCTCGCCTGCCGCGGCGTGCGCTCGGGCGCGGGCAGGTCGAAGAGGTCCTCGAGCACCTTGTGCACCACGGTGCCGCGGGCGGCCGCCTCCGAGGGCGGCTCGGGCAGCCGGTCGATCGTGCGGAACCGGTAGAGCAGCGGGCACGAGGTGAAGTCGCTCGCGCGGCTCGGTGAGAGCGACCCCAGCACGTTGACGCCGTCGACCGGTGTCGACAGCGATTCGGCAGGTGAGGTGCTCATGGATGTCGAGACTATTCGCAAGCACCGACAATCCGGGTCGGCACCACCTGACAACCGCCGCTCAAGTACGCTCGGGATGTGGCTGACCCTGACCCACGCCCCGGCGGCGACAAGCCGGTCGAAGAGCCGGCGCCCACCTCCCGGGTCCCGGGCACGATCAAGGTCGGCTCCGTCGCTGGCAGTGACGTCCTGGTGACCCCGTCCTGGTTCCTCATCGCGGCGCTGATCGCCTGGTGGATGGCGCCGGAGATCGAGACCGTGGAGCCGGGCCTGGGCTGGTTGGCGTACGTCGCGGGCTTCGCCTTCGCGATCGTCCTCTACGGCGCGGTGCTGCTGCACGAGGCGGCCCACGCGGTGGTCGCCAAGCGTCTGGGCTACCCCGTGGGCGTGATCATGCTCCACTTCCTCGGAGGAGCGACCGCGGTGGAGAGCGAGGCGAAGAAGCCCGCTCACGAGTTCTGGATCGCCGTGGTCGGGCCGCTGGCCTCGCTCGCCGTCGCCGCGGCCGCGTTCGGTGTCTCCTTCCTCACCCCCGGCGGCCTGATCGGGATGTTCGTCACCGGGCTGTGGATCACCAACCTCTTCGTGGGGGTGCTCAACCTCGTCCCCGGCCTGCCCCTCGATGGTGGCCGGTTGCTGAAGGCGGGCGTGTGGAGCGCGACCGGCAACATCAACCGCGGCAGCATCGTCGCCGGCTGGGCCGGCCGGGTGCTCGCGGTCGTCGTGCTGCTGTGGCCCTTCATCCAGGGCCAGATCCTCGGTGTCGAGCCCCGCCTCACGAGCTACATCGTGGCGGTCATCCTCGGTGTCTTCCTCTGGAGCGGTGCCTCCGCGGCGATCATGTCGGCCAGGGCGCGCATGCGGCTCCCGCTCCTCGTCGCCCGCGACCTGGCCCGCCGCACCCTGGCCGTGCCCGCCGACCTGCCCCTGGCCGAGGCCGTGCGCCGCGCCCAGGAGGCCGAGGCCGGCAGCATCGTCACCGTGACCAGCGGCGGCGAGCCGATCGGCCTGGTCCACGAGGGCGCGCTGCTGGCGACCCCGGAGGACCGCCGCCCGTGGATGGCGACCTCGACGGTCACCCGTCGGCTCGAGGACGGCCTCACCCTGCCGGCCGACATCGACGGGGAGGCCCTGATCCAGGCGATCTCGAAGACCCCGGCACCCGAATACCTCCTGGTCGAGCCCGACGGCTCGATCTACGGCGTCCTGGTCACCTCCGACGTCGACGCGGCGTTCCGCGCGGGGGCGTGAGCGATCGCGGTTTGCCGGGTTGGCCGGGAGAACGGGTAGCCTCGGCGGGTGTCAAGCGCTGATATTCCAGACATTCCGGCCGAGGCCCGAGCGGGCGTTCACCGCGGGCCGCTTCGCGAGGGCGAGTGGGTGCGGCTGACCGACACCAAGGGTCGCCGCCACAACTTCGAGCTCGTCGCCGGCAAGCGCTTCTTCTCCAACAAGGGCCACATCGACCACGACGAGCTGATCGGCCGCGAGGAGGGCTTCACGGTCACCGCCTCGACCGGCGGGGAGTACCTGGTCTTCCGCCCGCTCCTGTCGGAGTTCGTGGTCTCGATGCCGCGCGGTGCCGCGGTGGTCTACCCCAAGGACGCCGCCCAGATCGTCGCGATGGCCGACATCTTCCCGGGTGCCTCCGTGGTGGAGGCCGGGGTCGGCTCCGGCGCCCTGACCTGCTCGCTCCTGCGCGCGGTCGGCCCGTTCGGCAAGGTCACCTCCTTCGAGCGCCGCGAGGAGTTCGCCGAGGTCGCCCGCAAGAACGTCGACCAGTTCTTCGGTACGCCGGCAGGGGAGTCCCACCCGAGCTGGTCGCTCAACCTGGGAGACCTCCAGGAGGAGCTGCCGCGCCAGCAGATCCGCTGCGACCGGCTGATCCTCGACATGCTCGCTCCGTGGGAGTGCGTCGACGCGGCGGCCGAGGCGCTCTACCCCGGCGGCATGGTCTGCGCCTACGTCGCGACCACCACCCAGCTGTCCCGCTTCGTCGAGACGGTCCGCGCCCACGGCGGGTTCACCGAGCCGCAGGCGTGGGAGTCGCTGGTGCGCGACTGGCACGTCGAGGGCCTCGCGGTCCGGCCAGGCCACAAGATGATCGGCCACACCGCCTTCCTGGTGACGGCCCGGCGGCTGGCACCGGGCGAGCGCGCGCCGCGCAAGACGCGTCGACCTGCCCCCGGGGCGTACGGACCTGACTACACGGGTCCGCGGCCGGCCGACATGCCGGCCCCCGAGCCCGTCGCTGAGGTCGTTCCCGGCGCCGCGCCGGAGGACGGCGCCGAGCTGGACTGAGCGTGCTCCGCGGCACTGTGTGTTTCCGGCGTGCCACGGGTCGACACGAACTCGGCCGAAGTCGACCGAATAGTGTCCAACACCGGTAAATCCTTCTCCGCTCCTGCCCCTCACCCTTGTAGGGTCGTGGGAGTAGAGGAGGTGTGCTGATGTCGACATCCGATGGATTCCATTCCGAGGGGCGCAGCCCCGAGGAGCTCGAGAGTCATGTCCGTTTCCTCGAAGCTGAGGTGACCGACCTGCGGCACAGACTGACCGAGATGCCCGGATCTTCGCGTGGCCTGGAGGCGCGGCTCGCTGACGCGCAGCGCTCCCTGGCCGCCGTGACGTCGCAGAACGAGCGACTCACCGTGACGCTTCGGGATGCCCGTGACCAGATCATCAAGCTCAAGGAGGAGGTCGACCGGCTGGCACAGCCGCCCGCTGGTTTCGGCACCTTCATCGAGCGCAACGAGGACGACTCGATCGATGTCTTCACCGGTGGGCGCAAGCTCCGGGTGACCGCATCGCCCAACGTCGACCTCGACGAGCTGCGCTATGGCCAGGAGGTCATGCTCAACGAGGCGCTCAACGTCGTGGCCGCGATGGAGTTCGAGAAGGTCGGCGAAGTGGTGATGTTCAAGGAGCTGCTCGCCGACGGTGAGCGCGCCCTGGTGATCGCCAACGCCGACGAGGAGCGGGTCGTGCGCCTCGCCGAGCCGCTCCTGCAGGACGCGATCCGCGCGGGTGACTCGTTGCTGCTCGAACCACGATCGGGCTATGTCTACGAGAAGGTGCCGAAGTCCGAGGTCGAGGAGCTCGTGCTGGAGGAGGTGCCCGACATCTCCTACGAGTCGATCGGTGGCCTCGCCGGCCAGATCGAGCAGATCCAGGACGCGGTCGAGCTGCCCTACCTCTACCCCGACCTCTTCATCGAGCACCAGCTCAAGCCGCCCAAGGGTGTGCTGCTCTACGGTCCTCCGGGCTGTGGCAAGACCCTGATCGCGAAGGCTGTGGCCAACAGCCTCGCGAAGAAGGTCGCCGCGAAGACGGGAGCGGACGGCAAGTCCTACTTCCTGAACATCAAGGGTCCCGAGCTCCTCAACAAGTACGTCGGTGAGACCGAGCGCCACATCCGCCTGGTCTTCCAGCGGGCTCGTGAGAAGGCCGCGGCCGGCACCCCGGTGATCGTCTTCTTCGACGAGATGGACTCGCTGTTCCGTACGCGCGGCACCGGTGTCTCCTCCGACGTGGAGAACACCATCGTCCCGCAGCTCCTCTCCGAGATCGACGGTGTCGAGGCTCTGGAGAACGTGCTGGTGATCGGTGCCTCCAACCGTGAGGACATGATCGACCCGGCGATCCTGCGCCCGGGCCGTCTGGACGTGAAGATCAAGATCGAGCGCCCCGACGCCGAGGGTGCTCGTGACATCTTCTCGAAGTACCTGGTCCCCGACCTGCCGCTGCACCCGACCGACGTGGGCGAGTTCAACGGCGACAAGCAGGCCACCGTCGACGAGCTGATCCGCACGGTCGTCGAGCGGATGTACACGGAGTCCGAGGAGAACCGCTTCCTGGAGGTCACCTACGCCAACGGTGACAAGGAGATCCTCTACTTCAAGGACTTCAACTCCGGCGCGATGATCCAGAACATCGTCGACCGGGCCAAGAAGATGGCCATCAAGTCCTTCCTGGACTCCGGCGAGGACTCCGGCCAGAAGGGCCTGCGGGTGCAGCACCTGCTCCAGGCCTGCGTGGACGAGTTCAAGGAGAACGAGGACCTCCCCAACACCACCAACCCCGACGACTGGGCCCGCATCTCCGGCAAGAAGGGCGAGCGGATCGTCTTCATCCGCACGCTCATCACCGGCAAGCAGGGCACCGAGCCCGGCCGTTCGATCGAGCAGGTCTCCAACACGGGTCAGTACCTGTAGACGGATCATCCGAGCATCCGCCCGTGACCTTCTTCTGGTCACGGGCGGATGTTTGTCTGGCCTGCAGCTGCGCGAGCGTCTGCGGTGGCGTCCTCGATGGTCGAACACAGAGTTCGTGCTCTGTGCGGACGGCGTTATCGGCCTTCACGCGCCAGGAAAGAGTCGATCATTTCTGTGATCTGGGCGTACTCCCTGCGCAACGAGGCATGCATCATCTGCACCTGAAGGTCTTCCTGCCGGACCATGTAGTCGAGGAATTCGCGCTCGGCCGCGGGGCCCGCCTCGCTGAGCCGCCGCAGATCTTCGGCGTACTCGATGGTGCGGGGGTAGGCGAACCGCAGCAACTCGGGGAGGAGCGGGGTGGGGAGGTGTCCCACCACCCAGCCGCGGGTGCGAGCGAGCCGATGACTGGTGATCCGGATGTGCATGCGCTCTGCGGCATCGCGGAAGCGGGGAGCGTTGTGCTCCTCGAGCCGGTGGTAGGCCTGCCAGAACGGGCTCGACTCGAGGTGACCCGTGCGAGAGGCGAGGATCGCCATGGCGCGCCGTGCGAACTCGCGGTTCGCGAGCTCCGCGCGGAAACCGTCGCGGAAGTCGGAGAACTTCATCTCGTCACGCTCCCCTGAGAGCCATGTGGACTTCGTTCGCGACCCGCTCGCCGGACTCGATGGCGCCCTCGATGTAGCCGGCGTGCTCGGAGGCGGTCTCGGTGCCGCCCCAGTGGAGCGGACCGACGGGAGCGTGGAGGAACGGGAAGGTCGCATCCTCGGTCCCGGGTTTCGGCAGCACGGCGTAGCCGCCACCGACGTGCTCGTCGAGGTGCCACGCCTTCTCGTGCCAGCCCACCGGCCGGAGTACCTGATCGCCGAGGTGGTGCCGGAGCGTCTCGAGGAGTGTGGATCTCCGCTGGTCCTCGCTGAGCGCGTCGAATGTGCGGGCCTCGCGTCCAGGGACGAGCATGCAGAGGTGGCCTGGGCCGTCCGGAGGTGAGGTGTCGAACACCGCGGCGCCCGGTTCGTCGAGGACGATGAACTCGGTGTGCTGTCGCCGGTCGCGCCAGAAGGGCCGTTCGTAGACCGCGATCGCCTTGTAGACCGTGCCCATGACCGTGTTCTCGACGAGCTGTCGGCGAGCGGTGGGAAGCGCTGGTTCGAAGGTGATCGAGGCGGTCATCGGCGGTGGCACCGTGACGATTACCTTGTCGGCGCGCACGACTCCGGCGGACGTACGGATGGTCGCGCCGTCGTCGTCATGGTGGATGTGCGTGACCCTGCTGTCGGTGAGCACCCGCGGGCCGAGCTCCTGGGCGAGCCGATCCGTCAGGGTGCCTGCGCCTTCTACGACGAGACTGTCCTGCGCGCCTCCTCTGGTCTTCGTCATTCCGGTGAGCCCGCCCTGGTAGCGGATCACGTCGATGAAGGAGCGTAGGGAATAGGTGTCGGTGTCGGCGCAGGTCGAGGCAGCGACGATGACCTCGAGCGCGCGCCTGGCGGTGCCTGACGGCACCTTCTCGTCCAGCCAGCCGGCCAAGGTCAGGCTCGACCAGCGACGGGGCGTGCTCCGCCCGCGTGCGGCCAGCTCCCAGCGCAGGAGCGCGGCGGCCGATGCGAGCAGCGGCAGAGCCAGCGGCGCGATGCGTGCGTGACCGTGGACGAAGTCGGGCTGCTTGGGGGTGTCCATCTGGAACAGGGTCACGCCCAGCTCCTCGGCGAGTGCCTCGAACCGGTGGTGACCATGGCCCACCCACTGGCCGCCGATGTCGAGGCGCGATCCCAGCGCGGTGGTCTCGGCCCACATGCGGCCGCCGACACGATCGGCGGCCTCGAGGACGACGACCTCGACTCCCTGACGATAGAGCGCGCGGGCGGCGATGAGACCTGACATCCCGGCGCCGACCACGGCGACCGTGGCGGTCCGGAAGTCCTCTGGCTGCTGCGTCATGGTGTTGTTCTCCCTCTCAACCGGTGATGTCGCGGCCGAGGACCCGACGGGCGATGACCCACTTCTGGATCTCGTTGGCGCCCTCGTAGATCTCGCCGATCTTGCTGTCGCGGTAGATCGCGGACACGACCGAGGTGGCGCCGTCCGCGCCGCGCTCCCGGGTGAACCCGGCGCCGCCGAAGATCTGCACGGCATCCCTGGCGATGTCCACCGAGAGCCGCGTGCCGAGCAGCTTCGCCATGGCCGCCTCGGGCTCTGGGAACGCGACGCCGCTGTCGAAGCGGAGAGCCGCCTTGAGGTAGGTGGTGCGGGCGACCTCGAGCTGTGTCGCGTACTCGGCGACCTGGAACTGCCAGTGCTGGTTGGCGCCGAGCGGCTTGCCGAAGGCGTGACGGTTCTGCAGCTGCCAGACCATCTGGTCGAACGCCGCTTGGGCCATGCCGACGCCGGCGGCGCCGATGCCGATCCGCCCGTACGTCAGGGTCTGCAGCGCGATCCGTAGACCCTGGTTGTGTCCACCGAGGACGGCCGAGTCGTCGAGACGTACGTCGGTGAGGGTGACGTCGGCGGTCAGCTGTCCGCGGTTGCCGATCTTGCGGTCCGGAGTGCCCACGTGCACGCCCGGCGCGTCGGTGGGGACGATGAAGGTGGTCAGGCCGTCCTCGGTCGCGGCGAGAACGACGATGAAGGCGGCGACCGGGGAGTTGGAGATCCAGCGCTTGGTGCCGTTCAGGATCCACTCGTCCCCCGCCCAGAACGCTCGGGTCTGGATCGCGCTCGGTGACAGGTCGCTGGACGCCGCGGGCTCGCTGGTGGCGAACGCGCCGACGATCTCGCCGGAGACCAGGGGGCGGAGCCAGCGCTGCTGCTGCGCCTCGGTCCCGTGCCGCAGCGCGTTCCCGGCGAGGATGCAGTGCACGTCGAAGACCGCCGCGATGCTGTTGGAGTGGTAGGCGAGCTCCTCGACCGCGACCGCCGTCGCGGCCGCGGGGTGAGCCAGCCCGTCTCCGCCGACCTCCTCGCCGAACGGGATCCGATACAGACCACGCCGGGCGAGCTCGTCGAAGACATCGCGCGGGAAGCCCTCGACCTGTTCGTCGCCCTCCGCTATGGCGTGGGCCGCAGGGGCGACCACCTGGTCGGCCATCTCGCGTACGCGAGCACGAACCTCGCGTACGTCGGCCGGGCTCAGGACGTCGGTGTAGAGCTCGTCGGCCTGGCGTGCGACCGGAGTCGTGGTCACGCTGGGCGGAGTGGTCGTGATGGTCACGCGAGGATCTCCTCTGAGTGGTTGGGGTGGGTGACGGGTCGGTGGCAACGCGTGCCGACGTCAGCTTCGGGAACGGGCACTTGCCTGGGATGCGTGGTCTTCAGCACCTACCCGCGTTCTTGACAGGCGGCCTGCGGCCAGCGCGCCGATCACCGCCGCGACGAGCAGCGTCCAGGGCAGTGCGTTGACCCAAGCGAGATCTAGGCCGGTGAGAGTCGGGTAGTTGCGGATCATCAGGACCAGGCCCGCGAGCAGCCCGAGGCCACCGACGGCCGGGGCGACGATCGCGCCGGCGACCGACTCGCCTTGGCGCTCACGGAGGAAGAATCCCGTGATCGAGAAGGCAGCGATGCCCTGGAGGGCGACGATGCCGAGCACGCCGAGCCCGTAGAGGGTGAGCCCCATGCCGAGATAGGGATGCTGGCCGGAGAGGGTGAAGGCGAAGGTGACGACGGCGACCAGGAGCAGCTGCGCTCCGCTGGCGGTGACGGGAGATCCGTACCTGGGATGGGTCCGGGCCAGGGCCCGCGGGAGAAGGCCGTCGCGGGCCAGCGCCACGTGGTAGCGAGCGGTGTTGCAGTGGAAGGCGAGGAAGGCCGCGAAGAGACTGGTCATCACCAGAATCCCGATGATGTCGGTATAGCCCTGACCCAGGAGGTCGGTGCTCTTGTCGAGGAGATACGTCTCCGGCGTGCCGGCGCCCGCAGCGGCCAAGGCGGCTGACTGCGCCTGATCAGCGCCCCACGCCGAGATCGATGCCCAGGTGGTGATCAGGTAGAAGACGGTGATCAGGCCCAAGGAGATGTACGTCGCTCGCGGGACGGTGCGTCGGGGACTGCGCGCTTCTTCGCCGTACAGCGCGGTGGCCTCGAATCCGACGTACGACCCGAACGCGAGCATCAGGCTGATCCCGAATCCGCTACCGAAGACAACGCCTGGGCTGAAGACGTCGAGGGAGAAGCCGTGGAATCCCTTCTCGAGGAGGACCGCGATGTCGAAGCCGAGCAGCACCAGCACCTCAAGGCCGAGCGCGACACCGAGGACCTTGGCACTGAGGGTGACCTCGAAGTAGGCCAGGGCCGCCACGGCCAGGCAGGCGACCACTGCGAAGGCCTGCCACGGGACGGTGAGGCCCAGGAGCTCGGTCATCACCTCGGCGCCGAAGTACACGAGCGCTCCGAAGATACCGACCGTGATCGTGTTGTAGGCCAGGAGCGCGACGTATGCGGTGCTGCCGCCGATGCGATCGCCCAAGCCTTCGCGAGCGAAGGTGTAGAAGCCACCGACGTTGATGATGCGCCGGCTCATCCGCACGTATCCCGCGCTGAAGAGCGCCAGGATCACCCCTGCGACGAGGTAGGCGCCCGGAACGCCCGCGCCGTTGCCCAGAGCCACCGAGATCGTGAGCACGGCGACGACGACGCCCATGGGGGAGACGCCGGCCAAGACGAAGAACACGATGTCCGCCGTGCCCATCGCACCTTCATCGAGGTGTCGGTTCCGAGAATTCGTGGATTCCGGAGATGGCATCGCTGGTTCCTTCCGCGACGGGACCAATTCAGTCATGCGACTGACTGTGAGGTGGTTACCGTAGGCACCGAGGAAGCAATCCCGCAAGGGACTGTGGCAAAGTTTCGGTCAGTTGACTGAGAGGAAGGGAACCAGTGGTCTATCTCGAAGCTGAAGTCCGACGACGGCAGCTGATCGCAGCCGCCCGCATCGCGCTGTCCCAGCATGGAGTCGCGAAGACGTCGCTGCGTGCGGTCGCGGCGGAGGCCGGCGTGCCCCTGGGGACGATGCAGTACGTCTTTCCCAACAAGGAGTCGCTGCTCCGTGCAGTCATCGAGGATGTCGTCGAAGAGATCGCCGAGGTGCTCAAGGACTCGGCGGATCTGCATGGCGGGCTCGAGAACGCGATCCGAGTCGGACTCCGCACCTTCTGGTCCCGCCTTGTGGCCGGGCACACCGGACTGCAGCTCATGCAGTACGAGCTGACGACCTACGCGCTCCGGGCGGCCGGGCAGGAAGGCTTGGCGCGGTGGCAGTACGAGCGCTACGCCAATGTCGTTGCTGAGTGGTGTCAGCAGGCGGCCAGCAACGCAGGGGAGACGTGTGCGATGCCTTTCGCGCGTCTTGCGCGGCTCGTGGTCGCCGGAATCGACGGACTTATCCTTCAGCACGTTTGTGATCCCAATGCTGCTCGGTCGCAGGAGGATCTGGCCGGAATGATCGACATGCTGGTCACCGTCGCGGGCATAGGTGGCGGGCAGCCGGGAGTCCACCGCGCCTGACCGACACGCGCTGCCAGGCGAGGGTGCGCTGGGTACGTGTGGGGTCGTAGCCGCCCCTTGTGCAAGTCCGGAATCGGTTCTATCGTCTGAACTCAGTCATACGACTGAATGAATACGAGGAGTGAAGCGGTGTCCGATGTTGACGTGATCGTGGTGGGAGCAGGACTGGCCGGCTTGAGTGCGGCCCGAAAGCTGACCGCCGCCGGCAAGTCCGTCGTGGTCCTTGAAGCCCGGGATCGGGTTGGTGGCCGGACCGAGGGCGGGACCATGGATGGGCACCCGATCGAACTTGGCGGCACCTGGCTGGGTGAAGGCCACACCGAGATGTACAAGCTGGTCTCGGAGCTGGGGCTGGCGACCTTTCCGACCTGGAACGATGCCGGGACACTGGTCCTGGAGCTCGGCGGTAAGCAGTCGCGCCTACCTCCTAGGAAAGGTGCGACGCCGAAGCTGAACCCGATCGCGCTCGTCGACCTGGCGCAGGGCCTCGCCCGGTACGAGAAGCTCGCTCGTGGCGTCGATCCGGAGCGGCCCTGGGCACACCCCAGAGCAGACGAGCTCGACGGCCAGACGTATGAGTCCTGGGTCCGTCGCAACCTGAGGACGTCGTCCGGCCGTTCGTACTTCCGCGTCCTCGCCGAGGCCCTCTACTCGGCGGACTCGACCGATCTGTCCTTGCTCCACACGCTCTTCTACACCGCGAGCAACGGCGACCTGGAGACCCTGGCCTCCACCGACAAGGGAGCGCAGAAGGACAGGGTCGTCGGCGGGTCGGTGCTCGTCTCGCAACGCCTCGCCGCAGACCTTGATGTTCGCCTCGGGGTGCCTGTCGCCCGAGTCGGCCAGCATGACCACGGCGTGACCGCGACGTCCAGGGACGGCCAGGTCTACTCGGGACGACGCATCATCGTCGCCCTTCCGCCGACGCTGGCAGGGCGGCTGGAGTACGACCCCGTCCTCCCGGCTTGGCGCGATCAGCTGACTCAGCGTGTCCCTGCGGGGACCGTGGTCAAGTGTTTCGCGAGCTTCGCCACGCCGTTCTGGCGCGACAAGGGCCTCAACGGCCAGGCAATCTCCGACAACGGCCCGATCAAGGTGACCTTCGATGTGTCTCCGCCGGAGGCCGAGATCGGCGTCCTGCTCGGTTTCGTCGAGGGAGGCGAGGCGCGACGGTGGCAGCGCCTGTCCGCCCCACAGCGTCGAGACGCGGTGCTGAAGTGCTTCGCGCGGTACTTCGGCGCGGAGGCCCTGAAGCCCGACAACTACCTGGAGAAGGACTGGAGCGCCGAGGAGTTCACCCGAGGCTGCTACGGCGCCGGCTTCGGGCCCGGCGTCTGGACGAGCTACGGACCCGTGCTCCGTGAGTCGATCGGCCGGATCCACTGGGCCGGTGCCGAGTACGCCACCGAGTGGAGCGGCTACATGGAAGGCGCTGTGCGATCGGGACGTCGGACCGCCGACGAGATCCTGGCGGAGCGGCCCGACGGGTCCTAGGCACGACGACCGAAGGAAGCAGCGACGATGAGGATGGACGCCGATGAGCCGACGTGGTCGGTGGCGGCGATGTGCTGGCCGCCAGCACGACGATGATCGGCCGCAACAGACACCGGAGCCCTGGTTTCCCCGCCGAACGTCTTGACGAGCTCATGGCGGCCGCCAGTGGATGACGATCCTGAGCGCAGCCCTACCGGGCAGGCGCAGGGACATCGAAGTGCTCGATCGATTGAAGGGTAAGTCTGAAGATGATTACTGAAACTGGTTCCGGAATGTCCCTCGACAGCCTCGTCGAGGAGCTCCGGCACGGGGCCCACACGTGGACCACCCTGAGCCTGCGCGAGCGCCGTGACCTCCTGGACGCCACCGGTGAGGCCGCGCGGCGGCACGCTCAGGAGTGGATCGACGTCGCCTGCGACATCAAGGGCCTGCCCGCCGGCTCACCTCTTGCCGGGGAGGAGTGGCTCAGTGGCCCCTACGCCCTGCTCAGCGGCATCGGCGCGCTGTCAGCCTCCTTATCGGCACTCGAGTCGGGTCACAGCCCCCTCGACGGCTTCCACACATCACCGGCCCCGGGCGATCGTACGGCGGTCCGAGTGCTGCCCCACAGCGTGTTCGACCGACTTCTCCTCAACGGGTTCAGCGCCGAGGTCTGGTCGCGCCCCGGCGTACGCAGGGAGACGCTGGAGCAGGCGGCCGGGCTCGGGCAGCTGACCCCGGGGGAGAGCGGTGGTGTGGGCGTCGTCCTCGGCGCCGGCAACATCTTCTCGATCGCCCCGTTGGACACCCTCTACGAGCTCTACGCCCACAACCGCGTCGTCCTGCTCAAGCTCAACCCGATCACCGACCCGCTGCTGCCGGTCCTGGAGAACGTGTTCGCCCGGTTCATCGAGCTCGGTCTGGTGCGGATCATCACCGGCGGCGTCGAGGTCGGGTCCGCTGCCGTGGCGCACACCGGCATCGACCACGTGCACATCACGGGCAGCGTGAATTCGCACGACGCAATCGTGTTCGGCCCCGGTGAGGAGGGACGGGCGCGCCAAGCGCGTGGCAATGTCCAGCTCGACAAGCCGATCACCAGCGAGCTCGGCGGGGTCTCTCCGACCATCGTGGTGCCCGGCCGCTGGTCCCGGCGCGACCTCGAGTTCCAGGCCGAGCACATCGTCACCCAGAAGCTCCACAACAACGGCTACAACTGCATCGCCTCGCAGGTGCTCGTGCTGAGCGCGGACTGGCCGCAGAAGGACGACTTCCTCGCGGCGCTCCACCAGGCCTATGCGAAGGCGTCCGGCCGTGCGGCCTACTACCCGGGGAGCGACGAGCGGTGCGCCGCGGCCGTCCAGGAGCACCCTGACGCCACCGAGGTCCGCGACGGCCGGCGGATCCTGTTGAATAACGTCCCGGCCGCCGGTGACGCGGCCTTCACTACCGAATACTTCGGACCGGTGCTGGCGATCACCCACCTGCCCGGTGACGCCGAGGAGTTCCTCGGCACGGCCGTCGACTTCGCCAACAACCAGCTGGCGGGCACCCTGGGCGCCAACATCGTCATCCACCCGCGCACGATCCGGCAGCTGGGACAGACCTTGACCCGAGCAGTGGCCGAGCTCCGGTACGGCACCGTCGCGATCAACGCCTGGACCGGCGTCGGCTACCTGACCGCCCGCGCGACCTGGGGAGCCTTCCCCGGTCACACGCTCGAGGACGCGCAGAGCGGCATCGGCATCGTCCACAACGCCCTGCTGCTCGCACACACCGAACGCACCGTCGTACGAGGGCCGTTCCGACCGTTCCCACGCTCGGTGTTCACCGGGGTCATGGCGATCTCGCCGCGGCCACCGTGGTTCGTCACCAACCGCACCGCCGCAGTGACGGCCCGGCGGCTGACCTACTTCGCAGCCAAGCCCAGCTGGGGCAAGCTCCCGGCGATCTTCGCCTCGGCCCTCCGCGGCTAGACGTCGTAACCAACCGAACCCAGGAGACTGACGAGACATGCCCCCGTACAACCTCGCCACGTTGATGGAACGGAGCGCCGCGGCGTACCCAGATCGCATCGCTCTGGTGTGCGGCCCTGCGAGCATGACCCACTTGGAGCTGCATCATGCCGCCAACCAGGTGGCCAACCTGCTCACGGCGCGCGGTGTCCAGCCCACGTCAAGCAACTGCACGCTAGCCTCGACGGTATGGACGATCGGCGTACGACGGCTGGAAAGGTTGCCCCGTTCTCGCCGGAGGAGGAGGCGGCCTGGCGCGCTCTGGCGCGTGCGGTTGTGGTGATTCCGCGGGTGCTCGATGCCGACCTCATGCAGGCAGAGGGGCTGACCCTCACCGAGTACACCGTGCTGATGAACCTGTCCGAGGCTCCCGAGCGTTCGTTGCGCATGAGTGAGCTCGCCAACTATGTGGCGATCTCGGTGAGCGGGCTGACCCGGGTGGTGGAGCGGCTGGAGCGGGGCGGTCTGGTCGAGCGGATGCGTTCGGTGGCAGACGGTCGCGGCCAGCTCGCATGCCTGACCCCGGCCGGTCTGAAGTGTTTGAAGCAGGCCTGGCCCGCGCACCTCGAGAGCGTCCGCCGGCACGTCATGGACCACCTTCAGAGTCTCGATCTGCTCGCCTTGGCCGATGCGCTCGCGCCGATCGCCCAGGCCGAGGTCGGGCCGCCGGTTCGCCGCCGAGGTCGCTGACACCGGGCGCATCCCGGCGTCGCCTCTCTCGGTCGCCGCCGCGCAGCGACACCGTCGTGACGCTCCTTGATTTGCCTCACCTTCCTCATATCATTGCTTGTGCAAACAGATACAGGTGCTGTCCCGATGGCGCACGAAGCATGCAGGCCCCCGAGCAAGGACAAGAGATGACGGAAATCGATGTTGAGGTCGCCCATGCCCCCGAGCGCCTGCGCTACGAAGCGCGTGTGGGCGGATCCGTGGTGGGGTTCGCCGAGTACATCCTCGCCACCGACCTGATCGTGTTCACCCACACCGAGGTCGACCCCGCCTTCGAGGGGAAGGGTGTCGGCGCGGCGATCGCCCGGTTCGCGCTCGACGACGTACGTGACACGAGCCAGCGCAAGGTGATGCCGCTGTGCCCGTTCATCAAGGGCTGGATCGGCCGCCACCCCGAGTACATCTCCCTCGTGAAGCGTGTCCCCGCATCGACGGCGACGGACTGAGGATGGCGCGCAAGACCTACACCGGCCCCGTGGTCGACGTCTCCTTCGACGCAGATGTGTGCCGGCACGCCGCCGAGTGCGTACGCGGCATGCCCAGCGTCTTCGACACGGCCGCACGGCCGTGGATCGACCCCACCCACGCTGATTCGGCGGAGACCGCACAGACCTTGCGGGACGTGATCGGCCGCTGCCCCTCGGGCGCGCTCCGCCTCCACGAGCACCAGGGCGACCAGGACAAGGAGTGGCGAGCATGAAGATCACGGTGATCGGACGCGGCAACATCGGCGGTGGCCTGGCGGATCTGTGGGAACGTGCCGGTCACCAGGTGACGAGGCTGGGGCGTGGCGGCGGTGACGCCAGTGCCTCCGACGCCGTCCTGCTCGCCGTCCCCGGCGCCGCTGTCGAAGCGGCGCTGTCATCCGTCACCGGGCTCGAGGGCAAGACCGTGCTCGACGCCACCAACCTCTACGGCGGTGTGCGGCCCCCGGCCGGTTTCTCCTCCAACGCCGAGTACGTCAAGTCGGTCACCGGCGGACCGACGGCCAAGGCGTTCAGCACCAACTTCGCCTCTCTTTTCGGCCGGGTCGCCGACGCCCGCGTACGCCCGAGCGGCCTGTGGGCCGGTGACGACCAGGCCCACGATGTCGTCGCCCGGCTCAGCCACGATGCGGGGTTCGAGGCGGTCCGCCTGGGCGACCTGAGCATGGCCGCCACCCAGGAGGGTCTCGCCGGCACGCTCTTCGCGATCGCGCAGTCAGGTCTCGGCGAGTTCGTCTACCGCATGGCCCCGCCCGAAGACCTCTGAGCTCCAGCCGCGGGCGGAACCCCCATCGGGATCGCTCGCCTGGAGGCACACTGTCCATGAGGTCAACGAGCTGCCAGCCTCGCGCTGGTCGTACAGGAAGGGGAGATGATGGCTTTCATCACGGTGGGTCAGGAGAACAGCGCGCCGATCGAGCTGTACTACGAGGATCAGGGAACCGGCCAGCCGGTGGTGCTCATCCACGGGTATCCGCTCAACGGTCACAGCTGGGAGAAGCAGACGCGCGAGCTGCTCGCTGCCGGCTACCGCGTGATCACCTACGATCGGCGCGGCTTCGGGAACTCGTCCAAGGTCGACAGCGGGTACGACTACGACACGTTCGCCGCCGACCTGAACACGGTCCTCGAGACGCTCGACCTGAGGGATGTCGTGCTCGTCGGCTTCTCGATGGGCACCGGTGAGCTTGCGCGGTACATCGCCAGGTACGGACACGAGCGGGTCGCGAAGCTCGCCTTCCTCGCGTCCCTCGAGCCGTTCCTCGTGCAGCGTGACGACAACCCCGAAGGCGTACCGCAGGACGTGTTCGACGGGATCGCCGCGGCCGCGAAGAACGACCGCTACGCCTGGTACACCCAGTTCTTCAACGACTTCTACAACCTGGACGAGAACCTCGGCTCTCGGATCAGCCAGGAAGCCGTCACCGGCAGCTGGAACGTCGCCGTCGGTAGTGCTCCGGTGGCCGCGTACGCGGTCGTCTCTTCGTGGATCGAGGACTTCCGCAGCGACGTCGAAGCGGTTCGCGAAGCCGGCAAGCCGACACTGATCCTGCACGGCACCAAGGACAACATCCTGCCCATCGACGCCACCGGACGCCGCTTCCACGCCGCCGTCCCCGGGGCCGACTACGTCGAGGTCGAGGGCGCTCCCCACGGCCTGCTGTGGACCCACGCCGACGAGGTCAACGCAGCGCTCGCGGAGTTCCTCCGTAAGTGAGCATCACCTGGTGTGGACCGATCGTGGAGGGCAGCGGGACGGCTGCCCTCCACGACCTCGGAAAGCGGGCTCGGGTCCGTGCTCAGGTCTGGTTCGCTCCGCCGTCGACGTAGAGGTTCGAGCCGACGATGTAGCTGCTCTGCTCCGAGGCGAGGAACGCGATGGCAGCCGCAGCCTCCTCGGGCCGGCCCATGCGGCCCTTGGCCACGGTCGCGGCGACGTGCTCCTTCATGGCGCGGGCGGTCTCCTCGTCGCCGAAGGCCGCGGTGCCTCCAGGGGTCTCGATCCATGCCGGGGAGACCACGTTGACCCGGATGCCGCGGTGCTTGAGCTCGGCCGACCATGTCCGTGCGAAAGACCTGACCGCAGCCTTCGACGCGGCGTACGCTCCGAACGCCTCCATGCCACGATCGGCCGCCGTGGAGCCGACCAGGATGACCGAGGCGCCGTCGTTGAGCAGCGGCAGCGCCTTCTGCACGGTGAACAGGGTGCCTCGGGTGTTGACCCCGAAGGTCTGGTCGAAGTGCTCCTCGGTGGTCTGCTCCAACGTCACGAACGTGCCGACCGCGGCGTTCGCCACCAGCACGTCCACCCCCGTGCCGCGGGCGTGGACCGCATCGTAGAGCCGGTCCAGGTCGGCCGGCTCGGAGATGTCGCCCGTGACCCCCGTTGCACGATCCGGTCCGATGGTCTTGACGGCGGCCTCCAGCTCGGTCTCGCGCCGCCCGGTGACGAACACGTACGCGCCCTCGTCGGCCAGTCTCACCGCGGTGGCGAGGCCGATCCCGCTGCTCGCACCGGTGACCACTGCCGTCTTGCCGTCCAGCTGTCCCATGTGAGTCTTCTCCATCACTCGCCCCGTGCAGGGCGTACTCGTGTGCAGGTGATCTACCTACGACATCGATAGTGCAGCCGCTTTGCTGGAAGATCCATAAGTCAGAGTCCGGTATTCTTTACGCATCGTCCAGGAGGTGGTGGTAGTGCTCGGTTTCCGAGATCCAGTGGCCGACGCGATCGGACTGCTCAGGCCCCGCACGGTGGTCGGCCCCAGCCTTCAGGCGACGGGGGAGTGGGCCTTGAGCTTCGACACGTTCCTGCACGTACGGATCGGTGGTCTCGTACGCGGCACCTGCTGGCTGATCCTCGAAGGGCATGAACCGGTGCTCCTGGAGGAGGGCGACACCTTCATGCTGGGCAACCCGCCGCCGTACGTGCTGGCCAGCACGCCCGATGCCAGCCCGCGCCCCGCGGAGCAGGTGTGGGCGAGTGCCGAGGAGGGGTTCGTCCGCATCGGCCCGGCCTCCGAGGACGATCTCTATCTCTGCGTCGGGCACATCGAGTTCGATCACCAGAATGCGGCCCTCCTGACCGATCTCCTGCCGCCGCTGGTGATCGTGCGCGCCGGCGATCCGCATGGCAACCGCCTCGGTCAGCTGATCGACCTGCTGGCCACCGAGGTCGGCCTCACCGCTCCAGGCGGCCCGCTGGTCCAGAACCACCTCGCCCAGATCCTGCTCGTGCACATGCTGCGTGCGCACGCCGGGCAGACAGACCGGCCGACCGGCTGGCTCGGCGCCCTGAACGAGGACGGCATCGGCGCCGCCCTTCGCGCGGTGCACGCGGACGTGGCCTACCCCTGGGACCTCAACGAGCTCGCCGAGATCAGCCACATGTCACGCTCCGCGTTCGCCCAGGCCTTCAAGAGCCACGTCGGGGTCCCACCGCTGGAGTACCTGATCCAGTGGCGGATGAGCCTGGCCCGCGACGCTCTTTCCCGCGATGCGCTGTCGATCTCCGAGCTCGCACGAGCCACCGGCTATCGGTCCGAGAGTGCCTTCAGCACCGCGTTCCGCCGGGTGGTCGGCTCATCGCCCACGCAGTTCCGTGCCCAGGCGCGCAGGTCGGCCGAGGTCGGAGGGTGAGGATCGTCAGGGCGTCCGGACCGCGATGAGGGCCGCGTGGCCGCGCGAGTCGACCTTCACCACCGCGACGGCGTCGCCGCCGTTGACCTCGGTCTCGATCTCCTGGGCGCGGTCCTGGGGGAGGAAGAGGCTCTCGATACCGCAGCTGAGCCGCCAGCCGTCGTCGTGGCACTTCAGGAACGGCCCCTCGCTGGGCCGGGCGGTGGTGACGCCGGTGGCCTCCCAGACCTGGCCACGTCGTGCCAGCGAGACGTACGCATCGCCGGTCTCCTTCGTCGTACGCGCGCTGATCCCGGCATAGGAGAGGTCCACGTAGGCGCCGCGGAACGGGTCGATCGGGTCGACCGGCTCGACGCGGAGCCGGATCTCCTCGCCGGTGACACGGGCGGAGAGCTGGCCGGCGACGGCGAGGCCGACGAGGCCGAGGTTGAGGGCGCAGACGAGCGCCACCCGGGTGCGAGCGTTCATGAGAGGGCCTCACTGAGGTTGGCGGCCACGCCTCGGCGGGCGCGGTCGAAGACGAAGCCGGTGACGAGCAGGAGCACGCCGAGCATCAGGAAGAGCGTCGCGCCGGACATGATCGGGGCGAAGACCGCGAAGCTCTGCATGGTCGTGAAGACGACCAGCGCGCCGGTGGCGAGCACGACGAGCAGCGTCCGGCTGCGCACCGAGCCGTCGACGGCGACCGCACCGGCCACGACGACGTACACCGCGATGCTGACGAACGCGGACAGCCACGCCTGGCCCGACACGGAGCCGAGGTCGTCGACCTGCGGGTCCCAGGCGACCAGTGCCAGCCCGATCGGCACGATGAGGGCCGAAGCCAGCACCTCCCACCTGGACAGCCCGTCCGTACGCACCGCCGCGACGACGACGAGGAGCACGGCGGCCACCAGCGCCACGAGGAGGGTCGGGCTCCACGCCAGGTCGTGATCGCCGATCTGCGGGACGGCGGCGACGAAGAGGCCACCCAGGACGAGTACGCTTCCGGCCAGCCGCCACACCTGCGCGAACGGCTCCCTGCGTCGATCGTGCAGCGCGGCCAGCGCCGTCGCGACCACGCCCCCGACCAGCACCGCGAAGACCCCGGCGAACACGCTCTCGCTGCTCGCCACCACCTGCCAGTCGAACCAGACCATCGTCGTCACGATGCCGACGACCAGCGGCGCCAGAGCGTTGCTCGCGTAGGCGTAGAGCAGCGCCCCGAGCCCCCACAACCCCACCAGGGAGGGCTCGTACGCCGGCACCTGGAGGCTCTGCTCGGCCTGGAGGACGACACCGCCGAAGCTCATCGCCGCGATGCCGCGGAACGCGCCGCGCAGCGGTCGGGGGAGAGGGAGCGTCTCGGCGGCGACCGTGAACGCGAGCCAGACGACGACGATCCCGACGAACCGCACCAGCGGCGAGAGCGCGTCGAGATTGGTCGCCACGAGCCACAGCAGCCCGACGCCCAGGAACGCTCCGCCCAGGTAGGAGATGATCCGCGTCAGCGAGCCGGTGTTCGAGGCGACGTACTGTCCTCGGATCATGTCCGCGGCCTCCTCGGCGAGGATGCCCTCGTCCACCCAGCGGGCGGTCTCGTCGTTCAGCCAGTCGAGCCGCCTGGGCGCGACGGGTCTTGCTCCGGTGTCCATAGGACCATTGCAGCGGCCCGCGGGGGTGCGTCGCGTGAGCCCACGTACTCAACTCGTCGGAGGCGTTGCGTCTCGGGCAAAAGAAAACTAAGTCGCTCGACTTTATTTACCGCGAGTGCCTGCGAGCCATATGCTTGCCGATAGGCAAATATTAGGTGGTGACCAGATGGTCCGCAGGAATCCCGACCAGCGCCCCGCCGGGGCGTCCGACCGGGTCGGTACGTTGAAGCTGCTCGCTCCGTACCTCGGTGACAACCTGATCCGCATCCGGGCGGCGATCGCCGTCTCGGTGATCGCCCAGACCATGCTGGGGGTCATCCCGGTGATCCAGAGCGTGATCGTGGACGACGCGATCCTGAGTCAGGAGCGGTCGCTGACGCTGTGGATCGCGATCCTGGTCGTCGCGGTGACCGTCGGCTTCGGGCTCCAGTATCTGCGGCGCAGGCTCGGCTTCATCACCGCGGCGCGCAGCCAGCGGGATCTTCAGCGTGCGGTGCACCACCACCTCCAGCACCTCGACGGCACCGGTCGGGACCGGTTCCGCACCGGTGACGTGATGTCTCGGGCGACCAGCGACCTGACCCTGATCCAGATGTACATCCAGCACACCGGCATGCTCTGGGGCAACATCACGCTCCTGGCCGTCGCGCTGCTCGGCATGCTGCTGCTCTCGCCGTTGCTGACCGTCGTGATGGTGGTCGCGGTGCCGCTGTTCCTGCTGGTCACGATCCGGTTCCGTGACAGGCTCTTCCCGGCGAGCTGGACCGATCAGCTCTACAAGGGTGCCGTCGCCGGCGTCGTGGAGGAGGCGGTCACCGGCGTACGCGTGGTCAAGGCGTTCGGCCAGGAGGCCCAGGAGCAGGAGGCCCTCCAGGAGGAGGCGACGACCCTGTTCCGCTCGCGGATCCGAACCGCGCGGATGACCGCCCGCTTCAGCGCGACCATGGACGTCTTCCCGGGCCTGACCCAGATCGCGATCCTCGCCTTCGGCGGCTGGCTGGTGATGCAGGGACAGGTCACCCTGGGGGTCTTCACGGCCTTCGCGAGCTACGTCGTGCAGCTGGTCACGCCGGTCCGCTTCCTCTCGACGATCATGGCCACCTCCCAGCAGGCGCGGGCGGGCGCGGCGCGGGTGATGGAGCTGCTGGAGTCGACCTCGGCCGTGCGGGACCACCCGTCCGCGGTGGCGCTCGAGGTCGCCGAGGGCCGGATCGCACTCGACCACGTCGACTTCGCCTACCCGGGCGGCGATCCGGTGCTCCGCGACGTCACGCTCCGCATCGAACCGGGGGAGCGGGTCGCCCTGGTCGGGGCCTCGGGTTCGGGGAAGTCGACGCTGGCCCTGCTGCTGGCGCGCTTCTACGACCCGGTCGCCGGCGCGATCACGCTCGACGGCACCGACCTGCGTGACCTGAGGCTCGACTCGCTGCGCAGCAATGTCGGCATGGTCTTCGAGGAGGGCTTCCTGTTCTCCACCACCATCGGGGAGAACATCGCGTTCGGCCGGCCCGGCGCGAGCGCGGAGGAGATCGAGCGTGCGGCGGTCGCCGCACACGCGCACGGCTTCATCGCCGGGCTGCCCGACGGGTACGACACGGTCGTCGGTGAGCGTGGCTTCACGCTCTCGGGTGGTCAGCGGCAGCGGATCGCCCTGGCCCGGGCCGCGCTGGCCAACCCGCGGGTGCTGGTGCTCGACGACGCGACCTCGGCGATCGACGCACGCACCGAGCACGCGATCCATGACTCCCTCGACGCGGTGCTCTCGCGGCGTACGACGATCCTGATCGCCAAGCGGCCCTCGACCCTGCAGCTCGCCGACCGGGTCGTCGTGCTCGACCGGGGCAGGGTCGTCGACCAAGGCTCCACCGAGGACCTGCTGGAGCGCTCGGAGCTCTTCCGAGAGCTGCTCGCCGGACCGGACGCGGAGGACGTGACGCCGGACGAGGCGCCGGTGGAGGACATCGACCCGCGCGCGTGGCCGGCAGGGGTCGCCCGGGACGGCGCGGCGAAGGTCAGCGTCTTCGCGAGCGCCGCGTCGGCGAGCAGCAGCGGCACCGCCGGAGGGCCGGGGACCGACTCCTCCGCCCGGCTCGCCTCGCTGGCCACCGTGTCCCCGCAGCTGCTCGCCAGGGTCGATGACCTGCCTGCGCTGGCCGGAGACCCGGAGGTCGACGTGGCCGCGATGCAGGCGCCCGTGAAGTCGTTCTCGATGTGGCACGTCTTCGCGCCGTACCGGAAACCGCTGGCTCTCGCCGCGGGGTTGGTGCTGCTCGACGCGGTCAGCGGGCTGGCGGCGCCGGCGCTGATCCGGTTCGGTGTCGACCACGGCGTCGTCGCCGACTCGGTCAGGACGCTGTGGCTGATCAGCGGTGTGCTGCTGGTCCTCCAAGGGGTGATCTGGGGCAACCAGCGGTTCATGACCTACTTCACCCAGCGCACCGCCGAGCGGATGCTCTTCGGGCTGAGGGTGCGTACGTTCGCCCATCTGCAGCGGCTCTCGCTGGACTACTACGAGCGCAACCAGGCCGGCAAGATCATGACCCGGATGACCTCCGACGTGGAGGCGTTCTCGAATCTTCTGCAGCAGGGCCTGGTCACCGCGCTGGTCAGCCTGGTCAGCTGCCTCGGTATCGCCATCGTGCTGGCCCTCTTCGACCCCGGTCTCGCGCTGGCGGTGGCGCCCGTCCTCATCCCGCTGGTGATCACCGGGTGGCTCTTCCAGAAGGCGTCCTCGCGGGCGTACCTGGTCGCCCGGGAGCGGATCTCGATCCTCTACGCCGACATGCAGGAGAGCCTCTCCGGCGTGACGGTGAGCCAGGCGTACGGCCAGCAGTCGGCCAACGAGGCCAGGTTCGGGCGGCTCTCGCAGCGCTACTTCGAGGCGCGGGCCCGTTCCTTCGAGCTGATGGCGCGGTTCTTTCCGTTCGTCGACTTCCTCGCCGGCATCGCCAAGGCGGTCGCGCTGGCCGTGGGCGCGCACCAGATCGCCGGCGGCGACCTCACCTCCGGGGTGCTGATCGCCTTCCTGCTCTATCTCGACCAGTTCTTCGCGCCGATGCGGCAGCTCTCCACCGTCTTCGACCAATGGCTGCAGGCCCAGGTGGCCGTGCGCCAGCTCGACGATCTGCTGAGCACACCGAGCCAGACGCCGGAGGCCGAGCACCCGGTCACACCCTCGCGGATCCGCGGGGAGATCTCCCTCGACGACGTCAGCTTCGCCTACGCCTCCACAGGCCTCACCGCGATGGACCACGTCTCGCTGACCATCCCGGCGGGGCAGGTCGTCGCGCTGGTGGGCACCACCGGTGCCGGCAAGTCGACGCTGATGAAGCTGGTCGCCCGCTTCCACGACGCCACGGAGGGAGTGGTCTCGATCGACGGGACACCGCTGCGCCGGCTGGACCTGCCCGCCTACCGTCACCAGCTCGGCTTCGTGCCGCAGGAGCCGTTCCTGTTCTCCGGCACGATCCGGTCGAACATCGCCTACGGCCGGCCCGAGGCGACCGACCTGGAGGTCGAGCGGGCCGCCAGGGAGGTGGGTGCGCACGAGTTCGTGGCGAACCTGCCGCAGGGGTATCTCACCCCCGTCTCCGAACAGGGCCGGTCGCTCTCGGCGGGACAGCGGCAGCTGCTCTCGCTGGCCCGGGCCCTGCTCGTCGATCCCGCGATCCTGCTGCTCGACGAGGCGACCGCCAACCTCGACCTGGCCACCGAGGCAGGGGTCCAGCGGGCGATGGGCCTGGTCTCCAGCGGGCGTACGACGATCCTGATCGCGCACCGGCTGCAGACGGCTCGAGCGGCGCACCGCATCCTGGTGGTCGACGACGGTGCCATCGTGGAGGATGGCACCCACGAGGACCTGCTCGCCGCCGGCGGCCGGTACGCCGACCTGTGGGCAGCGATGGCGCAGCACACCGTGGTCGGGCAGGCCGCGGTGATGAAGGGATAGGTGGGTGCGGTGTCCGGCGCCGAGCGGATCGACGGGGTCCAGGGATTCGACGGGTTCGACGGGTTCGACGAGGAGAGCGTGACCCGGTTGCGGGTGGCGCTGCACCGCACCGTACGAGCTCTGGACCGGCGTACCAACCGCGACGACGTGCCGCGCACGCAGATGATGGTGCTGTTCACCATCGCCCGCAAGGGCTCCATCCCGCTCGCCGAGCTGGCCGAGTTCGAGGGGATCAATCCCACGATGCTCTCGCGGGTGCTCGGCAAGCTCGAGGCGGGGGGCCTGGTGCGCCGGGTCCCCGACGCCGAGGATCGCCGGGTCGTGCACGCCGAGGTCACCGATGCCGGCCGTGCGGTCGCCCGGCAGCAGCGCGACCGGCGGGCACAGATCTTCGCCGAGCTCCTCGCCGACCTCCCTGCCGACTCGCTGGCCTCTCTTCGTGCGGCGCTTCCGGCGCTGGAGGCGATCGCCGACGTCGCTCGCGGGAAGGAACGCGCCTAGTCGAAGGAAACGGTGTGATGTAGATCACTCGCGTTCGACATATTTCAAAAAGGCGCATTGTTGTCGCTTAAGTCGAGTGAGTTGATCATATTTGCATGATCACCCCTACTCCACATCACTCGCTCGGCCGCAGGAGCTTCCTCGGACTCGTCGGAGGAGCGGTGCTCGGCACCACGGTGCTGAGCGCCTGCGGCCCCTCCAGCGAAGCCGGCGTGGCGACCAGCGCGCTGACCAAGCCTCTGCCCAGCGGCGCTCCGGCTGCCGCAACCAGCCTCAAGATCGCGGGCCGGTCGACCCAGCTCCAGCTCGAGGTGGCCGGAGCCGCCGTCGACCCACTCCGGTTCAAGGTCGAGGAGTGGGTCAACGCCAGCGCGGGGCCTGACGTCATCCAGGCCTTCCGTGCCCGTGCCGTCGACCTCGCCAGCAACGCGCTGATCCCGCCGATCCAGGCCCACGACATCGACTTCGACGCCAAGGTCGTCGCCTTGGCGGAGAAGCCGAAGCCCACCTACGTCTTCGCGACCGCCCCGGGCACCGACATCAAGGAGTTCGCCGACTTCAGGGGCAAGAAGCTCGCCTTCTCCCAGGGCCAGGCCCAGGGCGTCGTACTGCTGCGCACGCTCGACACCGCGGGGATCGGCTACGACGAGGTCGAGCTGGTCGCGCTCCCGAGCACCGGCTTCCTCACGGCGCTCCAGGCGAAGCAGGTCGATGTGGCGGTCACCGGAGGTGCCGACGCCGCCAAGTACCTCGCCGACTACGAGCGGGACGGCGCCCGGGCGATCAAGGCCGAGGAGGTCGACCTGCTGACCGTGCTCTGGTCGCCGACCGAGGTGCTCGCGAAGGAGGAGAACCTGCTCGCCGTCCAGGACTACGTCCGAGCCTGGTCCCAGGCGCAGGTCTGGGCCTGGGAGAACGCGGAGGCCTGGAAGAAGGCCTTCTACGTCGAGGACCAGGGCGTGAGCCCGGCGGAGGCGGACCTGATCTGGAAGGACACCAACAAGCCGCTGTTCCCCAAGAAGTGGGACGACGCGGTGACCTGGGGTCAGCAGACCATCGAGCTGCTGGCGAAGGGCGAGTTCATCAAGACCTTCGACGCCAAGGAGCTCTTCGACTTCCGCTTCGAAGGTCTGCCCGCCCAGTTCGTCGACGCCGAGTACACGAGATGAGGTAGGAGATGTCCAACACTGCACTCGTACGCTCCGTCGCAAGCCTCGCCCGACCCGTCGGTCGGCGCCCGTCGGAGGTGCCGAACGAGGCCGGCCTGGTCCAGGTCAAGGACCGCGCCAGGAAGTCCCGCCTCGGACGGGCGAAGTCCGTCCCGGGAGCGCGGCTGCTCGGCCCGCTGCTGGTCGTCGCCGTCTGGCAGGCGGCGGCCTCGGCCGGTCTGCTCGACCCCCGCCTGCTCACCGGCCCGGACGTGGTCGCACGTACGGCCTGGGAGCTCCTCCAGAGCGGGCGGCTCCAGGAGAACGTGGCGGCGTCGTTGCACCGTGCGCTCCTGGGACTCTTCCTGGGGACCACGGCGGGTGTCGTCCTCGCGGTCGTCGGCGGTCTGACCCGGGTCGGCGAGGCGTTCGTCGACGGCACTCTTCAGGTCAAGCGGGCCATCCCCAACCTGGCGCTCATCCCGCTGCTCATCCTGTGGCTGGGCATCGGCGAGGAGTTCAAGGTCACCGTCGTCGCGCTCGGCGTCCTGATCCCGATCTACATCAACACCTACGGAGCGCTGGTCGGCATCGACAGCAGGCTCGTCGAGCTCGCCGAAGCCCAGCGCCTGTCCAAGCTCCTCTACATCCGGAAGGTGCTGATCCCGGGCGCCCTCCCCGGCTTCTTCATCGGCTTCCGGCTCGCCGTGGTGGGCTCGTGGATGGCGCTGATCGTCGTGGAGACCATCAACGCGACCTCCGGGGTCGGCTACATGATGTCCCAGGCCCAGCAGTACGCGCAGTCCGACATCATCCTCGTCGGTCTGGTGGTCTACGGCATCTTCGGCTTCACCTCCGACGCGCTCGTGCGTCTCCTCGAAGGGAAGGTGCTGTCGTGGCGACACACGCTGCAGAAGTGACCACCGGTGCGGTCACGGCCGATGTGGCTGTCCGGGTCGAGGGGCTGGTCAGGGCGTTCGGCGACCGCACGATCCTCGACCACGTCGACCTGACCATCGCGCGGGGCGAGTTCGTGGCGTTGATCGGGCGCAGCGGCTCGGGGAAGTCCACGCTGCTGCGTGCCGTCGCGGGCCTCGACTACGACGTCGACGGCTCGGGCGAGCTGTGGACACCGCAGGAGGTCTCGCTGGTCTTCCAGGACTCCCGGCTGCTGCCGTGGGCGCGGATCCTCGACAACGTGACGCTCGGTCGTCGTGGCGCGGGCATCAAGCAGCGGGGCCGCCAGATGCTTGCCGAGGTCGGTCTCGCCGGACGCGAGAAGGCGTGGCCGCACGAGCTCTCCGGTGGTGAGCAGCAGCGGGCCGCGCTGGCGCGGTCGCTGGTCAGCGAGCCCGACCTGCTGCTCGCCGACGAGCCGTTCGGTGCGCTCGACGCGCTGACCCGGATCAAGATGCACGGCCTGCTCCGTGAGCTGCTCGGCAAGCACAGCCCGGCCGTCCTGCTGGTCACCCACGACGTCGACGAGGCCATCCACCTCGCCGACCGCGTGCTGGTCATCGACGAGGGCCGCTTCTCGCTCGATCTGACCATCGACCTGCCCGACGGTCACCCGGCAGGTCATCCCCGCTTCCAGGAGTACCGCGCGCAGCTGCTGACCGCCCTGGGCGTCAGCGAGGACGGCGCACCCGAAACCATCCACGAGGAGACCCCCGCATGAGCACGCCCGAGAAGAAGCTCCACCTCAACGCCTTCATCATGGACGTCGGTCACCACGAGGCGGCCTGGCGGCTGCCCGAGTCCGACCCGTACGCGATCTGGGACGTGGCCTACTACAAGAAGGTCGCGCAGATCGCCGAGCGCGGAAAGCTCGACTCGATCTTCTTTGCCGACGGCCCGGTGCAGAGCAACGACCCGTCTCGGCGGCCACCGGGAAAGCTCGAGCCGACGGTCCTGCTCACGGCCATCGCCGGCGCGACCGAGCACATCGGTCTGATCGCGACCGCGTCGACCTCCTACAACGAGCCGTTCAACCTCGCGCGCCGCTTCGCGAGCGTCGACATCGCCTCCGCCGGCCGGGTCGGCTGGAACATCGTGACGACCGCCGGTGCCGACGCCGCCCGCAACTTCGGCCTCGACGACGTGCCGGCCCACGCGGAGCGCTACGCCCGCGCCGACGAGTTCATCGACGTGGTCACCAAGCTCTGGGACAGCTGGGCCGACGATGCGACCGTGGCCGACAAGGAGGCCGGCGTCCACACGCTCAAGGAGAGGGTCCGGGCGATCAACCACCGGGGTCGCTTCTTCAGGGTCGACGGCCCGCTCAACTCTCCGCGTCCACCCCAGGGCTGGCCGGTGCTCGTCCAGGCCGGCTCCAGCGAGGACGGCAAGGAGCTGGCCGCGGCCTGGGCGGAAGCGGTCTTCACCGCTCAGCAGACCCTGGAGGACTCCCAGGCCTTCTACGCCGACCTCAAGGCCCGCACCGTCGGCCACGGTCGTGACGCCGAGAGCATCAAGATCCTTCCCGGGATCGTGCCGGTGATCGGCGACACCGAGGCCGAGGCACGGGAGCTGGAGGAAGAGCTCGAGCGGCTGATCAACCCCGAGCACCAGAAGCGGAATCTGGCGAGCCGGTTCAACCTCGACCCCGACACGCTCGACCTCGACAAGCCGCTCCCGCTCGACCTCCTGCCCAAGGAGGACGAGATCGAGGGCGCCAAGAGCCGCTACACGCTGATCGTCGATCTGGCGAGGAGGGAGAACCTCACGCTGCGCGAGCTCATCGCCCGCCTCGGTGGCGGCCGCGGCCACCGTACGTTCACGGGTACGCCGGTCCAGGTGGCCGACACCATCCAGCACTACTTCGAGAACGGAGCCGCCGACGGCTTCAACATCATGCCGGCGGTGCTTCCCAGCGGCCTGGAGAAGTTCGTGGACACGGTCGTCCCGATCCTCCAGGACCGTGGTCTGTTCCGCACCGAGTACGAGGGCGAGACCCTGCGCGACCGCTACGGCCTGGCCCGTCCGGCCAACCGGGTCCACAGCGAGCAGCAGGCGACGGCATGACCGGGAGCGTCCGGCCGGCCCCCACCACGGCTGTCGTGGTCGGCAACCCCAGACCCGCCAGCCGTACGCTGGCCGCGGCGGTCCTGCTGCACCGGGAGCTCCTCGGTCGCGACGCCGACATCGTCGTCGACCTCGCCGACCTCGGTGCGGAGATCCTCGACTGGAGCAGCTCCGCGGTCGCCGACCTGGTGAAGCAGGTGGGTGAGGCCGACCTCGTGATCGTCGCCTCACCCACGTACAAGTCCGCCTACACCGGTCTGCTCAAGGTGTTCCTGGACCGGTTCGCGGGCGGCACCGGCCTGACCGGGCTGGCGGTGCCACTGATGCTGGGGGCCGGACCCGCTCACGCGCTCGCGCCGGAGCTCACGCTCCGCCCCGTCCTCACCGAGCTCGGTGCCACCGTGCCCGGACGGGGCGTCTACGTGATCGACGCCGACCATGACGACCCGGCCGCCTATGCCGGCTGGCTCGACGCCACCCGGCCGACGATCGAGGCGCTGCTGGAGGTCCGCGGATGAGCCAGGCACCGTTCCCGACCAACCAGGACCTCGACGCTGCGCAGCTGCGCAGGGCGTTCGGCATCTTCCCCTCGGGTGTGGTCGCCGTGGCTGCCGTCGTGGACGGTGTTCCGGTGGGGCTGGCGGCCTCCTCGTTCCGCTCGGAGAGTCTGGATCCGCCGCTGGTGTCCTTCTCGATCGCCGCCACCTCGAAGACGTGGCCGGACCTGCGCCGGGCCGGCCGGCTCGGGGTGACCGTCCTGGCCGAGCATCACGGTGCCGTCGCCCGGCAGCTCAGCGGCGAGCCCGAGCGCCGCTTCGACGGGATCCTCACCTCGACCTCCGACGCGGGAGCCCTGGTCGTCGAGGACGGCATCGCCCGTTTCGACACGGAGATCCACCGGGAGGTCGAGGCCGGTGACCACATCATCGTGCTGCTCGAGGTCAAGGCGATCGAGCATCCGGACGCCGGGCAGCCGCTCGTGTTCCACCGCTCCGCGTTCGGGCGCCTCGCGACGCCTGCCTGAGCCCCACGCCGCTGGTGGCCGGTCCGCATGATGGATGACCGAACCGACGTCCGAGGTTTCGAGGAGGATTGTTAGTCAAGTAAGTAGGTCGAAATAGGTGGTGAAGTCGTGTCGTCCGAGCCGAGCGCTGATCGACCGGCCCCGGTGCGGCGCCGGTCCACGCGCCGGGTGGACCTGCCCCTACGTGCCGACCGGCGGGCATCGGGCAGCGCCGGTGCCGTGCTGCGCGCGGTGCTCGACCACGGACCGGTCGCCCGCAGCTCGATCGCGCGGTTGACCGGGCTCTCCGCGGCGTCCATCACCGGCCTCGCGGGGCAGCTGATCGAGCGAGGGATGCTGCGCGAGGCGCCCGAGGCCGCGGGTCCGCCGGGTGTCGGCCGGCCGCACATCCCCGTCGACATCGACACCGGGAGCGCCGTCGTGGTCGGCGCCCACATCGCGGTGCATCGGCTGACGGTCTCGCTTCACGACCTGCGCGGTCGACTGGTCGTCCAGCGTCAGGTCGAGCATCTTGACCGGTCCGCGGACGTGGTGCTGGCCGGGCTCGTGGACCTCGTCAACGACGTCGTCGCCCGCGAGGCGGGCGGACGCGACGTACTCGGCCTGGGGGTGGCTGCCGGAGGGTGGGTCGACGCCGACGCCGGGCGAGTGGTCGAGCATCGCCTGCTCGGCTGGCGCGACGTACGCCTGGGGGAGATGCTGGCGCGGGGGACCGGGCTACGGGTCGCCGTCGACGGTCACTCCCGCGCGCTGGTCCATGCCGAGCAGCTGTTCGGCGAGCATGCTCAGCGGGCCAGGTCCAGCATCGTCCACCTCTTCGTGGGCAACGTCGTCGACATCGCCTTCGCGAGCGGCGGCACGCTGCACCAGGGAGCTCGCTCGGCGGCGGGTGCGATCGCCCATGTCGCCGTCGACGGCAGCACCGAGCCGTGCCGGTGCGGGCGTACGGGCTGCTTCCAGGCAGAGGTGTCCGAGGAGACCCTCGTGCGCCGCGCCCGGGCGGCGGGGTTGACCGAGGATCCCGACTTCCGGGAGCTCGTGAGGCTGGCCGGAGAGGGCGACGCCGCCGTGGCACGGCTCTTCGAGGAGCGGGTGCGTACGGTCGGCCGGATGGCCGCGACCCTCGTCGACCTGCTCAACCCTGAGGTGCTCACGGTCGTCGAGGCCGGTGTGAACAGGGTTCCGGGGCTCCTCGATCTGCTGCGTTCGGAGGTCGCCGTCCGCTCTCTGACCTGCGAGGACCCGGTTCGCTCGGTGGTCGCGACCAGCTTTCCGGGACGGGTCCTGTCGATGGCCGGGGGCGCCACGGCGCTCGAGCGTGTGTACGCCGCGCCGCTGGCCGAGCCTGGGACGTGACGGGAGTCACCGGGCCGACGGTTACTTCAACGGTCCGCATAGTTGTCGAGTAATTCAGTGCATTGAATCATGTTCAGGCGTGCGCACCAGCTTCCGCTGTCGCAGGAATGAGGAGAACACATGACCATCGAGACCTCCAGCTACCGTCTGCTGGGACGTACCGGCGTCAGGGTCAGCCCGCTCACCTTGGGGACCATGATGTTCGGGGCCAACGGCAACCCCGACCACGACGACTCGATCCGGGTCATCCACACCGCCCTGGGCGCCGGGATCAACATCGTCGACACCGCGGACGTCTACTCACGGGGCGAGTCGGAGGAGATCGTCGGCAAGGCCCTCGCCGGGCGCCGCGACGACGTCTTCCTCGCCACCAAGTTCCACGGGTCGATGTCGGACACCGACCCCAACCAGCAGGGCAACTCGCGCCGCTGGATCATCCGTGAGGTCGAGAGCTCGCTGCGCCGGCTCCGGACCGATCACATCGACCTCTACCAGATCCACCGGCCGCGTCCCGAGACCGACATCGACGAGACCCTCTCGGCACTCTCCGACCTCGTGCACCAGGGAAAGATCCGATACTTCGGTACGACCACCTTCCTGCCGTCCCAGATCGTGGAGGCGCAGTGGACCGCCGAGAGGCGCAACCGGGAGCGGCCGGTGAGCGACCAGTCTCCCTACTCGCTGCTGGTGCGCCACAACGAGCGGGACCTGTTCCCCACTCTGCAGCGCTACGGCCTCGGCCAGCTGCCGTGGAGCCCGCTGGCCGGCGGCTGGCTCTCGGGTCGGCACGGCGGGGACGCCCCGGTCGTGTCCAGCCGAGCGCGGCGTCAGCCTGCTCGTCATGATCCGACTCTCCCCGAGAACGCGCTCAAGCTGCAGAAGGTCCAGCAGCTGCAGGAGCTCGCCGACGAAGCCGGCATCTCCCTGATCCACCTGGCGCTGGCCTTCGTGCTCCAGCACCCGGTCATCTCCTCGGTGATCATCGGCCCGCGCACCCTGGAGCAGCTGCAGTCTCAGCTCGATGTGGGGAAGGTGTCGCTGAGTGCCGACATCCTGGACCGCATCGATGAGATCGTGCCGCCCGGAACCACGGTCAACGAGGCGGACCGGGGCTACCGTCCCCCCGCCTTGGCCGACAGCTCCCAGCGGCGCAGATCGTGACCGAGGTCCCGGTGGAGCGCTCCGATATTCGGCGTCGCGGGCATGCCGTACGGCGGTATCGTCGCAGACGTGGCAGATGAGATGGGTCGCAAGGACGTCGAGGCGGGCTTGGAGGCCCGCCATGAGCTGGGCGATGCGTTCGACGCAGAGCTGGTCGCCGGCTTCGCCGACCGGATCGAGAAGACCGTCCAGGACCGGGTCGGCGCCACCGCCGCCGCCCGCACGCTCGCCGAGCGCAACGAGTCGCGCACCTCGGTCTTCCAGTTCGTGCTCGGCGCCGGCTCGGCCGTGGCCGGCATCCCGATCAGCATCACCCTCGGCGTCACCGACAACCTCGGCGCCCTGGTGATCTCCTGGGTCGGGCTCGTCGGCGTCAACGTCGCCCACGCGCTGCGTACGCGCAAGCGCTGAGGTCGGTGGGTCTGTTCGTCGAGGTATGCAGGAAACACGGCACTCCCCGTGCGGAACTCCGCTAGGGGGGTGCTGGCTCGGCTGCATACCTTGCCGAACAGACAGCCCGCCCGAGCGACCCTCAGGGCGCCGTGGTGGGGGCCGGGGCCCGCTGAGGTCGCTGCTGCTGCCACTCACGTGCGCTGGTCACGTAGATGGCGGAGTTGAGAACCACGCCGAGCAGGAAGCCGAACTGCCCGGTGACGAGGGCGAAGGCGGTCCAGGGGATCTGGGTGATGAGCAGGAAGTGCTGCGCCCACCAGACCTTTCTGCCGACGAGCGCCGTTCCGGCGACTCCGAGAAGGGTCAGGGCGTAGGACCAAAGATCGGTCACGAGGGTGCGAAGGCTTTCTCAAACGTGCATGCGGTGGCCCGGGTTCGCTGGTCCCGAGTTGCGGCGAAGATTCGCTTGGTAGAAATCTTGACGGCTGCGGCAGGGTATCGTCAAAGTGACGCGAATGTGCGCCGCGTCACGCTGAAGCGCGACCCGCGGACACGTATCCCCACGGCTTGGAGGCGGCCGGTCCAGGGAGGTAGTCCTGCTGTAGGAGATCGACCTGAAATCCCTGGTCGGCCAATAGTTTCGGGATGTCGCGGGTGAGGTGGCAGCCGCCGAAGAGGCGCTGCTGGAGGCCGTCGAGGCGATGCTGCCAGCGGGCGACGCCGGGGTCGGGGGAGAGACCGTGCTCGGCGAAGCCGATGGTGCCGCCGGGACGCAGAACCCGGCGCAGCTCAGCGAGCGCTCCCGCGACGTCGGGGATGGTGCACAGCGAGAAGGTGACCAGCCCGGTGTCGACCGAGGCGTCGGCGAGCGGGAGCCGGGCGCCGTCGAGGCCGACGCGGGTCACCGGGACCGATGATGCCGAGCGTCGCGAGGAGGAGAGCTGCCAGGCGACGTCGGAGGGCTCGACGGCGACGATCTCGGTGACCTCGGCCGGATAGAGGCCGATGTTGCTCCCGCTGCCGAAGCCGATCTCGACGACCTGGCCGCGGAGACCGTCACAGGCCCTCTCGCGCAGCGGGTCGAGCTGAGCGATCCCGCAGGCGCGATCCACGATGTGCGGCACCACCCGCGCTTCCCAGAGTCCCATGGAAGCTCACTCTTCCATCTCCCCGGTCCACTGCACCCCGAGGAGCAGAGTGTCCTCGGTTTCGGCGATCGTCGTGAACCCCACGCGCCGGTAGAACCCGACGGCGCGGGTGTTGGCGGTGCTGACGCCGAGGTGCGCGCCGCGTACGCCCGCGACGTGGAAGGCGCCGAGCATCATCCCGATCAGCTCCTTGCCGACTCCCTGGCCCTGGGCGCGGGGGAGCAGGTTGATGTGCAGGTGTGCCGGGAACTCGCTCAACAGTTCGCCGGGCGTACGCACCGGCCGATGGATCAGGGAGCGCAGCCGGGCGTTCCAGTCGGTGCGGTCGTGGTCGGGACCGGGATCCGGGTTGACCACCCGCAGGGCGGGCCACCAGTCCTCCTCGCACTCCTTCTCGAAGGCGCGGGTGAACGGGGTGCCGACGACGTAGCCCACCACGCCCTCGGAGTCGACCGCCACGAACCCGAGCCCGAGGCGCAGCACGATGTAGGGAGCGGCGTAGATGTTTCCCGGCAGCCGCGGGTCGTCGTAGAACTCGGTGGCGTCCTCGCCCGATGCGCCGGTGAGCAGGCAGATCGAGAAGATGTCGTCGAGGTCGTCGGCGGTGGCCCGCCGGATCTCAGGAGTGCCCATGGTCCAACCTCACCATGACCCGTCTCCGCCGTCTGCGCCGCCTCCACCACCGCGGGAGGAGGCCGAGCAGGCATAGCATCTCACGTGCGGGAATCCTCCTGGTTCCGTCCAGCCGAACAACTTCCGTCAACCTCAGCGTGGCGTGTGGATGCTCACGTGCCTTCGTGCACGTGGCCGGTAGCCTTGCAGGCATGAGCGAGCGTCAGCGAGCGACAATCGGCCTCATGCCGCCACGTCCGTATTCTTGCGCTTGCGCTACGGAGGTGGCGGGATGAGCGTACGACGGGTGATGGGCACGGAGGTCGAATACGGAATTTCCGTGGCCGGACAGCCCCAGGCCAACCCGATGGTGGCGTCCTCGCAGGTCGTCAATGCGTACGCATCCTCGACCCTGAAGGCGAGGAGAGCGCGCTGGGACTTCGAGGAGGAGTCGCCGCTGCGCGACGCGCGCGGGTTCGACATGTCGAGGCAGGTGGCCGACCCCAGCCAGCTCACCGACGAGGATCTCGGGCTCGCCAACGTCATCCTCACCAACGGCGCGCGGCTCTACGTCGACCACGCCCACCCGGAGTTCTCCTGCCCCGAGGTGACCAACCCGCTGGACGCGGTGCGCTGGGACAAGGCCGGCGAGCAGGTGATGCTCGACGCCTCCCGTGCCGCCGCGCGGCTGCCGGGCAACCCGCAGATCCATCTCTACAAGAACAACACCGACAACAAGGGTGTCTCCTACGGGGCGCACGAGAACTTCCTCATGCGCCGCTCGACCGCGTTCGCCGACATCGTCAAGCATCTGACCCCGTTCTTCGTCTCCCGGCAGGTCTTCGCCGGCGCCGGCCGGGTCGGGATCGGCCAGGAGCGCCCCAAGCACGGCTTCCAGATCTCCCAGCGCGCCGACTTCTTCGAGGTCGAGGTCGGGCTGGAGACCACGCTCAAGCGGCCGATCATCAACACCCGCGACGAGCCCCACGCCGACCCGGAGAAGTACCGGCGCCTCCACGTGATCCTCGGTGACGCCAACCTCGCCGAGATCTCGACCTACCTCAAGGTCGGGAGTACGTCGCTGGTGCTCGCCATGATCGAGGACGGCTACATCACCCGCGACCTCAGCGTCGACGGTCCGGTCTCGGCGTTGCGCGCGGTCTCCCACGACCCGTCGCTGAAGACCCTGATCACGCTCAAGGACGGTCGCAAGCTGACCGGTGTCCAGCTCCAGATGGAGTATCTGGACCTGGCCAAGAAGTTCGTCCAGGAGCGCTACGGCTCCGACGCCGACTACCAGACCAAGGACGTCCTGGAGCGCTGGGAGTCGGTCCTCGACCGCCTCGAGCGCGACCCGATGGAGTGCGCCACCGAGCTCGACTGGGTGGCCAAGTACAAGCTCCTGCTCGGCTACCGCGACCGTGACGGTCTGGAGTGGGACGACCCCAAGCTCCACCTGATCGACCTGCAGTACGCCGACATCCGCCCCGAGAAGGGTCTCTACCAGCGCCTCGTCCGCGCCGGCCGGATCGAGCGGCTGCTGACCGACGACCTGGTGGAGAAGGCGATGCACGAGCCGCCGACCGACACCCGGGCCTACTTCCGCGGCCGCTGCCTGGAGAAGTACTCCGAGAACGTCGCCGCGGCGAGCTGGGACTCGGTCATCTTCGACCTGCCCGGTCGCGAGTCGCTGCAGCGGGTGCCGACCATCGACCCGCTGCGTGGCACCAAGAAGCACGTCGGCGGCCTGCTCGACTCCTCCGACACCGCCGTCGACCTGTTCAACCGGCTGACCGGTTCCTGAGCGTCGATCGCGACTCGTGCCACATCTCGGTCCAACGTTCGACTTCTGCTTCCTCCCGTAGCGAAATCGGGCATTGTTTCCTCAGGTTTGTCGGTGCTAGTGGATAGGTTGAAGACATGGCACAGGAGCAGAAGCAGCCGAAGAAGTCCTCCGAGACGGAGGAGTCCGTCGAGACCGCGCCCGAGACCGATGTGAACGAGCGCAAGGAAGCGCTTGACTCCGACGTCGACGACATCCTGGACGAGATCGACGACGTCCTGGAGACCAACGCCGAGGACTTCGTGAAGTCCTTCATCCAGAAGGGCGGGCAGTAGCAGATGTCGGAGTCCCGTATCCCGGCGGCCTACATGACGCCGGGCACCTCGTCCTTTGCCGATTTCTTGACCGCCCAGTCCCCAGAGCTGCTCCCGGGGCACCACCCGGTCCCGGGCAACCTGGGCGACATCGCCCCGCACGGCACCACGATCGTCGCGGCCACCTTCCCCGGTGGCGTGATCATCGCCGGTGACCGGCGCGCGACCCAGGGCAACCTGATCGCCGAGCGCGACATGCGCAAGGTCTTCCCGTCCGACGAATACTCCGCGGTCGGCATCGCCGGCTCGGCGGGGCTCGCGGTCGAGCTGGTCAAGCTCTTCCAGACCGAGCTGGAGCACTACGAGAAGATCGAGGGCACCACGCTCTCGATCGAGGGCAAGGCCAGCCGCCTCTCCGCGCTCGTGCGCGGCAACCTCGCGATGGCCATGCAGGGCCTGGTCGTGGTCCCGCTCTTCGTCGGGTTCGACCCCGACGCGGGCCTGGGCAAGATCTATGGGTACGACCCGACCGGCGGCCGCTACGAGCAGACCGGGTACGCCGGCGTCGGCTCGGGCTCGCTGTTCGCCAAGGGCGCGCTCAAGAAGCTCTACCGGCCCGACCTCGACGAGAACACCCTGGTCGCGGTCCTGGTCCAGGCGCTCTACGACGCGGCCGACGACGACTCGGCCACCGGCGGACCCGACCTGTCCCGCAGGCTGTTCCCGCTGGTCCACGTGATCACCGCCGACGGCGGGCACACCCTGCCCGACGCCGAGGTCGCCGCGGTCGCCGAGGCTGTCATCGCCGGGAGGCTCCAGCGGCCCGACGGTCCCATCGCCGAGCTGGAGGCCTGATCATGAGCACTCCCTTCTACGTCTCCCCAGAGCAGCTGATGCGCGACCGCGCGGACTTCGCGCGCAAGGGCATCTCCCGGGGCCGGGCCCTGGTCTCGCTGCAGTACGCCGACGGCATCGTGTTCGCCTCCGAGAACCCCTCGGCGGCGCTGCACAAGGTCAGCGAGATCTACGACCGGATCGCCTTCGCCGCGGTCGGGCGCTACAACGAGTTCGAGAATCTCCGCATCGCCGGGGTGAGGCTGGCCGACATGCGCGGCTACGCCTACGACCGGCGTGACGTCACCGGTCGTGGCCTGGCCAACGCCTACGCCCAGACCCTCGGCACGATCTTCTCCTCGGGCGGGGAGAAGCCCTACGAGGTCGAGCTCTTCGTCGGCGAGATCGGCGACTCCGCCGCGGACGACCAGCTCTACCGGCTCACCTACGACGGCCAGGTCGTCGACGAGCACGGCTTCGCCGCCATCGGCGGCGCCGCCGAGGCGGTGGGTGGCTACCTCAAGGAGCGCTACACCGAGGGCGCCTCGCTCGAGGACGCCATCAAGCTGGCCGTGGCCGCGCTCGGCCACACCGAGACCGAGGACCGGGAGATCGAGGCGAAGAACCTCGAGGTCGCGGTCCTCGACCGCAACCGCACCCAGCCGCGCAAGTTCCGCAGGATCCGGCCGGCCACGCTGGTCGAGATCCTCGGCTCGGCCGTCGCCACCGCGGAGGTCGGGGCAGCCGAGCCGGCCGCCGTCGAGCCACCCCCCGAGAAGCCGGCCGAGAAGCCAGCCGAGAAGCCGGTCGACGAGGCCCCCTTGGCCCCGCCGGCCGACGACGACGGCGAGCCGCCGATCGCTCCGCCGCTCGACTGAGTCCGAGAACGTGGGAGTGCGGGGGTCACCTGGTGACCTCAGCACTCCCACGTTCGTCTGCGGAGCTCAGCCGATCCGGTCGGAGAGCGAGACGACGATGCCCTCCGGGCCCCGGACGTACGCCATCCGCACGATGTTCTCGTGCACGCCGACGCCTCCGACGAGCCCGTAGCCGTGCGCGGCCAGCCGCTCCAGCTCCGCATCGAGGTCGTCGACCTCGAAGCAGACGTTGCGCAGGCCCAGCTCGTTGGCCATCGCCCCGGGTGAGCCGGGGGTGTGGTCGGGCCGGACGAAGCGGGCGAGCTCGAGGGCGGTGCCGCCACCCGGAGGCCGCAGCATCACGACCTCGCAGCGGGCTCCGGGGATGCCGCAGACGGTGTCGATGAACTCGCCCTCCACGAACGTGCGGCCCTCGATCTCCAGGCCGAGGCCGACGAAGAACTCGGTGGCCTTGTCGATGTCGGCGACGGTGACGCCGATGTGGTCGAAGCGCAGCTGCTGGGTCATGACTCTCATCCTCGTGTCTGTCGGGTGTCTCTGCCCGGTGAACGAGGCCGGCACGCCGTTGTCTACATCGTCATGGCCGGTTGGCTAGGGTCGCTGGACGTGGAGGTGGACAGGTCGCCGTGGCGGCGAGGGAGGCTGCTCGCGCTCGCGGCGGTCATGCTCGCGATGGTGATCGGCCTGCACGCGCTGGTGCCGAACCACTGGGGCAATCTGGCTTCGCTGGTCGCGACGTTCCTGCCGTGGCTCGTCCTGGCGGTCCCGGTGCTGGTCCTGGCCGCGGTGCTGCGGCGCTCGGCCCTCGCCGCGGTGCTCGCGCTGACCCCGCTCGCCGCCTGGGCAGGTGTGTTCGGCCCGCGGCTGATGCCCGTCGAGGCGGCGGCGTACGACCTCACGGTGGTGCAGCACAACGTCGCCGACGACAATCTCGACATCGAGCGCACCGTCGATCTCCTGCTGGCCGAGGATCCTGACATCGTGGCGCTCGAGGAGCTCACCTCCGAGAACCTCCCGCAGTACGAGGCGATCCTGGGCCGCACGTTCGAACACCACGCGACCCAGGGGACGGTCGGGCTCTGGTCGCGGCACCCGATCTCGGAGCGTACGCGGGTCGACATCCGTCCGGCGGGCATCGGGGCGTCCTGGGACCGGTGCCTGCGAGCGGTCGTCCGGACCCCGGAGGGCGAGGTGACCGTCTACGTGGCACACCTTCCCTCCGTCCGGCTGGGTCCGCGCGGGCTCGCGGCTCACAGCCGCAACCGGAGCGCCGAGCTGCTGGCCGAGGCGATCGCCGAGGACCCGGCGCCGGAGGTGCTGCTGGCCGGCGACCTCAACGGGAACCTGATGGATCCGGGGCTCGCCCCCATCACCGACGAGGTCTCGCGCGAGGAGCACGGCTTCCGGTTCACCTTCCCCTCGGCGGCGCCCGTCGTGCAGCTCGACCATGTCCTCGCGCGTGGTGCCGAGGTGACGGAGCTGACGGTGCTCCCACGCTCGGGCAGCGACCATCTGCCGGTGGCGGCGAAGGTGTCGCTGGGTCAGTGACCGCTGAGCCGACCGGTCAGCCGCTCGTGCCGGTCGGCGCTGGACCGGTTGAGGCCCACGATGCGTACGGACTTGTTCTTGGTCTCGTACTTGTGGGTGATCGCGTCGAGCGCCGCGACCGTGGAGGCGTCCCAGATGTGGGACTCGGAGAGGTCGATGACGATCTCGTCGGGATCCTCGGCGTACTCGAACTGGGTGTAGAGGTCGTTGCTGGAGGCGAAGAAGAGCTCGCCGGTGACCCGGTAGACGGCGCGCACGCCGCCGTCGGCGCCCGCGACGAGCTCGCGGTGCGTCTCGGTCAGGTGGGCGACACGGCGCGCGAAGAGCGTCATCGCGACCAGGACCCCCACGATGACCCCGATCGCGAGGTTGCGGGTCCCGACGGTGACGGCGACGGTCGTGAGCATCACCGCCGTCTCCGAGAGCGGCATCCGCCGCAGGGTGGCCGGCCGGACCGAGTGCCAGTCGAAGGCGCTGACCGAGACCATGATCATCACCGCGACCAGGGCCGCCATCGGGATCAGCCCCACGACGTCGCCGAACCCGACGACCAGGACGAGCAGGAAGATGCCGGCGAGGAAGGTGGACAGGCGCGTACGGGCGCCGGAGACCTTGACGTTGATCATCGTCTGGCCGACCACCGCGCAGCCGCCCATGCCCCCGAACAGGCCGGTGATCAGGTTCGCGAGGCCCTGAGCACCCGCCTCGCGGGTCTTGTCGGAGGGGGTGTCGGTGATGTCGTCGACGAGCTTGGCGGTCAACAGCGACTCGAGCAGGCCGACCAGCGCCATCCCCAGGGCGTAGGGGGCGATGATCTGCAGCGTGTCGACGGTGAGCGGTACGTCGGGCAGGAACCAGGTCGGCAGGCTGTCGGGCAGCTCGCCCTGGTCGCTGACGTTCGGCACGTCGACCGCGCCGATGACGGTGAAGGCGGTGAGCGCCACGATCGCCACCAGCGGGGCGGGGATCACCTTGGTGATCCGCGGGAAGCCGACGATGACGGCGATGCCGGCGGCGATCATCGGGTAGACCGCCCAGGGCACGCCGACCATGTGGACGATCTGCGCCTCGAGGACGAGGATCGCCAGCGCGTTGACGAAGCCGACCATCACCGAGCGGGGCAGGAAGCGCATCAGCCGGGCCACCCCGGCCAGTGCCAGGGCGATCTGGATCAGCCCGCCCAGGAGCACCGTCGCGATCAGGTAGTCGTAGCCGTGGTCCCGCATCACCGGGGCGATCACCAGCGCGACCGCGCCGGTGGCCGCCGAGATCATCGCCGGCCTCCCGCCCAGGAACGAGATGGCCACCGCCATCGTGAACGAGGCGAACAGACCGACCCGCGGGTCGACCCCGGCGATGATCGAGAACGAGATCGCCTCGGGGATCAGCGCGAGCGCGACGACGAGACCCGCCAGCACCTCGGTACGCAGCATCTTCGGCGAACGCAGCGCGGCGAGGACCCCCGGCTGGTCGGCCGGGGAGGACGGAGGCAGGGGCGACGGCACGAGCCGCAATCCTAGGGCCGGGCCGCCGCCGTCCCGGCTTCGTGAGCGGTGTGAGATTCGACCCGTCCGGCGCCCGGTGCGCACCGACGTGCCGGTGGGCGGCGCGGCTCGCCGTGTCGTACCTCCGAACGCCTCCGGAGTGACCGCCGACCGTCTAGGGTTTCAGTATGGACAGGCGCATCTTCGGCATCGAGAACGAGTACGGCGTGACCTGCACGTTCCGTGGCCAGCGGCGGCTGAGCCCGGACGAGGTGGCCCGCTACCTCTTCCGCAAGGTGGTGAGCTGGGGCCGCAGCTCGAACGTGTTCCTCCGCAACGGCGCGAGGCTCTACCTCGACGTCGGCTCCCACCCCGAGTACGCCACGCCCGAGTGCGACGACGTGATCTCGACCGTCACGCACGACAAGGCGGGGGAGCGGATCCTGGAGGGGCTGCTCCTCGATGCCGAGCAGCGGCTGCACGACGAGGGCATCGCCGGCGACATCTACCTGTTCAAGAACAACACCGACTCGGCCGGAAACTCCTACGGCTGCCACGAGAACTACATGGTCAGCCGCGCCGGGGAGTTCTCCAAGCTCGCCGACGTGCTCATCCCGTTCCTGGTCACCCGTCAGCTGATCGTCGGCGCGGGGAAGGTCACCCACACGCCCCGCGGCGCCGGGTTCGCGGTGAGCCAGCGTGCCGAGCACATCTGGGAGGGCGTCTCGTCCGCGACGACGCGGTCGAGGCCGATCATCAACACCCGCGACGAGCCGCACGCGGACGCCGAGAAGTACCGGCGACTCCACGTCATCGTCGGCGACTCGAACATGTCCGAGACCACCACGATGCTCAAGATCGCCAGCTGCCACCTGGTGCTGCGGATGATCGAGGAGGGCGTCGTCCTGCGGGACATGACGATGGAGAACCCGATCCGCGCCATCCGCGAGATCGCCCACGACCTGACCGGTCGTCGCAAGGTGCGGCTGGCCAACGGCCGCGAGGCCAGCGCGCTGGACATCCAGAACGAGTACCTCTCCAAGGCGCGCGAGTTCGTCGACCGCCGCGAGATCACCGACCCGACCATGCTCGCCTCCCTCGACCTGTGGGAGCGGGGCCTGAAGGCGATCGAGTCCGACGACCTCTCCCTGGTCGACCGCGAGATCGACTGGGTGATCAAGTGGAAGCTGATCGACCGCTACCGCGCCAAGCACGGCCTTCCGCTGGGCCACGCGCGCGTAGCTCAGCTCGACCTCGCCTACCACGACATCCACCGCAACCGCGGCCTCTACTACCTGCTGGAGAAGAAGGGCGCGGTCAAGCGGGCGACCACCGACCTGAAGATCTTCGAGGCCAAGTCGGTGCCGCCGCAGACCACCCGGGCCCGGCTCCGTGGCGAGTTCATCAAGAAGGCGCAGGAGCGCCGCCGCGACTTCACCGTCGACTGGGTCCATCTCAAGCTCAACGACCAGGCCCAGCGCACCGTGCTGTGCAAGGACCCGCTCAAGGCGTACGACGAGCGCGTGCAGCGGCTGATCGACGGCATGTAGAACAGCTGCCGGGGTGGCTTCGCCGCGGGGTAACCACCGGGCGGATATGGTGTGCTCCGCTGTCGTCTATCTATTCACGTCACGAAGGTTTGCACTGTGCCCACTGCTCCTCGGCCTCGTCTGCGCCATGCGCTGAGCGCGCTGGCCGTCACCCTGCTCATCCCGGCTCTGGTCGCCTGCGGCGGCGAGGAGAAGACGGGGTACGGCGACGAGACCGTCTCCGGCTTCGACGGCGTCACCGTCTCGACCGCGGTCGACAAGGCGCCCACGCTGAAGTGGAAGTCCGAGATCGCCTACCCCAAGGACCCCAAGGTCAAGACGCTGACCGAGGGCGAGGGTGAGGAGATCCCGAAGGACCGCGGCGTGTTCGCCAAGATCTACATCGGCAACGCCACCACGCTGGACAAGGACTGGTCCTACGAGAGCCAGTCCGCCGAGGGCGAGGAGCTCCCGGCGGAGAAGCCGTGGAGCACCATCTTGAAGGGCGCCAAGGTCGGCGACCGGATCGAGGCCATCGTCGGCTCGGCCGACCTGCTCGGCGAGGGCGGCAACCCGCAGATGGGCATCGGCAACCACGACACGCTGCTGGTCGTCGTCGACGTGGTCAAGCCCGCCGCCGACAAGACGCCGCACGACGTCGACGCCTCCGAGCTCCCGAAGGTCGTGGAGAAGAACGGCAAGCCGACCGGGTTCGACTTCACCGGCATCGCGAAGCCGAAGGCCGACGACGTGCTCAAGCGGGTCATCGTGACCGAGGGCGACGGCGAGGAGATCACCACCGACCAGACGGTCACCGCCAACTACCTCGGCATGACCTACGGCGCCAAGAAGCCCTTCGACGAGAGCTTCAGCAAGGAGGCCGTGCCGTTCGCCCTCAACCAGGTGGTCGCGGGCTGGACCAACGGCCTCGAGGGCGTCAAGGTCGGCAGCCGTGTTCTGCTGCAGATCCCGCCGGAGCTGGGCTACGGTGCAGAGGAGAAGCCGGGCCAGGGCGGCACGCCGGGGATCCCGGCCAACAGCACGCTCTACTTCGTCATCGACGTCGTCAAGGCCGAAGCCACCCCGGCGCCGCAGTAGAAGAGTCTCTAGGGGGAGAACACCGTGGCGGCGGGTAAGACCGAGCGGTTGATGAACCTGCTCATCATGCTGCTCGTGCAGCGTGACAACGTGTCGAAGGAGCGGATCCGCGAGGTCCTCTACCCGTCGTCCCACGGTGAGGCGTTCGAGAAGATGTTCGAACGCGACAAGGAGGAGCTGCGCAGCCTCGGTGTGCCGATCGAGACCGGGGTGATCGACTCCTTCTTCGAGGACGAGATCGGCTACCGGGTCAGCCCCGAGCAGTTCGCGCTGCCGCCGATCACCCTCGAGGCCGACGAGCTCGCGGTCGTCGCCCTGGCCACCAGGGTCTGGGAGAACGCCTCGATGGCGGAGGCGACCACGGAGGCCGTACGCAAGCTCAACGCCGCCGGGCTCGAGACCGACGTCTCGGCGCTGGAGATCGTGCAGCCGCGGCTGGCCGCCGAGGAGGGCTCCTTCGACGTCTTCGTGGCCGCGACCCAGGACCGGCAGATCGTCGAGTTCGACTACCGCGGGTCACGGGCGGCCGAGCCGTCCCATCGGCTGCTGCAGCCCTGGGGCGTGGTGCGCTACTCGGGACGTTGGTACGCCGTGGGCCATGACGTCGACCGCGACGACACCCGCATCTTCCGGCTCTCCCGCGTCCTGGGGGAGGCTCGGGCGGTCGGCGAGTTCGACGCCTTCGAGGTGCCGGCCGAGGTGGACGTACGCGATATCGCACGAGACCTGGCGCCGGCGCCGCCCACGGGGAAGGCCGTCCTGCTGCTGCGGCAGGGGAGCGGCTACACGCTGCGCCGGGCCGCCGATTCGACCGAATCCGGGGTCAGTGGTCCCGATGGTCGCGACGACTGGGACCGCGTCGTGCTGACCCGGGTGCCCGCCGACCTGGTCGGGGCGGTGCTGGGGCACGGCCCCGACGCCTACGTCGAGGAGCCCGAGGACCTGCGCCACGAGGTCGGAGCGCGGCTGGAGCGGCTGGTCGCCCGCCTGGACGGAGTCGATCGATGAGTGCCACCGGTGCCAAGGGACAGGTCGGCCGGCTGCTGACGCTGGTGCCCTACCTCTACTCCCAAGAGGTCGACGTACGCCTCGACAAGGCCGCCGCCGACCTCGGTGTCGAGGAGAAGCAGCTGGTCAAGGACCTGCAGGTGCTCTTCATGTGCGGCCTGCCCGGTGGCTATCCCGACGACCTGATCGACGTCGACATCGACGCGCTGACCGAGCCCGACGGCGACCGGGTCATCCGGATCTCCAACGCCGACTACCTCGACCGCCAGCTGCGGCTGACCCCGATCGAGGCCACCGCCGTGATCGTCGCGCTCCGCGCGCTGCGCGGCGGAGCGGTGAGCGCGGAGACCAAGGAGGTCGTCGACCGCACGCTGGCCAAGCTCGAGCAGGCGGCCGCCGAGGGCGCTGCGGCGCGCGTCGATCCCGGCGAGGAGTCGATCGACACCTCGCTGGTCCAGATCCATGCCGCGATCGCGACCGCGATCGACCAGGGCCGTCAGGTCCGCATCGACTACTGGGTCCCGGCGCGCGACGAGGAGTCCTCGCGGGTCATCGATCCGCGCGCGCTGGTCTCGATCCGCGACATCGAGTATCTCGACGCCTGGTGCCACACGGCCGAGGCGCCACGCAGCTTCCGCCTCGACCGGATCCGGGGCGCGGAGGTGCTTGACACGCCGATCGTGGTCGCGCCGGAGATCAAGGACGGCGCGGATCTCGACAACGGGAGCGAGTCGGTGCTGCGTACGGACTCCGGCACGGTCGTCCGCGTGCGGCTGGCCGCCGAGGCCCGCTGGGTCGGTGAGTACTACGCGGTGATCGACCCGGTCGAGCTGCCCGGTGGTGGTCTCGAGGTGGGGCTGCGGGTCTACGACCAGCGGTGGCTCACCCGCTTCCTGCTGCGACTGGCGCCCTATGCTGAGATCGTCGAGGCCGACGACGGCCGCCAGACGCAGACACGCACAGAGTTCACTGAATCGTTTGCCGAGACTGCACGGCAGGCTCTCGGCCTGTACCGTTCGGACGCGTAGACTTCAAGCGTTCCCCCTAAGACGTAGATGAGGTAGTTCATGTTCACTCCATTGATCGGTATGCCGCAGGGAGCCGAGTGGCTCATCATCCTGGCGATCGTGATCCTCGTCTTCGGCGCCGCCAAGCTTCCCGAGCTCGCCCGCGGCACCGGTCAGGCGCTGCGCATCTTCAAGTCCGAGACCAAGGGTCTTCGCGACGAGGACGAGAAGGAGAAGGGCGACAAGGTCGAGAAGCCGGCCGAGCTCACCGCTTCCGAGCAGGAGCGCATCGCCGAGCTCGAGCGTCGTGAGGCCGAGATCAGGGCCGAGCGCGAGCGCCTCTCCGGCAACTGAGGCCGACATTGTCCATCGCCGGTGTTGTCGCGCTCCTGCGCGGCACCCCCAAGCACGCCATCGGCGACGACGGCCGGATGGCGCTCTCCGACCACCTGCGTGAGCTTCGCGCGCGGGTGATCAAGGCGTCCCTGGCCCTGATCGTCGGTTTCATCGTCTCGCTGTTCTTCTTCGAGCAGCTCTTCGACCTGGTCATGGACCCGTATCTCCAGGCCGTCAAGATGATGGACCAGGAGGGCGGCGCTGCCTCGCTGAGCTCCGTCAACGGCGCCGCGGGCGGCTTCATGCTCTACCTGAAGCTGTGCGGTCTGGCGGCGCTGATCGGCACCGCGCCGATCTGGCTCTACCAGATCTGGGCGTTCCTGATGCCGGGCCTGCACGCGCACGAGAAGCGGATGTCGCGGATCTTCGTGGCTGTCGCCGGGCCGCTCTTCCTGGTCGGCGTCGTGCTGGGCTACGTCACCTTGCCCAAGGGCCTGGAGATCCTGTTCGCCTTCGTCCCCGACGGGCTGACCAACATCGTCGAGTTCAGCGAATACCTGAGCTTCCTCAGCCGTACGCTGCTGGTCTTCGGCATCGCCTTCGAGATCCCGGTCTTCTGCATCCTGCTCAACCGGATCGGGGTCCTGCCCGGCGCCGCGCTCGGGAAGTACCGTGCCTGGATCATCGTCGGCTCCTTCGTCTTCGCCGCGGTGGCGACGCCGTCGGGTGACCCGTTCACGATGAGCATCATGGCCATCCCGATGGTCCTGCTCTTCGGGATCTCCGAGGTGATCACGCGGTCCCACGACAAGCGCAAGGCGGCCAAGCGCGAGGACAGGATCGGGGATCCTGACGTCCCGTCGGTGATCTGACCACTACGATGCGGCAGGTGACGCGCCAGATCGCCCTGCTCGCCAACCCCACCGCCGGCCGCGGCAACGCCGACCAGATCCTCGACGCGGTCACCGCGAGGCTCGCCGCCTCGGGCGCGGTCGTCGAGCACCTGATCGGCGACGACGCCGACCACGCCCTCGAGCTGGCCCGGAAGGCGGCCGCCGACGGCGTCGACACGGTCGTGACCCTCGGCGGCGACGGCATGGTCCACGTCGCGGTCCAGGCGCTGGCCGGCACCGAGGTCGACCTCGGCGTCGTCCCGCTCGGCACCGGCAACGACTTCGCACGGGCCCTCGGGATCCCGACGGGCGATCCGCTGGCCGCCGCGGACGTCGTCGTACGTCACCACTCCCGCCGTATCGACCTGGGGCGCAGCGGGGACACCTGGTTCGCGACCGTCCTGGCCGCCGGGTTCGACGCGGCCGTCAACGAGCGGGCCAACGCGATGCGCTGGCCGCACGGCGACCTCCGCTACACGCTCGCCGCGCTGGCGGTGATCCGTAGCTGGAAGCCGGTGCCCTACCGGCTCGAGATCGACGGTGTCGTGCGCGAGCAGGAGGCGATGCTTCTGGCGGTCGCCAACACCGAGTCGTACGGCGGTGGCCTGCGGATCGCGGCGGAGTGCGACCCCGCCGACGGCCTGCTGGACGCCATCCTCATCAAGCCGGTCTCACGGCTGGAGTTCCTGCGCGTCTTCCCCGGCGTACGCCAGGCCAAGCACCTCACCCACCCGGCCTTCGAGCGCATCCGCGCCCGCCGGATCACCGCCTCCGCGCCCGGCGTGATCGCCTACAGCGACGGGGAGCGCCTCGGGCCGCTGCCGCTGGAGGTCGAGTGCGTACCGTCCGCTCTGGGCGTACTCGTGCCGCCGCCCACCTGATTGTCGGTGTCGGTCGATAGGCTCGGGGCCATGGACGCCTCGCCAGCGGAGAAGTACGCCGCTTTCAAGCGTGACAAGGACTTCCCCGTCTTCCGGGACTTTGCCTCGCTCTACGACTTCGGGCTCGACGACTTCCAGATCCAAGCGTGCAGGGAGATCGAAGAGGGCAAAGGTGTCCTGGTCGCCGCGCCCACCGGGTCGGGCAAGACGATCGTCGGTGAGTTCGCCATCCACCTGGCGCTCGCGACCGGCCGCAAGGCGTTCTACACCACCCCGATCAAGGCGCTCTCCAACCAGAAGTACAACGACCTGGTCAAGCGCTACGGACCCGACCAGGTCGGCCTGCTGACCGGCGACAACGTCGTCAACGGCGAGGCACCGGTCGTGGTGATGACCACCGAGGTGCTGCGCAACATGCTCTATGCGGGCTCGCGCACGCTGATGGGCCTCGGGTTCGTGGTCATGGACGAGGTCCACTACCTCGCCGACCGCTCCCGCGGCGCGGTCTGGGAGGAGGTCATCATCCACCTGCCCGAGTCGGTCTCGGTGGTGTCCCTCTCAGCGACCGTGTCCAACGCCGAGGAGTTCGGCGAGTGGCTCACCACGGTGCGTGGTGAGACCACCACGATCATCGAGGAGAAGCGGCCGGTGCCGCTCTACCAGCACGTGATGGCGGGCCGGCGGATCATGGACCTGTTCGCCTCCTCCGACGTCGACGCAGCGGCCGGGTTCGTCAAGGAGGGCGCCCCGGTCAACGGCGAGCTGATGAGGCTGGCGCGCGACGACTGGGCCGCCGGGCGGATGACCGACCGGCGCACCCCCAAGGACAAGCGCAAGGGCAACGGCAACCGGCGCGTGGGCAACGGGCGCCGCGTCTGGATCCCGTCGCGCGTGGAGGTCATCACCGCGCTGCAGCGCGAGAACATGCTGCCGGCGATCAACTTCGTCTTCTCCCGGGTCGGCTGTGACGCGGCGGTGAGCCAGTGCATCCAGGCCAACCTGCGCCTGACCACGCCCGAGGAGCGCGACGAGATCTTCGGCTACGTCGAGGAGGCCTGCGCCGACCTGCCCGACGAGGACCGTCACGTCCTCGGCTACCACGACTGGATCGACGGCCTGACCCGCGGCGTCGCCGCCCACCATGCCGGGCTGCTGCCGGCGTTCAAGCAGGTCGTCGAGGAGCTGTTCCTGCGCGGGCTGGTGAAGGCCGTCTTCGCCACCGAGACGCTCGCGCTGGGCATCAACATGCCCGCCCGCACGGTGGTCATCGAGAAGCTCTCGAAGTGGAACGGCGAGGCCCACGTCAACCTCTCGCCGGGGGAGTACACCCAGCTCGTCGGTCGCGCCGGCCGTCGCGGCCTCGACGTCGAGGGCCACGGCGTCGTGCTCTGGCAGCAGGGGCTCAACCCGCGCGAGCTCGCCGGCCTCGCCTCGACCCGCACCTATCCGCTGCGGTCGAGCTTCCGGCCGTCCTACAACATGGCGGTCAACCTGGTGCACCAGTTCGGGCGGGCGCGCTCGCGCGAGCTGCTGGAGCAGTCCTTCGCGCAGTTCCAGGCCGACAAGGCGGTTGTCGGGCTGGCCCGCCAGGTGCGCAAGGCCGAGGACGCGCTCGAGGGCTACCAGGAGGCCGCGACGTGCGACCGCGGTGACTTCATGGAGTACGCCGCGATCCGCCGCAAGATCTCCGACGTCGAGAAGTCCTCCTCCCGCGAGCGGCGTGCCGACCGCCGCGAGGAGATCATCGAGTCGCTCTCCAAGCTGAAGATCGGTGACGTGATCGACGTGCCGACGGGCAAGTTCGCCGGTTATGCGGTCATCGTCGACCCGGGCTTCGACCCGGACGGGCCGCGTCCCTACGTGATCACCCAGGACCGGCAGGCCCGCCGCCTGGCGATGATGGACTTCAACGTGCCGATCGTCGCCCAGACCCGGCTGCGGGTGCCGAAGTCGTTCAACGGCCGCAACCCGCAGATGCGCCGCGACATGGCCTCCCGGCTGCGGGAGAAGACCCGCGACCTGCGACCGGTGCCCTACGAGGGCTCTCCGACCGCTCGCAAGGAGCGCAAGAGCTCGGTGGAGACCCAGATCTCCGAGCTGCGCCGCGAGCTGAAGCTGCACCCCTGCCACGACTGCCCCGACCGCGAGGACCATGCCCGCTGGGCCGAGCGCTGGTTCAAGCTCTCGCGCGACACCGACACCCTGCGTCGCCGGGTGGAGGCGCGTACGAACACGGTCGCGCGCACCTTCGACCGGGTCTGCGACGTGCTGGTCGCCCTCGACTATCTCGAGGGCGAGACCGTCACCGAGCGCGGCACCCATCTGATGCGGCTCTACTCCGAGATGGACCTGGTCGCCGCCGAGGCGCTCCGCGAGGGACTCTGGGACGACCTGACCCCCTCAGAGCTCGCCGCCGCGCTCTCGGTGCTGGTCTACGAGGCCCGTCGCGCCGACGACGCCACCCCGCCCCGCCTCCCCGGCGGTCGGGTCAAGGACGTCATCGCCGAGACCGTACGGCTGTGGGGCCAGCTCGACGCCCTCGAGCGCGACCACAAGCTCGACTTCCTCCGCCAGCCCGACCTCGGCTTCGCCTGGGCCGCCTACCGCTGGGCCGAGGGCGACGACCTCGACGACGTCCTCGAGGTCGTCGAGCTCGCCGCCGGTGACTTCGTGCGCTGGATGAAGCAGCTCATCGACATGTGCGGCCAGGTCGCCGACGCCGCCGGCGACGTCCCCCTGCGGCGTACGGCCCGCCAGACCATGGACCTCCTCAAGCGCGGCGTCGTGGCGTACTCCTCCGTCGTGGAGTAGCCCCGCTGATCAAATAACGCCGAGACGTCAGTTCTCGGCGCCGAGACGTCAGTTTCTGGACCCGATCCGCAGCGGACCGGGCACCGCGCCGCTACATTGTCCGCCGTGCGGAATGGGAATCTGGTTCACGCCTACGTCGGCAGGACTTGGGTCGCCGTCATGGTGACGGGCTTGCTGATCGGTTTCGGCATCTGGGGCGTCGGGTTTGCCGCCTACCAGCACATGCTGCCGCCGGCCGGGTACCCGATGGCTGTTCTCGTCAGCGCGGTGGCTTCGGTCGGACTGCTGGTCGGGTTCCGCAGTCGGCTCAGCGTCACCCGGAACGGAGTGGTCCTGAGGTCGACATTCTGGAGTCGGACGATCCCCTGGGCCGACATCGCGGACGTGGACATGTTGTTCCAGCGTACGTGGGTGCGCTGCCGGGACTCCCAGGGCAGGATCACCGTCATCCTGGCAACCTCGGCCTGGCATCCTCGGCTGAACGCATGGATCCGACGCGACAACGAGGCGCTGGCGACATTGCTCTGGACCGAGAGCCGGCGTTCCGAGGTGTGACCAACATGGACCCCGGGCCCTCGGAAGTTCGACCTCTCGGCATCAGATGTCGACTCCTCGCGGTCAGAAACTGACTTCTCGGCGCCAGATTTCGACTCTTCGGGGCGATCAATATGATGGGGTCGTGGATGTCTCTCCTTACGATGCTCTGCTGTTCGTCTCTTTCGGGGGGCCGGAGAAGACCGAGGACGTGGTGCCGTTCCTGGAGAACGTGACCCGGGGGCGGGGGATCCCGCGGGAGCGGCTGGTCGAGGTGGGGCAGCACTACTTCGACCGGGGCGGGAAGTCGCCGATCAACGACCAGAACCGGGCCTTCCTGGCGGCGCTGCGCAGCGATCTGGCCGAGCACGGGATCGACCTGCCGGTCTACTGGGGCAACCGCAACTGGGACCCCTACCTGACCGACACGGTCGCGCAGATGCGGGCCGACGGGATCAAGCGGGCGGCGGTCTTCGCGACCAGCGCCTACTCCTCCTACTCCTCGTGCCGGCAGTACCGCGAGAACCTCTTCGAGGCGTGCGACAAGACCGGTGACGTCGAGAGCGCGCCGGTGCTCGACAAGCTGCGCCGCTACTACAACCACCCGGGCTTCGTCGCCCCGGTCGTGGACGGCGTGCTCGCCTCGATCGAGGACCTTCCCGAGGGCCAGCGCGACGGCGCACGGATCCTGTTCGTGACCCACTCGATCCCGACCTCGATGAACGACAACGCCGGCCCCGACGGCAACGCTTACGTCGCCCAGCACCTCGACGTGGCCGCGGTGATCGCCGATCAGGTGGCGCAGCGGCGTGGGGTCACCCACGAGTGGGACCTGGTCTACTGCAGCCGCTCCGGCGCCCCGCACATCCCGTGGCTCGAGCCCGACGTGAACGACCACCTCGAGGACCTTGCGGGCAAGGGCGTGGACGCGGTGGTGATGTGCCCGGTCGGCTTCGTCTCCGACCACATGGAGGTCGTCTACGACCTCGACACCGAGGCTCTGGCCACCGCCGAGAAGCTCGGGATCCAGGCCCGTCGCAGCCCGACCGCGGGGGAGGACCCGCGCTTCGTGGCCGCCGTACGCGACCTGCTCCTCGAGCGCGCCGCCGCAGAGCGCGGGGAGGCCCCTGAGCGGCCCACGGTCGGCGACCTGGGCCCGGGACCCGACCGCTGCCCGGCGGGCTGCTGCTTCAACCAGCGCTCGCAGCTGCCGACCCTGTCGGGAGAGGACTCGCCCCAGTACTCCGCGTGATCACCCGCGGCATAGGGTCGGCCTCATGACAGAGCATCCAGCGCCGGCTCAGCCCGCCCCCAAGCCCGGAGACCTGCTCGCGCTCGCGGTGGTGACCGCCCGTGCGGCCGCCGATCTCGTCCGAGAGCGGGCCGCCGGCGTCGTCGAGGTGGCGGCCACGAAGTCCACCGCGACCGATGTGGTCACCGAGGCCGACCGGGACACCGAGGCCCTGATCCGGCGGCTGATCTCCCAGGAGCGCCCGGAGGACGCCTTCTTCGGCGAGGAGGGTGAGGAGACGACCGGCACCAGCGGCGTGCGCTGGATCGTCGACCCGATCGACGGCACCGTCAACTTCCTCTACGGCCTGCCGCGCTACGCCGTCTCGATCGCCGCGGAGTACGCCGGCGAGGTCGTCGCCGGAGCGGTCGTCGACGTGCCCGCAGGCACCCTCTACGCCGCCTTCCGGCAGCCTGACGGGTCGGCCGCCGCCGTCAAGGACGGAGAGCCCATCGGTGTACGTCAACCCGCTGAGCTCGGGCAGCGGCTGATCGCCACCGGCTTCTCCTACGACGCCGAGCTCCGCCGGGTTCAGGCCGAGGCACTGGTGCGGTTCCTGCCGGTCGTACGTGACGTTCGTCGCATCGGCTCGGCAGCTCTGGACATCTGCGGGGTGGCCGAGGGGACTCTCGACGGCTACCTCGAGGAGGGGCTGCACCTGTGGGACCATGCCGCAGCCGGCCTGGTGGCGGAGGCCGCCGGTGCTCGCTGGGAGGCGACGACCGGCATCGGTGGTCGCCGGTTCGTCATCGTGGCACCAGCCCATGGCTACGATGAACTACGGAAAGCGGCTGTTCAGGCCGGTTTTCTGCCAGTTGACTCGCTCCCGGGTGTCGTACCCGACTGAAAGCCGCTGGTTGATGTAGATCTATGACCGGCCGGGGGCCGGGAAGGTCCCGGAGCCCCGTTGGTACAGCCGCGTTCACCCACCCGAAACTCACTGCTCATCTATCCCCGTGATAGGGAATACCGCCAGATGACAGAACGTTTCGGCGACGCGGATCCGGTTGAGTGTGCGAAATGCACGTTGATGGTGCACAATCACGGGCCGTGCCGCTGCCCTCGGGGGCGCGCGGGGGGACTGAAGATGAGTGAGAAGGGGAGTGGCGCATATGGCGACGGACTACGACGCACCGCGTAAAAATGAAGAGGACCAGTCCGAGGAGAGCATCGAAGAGCTCAAGGCTCGTCGTCACGACAAGAACTCGGGCAAGGTTGACGAGGACGAGGCCGAGGCGGCCGAGTCGTTCGAGCTCCCGGGAGCCGACCTCAGCCACGAGGAGCTCGCGGTCGAGGTCAAGCCGAAGCAGGAGGACGAGTTCACCTGTATGAGCTGTTTCCTGGTCCACCACCGCAGCCAGCTGGCTGACGAGAAGAAGATGATCTGCTTCGACTGCGCGTAAGCGCTGTCGAAAGCCGTCGAGTCGGCGCGTTTGTATAGCTTGCGCTAGCAAGCGCTTTGTACAAACGCGCCGACTCGACGGAAAGCCCGGCGCAAGCCGGGCCGATAAGCAAAGGCCGCACGGAATCCGTGCGGCCTTCGCTCTATCTCAGGACTCGTCCTTCTCCAACTGCTTCGGCAACCGCCCGACCGACCTCACGTAGTAGTTGGCCGCGCGCCGCTGGGCGAACATCCGCGCCAGCGCAACGGTCGCGCCGGTCGCAGCAGACCAGAGCACGGCCTCCACGAGGCGTACGTCGGGGTCGGCGGGGTTGGCCGGCGGCTTGCGTCCGGTGGACGCCTTCCAGCCGGAGGAGAGGAGCTTGTTGGTGACCTTGGCGGCCCCGATTCCGCTGACGAGGGCCATGATCGCCCAGACCTTGTCAGCCTTGTCGGCTTTGTCAGCCTTGGTGGACTTGGACATGGCTCGAGCCTAGGCCATGGCCCGCGGGTTGCCGCTCAGAGACTCGCTCGGAGCGCGTTGACGGTCTTCGCGAGGGCCACCGGGTGACGGGTGAAGAGCAGCCAGTAGGGCGTCGGGTCGGCCGGGTCCTCGATGGTGACCCGCACCGCGCGCTTGAGATAGGGACGCAGCAGCAGGTACGCCCTGGCGTCGGCGTCACGCCCGGCCAGGTGATGCGCCTCGGTCTCCTCGAGAGCGACCGCCTCGCCGAGGAAGCGCGCCTCGATCCGGGCGGGCCCGGCGCGCAGGACGCCGTCGGCGATCGTGATCCGGGCGTTGCCGAAGGCGATCATGGCCAGCGCGAACAGGCTGGCGATGGCCGCGGTGATCCCCCAGGCGAGCGCGGCCGGGACCCACAGGATGACCGCGATCCACAGGGTCGCCAGGAACATGACGCCCTGGACCCACCACCGCAGCGGCACGGTCAGTCGCTCGTCGTACGCGGGGGTGCTCACGAATCGTGAGTTTTTCACGTCGGTCAAGCCAGTCACGAATCGGGTGAGCCTCTCAGCATCTAAGGTGCGGGTTGTGTCTGATCTCGAAGTAGCCATGGTCCGTCTCGACGCCGAGCTGCCGCCGCCTGCCTACGCCCACCCGGGCGATGCCGGCGCCGACCTGCGCACGACCGTGGACGTGACCCTGAAACCGGGCGAGCGCGCGCTGGTGCCGACCGGGATCGCGATGGCGTTGCCTGAAGGGTACGTCGGCCTGGTTCACCCGCGCTCCGGGCTGGCCGCCAAGCACGGGCTGTCCATCGTCAACGCCCCCGGCACCGTCGACGCCGGCTACCGCGGCGAGGTGAAGGTGGCGCTGATCAACCTCGACCCCGTCGAGGCGATCGAGCTTCGCCGTGGCGACCGGGTCGCCCAGCTGGTGATCCAGCGCGTCGAGCAGGCTCGTTTCGTCGAGGTCTCCGAGTTGCCGGGCTCGGTCCGTGGCGATGGGGGATACGGTTCTACAGGGGGCTTCTCCAGCCGCTGAGGAATCAGTGTTAGATAGGTCTCCTCACAGAGTCACCGCAACCTGAAAGCAGATGGTCGTGAAGTTCCGTCGCAAGTCCACGCCCTCCCACCGCGGAGAGCCATCTGCCTCGGTCGAGGACGGGCCGATGGCCCCCGAGCGGCCGGTGCCGGCGGCTCCCGAGATCGGGCCGTTCGACATCGACTCCGTCCCCGACGGGCTGATCACCGGCGACTGGGTGGACCTCGGCTCGATGATGCTCGCCCCGGCCCCGGGCAAGGAGCTGCGCCTGCAGGTCGATGAGAAGTCCGGGCAGATCGCGGCCGTGATGCTGACCGCCGAGGACGGCGCGATGGAGCTGCGCGCCTTCGCCGCCCCCCGCAACGGTGACCTGTGGACCGAGTCGCTGCCGATGCTGCGCGAGGACGTCCAGCAGCGTGGCGGTGCCACCGCCGACCTGGAGGGCCCGTGGGGCACCGAGCTGATCACCCAGATGAAGGTCAAGCTGCCCGACGGCCAGCCGGCCGTCCAGCAGACCCGCATCATCGGCGTCAACGGCCCGCGCTGGATGCTGCGCGCGACCATGATGGGCCGCCCCGCGATGGAGCCGACCGCCGGCAAGGAGTGGGAGAAGCTCCTCGAGCGGGTCGTCGTGCGCCGTGGTGAGGGGGCCAAGCCCAAGGGCGAGGCGCTCGAGGTGAAGCTGCCGCCCAACGCGCGCCGCGTGGAGAAGTGAGCCGGCGGTGTCCAAGGGTCGGCTGCGAGCCAAGCTCAGTGAGTGGGCCAACACCGCCTCGATCGACGCGAGCGAGATCCGGGCGGCCTACGTCGCCAAGGATGTCGCCTCGATCGCCGACGCGCCCGACCGCGAGCCGGTGCGGCTGCGGGGGACTTTGCGTACGATCACGCTGCGACCCCGCGGCGGTGTCCCGGCGCTGGAGGCGGAGCTGTTCGACGGCTCCGGCACCCTGACGATCATCTGGCTGGGACGCCGGCGCATCGCCGGGATCAGCCCGGGCCGGTCGCTGCAGGTGCAGGGCCGCATCGGCCGTACCGATGGCCAGCGCATCATGTTCAACCCACGCTACGAGCTGATACCGGACCCCAACGAGTGAGCCAACCACACGTGAGCCCCACCTCTGAGACCCCCGCCGACGACGGCCCCGCCGACGACCAGGCCGGCGAGCATGACCACAACCATCCGACGGTCGACACCGTCGAGGCGGTCGTACGCCGCCAGATGTCGGCCGGGCTGGGCGGTGTGCGCGGGATGCTCGAGGCCGGCGTGCCCGGGCTGGTCTTCACCATCGCCTGGCTGGTGGTCAAGGACCTCAAGGTCGCGCTGATCGCCTCGGCGGCGACCGCGGCTGCCTTCTTGGTGGTCCGGCTCGTGCAGCGCTCGAGCCTGCAGTACGTCGGCAACGCGATCTTCGGCATCCTCATCGGCTTCGCGGTGGTGCGGCTGGCCCAGTCCATGGGCGGCTCGGCCGAGGAGCAGGCGCTGGCCTACTTCCTGCCCGGCATCCTGATCAGCCTCGGCTACACCGTCGTGGTCGGCGGGCTGTGCCTGATCGGCTGGCCGATCTTCGGCTTCTTCATCGGCATGGCCAGCGGCGATCCGCTCGAGTGGCATCAGGACAAGCAGATCGTGAAGCTGTGCTCCCGGCTGACCTGGCTCTTCCTGGCCCCCGGCGCGATCGGGGCCGCCATCCAGGGTCCGATCTGGTTCCTGGCCTGGAGCGGCGCGATCGACCGCGACTGGGCCATCCTGGCCCTCGGCATCCTCCGCACCGGCCTCGGCTGGGTGCTGCGGATCGCCTGCTACGGCACCATGATCTGGCTCCTCGCGCGCAACCACACGCCGGTCCAGCGAGCACGATGAACCTGCGCGCGGCCGTCGCCGCCGCGCTCGTCTCGCTCTCCGTCGCCGGATGCGGGAACCTCACGGCCCTCGGCAGCGGCAAGGAGCCCTTCTCGCTGCCCGTGGGGCCGAGCGAGTGGGATGCCACCGCCCCGGCCTGGTACGCCGACGGCACGCTGCACGTGGGGGAGCGGACCGTCCGGCTCGGTGAGCGTGTGGACCAGTTCGTGCTGGGTGCGACCGGCGCCTACTGGATGCGTGGTGAGACGCTGTGGTTCACCAGCGCCGAGGGTGAGACGGAGAAGGTCGAGAAGGTCGGGTGGGGCAACCTGGCGGTCTCGGCGGACCGGTCGGTCTTCGCGACGGTGGACCAGTCGCGCGGTCCGACCGACGAGTTCGGCACCCACGTCCTCCAGGTCGCGGCCTTCGACACGCGCACCGGCGAGCAGCTCTACCGAACCCCTGACCGCGAGCCCGACGAGGGCGCGGACCTCGCCGACCTCTACGGCGAGATCATGCCGCTGCTGATCGGGGTCAGCGACGAGCGCCTCTTCTTCGACGGGGCCACCATCGATCTCGACGATGCTTCCACGACGCAGGCGAGCGAGGGGCCCGACGGGGAGGTCTACCAGGAATATGCCGAGACGCTGTTCCCCGACGGCTTCCGCGTCTATCTCGAGGGCGAGGGCCGACACCGGCAGGTGAGTGAGACCTGGCTGTCCGGGGTGGGGCTCCTCTCCCCGGACCGCAGCACGATCTTCGACACCAGCCAGTGGCCCACCGAGGCGGTGGCCTATGACGCAGCGACCGGGCGCCAGCGTCCGATCGACGCTCCCTGGGAGCACTTCACGCTGGCCGGTTGGAGCGACGAGCACACGTTCTTCGGCGTGGCGCAGCACATCGACGAGAACGCCGCCAACGTGCTGCGCGCTCAGCAGGTCGTCACCTGCGAGGTACGGACCCTCGCGTGCACGCCGGTGAGCCCGGTGATCCCGACCGACGACGAGGACCAGGCCGGATATCCGACCTTCCTCGTCGAGGGCGCGGCCAACGAACTCTGAGTGCGCGGTTCGGATACGGTGCTGCGCGTGGAGCTGCGAGTGGTGAGGCCGACGCGTGGAAGCGCGTGGCTCTCCCTGCTCGCGACGCTCGAGATCATGACCGGTGCCGCTCTGGCCCACCTGGCCGCAGGCGGAACGCTGCCGAGCGCCGGCTGGCTGGTCGCAGCGGCCGTGGCCGTCTTCGGGTCCGGGATCGTGGTGCTGCAGCGCCGGGTCGGTCTCCTTGCCGGTGCAGTTCTGGCCGGACTGTCCCAGCTGGGCCTCCACGAGGTGTTCGTCGCCTTCTCCGCGGCCCCCGGCACCGAGCACCAGCACGGCGTCAGCACCTCGCTCGGCTCCGCCGAGGGTGTCGCGATGCTCCTGGCCCACGCCTGTGCCGCGGTGCTCTCCGTCGTGGTCTGGGTGCTGCACCGCCGGGCCCTCGCCGTGGCCGTACGCCGTCTCCCGGAGCCACGCATCGCCCCTGTCGGCCGCCTGCTCGCCGAGGTGCGCGAGATCGTCCCGCGACCGGCCCTGTGGGCCCATGTCTCTCCGCGAAGGGGACCGCCGAGGCCGGCCGGCCTCTGAGATCCCACTGCGAGCACCACCGGGTGAGTCCCGGTGGCTGTCTCGCGTACCCCGAAGAACTCGCGAGAAGAGAACCACGGATGTCCGTTCCGACCCCCTCCCGGACCGCCCCACCGGCCGAGCCGGAGACCGCCCGACAGACCGAGCCGCCGCTGCGCGGCTGGTGGCCGACGATCCGGCCGCTGGTGCTGCGGCTGCACTTCTACGCCGGGGTGCTGGTCGCCCCGTTCATCCTGGTCGCCTCGGTGACCGGGCTGCTCTACACCATCGCCCCGCAGGTCGAGCAGATCGCCTATCACGACCTGACCCATGTCACGCCGGCCGGCGAGCGGGTGCCGCTCGCGGAGCAGGTCGCCGCCGCCCGGGCGAGTCACCCCGACGGTGAGATCCTGCGGGTCGACGTGCCGCCCGCGGCCGACCGCAGCACCCGGGTGGTCTTCACCGACGAGAGCGTGCCCGACGACTACGCGATGTCGGTCTTCGTCAACCCCTACACCGCCGCCGTCGAGGGCCAGGTGCGCAGCTACGGCCAGTGGCTCGGGTTCCGGGCGTGGCTCGACGAGCTGCACCGCAACCTCCATCTGGGCGCCGTCGGGCGCCACTACAGCGAGCTCGCCGCGAGCTGGCTGTGGGTGGTCGTCCTCGGCGGGCTCGTGCTGTGGATCGGCAGGGCTCGCCGTGACCGGCGCCTGCGCCGGCTGGTCACCCCCGACCTCACCGCCACGGGGCGTACCCGGGTGATGTCGTGGCACGCCGTCATCGGGGTGTGGCTCCTGCTGGGCGTGCTGGCGCTGTCGGTCTCCGGGCTGACCTGGTCGCGCTTCGCCGGGGCGAACATCGGCGAGGTGCGTACGGCGCTGTCGTGGACCGAGCCCACGCCGGCCACCTCGCTGCACACCGGCGCCGCGGCCGAGCACGCGCATCACGGCTCCTCGGGTGCGGCGGCGCACACCGGTGACCCGGATGCGGTCTTCACCGAGGGAGCAGGTGTCGACGGCGTGCTCGCGACCGCGCGCCACGAGGGGTTGGGCGACCCGCTCTACCTCGTCCCGCCGGCCGACGGGGCCAGCGCGTGGACGGCCGCGGAGAACAAGCGTGACTGGCCGACCCGCTACGACGCGATCAGCGTCGACCCCGCCACAGGCAGGATGCTGGACCGGGTCGACTTCGCCGACTGGCCGATCATGGCCAAGCTGACCGACTGGGTCATCGGCGCCCACATGGGCATCCTGTTCGGCATCGTCAACCAGCTGGCGCTGGCGGTGCTGGCGATCGGGCTGATCGTGACGACGCTGCTCGGCTACCGGATGTGGTGGCTGCGACGGCCACCCGGCTCGGCAGGGCTGCGGTTCGGCCGGCCGGTGCCACGCGGAGCCTGGCGCCGCCTGCCCTGGCCGGCGCTCACGGCCACGGTCCTGGTCACCGCCGTGGTCGGCTGGTTCGTCCCGATGCTGGGCGTGAGCCTCATCGGGTTCCTGGTCGTCGACGCCACGCTCGGTGCGGTGCGTCGCCGCAGCTGACCCCGGCTCCGACTCAGGCGGCGCAGGCGGCGCAGAGACCGAAGATCTCCACGGTGTGGTTGACGTCGGTGAAGCCGTTCTGCGCCGCCACCTTGTCGGCCCAGGTCTCCACGGCCGGGCCCTCGATCTCCACGGCCTTGCCGCAGCTGCGGCAGACCAGGTGGTGGTGATGGGTCGTGGAGGCGTCGCCGCACAGTCGGTAGGTGGATTCACCGTCGGGCTTGTGGATCACGTCGGCGAGTCCGTCGTCGACGAAGATCTGCAGGTGGCGGTAGACCGTGGAGAGGCCGATCTTCTCGCCGTTGGCCCGCAGCGTGGCGTAGACGTCCTGGGCGCTGCGGAAGGTGTCCTCGGCGGCGAGAGCCTCCTTCACCGCGGCGCCCTGGTTGGTTGCGCGCCGCTTGACCTGCTGGGTTGGTGCCATGAGCGACATGTTAGTCGGTATCGGTATGGATCCCGTGTCGAGCAGGGCGGTCGATGACGCGGCGTGAGACACGTGTGCCATAATGGGAACGATTCCTAATAAGACGAAAGGCTGCCATGTCGCGTACGTGTCAGGTCACCGGAGCCCGCCCCGGCTTCGGCAACAACCGCCCCTGGTCCAAGAAGGCGACCCGACGACGCTGGGAGGTGAACCTGCAGAAGAAGACCTACTACGTCCCGAGCCTGGGCCGGAAGGTCACGCTGCGGCTCAGCACCAACGCGATCAAGCGGATCGACGTACGTGGCATCGACGCCGTCGTCGCCGAGATGCGTGCCCGAGGGGAGAGGCTCTGATGGCGAAGAAATCCAAGATCGCGGCCGAGGCCAAGCGTCGTGAGATCGTGGAGCGGTACGCAGCGCGTCGTGCCCAGATCAAGGAGCTCATCCGCACCGCCGAGCCGGGCTCGGCAGAGCAGGCCGAGGCGGTCCGCGCCCTGTCCCGTCTCCCGCGCGACTCCTCGCCCGTACGCCTGCGCAACCGCGACCAGGTCGACGGCCGCCCGCGCGGCTATCTGCGCAAGGCGGGTGTCTCCCGGATCCGGTTCCGCGAGCTCGCGCACAAGGGGCACCTGCCCGGGATCACCAAGTCCAGCTGGTGACTCCGGAAAATCCTAACCGGAACCATTCCGAGTCGGCGAGGCGCACCCTGCGCGCCCTCGGGCTGTGCTAAAAACACGCACCATGAGCACGAAGACCCCGGTGCGGGCAGCCGAGAAGTCCGGGTTCCGGCTGGGGCAGACAGAGGTCGTGGCGATCGTCCTGCTCGCCATCCTGCTCTCCCAGCGCTGGCTGCTGCCGCTGCTGGACCACGACCTGTTCAACACCTGGGGCACGATCTTCGTCGCCATCGTGGTGCAGTCGGCCCCGTTCCTGCTCGGCGGCGTGCTGCTCAGCGCGGTCATCTCGACCTTCCTCTCGGAGAAGGCGCTGAGCAGGATCGTGCCCAAGAGCCCGGCGCTCGGGGTCCCGGTCGCGGGCCTGGCCGGGATCGGGCTGCCGGGCTGCGAGTGCGCCGCGGTGCCGGTGACCAACTCACTGATCCGTCGTGGCGTGGCGCCCGCGGTCGCGCTGACGTTCCTGCTGGCCGCGCCGGCGGTCAACCCGGCGGTGCTCGTCTCGACGGCGGTCGCGTTCCCCGGCCAGCCGGTGATGGTGCTGGCGCGCTTCCTGGCCTCGCTGATCACGGCGGTGGCGGTCGGCTGGATCATGCTCGCCCGCGGCAAGCTGCTGCTCGAGCGCCTGGCTAACCTGGGGCGCGACGAGCACGCTCACGACAGGTCGTTCCTGGGCAACGTCAGCCACGACTTCCTGCACGCCTCCGGCTTCCTGGTGCTGGGCGCCATGCTGGCCGCGGCGGTCAACACCTTCGTACCCCGCTCGGTGGTCAACACCGTCGCCGGTCAGGCGGTGCTGGGGATCGCCACGCTGGCGCTGTTCGCGTTCATCGTGGCGCTCTGCTCGGAGTCCGACGCCTTCGTCGCGGCCTCGTTCACCGCCTTCTCCGACACCGCGAAGCTGGTCTTCCTCGTCGTCGGCCCCGCGATGGACATCAAGCTCGCCTCGATGGAGGCCGGCCAGTTCGGGATGGGCTTCGCGCTCCGCTTCGTACCCTTGGTGATCATCACGGCGGTCGCCTCCGCCGTCGGCATCGGATGGTGGCTGCTGTGACACGGACAACGCAGGCCCTGGTCGTCGGCTTCCTCGGTGCCGTCCTGCTCCGGCTCTCGCTCGGCGAGGGCTATCTGCGGTACGTCACCGACTGGATGAAGTGGCCGCTGGTCGCCACCGGTGTCGTGCTGCTCGGGCTGACCGTGTGGATGCTGCTGCGTCCCGCGCCAGCGGAGGACGGCGACGACCATGAGGGCCACGACGGGCACGATCACAAGGTGCCGGCGATGACCTGGCTGGCGATCGTGCCCGGCGTGATCGTCTTCGTCGCCAGCCCGCCGTCCCTGGGCGCCTACCTCGCCGAGCGACGGGCCGACGACCCGGTCGCGGCGGCCCCGGATGCCGAGATCCTGCCGCTGCCCGCCACCGACGGCCCGGTCGACGTCGAGGTCGCCGAGTTCATGTGGCGCGCCGGCGTCGAGGACGGCTCGACGATCAAGGACCGCGACGTACGCCTCACCGGCTTCGTCAGCACCGACGAGAACGGCAACTGGTACGTCACCCGCATCGCCATCGCCTGCTGCGCCGCCGACGCGAGCGCCTCACGGGTGCGGGTGGAGGACTACGACGACGCCCCGGAGCGCGACTCGTGGGTCGCGGTCACCGGTCGCTGGGTCGAGGGCACCGCGCCGGGCGGCAAGTCGGAGACGGCGATCGAGGCCGTCTCCGTCGAGCCGCGCGAGGCGCCGGCCAACACCTACCAGTGAGCATCGATGGGTGACCCGAGACGCTCCGGCAACCCCGCCCGCCGGGCGCAGGCGGTGCGTGAGCCGACCTGGCGCGACCGGCTCCCGCACCCGCGTGCGCTCATCATCGGCGTGCTCATCGCGGTCGCGATCGGCGTCGTGGTGCTCACCCGCGACCTGGGCGGTGGCGACGCTCCGGCGGTCTCGGCCCCCTCGGGTGCGACCTCGTCGGCTCCGGTTGCTGCGGGCCCGGTCGCATCCCTGGAGGAGTTCTGTGGTGCCGTACAGACCATGGCGAACGCCCATGCCACCCAGATGACCACCCCGAACGACGAGAACGAGACCGCGCTCGGCCTGGCGGCGACGGACCTGCAGTCGATGGGCGTTCCCGAAGGTACGCCGGCAGCCGCTGTCGAGGGCGTGCGGATGATGATCGAGGACGCCCTGCGCACCGGTCGGGGCCAGGACCCGCTGGCGCGCAGCGACGCCCAGAATCTCGCCTACGAGCGCCTCGGCGAGTTCCTCACCGAGAGCTGCGGCGCGGCCTAGCCGGGACTGCGTCTCCGACGCCGCCCGGAGCGGACGCGAGTCACATCAGCGCCGACGGAGCAGGACGACCGAGTCCTCGAGGGTGGCGGGCTCGCCGGACGGGCTGGTGACGGGACGGTCGCGGTGCTCGAGGACGACCGTCTCCCAGGCGTCCTCGGGCAGGTCGAGTGCTTCCAGCTCCTCCTTGGCGTCCAGGAAGCGGTGCTCGCGCGCGGCGGCGTCGGCCCACGACGGTGCGGCGGCGTGGGAGGTGACCAGAAGGTGTCCGCCCGGGGCCACCAGGTCGGCAGCACGCCGCAGGATGTCGGTGCGTGGGAGCTCGACGGGGGATTGGAAGAAGCTGGCGGTGACCAGGTCGTAGCTCCCGTCGAGGCCGGCCGGCGAGGAGAGGTCGGAGACGACGAACCGTGCCTGCTCCTCGGAGAGGCCGGCGGCCGCGGCGGCCTCACGGCCGCGGGCGACGGCGTTCTCGGAGATGTCGATTCCGGTCGCCTGCCAGCCGTGCTGCGCCAGCCAGATCACGTCGGCGCCCTCCCCGGAGCCGAGGTCGAGCGCGGTCCCGGGCGAGAGGTCGGCGGCGATGTCACCGAGCACCGTGTTGACCTTGCCGGACCAGATCCGGTCGGAGCCGGCGTACCTCTCCTGCCAGAAGTCCACCGGGGCCGGCCCGGACACGGCGCGGTCGAAGTCGTCGGTCACCAGGGTCGCGTTCACGACGCTGCCGGCCATCGTGCCGGCACTCATGCTGATCGGCACGTTGGCCATCGGGTTGGAGACGTTCCCGACGGCCCAGATCCGGTCGCTGCTGGTCTTGCCGGTCGCGTCGACGGCGAGGAAGCTGCCGACCGGAGTGTCGGCGCGGTCGAGGCCGAGATGGGCCAGGAAGCCGTCGTGCGGCCGTAGCGTGCCGGCGGTGAAGATGGCGCCGACCTCGGTGGTCGACCCGTCCGCGGTGCGCACCGCGGTGACCTGGTCGCCCTCGCCGAGCACCTCGGTGACCGGAGCGGTCACCAGGGTGATCCCGCGCGAGAGCAGCCGCTGCTCGTCGGCCTCCTCGAGCGGACCGAGCCCCGCGGTGAAGACGACGACGTCCTCGCTCCACTGCCGGAGGAGCTGCGCCTGGTGCATCCCGAGCGGTGAGGTGGTCAGGACGCCGATCCGCCGGTCGCGCACCTCCCAGCCGTGGCAGTAGGGGCAGTGCAGGACGGTGGTGCCCCAGCGCTCGGCCAGTCCGGGGATGTCGGGAAGCTCGTCGGTGACTCCGGTGGCGACGATCGCGATGCGGCCGGTGAGCCGTTCGCCGTCCTCCAGGAGGACGCTCACTCCCTCCTCGGTCTCATCGAGGCGGGCGACGCGCCCGGGACGGATCCCCACGTCGTACGCCGCCAGCTCCTCGCGTCCTCTGCGCAGGAGCTCGGCAGGGTCGATGCCCTCGTGGCCGAGGACGCCGTGCATGTGCGTGGTGAAGCGGTTGCGGGGCAGGCCGGAGTCGACCACGAGGGTCCTGCGGCGGGAGCGGCCGAGCATGAGAGCCGCGGAGAGCCCGGCGGCACCGCCGCCGATGACGATCGCGTCGAGGTGTTCTGCGTGTGCGTTCATGTCCTCCAGTTCAGTGGCACAATGAAGAAACGGCAAGGATTCTTGCTGAAATGGCAAATGGGAGATGGAGCACATGATCGACGAGCTGAAGCAGGTCGGCCCCCGGATCCGGGCCATCCGGCACAGCAAGGGCTGGACCCTGGAGCAGCTGGCCGCGATGGCCGAGATGTCTCCGAGCACGCTGTCCCGGCTCGAGTCGGGCAAGCGCCAGGCGAGCCTGGAGCTGCTCATCCCGCTGACCCGCCACCTCGGCGTCGGGCTCGACAGCCTGGTGACCCCCTCGGTCCCGGACCCGCGCATCCGCCGGCCCGTGATCCGCAAGGAAGGCATGGTGATCGCGCCGCTGACCCCCGAGGGCTCGCCGGTCAGCACGTTCAAGATCACCTACGAGCCGGTGACCGAGGTGCCGGAACCGCGGGTCCACGACGGCTACGAGTGGCTCTACGTCATCTCCGGGAAGCTCCGGCTGCTGCTGGGAGACCGCGACCTGGTGCTGACCCGGGGCGAGGCCGCCGAGTTCGACACCCGGGTGCCGCACGCGATGTTCGCGACCGGGTCGCGCCCGGCGCAGGTGCTGAGCATCTTCAACAGCGACGGCGTACGCATGCACACCCACACCGCCGAGGAGTGATGTTCGCCTCGATGTGAGCGATGGGGACGCGATGTGAGTAAGATGAGAATCGTTATCATTAACGAAAACGGGAGGTCCCCATGAAGCAAGGCATCCACCCCGTCTCCGGGCCGGTCGTCTTCCGCGACCGCTCGGCGGACACGCTCTTCCTGATGCAGTCGACGATCCTCGAGCGTCTGGCCGAGGACCACGAGCGGGTCACCTGGGAGAACGGCGAGAGCTACCCGGTCGTCGACGTCGACGTCTCCAGCGCCAGCCATCCGTTCTGGACGGGGCGGGGCCGGGTGGTGGACACCGAGGGCCGAGTGGAGCGGTTCAAGCGCCGCTACGGGCGCGGCTGATGAGCGCGCCCAGGCCGCGGTCGTCGCCGCGCAACCTGTCCCGCCCGAAGGTGCCGGTGATCCTGGTCGGCGGGGTCGCGGAGAGCGCGATGCTCTCGGCGACCATCTCGCTCCAGTTCGGCCTCCCCGACGCGGTCATGGTGCGCCACGTGATCGACCCGGAGCGCCAGCTCCTCACCCGCGTCGTCAGCGACCTGAGCGGGGTGATCGAGCACGAGGAGATCAACCTCGCCCACGCCTGCGTCGCCTGCGCGATCCGCGAGGACATCGTGCCGACGCTCGAGCGTCTCGCCGCGCAGGGCCGCTGGGGAAGCATCGTGGCCTGCCTGCCGGTCGCCGCCGAGGCGATCCAGGTCTGCCGGGTGCTGGCCTGGGCCCCGCGGATGGCGCCGCACATCGCGGTCGCCGCCGTCGTCGCGGCGCTCGAGGGCGCGACGGTCGCCGAGGATCTCCTCGGTCCCGATCTCCTCGACGAGCGTGGCCTGGCCACCTCCGAGGACGATCGTCGCGGGGTCGCCGAGGTCGCCAGCGCGATCGTCGAGTACGCCGACGTCGTCAGCATCACCGAGACCCCCGACCCCGAGGAGGAGTCGCTGGTCGCGACCCTCGCCCGCCCCGGGACGCCGGTGGTGACCGATCCCTCGCTCCTGGACGCCGCCGGCCTGGTCGCCGGCGTGCACCGCCACCACGCGGTGGAGGCCTGGGTCGCCGAGGTGCGCCGCAACCCGCTGCCGCCGCTGCCCGAGGGCGGCGCCTGGCGGCTCGACCTGCGCTCCGAGCGCCCGATCCACCCGGTGCGCTTCCAGGAGGAGCTGGAGGTCCTGGGCGGTGGCCCGCGCCGCTCGCGCGGCTGCTTCTGGGTGCCGACCCGGCCCGACGACATCTGTGTGTGGGACGGGGCCGGCGGTCAGGCGAGCGTGGGCTCGACCCAGAAGTGGGGCCGCACCGATCGGCTGACCCGGATCGTCGTGGTCGGCATCGACGACGAGGCCGAGGAGATCCCGCGGGCCTTCGAGCGCGCCCTGCTCACCGACCAGGAGATCGCCGGGCGCGGCCAGATCTGGGAGGAGTCCTGGGACGGGCTCGAGGACTGGCTCGGCCCCATCGGCCGCGCCGCCTGAATCGCATCACACCACCCCGAAGGAGGCCGCCATGGCCGTACCCAAGCGCAAGCTGTCGCGCAGCAACACCCGCCACCGCCGCTCGAGCTGGAAGGCGACCCCGGTAGCGCTCGTGCCCGTGACCGTCGACGGCCAGAGCTACGACGTACCCCGTCGCCTGGTCCGTGCGGTCCAGCGCGGCTACCTCGACCCTGCCAAGCTCCGCTGAGCGACTCTGCCGAAAGGAACCGATCAGATGCCCAAGCGACCGCCGTCTCCGGTCCGCAAGCGGCGCAAGCCGCTGCTGGCGCCGGACGTGACCTACGTCGACTACAAGGACGTGCAGCTGCTGCGTACGTTCATCTCCGACCGCGGCAAGATCCGCTCGCGTCGCGTCACCGGGCTCACCCCGCAACAGCAGCGCGCCGTGACCAAGGCGATCAAGAACGCCCGCGAGGTCGCGCTGCTGCCCTACACGAGCACGAAGGGATAGTTCCCATGAAGGTCGTCAACTCCATCCGCTCGCTGAAGAACCAGCCCGGTTCCCAGGTCGTACGCCGCCGCGGCCGGGTCTACGTGATCAACAAGCTGAACCCGCGCCTGAAGGCCCGGCAGGGCTGATCGGACGCGCCGACGGCGCCGAGTCCCTGGTCGGGGCTCGGCGCCGTCGTGTATCGGGAGCCATGATCGCCAGAGGGCGGCACGGCGTGCTGCGAGTCTCAGCGTTCCTCGCGGAACGCGACGTGGCGTCGCACCACCGGGTCGTACTTGCGCAGCACGATCCGGTCAGGAGTGCTTCGGCGGTTCTTCATGCTGATGTAGGTGTAGCCCGTGCCTGCGGTGGAACGGAGCTTGATCTTGGGGCGTACGTCCGATGACCTGCTTGCCATGCTCGACCTCTAATACTAATGACAACGGTTATCATCAATAGTGTAGCGCGAGGACTCAAGAGCAGAAGACGCGAGAAGGGCCGGATCGAAGATCGATCCGGCCCTTCTCAGGTATCCAGGGGACTCAGCCCTTGGCGACCCGCTCCTTGAAAGCGGAGCCGGCCTTGAAAGCCGGGCCCTTCGAGGCCGGGATCTTGATCTCGGCGCCGGTCTGCGGGTTGCGGCCGGTGCGAGCCGAGCGCTCGCGCGACTCGAACGTACCGAAGCCGGGCAGCGTGACCTTGTCGCCGTTGGCAACGGCCGCGCTGATCGCCTCGATAGCGGCACCCAGGGCGGCGGAGGCCTGCGTCTGGGTGATCTCCGCCTGCTTGGCGATTTCGCTCACCAGGTCGGTGCGGTTCATGCGATCTCCTTTAATCGTTGATCCGAGCCGCAAAGGTTGACGAGATGCGGCTCGTCGCCAGCGTAGGCCAGACCTGGAGATCTTCAACGTTCACGCGCCGCGTGTCCCGCGTGGTTACGCGGTTTGCGGGCCTTCGGGGAGACCTCGGAGGCCTTGCTCGGGGCGATGTCGACCACCCGGTCCATCGCGGCCAGCGTCTGGGGACGGTGGGAGACGACCAGCATCGTGGCCGGGATGGTGGCGAGCAGGTCGCTCACCTGCCGGGCGGAGGCCTCGTCGAGGTCGGCGGTGGGCTCGTCCAGCATCAGGATCCGGGGATGCCTCAGGACCGCGCGCGCCAACCGCAGCCGTGCTCGCTGACCACCACTGAGGCGCAGGCCGTCCTCGCCGAGGTGGCTCTCCACAGTGACCGTGGGTGCCAGGCCGAGCCGGACGAGCAGGTCCGCGATCTCGGCATCGGTCGTCGAGGGACCGGCGACCGCCTCGCGTACGGTGCCGGAGAAGAGCGCGCCGTCCTGCTCGACCGTGGACAGCACCGCCCGGAGGGCGGCGTCCTCGACGGCCGAGATCGGTACGCTGCCGCCGGCCGCGTCGGTGAGGTCGACGGTCCCGGTGTCGGGGTCCCAGAGCCGGCTGGCGAGCGCGACGACCGTGGACTTGCCCGCTCCTGAGGGCCCGCGGAGACCGACGTGCTCCCCGGGGGCGATGGTGAGGCCGAACCCGTCCAGGACCCGCCGCTCGTCGTACCCGAAGCCGACCTCGCTCATCCGCAGACCGAGCGGGCCCTCGGGCAGGGGCGCCCGCGGCGTCTCACGGGTGAGCACGGACGGGCGGGCGAGCTCCGCACCGACCCGGGCGGCGGCCGCGCGCAGCGCGGGCAGGCGTGCGCAGGTCGCGGCGGCGTCGGCGACCGGGGCGACCGTCGCGAGCGCGAGGACGACCAGGGCGGCGACGTGCTCGGCGGCGACGTCACGGCCGAGCACGCCGACCAGCACGCCCACGCCGGCGAGGGTCACCGCGGCCTCCCGCGCTCCGGCGAGCACGCGATGGGTGGTCTCGAGCCGGCCCGCGGCGCGGGCGGCCACGGCGCCGGTCTCCCCGATCTGACCGCGGACGGGTTCGTGGATGCCGTAGCCCAGCACCTCGCGAAGGCCGCCGAGCACGTCGACGACACGGTCGGAGAGCGCGCCGGTCGCCTCGACGACCTCCTGCCCGAGAGCCTCCAGGCGGCGCCGGCCGAGCGGAACCGTCGAGAGCACGAGCGCGAGCGCCGTGAGGGTGACCGGTGCGAGCGCCGGCTCCACGAGGACGAGGAGGACCAGGCCGAGGAGCGCGTTGAGGGCCGCGGCGACGAGCTGGGCGACGGTGTGGGCGTAGAAGAACTCCAGGCGCTCGGTGTCGGTCATCGCGGTCGAGGCGGCGCGGCCGACGTTCTCGCGCCGCCTGGTCGGCAACGCGACCGCGTAGCGGTCGAAGAGCGCCATCCGGAGCCGGGCGAGCACCCGGAACGCGAGAGCGTGGGAGGCATCCATCTCACCCCAGGTCAGCAGTGCCCGGAGGATCACCAGGCCGGCCAGCAGGGTCCAGAACCAGCCCGGCGGGGCGTCGCGCAGCACGACGGCCTGGCCGACGGCGGCGGCGAGCAGCACCGAGATCGCGCCCAGGCACACCTGGCTGACGACGACCAGCGCGATGGTGGCGAGGATGGCGCGGCGCTCGCCACCGAGATGGCGGAGCAGTGCGGTGAGAGGGCGGGCTGGTGCGGTCATACCCGGCTCCTGTCGAGCAGCGGAGCCAGTCGGCCGTCGCTGAGCTCGAGGATGCGCTCCACCTCGTCGAGCGACTCCTCGCGATGGGCGACGACGATGACGATGCGGTCGGCCGAGAGCCGGGCGAGCGTGGCAGTGACGGTGCGCGCCGAGGCCGGGTCGAGGGCGCTGGTCGGCTCGTCGGCGAGCAGGACCGGCCGGTCCGAGAGGACCGCCCGGGCCAGCGCGATCCGCTGGCGCTGACCACCGGACAGGCTCGCTCCGGCGCTGGCGATCGGGGTGTCGAGACCGGTGGGGAGGCTGCGTACCTCCTGCTCGATGCCGGCCGCCGCGCACGCCTGCCACAGGTCTTCCTCGCTCGCGTCCGGGCGGGCCACGCGGAGGTTCTCCCGGACGGTTCCCTCGAAGAGGACCGGGCGCTGGGAGACCACGGCCACATCGGAGGTACGCACCGGGCGCCCGTCGAGAAGGACCCGGCCGCCGGTGGGGGAGAGGTGGGTGAGGACCAGGTCGAGGAGGGTGGTCTTCCCGGCGCCGCTCGGGCCGACGACGGCAGTGACGGCGCCGGGCTCGAAGCGCACCCGGACGTCGTCGAGGATGGCCGGGCCGTCGGGGTAGGCGAACGAGACGTCGTCGAGGACGAGTGCCGCCGAGGGCGACACCGTCCGGTCCGCCTCGGCCGGGCCGCTCGGGGCGTCGTGATGCGTGCCGACCCCGAGCCTGCGGAGCGCCGGGACGGCGGAGGTCCCGAGGTAGCCCGCGTGCCAGGCGCCGGAGAGGTCTCGGATGGGCCGGAAGACCTCGCTCACGAGCATGAGCGCCAGGTAGAGCTCGGCCGGCGGCACCCCGGTTCCGCCGACGCTCGCGACCAGCGCGAGCCCGGCGGCCGCGACCGTGCCACCCTGGACGGCGAGGTCGATGAGCGCGGTGTCGAGCAGGGAGGTACGCATCACCCTCACCGTCGCGCGGTGCAGGTCCTCGCTCCGCCGGACCATCCGGGCACGGGTCCTGTCCACCTGCCCGAGCAGACGCAGCGTGGCCATCCCGCGCAAGGCCTCGAGCAGGTCGGAGCCGAGGCCCTCGTAGGTGTCCCAGTGGTCGTCCGAGCGCCGTCGCATGAGGCGCTTCCACAGCAGCGGAGCGGCCAGGGCGCCAGCCGCAGCCAGCCCCGCGATGAGGCCGGTGAGCGGGTGGAGGAGCGCCAGCAGGACCGTCACCGACGGGATCAGCACGAGCGCCTGGGCGAGCGCCGGCAGATAGCGGGTGACGTACGCGTCGACCCCGTCGACCCCGTCGACCAGGGCCGTGCGGAGGCCGCCGTCTCGCCGGGCGGGGTCGTGCAGCGCCTCGGGGACCAGGACGCCTCGCAGCGCCTCGTCCCGCACCCCCAGGCGTACGTCCTCACCCAGTCGTCCCGCAGCGCTCGCCTGCAGCCAGGAGAGAAGCCAGCGCGCCGCCACGATCCCGGCGATCCACAGTGCTGCCGTCACCGCGCGGTCGTCGTCGTGATCGACGACCGCGAAGAGGCCTTGGGCCAGGGCGTAGGCCTGCGGGAGATGGGTCGCGGTGACGAGGACCTGCAGCCCGACGGTCGCCGCGGCAGGGGCGGGGTGTCGCAGCGCGGTGCGCAGAAGCAGCGTGTCGACCATCATCCGACCGCTCCGTCCTCGAGGACGGCGATGGCATGGACCAGCGGTCGGGTCCCCGTCGCCGGTGCGCAGAACCCGGAGACGGCGCGGACGCCATGGCCGCGGGCGGTCAGGGAGTAGGTGTGCCGGGCGGCCTCGCGATGGACCTGCCACAGCCGGGCACAGCCGGTGGCGTCGAGCCGCGGCGGGCGCGGCCAGCCGAGGACACGGTCGGCGCCGAGCACCCAGGCCTGGCCGCTCTGCCGCGCGGTCTCGGCGCCGGGCCCGATGGCGGGGACTTGGCCGCGACGCTCGAGGAAGCGTTCCAGCCCGGGGCTGCGCCGCGAGCAGATCGCGGCGGAGGCGACCTCGTCGAGGTGCGGGTCGCGGGGCAGCCCGATCCGGGCCAGAGCGATCTCGGGCACGAGGCCGCGCTCCAGCCACCAAGCGGTCTGCGCCGCCGGCGGCAGGCCGAGGGCGCGGCGGGCGGCGGCGAGTTCGAACCAGTCCTCGGCCAGGTGGGCGCCCGGGACCAGGAGGAGCAGTGCCTCCAGGGCGTACGCCGCATCAGCGACCCACAGCGGCCACGCCCGGTGGCGGTAGCGGCCGAAGGTGCGTCCCGGCTGGACCGTGAGCACGATCTCGGCCTGGTCCGCCGCGCGCAGGTCCGGTCGTGGCTCGGAGCGACGTACGAGCATCTCGGTCGACGGCTGGTAGACGTAGCGGCCGGGGCCGAGCGGTCCGCGGTCCCCGGGTGGGACCACCAGGTGCCACTGCACGGGGTAGGAGCCTCCCGCGGAGGGGACCGCCCGGCGCGGGATCCTCGTCGGGCTCCCGTCGGGGCGGAGATGGTGACCGTGTGCGCGCCACAGCCGGTGGACGGCGGTCGCTACCGTGCCGCTGACCTCGACGAGCTCGCCGGGCCAGCGGTTCTCGCGGGGTCCGGGCGGCAGCGGATCGCCCGGGAGGTCGGGGGAGAAGGCGGTCTCCAGCAGCGCCGTGCTCGCGGTCATCTCGAGTCTCCTGGTCACATGTGGGGCGGCGGGCACAGGGCCAGCGGCTCGTCGGGGTCGGCGGGGGTCCAGCCCCGGCCGCGCGCGGCCTCGGTGAAGCGCGGCATCCCGAGGTAGCGGAACGCGGCCGGGGCGTTCGGCACCAGGCCGGTGACGAAGGTGCGTACGACCCGCAGCGATGTCTGCGCCACGTCTCGCGTCGTGAGGTCGCGGGTGATGACCCGATGCCCACCCTCGTCCAGCCGGCGGCGGACCTCGGCGACGTCGGTGACAGCCACCTCGGAGACGGGCGCGGTGCCGAGGGCGGGTGCGGTGAACCGCTCGGCGAGCCGGTGCACCCGCGGGTCGAGCCAGACCTGGACATGGGCGCCGAGATCGCGGACGTTCGCGAAGTCCGTCCCCGCCGCGTCCAGGTAGCGGCGGTCCTCGCGGTGGTCGAGGTAGAGGCCGGGCGCCATCAGCCCGGCGCGTACGGCTTGGAAGACCCAGCCGTCGGCGTCGCGGCAGCCGAGGGTGTAGATCCAGGTGTGGACCGCCTCGAGAACGGCCTTGCGGACCGCGCGCACCGGATCGGTGGACGCCGAGAAACCCGCGGCGTAGACGCCCGTCTCCCGGTCGCGCACGAGGGCGGCCATCGCCGGCGCCAGCTCGGTGGGCATCTGGACGACGTGCACGTCGAGCGGTGCTCCCTCCAGATCGGCGCTCAGTCCCGGGACCGAGCCGGTCTCGATCCCCTGCGCCGGTCCGCCGTGGTGCCACCAGACCTCGAGGGCGTCCCTCTCCACGACCTCGAGCAGACCCCGGTCGTGGGCGTCGGCGGCGCCCTGGCCGGTGGCGATGCCGGCGTAGTTGAGGTGGAAGACGCGGTCCAGGTGAGCGAACCGCCGCTGGCGCCAGTTGAGACCGATGAGGGCGTGCGGCATCCAGATCTCGGTCGCCGGATCGGCCCGACCCGCGGCCGGGTGTTCCTGGCAGCGGCTCCACAGCGTCGGCACCTGGTCGTCGAGGGCTCGATAGGGGAAGCCGGGCCGGGCGAGCTGTGCCGCGCTCCAGCGGGGAAGGTCGTCGAGGTCGACCACGCGCAGGCCCTGGTCCCGCAGCTCCGCGGCGGTCCCGGTCCGGTAGTCGGCGGGGTCGAGCCGGTCGGGGACGAAGTTGCCGCAGTAGCGCTCCACCCCCTCCGCGATCGCGGCGATCCGGGCGCCGGCGACGTCGCCGAAGGTGGTGCCCAGCGAGACCCGGTCGGCCGGCCAGTCGCCGAGGCGGCGGGCATCGGAGACCTCGGCGGTCAGCGAGGTGTAGCGCAACGGCGCCCGTTCGGGGCGCAGCACCTCACGCACCCGCCGGATCACTCCGGTCTCCTCGTCCACGAGGCGCTCGACGTCCAGGGGTGGCATGGCTGTGGGCGACCCGGTCATGCGGTTCCTCTCTCGGTTGCCGGCGCTGTCGTGGCACGCGGCCGCTCGGACCAGGTCCGGGCGGCGACATCGAGCCGGAGCTCGCGCCCGGGAGCGGGCTCGGCGTGCGTGAGCCAGCGCAGGATGATGCGGCCGGGGGAGCCGGCCGCGTCGTACGCCGCCCGCAGCGCGGGGTCCGTGGTGCCGATGCCGAGGTCGTGGCCCCACGGACCGCTGACCAGCGCACAGCCCGCTCCGCTGCGGGCGCCCCAGCCGTCGGCCAGCCCGCGGGCGTACGCGTCGAACGGGTCGGCATCGCCGGTGACGACGAGCAGCGGCGCGGTGACGTCGCCGAAGTGGTCGGACGGCTCGATCGCGGGCGCTGTCCACAGCTCGCGGAAGATGTCGAGGCGCGCCGGGTCCCAGCCGAGACGTGCGGCGGCCGCGACCGGCCCCTCGCGGTCGGCGACGGCCGCCGCGGCTCGCAGGACAGCGGGGTCCAGGGTGGCCTCGTCCTCGCGGGCGAACCCGTGGACCGCCCACCAGCCGAGCCGGTCCAGATGCTGCGGGACGCCGTCGGCCGAGTAGGCCGTCTCGTACGGACCGAGAGCCGGCACCACGGCGACGACGCGGGTCACCCGGGCGTCGTTCCGAGCGGTCTCGAGGGCGGTGTGGGCGGCGTAGGAGGCGCCGTAGGTCACCACCGGTGTCCCGGGGCAGCGCAGGTGCAGGGCGTCGACGGTGTCGGTCCCGTCGACGGCCTCGGTGGTGTAGGGCCGCCAGGTCCCGGCGGAGGAGTGGCGGCCGCGTACGTCCTGGACCAGGCAGTCGAAACCGCGACGCGCCAGGGACCTGGCCAGCGGGAGGTGCGCGCGGGCGTCGTAGGGGGTCCGCACGAGCACGACGGCACGTGCGGTGCCGGCCGAGCGGACGAGCCAGCCGCCGAGGACGACGCCGTCGCGGGTGGTGACCGGGAAGGGATCGGCGCCCGGATCGGTCACCGCGCGGACTCCTGCGGGCGCGGCGCCGGTTCGTCGAAGCCGAGGACCGTGTGGGCGCGTTCGCGCGGCCCGTCGCCGACGACGCGCAGCAGGCGCCGGTGCTCGGCGACCGCGGGATCGCCGGCCGCCCAGTCCTCCAGGATGGCCAGGCAGCGAGCGACCGTGAGGGTCAGCGTCGCCCGCTGCAGCGGGCGCGGGTCGCGGCGGCTGCTCGAGAGCCACGAGGAGAGCTCGGGCGCGGCCGGCGAGGCGGCCAGCCGACGGCGGCTCACCTGGTCGGGGGTCGCCTCGCTGCCGTCGACGACGAGCGGGAAGATCAGCATCCGGCTGCCCTCGCGCCGGCCGTACAGCAGGGCCGTTCCGGTGGCGGTGAGGTGCTCGAGACGCTGGTCGAGCTCGGGCCGCTGTGGGACCTCGCGCACGTCCACGACGGCATCGGCGCGCGGAGGTCGGCGGGCCCCGTCGTCGCGGACGACCTCGGCGCCCGAGCGGGTGAGCTCGGCGGCGAGCGCGCGGCCGATCCGGCCGCGGCCGAGGACGAGGACGCTGCGCCGGCCCTCGGGCCACCGTGAGGACCGGGCTCTCCGGTCCCGCTCCCGTGCGGCCCGGCGTACGCGAAGCAGGTAGCGGTAGGTCGACAACCGGCCGGGGCCGGGCAGGTCGTGCAGCCTGAGGAAGTAGCCCGATCCGGTACGCAGCGCCGGCATGTCGGGGGAGAGGCGGACCTCCCCGCGGGCGGCGGGGAGTGGGCGCCAGTCGTGTCTGGGGTACATCGGGGTCTCCTGGCTGCTCGATGGGCTGCTCGATGGGCTGCTCGATGGGCTGCTCGATGGGCTGCTCGATGGGCTGCTCGGTGGGCTGCTCGGTGGGCTGCTCGGTGGGCTGCTCGGTGGTGATGGTTCGGACAGGGCCGGGGGTGCCGGGCTCGTCAGCCCGGCACCCCCGCGATCAGACGGTGGCCAGGTCGCCCGAACGGCACTGAGTGCTCACCCGTCGGCGATCAGTCGAAGGGGTTCTCGACCAGCGCGTTGGAGTGGGTGGCGGACAGGTGAGCCAGCTGCTCGGTGTCCTCGATCTCGCTCACGATGTCGTTGTTCATCGGTTGTCTCCTCTGTCGGATCGTTCGGCCCGGCGTCGCCGGGGCCCGCTGGTGCGGACAGCAGCAAAACGTATATGAGAATCATTCCCAATACCAGTAGGGTGTCCGACCATGAACCCCACACTGGTCCTGGCAGACCATCGCGCCGGTCGTTGGCGGACCTCCGAACCCGGCGGTGCGCCCGGTCCGTGGAGCAGGGCGACGCTGGCCGAGCACGCGGGCCTCCTCACCCTCCCGGCGGGCGCCCCGGGTGGTGCGCGGGCGGTGTTCGCGGACGACGCGCTCGGCACGCTCGTCGTGCTCGACGACGCAGGTCAGGCGCGCAGAGTGCCGGTCGCCATCCCCGCCGAGCATCTCGCCTGCGATCCCACCGGGCGCTACATCGTCCTCACCACGGGGCTGGGCGCCTCGTGGGATCCGTGGAGCGACCTGGTCACGGTCGTGGACCTGGCCGACCCGAGCGGCACCACCGCGGTGCGGGTGCGGGTCCGCGTCGGCGAACCCGGCGTCGTGATCGTTCCGGATGTCGGAACAGGCGAGCCGATGGTGGTGCTGCGACACCGCGAGCCCGGTGAGGCGGAGGTCATCTCGCTGCACGACCTGCTCCGGGCCGGGCCCCACTGCCCGGTCGTACGCGGCGAGCGTCTGAAGCTCGCGGGGGACCTCGGGCACGGCGACGCCGCCGACCACCGCTCGGGGGTCGTCCACCTCTCCACCGAGGCGGGCATCGAACGGCTCCGGGTCACCGGAGGCAGGCCGGAGCGCCTGGAGACCTGGCCGTGGCCGGTGCCCGGACGGGCGTACTTCCTCCGCTTCGACCCGGCCGCGGGGATCGTCGCCGCCGTCCGTGGGGCCGACTCGGACGCGGCGCGGTGGCACACCTGGACCAACCACCTGGTGCGCTGGCACCCGGACGGCTCCGCCGAGGTGACCCGGACCGGCGACGGCCTGGTCTTCCGGCCCGACGCCGCCGGTGGGACGCTCGCCTGGACCATCGTCCATCCCGACGGTGACCGGCTGGCCATGCTCATCGACGGCAGGCTCAGCGAGGTCGAGCTACCGCCGATGAGCGCGGCCCCGCGCCCCGGGGTCGCACCCTGGGACCCCGTCGGAGGCGGGTCCGCCCAGCGCCGCGCGCTGGCCCTGGTCTCCGGCGACCTGGCCGCGGTCACGCGCGGAGGAGACGGCGAGCTCCATCTCGTCCGCAGCTCGGGCATCGAGTCGAGCATCGACCTGGGATCCCCCTTCGACGAGGGCGGGCACCTGGGCGTCATCCGGCCTGCGCAGACGTGGGTCGACGGGGTGGGCCGATGAGGCGCTCGAGCGTGCGCGACGCGCTGCGTCGTGCCGAGCGGTCGGGCCGTCCGGGGCTGCCGCTGGGGCGATTCCGCCTGTCCCGACGCCCGGGGGACCTGCTTCCGGTCCTGGTCGACGAGGCCGGTGGCCTCGTCCTCGACCCGGGCGTCAGGATCCAGGGCTTCGCGCCGTCGCCGGACGGGCGCCGGGTCGCCCTCGAGGTCAGCGATGACGGCTCCGAGAGCGGGCGTGTGGTCGTCGTGGACGCCTCCTCGGGGGCGTCGAGCGAGCTCGAGGGAGTGGCGGTCCGGCACGCGCGGATGGCCTGGGCCGGCGCGGACCTGTTCCTCGTCGACGCGGCGGGGCGCTGCCTGCGGGTCCGGCCCGGCGAGCGGCCGCGGACGCTGTTCACCACCGCCGCCGCGGAGCGTGCGACGCCGATCGGTGTGGACGGGCGGATGGTCATCGCCCGGACCGAGGCCCACCGGACCCGGCTGGTCGGCGCCGACGGCGGGACGATCCTCGAGCTTCCGCCGATCCGCAGCATCAGTCCGGCCGAGGACACCGTCCTGGCGGTGACCCATGAGGAGCTGGTGAGTCTCCGGGTCCCGGGACCGGCTCCGGCTCGGTGCCGGCTCAACACCCTGCCGGGGGTCCCGGTGCACGCCCAGGCCGTCCCCGGCGGCTGCCTGGTGCACGTGGTCGGCGACGGTCATTCGCGGCTGGTCCGGCTCGTGACCGAGGCCGGCGTCCTCGCACCGACGCAGACCCTCGCGATCTCGCAGGACCAGGACGTACGCACCGTCTCCGGCCTCTCCTGGGCGCAGGAGCGCGCCTGGGTGCGGATCGAGTCGCCGGCCGACCCTCCGCGGGTGGTGCCGCTCGGGCACGCGACACGCTCCACGGGCGAGGGCCGGCGGTCGCGGTTGACCACGGTCACCGCGGACGACGGCGCCGAGATCGAGCTGATCCTGACCGGAGAGCCCGGCGGCCCGACGCTCCTGGAGGTCTACGGCGGGTTCGGGATCGTCGACCTCCCGGCCTTCGAGCCCTCGGTCGCGGCCTGGTGCGAGCTCGGCGGGCTGCACGTGACCGCCCGGCTGCGTGGCGGGGGCGGGGCGGGCACGCCCTGGCACCTCTCGGGGCAGGGCGTGGGCAAGACGCGTACGGTCGCGGACGCGGTCGCCGTCGCCCGCGAGCTGGTCCGGCTCGGCCTGACCCGGCCGGGAGGGCTGGTGCTCGCCGGGGCCTCGCTCGGGGGACTGGTCGCCGTCTCGGCGGCGCTCGCCGAACCGGGACTCGTCGCCGGGGTCGCCTGCACGACCGCACCGCTCGACCCGCACCGGATCGGTGAGCACCCGGGCGCGCGGCACTGGGCCGAGGAGTTCGGCGACCCGAGCGACCCGCAGGTGCGGGCCGCGATGGACGACTACTCGCCGATCGAGCGTGCCGGCCGATTTGCGGGCACCCGCTGGCCTCGTTTCCTGCTGACCACGTTCGCGGAGGACTCCCGGGTCTCGCCCGCCTCCACCGACCGGCTCGCCGACGTCCTACGGGCCCGTGGTGCAGAGGTCGTACGCAGCCACCGCCCCCGGATGGGCCACGGCGGCAACCACCTCGACGCCGTGCACGACTTCGCCGCCTCCGTCCTCGACTTCGCCCTCGACTCAGCATGCGTCTCCCCAGGAGTGTGATGATCCCCACCGATCTCTCCGCGACCACCGCCGACGTCTCGCCACCGGCGCTGCGGCGACCCGGCGACCAGGTGGTCGTGCCCGCCGCCGTCGCCCGGCGCCGATGGCGCGCCCGGCTGCTCACCGTCGGCCTCACGGTCGTCCTCGTCGTCGTGATCGCGCTGTCCGCGTCCTCGGGCACCGTCGACCTGACCGCGCTCGACGCCGCCAGGCTCGTCACCGGGCACCTGCTGCCCGGGATGCCGTGGATGAGCGACGGCACCTACACCCCGCTGCAGGACCAGGTGGTCTGGCAGTTCCGGCTGCCGCGCGCCCTGCTGGCCGCTCTGGCCGGGGCGGCGCTGAGCCTGGCCGGGGTCTTCATCCAGGCAGTCGTACGCAACCCGCTGGCCGAGCCGGCGATCATCGGTGTCTCCTCGGGGGCCGGGGTGGGCGCAGTCGCCGTGGTGGTCCTGGGCGCGGCGGCGGTCGGCGCCTGGATCGGCACCGCGGCGTTCGTGGGCGCCGCGGTCGCCACGGCGGCGGTGTTCAGGGTGGCGTACAAGAACGGCAGCATCGCCCCGCAGCGCCTGGTGCTGACCGGGGTGGCGCTGGGCACGTTCTTCAGTGCGATCACCAGCTACCTGACCCTCACCACCGAGGCGCAGAACGTGTTCAGCGTGATGTTCTTCCTGCTGGGCTCGGTCTCCGCCGCCACCATGACCGACCTGGCCGGCCCGCTGGTGGCCCTCGTGGTCGCGCTCGGCGTCTCGATCACCACCGGGCGCGCGGTCAACGCGCTCCAGGTCGGCGACGAGACGGCCACGGCGCTGGGCGTGCGGGTCAACCGGCTGCGGTCGGTCCTGCTGCTCGCGGCCGCGCTGCTCACCGGCACCGTGGTCTCGGTCGCCGGCGGGATCGGCTTCGTCGGGCTGGTGGTCCCGCACATCGCCCGGGTCCTGGTCGGCTCCGACCACCGGCGCATCGTCCCGGTGGCGGTGCTCGGCGGTGCCCTGTTCCTGTGTGGTGCCGACCTGCTCGCGCGGACGGTCTCGGCGCCCGCGGAGGTGCCGCTGGGCATCGTCACGGCGCTGATCGGGGTGCCGTTCTTCCTGTGGCTGATGCGCGGCCGGGCCGCCGACGAGCAGGGGATGGCGCGATGAGGCTCGAGACGCTGGACCTCACCCTGAACCGAGGCAACCGGGAGGTCGTCACCGGGGCCTCCGTGGTGGTCGAGGCGGGAGAGGTCCTCGGCCTGCTCGGGGCCAACGGCAGCGGCAAGTCGACCATCCTGCGGGCCTGCTTCGGCGCCCTCCGGCCGGTCTCGGGCCAGGTGCGCCTCGACGGCGCCGACGTCGCCACGATGAGCCGTCGCGAGATCGCTCGCCGGGTCGCGGTGATGGCCCAGGAGCCGCCCGACGAGTTCGGCCTCACCGTCGCCGAGAGCGTGCTGCTGGGACGTACGCCGCACCGGGGGGTGCTCGGCCGTGACAGCCCGCAGGACTGGCTGGTGGTGGGCCGGGCCATGGAGCTCGCCGGTGTCTCCGCGCTCGCCGACCGTGCGGTCCACCGGCTCTCGGGCGGGGAGCGGCAGCGTACGTTGCTCGCCCGGGCGATCGCGCAGGAGGCCGAGCTCCTGCTGCTCGACGAGCCCACCAACCATCTCGACGTCTCCTACCGCTTCGAGCTGATGCACACCGTGGCCGAGCTCGGGATCACCACCGTGGTCGCGCTGCACGAGCTCGACCTCGCGCTGGCCTACTGCGACCGGGTCGCCGTGCTCGACCGCGGGCACGTCGTCGCGCTCGGGAAGCCGGCGGACATCCTCACCCCCGATCTGGTGCGTGAGGTCTTCGGTGTGGAGGCGAGCCGGATCACCGACCCCGAGGCCGGCACCCCACACCTGCTCCTGCGCGGGACGTCCGCGCGGGTTCGAGAGAGGAACACATGAACACCACCCCACTGCTGCGCACCGTCCCGGTGGCAGCGCTCACCCTCCTGGCCGCGACCGGATGCGGCGCCACCGGCCTCCAGAACGGCTCCGCGGCGAAGGGGGAGGCCGCCGAGGGCTACCCGGTGACCGTGGAGAACTGCGGCCGCGAGGTCACGGTCGAGTCGGCCCCGGAGCGCATCGTCGGACTCAGCCCGGCCCAGACCGAGCTGCTCCTGCGGCTCGGGGTCGCCGACCGGCTCGTCGGTCAGGCGCAGACGGCCATGCACGACCTCCCCGAGGACGTGGCGGCCGAGGCGGACGACGTGCCCGAGCTGAGCACGGACGCCCCGCCGGCCCGTGAGCAGCTGCTCGACGTGCAGCCCGACGCCGTCGTCGCCCCGACCGAGTACGAGTTCACCGCGGAGCAGGGGTTCGCCACCATCGACCAGCTCACCGATGCCGGCGTGACGACCTACGTCGCCGCGGGCGGCTGCCCCGAGCGTCGTTCCACCGGTGAGGTCGCCGACCTGTTCACCGACCTGGAGGCGCTCGGGAGCATCTTGGGGGTCACGGCCGCCGCGGACGAGCTGGTCGCCGAGACCCGCGGTGACCTCGAGGCCGTCGAGAAGGCCGTGGCGGACCGCCCGCGGCCGACGGTCGCCCAGCTCTTCGTCGAGGGCACGACGCTCTCCGCGATCGGCGCCGGGGTGGAGTACGACATGATCGAGCGAGCCGGTGGCGAGAACGTCTTCAGCCCGGACGAGGAGCTCTTCGCCCGGTTCTTCTCCGCGGTCGTCTCGCCGGAGGAGGTCGCCGCCCGCAACCCCGACGCCATCGTGTTCGCCGTCCGGGAGCCGTCCGAGGCCGAGCGGGTCGAGGCCTACCTGCGCGAGACCTTCCCCGGCGTCACGGCCGTCAAGGAGGACCGCTTCATCGCCCTGCGCACCCCGGACACGTTCCCGGGCACGCTCGGCAACGTCACCGCCGTGCGCACGATCGCCGAGGGACTGCACCCCGACGCCTTCTGAACGGGGCGCTCGCCCGGCCCGCCGGGTCGTCCTCGGGGACGGCCCGGCGGCTACTCTCCGGCGAGAAGCCGCCAGCCCTCGGCCTGCGTGCGCTCGCGCCAGAAGTCGAGGTAGCGGCCACCGTGGGCGAGAAGCTCCTCGTGGGACCCGCGCTCCACGATCCGGCCGCCGTCGAGGACGACGATCTGGTCGGCGGCGACGACGGTCTGGAGGCGGTGGGCGATGACGATGACGGTCCGGTCGGCCGACAGCGCGGTGAGCGCCTCCTGCACGGCGGCCTCGTTCTCGGCGTCGAGGGCGGCGGTCGCCTCGTCGAGAAGGACGACGGGGGCGTCCTTCAGCAGCGCCCGGGCGATCGAGACCCGCTGCTTCTCGCCGCCCGAGAGCGTGGAGCCGGCCTCGCCGATCCGGGTCTGCCAGCCGTGGGGGAGGCGCTCGACGATGTCGTCGACGCGGGCCAGGCGGGCGGCTTCTCGCAGCTCGTCGTCGGTGGCCTCGGGCCGCGACATCATCACGTTGTCGCGCAGGGTGCCCTCGAAGAGGTAGACGTCCTGGAAGACGATCGAGACGCGGTGCATCAGCGCCTCGGTCCCCAGATCGCGTACGTCGACGCCACCGAGCATCACCGAGCCGGCGGTGACGTCGTGGAACCGGGCGACCAGGCGCAGCAGGGTGCTCTTGCCCGAGCCGGACGGGCCGACCACGGCGGTCAGCGACCGCGGCGGTGCGAGGAGGGAGACGTCGTCGAGGACCCGGGTGGTGCCGTCGTAGGAGAAGGCCACGCCGCGCAGCTCGATGCCGCTGTCGGCCGGCTCGCCGGGCGTGGCGGGCTCGGGGAGCGGGTCGAGCGCGAGCACGTCGAGGACACGTCGCAACGAGCCCTCGGCGATCCGCAGCGCGCTGGAGAGCTCGCCGTAGTCGATCAGCGACTCCACGAACCGCACCGTGAGGACGAGGAGCCCGATCGCGGTGGCCGGGGCGAGCGTCCCGCCGAGGCTGAGGTGGACGGCCAGGGCGATCACCAGGGTGAGCAGGGCCTGGATGGAGAGGAGCTGGATCCCCAGGCCGCCGAACCCGGTCACCAGCAGCCGTCGCGACGCCCGCCGCTGCTCCCTCAGCGCGGTCTCGACCAGCTCGTTGCCGTGCACGGTGCGCCCGAAGACCCGCAGCGCCGGCTGGTTGAGCGCGAACTCGACCACCCGTGCCGAGCCCTCCGCCATCGCCGCGTCGTAGGCCCCCTCGCCGCGGCCGACGATCCGCGCCAGAAGCCGGGTGGCGGCCAGCACCGCGAGCACCCCGACGAGGAGCGCGAGCGCCAGGCGCCACTCCAGGAAGGCCATCGCGACGACCACCGTGACCGGGCTGACCACGGCGGCGATCAGCGGCCGCAGGAGGTGCCCCGGCACCGAGGCGATGTCGGTGGCGCCCTTGGAGGCCATCCGGGAGAGCTGCCCGGTGCGGTCCTGGTCGTACCAGCCCAGCGGCAGCCGCACGGTGTGGTCGCCGAGCCGGGCCAGGGTGATGTCGAGCAGGTCGCAGGCCAGGTCGTAGCCGTCCAGGTTGCCCACCGTCAGGGCGATGTGATGGGCCACGAAGAGGCCGGCGAGCACGCCCAGCCAGGTGGTCGCGGCGTCCCAGTCCTGGCGCAGCGCGGCGTCCAGGACCGGCACCACGCAGGCGAAGGCCAGACCCTGGAGTACGCCGGTGGCGACGAACATCGCCACGACGCGGGCGAGCTGGCGCCGGTGAGGGTGATCGAGGAGGTCGGCGAGGAGGCGGACGATGGTGATCATGCCGACTCCTTCTTACCGACGGGGGCCGGGTGGGCGCGCTGGTCGGCGGCCCAGAGCCGGGCGTAGCGCCCGCCCCGGGCGAGGAGCTCCTCGTGGGTGCCGAGCTCGGCGACCCGGCCCTCGTCGAGGACCACGATCTGGTCGGCCGCGGTGACCGTCGAGAGCCGATGCGCGATCACCAGCAGCGTACGTCCGGCGACGAGGCGGGACAGGGCCCGCTGGACGAGCGCCTCCGACTCGGGATCGGCCGCGGCGGTGGCCTCGTCGAGGACCAGGATCGGGGTGTCGGACAGCAGGGCGCGGGCGATCGCGACCCGCTGCCGCTCGCCACCGGAGAGCTGCCCGTCCTCGCCCACCACCGAGTCGTAGCCGCGTGGGAGCTCGTCGATGCGGTCGGCGATCTGGGCGGCCTCCGCCGCGCGGCGTACGTCCTCGTCGGGCGCCTGGGGGTGGGCGAGCCGGATGTTGTCCCGGATCGAGGTACGCAGCAGCCCGGTGTCCTGGAAGACGAAGGAGACCTGCTCGTAGAGCTGGGCGCTCGTCATCTCCCGCAGGTCCACCCCGGCGATGGTGATCCCGCCGGCGCTCGGGTCGGCGAAGCGGGGCAGCAGCTTGGCCAGCGTCGACTTGCCCGACCCGGAGTGGCCCACGAGCGCGGTCACGGTGCCGGGCTCGAGGACCAGGTCGATGTCGTGGAGCACCGGCGGGGCGCCGGGGGAGTAGGCGAAGGAGACGTCGCGGATCTCCACCCGGGCAGAGGCCGGGGCCGGGGCGGCAACGGCCGGCTCGGGGAGCTCCGGCTCGGCCAGCAGCCGCTGGATCCGCCGGGCCGCCTCGGTGGCCTCGCGCAGCTCGCGGGCGGCGTAGCCGGCGACGGTGACCGGCGCGGTCATCGCCAGCCCGAGGACGAGGAACGGCACCAGGTCGGGGCCGGTGATCCAGGTGGCCCGGAGCATCCAGATCCCGGCGCCGAGCACGAGGACCAGGGTCAGTGCCGGTGTCAGGGCGAGCTCCATCAGCAGCATGCCGAGCGCGGAGTGGCGCATCCAGGCCCGGTTGAACCCGCCGAACCGGGTCGCGACCTCCGCCAGCCGCCGATGGGCCTGTCCGGTGGCGCCGAACGTCTTGATCTCCGCGATCCCGCCGGTGTTCTCGACCGTCGCCGCAGCGAGCTCGGCCAGCCCGGCGTCGTAGTCACGGTAGAGCCTCGCGGCACCTCGCATCGAGATCCGGAACCCGACCAGCCCGAGCGCGAGCGGCAGCAGGGTGACCAGGGCGAGCGGCGCGGAGACCGCGAAGAGGTAGCCGGCGACGACCACGGGCAGCGTGATCGCCGCGGTGAGCTCCATGACCGAGTGGGCGACCAGATGGTGCAGCGCCGCGACGTCGTCCTGCACCGCCTTCTTGACGGTGCCGGAGTTGCGCTCGGTGAACCAGGCCAGCGGCACCCGGCCGAGCCGGGCGACCAGCAGCCGGCGCAGGTGGATGGAGAGGTCGAGGTCGGCGACGTGGGAGAGCCAGGACGAGCCGAGCACGGTCGCCAGGCGCACCAGCAGCGCCGCCACGCTCACCCAGACCACGAGCCAGGCGCGGTCGGCGTCGACGGCGTCTCCGGAGGCCGTGGGCAGCAGGATCCGGGCGAGCTCGACGATCCCGACCAGCGGCACCAGCCCGGCGACGGTCGAGACGACCATCAGCAGCAGGCTGGCGACCAGCCTTCCCCGGACAGGACGAAGCGTCTGGAGGAGGGGAGAGCGCGCCAACTGTCGTCCTGCCGAGATCGTGGGGTTGCTGCGGACGAGGTCTGCGGCGTCAGCCGCCGTGGCCGGTCGGAGCCAGGAGACGCTCGAGCTCGTCCTCCTTCTCGGTGGGTACGACGAAGAGGAGCTCGTCACCCTGCTCGAGAGGCTGCTCGGGGGTGGGCACGTAGACCTGGCCGTCACGCAGCAGCGTGACCAGCGCGCAGTTCTCCGGGAACGGCACCAGGCCGGTGGGCTTGCCGACGTAGGGCGAGTCGGCGGGCAGGGTGATCTCGACCAGGTTGGCCTGACCCTGCCGGAAGGTGAACAGGCGCACCAGGTCGCCGACGGTCACGGCCTCCTCGACCAGCGCGGACATGATCCGCGGGGTGGAGACGTTGACGTCGACCCCCCAGGCCTCGGTGAAGAGCCACTCGTTGTTGGGGTGGTTGACCCGGCCCACGGTGCGCGGGACGCCGAACTCGGTCTTGGCCAGCAGCGAGCAGACCAGGTTGGCCTTGTCGTCACCGGTCGCGGCGATGACCACGTCGCAGTTGTCGAGCCTGGCCTCCTCGAGCGAGGAGAGCTCGCACGCGTCGGCGAGCAGCCACTCCGCGTCGGCGACCCGCTCGGGCTTGATCGAGCCCGGGTTCTTGTCGATGAGGAGCACCTCGTGGCCGTTGGTGATCAGCTCACGGGCGATGGACCGGCCGACGGCCCCGGCCCCGGCGATAGCGACGCGCATCAGTCTTCCTCGGGGCCGTTCTTGATCGTCTTGTACGCCTGCGCGGTGTTCTCCTCGCGCATCACGATGTGGAGCACATCGCCCTCCTGGATCACGCTCTCGCGGACCGGGATGATCCCCTCGCCGAGCCGGTCGATCCACGCGATCCGCGCACCGGACTGGCGCTGGAACTTGATGGTGCGCTCGCCGACCCAGGACTCGGGCATGATGATCTGGTCGATGCGGATGTTGCCCGACATGTCGCGGAAGTCGGGCTCGGCGCCGGCCGGCAGGAGCCGGCGGAGCACCTGGTCGGCGGTCCACTTCACCGTCGCGACCGTGCTGATCCCGAGGCGCTGGTAGACCTCGGCGCGGCCGGGGTCGTAGATGCGCGCCACGACCTGCTGGATGCCGAACTCCTCGCGCGCCACCCGGGCGGAGATGATGTTGGAGTTGTCACCGCTGGAGACCGCCGCGAACGCCTCGGCCCGCTTGATCCCGGCCTTGAGCAGGACCTCCCGGTCGAACCCCATCCCGGCGACCTTGTCGCCGTTGAACCCCGGTCCGAGCCGACGGAAGGCGTCGGAGTTCTGGTCGATGACCGAGACCGTGTGGTTGCGGTCCTCGAGGCTCCTGGCCAGGGTCGAGCCGACACGGCCACAGCCCATGATCACTACGTGCACCGTGTCATGATTGCACTCGCCCGGGTCGCGCGTCGCCTACGCCCTCGAAGTTGGCGTGTTCGCTGGCGTGTCCCGGTGGGTGTGGCGATCCGGAAGCGCGAGGAAGCCGCGATGTGCCGTAGCGTCTGCCGTTGTGGGTGTCGGTGATGTCTCCAAGCGGATCCTGATCGGTCGCAAGCTTCGAAGCTCTCAGCTGGGCGAGACGCTGCTGCCGAAGCGCATCGCGCTACCCGTTTTCGCCAGCGACGCGCTCTCCTCGGTGGCCTACGCGCCCGACGAGATCTTCATCATGCTGGCGGTGGCTGGAGCCTCGGCGTACGCCTGGTCCTGGAAGATCGGCCTGGTCGTGGCCCTGGTGATGCTCACCGTGGTCGCCTCCTACCGGCAGACGGTGCACGCCTACCCCAGCGGCGGCGGCGACTACGAGGTCGCGACCGTCAACCTGGGGCGCAACGCGGGCGTGACCGTGGCGAGCGCGCTGCTGGTCGACTACGTGCTCACGGTGGCGGTGTCGATCTCCAACGCCGCCCAGTACGCCGCCAGCGCGATCCCCGGTCTGATCGGCCACGAGGTGCTGGTCGCCTCGGTCGCGGTCGTGCTGCTCACCGCGATGAACCTGCGTGGCGTACGCGAGTCCGGGACGTTCTTCGCGGTCCCGACCTACCTGTTCATGTTCGCGATCCTCGGCATGGGCCTCTACGGGCTGGTGCTGCTGGTGGGCGGCAACCTGCCCCAGGCGGAGAGCGCGGCCCTCCACATCCAGCCCGAGGCGGGCTGGGAGGGCACCCTCAACCAGATCGCGCTGGTCTTCCTGCTGGCCCGGGCGTTCTCCTCCGGGTGTGCGGCGCTGACCGGTGTCGAGGCGATCTCCAACGGCGTACCCGCCTTCCAGCGGCCCAAGAGCAAGAACGCCGCCACCACGCTGCTGCTGCTCGGCCTGATCGCGGTGACGATGATGATGAGCATCATCGTGCTGGCCAACCAGATGAGCATCCGCTACGTCGACCCGCACCGCCTCGAGAACCTCCGCACCGCCGCCGGCGACGCCGTGCCGGCGGGCTACGAGCAGCACCCGGTGATCTCCCAGATCGCGGCCGGCGTCTTCGGCGACTTCCCGCCGGGCTTCTACTTCGTCATCACCGTCACCGGCATCATCCTGGTCCTGGCCGCCAACACCGCGTTCAACGGCTTCCCGGTCCTCGGCTCGATCCTCGCCAAGGACGGCTACGCACCGCGGTCCCTGGGGGCGCGCGGCGACCGGCTCGCCTACAGCAACGGCATCGTCTTCCTGGCCGTGCTGGCGATCGCGCTGATCGTCATCTTCGAGGCGCAGACCACCAAGCTGATCCAGCTCTACATCGTCGGCGTCTTCGTCTCCTTCAACCTCAGCCAGCTGGGCATGATCCGCCACTGGACCCGCCACCTGGCCACCGAGCGGGACCCGGGCGAGCGCCACCGGATGCAGCGGTCGCGAGCGATCAACGCCTTCGGTCTCGGGATGACCTCGGTCGTGCTGGTGATCGTGCTGATCACCAAGTTCCTCGCCGGAGCATGGATCACGATCTTGGCGATGGGCTTCTTCTACCTGGTCATGCTGGGGATCAGGCGTCACTACGACAACGTCGCCCGCGAACTGGCCGCCGACGAGCAGGACAAGGTCATGCCGACCCGGGTCCACGCGATCGTCCTGGTCTCCAAGCTCCACAAGCCGACGCTGCGCGCGCTGGCCTTCGCCCAAGCGACCCGGCCCAACGCGCTCGAGGCCGTGACGGTCTCGACCACCGACTCCGACACCGCCGAGCTGCTCAAGCAGTGGGACGAGCGCAACCTGCCGATGCCGCTGAAGGTGCTCCACTCGCCCTACCGCGAGCTGATCCGCCCCGTCGTCGAGTACGCCTCCGCGATCCGTGACGCCAACCCGCGTGGCGTGGTGGCTGTCTACATCCCCGAGTACGTCGTCGGCCGCTGGTGGGAGCAGCTGCTCCACAACCAGACGGCGCTGCGGCTCAAGGGCCGGCTGCTGTTCACCCCGGGCGTCATGGTCATCTCGGTGCCCTACCAGCTCGCCTCGGGCAAGGAGCGCGCCGAGGAGATGCGCGAGGAATACTGGCTCGCCCCCGGCCTGCGCCGCGGAAGCGGGCGCCGATGAGCCGCCCGCAGCGTCCCGCGCCCCGCGGACGGCGGCCCCGCCCGAAGACGTCGAAGGGCGAGTCGTACGTCGGGCGGCGCTTCGAGGTCGAGGTCGGCCCGGTCGCGCACGGCGGTCACTTCGTCGCCCGGGTGCCGGTCGAGGAGGCCTCTCGCGTCGTCTTCGTACGCCACGCCCTGCCCGGTGAACAGGTGGTCGTCGAGATCACCGAGGGAACCGCCGGTGACCGGTTCTGGCGCGGCGACGCGGTCTCGGTGGTCTCGGCCGCACCGGAACGGGTCGTTCCGCCGTGCCCCTACGCCGGTCCGGGCCTGTGCGGCGGCTGCGACTTCCAGCACGTCTCCCTGTCGGGTCAGCGCGAGCTGAAGGCGACGGTGCTGCGCGAGCAGCTCGTCCGGCTGGGCGGCCTCTCCGCCGAGGACCCGCTCGTCGCGGACCTGGCCGTCGAGGCCGTCCCCGGTGACGTGGACGGGCTGCGCTGGCGCACCCGTCAGCGCTACGCGACCGCCCCGGGCGGCGGCCGCGGCATGCGGAAGTACCGCTCGCACGAGGTCATCCCGGTCGACGACTGCCTGATCGCCACCGCCGACGCCCGCGAGCCCGGTGCCGGGACGGTCGTGGAGACGGTCGAGGTCGGCGGCGCCGAGCACTCCTTCGAGGTCGCCGCCGACGGCTTCTGGCAGGTCCACCCGGGCGCACCCGCGACCCTGGTCTCCGCGGTCCTGTCCGCCCTCTCGCCGGCGCCGGGCGAGAGCGTCCTGGACCTCTACGCCGGCGTCGGGCTCTTCTCCGCCTTCCTCGCCGACGAGGTCGGTCCCACCGGACGTGTCGTCGCCGTCGAGGGTGACCAGACCGCCTCCGCGCTCTCGGTGGGCAACGTCCCCGCCGCCGAGGTCACCGCCGGTGACGTCGCCACCGTGCTGGCCGGCCTCGCCGAAGGCCCCTTCGACCTCGTCGTCCTCGACCCGCCCCGTGAGGGCGCCCGCCGCCGGGTCGTCGAGGCCGTGGTCGCACGGGAGCCGGGCAAGGTCGCCTACGTGGCCTGCGACCCCGCCGCGCTGGCCCGCGACGTCGCGATCTTCGCCGAGCACGGCTACCGGCTGCGTACGCTGCGCGCCTTCGACCTGTTCCCGATGACCCATCACGTCGAGGCGGTCGCGCTCCTGACTCCCCGCTGACACCGTCGCGGTGCGACGGATATCGGTTGCGCGCCGGGAGCATCGGCGTTGAGATGCTGCCGTGAGCGATGACCTGTGGGGCACCGACCGGCTCGACCTGACCGCCTACCTGGAGCGGGTGGGGGTGAGCGAGCCACCCGGCCCGTCGCGTGAGGTCCTCGACGAGCTCTACGACGCCCACCTGCGCACCTTCACCTTCGACAACATCGACGTGCTGCTCGACCAGCACCCCGGCGTCGACCTGCCCGAGGTCCAGGCGAAGTTCGCCGGCCGGGGGAGAGGCGGCTACTGCTTCGAGCACGGCACGCTGCTCGGCGCGGTGCTGGACCGGCTCGGCTTCGCCGTCGAACGGCGGCTCGCCCGGGTCGGTCCCGACCCCACCGCGTCGGGGCGTACGCATCTGGTGGTCGTGGTCGATCTGGACGGCGAGCGGCTGCTGCTCGATCCCGGGTTCGGGCTGAGCCTGTGGCGCCCGATCCCGCTGGCCGACGGCGCGGTCGACGAGGTCCGGGGCATCTCCTACCGGGTGCGGCGGAGCGAGCACGGCTGGGCCCTGGAGCGGGGGAAGGACGACGGCTGGGAGCTGATGCACACCCACGACGAGGCGCTGGTCGTGCCCAGCGATGTCGCCCTCGGCCACCACTACACGAGCACCCACCCCACGGTGCACTTCCGGCATCGGCTGATCGTGACGAAGCTCCTCGAGGACAGACACCTCAGCCTCACCCACGACACCGTCACCATCCGCCGCGAGGGCGAGCAGACCGAGCACCGCGAGATCGGGCTCGACGAGGCGATGGACTACATCGAGGAGGCACAGGTGCCGCTCACCGAAGAGGAGCGCGGGCGCCTGCGCGAGCGGCTGGCCACCCTCGCCTGAGGCGGCCCTACCTACGCGATCTCTCGTGCTCGTCGACGATGATCCGCATCGCCATGGTCGGGTCCTCGGAGAGGTCGGTGATCAGGTCCCGGCGGTCCAGGACGGCCTCGTCGAGGTGTGGGCCGAGGGCGCCCAGCAGCTCGCCGGTCGTCGTGGCCGGCATGGCGTTGAGCACGCGCGGCGCACGGCGCCCGGAGTAGGGCACCACCCGGGCCAGCGCCCCGGCCACCGACCGGGTCGCCTCCGCGAACGGTGCCGTGATCGGGTCGGTGATCGGGCTGAGCCAGTCCGCGGCCCGCTCGGCCTCGGCGAGCGACGTGCGCGCCTTCAGATCCGCGAGGCGTACGTCCTCCAGGGCCTGCTCCGCACGACGCTGCTCGAGGAAGGCGAGAGTGACGACCACCCCGGCGCCGAGCGCGCCGAGCAGCGCGAGGCTAGCGACCAGCATGGACCTTGACCTCCGCCACGACGCCCTCGTCGGCGAGCCGCTCGCGCAGCGACTCGGCGGCCTGGTCGTAGACCATCTTGGAGAGCAGTGCCGGCCGGACCTTGTGCAGCATCGTGGCCGCCTTGGTCTGCGCGGACGCCAGCTCGAGCGGGTTGAGGATGCGGATGCTCAGCAGCCGGTCCTCGGGCGGGAGCTCGGCGTAGGCGGTGCGCGGGGCCGAGAGGTCGGCCTGCTCCAGCCGCCACAGCAGACCGATGGTCTCGGCACGCAGCGCCTTGTTGGCGCGCCTCAGGCGCCAGGCGACGGCTGCGGCGGCCACGGCGATCACCAGCGCCACGACGGCGATCAGGGTGCTCAAGGCTCTCCTCAGTTCATCGGGGTCGGGCCAATCATGGAGCATCCGAGGATCGCTGTCAGCGGCGGTGGTCACAACACGGCGCGCCGCGGTGATTCGAAATGTCGTTCGACATCATGTATCTTGATATCAAGAGATCGACGGCATGTCCGTCGTAAAAGGTTAGGTGAGCCTTTGTTTTCCCGGCGTAGGTAGCCGGGGCAGGATGGGCCTCAAAGACTTGAATTCGTACGTCACTGTGGACGCGAGCAAGGAGATGAACGCGTTGGCCAGCAAGGACAGCTTCGGTGCCAAGAGCACCCTGGACGTGGACGGTAAGTCCTACGAGATCTTCCGCCTGGATGCGGTCAAGGGTGAGGGCCTCGACGTCGCGTCGCTGCCCTTCTCTCTGAAGGTGCTGCTGGAGAACCTCCTGCGCACCGAGGACGGCGCGAACATCACCGCCGACGACATCAAGGCCCTGGCGGGTTGGGACGAGACCGCCGAGCCCGACAAGGAGATCCAGTACACGCCGGCGCGCGTGATCATGCAGGACTTCACCGGCGTGCCCTGCATCGTCGACCTGGCCACCCTGCGTGAGGCCGCGGCCGAGCTCGGCGGCGACCCGACCAAGATCAACCCGCTCTCGCCGGCCGAGATGGTCATCGACCACTCCGTGATCGCCGAGGTCTTCGGCACCCCGGAGGCCTTCGAGCGCAACGTCGAGATCGAGTACGAGCGCAACCGCGAGCGCTACCAGTTCCTGCGCTGGGGCCAGACCGCCTTCGAGGACTTCAAGGTCGTCCCGCCGGGCACCGGCATCGTCCACCAGGTCAATATCGAGCACCTGGCCCGCACCGTCTTCACCCGTGAGGTCGACGGCGAGCTGCAGGCCTACCCCGACACCTGCGTCGGCACCGACTCCCACACCACCATGGTCAACGGCCTGGGCGTGCTCGGCTTCGGCGTGGGCGGCATCGAGGCCGAGGCCGCGCTGCTCGGCCAGCCGGTCTCCATGCTGATCCCGCGCGTGGTCGGCTTCAAGCTCCACGGCGACCTGCCCGAGGGCTCGACCGCCACCGACCTGGTCCTCACCATCACCGAGATGCTGCGCAAGCACGGTGTGGTCGGCAAGTTCGTGGAGTTCTACGGCGCCGGCGTGACCGCGCTGCCGCTGGCCAACCGCGCCACCATCGGCAACATGAGCCCCGAGTTCGGCTCCACCATCGCGATCTTCCCGGTCGACGAGGAGACCATCAACTACCTCAAGCTCACCGGCCGCTCCGAGGAGCAGCTGGCGCTGGTGGAGAAGTACGCCAAGGAGCAGGGTCTGTGGCACGACCCGGCCGCCGCGCCGCGCTTCTCCGAGACGCTCGAGCTCGACCTCTCCACCGTCGTCCCGAGCATCGCCGGCCCGAAGCGCCCCCAGGACCGCGTCGAGCTCACCGACGCCAAGACCTCCTTCGAGGGGCACCTGCCGTCCTACACCTCCCAGACCGACGCGAAGATCCCGGTCAAGCTGGCCGACGGCACCGAGTTCGAGCTGGAGAACGGCGCGGTCACGATCGCCTCGATCACCTCCTGCACCAACACCTCCAACCCGTCGGTCATGATCGGCGCCGCGCTGCTGGCGAAGAAGGCCGTGGAGAAGGGCCTGACCCGCAAGCCGTGGGTCAAGACCACCCTCGCGCCGGGATCGAAGGTCGTCACCGACTACTACGACAAGGCCGGGCTCACCCCCTATCTGGAGAAGGTCGGCTTCAACCTGGTCGGCTACGGCTGCGTGACCTGCATCGGCAACTCGGGCCCGATCATCCCCGAGGTCTCCGCCGCGGTGAACGACAACGACCTCGCCGTCGTCTCGGTCCTCTCCGGCAACCGTAACTTCGAGGGTCGGATCAACCCCGACGTGAAGATGAACTACCTCGCCTCGCCGCCGCTGGTCATCGCCTACGCCCTGGCCGGCAACATGAACCTCAACCTGCTCGAGGACTCCCTCGGCAAGGACCACGACGGCAACGACGTCTTCCTCAAGGACATCTGGCCCTCGCCGGCCGAGGTCGAGGCGACCATCGCCACCGCGATCGACTCCGACATGTTCACCAAGGACTACGCCGACGTCTTCGCGGGCGACGAGCGCTGGCAGAACCTGCCGACCCCGACCGGTGACACCTTCACCTGGGACGAGGAGTCGACCTACGTCCGCAAGGCCCCCTACTTCGAGGGCATGGCCAAGACCCCGTCCCCGGTCACCGACATCGAGGGCGCGCGCGTCCTGCTGAAGCTGGGCGACTCGGTCACCACCGACCACATCAGCCCCGCGGGCAACATCAAGAAGGACTCGCCCGCCGGCAAGTACCTCATCGAGCACGGTGTCGAGCAGCGGGACTTCAACTCCTACGGCTCGCGCCGAGGCAACCACGAGATCATGATCCGCGGCACCTTCGCCAACATCCGGATCAAGAACCAGGTCGCCCCGGGCACCGAGGGTGGCTACACCCGCGACTTCACCCAGCCCGAGGGCCCGGTGTCGTTCATCTACGACGCCGCACAGAACTACGCCGCGGCCGGCACCCCGCTGGTCGTCCTGGGCGGCAAGGAGTACGGCTCCGGCTCCTCGCGCGACTGGGCCGCCAAGGGCACCTCGCTGCTGGGCGTCAAGGCCGTCATCACCGAGTCGTTCGAGCGCATCCACCGCTCCAACCTCATCGGCATGGGCGTCATCCCGCTGCAGTTCCCGGCGGGCCAGAACGCCGAGAGCCTCGGCCTGACCGGTGAGGAGACCTTCTCGATCTCCGGCATCACCGCGCTCAACGAGGGCGTCACCCCGAAGACGGTCAAGGTCACCACCGACACGGGCGTCGAGTTCGACGCGGTCGTCCGCATCGACACCCCCGGTGAGGCCAACTACTACCGCAACGGCGGCATCCTGCAGTACGTCCTGCGCAGCCTGGTCAACGCCTGATCCTCCGCGGTCATCCACGGCCCGTCGTCTCCCTCGGGAGGCGACGGGCCGTTGCCGAATCGTGAGCAGAAGGCGTCCTGTCGTGGCGTCTGCCCTGGCAGTCTGAGCCGACTTTGTCGAGTTCACCGGAATCGGGCCGGACGAAGGGGTTGTGAAAGTGCGGTCTCCGATTCGTACGTCTGTGGTGCTGTGCCTTGTGGCCGCCTTGGGTCTGATGGCGGCCTGTGCGACGCCTGGTGGGGATGATCCCGTGGTGCCGCCGGGTGGCGCACTGCCGACCCGGCTCCATGACGTCGACCGTGACCTGCACGGAACCGACGAGGTCGGGCTGATCGGACCCCTCGCGGTCGCCTGGACCTCCAACAGAGGGCGGATGATCGGCGGAATCCCACTCTTCCGGCCGCTCTACGAGCGGCAGGTCGCCGGCGTCTCCGCGGAGACCGGTGCGTACGCCTTCCTCGACATCCCGATGGAGCAGGACACCTATCGCTGCGGCTTCGTCGAGCTCTCGCCGGACGGACGGCGGATGGCGTTCTGGATCAATCGGGTGTCCCGGCCATGGGTGCCATGGGAGTGCGGCGACGCCACTGCTCTCGGGGTCTACGACACAGTGACGGGCGAGGTCGTGCGGCTCTCGACCACGCCCGGGGAGAGCGTGGCATGGATCGACTCCGATCAGCTCGTCATCGGGCACTTCGAGTCCCTACGGCCGCGCACCGATGACCTGCGGGCCGCGCCTTTCCGGGTCTGGGATGTACGCCGTCCCGATGCCGCTCCCCGCGACGGTCTGCCGCAGCCCTTGAAAGGTGTGCGGCTGCCGCTGCGGAGCGTCGATGGGGTCGCGATCGATGGCACCTCGACCAGGACCGTACGTGTCCGACGCGACCGCGGGCCGCTGCTGGTCTCCTCGTGGGACAACAGGCTGGGCGAGGAGAGTCGGAAGGTGCCAGGTCCGGAGGACTATGTGGACGTCGTGGGCTGGCGTGATGAGGGCTCGGTGGTCGCGATGACGCAGACCGCCGACGATGTTTCCCGGCGTCTGGTGGCCACCGATATCGAGACCGGCCGGCGGGAGGTCCTGACCAGGATCGACAGCACCTCGTCGGACCCGATCAGCTTCGCCGGCGATCTTCTCTCGGTCCCACCCGTACCTCGCCCCGCCCCGCGCGCCTCTGGGTGGTTCCGCGGTCCTTTCGGTGTGGCGGGCTTGTCCCTGGCCACGATCCTGCTGGCCGGTACGGCACTGCTCGCCGCCGCAGCGCGGAGAAGCCGCGGGGGCGCGAGCTGACGAGCCCGCCGAGGCGTCACGTACGTCGGTCGAGATGGCACAGCCCTCCCAGTCGAGCGACGGGAGTGACGCCTCGGCCTCAGGTGAGCGAGGCGATCCTGGCGCGGCTGTCCTCGGTGAGTGCCGCCAGGAGAGCGTCGCCGGCTTCGCCGTGCTCGGCGGTCGCGGCGGCGATCTCGGCGACGGTCTCGTCGGGGAGGCCGGCGAGGATCGGGTCGACCACGGAGGGCTCGTCGATGAAGAGCGCGAGCTGGAGGATCTGGGCGCCCGAGGCGCCGTCGACGACCTCGAGCGAGGTCGCCGGGCTGACCACGCCGGTGAAGCGGGCCAGTGCCATCAGGTGACCCTGGGCGAGCAGCCGGCGACCGACCTCGATGACCAGAGCACTGTCCAGCTTGGCGATGATGCCCTCGACCCGGCTCGGGTCGAGATGGACCGAGAGCTCGGCGAGGAACTCCGGCTTCAGATGGCCGGCCAGCTTCGCGGCGTCGGCAGGGTCCATCACCGCCGCGACCCGGGCGCTGAGCATCGGGCCCATCGCGATCTCGGTGATCTTCGCGGTGACGGCGGCGGGGAGCTTCTTGCTGACCGCGGCCAGCCCCTTCACCCGGGACTCGTGACGGCTGAACATCGCGTGCGAGACGATCCCGCGCAGGTCACGCAGATCGTCGGGGGAGGTGGTGGCGAGGAAGGCGAGCTCGGCCTCGTCCACGTGCATCTCGTGGGCGAGTTTGGTGATCTCCAGCGCGCTGGTCAGGGCGGTCATCGGCTGCCTCCGAGCATCTTCTGGACGACCCCGCGCAGCATCTTCGGCACCAGCTTCAGCGCCTCGTCGAGGGAGGCGTCGAAGGCCTTGTCCTCCGCGGTCATCGCGCCCCGGACCAGATCGTCGAACCGGCCCAGCTGCTGGTCGTCGTACGCCTCCAGCGGCGCGAGCCGCGTCGCCGGCACCCGCAGCGTGGCAGCGAGCCGGTCGAGTCCCTCACTCATCGGTTCCTTCCCGCCGGGTGAGGCACCTTCGGCCCCCGGCGGCGCCACTATATGCAGCCCCAGGAAGCATTTGGATAGTGTCTCGACATGCTCGTCGCCTTCTCGATCGCCCCGACAACGACCGACGACCCCGATGGTTCGGTGGCCGCCTCCGTCGCGGAGGCGATCCGCATCGTCCGCGAGTCCGGACTGCCCAACGAGACCAATGCCATGTTCACCAACCTGGAAGGGGAGTGGGACGAGGTCATGGGTGTCATCAAGCAGTGCGTCGACGCGGTCGCCGCCGTCTCCCCGCGTGTCGGGCTGGTGCTCAAGGCCGACATCCGGCCCGGCTACGAGGGCCAGCTCAGCGCCAAGGTGGAGCGGATCGAGTCGGTGCTGCGAGAGCGCTGACCCGGGCGATAGGTGGTTCAGCGGAGCAGGTACGGGTGGTCGAAGAGGTACTTCGCCCTCCGAACCTTCAGCATCGTGACGATCTCGGCGATGTCCATGGATGCGGTGCTCGACGCGTCGCCGGTGCTGACGGCGCAGCGCACGGCCGGGTCGGTGACAGGCTCGACGCGGCGTGCACTGGCAGCCGTGGGCGCGACGGCGGACATGATGGTCAGTGCGCCGGCGACGGCGGTGGCAGCGGCGAGGGTGGTCGCGGTGCGGTGGGTGGTGGTGTTCATGGCGCCTTCCTTGGTCGTGGGGCCGGCGGCCCCGGTGTAGGTCTCCGTTCTGACATCGGTCGGTATCGCGGTGGTCGGGGCTCGGTATCGCGCCGGTATCGGCCGCGTTGACGGCGCCGGGGCCCGGTGCGAGGCTTGACGGGTGGGCATTGGCGTTCTCGGCCCACTGACGGTGGACGGCTCGGGCGACCTGGGTCGGCGGGACCGAGTGGTTCTGGCAGCGTTGGCGACCGATCCCGGACATCCGGTGAGCGCCGACCAGCTCTTCGATGCGTTGTGGGGTGAGGTTGCGCCGGCCTCGGCCGGGAAGATCGTGCAGGGTTGCGTGGTCCGGCTCCGCAAGCTGCTGGGGCGGGACGCGGTGCGGACCTCGGCTCAGGGTTATGCGTTGCACCTGCCGGTCGAGGAGGTCGACTCGCTGCGGTTCGAGGACCAGGTCGGCCGGGCCCACGAGCTCCTCACCCTCGGGGAGGCCGACCGGGCGGCGTTCCTGCTCAGCGACGCGCTGGGGTTGTGGCGCGGGGAGCCCTTCGTCGATCTGGAGGGCTGGGAGCCGGCGGTTGCTGCCGGTACGCGGCTCTCGGAGCTGCGTCTGGAGGCCGAGGAGTTGCGGGTCGAGGCGCTGTTGCGGGCCGGGCGGTACCGGGAGATCCTTGCCGAGGCACAGGTCCTGGTCCGTGCCGCACCGCTGCGTGAGTACCGGTGGGTGCTGCTCGCGCGGACGCAGTACCAGTGCGGGCAGCAGGGTGAGGCGCTGCGTACGATCCATCAGCTCAGGGCCGTCCTGGGGGAGCATCTGGGCATTGATCCGGGCCCCGAGGTGGTCGCGCTGGAGACCTCGATCCTTCGCCAGGACGCCTCGTTGCTGGTGGCTGACGCACCCACCCCATCGGGCACGTGTCCGTGGCTGGGCCTGCGGCCCTACGGCGTCGAGGACGCGGACTGGTTCTTCGGGCGCGAGGGGGATGTGGCCGCCTGCCTGGAGATCGTGGCGCGGACCTCGGTGCTCGCGCTGGTCGGGCCCTCGGGCTCGGGCAAGTCCTCGCTGCTCCGCGCCGGGGTGGCCGCGGCGCTGCGAGGTCGCGGACAGCCCAGCGTGACGATCACACCCGGTCCCCATCCAATGAACTCACTGACGATGCTCGCGCAGGCCCCGCGCACAGCGGCGCTGCTGATCGACCAGTGCGAGGAGCTGTTCTCGCTGTGCGACGATCCGCAGGAGCGGCAGGAGTTCCTCGAAGTCCTGGCCGCCGAGGCCCCGAACCGGACCGTGGCCCTCGCGCTGCGCGCCGACCACCTGGCCGACCTCGCCGCCTACCCGGGGTTCAGCCGACTCGTCGAACGCGGCATGCATCTGGTCGGCGGGCTGGACGAGGACGGCCTGCGCTCGGCGATCGAGACCCCCGCCCGGCAAGCCGGGCTGCTGATCGAGCCCGGCCTGGTCGACCTCCTCCTCCGCGAGGTCGGCAATGACCCCGGGGCGCTACCGCTGATGTCCCACGCGCTGCAGGAGACCTGGAAGCGACGCGAGGGAAACACCCTCACCGTGGCCGGTTACCACGCCAGCGGCGGCATCAACGGAGCCGTGGCCCAATCGGCCGAAGGTCTGTACTCCCGCGTCGAGGTCGAACGTCGCCACCTGCTGCGCGACCTCGTCCTGCGCCTGGTCTCTCCGGGCCCCGAGGGCGAACCGGTCCGCACCCGGGTGCCGCGACGCCTGGTCGGCACCGACCCCGAGCACGAGCAGCTCATCGAGATGCTGGTCACCGCCCGGCTGGTCACCACCGACGACGACGCCCTCGAGATCACCCACGAGGCCCTCACCCGCGCCTGGCCCCGGCTACGCGGCTGGCTCGAGGACGACCTCGAGGGCCAACGCATCCGCCACCACCTCTCCACCGCCGCCGACGCCTGGGAGGCGCTCGGCCGTCCCGACAGCGAGCTCTACCGCGGCATACGACTGGCCCGGGCACTCGACTGGCGGGCCGGCAAGAACACCGCGCTCACCGACATCGAGCACCAGTTCCTCCAGGCCTCCACCCACCACGCCGAGGACGAGCAGCGGAGCATCCTCGAGCGCGCCCGGGCGCAGGCCCGGCTGATCCGCCGGCTCCGGATGGCGCTGGGCGGTGCCGCCGCACTCCTCGTCGTCGCGCTGGTCGCCGGGGCCGTGGCGGTCGTCCAGTCCGACCGGGCGACCGAGAACGCCGCCCGGGCCGAGCATGCCGCCGTCGCCGCGGACGCGGGGCGGGTCGGCGCCCGTGCCCTGCTCGCCGACGACGTCAGCCTCTCGCTGCTGCTCGCCACCGCGGGTGCGCGACTGGACGACTCGCCGGAGACCCGGGCGAACCTAGTGGCCGCGCTGGCGATGCGTCCCGAGCTCGTCCGTTCGGCACCTGCCGAGGGGGACTACGTGGAGACCTTGGACGTGAGCCCCGACGGCCGCTGGATGGCCACCTCGGACGGTCAGAACCGGGTGCACCTCTACGAGGCCGTCACCGGCCGTCTGGTGGACACCTACGACCCGGTCCAGCCCTCAGGAGCCGGGTGGATGCTCGCGGCGTTCAGCCCGGACAGCAAGCATCTCGCCGTCATCCCCAACGGCCAGGGCTCCAGGGAGCCGGTGCGACTGCTGGACACGAGCACGATGGAGCCGACGACGAAGCTGGCCTTCCCCGGTGGCAGGAAGGTCTGGGGAGTCGATGTCCGGTTCAGCGCAGGTGGCCGCTACCTGACCGGCAGCGTGTATCCATCCGACTGGCCGAACATTCCAGAGTGGCAGGACGAGGGCTACACGTTGGTCTGGGACCTTCGCTCGCCGTCCAAGGCTCCCGTCCGGATGCCGACCGGCACGGTCCCGTCGGGAGCCGGGCTCAGCCGGGACGGTCGGACCCTCTACTCGGACTGGCCGCTGGCGGCGTACGACGTGGCCTCGGGTGACCGGATCTGGCAGCGCGAGGAGATCAAGTCCTACGCCTCCTCGGACCTCAACCCCGAAGGCACCCTGCTGGCGCTCACGGACACGGGTGAGGCGAACATGCGGGAACGCTCGGAGCGGAGCTGGAACGTGCTCCTGGTGCGTGCCTCCGACGGCACGACGGTCCGCACGCTGCGTGGACACGAGGACCAGGTCCGCGACGTCGGCTTCTCGCCCGACGGCTCGCTGGTGGTGTCGCACTCCAGCGACGGCGAGCTCATCGCCTGGGAGACCGCCACCGGCCGGCTGCTGGCACGGTGGGAGAGCACGTCGGAGTGGGGCGTCGACTTCAGCCCGGACGGCGACCTGGTCTACGAGGGCGGGGGCCCCTCGATGGTGCGCACCTGGGACCTGTCGGGGCAGGACACCTACCTGCGGCGTACGAGTCGGGTCGGCGACGCCGAGGTGTACGCGCACGCCGACCTCTCCCCGGACGGCCGGCGGGTGGCGTACAGCTGGACCGAAGGGGACACGGGATGGGTCAGGTTCGTCGACACGGCCACAGGGAACGCGACGCCGCCCGCCCGCGTGCCGGTGATCGCAGGCCCCTGGGGCAGCGGCACCTGGCACCCCGAGGGTGAGCGGTACGTCGCTTCCTGCGTGACGGGTGCGTGCGGGGAGGCCGTGGTGCTGGACCCCGCCACCGGCACCGTGGAGAGGCGCGACGTCCTCGACGGGAACATCGTCTCGCTCGCCTACGTCGACGAGGGCCGCAGCCTGCTCGTCGGTGGCATGACCGGGACGGTCGTCGTCGACGCCGAGACCCTGCAGCCGCGAGCCGGTCCGTTCGACATCCCCGCGTCCAGCATCGCCCCGATCGGGGACGGGAGCAGTGCGATGGTCGGCGGCGTCTCTGCCGACGGAGTCTCCGAGACGTGGCAGGTGATCGACGTGCGCACCGGCGACGTCCGGACCGAGGGGAGCCTGGACTTCGTCAGGTACGCCTCGGTCGCCTCGCCGGACGGGTCCACGGTCGCGGTGGCGGGAGACACCGGCGAGATCGTGACCACCGACGTCTCGACCGGGGAGACGCTGCAGCGATCCACCGGTCCCGGGGCCGCCGTGCTCGGGCTCGACTACTCCGACGACGGCGAGCTGCTCGTCTCCGGGGCCGATGACGGCGGCGTCAGCCTGTGGGACGCCACGACGCTGGACCTGCTGGGCACCGTGCATCCACCCCACGAGGGCGACCCGGTCCCGGCCGACGCGCAGTTCATCGACGACAGCCACGATGTGGCGCTCGCGTCGAACGACGGCACGGTCTATCGGTGGGAGACCGATATCGACCGTGCCGTCGGGTTCGCGTGCCAGATGGCGGGCCGGGACCTGACCGAGCAGGAGTGGGACGAGTTCCTGCCCGAGGAGCCGTACCAGCCTGTCTGCCCGGACGAGTGAGAGGCTCGGCTAGAGCCCTCGGGCCATCGCGTCCTGTCCGGTCTTGATGGCCTCCCGGATCCGGGAGTACGTCCCGCAGCGGCAGACGTTGCGGATCGTGTCGAGGTCGGCCTCGGTGATGGCGCGGCCCTCCTCGCGGACCTTGTTGACGAGGGCGACCGCGGTCATGATCTGGCCGGGCTGGCAGTAGCCGCACTGGGCGACGTCGTGCTCGAGCCAGGCCTCCTGCATCGGGTGCAGGCCGTCGCCCGGAGCGGTGTCGGCGAGCCCCTCGATGGTGGTGATCTCGTCGTCGGTGTCGAGGTCGGCGACCCGCACCGAGCACGGGTTGAACGCCTTGCCGTTGATGTGCGACGTACACGCCTTGCAGACGTTGATGCCGCAGCCGTACTTCGGGCCGGTGACGCCGAGGATGTCGCGCAGCACCCACAGGATGCGTACGTCGTCCTCGACGTCGACGGTGACGGTCTCGCCGTTGAGCTGGAAGGTGTGAGAAGGCATCGAGGACCTCAGAACGTGTAGGCGAGGCCGTCGGTCGGCGACTCGGGGACGGACGGGATGAAGGACTTGGGCTTGAAGTGCAGCGGCTCGTGGAAGTTGATCGGGAACTCCTTCGGCACCTCGCCGGTCGCGCGGGCGTAGGCACAGGCGACGGCGGCCATCGAGGCGGCCACACCGGCCTCGCCGACACCGCCCGGCTGGCTGCCGTGCGACTCCATGACCTCGCACTCGAACTCGAACGGCGTGTTCCACTGGCGGGTGTAGGCCGAGTTGTCCCAGCTGGCCTCCAGGAACTGGCCGCCGACCAGGTGGTTGCTGTAGGTCAGCGCCTGGCACATCCCGTCGGAGAAGCCGCCCATCATCTGGGCCTTCACTCCTGCCGGGTTGATCACCAGGCCGACATCTGCGACGACGACGGCCTTGGTGACCCGCGGTCCGGTGACCGCGTCGCGCACCTCACGGTTGACCGTCTCGGGACGGCAGTCGATCTCGACGAGGACAGCCGTGGCGCCCTTGTACTCCTTGTGGATGGCGATGCCCTGCGCGGTGCCGGCGGGCATCGAGCGGCCCCAGTCGCCGAGCTCGGCGGCACGGTCGAGCACCCGCCTGACGATGTCGCTCTTGAGGTAGCGGCGCCGGAAGGCGACCGGGTCCTGCTTGAGCTTCTTGGCGAGCTGGTCGACCATCAGCTCGCTGGCCGTGGCGACATCGGGGGAGTAGATGTTGCGCACCGAGCTGGTGTTGAACCGGTCGACCGCGGGCTTCGGCTCGTTGAGCAGCTGGGTGACGACCCCGAAGTTGTAGGGCAGCTCGGTGGCGAGCATGAAGATCGTCTCGGAGAAGCTCAGGTTCGACAGACCGGTCGGCAGCGCCGCCACCTCGGCGGTCAGCCGCTCCCCGAGCCCGTGGGTGAAGTCGCAGGCCACGCTCGCGTGGCGCTGCTCGAAGGTGAGCACGTTGCCGGCCAGCACGGTCGCCCGGACCTGGGAGACCGCCATCGGGTGCACCCGGCCCTGGCGCGGCTCGTCCGCGCGGTGCCACATCAGCTTGACCGGCGCCCCGAACGCCTTCGACGCGTGCGCGGCCTCGAGGGCGGCGTCGAAGAACAGCTTGCGGCCGAAGGAGCCACCCCCCTGGACCACGTTGACCGTCACGTCGGTCGGCGCCAGGCCGAGGGCAGCGGCGATCTTCTCCTGGGCGGTGATCGGCGACTTGAGCCCGCCCCAGATGGTGGCCTTCCCGTCGCGTACGTCGGCGACGGCGCAGTTGGGCTCGAGGGCCGATCCGCTGCGGAAGTGGAAGGTGAACTCCCCGTCGACCGAGGTCGCGCCGAGCTTCGGCACGGCCAGCGGGATCTGACCGGCCTTGAGCTCGGCCCGGATGTCCTTGGCGGACATCGTGGTCACGGTGCCGGAGTTCCAGGTCACGTCCAGCGCGCGGACGGCGTCGATGCACTGCCCGAAGGTCTTGGCCCGGACCGCGACGCCGGTGGGGATGATCGCGACGTGGGTGACGCCGGGCATCGTCTCGACCTCGCCCTTGTTGTTGATCGACTCCGGCGTGCCGTTGAGCTCGGGGGCGCGGCAGACCATCGTGGGCAGCGCGTCGGGGACGTCGAGGTCCATCGCGAACTTCTTCTTGCCGGTGACGGCGTCGCGCGCGTCCACGCGGCGATGGGGCTTGCCGACCACGGCGTGCTCGGAGGTCTTCTTCAGCTCGACCTCGACCTTCTCGGTCGTCGGCTTCGCGGCCTTGGCCGCCGCCTCCGCGTACGTCACCGAGGACCCACCCGGGATGCTGATCACGCCGCCCTTGGCGACCAGCTGTGCCACGGTCGTGCCGAGCAGGATCGCGGCGGCCTCGAACAGCGCCTTGCGGGCGATGGCGGCGGCGACACGGACCGGGGTGTACATCGAGATGATCGTGTTGGAGCCGCCGGTCAGCTGGTTGAAGAGCAGCTCGGGGCGGGCCGGCGCCAGGGTGACGTGCACGTGGTCGACCGGGAGGTCGAGCTCGTCGGCGATCAGCATGGACACGGCCGTGGTGATGCCCTGTCCGACCTCCATCCGGGGCAGCGCGAAGTGGGCGTGCCCCTTCTCGTCGACCTCGATCGCGATCAGGTTGGAGGTCGGCATCGCGCAGTGGCTCAGGAAGTCGTTGAGGTCATAGAGCTCGGGGACCTGTGGCACCGACGGCACGGGCGCGGCCTGGGCGGCCGACGGGGTCAGGCCCAGGTCTGCGGCTGCGATCAGCGTGGTGCCGCCGATGACGTATCCGACGAACGATCGTCTGGAGACCCGAGCAGGGCCTTCCGGGTTGTGCGTCCCCATGTGTAATCACTCCTGGCGTGGGCAGGGTCCGAGTTTTGTGACCCCCGACACATAGCACCATTCACCAGCCAGATCTCGGTTGGGAAGGGCGCGTCGGGAAATGTGTGAGGGCGCGACAACCGGGATGGAGACGGATCACACACCCGTCCGGGCGTGACTGTCGCCACATTCGCGCGTTGATCTGGTTGACGCCGCAACCGCCAGCGAGACACCGAGGGAGCGCGATGAGCATGGAACCGATCAGACGCATCGTCGCGGGCATCAGGGAGGACCTTCCGCACACCGTGGAGCTGTTCCTCAAGCACAACTGGGACCAGGTCCCGGCCTACGCCGTGAGCCCCGACCCCGAGCTGCGCAAGGAGGTCGGCGACCACGCGGAGGCGGTCTTCCTGGCGGTGCTCACCACGCTGGAGGAGGGACGCGCGGCCGTACGCGAGGACTTCCAGTTCACCGTGGACCAGGCGACGCGGCGGGTCCGCCAGGGGGTCGCGCTGGCCGACTTCCTGCAGGCCTTCCGCATCGGCCAGGTGGCGCTGTGGGAGCGCATCGTCGAGATCGCCGCCACCGACCCGGAGACCAGCCGTGCGGCGCTCCCGGTGGCCTCGCACGTGATGCAGGTGATCGAGGTCGGCAGCACGGTCGCGGCCGAGGCCTACCTCGCGGCCCACCAGGTCGAGCTCGCCGAGGGTGACCGGATCCGCCGGGACCTCGTCGAGGACCTGCTCGCCGGACGCGGTGTCCGGCCGGGCCCGATGCTCGAGGTGGCCCGCAGGTGCGGGCTCGAGCCCCAGGACCGGGTCATCGTCGTGATCGCGGTGCCGGTGCGGCCGCTACGCCCGGGACGGAGCCTGCGCGAGGCGCTGCGCCACGTGCGCACCCAGCTGGGCCCGGCGCGGGAGGGGGTCACGGTGATCCGTCAGGAGCAGCTCGTCGGGATCCTGCCGGTCGCCACCGACGACGTCCGCACGATCGTGCCCGACCTGCGCCGCATCTACCGCCAGCTCGCCCGGGAGGGATTCGAGCTGGCCGTGGGCGCCAGCACCGTGCACCCCGGCTTGGGCGCCGTGCCCGCTGCGTACGCAGAGGCGGGGATCGCTCGCGACGTCCTCGGTGCGGATCCCGGGGTGATGGCGTTGTCGATGATCTCGACGATCGACTACCTGGTGCTGCGCGAGGATCCGACCGCTCGGCGTCTGGTGCGCCCGGCGCTGCGCCAGTTCGTCGAGGAGGACCTCGCGCGCGACTGCGTGATGATCGAGACCATGCTGGCCTACGTCGCCTGCGACCTCAACGCCAAGCTGGCCGCCGAGCGTCTGCACGTCCACGTCAACACCGCCTACCACCGGCTCGAGCGGATCGCCGAGCGCACCGGGTGCGACCTGCGCCGGTTCGCCGACGTCGAGGAGCTGATCTTCGCGATCCGTCTCCTCACCGAGCCGCGCGGGGTGGCCAGGGCCTAGGCCGCCGTGGTCTTGCGGCCGTAGAACCAGTAGACCGCCGCGCCGAGCAGGTTGGTGCTGCCCCACAGCCGCCACAGCGTCCGCGGTCCGCGGATCTCGTCGTCGGAGCGCGTCTGCAGGTCGCGCAGGATCACCGGAGCGACTGCCGCCTGGGCCACGAGCGCGGTGGTGGTCAGGATGGTCTTCTGCTTCTTCGTCAGTGCCATGGAGCCAGTCTTTGCCTTGACTTGTGTCCAGTCAAGGAAGGTAGGTCTCACAGGAGTGTCGGCAGGTGCGCGGTGGGGGCTCGGTCTCCCCGGGGCGCGCGATCTCGGTCGACCCGGAAGCGGTCGTGCGGGGCTGGCGCTCGCTCAGCGGCGTACACAACTACGAGCCGGGTAGACCACGGGCGTCGGTACGTCCGGGCAGCAACTAGGCTCGCTCCTCATGACCGAGTTCGCCGCTGTGATCCTTGTCGACCGTCGTGGGTGGGTGATGCTCCAGGAACGTGACGAGCACCCCCGGATCGCGCCGGAGAAGTGGGCGTTCAGCGGGGGCCACCTGGAGCCGGGAGAGGACCCCCTGATCGGTGCGGTGCGCGAGCTCGAGGAGGAGACCGAGGTCCGGCTGCGCCCCGAGGACCTGCACCTGGTCGCCGTCCACGACGTGCACCACCCCGAGACCGGGTCCGACGACACGCTTCATCTGTATGCGGCCGGCGTCGACCTCACCGACGCCGACATCGTGTGCCACGAAGGCCGCCAGATCGTCTTCGTCGACCCCGCGACCGTCCCTGACCTGGACCTCAGTGACTCGGCCCGGATCGGGCTGACGCCCTTCCTCGGATCGCCCCAGCATGCGTCCCTATCCGGGTCGGCGCCCGTCAGGGTGGAGACGTAGAATCCCCTCCTATGGGTCTCCTCGAACGCATCGCCGCGCCGCAGGATCTTCGTGATCTCTCCGACGACCAGCTCGAGCTCCTCGCGAGCGAGATCCGGGACCTGATGATCCGGACCGTGGCCACCAACACCGGCCACCTCGGGCCCAACCTCGGCGTGGTCGAGCTGACCCTGGCCATGCACCGGGTCTTCGACAGCCCGCGCGACAAGATCGTCTTCGACACCGGCCACCAGTCCTACGTCCACAAGCTCGTCACCGGACGGGCCGGCGACTTCGGCACGCTGCGCCGCGAGGGCGGGATGAGCGGCTATCCGAGCCAGTCCGAGTCCGACCACGACGTGGTCGAGAACTCCCACGCCTCCACCGCGCTCTCCTACGCCGACGGGCTGGCGAAGGCCTTCACGATCCGCGGCGAGGACCGCCACGTGGTCGCCGTGATCGGCGACGGCGCGCTGACCGGCGGGATGGCCTGGGAGGCGCTCAACAACATCGCGATCCAGCACGACTCCAAGCTGGTCATCGTGGTCAACGACAACGGCCGCTCCTACACCCCGACCATCGGTGGCCTGGCCACGGCGCTGACCTCGCTGCGTACGAACCCCCGCTACGAGGTGCTCCTCGACATGGTCAAGCGCCGCCTCAACGCGGTGCCGGGGATCGGCGCGCTCGCCTACGACGCGCTGCACGCGGTCAAGAAGGGGCTCAAGGACGCGGTCGCGCCCCAGGGCCTCTTCGAGGACCTCGGCCTGAAGTACGTCGGCCCCGTCGACGGCCACGACCGGCATGCGGTCGAGCAGGCGCTGACCTCGGCCAAGCGGTTCGGGGGACCGGTGATCGTGCACGCGATCACCCGCAAGGGCTACGGCTACGACCCGGCCGAGCGCCACGAGGCCGACCAGTTCCACTCGCCGGGTCCCTTCGACGTCCAGACCGGAGCCGAGAAGCCCAAGGGCCGGATCTGGACCGACCACTTCTCCGATGCGATGGTGCGACTGGGGGAGAGCCGTCAGGACATCGTCGCGATCACCGCGGCGATGATGCACCCGGTCGGCCTCGACGCCTTCCAGGCCAGGTTCCCCGAGCGCACCTTCGACGTCGGGATCGCCGAGCAGCACGCCGCCACCTCGGCCGCCGGCCTGGCGATGGGTGGCCTGCACCCGGTCTTCGCGGTCTATGCGACGTTCCTCAACCGCGCCTTCGACCAGGTGCTGATGGACTGCGCCCTCCACCGGGCCGGGGTGACGTTCGTCCTCGACCGCTCCGGGGTCACCGGCGACGACGGTGCCTCCCACAACGGCATGTGGGACATGTCGCTGCTCCAGGTCGTGCCCGGGCTGCGCCTGGCCGCGCCGCGCGACATCACTCGTCTCAACGAGCTCCTCGACGAGGCCGTCGAGGTCGACGACGCGCCCACCGTCGTCCGCTTCCCGAAGGGCCCGCCGCCCGAGGACATCCCGACGATCGCCAAGCTCGGCGACGCCGACGTGCTCGTGCGCAACGGCACCAAGGACGTCCTGGTCATCGGCGTCGGCTCGATGGCCGAGGTCGCCGTGGGGGTCGCCGAGCGGCTCACCGCCCAAGGCATCGGCGTCACCCTCGTCGACCCGCGATGGGTCAAGCCGATCGACCCTGCCCTCATCGAGGCGGCCGCCGACCACAACCTCGTCGTCACCATCGAGGACAACGGTGTCGCCGGCGGCGTGGGGGCGGCCTTCCTGCAGGCCCTGACCGCCGCCGACGTACGCACTCCGGTGAAGATCCACGGCATCCCGCAGGAGTTCCTCGACCACGCCAAGCGGCCCAAGATCCTGGAGAGCATCGGCCTGACCTCCCAGGCTGTCGCGCTCGACACCATCGAGCGCCTGGGTGCCCTGAACCCCACCCCGCTGCCCCGAGACGTCAGTCTCTGACGCCGCACCGGCAGAGTTTTGACCCTACGGGGTCGGTCTCTCTGGTCGAGCCCCTGGCGAAGATCGGTCGTTCTGGGCTTAGAGTGGGGTCCGTCGGGGGCGACGAGGGCCCCCGGTCACGTCACCACACAGCACTCGGGGGATTCAATGCTCTATGACGACCTCGTGGCCGAGTTCCGTTGGTCACCTGAGCAGATGTCGGCGCCGTTCGATCTCAGAGCGGCGGACGAACAGATCCGCAAGCGGATCGAAGGCCGACGCGGCTCGGCGCAGGCCTCCGGTCGCCAGCAGCGGCCCCGTGCGCGGCAGAACGTCGCTACGCCGGGCACGCCGGGGACGGCGGTCGGCGGCGGAAAGGTCGCCACCGACAAGGCCTGAGCCCCGGCCCGGCATGGGACCGCCCCCGACCGATCAGCTCGGTCGGGGGCGGACTTGTCTGCGTCAGTGGAACTTCTTGCCGGTGACCTTCTCGGAGATGCCCTCGCGGTCGAGGAGCTGGGTGATGCCGCCGTTCCAGAACTGGAAGCCGGCACCGGTGATCATCGCCAGGTCGATGTCCTCGGCGGCCTGCGCGACGCCCTCCTCGAGCATCCGGCCGATCTCGTCGGCGATGGCCTCCAGCGCCTGCTGCCGGGTCTCCTCGGCGGTCTTGACGACGTCGCCGGTGGTGAGGAGCGCCTCGACCTCCGGGTCGAGGGTGCGCCCGTCAGGACCGAAGAAGGAGCTCTTCTTGGCCTCGACGACCTTGTGGAGGTTCTCGGAGAGGTAGAACCGGTCCGGGAACGCCTTCGCGAGCGTCTCGTTGTTGTGGTAGGCGATCGCGGGACCGACCAGGCCGATCAGCGTGAACGGGCCCATCGGCGCGACACCGGCGAACGCGGCCTCGACCACGTCGACCGGGGTGCCCTCGTCGGCGACCTTGGAGACCTCGCCCATGAAGCGGCCCAGGAGCCGGTTCACGATGAAGGACGGGCTGTCCTTGACCAGGATCGAGGTCTTCTTCAGCGACTTCGAGACGGAGAACGCCGTGGCCAGGGCCGCGTCCGAGGTCTTCTCGCCGCGGATGATCTCCAGCAGCGGCATCACCGCGACCGGGTTGAAGAAGTGGAAGCCCACGACCCGCTCGGGGTTCTTGAGGTCGGCAGCCATCTCCGTGATCGAGAGGCTCGAGGTGTTCGTGGCGAAGACCGCGGTCTCCGGCGCGACCGCCTCGGCGTTGGCGAAGACGGTCTTCTTGACGCCCATCTCCTCGAAGACGGCCTCGATGATGAAGTCGGCGTCGGAGAAGGCCTCCGCGTAGTCCACGGATGCGGTCACCAGCGCCTTGAGGCGGTTGGTCGCATCCTGGCTCGCGCGTCCCTTGGCGAGCTTCTTGTCGAGCTCGGCGTGGACGTACGCCACGCCCTTGTCGGCACGCTCCTGGTCCAGGTCGACCATGACGACCGGGACCTTGAGACGCTGGACGAAGAGCAGCGCGAACTGCGAGGCCATCAGACCGGCACCGATGATGCCGACCTTGGTGACCTTCTGCGCGAGCGCCTTGTCGGGCGCGCCCGCGGGCCGCTTGGCCCGCTTCTGCACCAGGTCGAAGGAGTAGAGCGAGGCGAGCAGCTGCGGGGTCTTCGACATCGCCACGAGGGCGTCGTCCTCGGCCGCGAAACCCTCGTCGCGGGTCGCCGTCTTGGCCAGGGTGAGCAGCTCGACGGCCTTCTTGGCGGCCGGGGAGGCGTCGCCGGTCTTGGCCCAGGCGAAGAAGCCGGCGTTCTTGGCCGCCTCGTCCCAGGCGTCGCCACGGTCGATCTGCTCACGGGTGACCTCGACGGTCCCGGACAGGACGCCGTCGGCCCACAGCAGCGACTGCTCCAGGTAGTCGGCGCCACCGAAGATCGCGTCCGCGATGCCCAGGTCGAAGGCCTCGGTGCCCTTGAGCACCTTGCCGTTGTTGAGGGGGTTCTCGATGAAGACCTTGGCGGCCTTGGCCGGACCGATCAGGTTCGGCAGCAGGTAGCCGCCGCCCCAGCCGGGGATCAGGCCGAGCATGACCTCGGGCAGGCCGACGGCCGGCACCGAGTCCTGGATCGTGCGGTAGTCGGCGTGCAGCGCGACCTCGAGGCCACCGCCGAGCGCGAGTCCGTTGATGAAGCCGAAGGACGGCTTCTTCGTGGTGCCGTTGCCGTCGCCCAGCTTGCGGAAGACCGCGTGGCCGAGCTCGGCGATCGTACGGATCCCGTCGGGACCGCCCGCCTGCAGCGAGGTCAGGTCGGCGCCGGCCGCGAGGATGAACGGCTTGCCGGTCACCGCGATCGCGTCGATCTCGGGGTCGGCCAGGGCCGCGTCGTACGCCGTGTTGAGCTCGACCAGCGACTTCGGCCCGAAGGTGTTCGGCCGGGTGTGGTCGTGGCCGTTGTCGAGGGTGACCAGGCCGAGGACCTTGCCGGAGGGCAGGTTGATCTTCGTCAGCTTGGCCGCGGTCACGACCTCGTCGTCGGAGAAGAGCTTCTCGACATCAGCGAGAAGGGTGTTGATGTCAGTCACTTCGACTCCCCAGTCCAGTTCGGGTTCTCCCAGATGACCGTGCCGCCCATACCCAGGCCGATGCACATGGTGGTGAGGCCGTAGCGGACCTCGGGGCGCTCCTCGAACTGGCGCGCGAGCTGGATCATCAGCCGCACACCGGAGGAGGCCAGCGGGTGACCGAACGCGATCGCGCCACCGTAGGGGTTCACGCGCTCGTCGTCCTCGGCGATGCCGAAGTGGTCCAGGAACGCGAGGACCTGGATCGCGAACGCCTCGTTGACCTCGAAGGCCTCGATGTCGTCGATCGTGAGCCCGGCCTTGGCCAGCGCCTTCTCGGTCGACGGGATCGGGCCGACGGCCATGACCTCGGGCGCGACGCCGGCGAAGGCGTAGGACACCAGTCGCATCTTGATCGGCAGACCGAGCTCGCGGGCGACGTCCTCGGAGGCCAGCAGCGAGGCGGTCGCGCCGTCGTTGATGCCCGCCGCGTTGCCTGCGGTGACGCGGCCGTGCGGACGGAACGGGGTCTTCAGCTTGGCCAGGTCCTCGGTGGTGGTGCCGGGACGCATCGGCTCGTCGGTGGTGGCCAGGCCCCAGCCGTTCTCGGCCGAGCGGGTGGCGACGGGGACCAGGTCGGGCTGGATCTTGCCGTCGGCGTACGCCTTGGCCGCCAGCTCCTGGGAGCGGACGGCGAACGCGTCGGTGCGCTCCTTGGTGATCGCCGGGTAGCGGTCGTGGACGTTCTCGGCGGTGTTGCCCATGACGAGCGCCGAGGGGTCGACGAGCTTCTCGGAGATGATCCGCGGGTTGGGGTCGACGCCCTCGCCCATCGGGTGGCGGCCCATGTGCTCGACACCGCCGGCGATGACGACGTCGTAGGCGCCGAAGGCGATGCCGCCGGCGGTCGTGGTGACGGCGGTCATCGCGCCGGCGCACATCCGGTCGATCGCGTAGCCGGGAACCGACTGCGGAAGCCCGGCGAGCAGGCCCGCGGTGCGGCCGATCGTCAGGCCCTGGTCGCCGATCTGCGTGGTCGCGGCGATGGCGACCTCGTCGATCCGCTCCGGGGGAAGCTCGGGGTTGCGGCGCGTGAGCTCACGGATGAGCTTGACGACCAGGTCGTCTGCGCGGGTCTCGGCGTACTGGCCCTTGGCCTTGCCGAAAGGTGTGCGTACGCCGTCGACGAAGACGACTTCTCGCAGCTGTCGGGTCACCGTGTCACTCCATGTGAATTGCCGGTCGGTTGCCGCTTGGCAACGCTGGTGGTGCGGGCACGGGTGGTGCCCGGCGCCTACATTACCCGCTAGTAACAACGGCCGCACCGAGGGGGAGGTCACACCGCCCGTCGCAGGCGAGCCCGACGGTCCCCGCGCGTCGGCTTGGGAATAACGTGGGCGTCCAGAATGCTGCGCTGTCGTCATGTGGAAGCGTGTATTGAGAAGGTTGAGCCCCAGGGTCGCGATCCCTGGCGAGGCGAGCGACGACGAGGTCCGCGAGGGCCGAACGCAACGGGAGGAGACACCGATGGCCGGATCACGACTGGTGCACATCGTGGACGACCTGCCCGAGGAGATCATCCTTGCCGGTGGGGACCAGCTTCCGCTGGTGGTCGTCCTGGACGGCTTCCTCGACGCGGGCAAGGCCGCCGAGCGGGCCGCGGCGCATCTGATCCAGACCTCGAGGCGAGCGCCGGTGGTGGCGACCTTCGATGTCGACGAGCTCCACGACTACCGGGCCCGCCGCCCGGCGATCTCGTTCGTCAGCGACCACTACGAGTCCTTCGACGCGCCGCGGCTGGTCGTCCGGCTGCTCAAGGACACCGGTGAGACGCCCTACCTCCTGCTGCACGGCCCCGAGCCGGACAACCGCTGGGAGGCCTTCGCCGGCGCCGTACGCGAGGTCATCGAGCGCCTCGGCGTGACCGAGGTGATCGCACTGGCCTCCGTGCCGATGGCGGTGCCGCACACCCGGCCGCTGACCACGACCCGGCACGCCAACGACCCCGCCCAGGAGCTCGCCGGCCAGGTCTGGGAGAGCCCATGGAAGGGCGAGATCCGGATCCCGGCCTCCGCCCAGGCCCTGGTGGAGGTACGCCTGGGGGAGTGGGGCCACCCGGCAGGCGGCTTCGTCGTGCACATGCCGCACTACCTGGCCCAGAGCGACTACCCGGCCGCGGCGGTCGTCCTCGTCGAGGAGCTCGAGCGTGCGGCCCGGCTGACGATCCCGGTCTCCGACCTGGAGGCCGAGGCGCAGCGCCGCGAGGAGGAGATCACCTCCTACATCGAGGACAATGCCGAGGTACGCGAGGTCGTGGCCGCCCTCGAGCAGCAGTACGACACCTTCCAGCGCGGCGAGGAGTCCGGACGCTCCCTGCTGGCCTCCGACGAGCCGCTGCCGACCGGCGACGAGCTCGGCGAGCAGTTCGAGCAGTTCCTGGCGGGACTGAACGGTCCCGACCCCGATGACAACCCTGAGAAGGATTGAGAGACACTCACTCCCATGACGACGGACGCCGTAGCGGCGGATCAGGCAGTGGCCGAGCTGGTAGGAGTGCTCGACCTGGTCGAGATCGACAAGGACCTCTTCCACGGCGCCACCACCACCCGCAACTCGCGCGGCCGGGCCTACGGCGGCCAGGTGGCCGCGCAGGCGCTGATGGCCGCGGTGCGGTCGGCCGACCCGGCCTTCACGGTGCACTCCATGCACTCCTACTTCCTGCTGCCGGGTGACCCGTCCTATCCGATCGTCTACGACGTCGAGCGGATCCGCGACGGGCGCTCCTTCGAGACCCGGCGGGTCCGCGCGCGCCAGAAGGGGCGCGACATCTACTACCTCACCGCCAACTTCCAGCGTGAGGAGTCCGGCTTCGAGCACCAGGACGCGATGCCGTCGGTCCCCGCGCCCGAGAAGTGCATCGACTTCCTCAAGATGATGGCCGACTCGGGCAGCCCCGAGGCCGTCTCGCTGGCGCGTGAGTGGGAGGCGGTCGAGGTGCGTGCGGTCGGCAACTCGCTGCTCGGCATCAAGCCCGACCCCGCCCGTCCCGCGCAGCAGCGCCTCTGGATCCGCCTGGGTGCCTCGCTCCCCGATGATCCCGACATCCAGCGCGGCGCCTTCACCTGGGCCTCCGACATCTCGCTCCTCGGCGCCTCCCTGGCGGCCCACTCGCTGGACCACAAGGGCATCCAGATGGCCTCCCTCGACCACACCATCTGGTTCCACCGCCCCTTCCGCGCGGATGAGTGGTGGCTCTACGACCAGGAGAGCCCGGCTGCCTACGGCGGCCGCGGCCTCTCCATCGGCCGCGTCTTCACCGCCGACGGCATCCTGGCCGCCACGGTCGCGCAAGAGGGCCTCATCCGCCCACCCCGCGCCTGAGGCGCCGACTCGGCTCGTCTTGACGAGATCTGGCGTCGAGTCGGCTCGTCTTGACGAGATCCGGCGTCGAGTCGGCTCATCTTGACCAGATCCGGCCTCGAGTCGGCTCGTCTTGACCAGATCCGGCGTCGAGTCGACTCGTTATGACGAGCCGACTCGACGGGTTTTTCGGTCAGGACGAGCCGACTCAGTGTCTGTGGCATCGCATGTTCTGAATAGGCCAGCGCACTATCGCACAACCTGGTGGCCTGCCGCGCTAGTGCACGAACGCCGCGGGCTAAGGTGGCGCCGTGGATCAGATCACCGTGTACGAGAAGCCGACCTGCACGACGTGTCGGAAGCTGTTCGTCCTCCTCGAGGAGGAGGGCGTCGACTTCGAGAAGGTCGACTACCACGTGCTCGGCCTGCGGGCCGAGGAGGTCAAGGACATCCTCGCGAAGACCGGTCTGGGTGCGCGCGACGTACTGCGAAAGCGGGAGCCGGTCTACAAGGAGCTGGACCTGGGCAACCGCGACCTGTCCGAGGACGAGCTGGTTGCGCTGATGGTCGAGCATCCAGCCCTGATGGAGCGCCCGATCGTGCTCAAGGGCGACCGCGGCGTGCTGGCCCGCCCGATCGAGAAGGTGCGCGAGCTGTTCTGAGCGACCTCAGGCCCGCAGCCGCTCGACCGGCTGACCCGTGGTGCGGGTGATGAGCTCGACGTCGTTGTCGGCGTGGAGCACGGTGAGATCAGCCTCCTCCGCGACCGCTGCCACGAGCAGGTCGGGCACCGAGGGGGCCCGACGGCTCTCGCGCAGCACGATGCGCTGGATCTCCAGGGCCCGTGCCTCCGTACGCGGCGTGAGGGTCGCGAGCGGCATGTGGATCACCGGCACGTCCTCGACGAGGTCGGACCACTCCCGCTCGGTGCGGGCCAGATGGCCGATCTCGAGCAGCGTCGTGGTGGTGATGCGTACTTGCCCCAGCTCGATCAGACGGGACCACTTCTCGGCGTCGGGGCTGGTGGACATCCGGGCGAGGGCCGACCGGTGCATCAACCAGGGTCGGGCTACGACCATGCGTCACGCATCAGACCCCGGTCGGCGAGCGGGGCGAACTTCGCGAAGTCGCCGCCGGCCACGGGTCGTGCCGGTGGCAGCGGACGCAGTGCGTCGGGCGTGAACCACCGGCGGAGATACTCGTTGCGGGTGAGCCCCAGCCGCGTCGCCTCGGTGTCGATGCGTGCGAGCTCGTCGTCCGAGAGGCCTCGGATCAGTACGTCGGACATGTCTGTCCACCTCCTGGACGCAAGATGGTAGCCCAGCGCGGGGCGTCCAGGTGGGATCAGGGCCGGGTCGCGCGGTGGACCCAGGTGGACTCGACCTCCATGCCGACGTGGAGATAGAGGTCGAGGGCGCCGGTGCGCGAATCCGTCGACAGGGTCGCGCGGGTCGCCCCATGAGCGCGGGCGGCACCGAACGCGTCGGCGAGGAGCGCCCGGGCCAGGCCACGGTTGCGCTGGTCCTTGCGCGTGGCCAGCTTGCTGACGTACCCCTCCCGCCCGTCCTCGGTCATCACCAGCACCGCCGCGGCCACCACGGCACCGTCCGGGCCGGTGACCACGCGGACGTTCCACGGCTCGGCGCCGGGTCGCTCGATCGTCGTCGCGACCCAGTCTGCGTAGGGCTCCCGTTCGCGCTCGGACCACTCCAGGAAGGCGTCCTCGATCACGGTCCACACCTGCTCGAGGTCCTGCGGCGCCGCCGCCCGGATCGCGTACGCCGCGGGCGGCTCGCGCGCCGGGATCGCTGCGTCCTCAGGCAGCGCGAGCACCCAGGACTCCCAGCGTGCGAACCAGCTCAACGACTCGAGCAGCCGGTCGCCGGGTGAGCCCTGGGGGACTGGCATGCCGATGACCGGCTCCCCGAGCTCGGCCGCGCGGGCGCTGATCCAGCCCGCCAGGGCCGTGCCGATCCCGCGATCCCAGTGATCGGGGTGGACGGCCGCGTCGGCGCGGGCGCCCCCGGAGCACTCGGCGTAGGCCACCAGCTCACCGGCGGGTCCGAGCACGCCGACGGTGGCCGCACCCACGTCGAAGGAGGGCCGCTGCCACTCCGCGACGATGTCGGCCTCCTCGATGATGACCTCGCCCACGGTGGCCAGCTCGTTCGCGGCCATCACGCGGGTCACGGCACCGGCGTCCGCGAGCGTCAGAGGACGCTCCGAATAACCCGAGGCGAGCTGAAGTGGGGCAGGCATGCGAGCACCGTCTCACCTGCGGGACCTCGCCCGCCACGGGTTAAATCGGGCAGGTCACAGCGCGGTCGTACGGCCTACCAGGTGGAGCGTGTCCGAGCCCCGCTTGTGGAGCGAGAAGTCGTAGCCGTCCAGGTGCTTCAGCGAGCCGAAGGCGACCGAGGAGGGCAGGAAGACCGGTTTCTTGAACGCCACGTCCACGCGCACCGAGCCCGGGAGCCGGTTCTCCAGGGCCGCGATGCAGCGCGCCTTGGTCCACATCCCGTGGGCGATCTGGCGCTTGAAGCCGAGCGCCTTCGCGGTCAGCGGGTAGAGGTGGATCGGGTTGTAGTCGCCGGCGACCTTGGCGTAGCGCCGCCCCAGATCGGCCTTGAGCGGGAAGACCGGCCCGGACGGGTCGACCTCGATGAGATCCGACTTCCAGGAGACGTCGGGGTTGCGCTTGCCGCGTACGAGGTAGGTCGACGTCGACTCCCACACGACCTCACCCTCGACGGTGGCGACGGTCAGGAACCGGTACGCCTTGCCGACCGGGTGCGGCTCGGGCTGCCCCACGGTCGCGGTGACCGCGACCGCCTCACCGACCGAGACCGGGCGGTAGCCGCTGATCGAGTTCTCGATGTGGACCATCCCCATCGCGGGCGAGGGGAAGTCCGGCGAGGACATCAGCGCCATGTGCAGCGGGAAGGCCAGCATGTGCGGGTAGGGGAGCGGCACGGTGTCCTTGATGGGGAAGCCGCACAGCTCGGCGTACGCGTCTACGGCACCGCGGTCGAGAACGACCGGCTCGCGGGTGAGGCTCAGCTCCTCGTAGGCGACGCCGGTCTTCTTGATGCCCGGGAGCGCGTTGATGCCCGGAATGGCGGGCAGCGCCGCCCGGACCAGCAGGCCGGGGCCGGACTTGCCCGTGAAGCTGGGCTCGATCCTCGGGGCGCTCATCAGGCCCCCAGCATCATCTGGCCGCACACGCGCACGACGTTGCCGTTGACGCCGGTGGAGGCGGGTGACGCGTACCAGGCGATGGTCTCGGCGACGTCGACCGGCAGGCCGCCCTGGGCCATCGCGTTGAGTCGCTGGCCGACCTCGCGCGTCGCGAACGGAACCGCGGCGGTCATCTGGGTGATGATGAAGCCCGGGGCGACCGCGTTGATGGTGATGCCGTCGGGAAGCTCCTCGGCCAGCGAGTCGACGAAGCCGATGACGGCGGCCTTCGAGGCGCCGTAGGAGGTCTGGCCCAGGTTGCCGGCGATGCCGGCGATCGAGGAGACGCCGATGATGCGGCCGTTGGGGCGGACCAGCTTCTGCTCGAGCAGCTCGGCGGTGATCCGCTCGGGTGCGGTGATGTTGATGTCCAGCACCTTGCCGAAGCGGTCGGGCTTCTGGTTGGCCAGCTTCTTGTCGAGGGTCACGCCGGCGTTGTGCACGACGATGTCGACGCCACCGAACTTCTCCTGGAGGTATGCCGCGATCTTGGCAGGCGCGTCCTCGGCGGTGATGTCGGCGGTGATGTAGTCGGGGGTGACCTTCTTCAGGTCGTCCTCGGCGGGCGGGATGTCGAGGCCGACGACGGTCGCGCCGTCGCGCTGCAGGACCTTGGCGATCTCCTCGCCGATGCCGCGCGCGGCACCCGTGACGAGCGCGACCTTGCCGGTCAGCGGCTTCTTCGGGTCCACCTGCTCGGCGGCGGGGGAGGCGTTCTTGGTGCCGATCCGCACGACCTGACCGGAGACGTAGGCGCTCTTGGGGGAGAGCAGGAAGGCCAGCGTCGAGAGCAGCGAGCCCTCGAAGCCCTCGGCGACGTAGACGAGCTGGACGGTGCCGCCCTTGCCGATCTCCTTGCCGAGGCTGCGGGTGAAGCCCTCCAGTGCGCGCTGGGCGACGCGCTCCCCGCCCTTGAGCTGCTCGGGCGGCGTGCCGATCACGACGACGCGCGGGTTGGTCTCCAGGCTGCGCAGCACCGGGGTGAAGAACTCCTGGAGCGCGACCAGGTCGGCGGTCGAGGTGAGGCCGGTGGCGTCGAAGACGAGGCCCTTGAAACGGGCGCCGGCCGCCGCGGTGTCGGTCGAGGCGATGTCCAGCTCGCCGAGAAGGCCGCTGAGCGACTCGGCCAGACGACCACGTCCGCCGGTGAGGACGGTGCCCTTCACGAGCGGGGCACCGGCCGCGTACCGCTCGAGCTTGGCGGGGCTCGGCAGCCCGAGGTTCTTGACGAGGACCTTGCCGATCGCCGACTGGGTGAAGCTCTGGTACTTGTCGCTCATGGTCTCTCTGAATCCTTCTGGACGTGGTCTCTGAGGCGTACGTTGGTATGTTACTGGCCAGTTGTAACTAGGCGTGTAACTCGGTGTCCACTTTTCGTGATCTCTCTGACATACCCTTCTCCAAAGAGCTTCATCAGACAAGGATGAACCCATGACCACCACCCGTCGTGTCGCCATCGTGGGCGGCAACCGCATTCCCTTCGCCCGTTCCAACGGTGCGTACGCGACCGCGTCCAACCAGGAGATGTTCACCGCCGTCCTCGACGGCCTCGCCGCTCGCTTCGGCCTCGAGGGCGAGCGCATCGGTGAGGTCGCCTCCGGCGCGGTGCTCAAGCACTCGCGCGACTTCAACCTCACCCGTGAGTCGGTGCTCGGCTCGAAGCTGGCCCCCGAGACGGCCGCCGTCGACCTGCAGCAGGCCTGCGGCACCGGTCTCCAGGCTGCGACCTACATCGCCAACAAGATTGCGCTCGGCCAGCTCGAGTCCGGCATCGCCGGTGGCACCGACACCACCTCCGACGCGCCGATCGCGCTGGGCGAGAAGCTCCGCAAGGTCCTGCTCGAGGCCAACCGCGCCAAGACCAACGTCGACCGGATCAAGGCGTTCGCCAAGCTCCGCCCGGCCGACGTCATCCCCAACATCCCGGCCAACGTCGAGCCGCGCACCAAGCTCTCCATGGGTGAGCACGCCGCGCTGACCGCGCAGGAGTGGGGCATCACCCGCGAGGCGCAGGACGAGCTCGCCGCCGCCTCTCACCAGAAGCTCGCTGCTGCCTACGAGGCCGGCTGGTTCGAGGACCAGATCACCCCCTTCCGCGGCCTGGAGAAGGACAACAACCTCCGCCCGGGCTCGACGGTGGAGAAGCTCGCCACGCTCAAGCCCGTCTTCGGTGTCAAGGGTGAGAACCCGACAATGACGGCCGGCAACTCGACGCCGCTGACCGACGGCGCCTCGGCCGTGCTCTTCGCGAGCGAGGAGTGGGCCGCTGCCAAGAACCTGCCGGTCCTGGCCTACTTCGTCGACGCCGAGGTCGCCGCCGTCGACTACGTCGCCGGTGGCGAGGGCCTGCTGATGGCTCCGGCCTACGCCGTCCCCCGTCTCCTCGCCCGCAACGGCCTCACCTTCGACGACTTCGACTTCTTCGAGATCCACGAGGCGTTCGCGTCGCAGGTCCTCTCCACCCTCGCCGCCTGGGAGTCTCCCGACTTCTGCAAGGACAAGCTCGGCCTCGACGCCCCGCTCGGCACCGTCCCGCGCGAGAAGCTCAACGTCAAGGGCTCCTCCCTCGCTGCCGGTCACCCCTTCGCCGCCACCGGCGGACGGATCATCAACAACCTCGCCAAGCTGCTCGACGAGAAGGGTTCCGGCCGCGGCCTGATCTCCGTCTGCGCCGCTGGCGGCCAGGGCGTCGTCGCCATCCTGGAGAAGTAGAACCCTGCCGAGGCGTCGCCCCCGGCGGCCGAGGCGGCGCTCCGGTCGGCCGAGAGGTCGCTCCCGTCGGCCGAGTTGGCACCCGATTGCCAACTCGGCCGACGTACGTGACGGCTCGGTCGGCGTACCTGACCTTGTCGAACCCCCGCATCGCCGAGGCGTCGCCCCCGTCTGCCGAGGCGTCGCCCCGGTCGGCCGAGAGGTCGCTCCCGTCGGCCGAGGCGTCGCTCCAGTCGCTCGAGGCGTCCCCGCCGTCGGCCGAGATGGCATCTTGCCGCCACCTCGGCCGACCTACGGGACGTCTCGACTGGCGCGTGATGCTTCGCCCGAGAAGTCGCTCCGGTCGGCCGAGTTGGCACCTGAATGCCAGGTCGGCCGACCTGCGTGACGCTTCGGCCGTCCTGCGTGACGGCTCGGCCCTCGTACGCGACGCTTCGACCGTCGTACGTGACGGCTCGACCGTCGTACGTGACGGCTCGGCCGACGGGGGTGACGGCTCGGCCGACGGGGGTGACGGCTCGGTGGGGGTTACTTGGCGGTGAGCGCCAGGGCGGAGGTGACGAGGAAGTCGCGGACCTGGTCGGGGGAGACGGAGCCGACGGTGGGTACGCCGGGGGCGGACTCGGAGACCAGGATGCCGACGCGGGCGAGCTGGAGGGCGCCGAGGCCGGAGGCGTAGAGGGTGTTGGCGAGCAGGTTGGCGTCCTTGACGTGGAGCTCGCCGGAGGCGGCGCCGTCCTCGAAGACCGTGGTGAGGATGGTGAGGCAGCCGTTCATCGCTCGGCCCAGACGGAACAGGGCGCTCTCGGAGAGCTCGTCGAGCAGGTCGGAGCCGCTGCGCCGCATCAGCGTCTGGGCGCAGTCGACGAAGGCGGGATGCTCGATCCCGTAGTCGACGAAGGTGCCGACGACGTCACGGACCACGTCGGTGGGTGCGCTGTCGCCCTCGGTCGCGGTGAGCATCCGCTCGCGGAGCTCGTCGAGGTAGCCGACCAGGGTCAGTGCGAAGATCTCGTCCTTGCCGGTGAAGTGGCGGTAGACGATCGCACGGTTGATGCCGACCGCCTTGGCGATGTCCTCGATCTGGGCGTCGCTGACGCCGCGCTCGTCGAAGATCCTGCGGGTGGCGGCGACGATGTCTGCCTCGCGGGCACGGCGTCGGGCCGCGGCAGCCGAGCGGCGGCCGTCGGACTCGGAGCCGTGGGCCGAGACGGAGCCCGAGGCGGAGTGGGAGGTGCTTGGTCGGGTGCTCACACGGACACTGTACGCGGCGTGCAACTCGGAGTTGCACTATCAGTGTCGGTCCTCACATCGGCCTAGCGGAGCAACGCGCTCCGTGCACCGGCGACGTCGTCGGTCGTGACGTAGTCGACCCCCGAGACCGCGGCGCGGAGCACCGCCGCGGTGCCGACGGCCGGCCAGGTCCCGACCTTGGCGCCCTGGCGGTGGTAGCGGTCCACGAGGGCGGCGTCGAGCACCCTGGTGTGGAGGTGCACCTGGGCGAAGCCGGGACCGTACGCGTCCGCGGGGTCGGGCTCGTCCTTGACGGCGACCTTCTCCATCCCGGTCCGCTCGACCCCGGGGAAGTCGAAGTGGCTCGCCTCGAAGCTCATGAAGATCGCCTTGTCGCCGTGGCTCTTCCGGGAGACCCAGCTCGGACGCAGCGAGACGACCTTGTGGTAGAGCGCGCGCATCTCGGCGGCACTCTCGCCCTTGAGCTCGACCACGAGCCGCACCCGGTGGCCGTGGAGTCGCTCGGCCTCCTCGATGGCGTCGAAGGCCTCCTCGATGGTCGGCACCCGGACGCCACGGAACTGCGGCCCCATCCACGAGCCGGCGTCGAGCGAGCGCACCTCGGCGAGGGTGAACGCCCGCGGACTCGCGGTCCGCCGCTCGGGGAAGCGGGCCTCGACGTCGGTCGTACGCCGGAAGTCGCCGTCGTGCAGCAGCACCCACTCGCCGTCAGCCGTGGGCTGGAAGTCCATCTCGATGAAGTCGGCCCGCTGCCGCACCGCGCTGCGGAAGGCGTCCAGGGTGTTCTCCGGATAGTTGAGGGAGTCACCGCGCCAGGCCATCACCCCGACGGGCCTGTCCCCGATGGCGTAGACCGCCGCCGCAGGTCCCGCGACCGCGGGTGCGCCGTGGTGCGCGCGGGCGACCGCCCGGAACCGGGTCTTCGCCACGCCCCGGGTCCTGAAGGCGTACGCCGCGTGGCCGGTCGCGTCGGTGGTGAGGTCGGTGACCGTTCGCCAGCCCTGCCCGCTGTCGCGCTGGAGGGCGAGCACCCTGCCGGGGCGGGCCGGCGAGGCGAAGAGGGTGAGCCGCACGGCGCTGCCGGCGCGCACGGACCGGGCCACGCTGGTCGTGACCGTCTGCGGCTGCCCGAAGAGGGTACGCGGCGCCGTGACCCGCTCCCGCCAGCCGCGCCCCTCGCGCTTGATCCCGTAGGCGAGGACCCGCCACCGCGTGCGCACCGAGGAGGGCTGGGTCACCTGGAAGGAGTAGTCACCCGACCTCGCGACGCTCTGCTTCTGCACGACCCGCCACTCGCCCTCGTCGTACGTCTGCAGCCGCACCACCCGCGGCACGCTCACGCCCAGGGAGCCGCTCAGCGTGAAGGTCTCCTGCGGGATCGGCCGGGCCACGCTCGAGGTCGGGGCTGCCACCGTGACGGCCCCCGCGGGAGCGGGGGAGTCAGGAGCTGGGGTGGAAGCGGCCAGGCCGAGAACCATCACCAGCGCTGCGAGCAGCGTGGCGAACCGGGCATGTGGGGGCATACGCAGTGAGATTAGGGGATGGGTGGAGAGCGTCTTTAACCGGTATCCCTATCGTGTTAATCGAGAAAGCTTTGGACGGTCTCGATCGTGTCCGCCTCCGCCGCGGTCTTGTCGTCGCGATAGTGCACCACCCGGGCGAACCGCAGCGCGACCCCGCCCGGATAGCGCGTCGAGCGCTGGACCCCGTCGAAGGCGATCTCGACCACCTGCTCGGGCCTGACCTCGACCGCCCAGTCGCTGTGCGGGTCGCTCAGGGCGAGCTCGGTGAACCGCTCGGTCTGCCAGGCCAGCATCTGGTCGGTCATGCCCTTGAACGTCTTGCCGATCATCACGAACCCGTTCGGCCCGCGCGCGCCCAGGTGGATGTTGGAGAGCCAGCCCTTGCGGCGTCCCGAGCCCCACTCGATGCCGAGGACGACCAGGTCGAGGGTGTGGACGGGCTTGACCTTGATCCAGCCGGAGCCACGCCGCCCCGCCTCCCAGGGCAGGCCGACCCCCTTGACGACGACGCCCTCGTGGCCGGCAGCGAGCACGTCGGTGGCGAACCGCTCCGCCTCCTCGGTGTCCACGGTGACCAGTCGTGGCGAGCGGTGCTGCTCGGGCACGACCCGGTCGAGCTCGGTGAGGCGCTGGTCGAGCGCCAGGTCGATGAGGTCACGGCCGTCGACGTGGAGGATGTCGAAGAAGTACGGCGCGACGACCGCGCCGGGTGCCGAGCGGGTCGCGGTGCGCGAGGCGGTCTCCTGGAACGGCCGCGGCCGCCCGTCGGGGCTCAGTGTCATGGCCTCGCCGTCCAGGACGAGCGTCTCGGCGGGGAAGGAGGCGACGATCTCCGCCACCTCGGGCAGCCGCTCGGTGATGTCCTCCAAGGTGCGGGTCGCGATGCGCACCTCCGAGCCCGACTTGTGGGCCTGGATCCTGATGCCGTCGAGCTTGGTGTCGACCACGACCGGCTCGCCGAGCTTCGCCATGGCCTCCTCGACTGAGCCGGCGGACGACGCGAGCATCGGCAGCGCGGGCCGCCCCACGACCAGGCCGACCTCGGCGAGCGCCTCCTCGCCGTCGAAGGCGAGACCGGCGACCACCACGGTCGAGCCGGCCAGCATCGCGGCGCGGCGTACGGCGGGCAACGGCACCCCGGCGGCCACCGCGAGCGCCTCCTGCACCAGCGAGTCGAGCGCCCCTTGGCGTACCTCTCCGGTGACCACGCCCCGAAGCCAGACCTGCTCCGCGTCGGTCGCAGCGCCGAAGAGCGTCTCGGCCTCGGCCGCCCGGGCCACCTGCGAACCCGGGCCCGCGAGCAGCGACATCCGCTCGAAGGTCTCGTGGACGTCGCCGACCGTCAGCGACGCCTCGGCCGCAGGCGGGGGCAGCGCGGTGAGAGAGCGCCACCCCAGTCCCGTACGCCGCTGCAGCAGCGTGCCGGCGAGATAGGCGGTCACCACCGGCAGCTCATCGCGCGAGGCCGCGCCGAGACACTCGGCCAACGCGGCGACCTTCGCCTTGCGCGACCGGGTCGCGGCGACGGCGTTCGAGGTGGAGACGATGTCGGCGAGCAGCATGTGTCCAGTGAACATCACGGCACCGACAGTCGTCGCCGGCTTGCTCCGTCCCGCCCGGTGCGCGAGGTGATGCCCCGCCTATCCTCGCCCCATGTCGCTTGCTGTCGCCCGCTCCTGGATCGAGTCCGAGCTGCCCGCCCTGCTGGCCCGTCATCGCGTGCCGGCGGCGGCTGTCGGGGTGCTCCAGGACGGCCAGGTCGTCGACCACGCCAGCGGCATCCTGAACCTCGCGACCGGTGTGGAGGCGACGACCGACTCGCTGTTCCAGGTCGGCTCGATCACCAAGCTGTGGACCACCGACCTGGTGATGCAGCTCGTCGACGAGGGCCGGATCGGCCTCGACGACGAGATCAGGCGCCACCTGCCGGGTTTCGCGGTCGCCGACGAGGACGCGGCGGCGGCGATCACCGTCCGCCAGCTGCTCTCCCACACGGCCGGTTTCGAGGGCGACATCTTCACCGACCACGGGCCGGGCGACGACGCGGTCGAACGGTTCGTCGCCTCGATGGGCGATCTACCGCAGATCTTCGCCCCGGGGGAGCGGTTCTCCTACTCCAACGCCGGCTTCGCGGTGCTCGGGCGCCTGGTGGAGGTGCTGCGGGGCACCACCTGGGACCGGGCGCTCCAGGAGCGTCTCGCCACCCCGCTCGGCCTGACCCACGTCGCCACCACGGCCTACGACGCGATCAGGTTCCGCGCCGCGATGGGCCACATCGACCCCGCACCCGATCATGTCCTGCGTCCGGGGCCGGCGTGGGGGATGGCCCGCGCCAGCGGCCCGGTCGGCGCGATGCTGTCGATGCGCGTACGCGACCTGCTCGGCTTCGCCGCCATGCATCTCGCCGACGGGACGGCTCCTGACGGCACCCGCGTCGTCTCGGCCGCCTCCTGCGCCGAGGCGCTCACCCGGCAGGTCGACCATCCCGCATCGACCCGTACCGACGCCCGCGGCCTGGGCTGGTCCCTCGACGACACCCGCCAGGGGCTCGTCGGCCACGACGGCCAGACGATCGGCCAGTCGGCGTTCTTCCGGATGGTGCCCGAGCACGGCCTGGCCGTCGCGCTGCTCACCAACGGCGGCGACACCCACGGGCTCTACCACGACGTCGTGGGCCACCTCCTCGACGACCTCGCGGGCGTCCGGATCGCGCCCGACCCGGTGGCACCGGACCAGGTGCTCGCAGGCTTCGACGCCGATCGGCTCCTCGGCACCTACCGCGCCCGCATCGTCGACTGGACGCTGCGCCGGCACCCCGACGGCCGGCTGTGGGTCGAGGAGGTCCCCGGCCCCGAGGCCGCCGCCGTCGGCGACGAGCCGCAGACCTACGAGGTCCTCCCGTACGCCACCGACCAGGTCGTCACCGCCGAGGCCCTCCACGGCGCCCACCACGTCTTCGGCTTCACCGGCAGCGACCTCGCCGGCCGCGCGACCCATCTCACGACCAGCCGAGTCCTCCCGCGGGCTAATCTCGAGGCATGAGTGCGCAGCGGACGGTCCGGCCCGGCTATGCCGTGGGCCTGGCCTCGATGCTGCGGCCGCTTCGTCGCGGGCTGGGCGACCCGACGTACAAGATCCTCGGCGATGACCACTGGCGAGCCATCCGTACGCCCCAGGGTCCCGCCACGCTCCGGCTGCGCCAGCGCGACGCCGAGGTGGAGTCCGAGGCGTGGGGCGAGGGTGCCGAGTGGGCGCTCGAGCACGTGCCTGCCCTGCTCGGGGCCGACGACCGTCCCGAGGAGTTCCGCACCGAGGACCCGCTGCTCGCGACGCTGTTAGAGCGCTTCGAGGTGCCGCGGTTCGGGCGCACCGGGCTGGTGATGGAGGCGCTGGTGCCCTCGATCATCGAGCAGAAGGTGACCAACCACGAGGCGTTCCGCGGCTTCGGCAACCTGGTCAGGCGCTTCGGTGAGGTCGCCCCCGGCCCCGGCGCCGATCACGGTCTGCGCCTGCAGCCGACGCCCGAGGTGCTTCGGACGATCCCCAGCTGGGACTGGCTGCGCCTGCCGGTCGACCCGGCCCGTTCCAAGGCCGTCCTGCACGCGGCCAGGGTCGCGACCGCGGTCGAGCGCACGGCCGGTCTGCCCGGCGAGGAGGTCGAGCGACGTCTGACGTCCATCCCGGGCATCGGCGAGTGGACCGTCGCCGAGGTCCGCCAGCGCGCGCTCGGTGATCCCGATGCGGTCAGCTTCGGCGACTACCACCTCGCCAAGGACGTCGGCTGGGCGCTGACCAACGCGGCCTGGGACGACGACCGGCTACGTGACTACCTGGAGAGCTTCCGTCCGCATCGTGCCCGTGTCGTGGCGCTGATCTACCGAGGTGCCGGCAAACGGCCTCGGCGGGGACCGAAGATGTCGCCGCGCACGCATCTTCCTTCGTGAGTGCTGAGTTCCTGCTGACTCAGAGCAGCGGGCGCAGGGGAGTGAGGACGAGCTCGGTGAACTTGCGGTGGATCTCGCGGGAGGCCCACTCCTCGGCGGTCAGCTCGATCGCGTTGGACTCGTCGCGGGAGAAGATCTCCTCCATCTGCTTGGCGACGTCGCGGTCGAAGATCTCCAGGTTGATCTCGTAGTTGCCGGTCAGCGAGAGCCGGTCGATGTTGGCGGTGCCGACGGTCGACCAGAAGCCGTCGACGGTGGCGGTCTTGGCGTGGATCATCGCGTCCTTGAAGCGCAGGATCCGCACTCCCGAGCCGAGGAGCTGGGAGAAGTAGCCGCGCGAGATCCAGTCGACGACGATGTGGTTCGACTTCAGCGGCAGCAGGATGCGTACGTCGACCCCGCGCCGGGCCGCGGCCTTGAGCGCGTCCACGAAGTCCTCGTCGGGGACGAAGTAGGCGGTGGTCAGGTAGATGTTGCGGGAGGCCCGGTTGATCGCCTCCAGATACATGGACCGGATCGGGAACATCCACAGCCGGGGCACGTTGCGGTGGAACCGGAGATCGGGTTCCCACGAGGGCGCGGTCTCGATGAGCAGCGGTCCCTCCGCGCCGTTGCGGTGGTTCAACGGGTGCGGCCGCCGCCGGTTGAGGTTCCAGAAGTCGGCGAACGCGCGGCGCAGGTCCCAGACGCCGGGGCCGGTGATGCGGACGTGCGTGTCGCGCCACTCGGTGGCGTACGCGGTCCCGATGTTGTAGCCGCCGACGAAGCCGACCGTGTCGTCGACGACCAGGATCTTGCGGTGGTCGCGGCCGTAGCGGGAGAGGTCGAAGAAGCGCCACCCTGCAGCGTAGGTGGGGTAGCGCAGGACGTGCATCCCCTCGGGGAAGCGCTTGAAGCGGGAGGGCACCACGAGGTTGGCGAGCTCGTCGTAGATGCAGTAGACGTCGACCCCGCGCTCGGTCGCGGAGGCCAGCGCCTGTTTGAACCGCTGGCCGACCTCGTCGCCCTTCCAGATGTACGTCTCGAGGAAGATCTGCTTCTTCGCGCCGTCGATGGCGGCGATCATGTCCTCGTAGAGGTCGTTGCCGAAGGTGTAGGTGGTGACGGTGCCGTCGCCGACGCTGTTGGTCAGCGGTGGCGTCACCGGGAACGGCTTGCCCCGTCGGCCGCGTTGGCCGCGGCTGCGGTAGCCGTCGACCAGGCTCATCGCGACGGCGAGCGCGACCGGCACGCCGAAGACAACGAGGAGCAGGCGGCGTAGGAACCTCATGACGCCCCCCGGCGACAGTCTCATCACGGTCCCCAATCTAACGGTCCCGGCATGGCGAGACACACCGGTGCGGTCTTCTGGCGTGTGTGCACGGCCCCCGGCGCAGGCGAGCACGCTCGGACCGGCCGGCGAGAAGGGTGGTTCGCCCATCGTGACGCGGCGGTGGAGGATCCCTGTGATCCCCGTCACCTACCGGCGGGTAAGTCGTTGAACAGAGATACCTCCCACCCTGTTCCCGGGCATGTCGCGGCGGGTCGTTGCCCTCAGAACTGAAACATGTTCTACTACAGGCTTGAAACGTGAGCCGAGTCACAAGACCACGCGAAAGGTGAAGGATGGCAGTGCAGTTCGCCTCCCTGGTCCGAGGTGTCGGCGGGATGGGTCTGATGACCGGCGAGGTCGTGAAGGGGACGTTCACGACCAAGTTCCAGCTCCGGGAGTTCCTCGAGCAGGCCTGGTTCATCACCAGCGTCACGCTGCTGCCCGCGGTGCTGGTCTCGATCCCGTTCGGGGCCGTCATCTCGCTGCAGGTCGGCAACCTCGCCGGGCAGCTCGGGGCACAGTCGTTCGCGGGGGCGACGGCAGTGCTCGCCGTGGTCAGGGAGGCGGCGCCGATGGCGGCCGCCCTGATCATCGCCGGTGCCGCCGGGTCGGCGATCTGCTCCGACATGGGCTCGCGCAAGATCCGTGAGGAGATCGACGCGATGGAGGTGCTGGGCATCGACCCGGTGATCCGGCTGGTGATCCCGCGGGTCCTGGCGTGCCTGTTCGTCTCGGTGATGATCAACGGGATCGTGATCGCGACCGGGATCGGTGGCGGCTACTTCTTCACCGTGATCGTCCAGGGCGGCTCCGCCGGTGCGTTCCTGTCGAGCTTCACCGCGCTGGCGAGCCTGCCCGACCTCTACATCTCGATGGTCAAGTCGGCCCTGTTCGGGTTCCTGGCGGCGATCATCGGCGCCTACAACGGTCTCAACGCCCAGGGTGGTCCCAGTGGCGTCGGCCGAGCGGTCAACGAGGCCGTGATCATCGCGTTCATGATGCTGTTCGTCCTCAACTCCATCATGACCGCGGTCTACTTCCAGATCGTTCCTCAGGACGGGTTGTGATCCCCCGGTGTCCAACACGCTCGCCCAGGTGGGCAACCAGATCGTCAAGGAGCAGCGCCAGGCCGTCGAAGGCTATGGCGACCAGCTGCTCTTCTACGTCAAGGCCCTGGCCTGGGCGCCGCGCACCATCCGCCGCTACAAGCGGGAGGTGCTCAACATCCTGGCCGAGGTCGCCTTCGGCGCCGGCGGCCTGACCATGATCGCCGGCACGGTCGGCGTGATCGCCTTCATGGCCTTCTTCGCCGGCTCCGAGGTCGGCATCCAGGGCTACGCCAGCCTGAGCCAGATCGGTGTCGCGAAGTTCTCCGCGTTCATCTCGGCCTTCTTCAACACCCGCGAGGTGGCCCCGCTGATCTCCTCGATCGCCCTGGCCGCGACGGTGGGCTGCGGCTACACCGCCCGCCTGGGCGCGATGCGCATCAGCGAGGAGATCGATGCGCTCGAGGCGATGGGCGTGCCGAGCCTTCCCTACCTGGTCACCACGCGGATGATCGCCGGGTTCCTGGCCGTCATCCCGCTCTACATCGTCGCCCTGTGCGCCTCCTACCTCAGCCCGCGGCTGATCACGACGCTGATGTACGGGCAGTCGGGCGGGACGTACGACCACTACTTCCTGGCGTTCCTGCCGCCGATCGACATCCTCTACAGCTTCCTCAAGCTGATCATCCTCGCGGTGGCGATCATCCTGATCCACTGCTACTACGGCTACACCGCCTCCGGCGGCCCGGCGGGCGTCGGCATCGCGGTCGGCAAGGCGATCCGTACGTCCATCGTCACCGTCGTCGTCGCGGACTTCTTCCTGAGCTTCGCGATCTGGGGATCGACCACCACGGTCAGGATCACGGGGTGAGCGCCGGATGCTGATGGGAATCCAGCGCGACACCCGCGCCGAGCACACCAAGCTCTTCGTCTCCGGGATCGCCTTCACCGTGACCCTCGCCCTGCTGATCGCGCTCTGCGTGGCGATCTACCAGAAGGCGTTCGTGCAGTTCACCACGGTCAGCGTCGAAGCCGACCGGGCCGGGCTGCAGCTCCCGCGCTACGGCGACGTCCGCATGCACGGCGTCATCGTCGGCCAGATCCGCGAGATCGATCAGGACGGCAAGAAGGCCGTCATCCGGCTCGGCCTGGAGCCCGAGCAGGCCGAGCAGATCCCCGCCAACATCAGTGTCGCGATCAAGCCGACGACGCTGTTCGGGCAGAAGTACGTCGAGTTCATCGACCCCCAGGGGGAGCGCACCGGCGCACTGAGCGACGGCACCGTGATCCCCGCCGACCGGGTCCGCACCAGCGTCGAGCTCGACGTGATCCTGGCCCGGCTCTTCCCGCTGCTGAAGTCGATCCGTCCCCAGGACCTCAACAGCACCCTGCACGCCCTTGCCACCGCGCTCTCCGGCAACGGGGAGAAGCTCGGCGAGACCATGGTCCAGCTCAACGACTACCTCGAGAAGATGAACGTCCACCTCCCCACACTCGAACGCGATCTCGAGGACATGGCCGACGTCGCCGAGACCTACTCCCTGGCCGCACCCGACCTGGTCGAGGTCCTCGAGAACACCACGACCACCGCCAACACCGTCACCGAGCAGCGAGCCCGTCTCGGCGGCCTGCTCACGTCGGTGACCGGAGTCGCCGACACCTCCAAGAACCTGCTCGCCGAGAACGAGAAGGCGATCCGGTACGAGACCGAGCTGGCCGTCCCGCTGCTCAAGCTGCTCTCGGACTACTCGCCGGAGTACACCTGCCTGCTGCAGGGCCTCGACGACTACACCGAGCTGCTGGCGACCGTCTTCCAGCAGAACCGCGTGCGCCAGACGATGGTCCTCGACGGCACCCAGAAGCCGGCGTACGGCCGTGACGACCGTCCCGAGTGGGGCGAGATCGGCCACGGGCCGTGGTGCGACGGGCTGCCGAACCCGAAGGTGCCCGCCGGACCGAACGAGCTGAAGAACGGCACCGAGGACATCCCCTGGGCACCCGGGAACGGGGGTCTGCAGTGAACAAGCGCGATCTGAAGACCGCGGTCGCCGGCACCAAGCTGGTCCTCTTCACCGTCCTCTCGATCCTCGTCACCGGCACGCTCGCCTCGATCATGGGCAACGTGGGCTTCGGCGACCGAGTGCCCTACCGCGCCGAGTTCACCACCGCCTCGGGCCTGAGCGAGGGAGACGACGTACGCGTCGCCGGCATCACCGTGGGCGAAGTGCTCGCCGTGGAGATCGAGGGCGGTGACCACGCGATGGTCACCTTCCGGGTCGACAAGACGGTGCCGCTGACGAACGCCAGCGGCGCCCAGGTGCGCTACCTCAACCTCGTCGGTGACCGCTACCTGGCCCTGACCCAGGACGCCGGCTCCCAGGACCCGGAGGCCGACGCGACGCCGCTGCGGGAGGGGCAGACGATCGCGGTGGCCAACACCACGCCCGCCCTCGACCTGACCGAGCTCTTCAACGGCTTCCAGCCGCTCTTCCAGGCGCTGCAGCCCAAGGACGTCAACAAGCTCTCGCTCAACCTGATCCGGGTGCTGCAGGGGGAGGGCGGCACGGTCGCGAGCCTCCTTTCCGAGACGGCCGAGCTGACCAGTGCCCTGGCCGAGCGCGACCAGCTGATCGGGGACGTGATCACCAACCTGTCCAAGACCCTCAGCACCGTCAACGAGCACCACACCGAGCTGGCCGACCTGATCCAGCAGCTCAGCGGCTGGATGAAGGACCTGGCGCGCGACAAGGAGGCGATCGGCGACTCGATCTCCTCGATCGGCGACCTGACCGACGAGCTGGCCGGGCTCCTCACCGACGTACGCCCGTTCCTCAAGGAGGACATCAAGCAGCTCAAGCGCGTGGTGGACATCCTCAACAAGCCGGGCAACCAGAAGCTGCTCGACAAGACGCTCGAACGGCTCCCGGAGACCCTCGAGTCGCAGGCGCGGATCGGCAGCTACGGCTCCTGGTACAACTACTACCTCTGCGACCTCGACTTCTCGATCAAGCTGCCCTCGCTCGGTGAGCTGCTCGACAACTCACCGGCCGTCAAGGCGATCCAGAAGCAGCTCGACAACGTGGCCTTCTACAGCCGGGCCGAGAGGTGCAAGCTCTGATGGCTCATCACAGCGACACCCAGCTCAAGCGCACCGGCGTGATCACCATCGTCGCGATCGCGCTGGCGCTGACCGCGGCGTTCAACCTGCGCAAGCTGCCGTGGTTCGCCGGCACCACCTACCAGGCCGAGTTCTCCGACACCAGCGGCCTGCACGTGGGCAACCGGGTGGAGATCGCCGGGATCCGGGTCGGCCGGGTCAGCGACATCGAGATCGAGGGCGCCAAGGTGGTCGTCTCCTTCTCGGTCGACGGCACCGAGATCGGCCACCGCAGCGAGGCGAAGATCGGGGTGCTCAACCTGCTGGGGGAGAAGTACCTCGACATCACCCCGCAGGGCGGCCGGACGCTGGACGCCGGCTCGACGATCCCGCTGGCCCGCACCAGCGCCGGCAGCGACATCGTCGGCACCTTCGGCGATCTCGCCGAGACGACCGAGGCCATCCACACCCAGCAGCTGGCCAAGGCGCTGACCACGATGTCGGGCACGCTCGACAAGGCCGGGCCCGAGGTGCAGGGCGCCTTCCAGGGCATCGCCGCGCTCTCCCAGACGATCGCCGCCCGCGGCGACGAGCTGGAGTCGCTGCTCCAGGACGCCGAGCAGGTCGTCCAGCTCGTCAACGAGCGCAAGCAGGACATCATCAGCGTGATGGAGAACGGCGACCAGGTCTTCGCCGAGCTCATCTCCCGCCGCCAGGCCATCCACCAGCTGCTGGTCAACGCCACCGCGCTGGCCGAGCAGCTACAGGCCCTGGTGAAGGAGAACGAGAAGCAGATCGGGCCCGCGCTGGACGCGCTCGAGACCGCGCTGAAGTTCCTCAACGCGCGCGACGAGGACCTGACCAAGACCATCCAGAACTACGGGCCGTACGCGTCGATCCTGATCAACATCATCGGCACCGGCCCTTGGTTCGACGCCTACCTCGCCAACCTGACCGGCATCGTGAGCGGCGAGTTCGTGCCCGGACGACGACCAGGGATCGTGGAATGACAAAGAACTTCTGGGGCCGAAAGTGGGCCGCGCTGCCGATCGCGCTGGTGCTGATGTGCGGGCTGCTGCTCGTCTCCGAGGTGGCCGCGCCCGACACCAAGCTGGTGACCGCCAGCTTCCCGCAGGCGGTGAGCATCTACGAGGGCTCCGACGTCGTCATCATGGGCGTCAAGGTCGGCAAGGTCGCCGCGCTGGAGCCGAAGGGCGACCACGTGGACGCGGTGATCGAGTATCAGAGCGACTACAAGCTCCCGAAGGACGTGAAGGCGGCGATCGTCACCCCGACGCTGGTCGCGGACCGGTTCGTGCAGCTGACCCCGGCCTACACCGGCGGACCGACCCTGGCCGACGGCGGGGAGATCCCGATCGAGCGCACCGCGGTCCCGGTCGAGCTCGACCGCATCTACGCCAGCCTCTCCGAGCTGACCACGGCCCTGGGCCCCAACGGGGCCAACAAGAACGGCGCGCTGAGCGATGTGCTGCGCGAGGGCGCCGACGCCCTGGAGGGCAACGGCAAGATCGGCAACCAGGCGATCGCCGACATGTCGGAGGCGGCGCAGGTGCTCGGCGGCAACTCCGAGCAGCTCTTCAGCACCCTCTCCCAGCTCTCCGAGGTCACCAGGACGCTGGCGAAGAACGACGACACGACCGAGAAGTTCCTGACCGACCTCTCCGACGTCTCCACGCAGCTGGCCGGGGAGAGCGACGAGCTCGACCAGGCGCTCGTCGCGATCGCGCAGGCGGTCAAGGTGACCAAGTCCTTCGTGGAGAACAACTCCGACGCGCTGGTCGGCGACGTCAAGCAGCTCAACAAGACGCTCAACATCCTGGCCAAGGAGAAGGAGACCCTCGGCACGGTCATCGACCTGGCGCCGCTGGGCATCGGTAACCTGGCCGAGTCCTTCGACCCGGCGTCCGGCTCGGTCGGCTTCCGGCTGCAGGTCGGCCCGATCGGCTCGGACCTGTCCAACATCCTCTGCATGGTCGTGGAGAACGACCAGATCCCGGGGGCCAAGGAGATCTGCGCGCTGTTCAAGGCGCTGCTGCCGACGGGGTCGACGGCGCAGGCGGGCCAGGCGCTCACCGAGGGCAGTGCCCCCACCGACCGCGACACCGAGACCGGGCTGCCGCTCGACAACGGCACCCCGGCCAAGAAGCCGGAGGTGGAGCCCGAGGTGGTCACCCAAGGTGGCATCACCGAGCTCAGCGGCTCACTGCAGGATCTGATGTCGGGAGGCAAGAAATGAGGCGCGTCCTGATCGGCCTGGCGATGCTCGGCCTCGTCGCGGTGGCGAGCGGGTGCGGCGTACAGGCCTATGACCTGCCGCTGCCCGGCAAGGAGGTCGGCGAGGGCGACGGCTACGTCGTCACCGCCGAGTTCAACGACGTCGTCGACGTGGTGCCGCGCACGAAGGTGATGGCCAACGACGTGCCGGTCGGCCAGGTCGACAAGGTCGAGCGGGAGGGCTGGCACGCGAAGGTCACCATGACCCTGCGCAAGAACATCGAGCTCCCGGCGGACGCGCTGGCCAACGTACGCCAGACCAGCCTGCTCGGGGAGAAGTACATCGCCCTGGTGGCACCCGAGGGATCCACCATCGCGAGCGCCGGCAAACTGGCCGACGGCGCCACCATCGGGCTCGACCGCACCAACCGCAACCCCGAGGTCGAGGAGGTGCTCGGTGCGCTCTCCTTCCTGCTGGCGGGCGGCGGCGTCGGGCAGCTGAAGACGATCAGCGACGAGCTCAACACCATGATGGACGGGCGCACCGGCGACATGCGGGCGCTGCTGGGAAACCTGGAGACCACGGTCGCCTCGCTCAACCAGCAGAAGGGCTCGATCATCAAGGCGATGGAGCAGGTCGACCGGCTGACCCGCACCCTCAACAAGGAGTCCGCGAAGATCGAGGCGGCCATCGACTCCTTCGGCCCGGCGCTCGAGGTGCTGCGCCAGCAGCACGCCGACCTGATGAAGATGATGAAGGCGCTCGACCGGCTCGGTGTGGTCGCGACCCGGGTGATCAACCAGAGCGGCGACAACCTGACCACGGCGCTGGACGAGCTGGCCCCGACGCTGCGCGAGCTCGCCGACGCCGGTGACTCGCTGCCGCGCGGCCTGATGATGGCCGCGAGTTTCCCGTTCCCCGAGAACGCCTCCGGGCTGGCGATGGGCGACTACTCCAACGCGCTGTTCCACATGGATCTCGACCTCAACAAGCTGGTCGGCAGCCTCACTAACGGCAAGTCGACCGGCATCCTGCCGCAGGTCATCCAGATCTGCCTCTCCTACTCCAAGGGGTGCGCGGCGGTCCAGCCGCTGGCCAAGGCGCTGTGCGACCTGACCAACCTGAACCTGGTGTGCTCGGTGGTCGGCAAGGAGGACACGCCGCTCAAGAAGGGCGAGAAGATGCCGAAGATCCCCGACGTCTCCGACCTGATGCCCAAGAGCTCGGCCTCGACCAAGACACCGGGGCTCGACGACCTGGTCCCGGAGATCGCCGAGGGACTGTCCGGCCCGACGGAGACCGAGTCGCCCACGGCCGAGCCGACGACCGGAGGCCTGGCCGGCCTCCTCGGACTGCTGGGAGGCGGTAGCCGATGACACGGAGCGTCCGCAACAAGCTGGTCATCTTCCTGATCCTCGCCGCCGTCGGCATCTTCTACGTCTCGGCCGCCTACCTCGGCGTCGTCGACCGGGTCCTGGGCCGCCACGTGGATGTCTCGGTCGACCTGCCGGCCTCCGGCGGTCTCTACGAGGGCAGCGAGGTCAACTACCGCGGCATCAGCATCGGCCGGGTCGCCTCGATGATCGTCACCGAGGAGGGCGTACGCGCCGAGCTGGAGCTCGATCCCGGCACCGAGGTGCCGCGGGATGCCGCGGTGGAGGTCCACAACCTCTCGGCGGTGGGGGAGCAGTACATCAACTTCATCCCCGACTCGGCCGCCGGCCCCTACCTCGCCGAGGGTGACGTCGTGACCGCCGGGCCCGAGTCGATGCCCGGCACCACCGACGAGCTCCTCACCGAGCTGAACAGCTTCACCACCTCGATCAACGGCGAGGACCTGAGCACCGTCGTCGCCGAGCTCGGCACGCTGTTCCGCGGCAACGCCGAGAACCTGCGTACGTTGCTCGACTCGGGCTCCACGCTGGTCGACCAGGCCTCCGCCCACCAGAAGGAGACGGTGCGGCTCCTCAACACCAGCCAGACCGTGCTCCAGACGCAGAAGGAGCACAGCGGCGACATCCGCGAGTTCGCCAAGGGGCTCGAGGAGGTCACCGCGACGCTGGACAAGCGCGACCCGGAGCTGCGCGAGATCCTCCAGGGCGGCGAGGCGACCGCGGTCCAGGTCCAGTCGCTGATCGACGGGCTGCAGCCGCTCCTGCCGGTCTTCCTGGCCAACCTGAGCACCGTCAACGAGGTGCTCACCGCCCGGCTGCCCGCGATCGAGCAGACCCTGGTGACCTTCCCGCGCGTCGTGGCGACAGGCTGGACCGGCTCGCCCGGTGACGGCTACGGTCACCTGTCGATGGGCTTCGTCTACACCACACCGCCGTGCCAGGAGGGCTACAAGCCCGCCGACCAGTGGATCCCCGGCACCGTGATGGAGGACCAGCCGCTCTATCCGGCCAAGTGCACCGACGAGCGCGCCCAGCCCGGCTACGAGGGCGACAACCCGATCATGCAGCGTGGCGTCAACATGGTCCCCGAGCCCGAGGGCGTGGGGAAGTACGTCACGACCTACGACCCGAAGACCGGGCGCACCAAGCTTCCCGATGGAAAGACGGTCACGATGTCCACCCCGAACGATGACGGAGGCCTCGTCTCCGCCCTGTCCGACGACTCCTGGCGATCGATGATCATGGGAGAGGAGTGAGTCCGGTGGCTGAACCTGCCGACCAGGCCAAGAACGCTCTCGAGGTCAAGCTCTCCCTCGCCCGACTGGGGCGGGTCAACACCGTGCTCGCGGCGGTGGTCGTGATCCTGGTCGTGCTGGCGGCGGCCGTCTTCATCGGCGGCGCTCGGGTGCTTCCCTGGACGACGCCCGCCGAGGCGGCGGCCGCCGACTACGACGAGGTGGCGGCGGTCGCGGAGGACGGCGTGATCGCCTTCCTCGACGTCGACTACCGCGACATGGATCCGAGGATCCAGGCCGTCAAGGAGATCTCGACCGGCACCTTCGGCAAGGAGTACACCGCCATCGCCGAGCAGATCCGGCAGGCCGCGATCCCGGCCCAGACGGTGTCCAAGGGCAAGGTCAGGCAGGTCGGCATCCGCGCGGTCGGGTCGAAGAAGGCGGTCGTCCTGGTCGCCGTCGACTCGGTCGTCACCAGCAGCCAGACCGCAGAGCTGAAGAAGAGCGACACCTGCCCCTACGACGGTGCGCGGTGCTCGAAGTACCGCTTCAAGGTGTCGCTGGCCAAGACGAAGGACGGATGGCGCATGTCCGACCTGGCAGGAGTCAACTGATGACAGGCGTACGAGCGAACGGATCGGTCTCCGCCGGCCAGAAGGAGTGCCCCTTCTGCGCGGAGACGATCAAGGCCGCCGCGATCAAGTGCCGCTACTGCGGCTCCGACCTGCTTCCTCCTGCCGAGGAGCAGGGCGCGGAGCAGGCCGAGGACGTACGCGAGGAGGTCGAGGCTCCGCAGGAGAACGCTGCTGGTTCGGCCGAGCCCGAGGACGCCGAGACGACGGCCGTAGAGCCTCAAGCTGAGGATGAGGGTGAGGGTGAGACCGAGGCGCGCGCCGGGCTCGCCGAGCGCTGGCTGGGCGATGGCAGCCGAGTGTTGACGGCCGTTCTCGGCGTACTCGTCCTGGTGGCCGGCGGCCTGCTCTGGCTGGCGGTCGACATGGCGTCGAAGGACGACGTGGCGCCGGGCGGCGAGCTGACCGCGGCCGGCTCCAGGGCGGCGATCATGGAGCACTCGGTCGGACTGGCGCAGACGGTGATGTCCTACCGGGCCGCAAGTGCGGAGAAGGACATCGCGGCGGCGAAGAAGCTGATGACGCCGGCGATGCAGAAGGACTACGAGAAGACGCTGCCCGGCGAGGACAAGCGCAAGGAGCAGGCCGACCTCGGCATCAAGGTCGACGCCGAGGTGGCCCCGCTCTCCGAGGAGGGCGCGAAGGCTGCCGAGGAGGGCAAGGCCTGCGTCGACGAGGACTGTGCCGCCTCGATCATCTCGGCGACCGAGGACTCGGCCGAGGTGCTGCTCTTCGTCAACCAGAGCGCGACCGCGCCGAAGACGAAGAACACCGTGGTGAGCCCGACCTGGGAGGTGCTGACGCTGGTGAAGGACGACGGTGGTTGGCTGATCTCCGAGATGAAGGCTGCTTCCTAGATCTCACCCTGAGGTCCCTTCGAGGGACCGCTCCATCCTGATATGGTAGAACGTGTTCTAGTTTCACTGCTCGAGGAGGGCACATGGCCGGCTCACGCCAGTCCGTACAGCTGAGCGATACCGAGATCGAGGACTTCCTCGGATCGCAGATGAAGGTGCAGGTCGCGACCGTCGGTCCCGACGGAGCGCCGCACCTGACCACGCTGTTCTACGTGCTCGACGAAGGAAGGATCGTCTTCTGGACCTACGGGTCCTCGCAGAAGGTCCGCAACCTGCGGCGTGACCCGCGGGTCACCTGCCTGGTCGAGGACGGCGTGGACTACTTCGAGCTGCGTGGGGTGAGCATCACCGGGCGGGCGCGGCTCGTCGAGGACTACGACGAGATCAAGGGCATCGGGTCGCGGGTGATGACCCGGATGGCCGGCGGAGCCGATCTGGGCGAGCTCGGCGAGGACCTGGTCTCGAAGCAGGCGCACAAGCGGGTCGGCATCGTCATCGAGCCCGACAAGGTCGCAAGCTGGGACCACCGCAAGCTGGGCGCGCTGCCCGGCCAAGGCTGACGTCGATGACGACGATGACGAGGACAAGGAGACGGACATGGCAAAGGTGATCGCGGACTTCGACCTGTGCGAGTCCCACGGGATGTGCGAGTCGTTCGCGCCCGACGTGTTCGAGATCGATGACGACGACTACCTGCAGATCGCGGACCCGACGGTGACCGAGGAGAACCGCGGCCGCGTCGAGCAGGCCGTGGCCGGCTGCCCCAAGGCGGCCCTGAGGATCGAGGAGTAGCCCCACGTGAGCGTAGATCTGGACGGCAAGGTCGCGATCGTCACCGGATCCGGAGCGGGTCTGGGGCGCGCGGAGGCGGTCGCGCTGGCCCGGGCGGGCGCGCGGGTGGTGCTCAACGATCTCCCCGGCGCTGCCGAGGAGGCGGCCGAGGAGATCCGCGGGTTCGGTGGCGAGGCGGTGATCGCGGCCGGCGACGTGAGCGAGCGCGCCACCGCCGACGCGATGATGGCCGCGGCCGTCGACGGCTTCGGCGGGCTCGACATCGTGGTCAACAACGCGGGCATCACCCGCGACAAGATGCTCTTCAACATGTCCGACGAGGAGTTCGACCTCGTCGTACGCGTCCATCTGCGCGGCCACTTCCTGCTCACCCGCAACGCCTCGGCGCACTGGCGCTCGGTCGCGAAGTCGACGGGCGCACCGGTCGACGCCGCGGTGGTGAACACCTCCTCGGAGGCGTTCCTGGCCGGGCCTCCCGGACAGGCCAACTACGGCGCCGCGAAGGCCGGGATCACCGCGCTGACGATGTCGACGGCCCGCTCGATGGGCCGTTCTGGCGTACGTGCCAACGCGATCTGCCCACGGGCCGCGACCGCGATGACCGAGGGCGTGCTCACGGGCGACTCCTACGGGGCCGAGCACGTGGTGCCGCTGGTCACCTATCTGGCCTCGCCGGCCGCCGCCGCGATCACCGGGCAGGTCTTCGTCGTCTACGGCGGGATGATCGCCGTCCTCGCGCCGCCCACGGTGGCCGAACGCTTCGACAACGCCGCTTGGGACCTGGACTCGCTCGACAAGCAGGTCGGCGGCTGGTTCGCCGACCGCCACCCCGCGGCCGGGTTCTCGGCCGACTCGATCATGCAGCTCACGCTGAAAGACCAGGAGGAGTAGTGATGGCACGTCTCGAGGGCAAGACCGCGATCGTCACCGGTGGTGCACAGGGCCAGGGAGCCGCCATCGCGCGCGCCTTCGTCGCGGAGGGTGCCAAGGTCGTCATCGCCGACGTGGCCGACGAGCCCGGCAAGCTGCTCGCCGAGGAGCTGGGGGACTCGGCGCTCTTCGTGCACCACGACGTGAGCTCGGAGGAGTCCTGGACCGCGCTGGTGGCCGAGACCGCCGAGGCGTACGGCCCGGTCAACGTCCTGGCCAACAACGCCGGCATCCTGCGCTTCGGCGAGATCCTGGTCCAGCCGGTCGAGGAGTTCGAGCTGCTGTGGCGGGTCAACACCCTCGGCTGCTTCCTCGGGATGCGCTCGGTGATCTCGACCATGAAGGAGAACGGCGGCGGCTCGATCATCAACGCCTCCTCGATCGAGGGCCTCGCCGGGATGGCGTTCGTAGCCGGCTACACCTCCACCAAGTTCGCCATCCGCGGCATGACCAAGGCCGCCGCCCTCGAGCTCGGCCCCAGCGGCATCCGGGTCAACTCCGTACATCCGGGCATGATCGACACCTCCATGACCCGCGGCGTCGGCGCCGACGATGCCGCCATGGAGTTCGGTGCCGCCAAGGTCGCCCTCAAGCGCGTCGGCCACCCCGAGGACATCGCCCCTCTCTACGTCTACCTGGCCTCGGACGAGTCCGGTTTCGTCACCGGAGCCGAGATCGCCATCGACGGCGGCGCGACCGCCACCCACGCCTTCGGCGGCTGAGCCCGTCAGCCGAGGCGTCACCCCGGTCGGCCGAGCCGTCACCCCGGTCGGCCGAGCCGTCACCCCGGTCGGCCGAGCCGTCGCGTACGTCGGCCGAAGCGTCTCCGCGGTCGGGCGAGGGGTCACGTACGTCGGTCGAGCCGTCACGTACGTCGGTCGAGCCGTCACGTACGTCGGCCGAGGGGTCACGTACGTCGGCCGAGGGGGCACGTACGTCGGTCGAGCCGTCACGTACGTCGGCCGAGACGGCATGGTGATGCCAACTCGGCCGACCGGGGTGACGCCTCGGCATGGGTGAGTCGGCCACGCACGGGGTCGGTCTCCGGCATACTTCGCCGGGAAGGTTTCAGTCACCGGGGGACTAACCGAAGGCCATCAGAACATGTCGCGACGACGCAGTGCGTTCACCACCGTCGTGGTCCTCGGTGTCTTCGCCTTCCTCTACAGCCTGACCCTCGCGATCCCGGTCTACGTCGGCGACATCTCGGCGCTCTGGACCGCACGCGGGTATGCCTGGTTCGGGGAGGCGCTGCGCCGGGTGGTGGACGGGTTCTCGTTCCTGTGGGGATCGGCCGTGATGGACGAGGGGTATCCCGTCGCGCCTGCCTCCGCCTGGCCGACAGTGGTGTTCGTCGTGCTGCTCGTGACGTTGGTCTACGCGAGCCTGCGCACCGCCTCGGACAGCGCCTACGCGGTTGCCGGGCGGGTGCTGTGCGCGAGCGTCCTCGCCGGCGGTCTGACGAACCTCTTCGTGGTCTTCCAGGCCGTCCTGGAGGTCCGTGGCGGACTGGCATCCTTGCCGGCGATCATCTGGGCACTACCCGCCGACGGGATCTGGCTCGGTCTGGTCGTGGGCGTGCTCGGCGGCTACGCGGCCTATGCAGCGGCGGCGTTCGCCAAGATCGCCTCGCTCGCCCTCCGTGATGCCGACACCGAGGACTCCCGCGCGACGGAAGCCTCCGATGGGGTCTACGGAAGGGCACGGGCGGCGAGGATCGCCACCTGGGGAGCGCTGCCGATCCTCGTGCTGGCCCTCGTCGGCGGCTTCGTCTGGGACTACGGTCCGGACGCGGACCCGTACGGGGTGGCCGTGGAGTCGCGACAGGCCTGGGTCCGCCTGGTCTGGTTCGCTCACGCCAGCCTCTCGGCGCCGCACAACCCGCATGCGCTGAGCGGCAGCTTCGAGACCTCGGTGTGGTTGCCGCGTACGTTCAGCTCGATCGCACTGGTGCTGCTGGTGTGGCTGGCGATGCTGCTGATCGTGGCGCGCTGGCCTCGCGGAGGAGGGCCGAGCGTGCTGTCCGTCCTCATGCAGTGCTGGGGTGTGGTGGCTGTGCTGGCGGCGGTCGTCGGTCTGCTCGAGGGCGTCTTGGTGCAGCAGGAGGAGTTCGCCGGATCGGCCCTCTACTGGGCGTTCGAGGTCGCCGCCGACGGCGTGAGGTTCGCTGCCTGCTTCGGCTGGACGACCGGGGTCGCCGTAGCGATCTCCCATCGACTCTCGAGAGGGGTGCGCACTGATGTCGAAACAGCGGCGTGAGGGGAACGACGAGCGTCCGCGCGATGGGGGCGGGCGGTTCACCTCGCTGCTGACGAAGCCCGCTACGTGGGTCGTCGGCGTGATCCTGGTCGCCTTGGGGGCGACCTTCAGCTCGGGTCTGCAGAGCCTGTTCACCGGTCTGCTGCCCGACGGATGGAGCGAGCCCGGCGACGGCATCAAGGTCGTGGACGTACGCCGCCAGCCGCTGAGCGGTCGCGTGCTGATCCCGGACCCCGAATCGGCTCGGTTCGATGACCGGGCGGACGCTACGGCTTCCGTCAACGACGCCGAGTGGGAGGCCCAGCACGAGTGGTACGCCGCCGGCTACATCACCTGGGAGGTGACTCTCGTCGGGCGCCACAGCGACCCGGTGGTGATCACCGACCTGCGTCCCGAACGGACGGGACCCTGCACGAAGCGGCTCGAGGCCGGGACGATCGTGGAGGACCTCCCGCAGGGTGAAGGCACGAAGATCGAGCTGAAGACGGCCATCGACGCGAAGGTCCCGCAGCTGACCTCGGCCGATGACGGCTCGGCGTACTTCGACGGCGGGACGGTCACGCTGGCCAAGGGCGAGACGGTCGTGATCTCGATCGAGGCGACCAGCCAGGGACCGACCTGCCAGTGGGTGCTCGAGGCCGACTATGTCGATCACGGCAAGCGCGAGACGATGACGATCAAAGCCCCCGGCGACCGATCGTTCGCGATCACCGGCTGGGCCGAGGGCCATCCGTACGATCGCACCTGGAACGGCAGCTGCGACCGCGCGATGACACCCGAGGAGTCGGCGAGCTTCGAAAAACCGGACGACTGCAACTAGCCCGAGACGTCACGTACGTCGCTCGACACGTCACCGCGATGCCGCCTCGACCGACCTAGGTGACGCCTCGACCGACCTACGTGACGCCTCGGCGACTCAGCGCAGCAGGAGGCGTACGGCGACGTCGATGGACTTCTCGACGTCCTCGGCGTCCATGCGGCCGGTGACCCAGGAGATGAGAGCGGAGAGCCATACATCGGAGATGATCCGGATGATGGCGGCCTCCTCCTCGGTGACCTCTCCGTGGTCGGGGGTGCCGTGCATGGCGCGGGCGATGACGGTGGTCAGGCTGGTGCCGACCTCGTGGATCTCGCCGGTCACCGACTGGTCGGCGAACATGAAGGCGCGGACCAGGGCCTCGGTGAGCTTGGGCTGCTTCTGCAGGGCGCGGGTGCGGCGGTTGAGGACGTACATGATCCGCTCGTGGGCGGTGTCGCCCGGCGTCGCGCGGACGGCGGAGCGGTCGACGTCCTTGGTGAACTCGCGCGCCAGCGCGGAGACCAGCAGATGGATCTTCGAGGGGAAGTAGCGGTAGAGGGTGCCGAGCGCGACCTCGGCCTGCTCGGCGACGGCGCGCATCTGCACGGCGTCGAAGCCACCCTCGGCGGCGAGCGTGATCGTGGCGTCGAGGATGCGCCGGCGGCGCTCCCGCTGAGCCGCGGAACCGCCGGTGGGTGCGGTGGCCGGGGTCTGGCCGTTGGTGTCGCGTGGCTCCGTGCTGACGGACGTCACTGGTTGTCCCCCCTAGGACTATGACCGGATCTCGATCTGTGGATCTCAGGCTAACCGCATCGGCGCCCGAGAGTGAAACACGTTCCTCCGTGAGTCTAGACTTGTAACACGTTCTACATCAGTCTCTATTCCAGAAGGCCGCGGAAATAGTAGGAGGTTCCTGTGCCGATCGGCATCACCGACGACCACCAAGCCCTCAGCGAGAGCCTGCGCGACTGGGCCAAGGGGCTGGGTGGCATCGCGCTCGCCCGTGCTGCCGAGGGCTCCGCGGACGCGGACTTCGGCGAGGTGTGGCGAGGTGTCGAGGAGTACGGTGTCGCCGCAATCGCGGCGCCCGAGCCGAACGGTGGCGGAGGGACCCTGCTGGATGCGGCGGTCGCGCTCGAGGCGTGCGCCCATGAGCTGCTTCCGGCCCCGTTGCTCGGCAGCGCGGTGGCCGCCTTCCATGCGGGAGCCGCCGGGCTCGACGACGTGGTCGGCGCCGTCGCCGCCGGTGGCTGCGGGATCGCGCTCGACCCGGTCCTCGAGCTCGGCGAGCGCCTGCGCGGAACGGTTCCCGTGGTCTACGACGGCGGTGGAGCCGCCCGGCTGCTGCTCGGTGCCCGTGGAGCCGACGGCGAGGAGCGCTGGTTCTTCGTGGCGGCGGAGCACGTGGACGTACGCCCTCATGTGGGTCCCGATCTGACCAGGCGGGTCGCCGAGGTGCACGTCGACATCGACGCCGGCGAGGCCGTCGAGATCCCGGGCCTGCGCGGCGAGGCGGTGCGGCGTACGGCCCTCACGCTGGCTGCCGCCGAGGCCTCCGGGATCGCGCAGTGGTGCCTGACGACGGCCGTGGAGTACGCGAAGGTGCGCGAGCAGTTCGGGGCGCCGATCGGGTCGTTCCAGGCGATCAAGCACCTGTGCGCACAGATGCTGGAGACCGCCGAGGCAGTGGCCGCGACGGCCTGGGATGCGGCGGCCGCAGCCGACGACGAGGACGCCGTCCAGTGGGACTTCGCGGCCGAGGTCGCCGGCGTCACCGCGCTCGACGGCGCGGTCCGGTCGGCGCAGGACTGCATCCAGATGCTCGGTGGCATCGGCTTCACCTTCGAGCACGACGCCCACCTCTACCTGCGCCGCGCGGTCGCCCTGCGCAGCCTCCTCGGTGGCGGCGACGCCCACGCGGTCGCGCTGGCCGGGCACGCCGTGGCCGGGACCCGCCGCTCGGTCCGGGTCGACCTCGAGGGCAAGGACGCGGACACACGGCCCCGGGTGCAGGAGAGCGTCGCCGCGATCGCCGCGCTTCCCGAGGCGGAGCGTCGTGATGCGCTCGTCGACGCGGCCCTGCTCGCGCCACACTGGCCCGCTCCGTACGGCCTCGGTGCCGGTCCTGTCGAGCAGCTCGTCATCGACGAGGAGCTGGCGGCCGCAGGGGTGGTCCGTCCCGACATCAAGATCGCCGGCTGGGCGGTGCCGACGATCCTGAAGCACGGCACCGACGCCCAGCGTGAGCGGTTCGTCGAGGCATCGCTGCGCGGCGGCATCGTCTGGTGCCAGCTCTTCAGCGAGCCCGGCGCGGGCTCCGACCTGGCCTCGCTGGCCACCCGCGCCGAGCGCGTCGAGGGCGGCTGGCGGCTGACCGGCCAGAAGGTGTGGACCTCGCTCGCGGCCGAGGCCGACTGGGCGATCTGCCTCGCGCGCACGAACCCGAGCGTCCCCAAGCACAAGGGGATCACCTACTTCCTCGTGGACATGCGCAGCGAGGGCATCGACGTCCGCCCGCTGCGTGAGCTGACCGGGGACGCACTCTTCAACGAGGTCTTCCTCGACGGCGTCCTCGTGCCCGACGAGCTCGTCGTCGGCGAGGTCGACGGCGGCTGGCGCCTGGCCCGTACGACGCTGGCCAACGAGCGGGTCGCGATGGCCTCGACCAACCTCGGCGGCAGCGTCGAGCGCGCCGTCGCGCTCGCGACGAGTCGGGGCGAGGCCGACCTCGCTCGCGTCGGCCACGCCGTTGCCCTCTCCACGGTCTGCGCGCTGCTCGGCGTCCGCTCCACGCTCAAGGCCCTCGCCGGTCGCGGCCCCGGCGCGGAGTCGTCGGTGGCCAAGCTCCTGACCGTACGCAACCGCCAGGACGCCGCCGAGCTCGTCGTCGACCTGCTCGGTCCGCTGGCGCTCGCCGACGACCCGCAGGTGCGCGCGGACCTGCACGAGTCCCAGCTCACCCGCTGCCTCTCGATCGCGGGCGGCACCACCCAGGTGCTCCGCAACGTGGCCGCCGAGCAGATCCTCGGCCTGCCCCGATAGTCCGCCTCCTCGCGGCCGTGAGCCGCTAGGCTGCCCGGGTCGGACCTTGTACCCAGGGAGGCGGCGCCTTGTCGGTGAGGACGATGCGCGTGACGGGCCGCGCGCGACGTGGCCATCCCACCATCGGGTCTGCCCTCGCGGAGGCTGCCGGCTCGCTCAGGGAGACCAGGATCCTGATCGAGCCGGGGACCTACGACGAGCAGCTGGTCGTGCGTGGAAACGTGTCGCTGGTCGCCCGGGAGCCCGGATCGGTGACGATCCGCTCGACCGTCGGCCAGGTGCTCGACAGCGACGGCGCGGTGAGACTCTCGGGACTGCGGTTCCGAGCCGATGCCGGGGAGGCGGTCGTCTGTCGGGGTGGGTCGCTCGAGGCGCACGACATCGACGTCGAGACCCGCGGCCACATCGCGCTGTGGGCTGCCCCGGGCACCCGGGTCGAGGCGCGCGACTCCACCTTTCGCGGTGGACGGGTGCTCTTCGCCGGAGCCGTGGGGGCCGTCGAGAGCTGTGAGCTCCTCGACTGTCCGGACAACGCGATCGCGGTGATCGAGGGCGCTCGTCTCGATGTTCGCGACTGCCGCATCGAGCGGCCTCGGCACAGCGCCGTGCGTGTCGAGGCAGGCTCGTCCGTGACGATCCTCTCGGGCCGCTTCGTCTCCTGTCACGACACGATGATCGCGGTCATCGGCGCTGCCGCGCGGGCCGAGATCGACGGCACGATCATCGAGGAGACGGGCACCGCGATCGGCTTCGCCGAGGGCGCGGCCGGAAGCGTACGCAACGTGACGGTGCGCCAGGCCCGGCATGCCTTCTCGTCGCGCTCGGGTGCGAATCCGACCGTGATCGACTGCGCGTTCCTGGACTGCGTGGAGACCGGCATCAACGTCTCCGAGCGAGGCGCTGGAACCTTCACCGACTGCGTCATCCGAGATCCCGGGGCGATCGGGGTCTTCGTCAAGGGCGACGGCGCGGACGTGGGCCGCTGGGGAGCGGTCGACATCAGCCGCTGCACGATCGAGGGCGCCTCGGTGGGGATCGTCGTCGAGGGGGCGGAGAGCCGCTTCCGGGACTGTCGGCTGAATCGGCTCAGCTTCGCCGGTGTCAGGCTCCTGGGGGCCTCGTCGGCGACCTTCGAGGAGCTGATCGTGACCGACACCCCGGTCGGGCTGGACGCCCGCGGGACCTCGGCGGGGAGGTTCGACCGGTCGAGGCTCAGCGAGTGCCGCCCGCTCGCGGTCTCGGTGGTGGACGAGGCCCGGTTGACGATCTCGGAGAGCGTCGTGGCGGACTCGGGGGCCGGGGCCGGCGTCCAGGGCTCGGCGAGCCTGGTGGTGAAGAGCTCCGAGCTGCGCGACCTGGAGTCGTTCGGGATGATCGCGATGGCCACCGGCACACTGGTGCTCGAAGGCAGCCGGCTCCTGAGCCCAGGTGCGATCGGCGTCATCGGGCTCCATGACGCCTTCGTCGACGTCCGAGACACCACGGTGAAGGACGCCGCGGACATCGGCTTCCGTCTGCTCGACACGTGCAGCGGCCAGATCGCCGGGTGCACCGTGACGGCGGCCGCCGGGTTCGCGGTGACCAAGAACGACTACGTACGTGTCGTCGGGCTGACCTCCTCGCTCCGGACGGTCACGACCAGCGCGGCGAGCGCGAAGGACCAGATCGTGGCGCAGGTGACGAACATCTACAACACCCCGATGTTCTTCAAGGAGTTCAGCGGGCAGATCGCCATGGGCAACGAGTCGGTGGAGCAGATCCAGGAACGTGGAGGAGAAGATCGATGAGCGGCAGCGGTGACGGCGGGAACATCTACAACGAGCCGATGTTCTTCGGGGACTTGAACGGTCAGATGGCGATGGGCAACCACAAGAGCGTCCAGCGTCAGACCATCTCGGTGGGTGCGGGGGAGGACATCGCGACGGTCGTGGCCCAGGTGCTGGAGCAGCTCGGCGCCCTCGGCCTCCCCGAGGACGACCTGAACGACGCCGTCGTCCAAGGCCGGGCGGTCCTGGCGGAGGTGGCCAAGGAGGAGCCTGATCGCACGGTCGTACGCCGCGGCATCAACTACCTCAAGGGTGTGGTCGCGGGGATCGCGACCGGTGCCGTCGTGGGGGCGAACCAGGGCGCGGCCGAGATCGGTCAGCAGATCGTCCGCGATCTGGGCAACCTGATCCTCTGAATCTGAAGGCCGACCCTCGCGCCTCGAAGTAGAACACGTTACAGTTTCGGCATGGGAGACGAGACGCTCGATGCTGTACGCAGCGTGGTGGCCGAGGTCCTTGCCCGCGAGTCCGACCGGGGTGACTGGTCGGCCTGGGCGAGCGCCGGCCTGACCGCACTGCCCGTGCCGGAGGCCCAGGGTGGTGAGGGGTTCGGCCTCACCGAGATCGCCGTGCTGCTGCGGGAGGCGGGTCGCCATGCGGTCCGCGTGCCGGTCTGGGAGACGCTCGCCGTCGGCGCGCTGACGCTCGCGGGCCACGGCACGCCGGAGCAGCAGGCCTCGATCCTGCCCGGGGTGGCCGGCGGCGAGACGCTGCTGACCCCGGCATGGCTCGAGCCGGGACGGCCCCAGGCTCCGTCGGCGACCTATCGGGACGGCACGGTGAGCGGGCGCCGGACCGGGGTGACGTACGCCGCCGAGAGCTCGCACCTCCTGGTCACCGCGACCTCCGCGGAGACCGGTGAACCGGTGGTGGTGCTCGTCGACCCGAACGGGCCGGGCGTCACGCTGGCGCCCGCGAGCGCGTCGGGCGAGGTGCCGCAGCACACCGTCGTGCTCGAGGATGCTCCGGCCGACCCCCTGGGCGAGGGTGCCTTCGAGGCCCTGACCGCTCTCGCGGCCGCCGGTCTCGCGGTGTGCGCCGCAGGCGTGCTCGCCGGTGCGCGCGATCTCACCGCCGCCTACGTGAAGGACCGGCAGCAGTTCGGCCGCGCCCTCGCGCAGTTCCAGGCGGTCGCGCTGCAGATGGCCGACGTCTACGTCACCTCCCGCACGCTCGATCTCGCCGCCGACAACGCGGTCGCCGCCGTCGCGGACCGGAGAGCCGCCACGGTCGACCTGAAGGTCGCCGCCTACTGGGCCAGCCAGGTCGCGCCGTCCGCCTTCCGCACTTGCCACCACCTCCACGGCGGCATGGGGGTCGACGTGACCTATCCGCTGCTCGGGTTCACCACCTGGGGCACCGACATCGCCCACCTGCTCGACACCCCGGCGTCGTCGGTCCCCGTCGAGACCGAGGAGGCCAAGAACCTCGAGCTGACCGAGGCGCAGCGGTCGCTGAAGGCCGAGGTCAGGGCCTACTTCGCGGGGCTCTCCCATGACGGCGAGCCGGGCGACCCGGGGCCCGAGGGCTCCTGGGACCGGCACGGCCCGACGTACCAGAAGCTCATCAAGCAGCTCGGCGACGACGGCTGGATGGGGGTCGGCTGGCCCAAGGAGTACGGCGGCCACGGCCTCGGCGAGGTCGAGCAGACGATCTTCGCCAACGAGGCGCAGTACGCCGACGTGCACCTGCCGGCCGTCACCCTGCAGACGGTCGGACCGACGCTGATCCGCTACGGCACCGACAAGCAGAAGAAGATGTTCCTCAACCGGATCCTGGCGGGCGAGGTGCACTTCGCGATCGGCTACTCCGAGCCCGAGGCCGGCACCGACCTCGCCTCGCTCCGCACCACGGCCAAGCGCGACGGCGACCACTACGTCGTCAACGGCCAGAAGCTGTGGACCACCGGCGGTCACGCCGCCGACTACATCTGGCTGGCCGTACGTACCGACCCGGACGCCCCGAAGCACAAGGGGATCTCGATCCTGATCGTCGACACGACCGACCCGGGCTTCTCCTGGACCCCGATCATCACCGCCGACGGCTCCCACCACGTCAACGCGACCTACTTCAACGACGTCCGCGTCCCCGTCGACATGCTGGTGGGGGAGGAGAACAAGGGCTGGAAGCTGATCACGACCCAGCTCAACCATGAGCGCGTCATGCTCGGCCCCGCCGGGCGGATCGAGGGTCTGCGCGACCGGGTCCTGCGCTGGGCCACGGCCCAGGGTGTCGCCGACAGCCCGGACGTACGCGCGCTGATCGGGAAGACCACCGCCGTCTTCCGGGTCAACGAGCTGCTCAACTGGGAGGTGGCCCGAGCGGCCGAGGCGGGCGAGATCGAGGTCGCGGACGCGTCCGCCTCGAAGGTCTTCGCCGCCGATCAGGTCCAGCACCTGCTCGCCGACCTGATCGCGCTGGTCCACCGCCACGGCGATCCCGGAGAACCGGTCACGAGGAGCCTGCTCGACTATCTCGACGCTCAGGCGAAGCGGAACCTGGTGCTCACCTTCGGTGGCGGCGTCCAGGAGGTCCAGCGTGAGCTGATCGCGATGTTCGGTCTCGGGATGCCGAGGGTGCCGCGATGAGCGAGAAGCAGACGCTGGTCGACGACGCGATCCACGAGAAGATCATGGCCGCCGCCGAGGAGGTCGAGGCGTGGGGCGAGGCCGCCGAGCGCGAGGCTCGCGACCTGGTCAACCAGCCCACGATCAACAACTGGCTCGAGGCGATGGGCCTGGAGTCCGAGCGCTTCCAGCAGGGCGAGGCACCGCCGTCGATGGCGCAGGTGTGGACGATGTACGGCCAGGGCGGTCGTCATCCCGACCGCGATCCGCTGCACGCGATGATGAACGTGCTCACCGACGCCGGCTTCCACGGCGTCCTCGGCACCAACTCCGAGCAGAGCTACGACCGCTACCTCCGCGTCGGCGAGCAGGTCCGCGTCACGACCGCGCTCGACTCGGTCGTCGGCCCGAAGAGCACCGGGATGGGCGTCGGCTACTTCGTGACCTCGAGAAGCACCTGGTACGTCGGCGAGGAGCGGGTCGCGACCATGCTGTTCCGCGTCCTCAAGTTCATCCCCAAGGCCAAGGGCGGCGCGGCATGAGCGGCCCCGTGCGGCCGGTGATCGGCCGGGACAACGCGTACTTCTTCGAGGGCACCGCCAATCAGGAGCTGCGGATCCAGTGCTGCAACGCATGCGGTGCTCTGCGGCACCCGCCGGGACCCGCGTGTCTGAGCTGCGAGGCCTACGACCGCGGTCATGTCGTCGCGAGCGGCGAGGGCACGGTCTACTCCTTCACCGTCATCCATGCCCCGAAGCTCCCCGGCAAGGAGCTCCCGCTGGTGGTGGCCCTGCTCGACCTGCCCGAAGGCGTACGCATCGTGGCGGAGGTGACCGGCGTGCCGCCCGAGGGCGAGGATGCCCTGAGGATCGGCGACCGGCTGGTCGTCGACTGGAACACGATCGACGAGGAGCTGACGCTCCCGATCTGGAGGCGGCCATGAAGCTCGAGACCGGCGAGAAGATCCCGACCTGGGAGCTCCCGATCACCCCGACGCTGGTCGTCTCGACCGCGCTCGCGACGCGCGACTTCCAGGACGTGCACCACGACCGCGACCGTGCCCAGGCGGCCGGCTCGAAGGACATCTTCATGAACATCCTGACCTCGACAGCGCTCTGTGAGCGCTACATCACCGACTGGGCGGGGACCGACGTGCAGATCAAGGGCATCTCGATCCGCCTGGGCGCGCCCGCCTACCCCTACGACACGCTGTCGTTCTCCGGCGAGGTCACCGAGGTGACCGACGGCGTCGCCACCATCAAGGTCACCGGCTCGGTCTCCCTCGGTGCCCATGTGACCGGGACCGTGAGGGTCGCCGCATGAGCGCCGACGGCGGGGTAGTCCGGGAGCGAACTGTCCAAATACTCGCCGGTAATAGACAGTTCGCTACCGGACTACCCCGATCGCGACCTAGGGAGTGCGCATGACGACCCTCAGCAACAAGGCCGCGATCGTCGGGATCGGTGCCACCGAGTTCTCCAAGGAGTCCGGGCGGTCCGAGCTCCAGCTGAGCGTCGAGGCGACCAGGGCAGCCCTGAAGGACGCCGGCCTCACGCCGGCCGACGTCGACGGGCTGACCACGTTCACCATGGACACCAGCTCCGAGATCGCGCTGGCGCGCGAGCTCGGCCTCGGTGATCTGAGGTTCTTCTCCCGGATCAACTACGGCGGCGGCGCGGCCTGCGCGACGATCCAGCAGGCCGCGATGGCGGTGGCGACCGGGGTCGCGGACGTCGTCGTCGCCTACCGCGGCTTCAACGAGCGCTCGGGGCAGCGGTTCGGTCAGGTGCAGCCCTGGGCTGCGCAGCAGGTCAACACCAACGGCATCGACAACTCCTGGACCTACCCGCTCGGCCTCTCGACACCGGCGGCGACGGTCGCCATGCAGGCGCGCCGCTACATGCACGACTATGGCGTGACCAGCGAAGACTTCGGTGCCGTCGCGGTCGCCGACCGTCGCCACGCCGCAACCAACCCCGCCGCGTTCTTCTACCAGAAGCCGATCACGCTCGAGGACCACCAGGCCTCCCGGATGATCGCCGACCCGCTGCACCTGCTCGACTGCTGCCAGGAGTCCGACGGCGCCGTCGCGATCGTCGTCACCAGCCCCGAGCGGGCGCGCGACCTGCCCCACCCACCGGTCCAGATCGCCGCGGCCGCCCAGGGCAGCGCCGCCGACCAGTACGTGATGACCTCCTACTACCGCGACGAGATCGGCATCCCGGAGATGGGCGTCGTCGCCAAGGACCTCTGGCGTCAGTCCGGCCTGACCCCGGCCGACATCGACACCGCCGTCCTCTACGACCACTTCACCCCCTACGTACTCATGCAGCTCGAGGAGCTCGGCTTCTGTGGCAGAGGAGAGGCCAAGGACTTCGTACGCGACGGCGCCATCGAGCTCGGCGGCCGCCTCCCGATCAACACCCACGGCGGCCAGCTCGGCGAGGCCTACCTGCACGGCATGAACGGCATCGCCGAGGGCGTACGTCAGGTGCGCGGCACCTCGGTGAACCAGGTCCCCGACGCCGCGCATGTGCTCGTCACCGCGGGCACCGGCGTACCCACGAGCGGGTTGGTGCTGACCTCCTCCTGACCTCGCGCTGAAAGATTGCGCAAACGCTTGCACCGTCAGATCCCTTTCTGGCGGTGCAAGTTCTCTCTATGCACTCCTGAGGGTTGACGTGTGATGACGATCACTCTACGGTCTCTCTGCAAGATCTTGCAGCAAGATTCAGCCTTCGACGCAGGAGGAACCATGGCCAGACAGTTCATCGGGAGAAGGGCCATGGCTGCCGCACTTGCCCTCTCGGCGGGAGCCGCTGCCGCGCTCACCATCCCGTTCTCCACCCCCGCACAGGCCGCGCCGCCAGGAGGCAAGGACGTCACCGCGGTGATGTTCGAGTGGAACTTCGCCTCGGTGGCCAAGGAGTGCACCAGCACGCTGGGCCCGGCCGGCTACGGCTACGTCCAGGTCTCACCGCCGCAGGAGCACATCCAGGGCTCGCAGTGGTGGACGTCCTATCAGCCCGTCAGCTATAGGATCGCGGGCCGGCTGGGCGACCGCACCGCCTTCAAGAACATGATCGACACCTGTCACGCCGCCGGCGTGAAGGTCGTCGCCGACACCGTCATCAACCACATGGCCGCGGGCTCGGGCACCGGCACCGGCGGCTCGTCCTACAGCAAGTACGCCTATCCCGGCCTCTACTCGAGCTACGACCTCGACAACTGCACCGCCACGATCAGCAACTACCAGGACCGCACCAACGTCCAGGAGTGCGAGCTGGTCGGCCTCGCCGACCTGGACACCGGCGAGGACTACGTCCGCGGCAAGATCGCCGGCTACCTGAACGACCTGCTCTCGCTCGGCGTCGACGGCTTCCGGATCGATGCCGCCAAGCACATGGCCGCCTCCGACCTGGCCAACATCAAGTCCCGGCTGAGCAACCCCGGCGTGTACTGGAAGCAGGAGGCCATCTACGGCGCGGGGGAGGCCGTCTCACCGAGCGAGTACCTCGGCAACGGCGACGTCCAGGAGTTCCGCTACGCCCGCGACCTGAAGCGCGTCTTCAACAACGAGAACCTCGCCTACCTGAAGAACTACGGCGAGGGCTGGGGCTACATGGCCTCGGGCAGCTCGGCCGTCTTCGTCGACAACCACGACACCGAGCGCGGCGGCGACACGCTCAACTACAAGGACGGCGCCAACTACACCTTGGCCAACGTGTTCATGCTGGCCTGGCCGTACGGCTCACCCGACATCAACTCCGGCTACGAGTGGAGCGACAAGGACGCCGGACCGCCCAACGGCGGCGCGGTGACCGCCTGCTGGCAGGACGGTTGGAAGTGCCAGCACGCCTGGCCGGAGATCAAGAAGATGGTCGCCTTCCGCAACATCGCCCGCGGCCAGTCCGTCACGAACTGGTGGGACAACGGCGGCGACCAGATCGCGTTCGGTCGCGGCAGCAAGGCGTACGTCGCGATCAACCACGAGTCCTCCTCGCTGACCCGCACCTTCCAGACGTCGCTGGCAGCAGGCACCTACTGCGACGTGCAGACCGGCAACAACGTCACCGTGAACGGCTCCGGTCAGTTCACCGCCACCCTCGGGTCCAACACGGCCCTCGCGCTGCACGTCGGCGCGATGACCTGCAGCTGAACCCCTGCGCCGACCGTCCGGCACCGGCACCCAGGGGTGCCGGACGGTCGGCCACCTGACCCCGCACAACCCAGAGAGGCCTCACCGGTGAATCGAAGAAGTGGCGCACACGGCGCGCCCCGGATGGTCGCGACCGCGCTCGCGACCGCACTGCTCGCCACGGCGTTGCAGACGGCGACATCGGCCCCGGCGACCGCCGCCCCGCCGAAGCCACCCTCGGACGCGAAGCTGGCCGCCGAGCCGGCCCGTCACGACGCGACGAAGGAGCAGTTCTACTTCGTGCTGCCCGACCGGTTCGCCAACGGCGAGACCGGCAACGACCAGGGCGGCCTGACCGGCTCCCGGATGTCGACGGGGTTCGACCCGACCGACAAGGGCTTCTACCAGGGCGGCGACCTCCAGGGCCTGACCGAGCGGCTCGACTACATCAAAAGTCTCGGCACCACCGCGATCTGGATGGCGCCGATCTTCAAGAACAAGCCCGTCCAGGGCGAGGGCGCGAACGCCTCGGCGGGCTACCACGGCTACTGGATCACCGACTTCACCCAGGTCGACCCCCACTTCGGCACCAACGAGGACCTCGAGACGCTCGTCGACGCGGCCCACGCCAAGGGCATGAAGGTCTTCTTCGACGTCATCACCAACCACACCGCCGACACCGTCGACTACGCCGAGAAGACGTACGGCTACCGTCCCAAGGGCGCCTTCCCCTACCTGGACGCCGAGGGCCGCCCCTTCGACGACGCCGACCCGGCCTCCGACGGCGTGAAGGTCGACGAGGACTCGTTCCCCTACACCCCGGCGAACACCGGTGAGATGGTGCCGTCCTGGCTCAACGACCCGACGCTCTACCACAACCGGGGCGACTCGACCTGGGAGGGCGAGTCGACCACCTACGGTGACTTCAGCGGCCTGGACGACCTGTGGACCGAGCGTCCCGAGGTCGTCGAGGGGATGACGAAGATCTACCAGCGGTGGGTCCGCGACTTCGACATCGACGGCTTCCGCATCGACACCGTCAAGCACGTCGACCTCGACTTCTGGACCGAGTGGGCGACCGCCCTGGATGCGTACGCCGCGAAGCAGGGTCGCGAGGACTTCTTCATGTTCGGCGAGGTGTACTCTGCCGACAGCGACGTCACCTCCCCGTACGTCACCCGCGGCCGTCTCGACGCCACGCTCGACTTCCCGTTCCAGGACGCGGCCCGCGCCTACACCTCGCTGGGCGCTCCGGCCGAACGGTTGGCCACGGTGTTCGCCGACGACTACAAGTACGCCACCGACAAGGCCAACGCCTACGAGCAGGTGACCTTCCTCGGCAACCACGACATGGGCCGGATCGGCACCTTCCTCGCGGCCGATCACCCGAACGCGACCGACGCCGAGCTCGTTCGGCGCGCCCGGCTCGCCAACGAGCTGATGTTCCTCTCCCGCGGCAACCCGGTCGTCTACTACGGCGACGAGCAGGGCTTCACCGGTGCCGGTGGCGACAAGGACGCCCGTCAGACGCTGTTCGCCTCGAAGGTCGCCGACTACCTCGACGACGACCAGATCGGCACCGACCGCACCCACGCGGTGGACGCGTACGACACCAGCCACCCGCTCTACACCGCGATCGCCGCGCTGGCGAAGCTCCGCAAGGACCACCCGGCGCTGACCGACGGCACCCAGAAGGAGCTTCACGCCGAGGACTCCGTCTACGCCTTCTCGCGCACCGGCGAGGACCGCGAGTACGTCGTCGCGGTCAACAACGCGACCGAGGCGAAGACGGTCACGCTGTCTGTGGAGTCGGCCAGCTTCGAGGCGATCTACGGCGGCGACGCCGCCGAGACCGCCGAGGACGGCAAGGTGACCGTGACCGTGCCCGCGCTCTCCTCGGTCGTCCTGCGCGCGGATACAGAGCTCCCGAAGGCCGGCGCGAAGCCGACGCTCTCGCTGACCGCCCCGGTGGCCGGCGCCGCCGGCACGCTCACCCTCACCGCCGACCCGGGGGAGACCTCCGGTGCCCGCGTGGTCTTCGCCGCCCAGGTCGGCAACGGGAGATGGCGCACGCTCGGCTCCGTCGACCACGCCCCTTACAAGATCACCCAGTACGTCCCCGCGACCGTCGCCGAAGGCGCCGCCCTGCGCTACAAGGCCGTGGTCGTCGACCGCGACGGGCGCACCGCGAGCGACCTCGCCCAGACCACGGCCGGAGCGGCACCCGAGGCCGAGAACCCGAGCGCCGTCGACCGGGACTACGCGGTCGTGCACTACCGGCGCGCCGACGGCGACTACACCGGCTGGACCCTGAAGTCCGGCGATCAGAGCGGCGGGTTCAGCGGCCGCGACGCCTACGGCGCCTTCGCGTGGGTGAAGCTCCCCGACGGCGCCTCCTCGGTGACGTACACGCTCGAGAAGGACGGCACCGCCGACGGCGGCGAGCGGACGATCGATCTCGCCGAGACCGGCGAGGTCTGGGTCGAGGCCGGCAGCGACGGCCAGCAGACCACCAGGCCCGACGGGGTCTACCCGGCGCCAGACACCTCGAAGGCAGTCATCCACGTCCACCGTCCTGACGGCGACTACGACGGCTGGGGCCTGCACACCTGGACCGGCGCCGCCACCCCGACCGAGTGGTCCAAGCCGCTGCAGCCCACCGGCGAGGACGCCTACGGCGTCACCTTCGAGGTGCCGCTGGTCGAGGGCGCCACCGCGCTCAACTACATCGTCCACAAGGGCGACGAGAAGGACATCCCCAACGACCGCTCGCTCGACCTGACCACGTACGGCCACGAGGTCTGGCTCAACTCCGGCGACACCGGCTATCTGCTGCCCTCGGTCGGCTCGGCCCCCGACCTCGACCTGAGCAAGGCGCAGGCGCAGTGGATCGACGAGACCACCGTCGTGCTGCCGAAGGAGATGGCGAGCGGCTCGGCGCTGTCCACCCAGCTGGTCTACGACCGCGACGGCGGCATCGGCGTCGAGGACGGTGCCCTCAGCAGCGAGGGCCGCTGGCTGCGGCTCCGGGCCGCGTCGCTGAGCGAGGCGCAGAAGGCGCGGTTCCCGCACCTGAAGGAGTACACCGCCTTCACCGTGGATCCACGCGACCGCGACCGGATCCGCGAGGCGCTCGCCGGCCAGGTCGTGCTCACCCAGCGCCTCGGCAACGGCGCGCTGGTCACCGGCACCGGCGTCCAGACGCAGGGAATCCTCGACGACGTCTACGCCGCGAAGGCGACGAAGGCCTCGCTCGGGCCGGTGTTCAAGAACGGCAATGTCACCCTGTCGGTGTGGGCACCGACGGCCCACGCGGTCAAGCTCGAGCTCGACGGCAGGTCGGTGCGGATGAGCCGTGACGACGCCAGCGGCGTCTGGTCGGTGACCGGCTCCGCCTCGGCCTGGCGCGGCCAGGAGTACCGCTACCTCGTGACCGTGTGGGCGCCGAGCGTGCAGAAGCTGGTCACGAACAAGGTCACCGACCCCTACTCGGTCGCGCTCACCGCCGACTCCGAGCGCAGCCTGGTCGTCGACCTCGGCGACCGGTCGCTCGCCCCCAAGGGCTGGACCACGCTGAGGAAGCCGAAGGCCGTGGCGATGAAGGACGCCCAGATCCAGGAGCTCCACATCCGCGACTTCTCCGTCGAGGACGAGACCAGCGACCACCCCGGCCGCTACCTCGCCTTCGCCGACAAGGACAGCGACGGCTCGCAGCACCTGCGGAAGCTGGCCGAGTCCGGCACGTCGTACGTCCACCTGCTGCCCGCCTTCGACATCGCCACGATCCCGGAGGAGAAGGCCGACCAGACCACCCCCGACTGCGATCTCGAGTTGTACGCCGCGGACAGCGACAAGCAGCAGGAGTGCGTCGCCGCGGCAGCCGCCGGCGATGCGTACAACTGGGGCTACGACCCCTACCACTACACCGTCCCGGAGGGCTCCTACGCCACCGACCCGGACGGCACCGACCGCACCGTCGAGTTCCGGCAGATGGTCAAGTCGCTCAACGAGGACGGTCTGCGCGTGGTCATGGACGTGGTCTACAACCACACCACCAGCAGCGGCCAGGCGAAGACGTCGGTGCTCGACAGGATCGTGCCCGGCTACTACCAGCGGCTCCTCGCCGACGGGTCGGTGGCCAACTCCACCTGCTGCTCGAACACCGCCCCCGAGAACGCGATGATGGGCAAGCTGGTCGTCGACTCGATCGTGACCTGGGCCAAGGAGTACAAGGTCGACGGCTTCCGCTTCGACCTGATGGGGCACCACCCCAAGGCCAACATCCTGGCCGTCCGCAAGGCGCTCGACGCCCTCACCCTCGAGAAGGACGGCGTCGACGGCAAGAAGATCATCCTCTACGGCGAGGGCTGGAACTTCGGTGAGATCGCCGACGACGCCCGCTTCGTGCAGGCGACCCAGAAGAACATGGCCGGCACCGGTATCGCCACCTTCAGCGACCGAGCCCGAGACGCCGTACGCGGCGGCGGCCCGTTCGACGCCGACCCTGGTGTCCAGGGCTTCGCGAGCGGCCTCTTCACCGACCCCAACTCCTCGGCCGCCAACGGCTCCGAGGCGGAGCAGCGGGCCCGGCTGCTGCACTACCAGGACCTGATCAAGGTCGGGCTGTCCGGGAACCTCGCGGACTACTCCTTCACCGACACCGAGGGCCGCCAGGTGAAGGGGGCCGAGGTCGACTACAACGGCTCACCGGCCGGCTATGCGGCCGCCCCCGGGGACGCGCTCGCCTATGCCGACGCCCACGACAACGAGTCGCTCTTCGACGCGCTCACCTTCAAGCTGCCCGCCTCGACCAGCGCCGCGGACCGCTCCCGGATGCAGGTGCTGGCCATGGCGACGGCCGCGCTCTCGCAGGGCCCGGCGCTCTCCCAGGCCGGCACCGACCTGCTGCGCTCGAAGTCGCTGGACCGCAACTCCTACGACTCCGGGGACTGGTTCAACGCCATCCACTGGGACTGCGAGGACGGCAACGGCTTCGGCCGCGGTCTGCCGCCGGCCACCGACAACCGCGACAAGTGGCCCTACGCCAAGCCGCTGCTGGCCTCGGCCGCCGTCCCCGGCTGCTCGGACATCGAGGATGCCTCGGCCGCCTACCAGGACCTGCTGAGGATCCGTACGGCCGAGCCGGCCTTCCACCTGGCCACCACCGGGCAGGTCCAGGAGGAGCTCGGCTTCCCGCTCTCGGGCAAGGACGAGACGCCGGGGGTCATCACCATGCGACTGGGTGACCTCGTGGTCGTCTTCAACGCGACCACGACGACGCAGCAGCAGTCGGTGAAGGAGGCCGAGGGTGCCGGCTACCGGCTGCACCCGACCCAGGCGGACGGCTCCGACGAGATCGTGAAGGAGTCCTCGTTCGAGGCGGCTTCGGGCACCTTCACGGTGCCGGGCCGGACGGTGGCGGTCTTCACCCGCTGAGCCGAGAACAGTCGCGGCCCCGGCTCGATGAGCCGGGGCCGGTGGCTTCCTCGCCAGGAAGCTCAGGATCAGGAGGGGCTGTTGCCGGCGATAGCGCCGACGACCACGAGAGCGATGACGACCAGGGCGGCGATGACCATGAGGCCGGCCGGGCTCCGGAAGTCGAACATGGGGATTCCTTTCGGCTAGTTCGGCGACAGGCGTCGAGTGGGGAACGATGGCCTGCGGACGCGTCGGGTGAGCCAGCACCGGCGATGCCCGTGGCGTCGCGTATACATAACCAGCCGAGCTCTCCGCGCGCGTAGGGTCCAAGGTCCCAATTTTTACCGAAGCCATTCACGTCCGGGCAGATATGTGATATGGCAACAGTCCGCCTGGTGCGCGTCGGTAAAGACTAGCCCAGCGCCGGCGCCGGCCGACGAGGGGCCTCACCGGAAGCGCCCGCCCTGTGAGGCCCGTCACCCGGCTCCGTCAGCCCAGCCCGGCAGCATGCCTCCCGGCGCGTCGTCCGAAGTAGGAGCCGTCGCCGAGCTGCATGCCGGAGGCGTAGCCCTTGGCGTCCTGGGCGAGGTTGGCCGCGCAGGCGCCGGCGGCGTAGAGGCCCGCGATCGCGGAGCCGTCCTCGCGGCGTACCTCTCCGTCGACGGTCGTCGCCAGACCACCCATGGTGAACCCGGCGTACAGCGCCTTGCCGAGGGAGAGGTCGTAGGCGCCCCACGGGCCGGTGTCCTGCGGCTCGGTCCACTCCGGCGCCTTGTGGAGCTCGGGGTCCTCGCCGTCGGCGGCGTGGGTGTTGTAGGAGGTCAGGGTCGCGTTCAGGGCGTCGAAGGGTACGCCCAGGCCGGCCGCCATCTCCTCGACCGTCTCCCAGCCGTCGATGAACGGGCACAGCGGCATCTTCGGGTGCTCGATGTGCTCGGAGTCGACGATCAGGAACGCGGCCGAGTCCGGCTGCTCCATGACGAAGGCGGCCGTACGCGCGTGGTAGGAGTCCTCGGGCACGAACCGCTTGCCGTGCTTGTTGACGATGATCCCGGTGAGCAGGATCGAGGGCGGGTAGAACGGCGCGGTCTGGAACGGCTCGTCCATGAACCGCCAGCGGCCGCCCGCCGAGGCACCCAGGCGCAGCCCGAGACCGTCGTCGTAGGTGGAGGCCAGCGGGAAGAGCTTCTCGCCGAGCCGGGGGGTGTGCTCGGCGACCATGTCGGCGTTGCCGACGAAGCCGCCGGCGGCGAGGACCACCGCCTTGGCCCGGATCGCGCCGCGCTCCTCGAACCGGCGCCAGGCCAGGCCGACGACACGCCCGTCCTCGATCACCAGGTTGGTGGCACCGGTCTCGTAGCGGATCGCCGCCGAGGTCTCCGCCAGCCGGTCGGCCATCCGATCGACGACCAGCTTGGCGCCGCCGGTGTCACCCGGGACCGGCACCTTGTGGCCGCGCGGAGCCGGGACGGCGAGGTCGCGGAACGGGTGGACCTTCTCGTTGCCGGTGTACATCAGCCCCTCGGTGCCGGGCTGGATGACGGCCTTGCCGGGCCAGAAGGTGCGCTCGAACTCGAAGCCGAGCGCCTCGAGCCAGTCGAAGTGCTCGACCGAGTCGTCGCAGTAGGCCCGGATCTTGTCGTCCTCGGGGTCCTTGGAGACCGCGTGGATGTAGTTGAACATCTCCTCGGCCGAGTCCTCGATCCCGGTCGCTTTCTGCACCGCGGTGCCGCCGCCGAGGTAGAAGTGGCCGCCGGCCATCGCCGAGGTGCCGCCGGGCTCGGCCGCACGCTCCAGGAGGATCGTGCGGGCCCCGGACCGGGCCGCCTCCAGCGCCGCGGCGCCGCCGGCCACGCCGAAGCCGACCACGATCACGTCGGTCTCCTCCGACCAGCCACCGAAACGCTCCTCGACGTCGGCGGGGGAGAGTACGGCCGGCAGTGCTGTTCCATTCATGCCGTCGCCTCCAGGTAGCAGTCGGCGAGGACGGGCGCACCGTTGCGAGCGGGGTCATCCGACGAGATCGTCGCCCTCACCAGGATCTTCGGGCCTTCGTCCCACGCCTCGATCGAGATCGTCTCGCCGGGGAAGACGACCCCCGCGAACCGCGCCCCGAACCCGGCCACGCGGGTCGCGTCGCCGTCCAGGAGCAGCCCGGTCGCCTCGCGCAGCACGATCCCGTAGGAGCACAGCCCGTGCAGGATCGGCTTCGGGAACCCTGCCTTCGCGGCGAAGCCGGGGTCGGCGTGCAGCGGGTTGCGGTCGCCGCACAGCCGGTAGAGCAGCGCCTGCTGCTCCGTGACGTCGTACGCCGCCACCGCATCCGGCGCGCGGTCGGGAACCGGCAGCGAGGTCGAGGGCCCACGCTCGCCCCCGAAGCCGCCCTCCCCGCGTACGAAGATCGAGCTCCGGACCGTCCACAGCGGGTCGCCGGAGGGGGTCGTGGCGACGCCCTCCTGGACGATGACGGCGGCCTTGCCCTTGTCCCAGACCTCGGCGATCCGGGTCGAGACGGTGGCGTCCCCGGAGGTGGGGATCGGGCCGTCGACCCTGATCTCCTGGGAGCCGTGGAGCACCGAGGCCAGGTCGATGTCGCAGCCCGGCAGGTCGAGCGAGGGCGGCTCGGTGACGTGGAAGGTCGGTGCCACGACCCCGAAGGACGGCAGCACGGTCAGCGCCTCGGAGTCCAGGGTGTAGCGCAGCGCGGCCGGGTCGGTCGCGTCACCGGGACGCGACCCGGCGCCGATGCCGAGGTGGTAGAGCAGCACGTCGGACGACGTCCACGAGAACGCCTGGGACGGCAGCGAGGCGCCGATGGCCTTGGTGGGGTCGATGGGCATCAGTTGCCCTCCTTCAGAGCGCAGTCCTCGGCGGCCAGATAGCCGAAGACCAGGGCGGGTCCGATGGTGGCGCCGGGACCGGCGTAGGTGCGACCCATCACGGCGGAGGAGGCGTTGCCGGCGGCGTACAGGCCCTCGATGGCGGAGCCGTCGGGACGGAGTACGCGGGCGCGCTTGTCGGTGACCAGGCCACCCTTGGTGCCGAGGTCACCGGGGGCCATCTTGACGGCGTAGAACGGCGCCTGGTCGATGACGTTGAGCGAGCAGTTCGGCTTGACGGTGGGGTCGGAGTAGTACTTGTCGTAGGTCGACTCGCCGCGGTGGAAGTCCTCGTCGACACCCGATTCGGCGAAGCCGTTGAACCGGGCCAGGGTCTCGCGCAGACCCTCGGCGGGCACCTCGATCTTCTCCGCGAGCGCTTCGACGGACGAGGCCTTCACGACGACCCCGCTCTTGAGCCAGCGCCCCGGGAACGGCTGGCCCGGGCCGAGCCCGGCGAAGATGTAGCGGTTGCGGTAGCGCTGGTCGAAGACCAGCCACGCCGGGACGTGCGAGATCCCGGTCTCCTGACCGCGATAGATCTCGTGGACGGCCTCGACGTAGGGGAGCGCCTCGTTCATGAACCGCTTGCCGGCACCGTTCACGATGATCGAGCCGGGCAGGTTGCGCTCGGCGAGCGCGAACCACGGCCGCCCCGGGAACGGGATCGTCGGACCCCACCAGGACTCGTCCATCAGGTCGGTGTCCGCGCCGGCCGCGATCCCGGCCAGGATCCCGCCACCGGTGTTGGAGAAGGCGCCGGTGGTCCACTCGACCGAGGTCGGCGCGGGCAGGTACTTCTCGCGCATCTCCAGGTTGCGCTCGAAGCCCCCGGAGCCGAGGATCACGCCGCGGCGCGCCCGGATGACGCTGGTCGGACCGGACTCCCCGTGGCGCACCTCGACGCCGACGACCCGGCCGCCCTCGGTGACCAGGCCGACGAGCTCGGTCTCGTAGCGGATCGGGACGCCGGCCTCGATCAGCCCCTTGCGCAGGCCGATCGCGAGCGCTGCGCCCATGGCGTACATCTTCTTGCCGAGCAGGCCGGCGAGGATGCGGGCGACCGCGATCTTGACCATCGTGATCGGGCCCCTGATCGTGCGCATCCCGAGGCTGATCTTTCGGAAGTCGGCCTGGGTGACCACCATGTTGGCCGGCGACTTCGTATAGGGCGGGTGCAGCCGATCGAGCTCGGAGCCGATCACCCGGGCGTCGAGCGGGACCGGCTCGACGGAGCGGCCGGCGCCGCGGCCGCCGGGGGCCTCGGGGTGGTAGTCGGCGTAGTCGGGGACCCACGTGAAGCGCACCGGCGTCTTCTCGCACACGAAGGAGAGCACCTCGGGGCCGCGGTCCAGGAACGTCTCGCGGCGGTCGCTGGGCACGACATCGCCGACGATCGACTCGAGATAGAGGCTGGCGGCCTCGGGGGAGTCCTTCTGATGGGCCGCCTCGAGGGCGTGGTTGCGCGGGATCCAGACCCCGCCGCCCGAGCGGGACGTCGATCCGCCGAAGTACGCGCTCTTCTCGATGACGACGGTCTCGAGCCCGTGACGGCGGGCGGCCGCCAGCGCGGCGGTCATCCCGGCGCCCCCGGCGCCCACGACCACGACGTCGTAGACCTCCTCGTTCGTCTCTCCCATGGTGCTCCCTCAACCTCGTGCGATCAGGCGGTGCTATCTAAGAACTGAAACACGTTCTACCATAGACGACAGCCGACGAAACACGCCCGAGGACTCGACAAAACTGGAACGTGTTCTAGTATTGATCCATCGGCGGCGCACGAACCGCGTTGCTCGAGGACATCTGGGACACCATGCAGGAAGGCAGAGCGGTGAGCGAACCGACACAGCGCCCCCACAAGGACGCACAGACCGTCAGGGACGGGGTGCAGGACCTGCTGCCCACCATCCGGGAGCGCGCCGAGGAGACCGAGCGTCTCCGGGTCGTGCCCGAGTCGAGCGTGAAGGAGCTGGAGGAGGTCGGTTTCTTCAAGCTGCTCCAGCCGACCCGGTTCGGCGGACTCGAGGCCGACCCCGTCGACTTCTACACCTGCGTACGCGACATCGCCTCGGCGTGCGGCTCGACCGGCTGGGTCTCCAGCGTCCTGGGCGTGCACCCCTGGCAGATCGCGCTCTTCGACGACGAGGCGCAGCAGGCGGTCTGGGGCGAGGATCCCGACACCCGCGTCTCCTCCTCCTACGCGCCGATGGGGAAGGCGTCGCTGGTCGAGGGCGGCTTCCGGCTCTCCGGACGCTGGTCGTTCTCCTCCGGCTGCGCGCACGCCACCTGGGTGCTGCTCGGCGGCCTCGTCTTCAACGAGGAGGGCCAGGTGGTCGACTTCCGTACCTTCCTGGTGCCGCGCGAGCGCTACGAGATCGTCGACGTCTGGAACGTCGTCGGCCTGGCGGGCACCGGCTCCAACGACATCGTGGTCGAGGACGTCTTCATCCCGGAGACGTTCACGCTCTCGATGGCCGAGACCGGACGGTGCAAGGGCCCCGGTCAGGCGGTCAACACCGGCGACCTCTACAAGCTGCAGTTCCACTCGCTGTTCACCACGACGATCACCACGCCGATCATCGGCATGGCGCGCGGCGCCTATGAGGAGCACGTGAGCATGCAGCAGAACCGCGTCCGCGCCTCCTACGGGGAGAAGGCTTCCCTGGACCCCTTCGCCGCCGTGCGCGTGGCGACCGCCTCCTCCGACATCGACGCCGCCTGGGCGCTGCTGATGGGGAACATCCGTGAGCAGCAGGCCTACGTCGCCCGCGGCGAGAAGATCCCGATCACCCAGCGGCTGCGGATCCGCCGCGACCAGGTCCTCGGCACCCAGCGGGCGATCGACGCGATCGACCTGCTCTTCGAGGCCTCCGGCGGCCGGGCGCTGGCCAACGGCACCCCGCTCCAGCGCGCCTGGCGCGATGCCCACGCGGGCCGGGTCCACGCCGCCAACGATCCCGAGCGGGCGCTGCAGATGTACGGCGCCTCCGAGTTCGGGCACAAGGTCGACCCGGGGATGTACTGAGATGGCTCTGGTGAAGGAGGACGTCACCCGCGACGTTCGGATCAAGACCGAGGCGGCCGGCGAGATCTCGCTGCGCTACTACGACTTGGGTGCACCCCAGGATGACCGGCTGCCCCTGGTGATGCTTCACGGCGGGGGTCCCGGGGCCTCGTCGTGGTCCAACTTCGGCTCGGCGCTGGAGGGTTTCGCGGCCGACTTCCGCACGATCCTGGTCGACCAGCCCGGCTTCGGGGCCTCCGACAAGCCGGAGGTGGTGGGCAACTACTACCGCTTCGCCGGCGACGCGGTGATCGCGCTGCTCGACGAGCTGGGCCTGAAGAAGGTGCACCTGCTGGGCAACTCCCTCGGTGGTGGGACGGCCATGCGGATCGCGCTGACCTACCCGGACCGGGTCGGCCGGCTGGTGCTGATGGGGCCGGGCGGGCTCTCGCTCAACCTCTTCCATGCCGATCCGACCGAGGGCGTACAGCGCCTGATGGACTTCTCCGGCGACCCGACCCGCGAGGCGCTGAAGGCGTTCATCTCGACGATGGTCGTCAACCAGAAGCTGGTCACCGACGAGCTGGTCGAGGAGCGGTTCGCGGACGCGACCGCACCCGGCGCGCGCGAGGCGATGGCGTCGATGGGGTGGTCCTTCTACAACCCCGAGACCGCCGAGGACGGCATGCTCTGGCGCGAGGCGCACCAGCTCAAGCACCACACCCTGCTCACCTGGGGACGCGAGGACCGGGTCAACCCGCTCGACGGCGCGTTCCCCGCCCTGAAGCTGATTCCCAAGGCGCAGCTGCATGTCTTCCCGCGTTGTGGGCACTGGGCACAGATCGAGGCCGCCGACGAGTTCCGCGAGATCGCGGTCTCGTTCTTGAAGAGGCACCGCGAACGTACTCCCAAGGAGAAGTGATGACGATCGACCTGAAGTCCATGGGCTACGTACGCGTCACCAGCACCGACCTGGAGGCGTGGCGTACGTTCGCGGAGAAGGTCCTCGGTCTGGTGACGGCCAAGGGCCCGAACCCGGACCATCTGTACTACCGCATCGACGAGGTCTCGGCCCGGCTCGTGATCGAGCCCGGCGAGGTGGACCAGCTCAGCTGCGTCGGCTGGGAGGTCGCCGACCACACCGCGCTGGCCCAGGCGCGCGAGCACCTGGAGAAGTCCGGCGTCGAGGTGGAGGAGGGCACCCCCGAGGAGCTCGCCGAGCGCCGGGTGCAGGAGATGCTGCGCTTCCGCGACCCCTTCGACAACGTCTTCGAGCTCTTCCACGGCATCACCTACGAGCGCCGCCCCGCGGTCTCGCCCTACGGCCACACCTTCGTCACCGGCGAGCAGGGGATGGGCCACGTGGTGATCCCGGTCTCCGACGACGTCGAGGCGCTGGAGTTCTACCGCGACACGCTCGGGTTCCGGCTGCGGGACTCGATGAGCATGCCCGGCGAGTTCGCCGGCAAGGAGCCCGGCACGAAGATCTGGCTGCGCTTCCTCGGGATCAACCCGCGCCACCATTCGCTGGCGTTCCTGCCGTTCCCCAACGACTCCAAGTGCGTCCACATCATGCTCGAGGTCGACAAGCTCGACGACGTCGGCCGGGCGCTGGAGCGGGTGAAGAAGTACGGCGCCAAGCTCTCGGCCACGCTCGGTCGGCACATGAACGACGAGATGGTCTCCTTCTACGTGAAGTCGCCGGGCGGCTTCGACATCGAGTTCGGCACCGAGGGGCTGAAGGTCGACGACCAGAGCTGGGTCGCCCGGGAGTCCACGGCCGTCTCGTACTGGGGCCACGACTTCGGCGTAGGCCAGTGATCGGGTATGCGTATAGAGGTGCCTGATGGGATGTCTCCCGATGCCGCCGAGGGCTGGCCGCATCCGGAGCTGATCGAGTCCTTCCACGGTCGCTTCGACTTCGAGGCGCCACCGTCGCCACCGGAGACCCCCGCCGACGCCGAGGCGGATGCCCGGTTCCGTACGGTGCTGGGCCGGTTCGCCTCGGGGGTCACCGTGATCGCGGCGCAGACCGCGGAAGGGCCCGTCGGGATGACCTGCCAGTCCTTCTCCTCGGTCTCGCTGCGACCACCGCTCATCCTCTTCGCGCCGACCAAGTCCTCGCGGGCCTGGGCCCGGATCCGTCGCGCCGGGCACTTCTCGGTCAACATCCTCGCCGCCGGCCAGGAGGCCGTCTCGAACCAGTTCGCCTCGCGGGCCGCGGACAAGTACGCCGACATCTCCTGGACCCCGTCGGCACATCACGGCGACCCGCACCTGGATGGGGCGGTCGGCTATCTCGACTGCGCCGTGCACTCGGTCCACGAGGAGGGCGACCACTACCTCGTCGTCGGCCGCGTCCTGGACCTCGAGGAGGGTGCCGGCACCGAGCCGCTGCTGTTCTTCCGCAGCAGCTACCGGGAGCTGGGCTGATCGGTCGGGCATGGTTCAGGTTTCTCTGAATACATGATCCGCTGTACTGTGGCGGCATGGTCGCCGCCACCACCTCCTCGCTCGACGCTCTCGCCCGGTTCGGGCACGCCCTCTCCGACGCGACCCGGGCCCGGGTCCTGATGCAGCTGCGCGAGGGCCCGGCCTACCCGGCCGAGCTGTCCGACTCGCTGGGGGTGACCCGTCAGTCGATGTCGAACCACCTGGCCTGCCTGCGCGGCTGCGGCCTGGTCGTCGCCGTCCCCGAGGGCCGGCGCACCCGTTACGAGCTCGCCGACGGCCGCATCGCGCACGCGCTGGCCGACCTGCACGACCTGATCCTGGTCACCGATCCGGAGGCGTGCCACGACTCCGCCGAGCAGGACCGCGGCTGATGGGCCACGGTCATGGTCACGGCGCCGCGGTGGGCCACGCCGGCGGTCGGCACCGGTGGCGGCTGGCCGTCACCTTCGCCATGGTGGCGGCGTTCCTGGTCGTCGAGCTCGTCGCCGGGCTGTGGTCGGGGTCCTTGGCGCTGATCTCGGACGCCGGCCACATGACCGCGGACGTCGTCGCGCTGGGTGCGGCGCTGGTCGCGACCCGGATCGCCACCCGCGCCGACACCACCGGTCGCCGCACCTACGGCTCCTACCGGGTCGAGGTGTTCGCCTCCGGACTGACCGTCCTGGTGATGCTCGGGGTCGCCGCGTACGTGGTGCTCGAGGCCGTCGGCCGCATCGGGGAGGGGGCCGAGGTTCAGACCGGGGCGATGCTCGTGGTCGGCGCGATCGGCCTGGCCGTCAACCTGGTCTCGATGCTGCTCCTGCGCGCGGGGGCGAGCGAGTCGCTCAACCTCAAGGGGGCCTACTTCGAGGTGGTCGCCGACGCGGCCGGAAGCGTCGGGGTGATCGTGGCCGCGCTGCTGGTCGCTGCCACCGGGCAACCGTGGTGGGACACGGCGGTGGCCGTCGCGATCGGGGTCTTCGTCGCCGTACGCGCCCTCGCCCTGGGGCGTCAGGTGCTGGCGGTCCTCGGCCAGCACGTCCCCGACGGCATGGAGGTCGACCAGGTCGTTGCCGACCTCGAAGCGGTCGCGGGTGTGGCCGGCGTCCACGACCTGCACCTGTGGACGTTGACGTCCGGGATGCACGTCGCCACCGCCCATCTCGTCCTGGACGCCGGCAGCGATGCGCAGGTCGTGCTGGCCGATGCTCAGACCGCGCTCGCCACCCGGCACCGCATCGAGCACGCCACCCTCCAGACCGAGACCGCCCCGACCCGGCAGTGTCATGAGGTGAACTGGTGAGCCCTGGCTCCGGCCTCGACCCTCTCGCGCTCAGAGCTCGCCGAGGCGGCTGATCGCGGCGGCTTCCTCGGGGTCGGGGTCGGTCTCGTCGAGGAAGGCCCGGGTGACCTCGACCGCGACGTCGGGAGCCAGGCGCTTGAGGCTCATCGCCAAGACGTTGGCGTCGTTCCACAGCCGGGCGCCGCGGGCGATCCAGGGATCCCAGGCGAGGGCGGCGCGCACGCCGGGAACCTTGTTGGCGGCGATCGCCGTGCCGGTGCCGGTCCAGCACATCACCACGCCGACCTCGGCGCGGCCCTCGACGACCGCCCGGCCGATGCCGGCGCCGAGGTCGGGCCAGGAGTCGGTCTCGATGACCTCGACCTCCCCGCGCTCCCGCAGCTCGGCGAGCACGGCTCGGGTCGTCTCGTTCTCGTCGTCGGCTCCGAAGGCGATCCGCATGTGCACGAACCTACCGGTGCCGTCAGGCGTGCGTGGCCGGTCCGCCGGGGCCGGTGAACTTCGCGTGCGGCTGGTCCTTCAGGCTGGTGGTGAGCTCCCAGGTGCGCTCGTAGCCGGTGTGGGAGATGCGCCAGCCCTGCGGCGTACGGACGTAGCGGTCCGCGTAGAAGGCGGCACCCTCGAGGGCGAACTCGAAGGCGGGGGCGAAGACCTTGTCGTAGAGGTACCAGCGGCCGGTGGCCGCATCGCCGTCGACCTCGATCTCAGGATGGTGGAGGTGGTGCATCGTGATGATCTCGGCGGGCAGGTTGGTGCGCATGTAGTCGACCAGCTCGGCCGGTGAGGTGAACGAGAGGCCGGCGTAGTCGGCGGTGGCGTCATCGCTGAAGCAGGTGGCGAACTCGTCCCACTGCTTGGTGTCGAGGAGGCGTACGTAGCGGTACTTGAGCTGCTCGATCTCGCTGATGTCACTCATGACCTCAGTATAGTAGAACGTGTTCTATAAATGGCCTGGTCGTGGGTCTCCGTTCCGCCGCCCGTCGGCCGGATGTCATGGCGAGGACCGCCGTCGACGTGCAGGATCGCGGTGTGGACAGGTTGGTCGAGCTGCGTGAGCGGCGGGCGGCGCTGCTGGCGAACCGCCGCCTGACCTGGGTCTTCGGGGCGGACGAACCGGGCGCGGCGGTGCGCGAGGCCTGGGCCGGTGGCATCCGGCTGCTCATCCACACCCCGCGGGCCGGCCCGTCCTCGGGGCGGCCGATCGTGCTGGCGTTCCATGGTGGCGGCTGGTGCTGGGGATCGCCCGAGCAGTCGCGGTGGATGGCAGGCCGGATCGCGGCCCGCACCGGCGCGGTCGTGGTCGCACCGGCCTACCGGCTCGCCCCGGAGCATCCCTATCCGGCGGCTGTCGAGGACTGTTGGTCGGTGCTGATGTGGGTCGTGGCGAACGCGGACGAGCTGGGGGCCGACCCGACGAGGATCGCCGTGCTGGGCGACAGTGCCGGGGGCACGCTGGCGGCGGTCCTGGCGCTGCGTGCCCGTGACGAGGGCGAGTCGCAGATCCGCGGCCAGGTGCTGATCTATCCGCTCGTCGATCTCGTCGGCCTGCGTGGCCCGGGGCTGGGCGGGATCGTGGAGCACTACCTCGGCGGCGACGGGTCGCGCGCCGAGGAGTGGGCGGCCTCGCCGCTGCGGGCGTCGTCCCACGAGGGTCTGCCGCCCGCGCTGGTGCTCACCGCTCGGTTCGACCCGATGCGCTCGCACGCCGAGCGCTACGCCGCGGCGCTGCGTACGGCCGGGGTGGAGGTCGCCGTCCACCGCCCGCGGCTGGCGACCCATGCGTACCTCACCCTGCCCGGGATCTCGCCCGCATCGCGGGCCGGCCTGGCCCGCGTGGTGACTTTCCTCGATGACGTACTCGCGAGCCGATGACGCCGAGTCGGCGGGCGGTCAGGCCAGGTCCAGTCGGCCGGCGAGCTTGTCGAGGTAGGTGAGGACGGTGGCCGGCTCGGCGTCCGGGACGCCCCAGATCAGCTCGTCGGCCACCGACCACTCGGTCAGGTCCTCGGGTGTGGGGCGCTTGGCGACGAGCACGCGGACCTCGGGCTTGCCCTCGCGGCCGGCCGACTCCCACTCGTCCTGCAGCGTCTTCACCTTGTCGCCGATGCCGGCCTCGGTCGGCGTCGACATCCAGCCTTCCGCGTTGCGGGCGATCCAGCGCAGCGTCTTGGGTCCGCCGCCGGCGCCGACGATCGTCGCGATCCGGCCCTGCGGAGGCTTCGGGTAGGCCCAGGATGGGCCGAAGGAGACGAACTCGCCGTCATAGGCCGCCTCCTCCTCGGTCCACAGTGCGCGCATCGCCTCCAGATACTCCTTGAGGGCGGTGCGCTTACGGTCGCCGGGGATGCCGTGGTCGGCGAGCTCGTCGGTGTTCCAGCCGAACCCGACGCCCAGTGATACCCGGCCGCCGGAGAGGTGGTCGAGGGTCGCGATCGTCTTGGCGAGCGTGATCGGGTCCGACTCGACCGGGAGGGCGACCGCGGTCGAGAGCCCGATCCTCGACGTCACGGCCGCGCACGTCCCGAGCGTCACCCAGGGGTCGAGCGTACGCAGGTAGCGGTCGTCGGGGAGCTCGGCGCCGCCAGTGGGGTGCAGGGCGTCGCGGCGCACCGGGATGTGGGTGTGCTCGGGCACGTAGAACGTGTCGAAGCCACGCTCCTCGGCGGCGGTGGCGAGCTCGGCGGGCGCGATGCCGCGGTCCGAGGTGAACAGGACGATGCCGTGGCGCATGACACAACAGTAGAACGTGTTCTAGTCTTTGCGGAAGGGATCACCGGGAGAGAGAAGTGAAGATGGAAGCCGACTACATCGTCGTAGGCGCCGGGAGTGCGGGCTGCGCCACCGCCCGCAGGCTGGCCGAGAGCGGTGCCAGCGTGATCGTGATCGAGGCGGGCACCAAGGACACCGCCTTCGGGATCAAGAACCTGCTCGAGCTCCCCGGAGCGGTCGCGGCCATGCTCTCCACGCCACAGCTGAAGAAGCTGGTCGACTGGGGCTACAAGTCGGTCCCGCAGAGCGCGGCCCTCGACCGGGTCATCCCGATGACGCGTGGCAAGGTGCTGGGCGGCTCGTCCTCGATCAACGGCATGCTCTGGGTGCGCGGCAACCGCCAGAACTTCGACGACTGGGCGGCTGACGGCGCGACCGGATGGTCCTACGACGACGTGCTGCCGGCGTTCAAGCGGATGGAGGACTTCGAGGGCGGCGCGGACGAGTTCCGTGGCGAGGGCGGACCGGTCAAGGTGCGCTACCAGAAGGACCTCACCCCGGCGACGCAGACCTGGCTCGACGAGGCGCCGAAGCGGCTCGGGGTCGGTGCCCTCGACGACTACAACGGCAAGGAGCAGGAGGGGGTCGGCGTCGTTCAGCTGTCTGCGTCGGAGGGACGCAGATACTCGGCGTCGAAGGCGTACCTGCGCGAGGATCCCCTGGACAACCTGCTGGTCCTGACGAAGGCCCAGGTCACCCGCGTTCGGATCGAGGGCTCGCGCGCCACCGGCGTCGAGGTCGTCGGGGCCGACGGCGACAAGCAGACCATCCGGGCGACCCGTGAGGTCATCGTCGCGGCCGGTGTCTACGGCTCCCCGCACCTGCTGATGCTCTCCGGGATCGGCCATTCCGACCACCTCCGCGACCACGGCATCCAGGTCCACGCCGACCTTCCGGTGGGCGACAACTTCCACGACCACCTCTTCGTGCCGGTCTCGTTCCGGATGGACTCGGCGCTGCGCCGGCCCACGCCCGCCTACTTCGCCGCCGGCTTCGCGAAGTCGCGGCTCACCCGCAAGGGCTGGGCGGCCGGCTCGCAGTTCGAGGCCTTCGGGTTCGTACGCAGCGCCCTGGCCGATCAGGTCCCCGACCTGCAGCTGCACGTCCTCTACTGGGTCTACCCGTTCCCGAACCAGGACGGCGACAAGGCCATCCGGCCGCCGACGAGCAAGCCCGGTCTGTGCATCCTGCCGACGCTGATCTACCCCGAGAGCCGCGGCACCGTACGCCTGGCCAGCGCCGACCCGCTGGCGCACCCGCTGCTCGACCCGGCCTACCTGACGTCGGGCAAGGACACCGAGGTGCTCCTGGACGGGATCGCGAAGGTGCGCGAGATGATGGTGGGTCTCGGGGATAGCCAGGGCGAGATCTCCCCGGGACCGTCCTACGCCACCCCGGAGGCGACCCGTGAGCTGCTGCCCAACATCGTGCACAGCGTCTACCACGGCGTCGGCACCTGCCGGATGGGCTCGGACGAGCGCGCCGTGGTCGACCCGTCGCTGAAGGTGCTGGGCATCGACGGCCTGCGCGTCGCCGACGCGAGCGTGATGCCCTCGATCACCGGTGGCAACACCAACGCGCCCTCGATCATGATCGGGGAGCGCGCCGCCGACCTGATCCTCGGCCGCTAGGAGGACCCGCACATGTCTGATCTGCTGCTGAGCGAGGACCGCGACCGCGTCCGCACGCTGACCCTCAACCGTCCCGACCAGCTCAACGCCTTCAGCCAGGGGCTCTACGTCGCCCTGGCCGAGGGGCTGCGCGAGGCCGACGAGGATCCGGAGGTGGCGGTCGTGCTGCTGACCGGGACCGGTCGGGCGTTCTCGGCCGGCACCGACCTCGTCGAGATGAAGGAGACCGCCTCGGGTGCCGACGACGGCGCATCGCACGGGTTCATCGGCCTCGTCGACTCGCTGGCCGCGTTCTCCAAGCCGCTGGTCGTCGCGGTCAACGGCCTGGGGCTCGGCATCGGGGTGACCCTCCTCGGCTTCGCCGACCTGGTCTTCGCTTCGACGAAGGCGAGGTTCAAGACGCCGTTCACCACGCTCGGGGTGGCGCCGGAGGCGGCCTCCAGCTTCCTGTTCCCGCGGCTGATCGGACGTCAGAACGCCGCCTGGATGCTGATGTCGGGGGACTGGTTCAGCGCCGAGGAGGCCCACGAGATGGGGCTCGTCTGGCGCGTCACCGAACCCGAGGAGCTCCTCGAGGTCGCCTGGAGCCACGCCGCCACGCTCGCCGCGAGGCCGATCAGCAGCCTGGTGGCGGTCAAGGAGACGATGACCGCTTCGCTGCGCCCCGGGATCGAGGCCGCTCGGGAGCTCGAGAACGCCAAGTTCGCCGAGCTGCTCGGCGGGCCCGCCAACATCGAGGCGCTCGTCGCCTTCGCCGAGGGGCGGGAGCCCGACTTCACCCGACTGCCACCGGGCGCTTGAGCGGGATCAGCGGGTCCGCTGGTCGAAGCTCCCGTACCGGTCGCGGCCGACCAGGTGGTGTCTGCGGTCCATCTCGGCCAGGTCGTCGTCCACCTGACGGCTGCGGCGCCGGTCGAGGAGCGCTGCGATGAGCGTGAGGACGCTCCAGAACAGGATCATCCCTACCACGACCGCGACGATGGTGCCGTTCATCGATGATCAGCTCCTTCGGGGTGGGTCGATCTGCTCGTGGTCGGGCCCTCCCGGTCCGGGCTCGGCGCTGAGCATGATGTGGTCGACGACGTCGAGCCCGGGCTCGTGCTCCCTGACGACCTCGAGCACCGTGGCCCGGCGCTCCTCGGAGGCCACCTCGCCGGAGACCACGAGGTGGTCGCCGCGTACCTGGACCCGGATGCCCAGCTCGTGGGTGCGCGGGTCGGTCGCGATCGCGCGCTCGAGATCTCGTGTCTTCTGCTCGTTCATGCCGACCTCCTGGGGACGACGTCGTAGACACGGAACGCCGCCTGGATGACGGGTTGGGCGACGTTTCGTACGGGCACCCCGGCCGGGGTGAGGCCCTTCTCGCGCCCGGCATGGGCGTGTCCGTGGACCGCCAGGTCGACACCCGTCTCGTCGATCGCCTCACCGAGCCGGTAGTTGCCGAGGAACGGCCAGATCTCCTTCGGCTCGCCGACGAGCGTGTCGTCGACGGGGGAGAAGTGCGACAGCGCGACGGTCACGTCCGGCTCCTCGGTGGCGAGGTCGTCGAGGGCTCCGCGCAGGAGGGTGGCGGTCTCGATGCCGTGGCCGGTGAAGGCCTTCATCTCGGGTTCGCCGAAGTCGGCGGCGCTCCGGCCGACGAAGCCGAGGCAGAAGCCCTTGATGCCGGCGACGCCGAGGCGGCCGGCATCGGTGTCGATGGTGGTCGAGCTGCCTTCGAGGACGGTCACGCCCCGCTCCTCCAGCAGCTTGGTGATGTCCCGCTCGGCCCCGGAGTGGTAGTCGTGGTTGCCGAGCACGACGAGGACGGGCACGTCGGCGGCGTCGAACTCGTCGGCGAACGCCTGCGCCTCCTCGACCGTCCCGTGCTGGGTGAGGTCTCCGGCGACCAGCAGGACGTCGGCCTCCTCGGAGATGTCGGTGAGGAGCGGGGCGTAGCGGCCGCGCAGGTCGTCGGCCAGATGTACGTCACCCACTGCTGCCACACGAATCGGGTCAGGCATCGTCGCCTCCCATGCTGCTTCCTTCCATGATGGCGAGCGCGTCCAGCAGGCCGATCGCGGCCTGCGCGAAGGGGCTCCGCTTCGCCTCCTGCCGCACCAGCCGCCAATCGACCTGCTCGCGCAGGGCACGGGCGGAGCCGAGGATCGGGGAGAGGTCGCAGGCATGCTCGCTCAGGGCCAGCATGCGCGAGATGAGCAGGTCCGTCGCGGACATCACGGGCATGGTGACCGAGTCGACCGGCAGCTCCGTGCACCGCGTCAGCAGCTCCTCGTCGACGGGCCCGGTCGGGAGCCGGTGGATCAGGTCCACGACCACCGTGTCGTGACCGACCTTCACCAGCCAGTCCTCGGGGGCGCCGACCCGATCCATCCCGTTCTCGACCAGGTTCCTCACGGCGTCCTCGACGCACTCCTGGGGGAGCACGAAGTCCACGTCGTGGGTGCTCTCGGGGCCGCCTCGGGTCCAGACCGCGTACCCGCCGGCCAGCGCGAACGGGATCTCGGCGGCCTTCAGCGTCGCGCCGACCAGCTTGAGGACGTCGCGCTGTCGCTGGAGCTCCTCGCCCAGCACATCTGTTCTCGGCATACCGGTGCGGTACCCGGATCCGGTGCCGTTCACCCCTTGCCTGAAACGAGAACGTGTTCTAATCTGGACACGTGTCCAGCGCAACGAGCAGCCGCCAGGCGGAGACGACCGAGCGAGTTTTCGCTGCCGGTCTGGAGGAGCTGCGCGAGGTGGGCCACGAGGCGCTGACCATCCGGTCGGTCGCCGCGCGGGCCCGGGTCTCCCCGGCCACGGCCTACACCTACCTCGCCTCCCGGAACCACCTCTTCGCCGAGCTCTTCTGGCGCCATCTGACCCAGGCGCCGCCGGTCGAGGAGACCGGGTCTCGTGTGGAGCGGGTGCAGGCAGCCGTACGCAGCCTGACCACCCGGATCGCGGAGGAGCCGGCGCTCGCCGCGGCGGTCACGCCGGCGCTGCTGGGCAGCGACTCCGCCGTCGAGCGGCTGCGGCTGCGGATCGGGGCCGAGTTCGCCGCCCGGTTCGCGGCGGCGCTGGGTGAGGGTGCGTCCGAGGCGGAGCGAGAAGCCCTGCTGCTCGCCTTCTCCGGGGCGCTGCTCCAGGCGGGCATGGGCCTGATGACCTATGACGAGATGGCCGACCGGCTCGCTCCGGTCGTCGCCGTCATCGTCGGCCGAGATGCGCGTATCGAGCCTGTCGAGATGGAGTGAGATGACCAGCACCACCACCGAGATCTTCGACCCCTATGACTACGACTTCCACGAGGACCCCTACCCGGTCTATGCCCGGCTGCGGGACGAGGCCCCGCTCTACTACAACGCTGCCGACGACTTCTGGGCGCTCTCGCGTCACGCCGACGTGCACGCCGCGGTGAAGAACGACGTCACCTTCTCCAACCGGATGGGGGTCTCCCTCGATGCCAGCGCCTGGAACGCCGACGCCCACCGGGTGATGTCCTTCCTCGCTCTGGACGGCAAGGAGCAGACCCGGCTGCGGAAGCTGGTCTCGGCGGGGTTCACGCCCCGGCGTGTCCGTGAGCTGGCCCCGCAGATCCAGGAGCTCGCCGACCACTACCTCGACGCGCTGGCGCAGGTGGGTGCCGAGGCCGACTGGATCGCGGAGCTCGCCGGCAAGCTCCCCATGGACGTGATCTCGCAGATGATGGGCGTGCCCGTCGCCGACCGCGACGAGGTGCGGCGGCTGGCCGACCTCGTGGTGCACCGGGAGGACGGCGTACGTGATGTGCCGGAGGCCGGGATGACGGCCGCGCTGGAGCTGATCGGCTACTACGCCGAGATGGTCGCGCACCGGCGCAAGCAGCCGAGCCAGGACCTCACCTCGGCTCTCGTCGAGGCCGAGGTGGACGGCGAGCGGCTGCTCGACCACGAGGTGATCGCGTTCCTGTTCCTGATGGTCGTGGCCGGCAACGAGACCACCACCAAGCTGCTCGGCAACGCGCTCTTCCACCTGGGCGCCCACCCGGCTCAGCTGGCCGACGTGTTCGCCGATCCCGAGGACACCGCGCCGGTGGCGTCGTGGATCGAGGAGACCCTGCGCCACGACACCTCCAGTCAGATGCTTGCCCGCTACGTCGCCGAGGACGTCGAGCTCCACGGCCAGGTCGTTCCGGCCGGGTCGAAGCTGCTCGTCCTGCTCGGCTCGGCCAACCGCGACGAGCGCGCCTTCACCGCCCCGGACGTCTTCGACATCCACCGCCCCGCCGACGAGCTCGGCCGGATCATGAGCTTCGGCGTCGGCCGGCACTTCTGTCTCGGTGCCAACCTCGCCCGGCTCGAGGCCAAGGTCGTGCTGGCGGAGCTGGTGCGGCGTACGTCCGGGTTCGAGGTCCACGCCGATCGCGCCGTCCGGGTGCACTCCACGAGTGTGCGCGGGTTCGCCGAGCTGCCCGTCACGTTCACCTGGAGGACGCGATGAACGGGGCGGATGCTCACCGAGGTAGCTCGGTCAGCATCCAGGGAGGACGCATGAAGTACGCCCAGCCCGAGCGCCGCCCGGCGGTGATCACCGGCGCCTCCTCCGGGATCGGCGCGGAGACAGCGAAGGCGCTGGCCACCGCTGGGTTCCCGGTCGCGCTGGGAGCACGGCGGGTCGAGCGGATCGAGGAGGTCGCCGCCGCGATCCGCGCCGACGGGGGAGAGGCGGTCGCGCACCCGCTCGACGTGACCTCCGACGACTCGGTCGCCGAGTTCGCCGCGAAGGTGGTCGCCGACCTCGGGGACGTCGAGGTCGTGGTGAGCAACGCCGGCGTCACCCACCCGGGAGCGACCGTCGACGTGCCCACGGAGACCTTCGCGGGCCAGGTGGACGTCAACCTGCTCGGCGCCCATCGGGTCCTGCGTGCCTTCGGGCCCGGGATGATCGAGCGGCAGCGCGGCGACCTGGTCTTCCTCTCCTCCGACGTGGCGGTGAAGCCGCGGCCGTTCATGGGGGCGTACGCAGCCTCCAAGTGGGGCCTGGAAGGCATGGTCAACGCGCTCCAGATGGAGCTCGAAGGCACTGGGGTGAGAGCGTCCATCGTCCGCCCCGGCCCCACCCACTCCGACATCGGCAACGAGTGGCCCGCCGAGCTCGGCGGGTTCGTCCTGGAGCAGTGGGTCAGATGGGGTCTCGCGCGGCACCCGCACTTCCTCAAGGCCCGCGCGCTGGCCGACGCGATCACCTCGGTCGTGACCGCCAGGCGCGGAATCCACATCAGCACCATCGACGTCAACCCCGAAGCCCCTGTGCAGGAGGCACGATGACGATCCCCACCGTCTCCACCGTCCTGGACGACCAGGACCCGAGCGTCCCCGAGATCATCCGCGGCACCGGACACCTGCCCGAGATGCGGGTCGACCCGATCTCGCTGTTCACCCGCGTCCGCGACGAGTGCGGCGACCTCGGGCGCTTCCGCCTCGCCGACAAGGACGTCGTCCTGGTCACCGGGGCCGAGGCCAATGAGGCGTTCTTCCGGGCGCCCGACGACGTGCTCGACCAGGCGGCGGCGTACCCGTTCATGACGCCGATCTTCGGCAAGGGCGTCGTCTTCGACGCCTCTCCGGAGGAGCGGCAGCAGATGCTGAAGAACCAGGCGCTGCGCGGCGACATGATGCGCGGGCACGCGCAGACGATCGAGGCCGAGATCCGCCGGATGATCGCCGGCTGGGGCGAGGAGGGCGAGATCGACCTGCTCGACTTCTTCGCCGAGCTGACCATCTACACCACCTCGGCCTGCCTGGTCGGCAAGCCGTTCCGCGAGGAGCTGGACTCCTCCTTCGCCCAGCACTACCACGAGCTGGAGCACGGCACCGACGCGATCGCGTACGTCGATGCCCATGCCGACATCGACAACTTCCGGATGCGCGACGCCGCCCGGGAGAGGCTGGTCGCGCTCGTCCAGGCGATCATCGACAAGCGGGTCGCCCGCGGCAAGGTGCCGCGCGAGGAGCGCGACCTGCTCGACGTGCTGATCTCGATCGAGATGGACACCGACACGATCACCGGCATCTTCATCTCGATGATGTTCGCCGGGCACCACACCTCCTCGGGGACCGCGTCGTGGGCGATGATCGAGCTGCTCCGCAACCCGTCGGTGATGGACGAGGTCGTCGCCGAGCTCGACGACCTCTACGCGGACGGTGCGGAGGTGAGCTTCCAGGCGTTGCGCTCGATCCCGGTGCTGGAGGCGGCGCTGAAGGAGACCCTGCGGCTCCATCCGCCGCTGATCATCTTGATGAGGCTGGTGCGCGAGGACTTCGAGCTGCTCGGCGAGACGATCCCGGCCGGCACCCTGCTCGCCGCCTCCCCGCGGGTCTCCAACCGGATCGAGGACGACTTCCCGAAGGCCGAGTCCTTCGACCCGAGCCGCTACCTCGACCCTCGCCAGGAGGACATGCAGAACCGCTGGACCTGGATCCCGTTCGGCGCCGGCAAGCACCGCTGCGTCGGCAACGCGTTCGCGATGATGCAGATGAAGGCGATCTTCTCGGTCGTCCTGCGCGACTACACCTTCGAGGCCGCGCAGCCGCTGGAGTCCTACGCCGACGACTTCACCAAGATGGTGATCCAGCTCCAGCAGCCCTGCCGCGTCCGCTACCGGAGGCGAGCATGAAGCTCGTCGCTGACCTGGGACTCTGCCAGGGGCACCAGGAGTGCCTTGCCGAGGCTCCGGAGCTCTTCGGCTACGACGAGGACAGCTACCAGGTCGTCGTACGCGTCACCGAGCCGTCGGCCGACCAGCTCGTGGCGGCACGTGCGGCCGTCAAGTACTGCCCTGCTTTCGCTCTCACCCTGGAGGACTGAATGCCTGACCTGAACCGCGCCGAGATCGAGGCGTTCTGGGCCGACTGGCTCGCTCTCAACCGTAAGGCTGAGGTTGAGGGTGAGTGGTCGCAGCTGGCCGATGCGTACGCCGAGGACGCGACGTACGGCTGGATGTACACCCCCGACGAGCACTTCATGGCCGTGGGCCGCGAGCAGATCCGGGAGTGGGCGCTCGGCACCGAGATGGCCGGCCTCGAGGGCTGGCACTACGACTACCAGGCGACCGTGATCGACGACGTCAACGCGATGGTGATCGGCTTCTGGCGCCAGCGGGCCGGGATCGTCGACGACGCGACGGGGGAGGAGTACGAGATCCTCGGGATCGGCGGCTCCTGGTTCGGCGTCGCGCCGCGGCCCGACGGCGACGGGCTGGAGTTCGCCTGGCAGCGGGACTGGTTCGACCTCGGGTCCACGGCGACCACCTTCCTCGACATCGTCAAGGCCAAGAAGGCGACCGCCGGGCTGCTGGAGCGGATGTCGCTCAACGGGATCGAGCAGCCCGGCCACTACCGCCTCGCCGACCTGCCCTCGACCGTCTGGCCGCCGCCCGTGGCGGCCGGGAACTTCGTGACCCAGGAGCCCGTGTGACGACCAGGAACCCCACCAACCCGCCCGCCCAGCAGCTGGTCGACGGCAAGCTCGGCGTAGCGAGCTCCGGCGAGACGTACGCCATCCTCAACCCGGCCACGGGTGCCGAGATCGGGCGCGCACCCGACTCGACGGCCGCGGACATGGACGCGGCCATCGCCGCCGCGCGCAAGGCCTTCGACGAGACGGACTGGTCGAGCGACGTGGCGTTCCGGGTCCGGTGCCTGCGCCAGCTCCATCAGGCGATCCTCGACAACGCCGAGGCGCTGCGTGAGTTGACCACCGCCGAGGTCGGTGCGCCGGCGTTCCTGGTGGCCGGCCCCCAGTTCGACACCCCCGTCGAGACGTTGAGGTGGACGATCGACCTGGCCGAGTCCTACGAGTGGGAGCGCGACCTCGGTGTCGGGGTCACGATGGGGATCTCCTCGCGCCGCACGGTGCGCAAGGAGGCCGTCGGGGTCGTCGCGGCGATCACGCCGTGGAACTTCCCCAACCAGATCAACCTGGCCAAGATCGGCCCGGCGCTGGCGGCGGGCAACACGGTGATCCTCAAGCCCGCCCCGGACACGCCGTGGCTGGCCGCAGAGCTCGGGCGCCTGGCGGCCGAGCACACCGACCTCCCGCCGGGCGTGTTCAACGTCGTCACCCCGCGCGACAACCGGGTGGCCGCGATGCTGGCCGAGGACCCGCGGGTCGACCTGGTCTCCTTCACCGGCTCGACGGCCACCGGCCGGGCGATCATGGCGGCCGCGGCACCCAGCCTGAAGAAGGTCTTCCTCGAGCTCGGCGGCAAGTCCGCGGCGATCGTCCTCGACGATGCCGACGTCGCCTCGGCCGCCTCGATGGCGGCCTTCTCGGTCGCCGTCCACGCAGGTCAGGGCTGTGCTCTGACCACCCGGCTGCTGGTGCCCCGCGAGTCCTACGACGCGGCCGTGGAGGCGGCCGCCGCGACGATGGCCTCGCTCGGCGCGGGCGACCCGGCCGATGCCGGCACGATCTGCGGCCCGGTGATCTCCGCGGTCCAGCGCGACCGGATCCTCGGCTACCTCGCGCTCGCGCAGGAGGAGGGTGGCCGCTTCGCCACCGGCGGCGCCGTCGCGGCCCGGTCGGGCGACCTGGCGGACGGCTTCTGGATCGAGCCCACCGTCGTCGCCGGCCTCGACAACACCGCCCGCGTCGCCCGGGAGGAGATCTTCGGCCCCGTGCTCACGGTCATCGCCCACGACGGCGACGACGATGCCGTACGCATCGCCAACGACTCGCCCTACGGACTCTCCGGCTCGGTCGAGTCCGGGTCGCTGGAGCGCGCGAAGTCCGTGGCCGCCCGGATCCGCACCGGCACGATCGGTGTCAACGGCGGTCAGTGGTTCGGACCGGACGCGCCCTTCGGCGGCTACAAGCAGTCCGGCCTCGGCCGGGAGATGGGTGTCGAAGGCTTCGAGGAGTACCTCGAGACCAAGCTGATCGCGGAGCCCGCATGAAGCCGAGTCGGCTCATCCTGACGAAAATGCCCGTCGAGTCGGCTCGTTATAACGCGCCGACTCGACGGAGATCGATGTCAGGACGCGCCGACTCGACAGGGATTGATGTCAGGACGCGCCGACTCGGCGGGGGAGAAGAAGGAGTGACGGATGAGGTTTGAGGGCAAGGTCGTCGTCGTGACGGGGGCGGCGCAGGGGATCGGGGAGGCGTACGCCAAGGGGCTGGCCGCCGAGGGGGCCGCCGTCGTCGTCGCCGACCTGAACGAGGAGAAGGGGCAGCAGGTCGCCAAGGAGATCGAGGCCGCCGGCGGCGTCGCCAGGTTCGTCCGCTGCGATGTCTCCGACCACGCGTCGGCCGCGGCGCTGGTGGCGGAGACGACCGAGGCGTACGGCGGCATCGACGGGCTGGTCAACAACGCCGCGATCTACGGCGACATGGCCTTCGACCTGCTGATCACCGTCGACTGGGACTACTACCGGAAGTTCATGGGCGTGAACCTCGACGGCGCCCTGGTGATGACCCGAGCCGTCTACCCGGCGATGCAGAAGCGCGGCGGCGGGGCGATCGTCAACCAGTCCTCCACCGCCGCCTATCTCTACTCCGGCTTCTACGGCCTGGCCAAGGTCGGCATCAACGGCCTGACCCAGCAGCTCGCCCACGAGCTCGGCGGGATGAACATCCGGGTCAACGCGATCGCGCCGGGGCCGACCGACACCGAGGCGACCCGGGTCCAGGCCGGCGATGCGGCGCGAGAGATGACGAAGGGCATGGCGATCAAGCGCCTCGGCACCACCGAGGACATGGTCGGGACCGCGAAGTTCCTCCTCTCCGAGGAGTCCTCGTGGATCTCGGGACAGATCATCGCCGTCGACGGCGGCGGGACCTTCCGGCTGTGAACCCCGTGACCGGAATCCGCGCGGGGTTCGTGGGGCTCGGCAACATCGGCAGGCCGATGGCGCTCCAGCTGGCGGGCACCGACGGGATCGAGCTGTGGGTCCACGACATCGCCGCCGAGCCGGTTGCCGAGCTCGGCGCCGCCGGTGCCAAGACCGCGGCCTCGGTCGCCGAGCTGGCCTCGGCCGTCGACGTGCTGAGCGTGATGGTGCGCGACGACGACCAGGTCCGCCAGGTGCTCACCGAGGTGCTCGCCGCCGTCGGCGACCGTCCCGAGGGCGACCCGCTCACGGTCCTGGTGCACTCCACGGTCGCCCCGGACACCCCGGCCGAGCTCGCGGCGACCGCTGAGCCCCACGGCGTCGACGTGCTCGACGCACCTGTCTCGGGCGGACCGATGGGAGCTGCTGAGGGCACCCTGGCCATCCTCGTGGGCGGCACCCCCGAGGCGTACGCAGCGGCCGCCCCGGTCCTCGAGGCGATGGGCTCCAAGGTGGTCCATGCCGGCCCGGTCGGCGCCGGGACCAGGCTCAAGCTGGCCCGCAACCTGCTCCACTTCGCCTCCTTCACCGCCGCCGCCGAGGCCCAGCGCCTCGCCGAGGCGGCCGGGCTCGACCTGGTGGCGCTCGGCGAGGTGGTACGCCACACCGACGCGATCACCGGAGGACCGGGCGCGATCATGCACCGCGACACCACCGCGCCGATCGAGGAGGGCGACTTCTGGCACGGCGTCTTCGCTCACGTGGTCGCGCTGGGGGAGAAGGACCTCGGCTTCGCGATCGCGCTCGCCGACGAGCTCGGCGTCGAGGTGCCGCTCGCCCGGCTCGCGCTCGAGCGGCTGGCACCGGGGCTCGGTCTCCCCGAGGACTCATCCCACTGAACAAGGAACCACGGACACATGAGCACAGAACACATGAGTGAGGGCACCGACAAGTTCGCCGACCTCCCCGAGGCGCGCGCCAACGGCCTGCGCAAGATGGAGGAGGTCTACGGCTTCGACATGGCCGACGGCGAGGGCGACTTCTTCCGCTACACCGCCGACCACCTCTTCGGCGACATCTGGCGACGTCCCGGCCTGACCACGCGCGACCGGCGGCTGCTGCTGATCGGTCTGCTCGCCGGCAGGGGCGCCGCGGACGTGCTCGGGATCCAGATCCCCGCGGCGTACGCCAACGGCGAGCTCTGCGAGGACGAGCTCCGGGAGATCGTGGTCTTCCTGAGTCACTACGCGGGGTGGCCGGATGGTGCCAGGATGAACACGGTCGTCGAGGAGACCATCGGGCGTGCCCAGCGGGCCGCCGCGAAGAAGAGCGCCGCCGAGGAGGCCTAGCCGCACATGACGTACGTCATCACCCAGTCCTGCTGCAACGACGCCTCCTGCGTGGAGGTCTGCCCGGTCGACTGCATCCACCCGGCACCGGACGAGCCCGGCTTCGGCGCCGCCGAGATGCTCTACATCCACCCCGACGAGTGCATCGACTGCGGCGCCTGCGAGGACGCCTGCCCGGTCAACGCGATCTTCCCGGACTACGAGGTCCCGGACGCCTTCGCGCCCTACATCGACATCAACGCGGCCTTCTTCGAGTTCACCGGTGAGCAGGACGAGCCCGCGCCGCTGCCGCCCCAGGGAGCGAAGATCCCCGGCGGCCCGCTGAAGGTGGCGGTGGTCGGCGCCGGCCCGGCCGGGTGGTACGTCGCCCAGGAGCTCGCCGCCACCCGCCGCTGCGACGTCGAGATCACCGTCATCGACCGCCTCGCGACCCCCTACGGCCTGGTCCGCTACGGCGTCGCGCCCGACCACCTGGACACCAAGGAGGTGGCCACGGACTTCGCCAAGACGGCCCGCCATCGCCGGGTGCGCACGCGCTACAACGTCGAGATCGGGCGCGACGTCACCCACGAGGAGCTGCTCGCCGCCCACCACGCGGTCGTCTACACCACCGGCGCCGGCGAGGGCCGCAGCCTCGGCCTGCCGGGGGAGGAGCTGCCGGGCTCGACGTCGGCGGCTGAGCTCGTCGGCTGGTACAACGGCCATCCCGACCGTGCCGGGCTCACCTTCCCGCTCACCCACGAGCGCGCCGTCGTCATCGGCAACGGCAACGTCGCCCTCGACCTGGCCAGGCTGCTGCTGGCCGACGAGGCGGCGCTGAAGGCCTCCGACCTGGCTCCGGCCGCGCTCGCGGCCCTGCCCGCCAGCGGTATCCGCGAGGTCGTCGTCACCGCCCGTCGCGGCGCCGAGCACGCCGCCTTCACCAGCCCCGAGCTGCGGGCGCTGGCCGAGGACCCGGGTCTCGACGTCGTGGTCGACGAGGCGGACCTGAGCGCCCTGCCGACCGAGGCCGACCTGACCGAACGCAGTGCAGCCACCTTCGCGGCGCTCCAGAAGGCCGACCTGCTGCGCGACCTGGCCGCCCGGCCGCGTACGGACGCCGCGAAGCGGCTGGTCCTCCGCTTCGGGCTCACTCCGACCGAGATCCTCGGCGCGGAGACCACCGCCGGGGTGCGTTTCGACGACGGCGAGGAGATCGAGGCCGGGCTGGTCGTCCGTGCCACCGGCTACCGCTCCGCGGGTGTCGCCGGTGTCCCGATGGAGGAGGCCACCGGCCGGTTCCTCCACGAGGCCGGCCGGGTGCTCGGGGCCGAGGGCACCTACACCGCGGGCTGGGCGAAGCGCGGCCCCAGCGGCGTGATCGGCACCAACCGGGCCTGCGCCGCCGAGACCGTACGCACCCTCCTGGACGACTACGCCGCCGGCTCGCTCGCCGACCCCACGGGAGCGCCCCTCGACGACCTGCTGGCGGAACGCGGCGTGATCGTCGTCGACCAGACCGGCTGGAACACGCTCGACACCCACGAGTGCGAGTCCGGCAAGGAGATCGGCCGGCCGCGGGCGAAGGTGACCGACCGGGAGGAGCAGGTGCGGATCGCGGCACTCGCCCGCGTTTGACCCGTGCCCGTTGGGGATGTCTGCAAGAGTGGGTGAAAACCGATTCCTCGGGGGAAAGGCACTCCATGTCAGACAGCTCATACAAGGACTGGAACCAGTCGATCATCGACGAGTTCCGCTCGAACGACGGCAACGTGACCTCGGTGCCGTTCGGGCGCGGGCTCGTGCTCGTTCACCACACCGGTGCCAAGACCGGTAAGGAGCGCGTCTCGCCGGTGGCCAACCTCCATCCCGACGCCGACACCTGGCTGATCGCCGCCTCCAAGGCCGGCGCGCCCGAGAACCCGGCGTGGTATCACAACCTCCTGGCCCACCCGGAGACGAAGATCGAGACCCCCGACGAGGGCGTCGTCGAGGTCGAGGTCAGCGAGCTGAAGGGCGCCGAGCGCGACGCGGCCTGGGAGCGGTTCAAGGAGATGAGCCCCGGGTTCGGCGACTACGAGGCCAAGACCGACCGGGTCATCCCGGTCCTCGCGCTGCGCCGTCGCTGAGCCGAGGCTCAGACCGGGGTGATCGGCAGCGACCGGCGCGGCTCGAAGGCGAAGTCCGCGCCGGTGCTGAACCGCACCACCGCGACCTCGGAGGCCTCGGCGGCCGGCTCGGGGCGCCGTAGGACCTCGACCCGCCAGCCGTTCTCGAGGTCGCTCACCTCGACGTCGAGGTGAGGGTCGAGCGCCTGCACCGCCGCCTGGAGCGGAACGAACCATTCCGGTCCGATCAACGAGACCCAGGCGCCGTCCTCGTCGGCGGCCGAGGGCCGCACGACCAGCGCGTCCGCGTCCGCCTCGACCGAGACGTACGCAGCCGGGTTGAGCATCGGGTGGAGCGCGAGCAGTCGCAGCGCGCCCTTCTCGTCCGGCGGCGGCGAGAGGACACGGGCCAGGCGGGAGCCGGCGATCCCGGCGACCCCGACCAGCTGCTTGCGGCGGATGTCGAGGAGCTGCTCGGGCGAGGTCACCCGTGGCTCCAGCGCGAGGGTGAAGCCGCGGTCGAGCAGCGCCATCTGCAGGCACACCTCGTCGGCGATGCGGGTCAGCGCGGAGTGGGAGAACGCGGCCAGGTCGAGATCGGAGACCAGCGGTCCGGCATAGTCGGCCGCGCCGTCCTCGGCGGGGTCGATCGGCGCCAGCTCCAGCCCAGCCGCCCGCGAGCGCTCGTTGACGGCGAGCTCCGGGATGGCCACCGCCTCGGGATGGGTGTCGTCGATGGTCACGGTCCAGCGGCAGTGGGGCGTCCGGTCGGCCGGCGTCCGCGGCGGCCGGTGCACCGGACGCACCTGGGCGCGGGGATGGGTCGCGATGGCGGTGGCGTCGAAGGTGGGGTCCTCGATGTCGTGGCACATCCCGCGGACGTACTCCTCGCCCATCGGCTCCACGTCCATCAGCGCGCCGCAGTGGTCGAGGTGGAACTCGCCGTGGCGGGCGTCGTGGACGGTGTAGCGGAAGTCCATGAACTGCGGCGGCGCGCCGATGTCGAGCTGGAGCCCCTTGAAGATGGTCGGTACGTCACCCTGCCCGGGCACCGCCGGCGCGTAGCCGAGCGCGGCCTGCATCCGCCGGGTGTAGATCGGCGAGGCCGCGGCCCACTCCACGATCGCGATCCGGAGCATCTCCTCGCGCCCGAAGGCCGAGATGCACCACGCCATCCCGGAGCGGTCGATCAGCTGGCCGACCAGGAGGAGCTCGCGGACGACCTCGGCGAGCTCCTCCCGCGTCAGCTCGGCATAGCGTGAGGGGGTCAACGGATGTGGAGCTTCCGCATCCACCGCAACGACATCTGCATCTGCTTGGCGTAGTCGTCGAAGGTCTGCTTGCCCTGCGGCCCCATGACCTGCTTCTTCAGGGTCGCGACGTTCTGGGTCTCGGTGTACTTCAGCAGCCCCTGGTCGCCGTGACGAGCGCCGACACCGGACTGCTTCATGCCGCCCGACGGGGTGGACTTCGAGGCGTAGGCGGTGGCGAGGCCGTCGTTGATGTTGACGTTGCCCGACTCGATCCGCGCGGCGATCGCCTGCGCGCGCTTGAAGTTCGTGGTCCACACCGAGGCGTTGAGCCCGTACTCGGTGTCGTTGGCCAGCTCGATGGCCTCCTCGAGCGTCGAGTAGCGGTGCAGCGAGACGACCGGCCCGAACGTCTCGGTCACCCCGTGCAGCATCTCCTTCGTGGTGCCCTCCAAGATGGTCGGCTCGAAGAAGGTCGGGCCGATGTCGGGCCGCGCCCTGCCGCCGGTCAGCACGGTGGCACCCTTGGTCACCGCGTCATCCACGTGCGACTGCACCCGCGCCAGGTGGTCGGGTGAGACCAGCGCCCCGAGGTCGGGCCCGAAGGCGTACGCCGCCTCGATCCGCATCCCCTCGACGGCGGCCACGAACTTGTCGCGGAACTCGTCGTACATCGCGTCCGGGATGTAGATCCGCTCGATGTGCATGCAGATCTGGCCGGTGTTGCCGAAGACGGCGAACATCGAGCCGCCGACGGTCTCGTCGATGTCGGCGTCGTCGAGGACGATCATCGGGTTCTTGCCGCCGAGCTCGAGGCAGGCGCCGATCAGGTTGCGGCCCGCCTGCTCGCCGATCACCCGGCCGGTGGCGGTCGAGCCGGTGAACATCGCGTAGTCGACGTTGTCCAGCATCGTCGGACCCACGTCCGGGCCCTCGCCGCAGACCACCTGGAACAGGCCCTTCGGCAGGCCCGCCTGCTCGAGCAGCGAGATCCCGAACAGCGGCGAGAGCGCCGTCTTGTTGTCGGGCTTGAGGAGCACCGCGTTGCCGGCCATGAGCGCCGGGATCGCGTCGGAGAGGCCGGTCGCGAACGGGAAGTTCCACGGCGCGATGATCCCGATCAGGCCCCGCGGCGGGTGGCGCTCGATCGAGCTCGACAGCACCGGCATCACCCCCGGGCGCTTCTTGTCCTTGAGCAGCTTCGGCGCCCGCCTGAGGTAGTGCGAGATCACCATCGGCGGGTCGCAGACCTCCTCGAACGCGATCCGGCGGGCCTTGCCCGACTCGGCCTGGATGAGGTCGGCGATCTTGTGCTGGTTCTGCAGGATCAGCTCGTGGGCGCGCCTGAAGACGGCCAGGCGCTGCGGGAGCGGGGTCGCCGCCCACTCGCGCTGCGCCGCCCGTCCGGCGGCCGCGGCTCGCTCCACGTCTTCGGGTGAGGACTGCGGCAGCGCCACCAGCACCTCACCGGTGTAGACCTCGGTGAGCTTCCAGGACGCACCCGTCGAGGACGGGACCCGCGCGACCAGCTCGGTCAGCAGCTCCTCGGTGATCCAGTCGGGGCGGCGTACGCCTGCTGTCTTCGCGGTGTCAGTGCTCATGTCTGCTTCCGATCAGCGGTTGTCGAGGACGGCTCTAGGAATCTTCGTCGAGAATGAAGGTCGCGCAACGGTCACCGATCATGACCGCCGGAGCGTTGGTGTTGCCGCCGATGATCGACGGCATGATCGAGGCGTCGGCGACGCGGAGGCCGTCGATGCCGCGCACGCGGAGCTGCGGGTCGACCACGGCGCGCTCGTCGACGCCCATCCGGCAGGAGCCGACACCGTGGTAGATCGAGGTCGCGCGGTTGGTCACCTCGTCCTTCATCGCCTCGGCGTCGATCGCCGTGCCGGGGTGGATCTCGGACTTGACCTGGTCGCCGAAGGCGGGGGAGGCCATGATCTCGCGGATCATCTCCACCCCCTCCAGCAGGACGCGCTTGTCCTCGGGCTCGGCGAGGTAGTTGAAGTCGATCAGCGGCTCGGCGGTCGGGTCGGCGTTGCGCAGCCGCAGCGTCCCGCGCGAGCGTGGGTAGATCAGCGACGACATCACCGTCAGCGCCGCCCGCGGGTCGACCTCGTGACGGATCGGCGCGTCCTGGTTGGGGGAGGGGTAGGCCCAGGGGAGGACGTGCAGCTGCAGGTCGGGTACGTCGGTGGCCAGCGAGGTGCGGACGAAGCCGACCGTCTCGAAGACGGTGTGGCCCAGGATCGACTTCCCGACCGTCTGCTCCTTGAGGACCGCCTTGCCGAAGTAGCCGGCGGTGCCGTGGTGCAGCGCGGTCGGCATCTCCCAGGTGGTCGGCACGAACATGTGGTCGTGCAGGTTGTCCCCGACCGGCAGGTCGTGGATCGCGGTGATCCCGTGCTCGGCCAGGTGGGCGGAATGACCGATTCCGGAGAGCATCAGCAGCTGCGCGGAGCCGAAGACGCCTGCGGAGACGATGACCTCCCGGGTCGCCGAGATCGTCTGCGGGCCCTGCTTCGTGAGGATCTCGACGCCCTTCGCCTGCCCGTTCTCGATCACGATCCTCGAGACGTGCACACGGGTGAGCGTGGTCAGGCTCGGCAGCTCCTGGTCGTGGAGATAGCCCCGCGAGGCCGAGTAGCGCAGCCCGTCGATCGCGCTCTGCTGGAACGTCGAGACGCCCTCCTGCTCGGCGCCGTTGTAGTCGTCGAGCACCTTCACGTCGAGGGTCTCGGCAGCGGCGCGCTGGAAGGAGAGCGACGCCTCGGTCGGCCGCGGGTGCTTCATGACCTTGATCGGGCCGCCCGTGCCGCGGTAGTCGGAGCCGCCGCCCTCGTAGTCCTCGACCCGCCGGTACGCCTCGTTGACCGAGTCCGCGTCCCAGCCGGTGTTGCCCTCGGCCGCCCAGGCGTCGTAGTTGGCCCGGTTGCCCCGGACCCAGAGCAGGCCGTTGATGGAGGAGGAGCCGCCCAGCACCTTGCCGCGCGGCTGGGGGAGCTCACGGTTGCGGGCGTGCTGCTGGGGGACCGTGTGGTAGCCCCAGTCGACGAGCTTCTTCAGCCGCGGCTCGGCGTGCAGGGGACCGATCATGCCGGGCTTGGTGACCAGGTAGTTGTGCTTGTCGTTCTTGCCCGCCTCGAGCAGGATGACCGACCTGCCGGCCGCGGCCAGGCGGCCGGCGACGGCACATCCGGCCGAGCCTGCGCCGACGACGACGTACTCGGCCTCAGTGACCTTGGACTTGGGCACGATCAGATCCTCTCGATGATCGTCGCGGTGGCCTGCGCGCCACCGGCGCACATCGAGACCAGTGCGGTGGACGCGTCGCGGCGCTCGAGCTCGTGCAGCGCCGCGGTGAGCAGGCGGGTGCCGGTCGAGCCGACCGGGTGGCCGAGCGCGATCGCGCCACCGTTGACGTTGATCTTCTCCTCGGGCACCTGGTGCACCTTGGCCCAGGACATGACCACGCCGGCGAAGGCCTCGTTGACCTCGGCGATGTCGATGTCACCGATCGTCATCCCGGTGTCCTTCAGCGCCTTCTCGGTCGCCTGGACGGGGCCGTCGAGGTGGTAGTAGGGGTCGGAGCCGACGAGGTTGGACGTCACGATCCTCGCCCGAGGCTTCAGCCCCAGCGAAGAGGCGACCGACGAGTCCATCAGCAGCAGCGCCGAGGCGCCGTCGGAGATCTGCGAGGAGGTGCCGGCGGTGTGGGTGCCGCCCTCGAGCACCGGGCTGAGGCCGGCCAGCTTGTCCAGCGAGGTGTCGCGGATGCCCTGGTCCTCGGTGACGGTGCGTACCTCGCCGGTGGGGTTGCCCTCCTCGTCGAGCACGGGGGCCTCGACGGCGAAGATCTGGCTCGTGAAGCGGCCGGCGTCGCGCGCCTGGCGCGCCTTGACCTGCGACCAGAGACCGAACTCGTCGACCTCGTTGCGGGAGAACCCGCGGTTCTTCACGATCCGGTCGGCGCCCTCGAACTGGTTGGGCAGATCGATGTTCCAGTCCGCGGGACGGGGGTCGCCGGCGTCCTTGGGCACGTTGGCGCCCAGCGGGATGCGTGACATCGACTCGATGCCGCAGGCGATGCCGACCTTGATCTGGTCGGAGGTGATCATCGCGTTGATCAGGTGCGTGGCCTGCTGGGCCGAGGAGCACTGGGCATCGATGACCGTCGAGCCGGTGTGGATCGGCAGCCCGGCGTGGAGCCAGGCGCGGCGGACCATGTTGTTGGACTGCTCGCCCGCCTGGGAGACGCAGCCGCCGATGACCTGATCCACCAGGTCGGGGTCGACGCCGGCGCGCTTGAGCACCTCGACCTGGGCGGCACCGAGCAGGACGCCCGGGTGCAGGCCGGCCAGCCAGCCCTTGCGCTTGCCGATGGGGGTACGGACGGCTTCGACGATGACGGGCGTGCCCATGGAACCTCGCTCTTCGGGGGTATCGACAAGTCGCTGGTGCGCGGCAGCGCACCGCCACGCCTGATGACGTGACACCGGTTACACTCGATTGTCCCAAAGTAGAACGTGTTCTCGTTTGGCGCAACCCTTGTGGACCGAGCCTCTTGTGTGACGGCGAGCACTGTGTGACGATAAACTAGAACGTGTTACAGAAAAGACCTCGAAGGAGCACACCCGTGACCGCTCTCCCCGTGGATTTCGATCCGACTGATCCCGTGCTCAACGAGGAGCGCGTCCCGCTCCAGGAGTTCATGGAGCTGCGACGTACGGCTCCGGTCTTCTGGATCGAGCAGAAGCCCGAGGCGCGAGCCGGGTTCCTCGACACCGGCTTCTGGGCGGTCAGCAAGCACGAGGACATCCTCGCCGTCTCCAAGGACAGCGAGAACTTCAGCACCAACGAGAACGGTGTCATCATCCGGTTCGCGCCGGACATGACCCGCGAGCAGGTCGAGCTGCAGCGCGCGATGCTGATCCACCACGACGCGCCCGATCACACCAAGCTGCGCCAGATCATCAGCCGCGGATTCACCCCGCGCGCGATCAATGCCCTCAAGGAGCGCCTGATCGAGCGGGCCAACGGCATCATCGACGACGCGCTGGCCAAGGGTGAGGGCGACTTCGTCTCCGAGGTCGCCGCAGAGCTCCCGCTCCAGGCCATCGCCGAGCTGCTCGGCGTCCCGCAGGAGGACCGGCGCAAGCTCTTCGACTGGTCCAACCAGATGCTCGCCTACGACGACCCGGACTACGACGCCGACCCCGAGGCCGCCTCGATCGAGATCCTGACGTACGCCATGACGCTGGCCGCCGAGCGCAAGGCCGACCCCAAGGACGACATCATCTCCAAGCTCGTCAACGCCGAGCTGGAGGGCGGCGCGCTGGGCGATGACGAGTTCGGCTTCTTCGTCATCCTGCTCGCGGTCGCCGGCAACGAGACCACCCGCAACGCGATCTCCCACGGCATGCAGGCCTTCTTCGAGAACCCCGACCAGTGGGAGCTGTGGAAGAAGGAGCGGCCCGACACGATGGTCGACGAGGTCATCCGCTGGGCGACCCCGGTGACCGTCTTCCACCGCACCGCGATCAACGACGTGGAGGTCGGCGGCCAGCTCGTCAAGGCCGGGCAGCGCGTCGGGCTCTACTACGCCTCCGGGAACCACGACGAGGACGTCTTCGACGACCCCGACACCTTCGACATCACCCGCGAGCACAACCCCCACCTCGCCTTCGGTGGCCACGGTGCGCACTACTGCATCGGCGCCAACCTGGCCCGGATGGAGGTGCGGATCATGTTCGACGTGATCGCCGACCGGATGCCCGACCTGAAGCCGAACGGCGCCCCGCGCCGCCTGCGTCACGCCTGGATCAACGGCATCAAGGAGCTTCCGGTCACCTACGCCTGAGGCAGTACCACGTTGGAGAAGTGGGGCCGGCGGAACGGATAGTGAGCCGGCACCCACTTCTTCAGCGCTTCATGGACCACCTCGTAGAGCCCCTGCTCGTAGGCCTCGGTGGTCACCCACCAGCTGACGTCGACGTCGTGGGCCGCCAGCTCCTCGCTCAGCTCCTGCCGCACGCCCAGCGGGTAGAGATAGGCACACCCGACGTAGCCGAGGTCCGTGGTCTCCAGGACGTAGGAGAACGACTTGTTCTCCTTCCATTCGCCCTCGTGCCACACGAGGTCGATGTAGTCCTCCTCCTCCGAGGTCGGGCCCGTCGGCCAGCCGCCGCCCCGGGTCGCGTTGATGAGGTCGATGTCGGCGTTGATGGCGCGTACGTCATCGGCCAGGCACTCGCGCGACAGCGGCCGCGCCGTCAGGTCGCCGTGGGTGAGCACCGTCGGCGCCTCGAACCCGTCCGGCACGACGAGCAGCTTGCTGAGCCCTGCAAAGTTCATCGCCCTCATGTCCGGCACTCCATGGCCCCGCACGTTATCGGAGGCCGTGGTTCAGATGGACCGAACGGGGGTGGCGCCTCAGCGCATCGTCACGACGATCTTGCCGTGGTTGTCGCCGCTCGCGAGATGTGCGTACGCCGCCACCGCCTCGGACAGCGGGAACGTGCTGTCGATGACGGGCGTGACGACGTCGCTCGTCACCAGCGCGGTGATCGCCTCGAGGTCTGCGCGCGACTGGGGCACGACGAGGACGCCGACGTCCTTGCCGGTCCGTGCCTTGACGAGCGGGCGGGCAGGCAGGGCGGCGAGCAGGATCCTGGTCGAGCCGCCGACCATCCGGTAGGTGCCGCCCGGGCGCAGGGCGCGGTGGACGCGGAAGGGGGAGCGGTGGGCGACCAGGTCGACGATCAGGTCATAGCGTTCGCGGTGGTCGGCGTGATCGGCCCAGTCCTCGGCCTCGAAGTCGACGGTGGTGCTCGCGCCGATCCGGTGCAGGAAGTCGGCCTTGTCGGCCCGGTCGACGGCGGTGACCTCTGCGCCCCGGGCCTTGGCCAGCCCGACGACGAGCGGTCCGCCCGCACCGCCCGCGCCGTTGACCAGCACCCGGTCGCCCGGATGCACTCGTCCTTCGATGGCGCGCCAGGCGATGCAACCGGCCTGCGGGAGGGAGGCGGCTTCGACGTACGTCAAACCGGGCGGCTTGCGCGCGAGCAGCCGCGGCTTCGTGGCGACATACTCGGCCAGCCCGCCGCGGTAACCGGCCAGCTCCCCGAAGACCTCGTCGCCGACGGAGAACTCGCTCACCTCCCGCCCTACCGCCGAGACCACACCCGCGATGTCGGATCCCGGCACCGGGTGCCGGGGTCTGCGCAGGCCGCCGACGCGCGAGTAGAACGGCGAGCCGGCGAGGTTCTCCCGGTCGGACCCGTTCAGTGAGCAGGCATGGATCTCGACCAGCACCTCATCGGCGGTCGGCTCGGGCACCGGGAGATCATCGATCTCGACGGCGTCGAGCCCACCGTAGGTTCTCTGGGTCAGCGCCAGCATCGCTGCCTCCTGTCTCGCAACGCAACGCTTGCGGGTCAGTCGCGGAAGTGCGGTGAGCGCTTCTCCTGGCGCGCGGCCACGGCCTCCTCGAAGTTGCCGGTGAGGAGGCGGACCAGGAGCTGACCGAGGCCCTCGCCGTGCATGTGCTGCTCGAAGCCTGCAGCGCTCTGCGCGTCGATGAGCGTACGTTTCGTGAGCTCGACGCCCGGGCGGCTCCATCGGGTGATGGCGCCTGCGGTTTCCAGGCAGCTCTCGATCAGCTCGTCGTCGGGTACGACGCGGGACACCAGGCCGGTGAGCGCGGCCTCGTCGGCGTCGATGTCGCGTCCGGTCAGCATCCACTCCGCGGCGCGGGAGGAGCCGACGGCCTGGGGGAGCAGGTAGGAGAGCCCCAGCTCACTGGCGGTGAGGCCGTTGTTGATCCCGGCCGCGCGGAAGTACGCCGAGGAGGCGGCCACCCGGATGTCGCAGGCCAGCGCCAGGCACAGCCCGCCGCCGATCGCGGCGCCGTTGACCGCCGCGATGACCGGCTGATGCATGGTGCGGATGGTGAGGATCAGGTCCTCCAGGATCTCCATCGCCCGCAGTGCCACCGACACCGCGGTGAGCCCCTCGATTCCCGGCATCCGGCCCTTCTCGCCGCTCTGGTCCGCACCGGAGCAGAAGCCGCGGCCGGCCCCGGTGAGGATCACCGCGCGCACCGAGTTGGCGGCCGAGATCTCCTCGAGCCGGGCGGCCAGCGGCACGACCACGTCGAACGCCATCGAGTTCATCCGCTCCGGTCGGTTGAGGCGCACCACCGCGACGTCCTCGGTCGGTCGCTCCACCTCGACATACGTCATCTCAGAACTCCTTCAGCACACGTCGGGTCGGCTCGTCAGGACGAGCCGACCCGACGAGGTCAGTTGGAAGGCGGCTGCGACCCCACGACCCACATCGAGAAGAACTGCGACCCGCCGCCGTAGGCGTGCCCGAGAGCCCGGCGGGCACCGTCGACCTGGTGCTCGCCGGCCCGGCCCCTGACCTGCAGGGCGGCCTCGGCGAAGCGGAGCATCCCGGAGGCGCCGATGGGGTTGGAGGAGAGCACGCCGCCGCTCATGTTGACCGGCAGGCTGCCGCCGATCGCGGTCTCGCCGGCCTCGGTGAGCTTCCACCCCTCGCCCTCGGGTGCGAAGCCGAGGTTCTCCAGCCACATCGGCTCGAACCAGGCGAACGGCACATAGATCTCGGCGCAGTCGATCTCGCGGGCCGGGTCGGTGATCCCGGTCGCCTTCCACAGCGCCGCCGCGGCCTCACGGCCGGCCTGCGGGTTGACCTGGTCGCGCTCGGCGGCCGAGGTCGGCTCCGAGCGCATCGCGGTGCCGTGGATCCAGGCGGGAGCGTCGTAGGTCTTCGCGACGTCCTCGGCGGCGATCACCATCGCGCAGGCGCCGTCGGAGGACGGGCAGGTCTCGTCGTAGTGGATGGGGTCCCACAGCATCTGGGAGGCCAGCACGGACTCGACCGTGGTGCCCTCGTTGTGCAGGTGGGCGTAGGGGTTCTTCAGGGCGTTGTTGCGGTCCTTGGCCGCGACGATGGCGCCGATGTGCGAGGGCGCCTCGGAGCGGCGGATGTAGGAGCGTACGTGCGGAGCGAAGTAGCCGCCCGCGCCGGCGTGCACCGGCATGACGAACGGGATCGGCACCGACAGCGCCCACATCGCGTTCGACTCCGACTGCTTCTCGAAGGCGACGGTGAGCACCCTCTTGTGCACGCCGGCCTGCACCAGCGAGGAGGCCACGATGGCGGTCGAGCCACCCACCGAGCCGGCGGTGTGCACCCGGAGCAGCGGCTTGCCGGCGGCGCCCAGCGCCTCGGCGAGGTAGAGCTCGGGCATCATCACGCCCTCGAACAGGTCCGGCGCCTTGCCGAGGACGATGGCGTCGACCTCGTCGAGGGTCAGCCCGGCGTCCTCGAGAGCCCGGTCCATCGCCTCGCGGCACAGCCCGGCCATCGAGACGTCCTCGCGCTTCGCGCGGTGGTGGGTCTGGCCGATCCCGACCACGGCGGCTGGGGTCTTGCCCATCAGTTTCGTCCTTCCATCACGCACACGAGGTTCTGCTGCAGGGCCGGCCCGCTGGTCGCGTGGCCGAGCACCTTGTCGGCGCTGCCGTCCCAGATCCGCTTGGCCGCCTCGCCGATCCGGATCGCGCCGGCGCTGAACATCGGGTTGGCGGCGAGCGCCCCACCGGAGGGGTTGACCGCGACGTCGTCGCCGAGCCCGAGCGCCGAGCGCAGGACGAGCTCCTGGTGGCTGAACGGCGCGTGCAGCTCGGCGACCTGGACGCCCGCGGTGCCGCCGACGGCGGCGGCCGCCCGCTCGGCCGACCCGGACACGGTCAGGTCGCGCGTGCCGAGGTGGAGGCCGTCGGAGCTGTGCGCGATCCCGGTGATCCAGGCCGGGCGCTGGTTGGCCTCGCGGGCCCGGTCGCCGGCGGCGAGCACGATCGCGGCCGCGCCGTCGGTCACCGGTGCGCAGTCGTGCTTGCGCAGCGGGTCGGCGAACATCGGCCGGGCGAGCAGCTCGTCCACCGACGAGCCGCCGGCACGGACGGCGTACTCGTTCTTCTCCGCATCGGTCAGCGACCGGTTGACGACCTCGGCCAGAGCGTTCTCGTCCCAGAGCCCGGCGTCGAGCCCGAGGCGCGCCTGGAGCGCGGCCAGCGAGACGGTGTCGGGCCACAGCGGCGTCATCGTGTAGGGGTCGAGCTGCAGCGTCAGCGTCCGGCGCAGCACGCCCGCCGACGCCTTGCCGAAGCCGAAGACCAGCGCGGTGTCGACCTCGCCGGTCTGGATCTTCAGCCAGGCCTCGTACAGGGCCCAGGCGGCGTCCATCTCGACGTGCGACTCGTTGACCGGCGGCAGCACCCCGATCGCGTCGATCGCGCTCACGAACGAGAACGACCGGCCGGCCAGGTAGTCCGAGGAGCCGGAGCACCAGAACCCGATGTCCTTCTTGGCCCATCCGGTCTGCTCGTAGCACTCGGCCAGGATCGGCACGAGCAGCTCGGCCATGCTCGGCGACCCGTCGAAGTCCTTCATCTGTCGCTGGGCGAACCCGACGACGGCAACGTCTCTCATATCGCTCCCGATCAGAGGTGGTGCTTGTAGCTGTCGAAGTCCGCGTCCGGCTCGTCGGCCGGCGCGAAGTGGCTGATGTTCTCGATGCTGGTGCCCCACTCGTCGCGCGGTTTCCAGACCGCCTTGACCCGCATGCCCATCCGGACCTCCTCGGCCGGGATGTCGAGGATCAGGTGCTGCAGCGCGATGTCGGCGCCGTCGAGGAGGACGTACGCGGAGACGTAGGGCGGCTTGATCTTCTGTCCGAGGAACGGGACGTTGACGACGCAGAAGGTGGTCACCGTGCCGACGTGGGAGAGCTCGACCTCCTCTGCGGTCGGCACCCCGTCCGTCGGGCAGGCGCCGCGCGGCGGGACGTAGACCTTGCGGCACTTCGGGCAGCGCTGGCCCAGGATCCGGCCCTCGGCCAGGCCGCGGAAGAACGAGGACTCCTCGGGGGAGGCCGCGTAGTGGTAGTCGAGGCTGACCGGCGTGACGATCCGGCTGACCGCCTCGCCGCCGGTGGCGGGCGTGCCGGTCGCGGGCTCCTCGCCATCCGCGGCCACGAAGACCAGGTCGGTGACCGACCCGGTGCGCTCCTGGGCCCAGTGCGCTCGCACCCGCATCCCGGTCTCGATGTCGTCGGGGGAGGCGACGTCGACCGCGTGCAGCCACGGCGTGTCGGCGCCGTCGATCGTGATCAGCGCGAAGGCGAAGGGCTTTGCGAGCGGCTGGCCGGCGACGGGCTCGCTGACCCAGGTCCACGAGGTGACCGTGCCGGTGTCCGGGAGCTCCACGAACTCGGTCACGGCCTGATGGCCGACCGGGTCGTACTCGGGTGGTGGGACGGCGACTCGACCGTCACCGAGGCGGCCGCCGACGATGGTGGCGTCACGCAGCCCGGTGAGGAAGCGGCCGATCACCGGGCCGGTGGATCTGGTGTAGTCGAAGGCGACCGTCACGGGTGCCTGCAAGGTGCGACTCATGGTAGAAAGTGAAACACGTTCTAGTATTGGCCACAACCCGTACGCCGTGCCGATCGGCGGCGGAGCCGCGGACGAAGGAGTCGATGAGAGTGAAGCTGGGGCTACAGCTGGGCTACTGGGGAGCACAGCCACCGAGCGGTGTCGGCGAGCTCGTCGCCGCTGCCGAGGAGGCCGGGTTCGACGCGATCTTCACCGCCGAGGCGTGGGGGAGCGACGCGTTCACGCCGCTGGCCTGGTGGGGCCGGGAGACCTCCCGGGTCCGTCTGGGCACCTCGATCGTGCAGATGTCCGGACGCACGCCGACCTCGATCGCGATGCACGCGCTGACGCTCGACCACCTCTCCGGCGGCCGGTTCGTCCTCGGCCTCGGCGTGAGCGGCCCGCAGGTGGTCGAGGGCTGGTACGGCCAGCCGTTCGGCAAGCCGCTGGCCCGCACCCGCGAGGTCGTCTCGATCATCCGCAAGGTGCTGGCCCGGGAGGCCCCGGTGACCAACGACGGGCCGCACTACCCGCTGCCCTTCACGGGCGAGGGTTCGGTCGGGCTCGGCAAGCCGCTCAAGCCGATCGTGCACCCGCTGCGCTCCGACATCCCGATCTGGCTCGGCGCGGAGGGCCCCAAGAACGTCGCCCAGACCGCGGAGATCGCCGACGGCTGGATCCCGATCTTCTACACGCCCAGGTCCGCCCCGATGTACGCCGACTGGCTGGCCGAGGGGTTCGCGCGACCCGGTGCCCGGCGCAGTGCCGACGACTTCGAGATCGCCGCGACCTGCCACCTCCAGATCGTCGCCGACGCGCAGGAGAAGCAGGCCGCGCTCGAGGCGATGAAGCCCTTCGCGGCCCTCTACATGGGCGGGATGGGCGCCAAGGAGCAGAACTTCCACAACCAGGTCTTCGAGCGGATGGGCTATGCCGAGCTCGCCGGCCAGGTGCAGGCGCTCTACCTGACCGGGGAAAAGGAGAAGGCGACCGCACTCATTCCCGACGACCTCGTCGACGACCTGCACATCATCGGCACCGAGGACGAGGTACGCGACAAGGTGGCCCAGTGGGAGGAGACCGGTGTGACCACGCTGCTGCTGAGCCTCGGCTCGGCCGCCGACGTCCGCCGCATCGCCGAGGTACTGGGATGAGGCGAAGCCGCTCCGCGGCCGAAGGCGGGCGATGCTGAGTGGGCACCTACGTCGTCACCGGCTCGGCCTCCGGGATGGGGGCTGAGGTGGTGGCGCGCCTGCGCGCCGCGGACCACCGCGTCATCACGGTCGACCTCCACGACGCCGACGTGGTCGCGGACCTCTCGACGCCGCCGGGCCGGCGCGACGCGGTCGAGAAGGTGCTGGCGGCGACCGACGGGCGGCTCGACGGCGCGGTCCTCGCGGCCGGGCTCGGCCCGGCGCCGGGCCGTGAACGTCCCGCCCTGATCAGCCAGGTCAACTACTTCGGCGTCGTCGAGCTCCTGGAGGGCTGGCGCGAGGCACTGGCGGCGTCGGGGGACGCGAAGGTCGTGGTGTTCTCCAGCAACTCGACCACGACGATGCCGCTGGTCCCGGGCCGGGCGGTCACCGCGCTGCTCGAGGGCGACGTGGAGCGGGCGCTGAAGGCGTACCGGATCTTCGGGAAGGGGGCGCCGGCGATGGCCTACGGCGGCTCGAAGGTCGCCGTGACCCGCTGGGTGCGGCGGCGCGCGGTCGAGCCCGCGTGGGTGGGGGCCGGGATCCGGCTCAACGCGATCGCACCGGGTGCGGTGCTGACGCCGCTGCTGGAGAAGCAGCTGGCGACGCCCTCGGAGGCGAAGGCGATCAGGTCGTTCCCCGTCCCGGCCGGTGGCTACGGTGACCCCGGGCTCCTCGCCGACTGGGTGATCCACATGCTGAGCCCGGCCGCGGACTTCATGGTCGGCAGCGTCGTCGTGGTCGACGGCGGCACCGACGCCTGGTTCCGGGCCGACGACTGGCCACGGCCGGTGCCCGGCAGACGGCTGCGGGGCTACCTGCGCCGGATGCGTGAGTTCAGGAAGGTGCGCGCGTGACCGACTCCTCGACCGACTCCACGACCGACCCGCTGGCGCCGGCGCGGCTGGGTCCGGTGACCTTGCGCAACCGGGTGATCAAGGCGGCGACCTTCGAGGGCGCCTCGCCGGGAGCGTTGGTCTCGGACCGGCTGATCGACTACCACCTCGCCGTCGCCGAGGGCGGCGTCGGGATGACCACGGTGGCCTATCTCGCCGTGGCCCCGGAGGGACGTACGCATGCCGACTGCATCTACTGGCGGCCCGAGGCACTGCCTGGCCTGAGCAGGCTGACCGAGGAGATCCACCAGGCCGGCGCCAAGGTCTCGGCCCAGATCGGCCACGCCGGTCCGGTGGCGAACGCGAAGTCCAACGGGGTGCCGTCGCTGGCGCCCACACGGTCCTTCAACGCGCTCGGGATGGCGTTCAACCGCGCCGCCACGGCGGCGGACCTCACCCGGGTCGTCGAGCAGCACGGCGCCGCGGCGCGGATGGCGGTCGAGACCGGGTTCGACGCGATCGAGGTGCACCTGGGCCACAACTACCTGCCCAGCTCGTTCCTCAGCCCACGCCTCAACCCGCGCACCGACGAGTTCGGCGGTTCGCTGGCCAACCGGGCCTCGTTCCCGCGCCGGATCCTCGAGGCAGTGCGGGAGGCGGTCGGCGGCCAGGTCGCGGTGCTCGCCAAGATGAACATGCGCGACGGCTATCGCGGCGGGTTCGACCTGCCGGAGTCGGTGGAGTTCGCGCGTCTGCTGGAGTCCGACGGTCACCTCGACGCCCTCGAGCTCACCGGCGGCTCCTCGTTCATGAACCCGATGTACCTCTTCCGCGGCGACGCCCCCTACCGCGAGATGGCGGCCAACATGCCACTGCACCCGGTGATCAGGATGGGCATGCGGATGGTGGGGAAGGGCTTCTTCAAGGAGTACCCCTACAAGCCGCTCTACTTCCTCGACAGCGCCCGTGAGTTCCGCCGCGCGCTCACGATGCCGCTCGTGCTCCTCGGCGGGGTCACCGATCTGGCCGGAATGCGGACCGCGATGGACGAGGGCTTCGAGTACGTCGCGATGGCTCGCGCGCTGCTTCGCGAGCCGGACCTGGTGAACCGCCTTCGGTCCGACCCCTCGACGGTGTCGAGCTGCACCCACTGCAACCTGTGCATGTCGACCATCTATCCGGGGACCCATTGCCACCTCGACGCCGAGCACGTCTACGGTGAGGCTCACCCCCTCCTGCTGCCCCCACCCTGCTGAGCCCATCCCGAAGGCGAGGATCCAGATGTCGATGCACTACGGACGTTCCCAGCATCCGCAGGCACCTCCCGGATACGTCCACGACGACATGACCAAGGCCGAGATCAAGGAGCGGGAGGCCACCCTGGTCCCGCTGACCGACTCGGTGCGCAAGCTCGTCGACGCCCTCGTGCGCACCCAGGTCCCCGACGCGGTCCTCGAGGACGTACGCAGCCGGGTGGAGGCGGTGACCGAGGACCTGCTCGCCGATGCGCTGCCCGGCCCGCACGGGGTCCGGTTCGGCCCCGACGGCGGCTTCCGCAACTACGGCAACCCGGTGGTCGGCAAAGGGAACGCCTTCGCCCCACCGCTGGCGGTCCAGCGCGACGGCGAGGACGTGTGGGCCGACTTCGAGCTCGGCCCGGCGTACGAGGGCCCGCCGGGGCTGGTCCACGGTGGTGTCTCCGCGCTGATCCTGGACCAGCTGCTCGGCGAGGCCGCCTCGGCCGGCGGCCGTCCCGGGATGACCGGCACCCTGACGATCGTCTACAAGCAGGGCACTCCGCTCGGTCCGCTGCGCGGTGAGGCGCGGATCGCGTCGACCGAGGGCGTGAAGGCGTTCGTACGCGGCCGGCTGCTGACCCGGCCGGCCGACGGCTCCGAGCCGGTGGTGTGCGTCGAGGCCGAGGGCATCTTCATCCTGCCCCGCTGGGCACGCGAGTCGATCGCCGACGCCGACCGGGAGCACGTCGGCGACGCCTGAGGCGGCGGGCAAACCGACCCGACCCAAGCCCTAGAACACGTTCTAGTTTCGCGGTATGGTGCGGGACATGGATACCAGCCGAATCGGTCCCCACAACGGTCATCTGATGGTCTCGGCGCTGGAGCGCCACAAGAACCGTCCGATCATCCATCTCGGAGAGGTGAGTCTGACCGGGGCCGAGGTGTCGGCGCGGATCAGCCAGTACGTCCAGGCCTTCGAGGCGCTCGGCGCGGGCACCGGCTCGGCGACCGCGCTGCTCGCGCTCAACCGGCCCGAGGTGCTCTTCATCCTCGGCGCCGGCCAGACCCAGGGCTTCCAGCGCACCTCGCTGCACCCGCTGGGGAGCGCGGAGGACCAGGCGTACGTGATCAACGACGCCGGGATCACCGGCATCGTCATCGACCCCTACTTCGCCGACCGGGCCGTCGAGCTGCTCGAGCTGTGTCCCGGGCTCAAGCAGGTGCTCACCATCGGGCCGGTGCCGCCGCAGCTGGCCGAGGTCGGGATCGACCTGGTCGCCGCCGCGGCGACCTACGACGTCGAGCCGCTGACCGCGCGGCTGCTCCCGCCCGACCACGTCACCTCGATCACCTACACCGGCGGGACGACCGGGAAGCCCAAGGGTGTGATCGGGCTGGCCGGGTCGTTCGCGACGATGACCCAGGTGCAGCTCTCGGAGTGGGAGTGGCCCGAGTCGCCCCGCTTCCTGATGTGCACGCCGCTCTCCCACGCCGGCGCGGCGTTCTTCGTGCCGGTCGTGATCAAGGGCGGCACGCTCTTCGTGCTGCCGAGGTTCGACCCGGCCGAGGTGCTCGCGACCATCGAGCGCGAGCGGATCTCCTCGCTCATGGTGGTCCCGACGATGCTCTACGCGCTCCTGGACCACCCCGACTCCCGCACCCGCGACCTGTCCTCGCTCGAGACGGTCTACTACGGTGCCTCCGCGATCAACCCCGTGCGCCTGGCCGAGGCGATCGAGCGCTTCGGTCCGATCTTCGCCCAGTACTACGGCCAGTCCGAGGCGCCGATGGCGATCACCTACTTCGCCAAGGGCGACCATGTCGACGACGACGGCAAGCCGCTCACCCACCGCCTCACCTCCTGCGGCCGTCCCTCGGCCCTGGTCCGGACCGCCCTGATCGGCGCCGACGGGAAGCGCGTCGCACCGGGCGAGCCCGGCGAGATCTGCGTCGCCGGACCGCTGCTCTCCGGCGGCTACTGGCAGCTGCCCGAGGTCACTGCCGAGACGTTCCTGGACGGCTGGATGCACACCGGCGACGTCGCCCGGCAGGACGAGGACGGCTTCTGGTACATCGTCGACCGCACCAAGGACATGATCGTCACCGGCGGCTTCAACGTCTTCCCCCGCGAGGTCGAGGACGTCATCGCGACCCACCCCGCCGTCGCCCAGGTCGCCGTCATCGGCACCCCGCACGAGAAGTTCGGTGAGGCGGTGACAGCCGTCATCGTCGTACGTCCCGGCGAGACCCTCGACGACGCTGTCGTCGCCGAGATCCAGGCGCTGGTCAAGGAGCGCAAGGGCTCCGTCCAGGCGCCCAAGTCGGTCATCGAGATCGACGCGATCCCGATGACCGCTCTGGGCAAGCCCGACAAGAAGGCCCTGCGGGCACGCTACGCTGGCTCCTGATGGCAGGCGCGACGGCAGCGGGCTACGGGGTCGTCGCCAAGACCCTGCACTGGCTGACCGTCGCGGCGTTCGTGCTGCAGTTCGTGGTCGGCTACGCGATGTCGACCGATGCCGACTGCGACCCGCCGGGGGAGGACCGCAGCGGCGGCGACACCTCCGAGGCGGAGGAGGAGCACCTGGATCGCCTCGAGGAGGCCTGCGAGGCCGGCGAGGACGATGGGCTCCTCACTGCCTGGGCCGACCTGTGGGACGGCCGGATCGCCGTCGACGGCATCAGTCTGCCCGAGCTGCACATCCTGCTCGGCCTGATCATCCTGGTGCTCGGCGGCCTTCGGCTCCTGTGGCGAGGCGCGACCTCGCTCCCGCCGTGGGACCCGCGTCTCACCGCGACCGACCGACGGGTCGCCCACGTCACCGAGCGGGCGCTGCTGGGCCTGGTGTTCGTCGTGCCGCTCACCGGGCTCGCGCTGGTGGCGTTCTCCGACGACCTGGTCGCGCTGCACGTGGCAGCCCACGTCGCGTTCTTCGTCGCGCTCGGCGTACACCTGCTGCTGGTCCTGCGCCGTGGGCTGCTTCCCCGGATGCTGCCGGGGGCCGCGTGGGTCAGCGGCCCTTGAACTCGGGCTTGCGCTTCTCCAGGAAGGCCTTGGGGCCCTCCTTGGCGTCCTCGGAGGCGAAGACGGCGGCGCCGACCTTGGCGTCGTCGGCCCAGGCCTCCTCCTCGTGCTTGCCCTCGGACTCGCGCATCGTACGCAGGATCGCCTGCACCGCGAGCGGCCCGTTGGCGGCGATCATGTCGGCGAGCTCGTGGGCCTTCGCGAGCGCGGTGCCGTCGGGGACGACGTGGCCGATGAGGCCGAGCTCCTTGGCCTCGGGGGCGAGCAGCGTACGTCCGGTCAGCAGCAGCTCGGCGGCGACGGTGTAGGGGATCTGGCGGGGGAGGCGGACGGCGGAGCCGCCCATCGGGTAGAGCGACCAGCGGGCCTCGGCGACGCCGAACTTCGCCGACTCGCCGGCCACCCGGATGTCGGTGCCCTGCAGGATCTCGGTGCCGCCGGCGATGGCGGGACCCTCGACGGCCGCGATCAGCGGCTTGGTGAGCCGGAAGCCCTTCAGCAGGCCCTTGATCACCGTCGGGTCGAATCCCTCCTGGAACGACTCCGAGGGCGGCTTCTCGTCGGCCTTCTTCAGGTCCATCCCGGCACAGAAGTAGCCGCCGGCGCCGGTCAGGATGCAGACCCGGATCTCAGGGTCGGAGTTCACCCGGTCCCAGGCGTCCTCCATGATCCGCAGCATCTCGGAGGAGAGGGCGTTGCGGCGCTCGGGACGGTTCATCGTGACGATGAGCTTGTGGCCGTCCTGCTCGACGATCGCGTCCGGCTGAGCAGAAGTTTCTGTGATCGGCATAACACCAGACCCTAGCGGAAAACTGAAACGTGTTCTAGTCTCGCAGTCATGGCGCTGAACCTTGCTGACCTCTTCGAACACGCCGTCGACGCCGCGCCTGAGAAGGTGTCCGTCCAAGTCGGCGACCGCACAGTGACCTACGCAGAGCTCGAGCGTGAGTCCAACAAGCTGGCCCACTACCTGGCCGGCCAAGGGATCGGGAAGGGCGATCACGTCGGGCTCTACTCCAAGAACTCCGTCGAGCACGTCGTCGCCCTGCTCGCGATCCTGAAGATCCGGGCTGTCGCGATCAACGTGAACTTCCGCTACGTCGCCGGCGAGCTGGAATACCTCTTCGGCAACGCCGACCTCAAAGCCCTGGTGCACGACCGCGTCTACGCACCCCTGGTCGCCGAGGTCGCCCCGAAGGTGGAGAGCCTGACGACGTTCGTCGCGGTCCCCAACCCGCTCGAGCCCGACGACGACTCCGATCTCACCCCGTTCGGCGGCGTCACGCTCGAGGAGGCCCAGGCCGGGCAGTCCGACGCGCGCGACTTCGGCGAGCGCAGCCCCGACGACATCCACGTGATCTACACCGGCGGCACAACCGGCTTCCCCAAGGGCGTGATGTGGCGCCACGAGGACTTCTGGCGCGTGCTCGGCGGCGGCATCGACTTCATGACGGGCGTGCCCCTGGAGGAGTACGACCAGTCCAAGCAGGCCGCCGGCGACGGGCTCATCACCCTCCCGCTCAGCCCGCTGATGCACGGCGGCGCGCAGGCGAGCCTGCTGATGCACCTCTTCGCCGGCCAGGTCACGATCCTGGAGCCCAAGTTCGACCCGGTGCGCACCTGGGAGATCGTCGACCGCGAGAAGGTCCAGATGATGTTCATGACCGGCGACGCCATGGCGGTGCCGCTCATCGACGCGTACGAGGCGGGTGGGTTCGACGGCCAGTCGCTGTTCGCCATCGCCTCCAGCGCCGCGATCTTCTCCAAGTCGGTCAAGGAACGCTGGATGAAGGCGTTCCCGAACGCTGTCTTCACCGACTCGGTGGGCTCGACCGAGACCGGCTTCCAGGGCACCGGGCTGCAGGACGCCTCCGCGCTCTCGACCGACGGTCCGGTGGTCACCGCCGGCGCCCACACCGCCGTGATCGGCGACGACGGCCACCCCCTCGACCTCGCCACCGACGTCGGCAAGATCGGCCGCACCGCCCGCAAGGGCCACGTGCCGGTCGGCTACTACAAGGACCCCGAGAAGTCGGCGAAGACCTTCGTCGAGATCGACGGTGAGCGCTACGCCATCCCGGGCGACTACGCGCGGGTCGAGACCGACAACCGGCTCACCCTCCTCGGCAGGGGCTCCAACTGCATCAACACCGGGGGTGAGAAGGTCTACCCCGAAGAGGTCGAGGCCGCGATCAAGGCTCACCCCGACGTCTACGACACGCTCGTCGTCGGGATCCCGGACGAGCGCTACGGCCAGGCCGTCGCCGCCGTCGTCCAGCCGCGGCCGGGCGCGACGATCGAGCTCGAGGGGCTGCGTACGTTCCTGCGGGCGCACCTGTCCGGCTACAAGCTGCCGCGCGCCCTGACCCTCGTCGACGAGGTGCCCCGCAACGCCACCGGCAAGGCCCAGTACCCCAAGGCCAAGGAGATCGCCCTGGCCACCAGAGCGACCGAGCAGGACTCCGAAGGAGCGACAGCATGATCCGTACGGCACTGTGCGAGGCATTCGGGATCGACTACCCGATCTTCGCCTTCACCCCCTCGGAGCACGTGGCCGCGGAGGTCTCCAAGGCCGGCGGGCTGGGTGTGCTGGGCTGCGTGCGCTTCAACGACGCCGAGGAGCTCGACCGCACCCTCACCTGGATGGACGAGAACACCGACGGCAAGCCGTACGGCGTCGACGTGGTGATGCCGATGAAGGTGCCGACCGAGGGCACCTCGACCGACCTGTCCGCCTACATCCCGGCCGAGCACACCGAGTGGGTCGACAAGACGCTGCTCTCGCTCGGCGTGCCGCCGCTGCCGGAGGGGGAGGGGCGCGAGGGCGTGCTCGGCTGGCTGCACTCGACCGCGCGCTCGCACGTCGACGTGGCGCTGCAGCACCGGCCGGTGCTGATCGCCAACGCGCTGGGCACCCCGCCCAACGACGTCATCGAGAAGGCGCACGAGCACGGCGTGAAGGTGGCCGCGCTCGCGGGCGCTCCCAAGCACGCGGTCTCACATGTCTCCAACGGCGTCGACATCATCGTCGCCCAGGGCTACGAGGCGGGCGGGCACACCGGCGAGATCGCCTCGATGGTGCTCCAGCCCGACATCGTCGACGCGGTCGGCCCGGATGTGCCGGTGCTGGGTGCCGGTGGGATCGGGTCGGGTCGCCAGATCGCGGCGTCGCTGGCGCTCGGCGCGCAGGGCGTGTGGACGGGCTCCATCTGGCTCGGCACGAGCGAGTACCGCAACCTCAACACCCACGCCGGCTGGGAGACCGCGTTCACCCGGGCCACCTCCGCCGACACCCGCCGCATGAGGATCTACACCGGCAAGCCGGCCCGCCTGCTGAAGTCGAGGTGGACCGACGCCTGGGAGGCCGAGGGCTCGCCGGCACCGCTGCCGATGCCGCTGCAGAACCTGCTCGTCTCCGACGCCCACAACCGCATCAACGCTGCCGGGGACCCCGACGTCGTGGCGATGCCGGTCGGGCAGATCGTCGGCCGGATGAACGAGGTACGCCCCGTGGCCGCCGTCATGGCCGATCTCATCGCCGAGTTCGAGGCCACCGTCAAGCGCCTGGACGCGATCGCGGAGGGATAGGAAGCAGCACCACGAAGGCGCCGGCTCGGATCACCGAGCCGGCGCCTTTCGCATGCCTACGTTGCGGTGCCCCCTACGTCAGCGCACTATCGCACACGATGGTTGCCGGCGCCGCTACCGCACACCCGGACCCCGCCGCCGAGGCGGCGCGGAACTGACAGGATGCACGCGTGACGATCTCGAGCTACGTACGTGACGGACTCACCTTCGACGTGATCGACGCCGGCCCGGCCGACGGCGACCCCGTCGTGCTCCTGCACGGTTTCCCGGAGCGGGCGACCTGCTGGCGGGAGGTCTCGCCGATCCTGCACGAGGCGGGCTTCCGCACCATCGCCCCGGACCAGCGCGGCTACTCGCCGGGTGCCCGCCCGCGTACGCGCCTGGGCTACGGCGCCGGCGAGCTCGTCGAGGACGTGGTGGCGCTGATCGACGAGATCGGCCGCCCGGTGCACCTGGCCGGTCACGACTGGGGGAGCGCGGTCGGCTGGGGAGTGGCGGCCAAACGGCCCGACCCGGTCCGGAGCTGGACCGCGATGTCGGTCCCGCACCCGGTGCCGTTCGCGCGCTCGATGAAGGGTCCGCAGCGGCGCAGGTCGGCCTACATCGCGCTCTTCAACATCCCGTTCCTGCCCGAGCTCGTCTCCGGGCGCAACGGCCGGATGGAGCGGATGATGCGGGGGAGCGGCTGGAACGACGACGACGTCGAGCGCTTCCGGAAGGAGATCATCGACCACGGCGCGCTCCCCGGTGGGCTCGGTTGGTACCGCGCGCTCTTCCTGGCTCCGCGCGTCGGCCGGGTCTCGGTCCCGACCACCATGCTCTGGAGCGACCACGACGTCGCGATCGGGCGCACCGCGCTGGAGGGCAACGAGGACTCCGTCACCGGCCCGTACGAGCTCATCGAGCTCGCCGGCGTCAGCCACTGGATCCCCACCAAGGCGCCCGAGGCTGCCGCGTCGGCGATCCTCGGCACCATCGCCAGGGCCGCCTGAGTCCTCACCCGGCTCGGCCGACGCTCGGCGAGGTCGCCCGCGGCGTGGTGTCCCGCGCGGTGATCGCAGCCCCGACTCCGCTGATGGCGGTGCGGATCATGTCCCCGTACGCCCCGGGTGGCAGCGCCGTGACCCGTTCCTCGGCCTTGCCGATGTGCTCGGCGGCCGCCTCGAAGGCACCCAGCCGGCGGAGGTCGTCGGCGATGTTGAGGTGCAGGCTCGGATAGAACCCGGCGACCTGGAGGCTGCTGTCGTGCTCCTGCGCCCGCTGGTCGGTGAGCGCGTCGGCGGCGTCGAGGGCACGTACGTCCCAGATCAGCGCCCCGGCCGGCTCGGCGTGGAGGTCGGCGAGGTAGTGGGCGAGCGTGCAGCGGTGGAACGGATCTCCGAGCACCCCGAGGTGGGCCCAGATCGCAAGGAGCTCCTCTCGTGCTCGGTCGGCCTCGCCCTCGTGGCCGAGGGTCACGGCAGCGGTGATGGCATCCATCGTCGGATCAGCAGCAGGAGTCGCGGTCATGCCTCGAGCCTGGGGCTTCAGGTGACCCGAAGGTCAAGGAGTTGAGTACGCAGGCTCATCACGTCGCGCTCCAGGTCCGCAAGACTCGCGGCATGCTCGCCTTCGACCGCCCGATCCGCACCCCGCGGCGCCTGGGGCGCGTGCCCTGGGCCGCCCTCGCCACCGTGGCGGCGTCGGGCATCGCCCTGGTCGCGATCGGGAACCTGATGTCCAACTGGCTGGACGTCTACCTGGTCTTCTTCGGTGAGCGGCCGCAGGTGCGGCCCTCGAACGTGACGGCCTACCGGGTCTGGGGCACGATCACGGCTCTCGCGGTGACGGGTGGTGGGGTGGCCCACCTCCTCAACCGCGGCCGTCGGATGCTCGGGACGGTCTGGCACGCACTGCTGCTCCTGGGCGGAGCCGCGATCCTCGTGCTCTGCTACATCCCCGGGGCGGTCGACATGCCCGCACCCGAACGCGACCCCGACGGCTACGGCGCACCGCCCTGCTACTCCGGCGGCGACAGCGACGAGTGTGTCGGAGGTTGACGCTGTCGGCCGGCCTGCGGGACTCGTCGCTGCGCCCCGATGCTAGGACCGCGAGGCCCGCCAGAGCGCGGTGGCGAGCCACAGCGCCGCGACCCCGACGAGGACGCCCCAGACGATCCGCGCCGCCTGCGGCAGGAAGAACTGGGGGAGCATCGTGACCAGGAGCGCCGCGAGCGGGACGGCGCTCCAGCGGGGGAGGGAGCCCGAGCGCCAGACCGCGATCGCCGCCAGGACCGCGGCGACCGCGACGAGCAGCAGCCCGATCGCGAAGACCGTCATGGCGGTCGGGTCGAGGCGGAAGTCGTTGCCGACATCGGTCAGGCTGGCGTCGCCGTCGGCCACGGCGCGCTCACCGATGGCCTTGAGGCCGTAGACCTCGGCGCCATAGTAGGAGATCGTCAGCCCCGAGCCGATGTAGCCGATGGTGGCCGCGGCGAAGGCGGTCCGCTCCTGCTGGGTGCCCTCGAGGAAGCCGCGGATCGCGCCGTACCCGAGCGGGATGAGGATGAGGCCGACGATGGCGCTGATGTGGGCGATGCTCCAACCGGCCGAGGCCCAGGATGCCGCGCCGTCGAGCGTGGTCTCGTCGGCGCGCGGTGCGGCCGACTCGTAGACGACGAAGAGGATGCCGGCGATCGCGAACGCGACAGCACCCATTCGGGTCCGGCGGTCGTCAGAGGCGGGGGAGAGGTGGGGGACGGTCACTGCGGAGCTCCTTGGCGGTAGGGCGAGAGCAGTGCTCTCAAGTGTGAGCGATGATGACATCTTCCTGCAGAGCCTGCACGCCATTTACCGCTGTGCTGTCAATAAGCCGAAGCGCTATCGCACACCTTCGTCGTTTGCCGCGATAGAGCACACAAGACCGCCGAGAGGAAAGGGGCCCCGGCGGCTGCCGGGGCCCCTTCACGATCACCCTGGGGTCAGGATGCCGCGAACGTACGCCCGATCCTGAGCGCCTGCTCCGTGGCTCCGCCGAAGACGAACTCGAAGCGCTTGGCGGTGGTGAAGTAGCGATGCGCCTCGCCGTCGAGGTCGATGCCGACACCGCCGTGGACGTGGACGGTGGTGTGGGCGAGACGGTGGGCGGCGTCGGCAGCCCAGAGCTTGGCGACGGCGACCTGGTCGGCGGCCGGCAGCCCGGAGGAGACCCGCCAGACGGCCTGCCAGAGGGTGAGCCGCTGGGCGAGCACGTCGATGAACCCGTCGGCCAGTCGCTGCGAGACCGCCTGGAAGGTGCCGATGGCGCGGCCGAACTGCTCTCGCGTCTTGGCGTAGGAGGAGGTGAGCTCGAGGGCCCCTTCGGTGACGCCCAACAGCTCGGCCGCGGCGGCGACGGTCAGCAGCTCGCCGAGCCGGGCTGTGGCGGCCGAGTCTCCGACCCGGCGAGCCGGGGCGGACGCGAAGGAGACCAGCGCGGTGACGTCGCCGTCACTGGTGTGCTGGGCGTGGCGCTCGACGCCGTCGGCCGTGGCCTCGACCAGGAAGACCCCGGTGGTGCTGTCCGGGGACGATGCGGTGACCAGGAACGCGTCGGCGATCATCCCGGCTCTGACCAGCGTCTTCACGCCGGTGAGCGTGTCGCCCGTGGCGACGACGGTGGGGGAGTCGGGCAGGTGGGAGTGCTCCTCGGCGACCGCGGCCGCCAGGACTCGGGACCCGTCGGCGACGCCGCTCAGAGCGTCCTCGGCGGTCTCCGCGAGAAGCAGGCCGCACGGCCCGTGCACGGCGAGCGGCACCGGCGCGACCCGCCGCCCGGCCTCGACCAGCACCCGGCACAGCTCGACGAGCCCGAGCCCCGCGCCGTCATGATCCTCGGGCAGATGGAGCCCGAGCAGCCCGGCCTCGCCGAGGGCGGACCAGAGGGATGCGTCGAAGCGGCCGCGGTCGCCGGCGGCCGCCTCGACCGTACGCAGCCGCTCGAGCGTGGTGGCGTCGCCGATGATCTTCGCCGCGAGCTCGGCGGCGTCGTCGGATTCGGTGGTGAAGGAGAAGTCCATGAGGTGTCCTCGGTCTCGGGTGGTCAACGCTTGGCGGCGGGGAGGCCGAGGCCCACGTAGCCGATGATGTCTCGCTGGATCTCGTTGGTGCCGCCGCCGAAGGTCATGACCAGCGACGAGCGGTGGAACCGCTCCAGACGGCCGGCGAGCACGGCGCCGGGGGAGTCGGCGGTGATCCCTGCGTGCGGTCCGACGATCTCCATGAGCGTCCGGTAGACCTCGGTCGCCAGCTCCGAGCCGTAGACCTTGGTGGCCGACGCCTCGGCCGGCGAGAGCGCGACCCCGTGGTCGGCGTCGGAGGCGAGCTTCCAGTTGACCAGCGAGAGCGCCTCGATGCGCGCATGGGCCCGGCCGAGGGCGAGCTGGACCCATTCGGCGTCGATCACCCGGCCGCCGCCCGGAACGGTGGTGGCGAGCGCCCACTCCTTGACCAGGCCGAGCGAGTGCACCAGCGGCGCGGCCGAGGTCAGCGCGACGCGCTCGTGGTTGAGCTGGTTGGTCATCAGTGCCCAGCCCCCGCCGCGCGTGGAGACGAGGTTCGAGGCGGGCACCCGGACGTCGGAGTAGTAGGTCGCCGAGGTGCCGACGCCGGCCACGGTCTGGACCGGCGTGTAGGAGAACCCCTCGGACGACGTCGGCACCAGGATCATCGACAGCCCCTTGTGGCGCGACGCCTCCGGCTCTGTTCGACAGGCGAGCCAGATCCAGTCCGCATACTGGATCAGGGACGTCCACATCTTCTGGCCGTTGATGACCCACTCGCCCGACCCCTCGTCGAGCACCGCCTTGGTCTGCAGCGAGGCGAGGTCGGTCCCGGACCCCGGCTCGGAGTAGCCGATCGAGAAGTGCAGCTCCCCGGCGAGGATCTTCGGCAGGAAGTACGCCTTCTGCTCCTCGGTCCCGAACCGCATGATGGTGGGGCCGACCGTGTTCAGCGTGAGATAGGGGATGGGCACCCCCGCCACGGCGGCGGCGTCGGTGAAGATCAGCTGCTCCACCATGGAGCGGTCCTGGCCGCCGTACTCCTTCGGCCAGCCGATCCCGAGCCAGCCGTCGGCGCCGATCTGCCGGATGGTCGAGAGATAGACCTCCTTGTCGGCCTCGTCCCCGAACTCGCCCGAGGCCCGCGCGAGCGCAGCCCGGCGCTCCGGCGTGACCAGCTGGGCGAAATACGAGGTGAGCTCTGAGCGAAGTTGCTCCTGGGCGGGTGTCAAGGCCACATGCATGTGATAAAACTAGAACAGGTTCTTGTTTTTGAATAGGCTCAGCTTGGAAAGTCCACAGCGGAAGGTACAAAAATGGCCGACCACACCACCCAGACCCGCATGCTCGACCACGGCTCGCAGCCGGAGCGCTTCGCGCGCGGTTGGCACTGTCTGGGTCTGGCCAGCGCCTTCAAGGACGGCAAGCCCCACGCGGTCGAGGCTTTCGGCGGCAAGCTGGTCGTCTGGGAGAACACCAAGGGCGAGCTGGGCGTGCTCGACGGCTACTGCCGCCACATGGGCGGTGACCTGACCCAGGGCGCCGTGAAGGGCGACGAGGTCGGCTGTCCGTTCCACGACTGGCGCTGGGGAGCCGACGGCCGCTGCAAGCAGATCCCCTATGCCCGCCGGGTGCCGCTGCGCGCCCGCACCAAGGCGTACGAGACCGTCATCCGCAACGACTCGCTGCTGATCTGGCACGACCCCGAGGGCTCGAAGGCCGACTACGACATCCTGCCGCCGGAGCTGCCCGACGTCAGCAACCGTGAGGTCTACACCGACTGGATCTGGAACACGGTCCCGATCAAGGGCAGCCACTGCCGCGAGCTGATCGACAACGTGGTCGACATGGCGCACTTCTACTACGTGCACTTCGCCTTCCCGACCGACTTCCGCAACGTCTTCGAGGACCACACGGCGACGCAGTACATGGCGTCCAAGGGGCGTCCGGACGTGGCTGGCGGCTACGGTGACGCCGACATGTTCCTGAAGTCCGAGGCGACCTACTACGGCCCGGCGTACATGATCAACTGGCTCGAGGTCGACTACAAGGGCTTCGTGACCGAGGTGATCCTGATCAACTGCCACATCCCGACCGGCCCCGACTCGTTCCTGCTGCAGTACGGGATCACCGTCAAGAAGCCCGAGGGGCTCGACGACAAGACCGCCGACTTCATCGGCAAGAAGTACGCCGACATGTTCGGCGACGGATTCCTCCAGGACGTGGCGATCTGGGAGAACAAGGCGCCGGTGCAGAACCCGCTGCTGTGCGAGGAGGACGGCCCGGTCTACCAGCTGCGCCGCTGGTACGAGCAGTTCTACGTCGACGTGGCCGACATCGAGCCCGAGATGCGTGCCCGGTTCGAGTTCGAGGTCGACACCACCAAGGCCAACGAGTTCTGGCACGAGGAGGTCGCCGAGAACCTGCGCCGGATCGAGGCCGAGAAGGCGGAGAACCCTGAGTCGAGTGACGCTGGGGTGAGTTGATGGCCTCGTTCGTCCCCACGTCGCAGGAGACCGTCGAGGACCAGCGGCTCTACACCCAGGCCCGCCTGGTCGAGGTGGAGTGCCTCGACTGCCTCGCCCGCGTCGGGGTGAAGAAGAACAGCGAGCACCAGACCTCCGTCCAGTGGACGGCCGAGGCGCAGGCCCAGTGTCCGGATCTCGTACGCCGCAAGGCCGCCGCCGACGGCGAGCGGCTCGTCCACGCCCGCTGCCCCCGTCTGGCGGCGTCCATCGAAGCAGCCGTCGCCGACGGCCGGATCCAGATCGGAGCCGAGGATGGCTACTGACTCTTTCCTGCTGCCCGTCAGCGACATCGTCAAGGAGACCGCCGACGCGCACTCGATCGTCTTCGAGCTCCCCGAGGACGTGAGGCACGCCTTCCAGCCGAAGCCGGGGCAGTTCCTCACCGTGGCCGTGCCGAGCGACCGCGACGGCCTGGCGGCGCGCTGCTACTCGCTCTCCAGCGCACCGGGTGACCCGCTCACCGTGACCGTCAAGCGCACCGTGGACGGCTACGCGTCCAACTGGATCTGCGATAACGTGCGCCCCGGGGACACGCTCCGCGTGCTGCCGCCGAGCGGGATCTTCACCCCTGCCGACATCGACGCCGACTTCCTGCTCTTCGCCGGCGGATCGGGCGTCACCCCGATCATCTCGATCGCCCGATCCGCCCTGAGGGAGGGCACAGGGCGGATCGTGGTCTTCTACGCCAACCGCGACGAGCGCTCGGTGATCTTCGCCGAGGAGTGGGCGCGGCTGGCCGCCGAGCACCCGGACCGGCTCCAGGTGGTCCACTGGCTCGAGTCGGTCCAGGGCCTGCCGACCGGTGAGCAGCTCAAGGCGTTCGCGGCCGACCGTCTGACGTACGACGCCTTCGTCTGTGGGCCGGCTCCGTTCATGAAGGCGACGGTCGCGGCGCTCAAGGAGCTGGAGTTCCCGCGGGCGCGGCGGCACCAGGAGAAGTTCGCGTCCCTGGGCGGCAACCCGTTCGGCGAGGTCGCCCCGGTCGAGGAGACGGAGGTCGAGGTCGTCGACGACGGCCCCAAGCAGCCCGTCAAGCTCGAGATCGAGCTCGACGGTGTCACCACGACGTACGACGACTGGGACGCGGGCACCCCGATGCTCGACTTCCTCGAGGCGAAGGGCGTCAAGGCGCCCTACTCCTGCCGCGAGGGCGAGTGCTCGGCGTGCGCGTTCCGGCTGCTCGAGGGTGAGGTGAAGATGGTCCGCAACGACGTGCTCGAGCAGGAGGACCTCGACGACGGGATCCGGCTGGGCTGCCAGTCGCTGCCGACCACCGACACCGTCCGCGGCACCTACTCCTGAGGGACTCGCGAGAGACACAGATCACCAACCGGTTGCCAGGTCGACGTGCCTGGCGCGATAGTGTCGCGCTGCCCGAATCACATCCCGCCGAGTCACCCGAAGAACGTCGTCGGCTGACCGGTAGGGCTCAAGCGAGGTTTCCCCCAACGTGTTCAATCGCAACTTCTACGCCGCCCAGGACGATCGGCGCTTCGTCGTCGGCTATGCGCTCGACCTCGGCTTCAGAGTCTTCGACGCCTACTCGGCACCTGGCCAGCCGTTGAGCGAGGTCACCACCACGGCGTCGGCCTCGCTGCTCGCCGCGCGGCCCGCGTTCAAGCTCTACGCCCCCAACACCGGCCCCGAGCCGGTGATCACCCGGGTCGAGCTGGACGAGTCGGAGTTCGGTCCGTCGGCCTTCGAGTACCAGTGCAACGGCTGGGGGCTCATCGGGCTCAACTTCGGTGGCGTCGTCGGCCTCGGCGGCCTCGGCTGGAGCACCCTGACCACCATGGCGGAGGCCCGTGCCGCGCGCTGGCACGCCGTGGAGCCGATCGGTCCCGCTCCCTCGGAGTGGAACTGGCCGGCGGTGGACGACGCCGCGATCAAGATGTTCGAGGCGATCGCGTCGATGGCCGGCTCCGCCGTCGGCGACAGCCCGATCCTGGCGGCCGCGGGTCAGCTCATCAAGGAGAAGGGTCTCCTCTACGAGTCCGGTGGCGGGCTGCACGCGCGTCCCGGCCTCGGCTGACGCTTGATATGCCGGACGTATCAATCGACGCTTGATCGATACTTCACAAGATCGCTCCGGCGATCCTAGATTTTCCGGCATGGACGTCAACCGCGCAGTCAGCCGAGCCCTGGTCCGCCCCGAGCGGGTGACGTCGTGAACGCGGTCGACGTGCACCACGTCGTCTCGGGCCGGACCGACGGCCCGGTCGTCGTCCTGTCCAACTCGCTCGGTGCCACCCATGCGATGTGGGACGAGAACCTGGCCGAGCTCGAGCGACACTTCCGCGTCGTGCGCTACGACACCCGGGGGCACGGTCGCTCGCCGGTGCCTCCCGGCCCGTACTCGATCGACGACCTCGCCGACGACGTCGTCGCCCTCCTGGACCGTCTCAGTGTCGAGCGGGCCCACGTCGTGGGCCTCTCGCTCGGCGGCATGACCGGGATGCGGCTCGCCGCACGCAACCCGGAGCGGGTCGACCGTCTGGTCGTGCTGTGCACCGGCGCGCACCTGACGCCGTCCACCGCGTGGAGCGACCGGGCGGCCACCGTGCGGGCGCACGGGACCCAGGCCGTCGCCGAGGCGGTCGTCGCCCGCTGGTTCACGCCCGGGTTCCTCGAGGCCAACCCTGACGTCAAGGCAACCTGCGAGGCCATGGTCGCCGGCACCCCGGCCGAGGGCTATGCCGGGTGCTGCGAGGTCATCGCGGCCATGGACCTGCGCGACGACCTCCCGGCGATCACCGCGCCGACCCTGGCCATCGCCGGCGCGAACGACCCGGCGACCCCGCCGCCCCATCTGGAGCAGATCGCCGACGCGGTCGTGGACGGCGGTGTGCTGGTCGTCCGTGACTCCGCCCACCTGGCCAACGCACAGCAGCCCGGGACCATCACGCCGGCGATCATCGACCACCTGCTGGAGAGGTGACCGAAACCCAGGTGCGCGTGGAGGTGCGGCCTGGCTAGGTTCGGCGCCGATGCGAGAACCAGATGCCGCGTTCGCGGACCCTCGTCAGGCAGTTCTTTACGACGTCTTCGACGACGACCGCTCCGACCTGGACGCCTACGTCGCGATCGCCCGTGAGGTCGGGGCCCGTCACGTCATCGATCTCGGCTGTGGCACAGGCTCGCTCGCCGTTCGGCTGGCCGGCGAAGGGGTCTCCGTCATCGGCGTCGACCCGGCCGCGGCTTCTCTCGACGTCGCTCGCACCAAGCCGTACGCCGACCGGGTCACCTGGATCGACGGCGACGCGACCGCACTCGTCGGCCTCGCCGGCTTCTCCGGTGACGCCGACATGGTCGTCATGACCGGCAACGTCGCCCAGGTCTTCGTCTCCGACGAGGACTGGTCCGACACCCTGACCGCGGTGCACACCGCGCTGCGCCCCGCGGGGTGGTTCGTCTTCGAGACCCGGCGTCCGGAGGCCCGGGCCTGGAAGGGTTGGGACATCGCGCCAACGGCCGTCGACCTCCCGGACGGTCGCACCGCCGTCGTCTCCCGTACGGTCACCGGCGTCGACCTCCCGCTCGTCACCTTCGAGGGGTCGACCACGCTCGGCGACGAGATCCTGACCTCGTCCTCCACCCTCCGCTTCCGCAGTCGTGCCGAGATCGAGCGCGACCTCCTCCTCCACGGCTTCACCGTGACCGCCGTACGCGATGCTCCCGACCGCCCGGGCAAGGAGCATGTCTTCCTCGCTCGTGCACACGGTTGAAAGGTCGTTCGCGCTCTTTCCCACGCGGGCACGCTCCCGGGCGCTGAAAGAAAGATTTCTTTCACCGCCCGGCCGACCGATCCCGGCCGCCACCCAGGTTCCCGGTGGTCCTCACGTGCCCACGGCAGAGAGGTTACGAGGGGTCCGGGGTGAGTACGTCGAAGACGACCTCGATCTCGATCCCGGAAGCCAGACGCCAGACCGCGTCCGCGACCTCATCGGGGTCGAGGGTGGCGAAAGGGGCCGCGGTGTCAGGAGCGGTGAGCAGCTGGTGGATGTCGCCGCGCTCGATCAGGCCGCCGACGACGAGGGAGCCGACATGGACGCCGTCCTCGGTGACCGCAGCGGCGAGGGTGCGGGCGTAGGTGCGCAGGGCGCCGGAGGCGGGGGCGTAGGGGCCGAGGAAGGGGAGCGGGACGAGGGCGCTGAGGCCGGAGACGTAGATCAGGGAGCCGCTGCCGCGCGAGCGCATCGCGGGCAGGACCAGGGAGGCGACCTCGGCGGCCGGCTCGACGATCTCGGCCATCGCGCGGCGGATGTCGTCGGGGCCCGTCTCGAGGATCCCCACGGAAGGTGCGCTCAGGTCGTGGGCGCCGGGGCCGTGGTAGACGACGTCGACCGGGCCGAGCTCCGCGGTGATCTCGTCGAGGACACGGGCGACGCCGCCGGGCTCCCGCAGGTCCGCTGCGACCGCGACAGCCCGCGCGCCGCCGGCCGCCAGCGTCTCCAGGTAACCGGGGTGGCGGTCGGCGCTGCGCGAGACCAGGCCGACGGCGTACCCCTCCTCGGCGAACCGCCGCGCCACCGACATCCCCAGGCCGGGGCCGACGCCCAGGACCGCGATCGTGCTCATCTGCTTCTCCCTCATGGATAGGTTGCTGATGTCAGCAACCCTCGCCGCCCGGCGGCGATCGCGGAAGAAGGCACTTCAATGTCAGATGGGAACACCGATGTGCCCCGGCACATCGTCAGCGAGGCGCTCGGGCAGGGGCTTCCGGAGAAGGTTCCGGCGGGGGAGTACGAGACGTGTCCGGTGACGCAGGCCGTGCAGATGCTGGGTGACAAGTGGACGCTGCTGGTCGTGATGATGCTGGCCGAGCGTCCGCACCGCTACAACGAGCTGCGGCGCCGGGTCGAGGGAGTCAGCCAGCGCATGCTGACGCGGACGCTGCGCACGCTCGAGGAGGAGGGGATCGTGACGCGTACGGTCTTCCCGACGGTGCCGCCGGGCGTGGAGTACGGACTGAGCGAGCGTGGCCGGGAGCTGCTGGTGCCGCTCGCCGGGCTCGCGGACTGGGTGGTCCGCGGCCGGGCGGCCTGACGCCTCAGAAGCCGCGGGTCCAGAAGACCTCCTCGTGGAGGTGGCGGGAGCGCCAGCCCTCCGGCGTACGCACGAATGAGTGGCGGTAGCGGCCGCCCACCTCGACGACCCGCTCGCCGCCGGATCCGTCGGCGATGAGCATCGGGTTGTCGAAGTACGCCACCACGTCCGCGCCCTCGTCGGTGAAGGTGATCGCGACCTGGCCGATGGTGTGCAGGCGCTTCTGGGAGAACGCGGGCAGCATCTCAGCGAGCCACTTCTTGACGTCGGTGACCTCGCCGACGGTGCCGCCCGACTCGGAGTAGTCGATCGTGGCGTCGGGGGCGAAGACGGTGTCGAGCGCGTCCCAGTCGCCGTCGTCGACGGCCAGGGTGTACCGGGTCAGCGCGTCGGTGATCTCGGCGCGGTCGATGAGCTCTTGGACGCCGGTGATGTGCGCAGTCATGGAAGGTCTCCTTCAGCGGGGCGAGAGGACGATGACCGGGATCTCCCGGTCGGTCCAGGTCTGGTAGGTCTCGAAGTCGGCGTACGTCTCCAGCAGCCGTGGCCACAGCTCGGCCCGCTCCTCGGAGTCGGCGATGCGTGCCCGGACGAGCCGGCGTCCCTGCCGGGGGACGCGGACCGCCACGTCGGGGTGGGCGCGCAGGTTGGCGACCCATTGCGGGTCCTTCGGCAGCCCGCCCTGCGAGCCGACCACGACCAGGTCGGAGCCGGACCGCATGAACAGCAGGGGCGTGGTGAAGGTGCGGCCCGACTTGCGGCCGATGTGCTCGAGCAGGAGCACGGGAGCCGGCTTGCGCCAGCCGGCCATCACCCGCCATCGGCCGCCGACGCGGCCGTTGGTCAGCTTGAACAGCGCCGTGTTGGCGCGGGCGCCGTACTTGATGACCCTCGCCGTCAGCGGCGAGTCGAGGCCTGAGGGACGTTCGAGAGAAGACGACATGACGAACACTCTGGCAGAAACTTAGAACACGTTCTAGTGTTGGCCCATGCGCTTCACCTATGCCGAGGCAATGACGCAGGCCGACTACTACGCACCGCTGGCTCAGGCGGCGGAGGCGGCGGGCTACACCAGCATGACCGTCGCCGACAGCCTGATCTATCCCGAGGAGTCCGACTCCACCTATCCCTACACCGACACCGGAGACCGGGAGTTCCTGCAGGGCAAGGAGTTCATCGAGGCGTTCATCCTGTGCGCCCACCTCTTCGCGGTGACCGAGACGCTGCGGCTGACGCCGTTCGTGGTGAAGCTGCCGGTGCGCCCGCCGGTGCTGGCCGCCAAGCAGGCCTCGAGCCTCGCCTTCCTCTCCGGCAACCGGCTCGGGCTCGGTGTCGGCCTGTCCCCGTGGCCGGAGGACTTCGCCGCCCTCGGCGTCGACTGGAAGCGCCGCGGCAAGCGGATGGACGAGTGCATGGACATCCTGCGCGGCCTGACCGACCCGAGCGCCAATGATGTGAACAGTTTCTTCGGCTACGACGGGGAGTTCTACACGTTCACGCCGCTCCAGCAGCGTCCGGCGCCGACCGAGAAGATCCCGCTGCTCGTCGGCGGTCACGCCGACGCCGCGCTGCGCCGCGCGGTCATCAAGGGCGACGGCTGGATGCACGCCGGCGGCGACGGCGAGGAGCTCGACCGCCTCCTGGTCCGCCTGGCCGAGATCCGGCGCGAGGAGGGCGACACCAGGGACGACTTCGAGGTGCACGTGATCAGCTACGACGCGTACGACCTCGACGGGGTCAAGCGGCTCGAGGACAAGGGCGTCACCGACTGCATCGTGGGCTTCCGCGACCCCTACGTGAAGGGGGCGGACACCGAGCCGCTGGAGAAGAAGATCAAGCACCTGGAGTGGTACGCGGAGAACATCATCGCCAAGGCCAACGGATGAGTGGTGCGTACGGCCTCACCGAGCCGCTCCAGCGGGCGATCGCGGAGGCGGAGGAGCTGATCGCGAACGCGCCCTTCATCCGCACCGAGGCCGACCGGCTCGAGGGCTATGAGTACCTCTCCGGCCGGATCCGGATGGCGATGCAGACCGCGTTCGACTATGACCTCGAGCAGCCGCTCTTCGTGAACCCGACCCACCAGTTCTCCAAGCAGGGTCTGGACAACCCCGACGCGATCTACTTCAACGCCTACCTGCGAGAGGGCGTCGAGTACGTCGTCCGCGGCCGTCGCGGGACCAGCGCCGACCTCTCCTTCCAGGTGATGGGCGGCGCCTACACCGCGGACTCCGCCGCGACCAGCCTGATGGCCTTCGACGACCGCAAGCTCCAGCTCGACTTCGACGGGTCCTTCGAGTTCACCTACACGGCGGAGCCGGGCGCGAAGACCCTGATCGTGCGCGAGGTCTTCAACGACTGGGGCACCGAGGAGCGCGGCACGATCACCATCGAGCGCCCCGACACCCTCGGCAAGCCGCGCCGCCCGCTCACCCAGGAGCTGCTTCGCAAGAAGTACGAGGTCGCGGCCCGATCGCTGACCGGCTCGATCCAGACCTGGTTCGCCTTCCCTCAGTTCTTCCAGTACAAGGAGCCGGTCAACACCCTCACCGTCCCGGCTCGGACGCCGGGCGGGCTGGAGTCGCAGTTCTCCTCGATCGGCCACTACGAGCTGGCCGAGGACGAGGCGCTCGTGGTGGAGGTGCCGCGCTGCGACGACTGCAGCTACCAGGGCATCCAGGTCGGCTCGGACTGGTACGCCTCGACCGACTACGAGACCCACCAGACCAGCCTCACCAAGGCCCAGGCGCGCACCGATCCCGACGGCGTGATGCGGTTCGTGATCTCCGAGCACCCACCACTGGACGGCGAGCCGATCGCCAACTGGCTCGAGACCACCGGGCACCGCACCGGCTCGCTGATGCTGCGCTGGCAGCGGCTCGAGCGCGACCTCACCGCCGCCGACGGACCGGTCGTGCACAAGGTGCGCACGGCGGACGTCGGTCAGCTGCTTCCGCATGCCGAGACGCTGAGCCCTGGGGGGTATGCGGAACGGATCGCCGCACGTCAGCGGGCGGTTGCGCGGAGAATGCTCAGCTGAGGAGCGGGCGCGACGCGAAGGCGTAGGGCCCCTATGATTGCCGCCCATGGCCAGTCCCCACCACGAGCCACCGACGATCCCGGGCTTCCGGCATCGTCGTCCGATCGGCGCCGGCGGATCCTCCGAGGTCTTCCTCTACGAGTGGCCGCAGGAGAAGGTCGACGTCGTCGTCAAGGTTTGGAACGACCGCCTCGGCGGCGAGACGCAGGACGCCTTGGCCAAGGAGACCAAGGAGATCGCCGACCTCGCCGCGCACCCTCATGTCCTGCCCCTGCACGCGGTCGGCGTCTCCGACGACGACCGCAGCTTCGTGGTGATGGACCATGGTGTCGGCGGCGACCTGCAGACCCGCTGGAAGCGTGAGCGGCTCCCGGTCGCCGAGGCGCTGAGCATCACCATCAAGGTCGCGGGCGCGCTCGACATCGCGGCCCGGCACGGGATCCTGCACGGCGACGTGAAGCCCGCCAACATCCTGCTGACCGCGGCCGGCGAGCCGCAGCTGGTCGGTTTCGGGGCACTCTCCTCGGCCGGGCGCCTCGGGGGTGCCGACTCGACCTCGCTGCCGTGGATGGCCCCGGAGATGCTCTCGGACCCACCCGAGCCGAGCGGCTGGGCGGACATCTGGAGCCTGGCCGCGACCTGCTACACGCTGCTGGCGGGGCGTACGCCGTTCGAGGGGGCGCCGGAGGCGCTGCCGGAGCGGATCCGGACGCAGGACCCCGCGCCCATCGACCGGGACGACATCCCGGCCTCCTTCGAGGAGGCGCTGCGCAAGGCGATGTTCAAGCGTCGCGCCGGCCGGCACTGGAGCGCCGCCGACTTCGGCAAGGCGCTCCAGGCGGTCGAGGAGGAGCTCGGGCTGCCGGTCACGCCGCTCGCGGACATGCCCGATCCGGAGGACGAGGCCGCCAAGGTCGCAGAGGTCGCAGCGGTCACTGAGATCGCCGTCGCTCCGGACCCGGTCCCGGCACAGGACGAGTCGTCGGATGCGGGAGACACCGCCGAGGTGCCGATCGTCACCGGCCCGATCGTCAGCGGCCCCGTCGTGACGGAGCCCGTCATGACAGAACCCGTTGTGGCCGAACCCGTTGTGGCCGAACCCGAGTGGGCCGAGCCCGGCGACCACGAGGACGTCCTGGGCCACCGGGTCGACGTCGACCGCCTGGCCCGGCTGCTCGCCTCGGCGCACACCCAGCTGCCGATCTCGGTGGCCGTCCAGGGGTTGCCCGGCAGTGGCCGGTCGACGTTCATGGGCAAGGTCCAGGAGCGCATCGAGTGGCTCGCCGAGCACGACGCCGCCTACGCCGCCCCCACCAGGCACGTACGCATCGACGCGCGACAGTACGCCTCCGGGGACGTCGCCGGCGCCGTGCTCGACAGCGTCCGGGGCACGGGGAGGAGCCAGCCGCCGCCGCTGGTGGCCAAGCACCAGGCCGCGCAACGGCGGAAGGCCGAGCTGCAGGCGGCCCTGGCCGGGGTGCCCGAGGACGACGGGCAGCGCGGCAAGCGCCGGGCCCCGTCGATGGGTGCCACCATGGCGCTCGCCGCGATGGACCGGGAGGTGGCGGCCTACGAGGCCGCGCTGCGGGCGGCGCCACCGGGGCCCCCGCCTGGTCCGCAGCCGACCCGGACGGTCGTCTACGTCGACGACCTGGACAGGTGCGACCCGGCCACCACCGCCGGGGTGCTGCAGGCGATCGACGAGCTGGGCGGCCGCGACGGCGTCGCGGTGGTCGCGGCCGTGGACGCGCAGACGCTGCGGCGATCGCTCGAGGGCCGGGTGGCGGAGCCCGCGGCGTACCTCTCCCGGGTCTTCGACGTGCCCTTCGCGCTGCGCGCGTTCGCGGGTGACCCCGCGGTGCGGTTCATGCGGTCCCTGATGCGTCAGGCGGTGCCGTCATGGCCCTCGGCGCTGGCCGCGGGCACCGGCGACCAGTCCGGGCGCCAGGTCGTGGTGGAGAGCTTCGAGCTGTCGCCGGGGGAGGCGCTCTTCACCAGCGAGCTGGCGAGGTTCTGCGCGACGCCCGGTGGCGCCAAGAAGCTGCTCACGATCTACCGGCTGGCGCGCACGGCTCCGGTCGCGAGCACGACCGCCGAGCCGTCGGCGCTGCGGGCCCTCGGGATCCTGGTCGCCATCCTGGTCGGCGCGCCGGCGCAGGCGGCCCAGGTGCTCGGTGCCGTGGTCGAGGAGCTGGCGGCCGGGGATGACGGCGCCACGTTCCGGAAGGTCCTGGAGAAGGTCGCGCGCGAGCACACCGCCGGCTGCGGGCGAGCCACGTGCGGCTCGTGCGGGGACTGGTCCCGGGTGAACCGTGCCTTCGCCGACCTCGTCCGGAGCCAGGAGGTGCCTCAGGAGGTCGGGGCGTACGCCGAGTGGGTCGACGAGGTCGCCAGATTCGCCCTTCCCGACTGACCCCTTACAAAAAACTGAAACACGTTCTAGTCTAGGCCCCATGACTGGACTCCTGGATGGCAAGGTCGTCGTACTCTCGGGGGTCGGCCCCGGCCTCGGACGCTCGCTGGGCGAGCAGGCCGCGCTGATGGGCGCCGACCTGGTGCTCGCCAGCCGCACCGAGAAGCGGCTGCAGAAGATGGCCGGCGTCATCGAGGAGCACGGACGACGTGCGCTCGTGGTGCCGACCGACATCACCGACGAGGACGCCCGGCGGCACCTCGTCGAGGCAGCGCTCGAGGAGTTCGGGCGCGTCGACGTACTCCTCAACAACGCCTTCGGCATCCCGCCGATGGACCCGCTGACCCAGATCCCGCTCGACGCGCTCCGGCTGGCCCAGGAGTCCAACGTGTACGCCCCGCTGCGGCTCTCGGCCCTCTTCGCCGACGCACTCGCGGCCACCCCCGACAAGCCCGGCGGCGCGATCGTGATGATCAACTCCGCCGTGCTCTACCAGAGCCAGCCGGAGTTCGCCGGCTACAAGCTCTCCAAGGGCGCCCTCGCGCACCTGTCCTCCTCGCTGGCCACCGAGCTCGGCCCGCGTGGCATCCGGGTGAACTCCGTCGCGCCGTCCTACATCTACGAGGACGTCAACAAGTCCTACTTCGACTGGATCGCCTCGGAGTCGGGACGGACCCATCAGGAGGTCTATGACGAGAAGGCCGCCCCGACCGACCTGAAGCGGCTCGCGACCCCCGAGGAGGTCGCCCGGGCGGCGCTGTTCCTGGCCAGCGACCTGGCCTCCGCGGTCACCGGGACCGTGCTCAACGTGGACTGCGGGGAGTTCCATGACTGAGACGCCTCCGACGGAGACCGCGCCCCGCGAGCGCGCGGACGTCGGGACGTACGAGGACATCTGCGCCGCCGCCGTCCGCACCACGGGGCTGACCGACTTCGGGGGGACGGATCACGAGGAGGGCCTGCGGCTCCTCGTCGAGGACCTGTCCTCGCCCGAGGCCGGGCTGACCCCGGTCGGCAACTACTTCCACCGTGCCCAGGTGAAGTCGGCCCTCGTCGGCCGGCTGATGACGCAGGCCCGGCTCGCGGAGTTCCCCCAGCACCAGGACGTACGCATCGAGCGGCCGATCTTCGTCACCGGCCTGGTCCGCACCGGCACCACCGCCCTGCACCGGCTCCTGGCCGCCGACCCGGCGCACCAGGGTCTGGAGACCTGGCTGACCGAGTTCCCCCAGCCGCGCCCGCCGCGCGAGACCTGGGAGGACGACCCGGTCTTCAACGCGCTGCAGAACGCCTACCGGCAGCACCATGTCAGCAACCCGGAGTTCATGGGGATCCACTACATGGACGCGACCAGCGTCGAGGAGTGCTGGCGGGTGCTGCGGCAGAGCGGCAAGTCGATCTCGTTCGAGTCGCTGGCCCACGTGCCGCGCTACTCGGCCTGGCTGGCGAAGCAGGACTGGCGCGATGCGTACGAGGTCCATCGCCGTTCGCTGCAGCTCATCGGGCTCAACGATCCCGACAAGCGCTGGGTGCTGAAGAACCCCTCCCACCTGGTCGCGCTCGACGCGCTGATGGAGGTCTACCCGGACGCGCTCGTCGTGGTGACCCACCGGGAGCCGGTCGTCTCGGTCGCCTCCGGCTGCTCGCTCTCCGCCGAGGCGACGGCCGGGATGTCGACCACGTTCGTCGGCGAGGTCATCGGGGAGACCCAGCTGGAGATGCTCTCCCGCTCGTGGCGCTCCTTCGGCGAGGCGCGCGGGCGATACGACCAGGCGCAGTTCCTCGACGTCGACTACCGCTCGTTCGTCAAGGACCCGGTCGGCACCGTCGAGGGCATCTACGCCCACTTCGACATCCCCTGGAGCGAGGCGGCGCGTGCCGAGGTCGCCCGCATCGACGCCGAGTCGCGTTCGGGGAGCGCCCGGCCGAAACACGACTACCGCCTGGCCGACTACGGGCTGACGGAGGACGAGGTTCGCCAGGCGTTCACCTACTGATCCGGCGCGACCTGCGCCGCGGATCCACCGAGGTGCCCTAGGGTCCGACGCGAGCTCACGAGGGTGTGGCTCATGATGCCCAACCCACGGGAGTCTGTGATGAGTCGCGCCGCTGCGGTCCTGGCCTCCGAGCCGACGGAGGCGCCCGCCAGGCCCTCGGCCAGGCTGGTCGCCGTGCTCGCCCTGCTGGCCGCTTTCGCGGCTTCGATGAGCCTCTACTTCGCCACCACCCAGGCGCTGTCCTACCACGCGCGCGACGAGGGGCCGAACGCGTCGTACGCCATCTCTCTTTACGCCGGCGACCTGCCCACCATCGACTCGCCGGTGGCGCAGGACCGGGACCGCTTCCCGCAGATCACCCGGGGCGCGAACCGGGAGGAGCTCGACCGTCACCGGTTGATCTGGACCGCCAACCATCCGCCGCTCTACTACCTGCTCGGCGTGCCGTGGGTCGCGCTCGCCGATGCGCTCGAGAACCCGCAGGTGCTGATCGCCGGGATGCGCGCGGTGAGTGCGCTGGCGTACGGGGCACTGGTGTTCCTGGTCGGTCTGATCGCCTTCGAGGTCACCCCACGGCGCCCGGCCGCCGCGATGCTCGCCACGGCGATCACCGCCTCGCCGGCAGTGCTGGCGGTCGCGGCCGGGTTCATCATGAACGACAGCGTCGCGGTCGCCGCCTCCTCGCTGACGGTGCTCGCGACGCTGCGCATCCTCCGGCTCGGGGTGACCCGGAACCGGATGATCGTGATGGCGGTGGCCGGCACCCTGGCCGCCGCGACGAAGGCGCCCGGCGTGATCACGGTGATCATGTGCGGCGCCGCGCTCGGCGTGACGCTGCTGCTGCGCGACCGCAGCCGGAAGGGCTTCCTCCGGGCGACCTGGCTGACCGCGATCGCCACCGGGGCGCCGGGCCTGGTGATCGGCTGGTTCTACGTACGCAACATCGTGCTCTACGGCGACGCGACCGCGAGCTCGGCGCTCCTGGAGCGCTACCAGCGGGTGCAGGTCGACACCTGGTTCGAGGTGATGACCGCGCCGCGCTTCTGGCACGGCTGGTACGACCACCTGTGGGTGCCGCTCCCGCTCCGCGGCACCGGGCTGCACTGGGTGATCGACACCATCACGCTCGTCGCGCTGCTCGGGCTCGTGCTCGGAGTGGTCGCGCGCCTGCGGGACCACGGTCGTGAGCGGGGTCTGGTCGTCAGCGCGCCCCGGGTGCCGTCGGTCGCGACCGTGGGCCTGCTCGTGCTGATCGCGCACGCGTTCGTGATCATCGTCAACCTCGCCCAGTTCCGCTCCGGCGGCGGCAACCCGCACGAGCGCTACCTGATGACGATCATGCCGCTGGTGGCGATCGTCCTCTCGGTCGGCCTCCTGGCCATCGTCGACGCGCTGCCGTGGGGTGAGATCCGCCGGCGTGAGGAGATCGCGGCCGCGCTGGTCTCGGCGTTCCTGGTGGGGATGGCGGCCGCGACCTTCTCGGTGTCGGTGCGCACCCAGATCCACCTGGGAGCCGACCGCCTGCTCCCCGAGATCAGGCCGCTGTCGTACGTGGTGCTGGGGGTCGGTGCCGTCTGCGCGATCGCCGGGGTGGTGCTGCCGCTGGTCTGGGGTCCGCCGGCACTCAGGCGCCCGTCGTCCGGACGATCGGAACCGATCGGAGCCGAAACTGTCGGTGGTCGCGCGTAGCCTGGGTGTCATGCGTCCTGTCACCGATCTCGAGCGTCGTGTCGCCCCGTTCAAGGTGGTCTCCGACTACCAGCCCGCGGGCGACCAACCCGCTGCGATCACGGAGATCACCCGGCGGATCCAGGACGGCGTCAAGGACGTCGTCCTCCTCGGCGCGACCGGCACCGGTAAGACGGCGACGGTGGCGTGGACCGCCGAGCAGCTGCAGCGCCCGATGCTGGTGCTGCAGCCCAACAAGACCCTCGCCGCCCAGTTCGCCAACGAGCTGCGCCAGCTCTTCCCGGACAACGCGGTCGAATACTTCGTCTCCTACTACGACTACTACCAGCCTGAGGCGTACGTCCCCCAGACCGACACCTACATCGAGAAGGACTCCTCGATCAACGAGGAGGTCGAGCGGCTTCGCCACTCGGCCACCAACTCCCTGCTGACCAGGCGCGACGTCATCGTGGTCTCGACCGTCTCCTGCATCTACGGCCTCGGCACCCCGCAGGAGTACGTCGACCGGATGATCCGGCTGCGGGTGGGGGAGGAGCACGACCGCGACTCGATCCTGCGCCGGCTGGTGGAGATCCAGTACACCCGCAACGACCTCTCCTTCACCCGGGGCACCTTCCGGGTGCGCGGCGACACCCTGGAGATCTTCCCGGTCTATGAGGAGCACGCGGTCCGGATCGAGTTCTTCGGCGACGAGATCGAGCGGCTGATGACGCTGCACGCCGTCACCGGCGAGGTGCTCACCGAGGACCAGGAGCTCTACGTCTTCCCCGCGACCCACTACGTCGCCGGCCCCGAGCGCATGGAGCGCGCGATCAACGGCATCGAGGCCGAGCTCGACCAGCAGCTGAGCACCTTCGAGAAGCAGGGCAAGATGCTCGAGGCGCAGCGGCTGCGGATGCGGACCACCTACGACATCGAGATGATGCGCCAGGTCGGGTCGTGCTCCGGGATCGAGAACTACTCGATGCACATCGACGGCCGTGAGCGGGGCTCGGCGCCCAACTGTCTGCTCGACTACTTCCCGGAGGACTTCGTCCTCGTCGTCGACGAGTCCCATGTCGCGGTCCCGCAGGTCGGCGGGATGTACGAGGGCGACATGTCCCGCAAGCGCAACCTGGTCGAGCACGGCTTCCGGCTGCCCAGCGCCCAGGACAACCGGCCGCTGAAGTGGGAGGAGTTCCTGGAGCGGATCGGTCAGACGATCTACCTCTCCGCGACACCGGGCAACTACGAGCTGGACCTGGTCACCCGCGACGGCGGCGACCCTGACGTGGTCGAGCAGATCATCCGCCCGACCGGCCTGATCGACCCCGAGGTGGTCATCAAGCAGACCAAGGGCCAGATCGACGACCTGATCGGCGAGATCAACGACCGCGTCGCCAAGAACGAGCGCGTCCTGGTCACCACGCTCACCAAGAAGATGTCCGAGGACCTCACCGACTACCTGCTCGATGCCGGGATCCGCACGCGTTACCTCCACTCCGAGGTCGACACGCTCAAGCGGATCGAGCTCCTCCGCGACCTGCGGCTGGGGGAGTACGACGTCCTGGTCGGCATCAACCTGCTCCGTGAGGGTCTCGACCTCCCGGAGGTGTCGCTGGTCTCGATCCTCGACGCCGACAAGGAAGGCTTCCTCCGCTCGGACAAGTCGCTGATCCAGACCATCGGCCGCGCGGCCCGAAACGTCTCCGGTCAGGTGCACATGTACGCCGACAAGATCACCCCGTCGATGGAGTCGGCGATCGAGGAGACCAACCGCCGTCGCGCGATCCAGATGGCCTACAACGAGGCCAATGGCATCGACCCGCAGCCGCTGCGCAAGAAGATCGCCGACATCACCGACATGCTCGCCCGCGAGGACGAGAGCACCCAGGAGCTGCTCAACACCTGGGCCGGCACCGAGGCCAAGGGCCGCGCCGGCAAGGCCACCGCCAAGTCCCCGACCCCGATGCTCGGCGATGCCGCCCGCGAGGCCCGCGAACGCGGCCTCGTCGGCCTCCCCTCCTCCGACCTCGCCCAGCTCATCGGCGACCTCACCGACCAGATGAAGGGCGCCGCCGCCGAGCTCCAGTTCGAGGTCGCCGCCCGCCTCCGCGACGAGATCTCCGACCTCAAGAAGGAGCTCAGGCAGATGATGGAAGCGACGAAGTGAGGAGGGGGGCGGCGTAAGCCCCTCTGCGCCGAAGGCGCCTCCTGGGTTTACGCCGCCCCCCGACGAACGAGGAGCTGCGCGCGAGCGAAGCGAGCGCGCTGGCGACGAAGTAGTAGCACGCTGGTCGAGCCGCCGGAGCCGCTAGGCGGAGGCGTGTCGAGACCAACACGGCCCCATCGAGCGCAGATGGGACCGTGTTGGTCTCGACACGCTCGCTGGCGCTCGCGGCTCGACCAGCGGACGAGACCCGGCTCGACCAGCGGATCAGCCACCGGCTAGACCAGCGGTGGCGGGTCACCCCGCGAGCATGTCCTCGATCAGATCAGCAGCCCGACGAGTGCCGCCCTCGGCGAGCGCATCGGCACGCAGCTGAGCCGAGCGGGCGACCCGGTCAGGATCGTCGAGCAGCTCGAGCAGTGCCGTACGCAACCCAGCAGCGGTGACGTCCTCGGCGTCGATCCGCCGGGCGACGCCGAGGTCGACCAGACGGTCGGCGTTCATGAACTGGTCGACCGCCTGCGGGACCGCGACCATGGGGACGCCGGCCATCAGACCCTCGCTGCTGCCGCCCATCCCGGCATGGGTGACGAACGCGTCGGCCTCGGCGAGGACGGCGCGCTGCGGCAGCCAGGAGCGGACCTCGACGTTGCTGGGAAGGCCGCCGAGATCGGCCGGGTCGAGCTGGGTGCCGAGCGACATCACCAGGTGCCAGCCGGGCAGCGTGGCGTATGCCTCGATGCAGGCCCGGAAGAACTCGATGTCCGCGGTGTAGGCCGAGCCCAGGGAGACCAGCAGGACGTGATCGGCGTCGGCAGGGCGGGTCCAGGTCTCGTCGGTGTCGAGCGCGAAGCACGGTCCGACGAAGGTGACGACCTCCTCGTCGACCTTGTCGGCGTGGGGCTGCATCGCCCGCGGGATGAGCGCGAGCGCCCGCGTCGGCGCCCCGGCGAACGTCTCCGGGTCGCGCGTGCTCGCCCCGGCCTCGGTGAGCCAGGCCCCGAACCGGTCCAGGTAGTCGCCGTAGCCCGGCAGCTGCCGCACCTGGGCACCGACCTCGTCGGCGTACCCGTCCCAGGCGACGAACGTCGGCGAGAGCTGCACGAACGGCCGTTCCTGCTTCTCCGCGAGAGCCCGGGCGGCGTAGCCGCCGATGTCGTAGAGGTAGAGGTCGGCCGGCTCGGCCCCGTAGAACTCGGCCAGATGCGGGAGCACCCCGATGGCGTCGTCGAGGAAGATGCCCATCCCGGCGACCGGGTCCTCGGGCCAGAGCCGGTCCTCGACGGGCAGCACCGTCGGCATCGGCACGAGCTCGGCGCCGGTCGGCTTGATCGCCTCGGCCATCGACTCGTGGGTGGCGTACGTGACCCGGTGGCCGCGCGCGACCAGCTCCTTGATCAGCTCGAGACTCGGCAGGACGTGGCTGATCGCGGGCGAGGCGACCATGGCGATGTGGCGCGATGAAGTAGTCATGACACCGCTGGACGCTATCGGCCGGCCGGGCCCTGACGCGACCGAGTTGTGCGTCAACGTTCGGTCACCCGCGCGTTCCGCTCTGTTCATCGCCCGTGACCCGTGGCCCGGGTGTTCCGTCAGTTTCACCCGTTACCGTCGCAGGGTGTCTGTCCCTCGGGTCTCCATGTCCCAGTCCACGATCTGCGTCCTGCTGCTGGGTGTGCTCGGCTTCGCCATGAGCGCCCAGGTGGCGATCGCGATGCCGGCCCTGTTCAAGGCCGACGAGCGGGCCCACGCGGCGTACGCGGTGGCGCTGTCGCAGGGCACGCTGCCGACGATCGACACCGACATCCCCGACGACCCGGCCCGCTACCCTCAGCTGGCCGAGAGCCTCTTCGGGGCCGATGAGGCCCATCGCGACATCTGGGTCGCCAACCACCCACCGCTCTTCTACGCGATGAGCCTGCCGCTGGTCTGGCTCGGCGACGCCGTCGGCTCTCCGGGTCTGACGCTGCTCGGGATGCGCCTGCTCAACGCGCTCGGTTTCGCCCTGACCACGATCATGGTCGGCCTGCTGGCGCGCGAGCTGGTGCCACGGCGGCCGGTGGTGCCGGTGATCGCCTCGGCGATGTGCATCGGCTGCGGCGCGATGACCTTCGTGGGCGGCGGGATCTACAACGACGGCTGGTCCTCGGCCGCGGCGTTCACGACTCTCTACCTCGGGTTCCGGATGATCCGCCAGGGGGTGACGCGCGAGCGGCTGATCGCCGCGACCGCGGTCGGCGTCGCGGCCGCCGGGTTCCGGTCGACCGGCCTGGTCGCGGTCCTCTTCCTCGGCGCGTGCGTGCTGGTGGCGATGTGGCTGCGGGAGCCGTCGCTGCGTACGTTCCTGCGCGGCACGTTCTGGCGTGCCGTCGGGATCGCGGCGGCCATCGGGATGGCGCCCGTGGTCGTCTTCGGCTGGTTCTACGTGCGCAACATCCGGATCTACGGTGACCCGACCGCGTCGAGCTCGCTCTTCGAGAAGTTCGGGCGCGAGCCCAACGGCACCACCCTGTTCCAGCTGGTCAACCCGGAGTTCTACGGCCATCTGCTCGGCAGCCTGTGGACCGACGGCAACATCGCCAACACCTGGAGCCAGGCGGCCGTCATCGTGCTCACGCTGACCGTGGTCGGCCTCGTGCTCGATGCCGCCGCGAAGGCCAACCCGCGTCGCACCGGAGTCCTGCGGCGCATCCGGCTCGCCCCGCAGAGCACGATGCAGCACCGCCAGGACCTGGCCATCTGGGCGCTCCTGGGTGGCTACTGTCTGCTGATCCTGATCAACGTCGCTGGGTTCATCGCCGGCGGCGGCTGGATCCACGCACGCTACGCGGTGCCGTTCCTGCCGTTCCTCGCCGCCGGTGCCGGGATCGCCGCGCTGCGCCTGGGCCGGCTCCTGCCGCTGCGAGTGCCGACGGGCTCGCGAACCGGCGTCACCGCGCTCGACGAAGCGCGCGACCTGCGGGTCGGCCTGGGTGTCTCGCTGGCCTTCATGGTCGTCGGCCTGGTGTGCCACCTCGACACCGAGCAGTACGTCGACGGGCCGGTCAGCAGCACCTTCGCCCTCGTCGCCCTGGTCGCTGCCGACCTGGTGATGTTCGCGGTGGCCGCCTACGTCGCCACCGAGCTGCGCCGACGGATGCGGCCGGACAGGTTCGATCCGGTGCCGACGCTCTCCGCCCCTGTGACCGAGATCGCGCGTCCGCGGCAGGAGACCGGCACCTCGACGGGGCTGCCGACAAAGTAGCCTCACTATGTGAGTGAGCATGATCCCCAGCCGACAGCACGAGCATGGGCCGTCTGGGGGATCGCCCTCGCGGTCTATGGCCTGGCGGTCTTCCACCGCAGCAGCCTCGCGGTCGCCGGTCTGGTGGCGACCGAGCGCTTCGGGATCGGCGCCGGCCAGCTGGCGACCTTCGTCATGCTGCAGCTGCTCGTCTACGCCCTCATGCAGGTGCCGGTCGGACTGCTGGTCGACCGGTTCGGCTCGCGTACGGTCCTCTCCGCGGGCGCGCTGATCCTCGCGCTCGCCCAGGCTGGGTTCGCGTTCGCGGACTCCTACTCGCTGGCCCTGCTGGCGCGTACGTTCGTCGGGATGGGCGACGCGATGACGTTCATCTGCGTGCTGCGGCTGGTCCCGTCGTGGTTCCCGGGTCGACGGGTGTCGCTGGTCAGCCAGCTGACCGGCACCGTCGGACAGCTGGGTGCGATCGCGGCCGCGGTCCCGATGACCTGGGCCCTCGGTCACCTCGGCTGGACCCGCGCCTATCTCACGGCCGCGTTGATCGGCCCGGTCCTGCTCGTGCTCCTGCGCCTCTTCGTCCACGACGGGCCCGACGACCGCCACCGCCGGGGCAGCTCCCTCAAGCCGCGCGAGCTCGGCCGGAGCCTGAAGGCGTCCTGGTATCAGCCGGGCACCCGCCTCGGCTTCTGGATCCACTTCTCCACCCCGTTCAGCTCCCACCTGATGGGGCTGCTGTGGGGATTCCCGTTCCTGGTGACCTCCGAAGGGCTCTCCGACACCCTCGCCGGGACGCTCCTCTCGGTCACCGTCATCGCCGCCCTGGCCGCGGGTCCGGTGATGGGCATCCTCGCCGGGCGTCATCCGTGGCACCGCTCGACGGTGGCGCTGGCGATGATCGCCGCGCTGGCCTCGGTGTGGACGCTCGTGCTCGCCTGGCCGGGCGAGGCGCCGCTGCCGGTGCTGCTGCTCCTGATGGCCGTGGTCGGCTTCGGCGGACCGGCCTCGATGATCGGCTTCGACGTCGGCCGCACCAGCAACCCGCCCGCGCGGATGGCCAGCGCCAGCGGGATCATCAACCAGGGCGGCTTCATCGCGGCGCTGCTCGTGATCGTGCTGGTCGGCTGGATCCTCGACTGGCGTACGCCGGGAGCCTCGACGTCCTACACGCCGGAGGCGTTCCACTGGGCGATGTCGGTGCAGTACCTGTTCTGGGGTCTCGGGGTGGTGCAGATCTGGCGTCACCGGCGTGATGTGCGGCGGCGTACGACCCGGAAGCAGGTCGCCTCCGGCTCCTCGATGGTCACCGACTGATCGCCCGCACGTCACCTGAGCGGCATCCCGGCGCACTAGCTTGTCGAGGTGCCCACGCCTCCGCGCTCGCTGTCTCAGGTGACCGTCTGCCTGCTCCTGCTGGGGGTGCTCGGCTTCGCGATGAGCGCGCAGTACGCGATCGGGATGCCGCCGTTGCTGAAGGCCGACGAGAAGCAGCACGCCGCCTACGCCATCGTCCTGTCCCAGGGCGTCCTGCCCACGATCGACACGAACACCCCGGCCGACCCGGTCCGCTACCCGCAGTTCGCCGAGGCCCTCTTCGGGCTCGACGAGCCGCGCCGCGACATCTGGGTCGCCAACCACCCGCCGCTGTTCTACGTGATGAGCCTGCCGCTGGTCTGGCTCGGTGACGCCGTCGGCAACGTCGGGGTCACCCTGCTCGGGATGCGGCTGCTCAACGCGCTCGGCTACGCGCTGAGCATCATCCTGGTCGGGCTGCTGGCACGCGAGCTGGTTCCCAGGCGCCGGGTGGTCCCGGTGCTCGCCGCGGCGATGGTGCTCAGCTGCGGTGCGGTGACCTACGACGGTGGCGCGATCTACAACGACGGCTGGGGCACGGTGGCCGCCTCCTTGACCCTGCTGCTCGGCTTCCGGATGGTCCGCGAGGGCGTCACCCGGGACCGGCTGATCTGGGCGACGGTCGCGGGCGTCGCGGCGGCGAGCTTCCGCTCGACCGGCCTGGTGGCGGTGCTCGCGCTGGGCGCCTGCGTGCTGGCCGCGCTGTGGCTGCGCGACCCGTCGCTGCGTACGTTTCGCCGGGGTGTGGTCCTGGCGATCCGGATCGGTCTGGCGCCGGTGGTCGTGATCGGCTGGTTCTACGTCCGCAACATCGTGCTCTACGGCGATGCGACCGCCTCCGCGGCGCTCTTCGAGAAGTTCTCCCGCCAGACCCACGGCGACACGCTCTTCCAGCTGGTCAACCCCGAGCTCTACCTGCACCTCTACGGCTCGCTGTGGGCCGACGACGTCATCCCGAAGATCTGGATCGTCGCGGCCGTGGCGACCCTCGCGGTCACGGTCACCGGGATGGTGCTCGATGTCAACGCCAAGGCCCGGCCGCGGCCGGACGGGATGATGCGCCGCGTCGTGATCCCCGGTCCGGAGCCGACCGCGCTGGAGCGCCGGCTGGAGCTGGCCGTGCGGGCGCTGATGGGGATCTACTGCGTGATCATCATCGTCAACCTGGCCTCGTTCCACGCCGGTGGCGGCTGGATCCACGCCCGCTACGCGATGCCGTTCCTGCCGGTGATCGCCGCACTGACCGCGCTCGCGATCCTGCGTGTCGGCCGCCGCTGGGTGACCGGCTCCGATGAGGAGAGGACCGACCTGCGGATCAGCCTCTACGCCGGCGTCGGGTTCATCGTCTCGGCGATGGTCGCCCACCTCCACATCCAGCAGCGGATCGACGGACCGGCCGACGCCTCCTGGCTGTTCGCGCTGATCGCGGCCGACCTGGTGATGTTCCTCGTCGCCGCGTACGTCACCACGCAGCTGCGCCGCCGCCTGCGACCGGACGTGTTCGGGCTGACCGTGCCCGCCGCGCCGAAGTCTTCGCCCGCCGGTCACCTCGCGACCAGTCAGCTGTTGCCGCGGTGAACACCTGAGCCGCGATGGTGGGCGCCCACCCCCACCTCAAGGAGCACCTGTGGTTGACATCGACCGTCGTAGGTTCCTCGGGCTCGCCGGCGGCGCCGCGGCCCTGACCATGCTCGACCAGAGCATCGCGCGAGCCGCCTCCATCCCCGCCGCCCGCAGGACCGGCACGATCCGCGACATCGAGCACGTGGTCGTCCTGATGCAGGAGAACCGCAGCTTCGAGCACTACCTCGGCACGCTGCGCGGCGTGCGTGGCTTCGGGGACCCGCACCCGGCGATCCTGCCCTCGGGCAAGCCGGTGTGGCACCAGCCGAACGGGGACGGCGAGCTGCTCCCGTTCCACCCCGAGGTCGACGACCTGGGCGCCGCGTTCCTCGAGGGTCTCCCGCACAGCTGGACCGACGGCCAGCAGGCGATCAACCGCGGCCGCTACGACCAGTGGGTCCCCGCCAAGGGCACGACCACGATGGCGTACCTGAAGCGGCAGGACGCCGCCTTCCACTTCGCGCTCGCCGACGCGTTCACGGTGTGCGACGCCTACTACTGCTCCTTCATCGGCAACACCGACCCGAACCGCTACTACATGCTCAGCGGCTGGACCGGCAACGACGGCAAGGGCGGCGGGCCGGTGCTCTACAACGACGAGGCCGGCTACGACTGGACGACCTACGCGGAGCGGCTCGAGGCCGCTGGGGTGAGCTGGAAGGTCTATCAGGACGAGGGCGACGGGCTCAACGCCGAGAACGGCAACTGGTGGGGCTGGACCCAGGACGCCTACATCGGCAACTACGGCGACAACTCGCTGCTCTACTTCAACCGGTTCCAGGACGCGCAGCCCGGTGACCCGCTCTTCGAGAAGGCCCGTCGCGGCACCCGCGCCAAGGACGGCCAGGACTACTTCGAGCTCCTGCGCGCCGACGTCGAGGCCGGCGACCTGCCCGCCGTCAGCTGGATCGCGGCGCCGGAGGCGTTCTCCGAGCACTCCAACTGGCCCACCAACTACGGCGCCTGGTACATCTCCCAGGTCCTCGACGCGCTCACGTCCAACCCCGAGGTCTGGTCGAAGACCGCGCTGTTCATCACCTACGACGAGAACGACGGCTTCTTCGACCACCTGGTGCCGCCGCACATCAACAGCCCGCTGGTGCCGGGGGAGTCGACCGTCTCGACCGAGCACGAGCTCTACACCGGGTCGCACGGAGACGGCCACTACGGCCTCGGCCCGCGGGTGCCGATGTTCGTCGTCTCGCCGTGGAGCGTCGGCGGCTACGTCGCCTCGGAGACGTTCGACCACACCTCGATCCTGCGGTTCATGGAGAAGCGGTTCGGGGTCGCCGAGCCCAACATCACCCCCTGGCGTCGTGCGGTCTGCGGCGACCTGACCTCGGCCTTCGACTTCTCCCGCACCTCCGAGCCGCCGGCGCTGCCGGACACGAGCGCGTGGGAGCCCGCCGACCGGGAGCGGCACCCGTCCTACTCACCCGAGACCCCGGCGAACGGGACGATGCCGACCCAGGAGCGCGGTACCCGCCCGGCCCGCCCGGCACCTTACGAGCTCGAGGTGGTCGAGACCGCCGCCGCCGGCGAGATCGCCCTCGAGATCCGCAACACCGGCAGTGTCGGCGCCCACTTCCAGGCCCGGCTGCTCGCCCCCGAGGGCGCGCCGCACAGCTACACCGTCGGCGCCGGCGACACCGTCACCGTGCGGTGGCCGGTCAGCGGCGACTACGAGATCCACCTGCACGGGCCCAACGGCTTCTTCCGCTCCTACGCCGGCACCGCGGGCGCCGACCCGGCCCCCGCGCGACTGCGACGCGAGGGCCGCACGCAGCGGCTCACCGTGACGGCGCCGAAGAAGGCCGAGATCACCAGCGCGTACACCGGCAGGGTCCGCTCCAGCCAGGTGGACACCCGAGCCACCGGCGGCTGGTACGACCTCACGCTGACCGTCCCGGGCACCACCTGGGTGCGCGGGTTCGCCGGCCACCTGGAGAACGGACGTCCCTCCGTGAGCGACCCGCAGCTGGGCGCCTAGGAGGGATCGGCGGGCCGGTCCTTCTCGGTCTCGCCCGCCGGCGGGTCGAGGATCGGGGCAGTCGTCTCGGGTGCTGCCTCGACCTCGGCCTTCGCCGCCTTCTTCGCCGCCTTCTTGGCGGCCTTCTTCTCCAGGCGGTTCACCTCGCGCTGGACGATCGCCTCGCGGCGTACGCCGGTGCCGACCAGGTTCACGACCAGGAAGAGCATCGGGTAGATCGGCCACGGATGCCCGCCGGGGCCGCCGGTGAACAGCCAGATGCCCCAGGTGATGAGGCTGACCATCAAGAAGGTGGCCAGCGCCTCCTGGAGCTCCTTGCGGTACGCAGCCGCACCCTGCTCGCGGAAGCTGAGCGCCTCGGGGAGGTTCGCCCCGGCTTCACCGGGAGCGGGCTCGACGGCCACGAGATCGTCCACGAGGCCGGGCAGCTCGCCGAGCGTACGCGCCTCCAGGAGGGTGCCGACCCTGTCGTCGTGCTCCTCGCGGGTCAGCCGGCCGTCGGCGAAGGCGTCGGACAGAACGGTGCGCACGACCTCCCGATCAGCATCGGAGGCGCGCATGCGTGCGTTGTCGGCCTGCCTCGGATCGAGACGGAACCGGGTCCAGAAACCCTCCACACCACCAGCCTAGACGCCAAGCCCGACACCGTCTGTTGAAGCGCCTGCATTAGAGTGACTCGCGCTGGCTACCTGCTAGTATAGAACACGTTCTAGTTTTGCTCTGCCTAGGTTTGAGGGAGGTGGCGGATGCGGATCGCTCTGCTGTCGTATCGCAGCAAGCCGCACGTCGGCGGTCAAGGCGTCTATATCCGCCATCTGAGTCGGGAGCTCGCCAAGCTCGGGCACACGGTCGAGGTCTTCTCCGGTCAGCCCTATCCCGACCTCGACCTCCTGGGAGAGGGCGTCACCCTCACCAAGGTGCCGAGCCTGGGCCTCTACGAGGAGCCCAACCCGTTCGGCGACCCGAAGCTCTCCGAGCTCCGCGACCTGGTCGACGTCGAGGAGTGGGCCCGGATGCGCACCGGCGCCTTCCCCGAGCCGCTGACCTTCGCCAAGCGCGTCCTCAAGGTGCTGAAGGAGCGGAAGGACGACTTCGACATCGTCCACGACAACCAGACGCTGGCCACGCCGCTGCTGCGCATCGAGCCGGAGGTCGGTCTGCCGCTGGTGACCACGATCCACCACCCGATCTCCTTCGACCGGCGCATCGAGCTGGAGAGCGCCCAGGGCTGGAAGAAGAAGTTCGGCGTCTGGCGCTGGTACTCGTTCGTGAAGATGCAGGCCAAGGTCGCCGCCCAGCTGCGGCACGTGATCACGCCCTCGGACAACTCCAAGCGCGACATCCTCACCGACTTCGGGGTCCCCTCCGAGCGGGTGGAGACCGTGCATCTGGGCGTACCGGAGGAGTTCGTGCCACCGGCCGGGCCTCGCGTCCCCGGCCGGATCCTGGCCATGGCCAGCGCCGACGCCCCGCTCAAGGGCATCGCCTTCCTGCTCGAGGCCTTCGCCAAGCTGCGCACCGAGCGGGACCTGGAGCTCGTCCTGGTCTCCAAGCCCAAGAAGGGCGGCCCGACCGAGCAGCTCATCGAGAAGCTCGCGATCAAGGACCACGTACGTTTCGTCAACGGCATCTCCGACGCCGAGCTCGTCGAGCTGATGGGCTCGGCCGAGATCGCGTGCGTGCCCTCGCTCTACGAGGGGTTCTCGCTGCCGACCGCCGAGCTGATGGCGTGCGGCACCCCGCTCGTCGTCTCCCGCGCCGGCGCGATCCCCGAGGTCGTCGGTCCCGACGACCTCTGCGCGAAGCAGGTCACCCCGGGTGAGACCGAGGAGCTCGAGCAGGCCATCGCGGCGCTGCTCGACGACCCCGAGCGCCGGGCCCGCTACTCGGCCGCCGGGCGCGCCCGGGTCGAGGAGCACTTCTCCTGGCACGCCGTCGCCGAGCGGATGACGGCGAGCTACCAGCAGGCCATCGACGATTTCCACACAGACGAGAGGAAGTGAGCCGTGCTCACCGTTGACTTCGACCGCCTTGGCCTTCAGGCCGGAGAGCGCGTGCTCGACATGGGTGCCGGCGGTGGCCGGCACGCCTTCGAGATGTACCGCCGTGGCGCCGACGTGATCGCGTTCGACCAGGACGCCGAGGAGCTCGCCAAGGTCTCGGAGTGGTTCTTCGCGATGCGCGAGGAGGTTCCCGCGGGCGCCAACGCGGAGGTCAAGGAGGGCGACGCACTCTCGTTGCCGTTCGCCGACGGCGAGTTCGACCGGATCGTGGCCGCCGAGGTGCTCGAGCACATCCACCACGACGTCGACGCCATCAAGGAGCTCGTCCGCGTGCTCCGCCCCGGCGGCACCCTCGCGATCTCGGTGCCGCGATGGCTGCCCGAGGTCGTCAACTGGAAGCTCTCGGCCGACTACCACAACACCACCGGCGGCCACATCCGCATCTACACCGACCACGAGCTCATCGACAAGGTCACCAAGGCCGGCCGGCCCAACGACGGCACCCCTGGTGAGGCGATGATCTTCGAGGGCAAGTCCTACGCCCACGGCCTGCACGCGCCCTACTGGTGGCTGAAGTCGGCCGTCGGCGTCGACAACGACAAGCACCCGCTGGTGAAGGCCTACCACCAGGTCCTGGTCTGGGAGATCATGAAGAACCCGCGGGCGCTGCGGCTCGCCGGCAAGGTCCTCGACCCGGTGATCGGCAAGAGCATGGTGCTCTACTTCCGCAAGCCGGGCCCCGTCGCCACCGACCCCACCGCGGCTGCCTGACTCGCGGATGAGAGTCGAGATCCCGTACGTCGACGGGGTGCTGACCCCTGCCCAGATCGTCGCCACGGCCGGGTCGATCGCCCGCGCCCAGGAGGCGTCGGGCGCGATCCCGTGGGTGCCGGGTCAGCACACCGACATCTGGAACCACGTCGAGGCGGCCATGGGCCTGCTCGTCGGTGGCCTGGTGGAGGAGGCCGAGGCTGCGTACTCGTGGATCCCGACGCTGCAGAACGCCGACGGCTCGTGGCCGATGAAGATCGTCGACGGCTCGCCGGTGGAGACGATCGGCGAGTCCAACATGTCGGCCTACTTCGCGGTCGGTCTCTGGCACCACTGGCTGATCCGGCGCGACCGTACGTTCGTGGAGCGGCTGTGGCCCTCGGTGCGCGCCGGACTCGACTTCGTGGTCGGGCTGCAGCTGCCCTTCGGCGGGATCGCCTGGACCCCGCGCGACCCGTTCGCCCTGCTCACCGGCTCGTCCTCGATCTACCAGTCGCTGCGCGCCGGCGTCGCCCTGGCCGACCTGATGGACGACCCGCAGCCGGAGTGGGAGATCGTCGGCGGCCGGCTCGGGCACGCGCTGCGCCACCACCGTGACTCGTTCGAAGACAAGTCGCACCACTCGATGGACTGGTACTACCCGGTCCTCGGCGGCGCCGTCGTCGGTCCCGCCGGGCACGACCTGATCGAGTCGCGCTGGGACCACTTCGTACGTCCCGGCCTCGGCGCCCTCTGCGTCGATACCAACCCCTGGGTGACCGGCGCGGAGACCTGCGAGCTGGTGATGGCGCTCGACAACATCGGCGACCACCGGCGTGCGCTCCGGCTGCTGACCGACATGCAGCACATGCGCGCCGAGGACGGCGGCTACTGGACCGGCTGGGTCTACGAGTCGCCCGACTACCCCAACCCGAACCCCAACGCGTTCTGGCCCGAGGAGCACTCCACCTTCACCGCCGCCGCCGTCATCCTGGCCGCGGACGCGCTGGGGGAGCGCTACGGCGGCTCCACCGCCGGCTCCGGGATCATGCGCGGCACCTCCCTCGCCGCTCCGTTCGAGGAGCTGGCGCTGGAGTGCGGGTGCGAGACGTCAGAGGCGTCGCAGCGCGCGTAGCGATCCGACGGCGCCGATCTCCTCGAACTGCTTCGAGGCGAGCGCGGGGAGGTAGATCTCCTCGTACGGCGGCCGGCCGCCCTCGGCCGGGTCCGGGAACACGTCGTGGACCAGGAGCAGCCCGCCGGGCATCACCTTCGGTGCCCAGCCGCGGTAGTCGAGCTGCGCGGGCTCGACGCCGTGGCCACCGTCGATGAACAGCAGCGAGACCGGAGTCGTCCACCACCGGCTCACGGTCGTCGAGGCGCCGATCACCGCGACCACCTCGTCCTCGAGGCCGGCCCGCTCGATGGTGCGCCGGAAGGTCGGCAGCGTGTCCAGCCGCCCGGTGCGCTCGTCGACCAGGGTCGTGTCGTGGTGCTCCCACCCGGCCTGGTTCTCCTCGCTGCCGTGGTGGTGGTCGACGGTGAACACCGTGCCCCCGGTCAGCTTCGCCGCGGCGCCGAGATAGACCGACGACTTCCCGCAGTAGGTTCCGATCTCGACGGCCGGCCCGTGCGGCAGTCGCTCCACGGCGTACTCGAACAGCGCGATGCCCTCCTCGGGAGGCATGAACCCCGTGGCGTCGAGGGCGTGCTTGAGCAGATCGGCGGGGATCTCAGGCGTAGACACTCGGGCACCTTAGCCGAGTGACGGGCGGCCCGCGTCGAGTGGCCATGAACCTGGGGCACGGGGAGAATCCCGCCATGAGCAGATCCTCCGCCGGACACTCGGTGCTCGTCGTCCCGGTGCCCGAGCTGGAGGCGTACGTCCTGGAGCGGACGCGCCACTACGACGACTCGTTCCTCTCGGCGGACCCCGCTTTCGTGCACGCGCACATCACGCTGCTCGCACCGTTCCTGAGCACGCTCACGACCGAGGATCTGGAGCGGGTCGGGAAGATCGCGACCGCGTCGGCCACGTTCGACTTCCGGCTGGACGAGGTAGATGTCTTCGCCGGTGGCACCATCTACCTGCCTCCCGAGCCCGCGGAGCCCTTCGCGGCGCTGACCGCGGAGCTGAGCGCAGCGTTCCCGCAGTGTCCGCCCTATGCCGGCCTCTTCGACCCGGTGCCGCACCTGACCGTCGACCACCTCGCCGGGGGAGTGGACCTCGACTCGACACGTACGTCCCTAACGCCGTATCTCCCCGCGCGGTGCCACGCCGACCGGGTCAGCCTGCAGTGGTACGCGAACCACGGCTGCCGGACCATCGCCGAGTGGCCGCTGGGCGGGCCACCGGGTCAGGGCGAAGCTGCGGAGAGCGCCTGCATCACGTAGCCGATGGCGACCAGCATCGTCAGGCTGCTGATGGCGATGCCGGCGACCGCGGCCCAGCGGCCGCGACGCTTGTCGTCGGCGGTGCGGGCCAGGCCGATGATGCCCAGGATGAAGCCGAGCGGGCTGCACAGCAGCACGCTGGAGAGCAGCGAGGCGACCGAGACCGCGTCGAGCGGCACGGAGTAGAGCGACCAGGCGTTGGCCGGCTTGTCCGCGGACGGCGCGGTCTGCTGCTGCGGGGCAGCCGGCTGCGGAGCCACCGGCTGAGGGTTCGGGGACTGCGGCTCGGCGGGCTGTGACGAAGGCGGCTCCGTCATGGTGCGAGGAGGCTTCGGCGCCGGGGTCCGCTGGCGCGAGGACAGCGCGGCGTTGGCCGCTCGGGCCTGCCGCGTGGCCTGCCGCAGCCGGTTGGCCGACGGGCGCACCCGGGCGGGTGGAGGAACGGGGGCCGGCGAGCTGCCTCCGGGCGCCGGGGCGGGCCGCGGAGTCGCGGCACCCCACTCGGCTCGCCATCGCCGGTCGCGGCTGAGCGGCGGAGTGGGAGAAGTGGACGAGGGCGCCTTCCCCGCGGCCGCCGAGGCGGCGGCCTTACGGCGGCGCCGGGCGAGCTCCTCGTCGAGGGTGGCTCTGGCGACCGGGTCGAGCAGCACGTCGCGCGCTCGGTTGATGCGCATCATCAGCTCGCCGTCGGCGGCGCGACCCCCACGGTCGGGATGGAACTGCTTGGCGAGCTCACGATGGCGAGCTCGGACGGCCGCGTCGTCCGCGTCCGGACCGATCTCGAGCACGGCATAGGCGTCGATGAACTTCCCGCTCACTCAACGCCCCCCACGCACAGTCCTTCGGTTGTCGGCTTCGCCTCCGGGTCGACTCACACCCGGTGCCCAAGAATCCCAGAACAGTGAAATCCTAGAGCAGTCGCGGCGAGATGCTGGTTTCGCCACGGGAAATTGACCGAGGGCCGCCCGACCGGGCGGCCCTCGATGTGGAGCGGACGACGAGGCTCGAACTCGCGACCTCAACCTTGGCAAGGTTGCGCTCTACCAACTGAGCTACGTCCGCTTGCGAGAAGAACAGTAGCGGATGTCCTCGGTTCAGCTCCAACTGGGGTCCCGCGTGTCACGCACCTTCGTCGGGGACATCGGGTGAGGACGTACGCCGCTCGATCTGCTCCAGGAGCTGTGCCACCTGGGCCTGGTGTGCGGCCCGCAGATCCTCGAGCCGCTCGCTCGCGTGGGCGCGCTCGCGGTCGAGCTCGGCGCGGGTGGCGTCGCGGTCGGCCTTCGCTGCCGCCTCGCTCCCGCGCAGATCGGCCACCTGGTCCCGGAGGGCGTCGATCTGCTCGCGAGCGGCGTCGCGCTGCGTACGCAGGCCGGAGATCGTCGCCTCCGCGCTCGTCGCCGCCTTCTCGGCAGCTTTCTCGGCTGCGATCAGCTGCTCCTGCAAGCGGGCCATCGCCTTCTCGGCATGGTCGGCACGTGCGGTCTCGCTCCGCCTCCGCTGCACGGCCGAGGCGTGCTCGGCCTGCAGCCTCTCGAGCTTCTCCGCGAAGGCATCGCGCGCCGAGGTGGTCTCCTCCACGCGCCTCTCCAGCGCGGCGATCGTCGAGGAGGCGGTCTTCGCCGCGGCCGCCGCGTCGGACTCGGCTCGCTCCCGCGCCGCCTGGGCGGCCTGACGGGATTCCTCGGCCGCGGTCGTGGCCGCCAGCGCCTCCCGCAGGATCTCGGCCGAGCGCTCCGACTCCTCCAGCGCCTCCGCCGCCGCGGCGTCAGCCTCGTCGCGCTCCGCCTCCGCCGTACGCTGCGCCTGCTCGGCGCGCACGGCACGAGCGCTCGCGGCGGCGATCTGCTCCTGCGCCTCGCTCTGCACCGTGGCGATCTGCGCCTCGGCGGCGGTGAGGTCGCCGAGCGTACGTAGCTCGTCGAGGGCCTTCGGGAGCTGGTCGAGGAACCGGTCGGCGAGCTGGGTCAGCTGGGTGGTGATCTCCGCGGCCCGCTGCTGGGCGGCCTGCACCGGTCGCGCGGTCTCCTCGGGGTCCCGCGTCTCCACGAGTCGCTGCAGGCGCTTCCGCTCGCGCCAGGCCGCGGCCCGGTTGTGGGTCGGGTCGTCGCAGTACTCCGGCGGCCGTCCGCTGCCGCTCTCCGACGTCGCTGCGGGCAGGGGACAGCCGGGGAACCGGCAGTGCTTCTCGTCGACCATCATTTCCGTCATTACGTCAGCATATCGTGACGAAAGACGTAACGAATACTAAACGTTGTCCGAATGAGATCCCGTTGGGCCGCACAACATAACCGGCATTATGATGTGTGCCGTGAGCACGCTCGAGAACCGTCCGCAGACCCCCTCCACAGACCTGGCCGTGACGGAATCCGTCAGAGAGCTGTTCCTGGAGGATCTCCGGGAGCTACCCCACGAAAAACGTGCCCAGGCTCTCGCCAGAAGGTTCCTCCTCTCGTACGCAGGGCACACCCGCGCGGCGTACGGTCGAGACCTCGCCGACTGGTTCGGCTGGTGCGCCGCGCTGGAGATCGACCCGCTCGCCGCCAACCGGGCGATGGTCGACGGCTACGCCCGTCATCTGGAGTCCCGGCGCAGCCCGGCGACGATCGCCCGTCGACTCTCCGCGATCGCCGGGTTCTACCGCTACGGCGTCGCAGAGGACGTCCTGGCCGCCTCCCCGGCCGAGCACATCAAGCGGCCCAGGACGAGCAACGACTCCCAGACCCTCGGCATGGACAGGGGAGAGGCGCGCGCCTTCCTCGCCGCCGCGCGCGAGCACTCCGCCCGCGCGGCCGCGCTGGTGACGCTGCTGCTCCACGACGGCCTGCGCATCTCGGAGGCCCTGGGTGCCGACGTGACCGACCTCAGCCACTCCCGCGGCCACCGCATCCTGACGATCACCCGCAAGGGCGGTGCCCGGCGCGACGTCGTCCTCAACCCGGCGACCTCCCAGGCGCTCGACGCCTACCTCGACGCCCGAGCCGACGGCCCGGTCTTCATCACCGCCACCGGCAACCGGTGGCACCGCTCCGAGGCCTTCCGGCTGATCCGCAGGCTGGGTGCCTCAGCCGGCATCGAGCACGGCGACAAGCTCTCCCCGCACAGCCTGCGCCACACCTTCGTCACCCTGGCCCGCGAGGCCGGCGTACCTCTCGAGGACGTCCAGGACGCCGCCGGCCATGCCGACCCCCGCACCACCCGCCGCTACGACCGCGGCCGGCACAACCTCGACCGCCACCCGGCCTACGCCCTGGGTGCCTTCCTCGCCGACTGACACCAGCCTGATCGTCGGCACGAGATCGCTCGCCCAACCCCTCCCCAACCCCGCCTTCGCAGCGGTAGCCTTCGAACGCCCGTCAACGCTGACGAAGGAGATCCGGTATGAGCCAGGAACTGACCAGCGACTACGTGGTGGTGGGGGCCGGATCGTCGGGGGCGGTGATCGCGGCGCGACTGAGCGAGGACCCGAGCGTCCAGGTGACGCTGCTCGAGGCCGGGCCGCGCGACAAGAGCATGAACATCCACATCCCGGCGGCGTTCTCGAAGCTCTTCCGGACCGAGCACGACTGGGACTACTCCACCGAGCCACAGCCGGCGCTCGGCGGCCGGCGGATCTACTGGCCGCGGGGCCGGATGCTCGGCGGCTCGTCCTCGATGAACGCGATGATGTGGGTCAAGGGCCTCCAGGCCGACTACGAGGAGTGGGGCGCGGCCGCCGGACCCGAGTGGGGCTGGGACGCGGTGAAGAAGGCGTACGCGAAGCTCGAGGACGTCGAGGACGCCACCGCGCTCGACGGCACCGGTGGTCCGATCCGTGTCGAGCGGCAGCGCAGCCCCCGCCCCTACACCGAGTCGTTCCTCCAGGCCGCCGAGCAGGCCGGCTACCGGCGCGGACGGGCCAACGGCCCCAACCCCGAGGCGTACGTCGAGACGATGGTCACCCAGCGCCGGGGGATGCGGTGGAGCACCGCCGCGGCCTACCTCAAGCCCGCCGCCAGGCGCGCCAACCTGAACGTGGTGACCGGCGCCCTGGCCTCACGCGTGACCTTCGACGGCACTCGCGCGACCGGGGTCGAAGCCGTCGTCGACGGCAGCCAGACGAGGATCACCGCCCGGCGCGAGGTGATCCTCTCCGGCGGCGCGATCAACACGCCGCAGCTGCTCATGCTCTCCGGGATCGGGCCGGCGGCACAGCTCAAGGATCTCGGCATCGACGTCGTCCGTGATGCCCAGGAGGTGGGGGAGAACCTCACCGACCACCTCGTGGCCGGCATCGGCTGGGAGGTCGAGCAGGGCTCGCTCGCGACCGCGGAGTCGCTCCGCAACCTGGGCAACTACCTGCTGCGCAAGCGCGGGATGCTCACCTCCAACGTCGGCGAGGCGTACGGCTTCATCCGCTCGCGCCCCGACCTGGAGGCGCCCGACATCGAGATGATCTTCGCCCCGGTCGGGTTCTTCGACGAGGGTCTGGTGCCGTTCGCGGGGGAGGCGGTCGTCGCCGGTCCGATCCTCGTCGACCCGGCCAGCCGCGGCAGCGTCACGCTCGCCTCCCAGGACCCGGCGGCCAAGGCCGTCATCGACCCCCGCTACCTCTCCGACCCCGAGGGCCGGGACCGCGCCGCGATGGTCGAGGGTGTCCGGGTCGCGCTGGAGATCGCCTCGCAGCCCGCGCTGAAGCCGTTCCTCGGCAGATTCCTGCGCCCCGACGTCCCGGTGGGTTCGTCCGTGGACGAGGTCGCCGACGCGCTCCTGGCGCGTCACGCGCACACCCTCTACCACCCGACCGGCACCTGCCGGATGGGCACCGACGAGGCCAGCGTCGTCGACCCGCGGCTGCGCGTACGCGGCGTCGAGGGCCTCCGTGTCGCCGATGCCTCGGTCATGCCCCGGATCGTGCGCGGCCACACCAACGCCCCGGCGATCATGATCGGTGAGCGGGCCGCGGAGCTGATCACCGGCGCCTGACACCTCAGCAGGCCCGTTGAACCCACCCGTGACTCAGGTCACACTGGTCTCATGACGGATTCCTACGCTGCCGGAGAGACCGCCACCCCGCTGCTGGAGGAGACGATCGGGGCCAGCTTCGACCGCACCGTCGCCTCGTTCGGCGACCGGGAGGCGCTGGTCGACCTCGGGTCCGGCAGACGGAGCTGGACGTACGCCGAGATGAGCCGTGACGTCGACACGCTGGCGGTCGGGCTGCGCAAGGCCGGGATCGGGAAGGGCGACCGGGTCGGGATCTGGGCGCCCAACTGCGCGGAGTGGACGCTGACCCAGGTGACGACCGCGAAGATCGGCGCGATCCTGGTCAACATCAACCCTGCCTACCGCACCCACGAGCTGGCGTACGCCCTGACCCAGTCGGGCGTGCGCCTGCTCGTGGCCGCCCCTGCGTTCAAGACGTCGGACTACCGGAGCATGGTGGCCGCGGTCCGCGGCGACTGTCCCGACCTCGAGCAGACCGTCTTCATCGGCGACCCGGAGTGGACCGCACTGCTCGAGTCGGGCGCCGGGGAGCGGCTGGCCGACCACGTCACCTACGAGCTGAGCCCCGAGGACCCGATCAACATCCAGTACACCTCGGGCACCACCGGCTATCCCAAGGGCGCGACGCTGAGCCACCGCAACATCCTCAACAACGGCTACTTCACGACCGAGACGATCGGCTTCAGCGAGCACGACCGGCTGGCGATCCCGGTGCCGTTCTACCACTGCTTCGGGATGGTGATGGGCAACCTCGGCTGCATCACCCATGGGGCCACCATGGTCATCCCGGGCCCGGCCTTCGACCCGGCGGCCACCCTGAAGGCCGTCCAGGAGGAGCGCTGCACGGCCGTCTACGGCGTACCGACCATGTTCATCGCGATGCAGAGCCACCCCGACTTCGCCACGTTCGACCTGAGCACGCTGCGCACCGGGATCATGGCGGGCAGCCCGTGCCCGGTCGAAGTGATGAAGCGGTGCGTCAACGAGATGCACATGAGCGAGGTCTCGATCGCCTACGGGATGACCGAGACCTCACCGGTCTCGACCCAGACCAGGCGGGACGACGACCTCGAGCACCGCACGGCCACCGTCGGCCGGGTGCACCCGCACGTCGAGGTGCGCGTCGTCGACCCGGTCTCGGAAGCGGTGCTGCCCCGAGGCGAGGCCGGCGAGTTCCAGACCCGCGGCTACTCGGTGATGCTCGGCTACTGGGCCGACGAGGAGAAGACGCGGGCGGCGATCGACGAGGACGGCTGGATGCACACCGGCGACCTCGCCGTGATGAACCCCGACGGCTACTGCAGCATCGTCGGCCGGATCAAGGACATGGTCATCCGCGGCGGCGAGAACATCTACCCCCGCGAGATCGAGGAGTTCCTCTACACCCACCCCGACATCGAGGACGTCCAGGTGATCGGAGTCCCCGACGAGAAGTACGGCGAGGAGCTCTGCGCCTGGGTCCGGCTGCGCCCCGGCGCCGAGCGGATGACGGCCGAGACCCTGAAGGCGTACGCCACCGGCAAGCTGGCCCACTACAAGATCCCGCGCTACGTCCTGGTGGTCGAGGAGTTCCCGATGACCGTGACCGGCAAGGTCCGCAAGGTGGAGATGCGTGAGAAGACGGTCTCCGAGCTCGGGCTGTAGGGGTCAGGTCAGCGAGGCCGCCGCGACCGCCGTGTCGTCGCCGTCGAGGGTGATCTCGATCCGCTCGACGTCGGCGATCGGCACCGCGGAGGAGGCGTCCAGGCCGAGCGTCTCCCCGCCCGACCAGGTCCAGGACCCGGCGACGGTGCGCGCGCCGTCGCGGCGCACCAGCACCAGGTCGTACGTCACCGGCTCTCCTCGATAGTCGGACGGCGCGGGCGGGCTCTTCCCGGGCTCGGGCGGGTAGTGACAGCTCCAGTTGAGCTTGGTGCCCCACGAGGTCGGGGTGACGACGAGCTGGGCCCACATGTCGACGCTGCCCACGGGCCGCAGGTCGAGGGTGCGGACGTTCGCGCCCGCGGAGCCCGACGGCGTCACCGAGGCCGAGGGTGCCGCGACGGGACCCTGACTCCCGTCGCGGCCGATCAGCAGTCCGTCGATGGCCGTGCCGCCGGCGAGGAGGGCCACGGCGGCCGCGACCGCGAACGCCCGGCGACGCAGACGCGACCTGCGTACGACCCCGGCCAGCTCGGCCAGTGGCGGCGTCGCGACCTCGGCGGCAGGCTCCTCGAGCAGCTCCTCGGCCTCCCCGCGCGAGAGCGCACCGAGGAGCCCGGGCATCCCGGCGAGCTCGGCGACGGCCTCGCGGCACAGGCTGCAGCCGCTCAGGTGCCGCTCGTAGGCCCTCCGGTCGCTCGGGCTCAGCGCCCCGAGCACGTAGGAGGCGTCCCAGTCGGCGAAGGTCTCGTGCCCCGCGGCGTCCAGGTTGTCGTTCATGAGGTGACCCCCTTCTCTTGCAGGGCGAGACGCAGCGCTCGCAGACCGTAGTGCAGCCGAGACTTGACCGTGCCGGGCGGGATGTCGAGCTCGTGGGCGAGCTCGGCGACCGAGCGGCCGCCGTAGTAGGCCCCGACCACCACCGCCCGGTGATCGGGGGAGAGGGCGAGCAGCGCATCGGCGACGACCCAGGAGTCGAGCACCGCCTGGGTCTGGTCGGCCCGGCTCTGCTCGGGCGGCGACTCGGCGGCGTACTCCCGTTTCCGGCGCGCGCTGCGCAGGTCGTCGATGACGAGGTTGCGGGCGGTGGTGAACAGCCAGGCGCGGACGCCCTCGTCGGGCCGCTGCAGCACGTCCGGGTTGCGCCACGCGCGCAGCAGCGTCTCCTGCACCACGTCGCGCGCCTCCTCGGCGTCGCCGGTGCGGCGTACGACATAGCGGTAGAGCGCCTCGGAGTGGGCGTCGTGCACCGCTACGAGCAGCTCGTCCTCCGCACCCATGTCACCTCCCGCACGCACCAAGGAAACCAGAGTCCCCGATCAGCCCTTGGCCAGGTCGAGCGAGAACTCGACGCTGCCGGTGTCCTCGACCTTCACGAAACCGAGGTTCGGCGCCTCGACGCCGAAGTCGGCGAACGTGATCGGCACGCTCCCGACCACCTGCAGGCTGCTGGCGCCGTCACCGCCGACCTCGGCGTCCACGGTCACCGACCTGGTCTCGCCGTGCACGGTGAGGTCACCGACGAGCTCGACCTCGGTGGCGCCCTCCTCGAGGGTGGCGGGCTCGGTCAGCTCGAAGGTGGCGGTCGGGAACTTCTCGGCCTCGACCGCGTTGTCGCGGAAGTAGCCGTCCCGGTTGCCGGAGTCGGTGGCGATCGTGGCCACCTCCACCTCGATGTTCGCCTCGGTGACCTGGCCGTCGGCGATGGTGACCTGGCCGGTCACGTCCTCGGTGCGGCCGGTGACGGTGACGTCCTCGCCCTGGAGCACCTCCTCGAGGCGGTAGCCGGCGTAGGAGCCGTCCGAGACGGTCCAGGTCCCGCTGCTGTCGGCGCCGTCCGCGGGTGCCGCCGACGCGCTCAGGCTCGGCTCGTCCGCGGCCGCATCCTCGGCGCGGTCCGCGTACCAGCCGGGTCCGAAGATCGCCGCGACCCCGCCGACCACGACCACTGCCGCGCCGGCTCCGACTGCTGCTTTCGTACGTGTCCGCACGCCGTTTCCTCTCGCCTGGAGGCTGACCCGATGCCGGCCTTCACCCCTACTACGGAGCTCTGCCGCGAACGGTTCAAACGAGTATCCGTGACGGGTGACACAATCGGCGGGCGTCCTCGATCGACATCCAAGGAGACTCCCCATGCCCCAGACCCCGCTCGAGCTCTTCGGCACCGAGGCCCTCATCGGCGATGAGGACCGCGCGATCCGCGACACGGTGAGATCCTTCGCGGAGAAGGAGATCAAGCCGCACCTCGCCGACTGGTTCGAGGCGGGTTCGGTCCCGGTCAAGGAGCTGGCCCCCGAGCTCGGCAGGCTCGGTGTCCTCGGCATGCACCTGGAGGGCTACGGCTGCGCGGGCACCAGCGCCACGGCGTATGGCCTGGCCTGCCTCGAGCTCGAGGCCGCCGACTCCGGGATCCGCTCCCTGGTCTCGGTGCAGGGGTCGCTGGCGATGTTCGCGATCTGGAAGTGGGGCAGCGAGGAGCAGAAGCAGGAGTGGCTGCCGCGGATGGCCGCGGGCGAGGCGATCGGGTGCTTCGGTCTCACCGAGCCCGACTTCGGCTCGAACCCCGCCGGGATGCGCACGCGGGCGCGCCGTGACGCCTCGGGCGACTGGATCCTGTCCGGCACCAAGATGTGGATCACCAACGCCCCGGTCGCCGACGTCGCGGTCGTCTGGGCCCAGACCGACGAGGGCGAGAACGGCAAGGGGATCCGCGGGTTCGTCGTCCCGACCGACACCCCGGGCTTCTCCGCACCGGTGATCAAGCAGAAGCTCTCGCTGCGGGCCTCGGTCACCGGCGAGATCGTCCTCGACGACGTACGCCTCCCCGAATCTGCCGCGTTCCCCGAGGTCAGGGGCTTGAAGGGGCCGCTGTCCTGTCTCAACGAGGCCCGGTTCGGCATCGTCTTCGGCGCCGTCGGCGCGGCCCGTGACTGCCTCGAGTCCGCCATCGCGTACGCCGCCTCCCGCGAGATCTACGACAAGCCCCTGGCCGGCTACCAGATCACCCAGACGAAGCTGGCCGACATGACCCTCGAGCTCGGCAAGGCGATGTTGCTGGCGCTGCATCTGGGCCGGCTCAAGGACGAGGGCACGCTGCGCTCCGAGCAGGTCTCGCTCGGCAAGCTCAACAACGTCCGCGAGGCCATCGCCATCGCCCGCGAGTGCCGCACCATCCTCGCCGCCGCCGGTGTCACGCTCGAATACCCGATCCTGCGCCACGCCAACAACCTCGAGTCGGTGCTGACGTACGAGGGCACCAGCGAGGTCCACCAGCTCATCATCGGGCAGGCGCTCACCGGGGAGTCCGCCTTCCGCTGACGGCGCGAGAGGGATCCAACCACAAGATGCTTGGACTGTGAATGATGTTCGCTACGAGCGAACACGCGTTCGAGTGATCCCTGCGTGTCGGCCGCCACATCGGGCGATCTGTCCGTCACCCTCGATTGGTCAGGAATCACTATCGACCGGAGTGTTGAGATGCCTGGATCATCGATGATTGCCTCGCTTGTGGAATTCCTCAAAGACCCGGTACAGATATTAGGGTCCCTGTATTCGTGGCTCGGCTGGCCCATATCGACGTTATGTATCGCCGCTGTCTGGTTCACCGAACGACCGACGACGGCACTCGCTAGAACTCCGTGGATTACGGGGCTCGGGTCACAGGTAGACGAGGGGCGACAGTTGATCATTCTTGTTCACCCCAACAATCTTGCACTCGTCTCCATTCTTGTCCTGACCGCCCTGCCGATCTGTGCTGCCTTCGCTAGGGGCTGGAATGGCGTCGACTACTGCATCGAGCTTGTCACACAGCGTTATCGTCCGGCCGTCGTTACGTTCTGGCTGATCACCCTGGTGAGCCTTGAGGCCCATCCCACCTCGATTTACGGCATGCTTACTCGGCTTCAGCATGCGGCGGTGACTCTCGTCGGCTTGACGTGGCGACCGCTCGTACTGGTTTTGGTTCTAGCTCTGTTGGTCGCCATTGCCTTCGTTATCACTGAACACGTGGATTACGAGCGCCCGTATGACGAGGTGCTCGAAGAGGTCGTCGATGACTGGCTTCCCCGTCCGGCATCGGTCTTGGGCTCAGTTGTGGTCGGACTGGGGATGATGTTGATCTTGGCTGCGGTTGAGGTAATTGCGAACCCCGTCCGAATTCTGTCCTTTTGTGTTGGCCTCGTCGATGTGCGGCGGGAGACTCCGGGATGGTCCGGTGTGCCCATCGAAGAGTGGGCGGCAGTTGGCGCGCAGTCTTCCGACCATGCGATGTCCGTAGCGCGTCTTCCGGGCTCGAGGGCGTTGTGACGAGCGCCATCTGCATAGTCCCAGGTCTCGCCGCCGGCGCGCTGGCTTCGTCAGTGGGTCACGCCCTATTGAGGCAGCGGCCGGGGACTTGCCCCCTCGTGCATAGGTAGGCCTGTTGCTGGTGAACAAATCTTCGTTCACCAGCAACAGACTCGATCTGACCGACCCTCCATATCGTCCACCGGAGATGAATCGATACGCGATCGCGGATCTGGAGTCTCAACGCCGACCGACCCGCATCAGACGCCCACTGCCGTGCCAAGTCGATCGACGCACCGTGTGTCAGACAGCCAGCCTGTCGGAGACTGGAACAGAGACGTCAGCGGCCTTGCGGTTCTCCCAGAGGATCAGCAGGCCGCTGATCGCGATCACCACCGCGGTGAAGCCGTGGATGCCGAGAGCGGCGGCGACGGTGCCGTGGTGGGTCAGCACGTTGATCATGTCGCCGAACGGGGCGACGGCCTCCATCAGCAGGACCAGGCCCAGGGCGCGGCGGTGGCCGGTCACCAGCAGGATCCCGGTCATCAGGCCCATCGAGAGCTCCCGGATGCCCTTCATGACGAGGAACCCGCCGCCGTCGCCCTCGGGCCAGGTGGGCAGACCGACGCCGGGAGCGGTCGTCTCGGGACTCAGGATGAAGGAGAACCCGAGGTAGAAGGCGAACAGGGTGACGGCGGTGGCGAGGATGGTGTTGACGGTCTTCAGTGACATGGTGCTTCTCCTTGTGGAGTTCGGAAGGGTGCTCAGGTGAGGGCGGTGACCAGGAGCGCGAAGGCGGCGACGATGACGGCGACGCGGAGGTAGTGCCAGCGTTCCCAGCGGTTCAGCTGGGACCTCCAGTCCTCGGGCCGGTTCTCGGGGGTCCACTGCTTGTTCCGGTTGTTGATCGGAACGAGCAGCAGCACCGACATGACCACGCTGAGGGCCAGCAGCGCGCCGGCGGTGACGACGAGCGCGGTGCCGCGGTGCTGCCACCCGGCGACGGCCCAGATGCCCACGAGGGCGAGCGAGCCGATGTACCAGACCGGCATCACGGCGCCGAGCATCCGGCCCCCGTGAGCATGGCCGAGCTGGCCGGCGTCCTCGGGGAGCGCGTTGAGGATCCGGCTCATGATGAAGGCGACCGAGAACTCGACCCCCACCATCAGGCCGACGACCACGGTGGTGACTACCTCGAGTGTGCTGAACATGCTGATCCTTCAGATATCTAGCATTGCTAGGACGAGGTTCAACGCTAGCAGTGCTATTGCTCGAATGTCTAGCAGTGCTAGCATTCGGGTCATGTCGGTACAGGAGCGCAAGCAGCGCGAGCGAGCAGACCGAGAGCGCCTGATCGTGGCGACCGCCCGTGAGCTCGCCGAGCAGCAGGGCTGGGACGCGGTGACCACGCGCCGGCTCGCCGAGCGGATCGAATACAGCCAGCCCGTCCTCTACAGCCATTTCCGCGGCAAGCGCGAGATCATCGGCGCCGTGGCGCTCGAGGGCGCCGCCGAGATGGCCGCGGCGATGCGGGCGGCCACCTCGGCCGCCTCCGGACCGCGCGAGCGCGTCGCCGCACTCGCGCATGCCTATCTCGACTTCGCCGACCGCAACCCGGCGGTCTACGACGCGCTGTTCCAGCTCGACGGCGGCCTGGCGTACGCACAGGAGGACACCCCCGAGCAGCTGAAGGACGCCTTCGCGGCACTGATGGAGACCCTGAGCGAGGTCGCCGGCGACGGCGTCGGCCCGGAGGTGTTCACCGAGGTGTTCTGGGCGTCCCTGCACGGGATCGCCACCCTGGGCCGGTCGAGGCGACTGCTGCCTGAGGACGCGGAGAAGAGGCTGGAGCTGCTGGTCGACCGCCTCGCCGTGCTCTGAGGGGTCCCCTCAGTCGCGCGGCACCAGGAACGAGGCCCGCCAGAGCTTGCGGTCCTTGTCGGAGACCAGCCCGTGCTCGGTGAGGTACGGCATCATCTTCTCGCCCATCCAGGCCAGAGTGGCGCGGTAGTGCTCGTTGCCGAGCGCCTCGCGACGGGCGGCCATCGGGTCGAGGCCGACGGCCGCGTAACAGTCCGGGTGGACCAGCGAGCGGGCCATCACATAGGCCGAGCGGGCGGTGAGGTTCTGGTGGAGCCGGAGCTGCGTACGCCCGATCTTCTGCGACATCGCCGCGGCGAGCTCCTCGCGGGCGAAGGTGACGTGGCGAGCCTCCTCGGTGACGTGGATGCGGGAGGCCATCCGGGTCAGCGGCTGGCAGCGCTCGTCCTTCATCAGCTCGCGCTGCCACCGGTCGAGCGGCTCCTCGCCCACCAGGGTCGCGGAGAAGACGCTGGGTCCGTGCAGCAGGGGAGCGAACTTGCCGACGCGAAGGACGGCGGGCCGGGGGCCGTACGCCGGTGCACCCATCGCCGCGATCGCCCGGCCGAACATCACCGAGTGCCGGGTCTCGTCGCCGATCTCGGTCAGTGCGTACTGGGTCCGCGCGGTGCGCGGGTCGGCCCCGTAGACCTCGCGGAGCAGCAGCTGCATCAGCAGCACCTCGAACCACAGCCCGACGCTCATGATGCTGGCCACCTCGTGCCGGGAGAGCTCGATCTGCTGCTCCTGACTGAGCCGGTCCCAGGTCGGGGTGCCGTAGAGGGAGACGCGCTCGGGCTGCATCCACCACAGCCCCTCGACGGGCGCGGCGTCCCAGTCGAGGTCGACCTCCGGGTCGTAGGACTGACGCGCGGTGGAGCGCAGGAGCCGGTCGGAGGTCGGGTCGGCGATGGTCATTCTTCTCCCTGCTGAACTATGTGTTACCGAGAGTTACGGGTAGTTGCTAGAGTGCAGGACATGACACGGAACGTCAAGGACGACGGTCGCTCCTCGCGCTGGGACTCCCACCGCGAGACGAGGCGGGCAGAGCTGGTCGCGGCTGCCGTACGCGCCGTCGACTCGGTCGGCGCCGAGGTCTCGATCGCCGACATCGCCGCGGAGGCCGGGGTCAGCAAGCCCGTGCTCTACCGCTACTTCGCCGACAAGGCCGAGCTGCACGCCGCGGTGGGGATGTGGGCCGCGCGGCAGATCCTCGACGCGGTGGTCGACGCCGTGCTCGCCCCGGCGCCGACCCGCGAGCGTGTCGAGGCCGGGGTCGCGGCGTACGCCGAGACCATCGCCGGCCACCCCAATGTCTATCTGCTCCTGGTGCGCCAGCACACCGGCGGCACCGACCCGCTCGCGGACGGCAAGCAGCTCATCGCGGCGACCTTCGCGCGCCTGCTCGGCGACACCTTCGGCCGCCTCGGCGTCGATGCCGCCGGCGCCGAGCCGTGGGCCCACAGCCTGGTCGGGATCGGGGAGTCGGCGGGCCAGTGGTGGCTCGACCGGCGCACCATGTCCCGCGCCGCGTTCACCCGCTATCTCAGCGAGTTCGTCTGGAACGCGCTGGCGGGCACCACCGCCGAGTACGGCGTCGACCTGAACGCCCTGGACCGCCCCGAGATCGTCACCCCGCTGCGAAAGAGCCCCCGATGAGCGAGCACGAGCCCCAGCACCTCTACGACGGGCCCGCGCGCCTGGAGTCCGAGCACGGCACCTGGGAGGCCGACGTCGCGCTGCGCGGCGTCTTCCAGCCGATCGACGGCCACTTCCACTGGTACGGCCGGGTCGCCACGGCCCTCGACGGCGTACGCAACGGGCAGACCGTCACCGTCCGCACCGACCACGGCGAGGCCGAGGGGCGGCTCTCCGACATCGATCCCTGGGGACGGTTCCGGGTCTCCGGGACCGGGAAGCCTCCGTTCTGACGCCGTGCGAGGCGCGGGACCTCAGCGCACCAGCATCAGCGTCGCCGCGCCGACCCCGACGACGACGATCAGTGAGCGCAGGACCGTGGCCGGCAGCCGCCGGCCGATGTGCGACCCGACGTACCCGCCCACGACCGAGCCTGCTGCGAGCAGCCCGACGGCCAGCCAGTCGAGGTCGGCGATGGCCAGGAAGATCACCGTGGCGACCACGTTCGAGGCCATCACCGCGAACGTCTTGAGCGCGTTGACCGTACGGAACTCCAGGTCGGTCCCGAGCCCGAGCACGGCCATCATCATCACCCCGGACCCGGCGCCGAAGTAGCCGCCGTAGACGCCGGTCAGCGTCGCGAACACCTTGGTGAGCCCCGAGATCCGCACCCGCGGCTCCTCGTCGGCGGCGTGCTGGCGCAGGAAACGGCTGAGCCGCGGCTGCACCCCCACGAGTACGCAGGTGCCCAGGATCAGCCACGGCACGACCGCCTCGAAGATCGATCCCGGCAACCAGAGCAGCAACAAGGATCCGGCCACGCTGCCGCAGCCCGCAGTGATCAGCACCGCGGCGGTCACCCCCGGATGCTCGGCCAGCTCGCGCCGGTAGCCGAAGGAGCCGCTGAGCCCGGCCGGCGTCATCCCGACCGTGTTGGACGTGTTGGCCACCACCGGCGGGAGGCCGACCGCGACGAGGACGGGGAAGCTGAGCAGGGAGGCGACGCCGACGGTCGAGGTGAGGATGCCCGCGCCCAGGCCCGCGGCGAGCACCACGAGCTGATCCAGCCAGGTCATCAGTCGCGGAGCAGCGCGACGTCACTGACGAGCATGACGTGGCCGTGCATCGCGGCCGCGGCGGCCTCGGCGTCACCCGCAGCGATCGCGTCGGCGATCTTCTGGTGGCCGGCGAGCGAGGTCTTGGGGCGGTCGGGCTGGGAGAGCGACTCGATGCGGGTCTCGCGGATCAGCTCGCTGATCTCGGACATCATCTGCTCGAGCAGAGGGGAGTGGGCGGCCTGGGTCACCGCCCGGTGGAAGAGCTCGTCGCCGTGGACGCCGCGCCCGCCGCCGGCGATGTCCTCGTCCATCGCCTTCAACGCCGCGTCGATGCGGTCCAGGTCCTCCTGCGTACGCCGCCGCGCGGCCAGCGCGGCGATCTTCGTCTCCAGCGCGTCACGCGCCTCGATGACGTCAGGGATCCGCTCCGCGTGCGCCCGGATCGCGTCGGTGATGCGCTCGACCCGCGGCTTGTCGGTCAGCACCGTCCCGTCGCCGTGGCGCACCGCGACGACGCCGATGACCTCGAGCGCGACCAGGGCCTGGCTGAGGGTCGCCCGACTGACGCCGAGGCTGGTGGCGAGCTGTCGCTCCGGCGGCAGCCGGTCGCCGGCCTTCAGGTCGTTCTCCGAGATCCAGGCCGTGATCTGCTCCGCGACCTGCTCGTACAGGCGGGTTCGCTGCAGCGGACGTGGAAAGCGCGCGGACTCACTCATGGCTACAGGGTATTGACGTTCGCCCGATTGTCCTATTGGCTAGGCCACTGAGCCGAGCGTGATGCGAGTCACACAGGTGCCAGACGGGGGCCATACAGAAGGGAAGTCCGATGGGACCGGAATGGGTGGCGATCATCGCGTTGGTCGCCTTGTTCGTGGCCGGCACGTTGCTGCCGATCAACATGGGAGCGCTGGCCTACGTCGCGGCGTGGCTGGTCGGGATGTTCGCGCTGAACCTCGACGAGAAGGAGATCCTGGCCGGAGTCAGTGCCGACCTGATCCTGACGCTGATAGGAGTGACCTATCTGTTCGCGATCGCGAGGAACAACGGCACGGTCGACCTGATCGTCAGCAGTGCCGTACGCGCGGTGGGCGGAAGGGTCGCCCTGATCCCGTGGGTGATGTTCGGTGTGACCGCGCTGCTGACCGCCATGGGAGCCGCCAGCCCGGCGGCCTGCGCGATCATCGGCCCGGTCGCGCTCGGGTTCGCGGGCCGCTACAAGATCAACGCGCTGATGATGGGCATGTTCGTCGTGCACGGTGCCCAGGGCGGCGGCTTCTCGCCGATCAGCATCTACGGCACGATCACCAACTCGGTCATGGTCGACAACGGCCTGCCCGCCAGCGAGATGACGGTCTTCCTGGCCAGCCTGGTGGTCAACCTGATCATGGCGACCATCCTGTTCTTCGCCCTCGGCGGGCGAGCGCTGATGGGCATGCGGCTCGACCCCGACGAGGCGGCCAGCGCCGCCGCCGGCGTACCGGGTGAGCTGAACGAGGGCGGCGTGACCGTCCCGGCCCGCGGCTACGGCACCCTCGCCCCGACGGGGACCAAGCCCGGCATCCGCACCGAGCAGGTCCTCACCCTGGCCGCCTTCGTCATCGTCGCCGCCGTCGCCCTGTTCTTCGACAAGAACATCGGCTTCGCCTCGATCACCGCGGCGACCGTCCTCGCGGCGCTGTCCCCGAGCCAGCACAAGGACGCCATCCGCCAGATCGCCTGGCCGACGGTCCTCCTGGTCGCCGGCGTCTCGACGTACGCCACGATCCTGAACACCGCCGGAGCGCCGGAGTTCGTGGGCGGCTGGGCGGCCGGCCTGGGCGTCGCGACCATCGGCGCGCTCATCCTCTGCTACGTCGGGGCGGTCGTCTCCGCGTTCGCCTCCTCGACGGCGCTGCTCCCGATCATCATCCCGATCTCGGTGCCGCTGATCGCCGAGGGCGGGATCTCCGCCGCCATGTTCGTGGCCGCGCTGGCGATCTCCTCGACGATCGTCGACGTGAGCCCGTTCTCCACCAACGGCGCGCTGATGCTGGCCAACCGGCCCGAGACCATCACCGAGGAGCGCTACTACAAGCAGATCCTCGGCTACAGCGTCCTCGTGGTGCTCGTCGGTCCCCTCCTGGTCTGGGCCACCATGGTCCTCCCGGGCTGGTGACGGGCATGCGTGGACCGCTCGACGACGTCGTCGTCCTCGACCTCTCCCGCGCCCTGGCCGGGCCGCACGCCGCGATGATGATGGGCGACCTCGGTGCCCGCGTGATCAAGGTCGAGGCGCCCGGGCACGGCGACGACACCCGGGGCTGGGGCCCGCCGTTCGTGGGGGAGGAGGGGCAGCGGGAGGCGACGTACTTCCTCTCGGCCAACCGCAACAAGGAGTCGATCACCCTCGACCTCAAGGACACCGACGACAAGGACGTCCTGCTGCGCCTGGTCGACCGGGCCGACGTGCTCGTCGAGAACTTCCGCACGGGCGTGCTGGACCGGCTCGGGCTCGGCATCGACGAGCTCCAGGCCCGCAACCCGCGCCTCGTCGTGCTCTCGATCACCGGGTTCGGCCACGACGGCCCCGAGGGTGGACGGTCCGGTTACGACCAGATCGCGCAGGGTGAGGCCGGGCTGATGTCGCTGACCGGATCGGGACCCGACGATCCCCAGCGGGTCGGCACGCCCATCGCCGACCTGCTCGCCGGGATGTACGGCGCCTACGGCGTCCTGGCCGCTCTCCACGAGCGCGACCGCACCGGCCGCGGCACCGTCGTCCGCACCTCGCTGCTCTCCGCCGTCGTCGGCGTCCACGGTTTCCAGGGCACCCGCTGGACCGTGGCCGGCGAGGTCGGCCGCGCGCAGGGCAACCATCACCCGAGCATCTCGCCCTACGGCCTGTTCCGCTGCGCCGACGGGACCGTGCAGATCGCGGTCGGGAGCGAGGGGCTGTGGCGGAGGTTCTGCACCGCCTTCGACATCTCGCCCGACCTCGCGGGGATGGCCACCAATCCGGAGCGCGCGGCCAACCGGGAGAAGGTCGTCGAGCTCGTCGAGGCGCTCTTCGCGCCCTGGCCAGCCGAGGAGCTGCTCGCCAAGCTCGCCGAGGCCGGCGTCCCGGCCGGCAAGGTGCGCTCGCTGGACGAGGTCTACGCCTGGGAGCAGACCGCCAGCCAGGGTCTGCTGATCGACGTCGACCACTCCACGCTCGGCCAGCTGACCCTCCCCGGGCCGCCGCTGCGGTTCTTCACCGACGGGGCGGAGGTGACGCCCACCGACCACGCGGCGCCGCCCACCCTCGACCAGCACGGTCCCGGGCTGCGTACGTGGGTGGCGGAGCAGCCCTGAACAAGAAGACGCCGGGCGCCTGACTGGGATACTGCTGGCACCGCGTCATGCCGCCGAGAGAAGGAGCCCGATCATGCAGGAATCTGCGAGCGATCGGGCTCCTCTCCGGCTGGGTACGGCCCGCGGCCGCTGGGTGCTGGCGACGACGGTGCTGGGATCCGGCCTGGCGTTGCTCGACTCGACCGTCGTCAACGTCGCCCTCGGCCGCATCGGGGAGGATCTCGACGCGGGCTTCTCCGGGCTGCAGTGGACGGTCAACGCCTACACGCTGAGCCTCGCGGCGCTGATCCTCCTCGGCGGTTCCCTCGGCGACCGCTTCGGGCGGCGCCGGGTGTTCCTCATCGGCGTGGTCTGGTTCGCCGTAGCGTCGCTGCTGTGCGGGCTGGCTCCTGACATCGAGCTGCTGATCGCCGCGCGGGGACTGCAGGGTGTCGGCGGCGCGCTGCTGACGCCGGGGAGCCTGGCGATCATCGCCGCGTCGTTCCACGTCGACGACCGGCCCGCAGCCGTGGGGGCCTGGTCGGGTCTCAGCGGCGTCGCGGCCGCGGTCGGACCGCTCGTCGGCGGCTGGCTCGTCGAGATCGACTGGCGGCTGGTGTTCCTCATCAACGTCCCGGTCGCGGTGCTCATCGTCATCGTGGCGTTGCGCCACGTCCCGGAGAGCCGGGACCCGGACGCCGCCGGCGGGATCGACGTGACCGGCACGCTGCTGGCCGCAGCCGGCCTCGGAGCGCTCACCTTCGGACTGACCCGGGCGGGAGAGGCGGGCTTCGCCGGCACCGTGGCGGCCGGCGTCGCGGCCGGTGTCGCATGCCTGGTCGCCTTCGTCCTCGTCGAGGCCCGCTCGCCCCATCCGTTGGTCCCGCTCGAGCTGTTCCGCAATCCTCAGTTCAGCGCGGCCAACGCCGTCACGCTGCTCGTCTACGCCGCGCTCGGGGTGATCTTCGTGCTGCTCGTCCTCCAGCTCCAGATCGTCAGTGGGTGGTCGCCCCTCGCCGCTGGCTCGGCCCTGCTGCCGGTGACGGCGGTGATGCTGCTCTTCTCGTCCCGTTCGGGCGCGCTGGCGCAGCGCATCGGGCCACGGCTGCCGATGACCCTGGGGCCGCTGCTCGCGGCCGCCGGCGCACTCTGGATGGGGCGGATCGGCCCCCAGGCGTCGTACGTCGCCGACGTGCTGGCGCCCGTCCTGCTCTTCGCCGTCGGGCTCACGCTGCTGGTCTCGCCGCTGACCGCCACCGTGCTCGACGCCGCGGACGACCGGCATGCCGGCATCGCCTCGGGCGTCAACAACGCGGTCGCCCGCACCGCCGGGCTGCTGGCCGTCGCGGTCGTCCCGGCGGCGGTCGGGATCGCCGGCGACGACTACACCAACCCGCAGACCTTCGACGAGGGCTACGGCACGGCGATGATCATCAACGCCGGGCTCCTGGTCCTCGGCGCGGCGCTCGCCGCGGCGTTCGTCCGCCGCCCGCTCGCGGCCGCAGCCGAGCCCGACGAGCACCGGGTGCACATCGAGACCTGTGTGCACTGCGGCGTGAGCGGGCCCCAGCTCCACCCTGCCGACCACGACCACTGAGACGAGTCGCGGGCCCGGCCGTCGCATGACCCGAGCGGTATCCGGTTACCGAGGCTCTCGTGGATTCTCCGTGGTGGCGTGAGGCCGTGACGTACCAGATCTATCCGCGCTCGTTCGCCGATGCGGACGGGGACGGCACCGGCGATCTCGCCGGCATCACCTCGCGGCTGGACCATCTGGCCGGCCTCGGCGTGGATGCGATCTGGCTCTCGCCGTTCTATCCCTCGCCGCAGATCGACTACGGGTACGACGTCGTCGACCCCCGCGGCGTGGACCCCCTCTTCGGGACCCTCTCCGATGCCGAGGACCTGATCGCGAAGGCGCACGAGATCGGCCTGAAGGTGATCATCGACCTGATCCCCAACCACACCTCCTCGAGCCACCCGTGGTTCCTCGAGGCGCTCGCGGCCGGCCCGGGCTCGCCGGAGCGCGATCGCTACCTCTTCCGCGACGGCCGAGGGGCCGGCGGCGAGGAGCCGCCGACCAACTGGAGGTCCGTGTTCGGCCAGCCGGCGTGGACCCGGGTCGAGGACGGGCAGTGGTATCTCCACATGTTCGACAAGGAGGAGCCCGACCTCAACTGGCGCCACCCCGAGGTGGCCGCGGAGTTCCGCTCCGTGCTGCGGTGGTGGCTGGACCGCGGCGTCGACGGTTTCCGCGTCGACGCCGCGCACGGCCTGGTCAAGACCCTGCGCGACCAGCACCTCCCGGAGGGGCGCTCACCCAACTCCGACCCGGCGGTGATGTACGACGAGGGCATCGAGGACGACCCGATGTGGGACCACCCGGACGTCCACGACGTCTACCGGGACTGGCACGATCTGGTCGCGGCCTACCCGGGTGATCGGATGCTGATCGCCGAGGCGTGGACCCAGGGCCCGGCCAACCTGCGCGGCTACCTGCGCAGCGACGAGTTCGAGCAGGCGTTCAACTTCCGGTGGCTGCAGGCACACTGGTCCGCGCGCGAGTTCACCGACGCGATCGTGTCCACCCTGGAGGCGCTGAGCCTCTCCGAGGCCTGGCCGACGTGGGTCCTCTCCAATCACGACGCCGTACGCCACCGCACGCGCTACGGCGACGGGGCGCAGGCGCTGGCCCGCGCTCGCGCGGCGACGCTGACGATGCTGGCGCTGCCGGGGTCGGCGTGCCTCTACCAGGGCGAGGAGCTCGGGCTCCCGCACGTGGCGCTGCCCCCGGAACACCAGACGGACCCGTGGGCGGAAGGCGGGAACGGCCGCGATGGCTGCCGGGTGCCGCTGCCGTGGAGCGGCGACGCGCCGCCGTTCGGCTTCGGCCCCGGCGAGGGACAGCCCTGGTTGCCGCAGCCGGTCCAGTGGGCGGACCTGAGCGTGGCTGCGCAGACCGGCCGGCCGGGCTCGACGCTCGAGCTCTACCGGTCGGCGCTGGCGGCCCGCCGCCGCCACGCCCGCGGCGGCGAGGAGGAGGTCAGGTTCCTCGATGCGCCCGAGGACGTGATCGCCTTTCGACGTGGCCGGCTGAGCGTCGTCCTCAACTGCGGCGCGGTGCCCACGCCGCTTCCTCGGGGCGACGTCGTGATCTGCAGCGGCGAGCCGGTCGGCTCCGAGCTGCCGCCGGACACCGCGGTCTGGTTGCTCGGCGACGACTGAGCGCGGCTCAGCGGCGCAGGACCCGCGCCTCCCACGGGGCCATCACCGGGCCGTCGCCGCTGCCGAGCACGAGCTCGCCCCGGCACTCCTCGACGAGGTCGCCCAGGTCGGCCTTGGTGCTGCTGAAGTTGGCGATCACGACCAGCTCCCCGCTCGGGTGGCGGCGGCGGAAGGCGAAGATCTGCGGATGGCTGTCGGTCAGCAGGGAGAAGTCGCCCTCGACCACGACCGGGTCCTCGTGCCGCAGCCGGATCAGCCGGCGGTAGTGGGAGAGCACCGAGTCCGGGTCGTCGACCTGCGCGGCGACGTTGACCTCGGGGTAGTTCGGGTTGACCGCGAGCCACGGCGTGCCGGTGGTGAAGCCGGCGGCGGGGGAGGCGTCCCACTGCATCGGCGTACGCGCGTTGTCGCGTGACATCGCCCGCAGCGAGCGCATCACGTCCTCGGGCTCGAGGCCGGCGGCGACCGCCTCGTGGTAGTAGTTCACCGCCTCCACGTCGTCGAACTCCTCGATCGAGCCGAACGGGTGGTTCGTCATGCCGATCTCGTCGCCCTGGTAGACGAACGGGGTGCCCCGCTGCAGGTGCAGGACCGTCGCGAGCAGCTTGGCCGACTCGGTTCGCCAGCGGCCGTCGTCGCCGTAGCGCGACACGACCCTCGGCTGGTCGTGGTTGTCCCAATAGAGGCTGTTCCAGCCCACGTCCGCGAGCCCCGTCTGCCAGGCCGCGAGCCGATCACGGAGGCGACCGAGGTCGAAGGGGCGTACGTCCCACTTGAAGGTGCCGTGATCGATCTCGACATGCTCGTAGTGCAGGACCATGTCGAGCTCGCGACGCGCCGGATCGGTATACCGGCGGCCCTCCTCGACCGTCGTCTCGCCGGTCTCCCCGACGAGCAGCAGGTCGCGGTCGTAGCGGTCGAAGACCTCCCGGTGCATCTCGGCGAGGAACTCGTGGACGCGCGGCCCGTCGATCACCGACCGCCGCATGTTGCCGTAGCGCTGCCCGGGGAGGACCGGCGCATCCGGGAGCTCGGGGTCCTTGGAGATCAGGTTCACCACATCCATGCGGAAGCCGTCGACACCACGGTCCAGCCACCAGCGCAGCACCCCGTAGACCGCCTGCCGCACCTCCGGGTTCTCCCAGTTCAGGTCCGGCTGCTTCTTCGTGAACAGGTGCAGGTAGTAGGCGGCCCTGCCCTCGCTGTAGGTCCAGGCGGGCCCGGAGAAGAACGAGCCCCAGTTGTTGGGCTCGTCGCGCCACCAGTACCAGTCGCGCTTGGGGCTCTCGGGGCTCGAGCTCGACTCCACGAACCAGGGGTGCTCGTCCGAGGTGTGGTTGGCGACGAGATCCATCACCAGCTTCATCCCGCGTGAGTGGAGGTCGGCGATCAGGGCGTCGAGCTCGGCGAGCGTGCCGTACGTCGGGTCGACGTCGTGGTAGTCGCTGACGTCGTAGCCGTTGTCGGCCATCGGTGAGGGGTAGACCGGCGAGATCCACAGCACGTCGACCCCGAGCCACTCGAGGTGGTCGAGCCGCTCGCGGATCCCGCGGAGGTCGCCGACCCCGTCACCGTTCCCATCGGCGAAGCTGCGCGGGTAGACCTGGTAGACGACGGCGGAACGCCACCAGCCCGGCCCGGTGCGACCAGCGGGTTCGGTGAGGTTCGAGGACATCCTGGTTTCCTCCTGTCGATCGGACGGGCGGTCCCTGCGAGCGGTAACCGAGCCGGGCGCCACACATACGCGCCGGGCTCGGACGGCCGCTAGCGTGTGCGCATGGCACTGACCCACGACTACACGGTCTCGGTGGAGTGGACGGGCAACCGTGGCACCGGGACGAGCGGCTACCGCGACTACGCCCGGGACCACGTCGTACGCATCGAGGGCCTGCCCGACATCCTCGGCTCCGCCGACCCGACCTTCCGCGGCGACGCGAGCAGGCACAACCCCGAGCAGCTGCTGCTGACCTCGCTGGCGCAGTGCCACATGCTCTCCTACCTGCACCAGGCGGTGACGGTGGGCGTGGTCGTCCTCGACTACCACGATGCCGCGACCGCCACCATGGAGACGCAGGGGACCGGTGGGCGGTTCACCCGCGCCGTGCTGCACCCGGTCGTCACCGTCGCGGACGCCGCGATGATCGAGGCTGCCACCTCCGCCCACCACCAGGCCCACCTGGACTGCTTCATCGCGAGCAGCGTGAACTTCCCCGTCGAGGTCGAGCCGACCGTGATCGTCGGTGGACTGTCGCTCTAGCCCCCTCTTCCGGGGGTAGGGCGGGGTCGGTGTCCGCGACCATGATGACCGCCATGACTGGATCGACCTCGACCGACGCCCTGCTCACCGCCCGGGACGCGCTGATCGCTCAGCGTCTCGACTACGCAGCGGCGCTCGACACCTTCCGCTGGCCCGACGTCGGGGCGAGCTTCAACTTCGCTCACGACTGGTTCGACCCGATGGCTCGGGGAAACGAGGCTCCGGGGCTGGTCATCTCCGAGTCGGACGGGTCGCGGGCGGCGTACTCCTTCGACGAGCTGGCGCGTCGCTCGGACGCGGTGGCGCGCCATCTGTTGCGGCTCGGCGTCGGCTCCGGCGACAGCGTGGTCGTCATGCTCGGCAACCAGGTCGAGCTGTGGGAGACGATGCTCGCGGCGATGAAGATCGGCGCGGTCCTGATGCCGACGACGACGGCGGTCGGCACCGCCGAGCTGGTCGACCGCCTCGCCCGGGGCCGGGCGAAGGCCGTGGTCTGCAACGCCGAGGATGCCGACAAGTTCGACGAGGTCCCCGGCGACTACGTGCGGATCAGCGTCGGGCTCAGGGTGGGGGAGCGGGAGGGCTGGCACGACTACGCCGCAGCTGCCGCAGAGGCCCAGGAGCCGGTCGAGCACCCCGGCAACGCCACCACCGACGCGCTGCTCCTCTACTTCACCAGCGGCACCACGAGCCGTCCGAAGCTGGTCGAGCACACCCACTACACCTACCCGGTCGGGCACCTGTCGACGATGTACTGGCTCGGCCTGCGCCCCGGCGACGTCCACATGAACATCTCCAGCCCCGGGTGGGCCAAGCACGCCTGGTCGAACTTCTTCGCGCCCTGGCTCGCGGGAGCGACCGTCTTCGTCCTCAACTACACGCGCTTCGAGGCGGCCACGCTGCTGCAGCGGATCCGCGAGGAGCACGTGACCAGCATGTGCGCCCCGCCGACCGTGTGGCGGATGCTCATCCAGGCCGACCTCAGCGGCGGCTGCGGTTCGCTGCGCGAGGCGATCAGTGCCGGCGAGCCGCTCAACCCCGAGGTGATCAGCCAGGTCCAGCAGGCCTGGGGCCTGACCATCCGGGACGGGTTCGGTCAGACCGAGATGACCGCGACGGTCGCCAACAGCCCGGGCCAGCCGGTACGTCCGGGGTCGATGGGCCGGCCGCTGCCCGGTGTCCCGGTCGTGCTCGTCGACCCGATCGAGGAGACCGTGATCGAGGGGCCGGGCGAGGGCGAGCTGTGCCTCGACCTGTCGCAGCAGCCGGCCACGCTGATGACCGCCTACCGCGACGACGAGAAGCGCACCGCCGACGCGATGCGCGGTGGCTTCTTCCACACCGGTGACGTCGCCAGCCGCGACGAGGAGGGTTACATCACCTATGTCGGCCGCACCGACGACGTCTTCAAGGCCTCCGACTACAAGGTCTCGCCCTTCGAGCTGGAGTCGGTCCTGATCGAGCACCCCGCGGTGGCCGAGGCGGCGGTCGTGCCCGCCCCGGACCCGGTGCGGCTGGCCGTCCCCAAGGCGTACGTCTCGCTCACCGCCGGCCACGAGCCGACCGCCGAGACCGCCCGGGCCATCCTCGAGTTCGCCCGCGACCACCTGCCGCCCTACCTGCGCGTGCGGCGCCTGGAGTTCTTCGACCTGCCCAAGACCATCTCGGGCAAGATCCGGCGCGTCGAGCTCCGCGCCCGGGAGCAGGACGTCGTCGACCAGCGGCCGGCCGGCGAGCACCGCTACGAGGACTTCTTCTCCCGTCAGTCCTGATCCACCAGGCGCCGGACGCTCTCGACGACGATCTCGCGGCATCGGGAGCGGCTCGGCCGGCGCACCAGGGCCAGCTCGGGGGTGTGCAGGTGCCAGCTCATCGCCAGCGCACGAACCTCGGTGAGCAGCTCGAGAGGCGAGTACGCGGTCGTCAGCTTCCCGGCACGTTGCGCCTCCTCGATCTTGGCCAGCTTCGCGTCGTTGGAGGCGACGATCGCCGGGAGCTTCCCCTGGGGACGCTCGAGCTGGTACCACGTGGTCAGCCGAAGCGTCGTGGGGAAGCGCTCGTAGAGATCGAAGGACCGCCCGGCGTAGCCGGGCAGATCGGTCGCGTCGAACTCGACCTCGTCGACGAAGGCGAGGACCCGGTGGGCGAAGACGGCGTCGAAGAGCTCGTCCTTGGTGCCGAAGTACTTGTAGATCAGCGCCTTGTTCGCCAGCGCCGTCTCCGCGATCCGGTCGACGCGCGAGCCGGCGATGCCGTACGCAGCGAACTCGGCCTCGGCGGCGTCGAGGATGCGCGCGCGGGTCGCCTCGGAGTCTCTGGCCATGCGCCCACTCTAAAGCAAGTAACTAGTTAGTTGTGTTTTCCGGGCATCAGTGTTTCACTGAAAACAACCAACTCGTTAGTTACTTAGAAAGAGTGCACATGTCCCCGACACCCCCGCGCACCGGTGCCCGTCACCGGGCGGTCGTTCTCACGGTGATCCTCGGCTGCCAGCTGATGATGACCCTCGACGCCTCGATCGTGACCACGGCGCTCACCCACATCAAGACTGAGCTCGGATTCACCGACTCCTCGTTGTCGTGGATCCAGAACGCCTACGTCCTCGCCTTCGGAGGCCTCCTGCTGCTCGGCGCGCGGGCAGGCGACCTGCTCGGCCGGCGCCACGTGTTCATCGCCGGCACGGCGCTGTTCACCGCGGCCTCGCTGCTGGCCGGGCTGGCGCCGTCGGCCGGACTCCTCATCGCGGCGCGTGCGCTGCAGGGGGTCGCGGCAGCGCTCGCGATCCCCTCGACGCTGGCGCTCCTGATCACGACCTTCCCCGAACCCGGCGAGCGCACCCGCGCCATCGCGATCTACAGCGCGGTCATCGGCGCCGGGGCCAGCGTCGGGATCATCGTCGGAGGCGTCTTCACCGAATACCTCTCCTGGCGCTGGGGCCTCCTGGTCAACGTCCCGATCGGGATGCTGATCCTCGCGCTCTCACCGCGCTTCCTGCCCGAGACCGAGCGCCGGCCCGGCCGCGTCGACGTGCTCGGAGCACTCACCGTCACCCTCGGGATGTCGGCCCTGGTCTACGGGCTGGTCGAGGCCGCCGACATCGGCTGGACCAGCACCCGGACCCTGCTCCCGCTGGCCGCCGCGGTCGTCCTGCTGGTCGCCTTCGTCCTCGTCGAGCTGCGGGCAGCCCAGCCGATCGTGCCGCTCCGGCTCTTCCTCAGCGCGCAGCGCTCGGGGGCCTATGCCGGCCGAATCCTGATCGTCGGCGCGATGTTCTCGACGTTCTACTTCCTCTCCCAGTACCTCCAGAACGTCCTCGGCCTCAGTCCGCTCGCGACCGGGCTCGTCTACATCCCGATGACCGGCATGTTCTTCGCCATGGTGTACGTCGTGCGCTGGGCCGCACCGCGGGTCAGCAAGCCGGCGCTGCTGCTGACGTCCCTGGTCACCGCCGCGATCGGGATGGCCTGGCTCAGCCGGATCGACAGCACGACCACCGTGGCCTGGATCCTGGCGCCGCTGCTCGTGCTGGGCATCGGCCAGGGCATCGCGATCATCCTCCTCACCGACTTCGGGATGTCCGAGGTCGATCCGGACGACGCCGGCGCGGCCTCCGGTCTGGTCAACACCGCCCACCAGATCGGTGGCTCGATCGGGCTGGCCCTCCTCACCGTCGTGTACGGCAGCGCCGTGCACCACGACGCCGCCCCGGGCCCCCTCACCCAGGCCCACGGCTACTCGACCGTCTTCGACGTCGCGACCGGTTTCTACGCCCTGGCCGTCGGCGTCGCGCTCGTCGTCCTCGTCGCCGAACGGCGGCGTGCGAACCGATCGACCGCCTCGGTCACGATGGCGACCGCCGCCGGCTGAGCCGCCTCACGGGCGAACGGTCAGACACTGCGTACTGACGCCGATGGCGCTCTTCTCGTCGTGGAGCACGGTGGTGGTCACGCCGGCTCCGTCGGGACCGAACGAGACCGTCGTGTCGAGCCCCAGCCAGCCCTGCACCGGGACGCGGAAGAGGTGCGCGGTCAGGTCGAGGTTGGGGAAGGCGACCGCCTTCGGGTCGACGCGGACGGCGACGCCGTTGGTGATGTCGAGCAGCCCGGCGACCTGCGCCAGCCGGCTGACCTCCTCGTCGGCGACGATGGGATGCGGCGTACGCACCCAGGTCTGGGCCCGCCCCGGACCGAGGTGGTGGCGCCGCACCTCGACCGAGGCGATGAAGCCTCCGGGCCACAGCGAGCTCATGTCCCACACCGGTACGTCGTCCGGCGCCGGCATCGGCGCGTGGTGGGTGCCCTCGAGCTCGGCGGTCGGATAGGCGGTGGTCAGCCAGGCACGGAGCAGCACGACCGGCCGGCCGCCGTGGCTCGCCCGCGCCTCGACGAGCTCGATGGTGCGCCCGGCCCGGAGCACGGTGACCTCCACGTCGACGGGCTCGAGCGGGATCGTGCCGAGGATGTCGTAGCTGAACCGGGTGACCTGGAGCCCGTCGTCACGGCGGCTGTCGCGGTCGCGCTCGACCTCGTGCGCGAGCACGCCCAGCAGGGTGGAGATGTGCTGGGTGTCCGGGTCCCACGCCCCGCCGACATGCGCGGTCGGGGTGAAGGTGTGCGGACCGGTCCGGTGCCAGTAGGTCATTCGGCGGCTCGCAGGCCGAGCAGGGCGACGCTCTGCTCGCGCATGTCGATCTTGCGGACCTTCCCGGTCACCGTCATCGGGAACTCCTCGACCAGCAGGACGTAGCGCGGTGCCTTGTAGTGCGCGAGCCTGCCGCTGGCGAAGGCACGCACGGCCTCGGCGTCCAGCGGCTCGGCGCCGGGGCGCATCCGGATCCAGGCGCAGAGCTCCTCGCCGTACCTCTCGTCGGGGACGCCCACGACCTGGGCCTCGGCGATGTCGGGGTGGGTGAAGAGGAACTCCTCGATCTCGCGGGGGTAGATGTTCTCGCCGCCGCGGATGACCATGTCCTTGATCCTCCCGACCACCACGCAGTAGCCGTCCTCGCGCATGACGGCCAGGTCGCCGGTGTGCATCCAGCCGTCGGCGTCGATCGCGTCGGCGGTCTTCGTCTCGTCGTCCCAGTAGCCCAGCATCACCGAGTAGCCGCGGGTGCAGAACTCGCCCGCCGTGCCGCGGGGGACCACCTCGCCGGTGGCCGGGTCGACGATCTTGATCCCGACGTGCGGCGCGGCCCGGCCGATCGTCTCGGTGCGCCGCTCGAGGTCGTCGTCGGTGCGGGTCTGGCAGGAGACCGGCGAGGTCTCGGTCATGCCGTACGCGATCGCGACCTCGCTCATGTGCATCTCGCTGACACACCGCTTCATGACCTCGATCGGGCACAGCGCGCCGGCCATGATCCCGGTGCGCAGCGTGGAGAGGTCGTAGGACGCGAACCCCGGATCGTCCTGCATCGCGATGAACATCGTCGGTACACCGTACAGCGCCGTGCACCTCTCGTCCTGCACCGTCTGCAGTGTCGTCGCCGGGTCGAAGCCGGGGCCCGGGATGACCATGGTCGCGCCGTGGGTGGTGCAGCCGAGGTTGGCCATCACCATGCCGAAGCAGTGGTAGAAGGGCACCGGGATGCAGAGCCGGTCCCGCTCGGTGAAGTGGATCGTCTCGGTGACGAAGAAGCCGTTGTTCAAGATGTTGCGGTGTGACAGGGTCGCGCCCTTCGGGAAGCCCGTGGTCCCGGAGGTGTACTGGATGTTGATGGCGTCGTCCGGGGTCAGCGGGTAGTCGACGTGGTCGGCCAGCCGCTCTCCACGGCCGGCCGCGAGCAGCGCGTCCCACTCCGGCGTACCCAGGAAGACGGTCTGCTCCAGCGCGCCGCAGTCGCTCGCCACCTCAGCGACGAGGGAGACGTAGTCGCTGGTCTTGAACGCCGTCGCGCTGATCAGCAGCCGTACGCCCGACTGGTTGAGCGCGTAGGCGAGCTCGTGGGTGCGGTAGGCGGGGTTGATGTTGACCAGGATCGCGCCGATCTTTGCCGTGGCGAACTGGACCATCGTCCACTCGGCGCAGTTCGGAGCCCAGATGCCGACGCGGTCACCCTTGCCGATGCCGGCCTTGCGGAGGCCGACGGCGAGGGCGTCCACGTCGGCGTCCAGCTCGGCGTAGGTCCAGCGTCGTCCGGTGGCGATCTCGACGAGCGCCTCACGGTCTCCGTGGCGGGCGACGGTGCGCTCGAAGTTGGCCCCGATCGTCTCCTCGAGCAGCGGAACGTCGATGTCGCCACGAGCCGACGACGCGGTGATGGATGAGGTCTCGGTCATGCCGCGAGCATGACCGAGACCGTGGTGGCTGCCACACCCCCGAAGGAGGGTGAGCGGGGCCGGATCAGGCGGGTACGGGCTCCGCGTCGAGCTCCACCCTGCTGGTCTCCTTGGCGACCAGCAGGCACGCGACGCTCAGCAGCGCCAGCGCGGTGAGGAAGTACGCGATCCCGTCGGTGCCCCACCGGGCCAGCAGGTCCTCGGCGATGACGAGCGGGACGGCGCCGCCCAGGATGCCGGCGATGTTGTAGCCCAGACCGGCGCCGGTGTAGCGGTACTTCGCCTGGAACATCTCGGGCAGGAACGCCGCGATCGGGCCGTAGTTGAGGCCGAGTACGCACAGCAGCAGGCTGTTGCCGAGGGCGAAGCTCGCGAAGCTGCCCGGCTCCATGACCCCGAAGGCCAGCGGCCCGGCCACGATGCCGAAGGCGGCCCCCAGGAGCAGGACGGCGCGGCGACCCAGGACGTCGGAGAGCCACGCGGAGGCGATGACCGTCACGCTCATCGCGAACGCCGCGACGATGACCCCGAGCAGCGCCTGGGTCATGCTCAGGCCGAGCGTGCCGACCGCGTGGGCGACCATGAAGCTCGCGCCGGTGTAGAAGGCGCCGAAGACGATCGCCATGATGCCCCCACCGAGCAGCACCTGACGCCACTGGTCCCGGATGCAGCCCAGGAACGGCAGCGTGCTGCGGCTGCCCGCCGACTGCAGCTTCTTGAACGACGGGGTCTCGGCGACGTTGAGCCGGACCCAGAGACCGACGCCGACCAGGACGGCGCTGGCCAGGAACGGGATCCGCCAGCCCCAGGCCGCGAACGCGTCGGGCTCCATCAGCCGGAACGTGGTGAGCATGGCGCCGGCGGCGATGATCAGGCCCAGGCTGGGACCGAGCTGCGGGAACATGCTGTAGCGCCCGCGCTGGCCGTGGGCGGCGTACTCCGTGGTGAGGAGCGCCGCGCCGGCCCATTCGCCGCCGAGCGCGATGCCCTGCAGCGCGCGCAGCAGCACCAGGATCACCACGGCGCTCTTGCCGATGGACTCCACGCTCGGGATGAGGCCGATCGCGAACGTCGAGGTGCCCATGATCAGCAGCGTGGTGATCAGGGTGGCCTTGCGGCCGATCCGGTCGCCGTAGTGACCGAAGAGGATCGCGCCGAGCGGCCGGAAGACGAACGCGACACCGAAGGTCGCGATCGAGGCCAGGGTGCCCTCGGGGCCGCCCATGGATGGGAAGAAGATGGCGTTGAACACCAAGGCGGCGGCGAGTCCGTAGATGAGGAAGTCGTAGAACTCGATGGTGGTGCCGGTCAGTGACGCCGTCGCGACGCGGCGCATGGTGCGCCCGTCGACCTCGGCTCGGTTAGCCGCGATTTGGGCCATGATCGTGCCTCCTACTCGGATTGGTGAACCGAGTGTGGGACCGCCACCTTGTGGCCGATACCCCCGGAAGAGTGCCCTCGAAGGAGGGGGTGTGCCTCTTGTTGCCTGTGATCGTCGTCACTTACGCTCAACGTCATGAGCACCACCACGATCGCCCCCGAGGCGCCGTACGACGGGTCCCGGATCGCCCAGACGCTGGCCTCGTTCCGGTCGGCGTCGGGGCTCGACATCGCCTTCGGTGGTCCGGTGCGCGGTGACGGCACCGCCATCGACATCACCGCGACCTACGGTGCGAAGGGCGTCTCGCTGCGCGGTCTTCGGGTCGTCAACGGAGAGGGCCTGGGCGGGAAGACCCTGCAGACCCGCCAGCCCGGCTCCGTCGACCACTACTACACGGCTCGCGGGATCACCCATCTCTACGACACCGCCGTCGCCCAGGAGCAGATCCAGACCGTCGCCGCCCTGCCGATCCTGGTCGACCGGGCCCCGAGGATGCTCATCTACCTCGCCTCCCGCTCGCGGCTCGGTCTCGGCGGCGTCTGGTTCGACGGGCTGCGTCCGCTGATCCGTACGCTCGAGCGCGAGATCCTGATCGACGACGAGGTCCGCAACCGCCTCTCCCGGCTGGCGCCGGCGCCCACGCCCGCTCCGAGCCCGGTCGACGCCGCGGCGAAGCGCGATCTCGTCGAGCGTCGGGAGATGGCCGCCGAGCTGACCGACCTGGCCGGTCAGGTGGTGGACCCGGAGGTCCGCGGCCGTCTGGAGGCCATGGTCCGACGGCTCACCGCCGCGCCGGGGGCGACCCCGGCTCAGCTCGCTCCGGCCATACGTCTGGCCGCCCGCGAGGTCGACGTCCTGCGCCAGGTCGCGCTCGGGAGGAGCAACCGCGAGGCCGCCGAGGCCCTCGGCATCGTGGAGAGCACGGTGAAGTCCTACCTCAAGAGCGCCACCCGCAAGCTCAACGCCAACAACCGCGTCCACGCCGTGCGGATGGCCCGTGAGGCCGGCCTGATCGACTGAGGGCCCTGACGCAGGAGGCGCGGAGCGCCCTCGTACGGGGGTACCGGCCGGCGTGCGAGGTGCGCAGTATCGCGGCATGACGCATGGAGACTCGGGCGACGTGTCGGAGAGGTGGCGGACCGCGCTGGCGGACGCCTTCGCGGGACTGCAGTCGGAGCGGCTGCCACCCGGTCAGCACGTGCCACGCGGCCCGTTGGCCGGAGCGATCGAGCACGCGAGCCTGGGACGGGTCGACGCGTTCCGGGTCGGCGGCACCCCGCAGGTCGTACGCCGCACCCGCCGCTCCCTCGCCGACGTACCCGACGAGCCGTTCAAGGTGTGCCTCCAGCGCCACGGCCGGTCCGTCGTCCGGCAGGGCGGCACCGAGCTCCTGCTGAGGCCCGGGGACATCGCGATCTACGACACCAGCCGCCCCTACGAGCTGCGTTTCGACGAGACCTGGGAGTGCCTCGCGATGACGCTTCCGCGCCGGGCGCTGGCCGTCTCGGACGCCGTGATCGAGCGGTCGATGTCGCACGGCTGGACCGCGTTCGACGGCAGGACCGGCGTCCTCGGGCATCTGCTGGGGAGCGCGGTGCGCCAGACACCGCAGGCCGGGGGAGCGACGCATCTGGGCGAGGCCGCCATCCAGCTGCTCTCGAGCCTGGTCGGCGGTGACGACCTGGTCGAGCCGGGGGAGGCGCTCCGGGCCCGGATCATCGCCCACGTCGAGGCTCACGCCTCCGACCCGGACCTCGGCCACGATGCGGTGGCGGCCGCACATGGGCTCTCGCCGCGCAGTCTGCACCGGCTCTTCGAGAGCCAGCCGCGCTCCGCGATGGCCCATCTGCGGGAGTTCCGGCTGATGGCGATCCGCGACGCCTTGCTCGACCCGGCCCATGCCGCGCACTCGACCGCGTGGATCGCCGCCCGGTGGGGATTTCCCGACCCGTCCCACTTCGCCCGCACCTTCAGATCGCGCTTCGGGGTCACGCCGGGCGCGCTGCGAAAAGACGCTCTGACCTCGGTGTGAGCCGTTTGGGGGAGATGGCGCGGAAAGTCAACGAAGTTGGCGTTCCATGGCGACACAGGTGTGACGCGGCGCACATAGCGTGACCAGGACCTTGACCGGACCCACGGAGGTAACCGCCTTGTCATCACATCCCGAGACGCCATCGGGCCTGTCCGTATCGGGCCTCGCCGAGCACGAGCTCGGCCGCCGCCGCTTCGTCGGCTACCTGCTGGCGGCTGCCACCGTCACCGGGGCCGCCCAGCTCGGGATCGGCCTCGGCTCCCCGGCCGCGGCCGTCGTCCCGGGGGTGCCGCAGCCGGCCGATCTCTACGACCTCAACGATCTGCTGACCGATGCCGCACGGCCCACCGCCAACCTGATCCAGGTCGTCGTCGACAAGGACGGCACCGCATCCTTCGAGCTGCCCCGCGCCGAGGTCGGCCAGGGCATCACCACCTCGATCGCGATGCTGATCGCCGAGGAGCTCGACCTGCCGCTCAGCAAGGTGAACGTGACGCTGTCGAAGGCGCGTCCGGAGCTGATCTGGAACCAGATGACCGGCGGCTCCAACACGATCCACGCGATGTACACGCCTGTACGCGTGGCCGCGGCCATCGCCCGCGGCGCACTGCTCGACGCCGCGGCGATCGCGCTCGCGCAGCCCCATGACACCCTCTCCGTCTACGAGGGAGTGATCACCGCTCCCGGCGGTGCCTCGATCTCCTACGGCGAGCTCGCGACCTCCGCCGCGGCCCTGGTCACGAAGGTCGTCGACGTCGACCTCAAGCCGAAGTCCGACTTCGCGGTCATCGGCACCCCGCGTCGCCGCAAGGACGCCCTGGCCGCGGTGACCGGAACGAAGCAGTTCGCGATGGACCTCGACGTCCCGGACGCGCTGCCCGCGATGGTCTGTCGCGCCCCCGAGCACAACGGCACCGTGCGCTCGGTGCGCAACCGGAAGGACGTCGAGGCGATGCCGGGCGTGACGCATGTCGTCACCATCCCCACCGGCGTGGCGGTACGTGCCGGCACGTTCGGCCAGTGCATCAACGCCGTCCGTGCCCTCGACGTCGAGTGGAACCCCGGGAGCGTGAGCGGCCGCTCGGACGCGGACGTCCTCGAGGAGCTCCGCGGCATCCAGCGGCCGATGGCGGTGCCGAACGTGGAGGAGCTCCTCGGCACGGTGACCGGCGTGGCGGGTGGGCTGACCGGTGGGCTGACCGGCGGCCTCGGCGCGGCCGACGTCAAGACGCTCGACACCGACTACGTCTTCTACACCCGCAGCGGCTCGCCCCTGGAGACCAATTGCGCCGTGGCCGACGTCCGCGCTGACAAGGCCACGATCTGGGCCGGCTCGAAGACCCCGATCGTGGCGGCCGAGAGCATCGCGCTCGAGCTCGGCCTGCCGCCGACCGCGGTGACCTTCAACGTGGTCGAGTCCGGCGGCTCCTTCGGCCGCAAGCTCTTCTGGGACGCCGCTCTGGAGGCCGCCCTGATCTCGCAGAAGTGCCAGGCGCCGGTCCGGCTCATGTGGCACCGCGCCGACGAGCCGCGCCAGGGCCGCAACCATCCGATGGCGACGTCCCGGGTGCGTACGGTCTGGGCGGGGGACAACATCCTCTCCGTCGAGCAGCAGCACACCTGCACCGCCACCGACTACCGCCACGGCTTCGGCGAGATCCTGACCTCCACGGCCATCTCGCTCCCGGCCGGGGTGAGCAACCTGGGTGTCTCCGAGACCATCTTCGTGACCTCCCAGCAGGTGCCGTACGACTTCGGCGTCACCACCCAGGGACTCATGGAGACGACCAGCCGGGCCATCAACTCCGGCGCGGTCCGCAACGTCTACTCACCCGACGTACGCACGGCGCTCGAGCTCACGATCGACCAGGTCGCCAAGAAGATGCGGCTGAGCCCGGTCGAGTTCCGGCTCAAGTACGCCAAGGAGGACCGCCTGCGGCGCGTCATCAAGCAGGTGGCGGCCGCCGGCAGCTGGGGCAGGTCGATGCCCGCCGGGACGGCCCAGGGAATCGCGGTCCACCAGGAGTACAAGGGCTACTCCGCCTGCCTCGTCGAGATCGACTGCCGTCCCGAGACCGTCGACCGCAAGGTCTACCACGGCGTCACCGGCCCCCGCGTCACCAAGGTCACCTTCGCCATCGACTGCGGCGAGGTGATCAACCCCAAGGGCGTCGAGGCGCAGATGCAGGGCGGGATCATGGACGGCATCGCGCTCGCTCTCACCGCGAGCACCCACCTGGAGGACGGCCACTACCTCGAGGCCAGCTGGGACAACTACTTCTACACCCGCCAGTGGAACACCCCGCCCGACGTACGCGTCTTCGTGATGGACCCGGTCACCGACATTCCCGGCGGGGCGGGGGAGGCCGGCGTCGCCGCCTCGTTCGCCGCCGTGGCCTGTGCCTATGCCCGGGCCACGGGGACCACCCCGACCTCCTTCCCGATCAACCACCACGACCCGATCGGCTTCGAGGTGAAGTCCTTCGTCCCGCCCGTGCCCGCGTCGCCGACCGACGGCCTCAGCCACACCTACTGACCGAAGACCGATCGAAAGGGATCGCCATGCCCAACTACACTTTCACGCTCAACGGGGAGAAGGTCACGGTCGACGTCGAGGACAGCGAGCGCCTGCTGTGGGTGCTGCGCGACGTCCTCGGCGTGCGTGGCCCCAAGTACGGCTGCGGCATCAACGTCTGCAAGGCCTGCACGTCGCACATCAACGGCAAGGCGTTCAACCCGTGCGCCACCCCGATCAGCGCCCTCGAGGAGGACGACGAGATCACCACCATCGAGGGGCTGGCCGGCTCGGTCGGCAAGGACCTGCACCCCATGCAGGAGGCCTGGCTCGACGCCGACGTCGCCCAGTGCGGCTACTGCCAGCCCGGTCAGATCATGGCCGCCGTCGCCACCGTCAACAAGGCCCACGCCGAGGGGCGTTCGGTCACCGACGCCGACATCGACGAGATCCGCAACATCTGTCGCTGCGGGACCTACGTCCGGATCCGCGAGGCGATCAAGGCGGGCGCCGGCAAGATGGGCTGACCGCTGGGTCGCGTACCCTCGCGGGGTGGCCATCATCGGAGTCATCGCCTGCGCCGCCGGCGGTGTGGAGCAACTCTGCGACGAGCTGGTCACCCCGCTGGTGCACGCCGGCCACGAGGTGCCGGTGACCCTGACGCCGACTGCGTTCAACTGGCTGAGCGCGAACGGCGAGGCCGAGCGCATCGAGGCGCTGACTGGGTTCCCCGTGCGGGGACCGAGCCGGCTCCCGTGGGAGCCGCGCACCCACCCCGCCAGCCTCGACGCCATCGTCGTGGCCCCGGCGACCTTCAACAGCACCGCCAAGATCGCCCTCGGCCTGGCCGACAACCAGGCGCTCACCGTCGTCACCGAGAGCCTCACGAGCGTCCCCGTCGTGCTCTTCCCGCTCATCAACGCCGCCCACGCCGAGCACCCCGCCTGGGCCTCCCACCTGGCGGCGCTCCACGCCGCCGGCGTACAGGTCATCGAGGGCCCCGACCTGTGGCCGCTCCACCCGCCCCGCCAGCTGCCGCCGGACCAGACCTTGCCGTGGGGAGCGATCCTCGAGGCCACCGAGCGGGGACTCGGAGCAGGCGTACGGCCCGGGTGACCGGCTTTCGCCAAAGGGCCCGGATCGCGCTTCTGGACGTCGGCGATCCGGTGATCAGACTGGGCTATCGCCTTTTGCCTCGAACGGGCGATATGCGTCGGTCGACCTTTGTTGTTTCCTGGTTTTGAGTCCCAATCTCGGAGTTCGCGAGTGGTTGTCGACCACGGCCGGCGAGGCCGTCGGATCGCGTGTCAATGGCTAGGGCACCTCCATGGAGAACGACGATGAGCAACGACGGAACCTCCCCGCTCGCGATCCCCGCGTCGAAGCAGTGGAACGACGTGGACAGACCGGCGGACTGGCAGCTGCGGGTCTATGGGCTCGTCGTGCACACCACCGGAAGCGGGCTTCCCGAGAGTGCGCGCAAGCAGGGGATCTCCCACACCGAGCGGGCGGTCGACCACTATTCGCAGTCGCACGGCTGCCACTACGTGAACGGCTGGGGCGGTTCCGAGGGCGGTGAGCTGCTCCAGATGGCCAACGAGAGCGAGCAGGCCATCGGCGTGGGGATGTCCAACAAGGATGATCCGTCGAAGGACCAGAAGCTCTCCGTGGAGAGGGGTGACTGGGAGGCCGACCTGCCGGCGGTCCTGGTCGGCCACTGGCGTGCCCGCTGGCCCGGCAAGGACAACCCGATGCAGCTGCTGCCGGGCACCAGGACGGCGAACTCCTGCTACATCCACGTCGAGTGCGTGCCGTGCGTGTATCACTACGACGGCCCCCTCACCACGGACGCGACGCCGCTGCGTCCCGGCCTGCGCTTCACCCAGGCCCAGCACGACACGGTGGCGGCGCTGGCGGTCGACATCGCCGAGCGCAACGGCTGGCCGAGCGACCAGCAGTGGTGGCGGACACCGCGGCTGCTCGGTCACGAGGACCTCACCCCGATCGCTCGGTGCGACCCGAGGGGCGGCTGGGATCCGGGCGCGCTGCGCGACGAGCCGTACTTCGACTGGGACCACGTCTACGCGAGGATCGAGGAGCTCGTCGCCGGCGGTGGCTCGCTCCCGGAACCGGAGATGCCGCTCGAGGAGCCGTCGGCGGTCTTCGCCGTCCTGGGCGACTCGGCCGACCGGTTCGTCTCGCTGGTGAACGACGGCGACGACGCCGGCGCCGTCATGATCGCGTACGAGGCGGGCGTCCAGGACTCCAAGGAGCTCACCAACCTGCTGTTCTTCGCCCGGCACCCGGAGATGAACGGCCGCAGGATCGAAGCGCACGAGACAGAGCTCGCCTCCGAGTGGCTCTCTCTCCGGGACGACATCGTGGATCCTCAGCTCGCCGCGATGTCCGGCGGGTAGCACTCCACAGGATCAGATATGGGACTCACCAGCCGACTGGCGGGGTTCGTCGCCCCGGACAAGCAGAAGGCGTACTTCTTCCTCGACGACAGCTACGTCCGTTACGACGTGACGGCCGATGCCGTGGACGCCGGCTACCCGATGAGGATCGAGGACAGCTGGACCGGGCTCTTCACCGAGGACATCGACGCGGCGCTGTGCTGGCCAGACGGCAACGTCTACTTCTTCAAGGACGACCAGTACATCAAGTACGACTGGGAGGCGGGCCGCGCGGCCGACGGCTACCCGCTGCCGATCGCGACGATGTGGCCCGGGGTGTTCGAGACGGACATCGACGCAGCCGTCCGCTGGCCCGGTGACGTCGCCTACTTCGTCAAGGACACCGAGTGCCTCAGGTACGACCTGATCGCGGACGAGGTCGACGGCCCGCCGACGCCGGTCAGCGAGGTATGGCCGGGCGTCGAGACCGGCATCGACGCCGTGCTCGTGTGGCCGGGCGGCACCGCCGACTTCTTCCACGCGAGCAGTGGCTACACCGCGTACGACATCGCCGCCGGGACCGTGCTCGAGGGGTACCCGCGGCCGATCGAGGGCAACTGGCCCGGCCTGCACATCGAGAGCACACGCGCGGGCCTCCGCTTCCGGAGCGGCATCACCCAAGGAGACAGACATGGCATTCCCACTCAATGATCTCGGCACCGCGCTGACCGCGCAGATCTACCAGACCGTGATGGGCGGCGACGGCAACGTGAAGCCGGACGACGACACGTTCTTCACCTGGGTCACCCCGGGCCTGCCCTTCAGCGCCGAGGACCTCGACTTCTGCTCGCAGGGCATCTTCTCGGCCCCCGACGCCGAGACCCAGAACAAGCGCGTGCTGCACGCCTACAACCTGGCCCAGCTGCTCGACTTCGTCCCGGACGTCAGCATGGCCTACAGCAACGACAAGCAGGAGGGCATGTACAAACCCGACGCCGAGAAGCACCTGAGCGAGATCTACCGCCAGATCCTGCGCTTCTCCAAGGTGGTCGACCAGCCGCTCACCGAGGAGCAGCAGGCCAAGCTCGACAGGCTCCGCGGCAAGCTGTTCGAGACGAAGTCGGTCAAGAACCTGGTCACCGACGTCGAGGAGGAGAAGACCGTCCCGTCGGCGCTGATAAACGCCTACAACGAGCACATGACGAAGTACCTGGACGCGGCGACCGCCTACAACAGCAAGCGCGCGGCGGCCGCCGGGGCGACCGGACCGGAGGGCAAGCAGGCCTCCGCCGACTGGATCCTCAACCAGCAGAACTACTTCCTGAGGGTCAAGGCGGCAGCCGACGCCTGGGTGACCGGGGGCTACCGCAACGAGGTCGACGACATCAACGCCTTCATCAACCAGACGACGCAGCGGAGCCTGAAGCTGTGGAAGCAGTCGCTCCTCGAGCGCTACGACCAGGCGTTCATCTCGACCCCGGAGGTCGGGGTCGCGTTCCCGTACACGACGTTGATCCCCGGCGACCTGGCCAACGCCGGCGGCTGGACCCAGATCGGGGTCACCCACAACCGCACCCAGTGGGCCAAGGACAACACCGAGACCTCGTGGAAGGCGGGCGGCGGCCTCAACTTCGGGCTGTTCTCCTTCGACGCCAACGGCGGCCGCAAGAGCTCGTCCTTCACCGAGACCCACGCGGTCGAGGAGTTCAGCATGTCGTTCGAGCTCTGCCAGGCACTCGTCGTCCGAGCCGGCTTCTACCCGGAGTTCTTCGCCAACCGCGGCTGGATCCTGCGCAAGGGAGAAGGCTGGATGTTCGATCAGATGCCGTCCGACGGCGCCCGCCCGCCGACGGGGGAGTTCATCGGGTACGCCACGCAGGCGATCTTCGTCCGCAACGTCCAGATCAAGTCGAAGGAGTTCCGTTCGGCGTACCACAAGACCGCCTCGGAGGTGGAGGCCGGCGGCGGCGTCGGCTGGGGACCGTTCCGGCTCTCGGGGAGCTACAAGCGGTCCGACCAGCACGAGGACTTCGACTCCACCGACGACGGCGAGACCCTCGGCGTCAACGGCATGCAGATCATCGGGTTCGTGAACCACCTGCTCGACAAGGCGCCGAACCCGCTCGACGAGCTCGACGACGCCGAGTTCGTCTGAGCGGACCGCACGGCCGGGTCGCCGACGGCGCGAGCCGGCCACGCTCCAAGGAGGCAGCAGCATGGCCGGCATCGACGCGAAGGTGGTCCTCGGCCTGGCGGGGAAGATGGGCCAGGTCTTCGTCGACAAGGGGGAGTACCAGGCCTTCCCGCTGGCCCCCATCGGGCTGAAGGCGACCAGCCTGCGGGCCCTGGTGGCCGATCCGTTCGGTGAGGGCGCGAGCGCGCACGCCCAGTTCTCGCTCCTCGTCAACGAGATACCGTCCGGCCCGTTGTGGCAGCCCGAGGGCACCCGCCTGTGGGACGTGTACGGCGAGATCCTCGCCGAGGCCGAGGTGCTCGAAGGCTCACGGACCCCGCAGCAGCAGAAGGCCTACGACCACGCGTTCGACCTGCTGTACGACACCACCGGCGGGACCGCCGGACCGAGCAAGAAGGTCATCGCCTACGAGCGCTATCGCGACGCCTACCTCGCGGCCGCGATGGAGTACAACAACCGCAAGGGCGAGGCGTCGATCGCGTCGGCCGACCCGGCCGTGCAGAGCGCCTGGGCTGCCGACGAGCCCGCGCTGCGAACGGCGGTCGAGTCCGCCGCCGCGGCGTGGAAGGGCCCCGGGGCGCGGACCGAGGTCGACGAGGCGCGGCGGGTGCTTCGAGACCTCGGTTCGGACTCGCCCCAGGTGGCGTGGGCCGGCTTCCGCAAGCTCTTCGACCCGGACCTACCCGAGATCTTCTTCCGTACGTCGGTGGACGGGCTCTCCTACGTCCCGAGCGGCTACGTGCCGACCGACGTCGCGGACGTCGCCTGGCCGCGGATCACCGTGACCGCCGACGAGCTGGCCCTCCTCGCCGAGTCGGCGCCGGCCGAGCTGCGCACCAGGCTCGGAAGCAGCGGTGACGCGGGCATCGAGCGAGTGTCCTTCGAGTACTCCTACATCACCGTCTCCCGTCCCTGGTTCAGCCCACAGCTCTTCGCCTCCACCGGCTGGCGGTTCCGCGAACCGGGCCGGCTGCTGTCGGACGGCGGCTCGCCACCGAAGGGGGAGTGCACGGCGTACGTCACCGGGCTGGTGCTGGCCCGCAACATCACCGTGCAGGTCAGGACCGACGCCGGCGAGGCCGCGCCGAAGGTCGACCTCGCGTTCCTGCCGAACCTACGGTTGATGAAGAACGCGCAGTTCCACACGCTCCGGTCCGCTGCGCCCGAGCCGGCCGCGGCACAGCCGCGGGTCACAGTCCTCGACGACCCGTCTGTGTGGAAGGCGATCCGGGCCACCCCCGAGGTCGCGGTCGAGAAGCCGCCCCCGGCCGCCGTCTCCGCGCGCACCGGCGCCCTGCTGAGGAGTCGCCTGCGCGTCGGCGACGTGTTCTCCTCGGTGCGGACTCCGGAGCTCCATGTGCGCGCCGTCGACCCGCCGGTCGAGGCGATGCCCGGCGGCGCGCCGGTCACCGAGAGCACGACCGCCGCAGACGAGATCTACGTCCTGGCGCTGCAGTGCCGCCTGCTGCCGCGGTGTCCCGCGGCCGTCCGTCCGCCCGCGCCGCGCGCCGCTCAGCCCGGGCGAAAGCGCTACACGGTGGCGCGGGGTGACACGCTCGCCAAGATCTCGGTGAAGTTCTACGGCAACGCCTCGAAGTGGCGAAAGATCTACAACGCGAACCGCGCCGTCATCGGGCGCGACCCGGACGTTCTTCGCGTCGGCCAGAAGCTGACCATCCCCTGAGGGCGAGACCAAAAAGAGTTGGGGTCGCAAAGCCGGCTGTCTCGACGGCATAGTCACCTCCATCCTTTGGGAGACCTCGACCCCTACCCGGCCACCGACACGCCGACCGGACTACACCCTCAACTGCGACTGCGACGAGCCCAAAATAGCCCCGGCGCGAGGGTCGGCCGGAGTGTTACGTTCGGGCCATGACTAGACCCGGTGAGATCCTCGGCAGCGTGGTCGCCGCCGGCGAGCGCGAACAGCTCGGGACGTACTTGGATTACCTGCGCGACGCCGTCGTGCGCAAGGCCCGCGGGGTGTCGGAGGACGACGCCCGGCGCAGCCCGGTGCCGACCGGCACCAACCTCGGCGGCCTGATCAAACACCTGCGGTGGGTGGAACTGGGCGGGTTCGCCCAGCAGATCGGGCAGATCCCCGCCGCGGAGCTGCCCACGCCGCCGTGGACCGACGCAGACCCGGAGGCCGACCTGCGGCTGGAGCCGAACGAGAAGCTCGACGACGTCATCGCCGCCTACCAGGCGGAGTGCGACCGCTCCCGCGAGATCGCCGCCCAGCACAGCCTCGACTACGCCGTCACCACACCGCGGGGCAGGGAGCTGACGTGGATGTACCTGCACGTGATCGTGGAGACCGCCCGGCACGCGGGCCACGCGGACATCCTGCGCGAGATGATCGACGGCAGCGTCGGCGACTGACGGCTCGCGGCGCGTCGTCGGTCCGCGTTCCGGGTCGTCGGAGGCGGCGTTACAACGGTATCGGCGGAGGCTGACATCCAACACCGTGGGCCGCCAACCGAACGGCTCCTGCGCCAACCGCCGGACCACCGTGTCCCTGGCCGGCGCGAACCGGGGGAACCAGTTGTTAACAGAGAGGCGCATTGTCAGTCAGGCACTTTGTCAGGCAGCGTCGAACACTCATTCGACACGGTGAAATTGAACCGACCCCTGATCTGCGTTTCCGCAGGTCAGGGGCCGATTCTGTGGTGGACGATACTGGGTTTGAACCAGTGACCTCTTCCGTGTCAAGGAAGCGCGCTACCGCTGCGCCAATCGTCCGGGGTTGTTCAGTTTATATCAGGGTGGTGCTTCGAGGTGGGTACGGGATTTGAACCCGTGTACACGGATTTGCAGTCCGTTGCCTCGCCTCTCGGCCAACCCACCGCTGGAGGCAATGCCTCCGGTGGAGACCTACTCCGAGCGGACGACGAGGCTCGAACTCGCGACCTCAACCTTGGCAAGGTTGCGCTCTACCAACTGAGCTACGTCCGCTTGTGCTTCCGGCCCGGTTTCCCGTGCCCTTGGCGACGAGAAGAACATTAACGGAGCCGGTGTCGGGGGACAAATCGGGGGTCACCTTCGTGTCATTCGCCCGAAACCTCGCCCGCCGCGCGGACAGGCGTTCCGGGCTCTGACCAGGGACGTCTTAGAGTTGCCGTATGCGCGCGTGGATCGATGGTCAGCTTCTCGACAACCCGGCCGCCCCGGCGGTCTCCATCCGAGACCACGGTCTGGTGGTCGGCGACGGCGTCTTCGAGACGCTCAAGGTGATCAAGGACCAGCCGTTCGCGCTCGCGCTCCACCTCGACCGCCTCGAGCGCTCCGCGAGCGGGCTCGGCCTGCCGGCCCTCGACCGCTCGTTCATCACCAAGGGTGTGGAGGCCGTGCTGGGCGCGGCGCCGACGGCGTACGGACGTCTGCGGATCACGGTCACGGGCGGGCCGGCGCCGTTCGGCTCCGGCCGCGTGGAAGTGCCACCGACGGTCATCATCGGCCTCGAGGACGCGGAGCCCACCTCGGACGAGACCAAGGTCGTCAGTGTGCCGTGGCGCCGCAACGAGCACGGCGCGACGACCGGCCTGAAGACGACGTCGTACGCCGAGAACGTCATCGCCCTGGCCGAGGCCCGCGAGCACGGGGCGACCGAGGCGATCTTCGCCAACACCGTGGGCGACCTGTGCGAGGGCACCGGGAGCAACATCTTCTACGTGCTCGACGGCACGCTGAAGACCCCGACGCTCTCCAGCGGCCCGCTGGCCGGGATCACCCGCGCCCTGGTGCTGGAGTGGTTCGGGGCCGAGGAGACCGACGAGCCGCTGGCCGAGGTCGAGGAGTACGCCACGGAGGTCTTCCTCACCTCCAGCCTGCGCGACGTCCAGGCTGTGACCGAGTGGGGCACGCGCACCCTCCCGCACGGCCCGATCACCCGGGCGGCGCAGGAGGCGTGGCGTACGAACGAGCCGAGCCTGCTCGGCCTCTGAGGGGCCGCCGCAGGGCTGCGGACAGGGCTCAGCCGGTGAAGAGCTGCGCCGCGCGGCGCAGCGTCTCGATGACGCCGTAGGCCAGCGGGATCCCGACCAGGGCCCAGGCACCAGCGATCCTGGCTCTCATGCTGCACTCCTCTCGGTCTCGGTGGATCCGGCCGTCTTCGGCTCGTGGAACCTGTCGGGGACCTGGTGCACCAGCAGGTTGGCGAGGAAGCCGACCGCGAGGACACCGACCATGGTCAGCAGCGCCGGCTGGTAGGCCGCGGCGGTGAGCGTGCCGGGTTCGCCCTGGGCGTCGAGGAAGGCGTTGATGATGAGCGGTCCGGCGATGCCGGCAGCCGACCAGGCGGTCAGCAGCCGGCCGTGGATGGCGCCGACCTGGAACGTGCCGAAGAGGTCGCGCAGGTAGGCGGGGACGGTCGCGAAGCCGCCGCCGTAGAAGGACAGGATCACCACGGCGAGCAGCACGAACAGCGCCATCGAGGTGTCCCCGACGGTGGCCAGCAGGAGATAGAGCACCAGTCCGACCCCGAGATACATCATGTAGATCGGCTTGCGGCCGATGACGTCGGAGGTCGAGGACCAGATGAACCGGCCGCTCATGTTAGCGATCGAGAGCAGCCCGACGAAGCCACCGGCCGCGGCCGCGCTGACCGAGGAGACACCGTCGGTGCGGAAGAAGTCCTGGATCATCGGGGCCGCCTGCTCGAGGATGCCGATCCCGGCGGTGACGTTGCAGAACAGGACGATCCACACCAGCCAGAACGAGCGGGTCCTGATCGCGTTGTTGGCCGAGACGCTGGCCGTGGTGACGAGCTTCTTCTCCTTCACGCTGGCCGGGTCCCAGCCTGCCGGTGTCCAGCCCTCCGGTGGGACGCGGACGGTGGCGGCACCGAAGGACATGAAGACCAGGTAGATCACGCCGAGGGTGAGGAAGAGCATCATCACCGCGTGACCGTCGGGCACGGTGCTGGCGTCACCGGTGTAGGACGGGTCGTAGAGCGACAGCAGCCGGCCGCTCAGCGGGCTGGCGATCATCGCGCCACCGCCGAAGCCCATGATCGCCATGCCCGTGGCCAGCCCGGGCCGGTCCGGGAACCACTTGATCAGCGTGGAGACGGGGGAGATGTAGCCGATCCCGAGACCGATGCCGCCGATGACGCCGTAGCCGAGGTAGACCAGCCACAGCTGGCCGGTGCCGATGCCGAGGGCGCCGACGAAGAAGCCGGACGCCCAGAAGACCGCGGCCGCGGTCATCGCCGCTCGTGGTCCGTTGCGGTCGACCCAGGTGCCCATCACCGCGGCCGAGAGACCGAGCATCACGATCGCGATCGAGAAGATCAGCCCGATCGCGGTCTGGCTGGAGTCGAAGTGTTCGACCAGGGCGGTCTTGTAGACGCTGGTGGCGTACACCTGGCCGATACAGAGGTGGACGGCGAGGGCGGCGGGTGGGATGAGCCAGCGACTGAAGCCGGGACCGGCCACCGTTCGCTCGCGAGAAAGGAAAGCTGGCAGCACTGTGACCTCCGAGGGGGTGCGGGTGACGCACATCACTACCACAGTTGATGTGGCAACGGCGAGCGAACACTTCTGGCCAGCGAAAAGCACGAACCCTCCAGCCCCGGAAATCCGGGACGGGAGGGTTCGTGAACGAATGAGCAGGCGGGCGGAGTGCCTACTCAGCGTCGAAGGAGCTGCCCAGCAGGTCCGCGACCAGCGCGTCGAGATCCAGGTGCTGGCTCTCGGCGCCGACCGGGACGGCCGCGAAGGACTTGCCGAGGAACGTCTGCACCTCGCTGGAGTCGGCGGTCGCGATCAGGCGACCGTCGGGGGAGCTGAAGTCGAAGACGGCGACGGCCTTGGCGTCCTCGTCGATGCTGGGATAGATCTTCACGTCGCCCTCACCGGCGGGGGCGGCCAGGCCCTGGAGCATCAGCGTGCGGGACACGACCCACTCGACGTCACCGGCGCCGGAGTGGAAGGTCAGGCTCACTGCGTACGGGTCGTTCTCGCGGTAGCCGAGGGTGGTCGGCACGTCCACCGTGCGGCCCCACGGGTCGAGGCAGGAGATCTTGATGTCGTGCTGCACTGCCGGGTGCTTGATGTCGCTCATTCGTCCGCTCCTTGTTCGTGGTCTTGCCAAGGAGACGGAGACGTACGCGGCGGATGATGCCGTTTCGACGAACTTTCTTCACCGAGTTGTGGAGACCTGCGTCACTCCCGCGCGAGAGCGGCTTCCAGGCGGGCGACGGGGGAGGCGAGGTTGTACGTCGCGGCCAGCTCGTGCAGGCGTTCCGGGTCAGCCGGAGCCCCGGGCAGGGCGGTGCCGCTGCGGTCCAGCGGGATGTCCCGGGCCACGGCCACGACCTTCGGCGCGACCGCCAGATAGCCGGCCGCGTCGACGAACTTCTGCCGCTGCGCCTTCGTGATCGGGGTGGTCGGGTCGGCGACCGCGGCGATGATCCCCTCCAGGTCCCCGTACTGCTCGAGCAGCTTGGCCGCGGTCTTCTCACCGACGCCCTTCACGCCCGGCAGCCCGTCGGAGGTGTCGCCGCGCATGGTGGCGAAGTCGGCGTACTGCGCGGCGCTGATGCCGTACTTGGCGAGCACCCACTTCTCATCGACCAGATCCGGATCGCTCACGCCCCGGGTCGGGTAGAGGATGCGTACGCCGGCAGCGTCGTCGACCAGCTGAAAGAGGTCGCGGTCGCCGGTGACGACGTCGACCGGCATCCCGGCGCCGGTCGCGAGGGTGCCGATCACGTCGTCGGCCTCGTAGCCGTCGGCGCCGATGACCCGGATCCCGGCCGCGGCGAGCACCTCGCGGATGATCGGCACCTGGACCTGCAGCGGGTCGGGGACCTCCTCGACGTCCGGGGCGGTCTCGACCTCTTCGACGACCCGGTGCGCCTTGTAGGACGGGATCAGGTCGACCCGCCACTGCGGGCGCCAGTCGTTGTCCCAGCAGCACACCAGGTCGGTGGGGGAGTAGTCGTTGACCAGCCGGGAGATGAACTCCAACAGCCCGCGGACGGCGTTGACCGGGGTGCCGTCCTCGGCGCGGATGTCGGGCACGCCGAAGTAGGCCCGGAAGTAGAGCGACGCGGTGTCCAGCAGGAGCATTCGAGGTTCAGCCACGCTGAGCACATTATCCGCTCAGGCGGAGGGCGGTCCTAGTGAATCGCCCTCGTCGTCTCCGCCGGGTCGGAGGAGAGCCGCTGGGCGAGCCAGATCGGTGCGACCGAGACGACGATCATCACGACCGCGACCACGTTGACGATCGGCGCCTGACCGGGCCGGAACAGGTTGGTCAGGATCCAGACCGGCAGCGTGGTGACACCCGGCCCGGCCGCGAACGTCGTCACGATGATCTCGTCGAAGCTGAGCGCGAACGCCAGCAGCCCGCCGGCCAACAGCGCCGAGCGCAGCTGGGGGAGCGTGACCAGCCGGAACGTCGTCCACATCCCCGCCCCCAGGTCGGCCGAGGCCTCCTCGAGGTTGCCGCCCATCCGCCCCAACCGCGCCTGCACGTTGTTGAAGACGGTCACGATGCAGAAGGTCGCGTGGGCCACCACGAGGGTGAAGAACCCCAGGCGTACGCCGAGGATCGACGAGAACGCGTTGGACAGCGCGATCCCGGTGACGATGCCGGGGAGGGCGATCGGGAGCACCACCAGCAGGTTGACGGACTGCTTCCCGAAGAAGGAGTAGCGCTGCATCGCCAGGCCGAGCAGCGTGCCGAGGACGAGAGCCGTCACCGTCGCGCAGGCGGCCACCGTCAGCGAGGTGAGGATCGCGTCGTGTGCTCCCGGGTTGACCGCCGCCCGCTGCCACCACTGGGTGGTGAAGCCGCTGGGCGGCCAGGTCAGCGCCTGGGAGGTGTTGAACGAGTTCACCACCACCAGGGCGAGCGGTGCGTAGAGCATGGCGAGCACCAGGCCGGTCACTGCGGCCAGCAGGCGCCGGGTCGATCTCGAGATGGTCATAGGTTCTCCAGAGCTCCGGTGCGGCGTACCAACGCCAGGTAGATCATGATCACGACGATCGGGATCAGCGCGATCGCGGCGGCCAGCGGCAGGTTGGACCCCGAGTTGATGAAGACGAGGTTGCCGAGCATCTGGTTGGCGCCGCCGACGATGTTGACCGTGATGTAGTCGCCCATGGTCAGCGAGAACGAGAAGATCGAGCCCGCGACCAGTCCCGGCACCACCAGCGGGAACACCACGGTGCGGAAGGTCAGCGCCGGCCGGGCGCCGAGGTCGCCGGCGGCGTCGAGCAGCGAGTCCGGGACGCGTTCGTAGGCCGCGTAGACCGGGAGGATGACGTACGGAAGCCAGATGTACGCCTGGGTGAGCACGATCGCGGTGAAGCCGAATCCCGGTGAACCGAGACCGACCAGGCCACCGGCCCAGTCCAGCAGGCCGCCGTTCGAGAGCAGCGAGCGCCAGGCCAGCGCCTTGACGAGGTAGGACGCCCACAGCGGCATCAGGAAGGCGATCACCAGCAGGTGGCGCGAGCGCCGGGAGGCGACCTTGGCCATGTAGAAGCCGACCGGCAGCGCGATCGCGCAGTCGATCAGCGTCACCAGCAGGGCCACGCCGATGGTGCGCAGCGTGACGGTCCGGTAGAGCGCCTGGCCGGTGATCTCTCGGATGTTGTCGAGGGTGAAGGTGCGCTCGAGCTCGTTGGTGAAGGAGTCGATCGTCCAGAAGGCCGTCACCAGCAGAGCGGCGAGCGCGACGACGTAGACGAGCACCAGCCAGGTGAGGGGTGCGGCCAGCAGGAGGCCGAGGCGGATCCCCGGCCTCCTGCTGAGCGTGCTGCTGACAGAGCTCAAGGTCACCCCTTGATCTCTGCCCAGGCCTTGGTCCAGTCCTGGTAGTCGGTGCACTTCACGTCGGTCCGGCCGTCGAGGCACTTCTCGATCGGGGTGTTCCAGAACCAGATCTGCTTGGCGTACTCCTCATCGCCGGCGTGGAAGGTCTCGCAGTGGCCCTCGGAGGCGAACTCGCAGGCCTTGTCGGAGTTGGGGGCCTCGCCGAAGTACTCCGTCGCCTGGGCGTTGGTCTCCGGGTCGGAGATGTGGTCGAGCCAGGCGTAGGCGCAGTTGGGCGACTTCGCCTTCGAGGAGATCATCCAGGTGTCGTTCCACCCGGTCGCGCCCTCCGAGGGCAGGATCGCCTCGACCGAGGCCTTCTTCGGGTCGATCAGGTTGGCGATCACCTGCCAGGTGGTGCCGACCACGGTGTCGCCGGTCTCGAAGGAGGCCTGGGTCTTGGTGTAGTCGGACCAGTACTCACCGACGGAGGTCCGCTGGTCCTTGAGCAGGTCCACGGCCGCGGCGAGCTGCTTCTCGTCGAGCGAGTAGGGGTTCTCGATGCCCAGGTCGGGCTGGTGCGCCATCAGGTAGACGGCGGCGTCGGCGATGTAGATCGGGGAGTCGTAGGCGGTGACCTGGCCCTTGTGCTTCGGCGCGTCCTCGAAGACCGCCTTCCACGAGGTCGGGGCGGGGGTGACGTCCTCGGTGTTGTACATCAGCAGGTTGGCGCCGTAGCCGTGCGGGATGCCGTAGTTCTTCCCGTCAACGGTGTTCCACTCGCGGTCCTTGAGGAAGTCGTAGATGCCCTCGTAGTTGGGGATCAGGTCGGTGTTGACCTCGGCCGCCTCGCCCGCCGCGATCATGCGGAGGGTGAGGTCGCCGGAGGCGGCGACGACGTCGTACTCGCCCGACTTGGCCAGGTTGAAGGCCTCGTCGGAGGTGCCGTAGACCTTGGCGGTGACCTGACAGCCGGTCTCCTCCTCGAAGCTGGAGACCCAGTCGACCTCCGGGTCGGTCGAGCCGTCCTCGACGTAGCCGGGCCAGGCCAGGATCGAGACCTCGCCCTCGTTCTCGCCGAGCTCCTCGACCGCTCCGGTCGACTCGGATCCGCTGTCGCCGCCACAGGCGGAGAGCGTGATCAGGGACAGCGCCGCGATCGCTCCGCCAAGGGTGCGGGCAGCGGCGACTCTGGTTGGGATGTTGCGCATGGTCAGACCTCTCTGGTGTTCTCGCTCATCGGTGTTGCACGGCACGGGACGAATCGGTGCCCAGGGGGACCAGGTCGCCCGGCGACCAGGAGGCGACCACGCGGTCGCCCCGAGACTCTGGTTCGGCGGCGTCGGGATGCAGGGCACCGCGGCTCTGCTCGAGGGCGACCAGCCTGGTGCCGTCCTCGAGCTCGATGTGGACGCGATGGCCGGTGCCGATGTAGATCGACTCGGTGATCACCCCGGCGGCGGTCATCGCGCCGATCGGAGCGCCCGCGGTCTCCGGGGAGAGCAGGATCTTCTCGGGCCGCAGCGCGAAGGCGCCGTCCATCTTCAGCATCCGCTTGGCCGCCTGCTCGTCGAAGACGTTGGAGGTGCCGACGAAGTCGGCGACGTACTGGGAGGTGGGCCGCTCGTAGATCTCCTTGGGCGTGCCCAGCTGCACGATCCGGCCGCTGTCGAAGACCGCGATCCGGTCGCTGAGGGTGAGCGCCTCCTCCTGGTCGTGGGTGACGAAGACGAAGGTGATCCCCAGCTCGCGCTGGATCTGCTTGAGCTCGACCTGCATCTGCTCGCGGAGCTTGAGGTCGAGCGCGCCGAGCGGCTCGTCGAGGAGGAGCACCCGAGGACGTACGACGATGGCGCGAGCCAGCGCCACCCGCTGCCGCTGCCCGCCGGAGAGCTCGGTCGGCTTCCGGTTCGCGACGTGGCCGAGGCGGACCATCTCCAGCGCCTCGCGTGCTCGCGAGGCGCGCTCCGCCTTCGGGACGCCGCGCACACGCAGGCCGTAGGCGACGTTGTCGAGCACGTTGAAGTGCGGGAAGAGGGCGTAGTCCTGGAAGACGGTGGTGACGTCGCGGTCGAAGGGCGCCAGGGCGGTCACGTCCTCGCTGCCGAGGCGGATGGTGCCGGAGTCGGCGTGCTCGAAGCCCGCGATCAGCCGCAGCACCGTCGTCTTCCCGGAGCCGGAGGGCCCGAGCATCGAGAAGAACTCACCGTCGCCGATGGTCAGGTCGAGGGCGTCGACAGCCAGCACGTCGCCGTACGCCTTGGTCACAGCTTCGAGCTGGATCTGCGGAGATTCGGTCGGTCCCATTGTTGAATCATATGGAACCAGATCTTAGATTTTAAAGGGTCTCTGCGTAAGTTCTTTGTAAACCCACTCGAAGGAGGAGCCCGATCGTGGCCAACGCCCGCGCGATCAGCTCGCGTGCCCGGTCGGCGATCTTCGCGCCGATCGGCGACGAAGGCAGAGCCGTACGTGTCGAGAACCGGCTGGCGGAGGCGATCCGCTCCGGCGTGCTCGCCGACGGCGACCGCCTGCCGAGCGAGATCGAGCTCGCCCAGATGCTGGGAGTGGCGACCGTGACCGCCCGGGAGGCCCTGGTCTCGCTGCGCGCGCAGGGCCTGGTGGTGACGACCCGGGGCCGGGGCGGTGGCTCCTTCGTACGCGCTCCGGATCCGGGCGATATCGTGAAGGGGCGGCTCGCGACCATGTCGCGTGTGGAGCTGCGCGACCGGGCGAGCCTCTATCTGGTCGTGCTGACCGGCTGCGCTGAGCTCGCCGCCGAACGAGCCGCCCCCGACGAGGTCGAGGACCTCCAGGATCTGCTGGTCCCGCTGGGCGAGGACGACCTGGGACGGTGGCGCGACGCCGAGAGCGAGCTCTATCTCTCCGTGGCGGCACTGACCCAGTCGGCGCGACTCACCCGGGAGGTCGTGCGACAGGAGGGCGACTTCGGTACCTTGCTGCGAGTGCCGCTGAGCGAGTCGGACTTCCGTGAGGCGTCCGCCGTGCGGCACCGGGCGCTCGTCGCCGCATTGGCGACGGGCGACGTCGCCGCGGCGCGCGCGAGCGTCCGCGACCACGTGACCCACGCCGTTGAACGTCTGACCGAGATCCATGAGGTGGTACGACCGTGAACACCGATGTGTCGGCCGACTGCGCCGTCCGGATCGAGCAGCACTTCGGTTCCATCCTCACCGAGCTCGAGCGGGTGCGTGCCGAGGTCGGCGCCCTCTTCGCCGTGGGACCGGTCACCTCGGACGAGCTGATCGCGCAGGTCGAGACCGGCACGCTGGCGTTCCTCCGGGACCCGAGCCTGCTGGGAGGCGGGTTCGTCGTCGCACCGGACGCGCTCGTCGACCGGCGCCTCTACCTGGCCTGGTGGCAGGGGGCGGGGCGCGACTTCCTCGGTGACGCCGAGGTGCCGGCGACAGGCGAGGCCATCGACTACACCCGCCAGCCGTGGTTCCGGGTCCCGCAGCGCACCGGAGCGCTCAACCTCGCCGGCCCCTACGTCGACTTCGTCTGCGCCGACGAGTACGTCATGACCACGACGCTGCCGGTCTACGCGGACGGCCGGATGGTCGGCGTCGCCGGCGCCGACACCTCGGTCGAGACGCTGGAGACGATGCTGCTGCCCGGCCTGCGCCAGATCGGCGCGACGCTGATCAACTCGCACGGCCGGGTGGTCGTCTCCGCCGATCCGCACCTGGCCACCGGCGAGGCGATGAACGCCGTCCCCGACGAGGCCCGCGACGGACGGCTGCTGTCGGTCGTCCAGCCCTCCGCGAACGGTGATGGCGAGCTCCGGGTGCTCGCCGGCTGGCCGTCCTGAGGCTCTCCACCCGTCGACATCGCCGGAAATCTTTCGACATCAACTACTTTTCTGGACGTTCCGGCGGAGATATTGCTGTTGTGGGTACGCTGTCGCCGTGACTGCACCTGAGATCGAGGCCACCGACCGTAAAATCCTCCAGCTCCTTGCGGAGGACGGCCGGATGTCCTACACCGACCTGGGCAAGGCGACCGGCCTGTCGACCTCGGCTGTGCACCAGCGAGTCAAGCGGCTCGAGCAGCGTGGTCTCATCACCGGCTACGGTGCCACCGTCAACTACGCCGCGATCGGCGTGCCGCTGACCGCGTTCGTCGCGGTGCAGCCCATGGACCCCTCCCAGCCCGACGACACCCCCGAGCGGGTCGCGGACCTTCACGAGGTGGAGGCCTGCTGGTCGATCGCAGGCGTGGAGTCCTACATGCTCAAGGTGCGGGTCGCCACGCCCGAGGCGCTCGAGGAGCTGCTCGGCCGGATCCGCTCGGTCGCCAACGTGTCCACGCGCACCACGATCGCGATGTACACCTACTACGAGAACCGCCCGACCATGACGCACTGAGACCCGGCGCCGGGCACCGGGTCTCAGTCTCTGACGGTCACTTGCCGTGCGTGCGCCACCACTCCTGGCCTGACTCGGGCAGGGTGTGGATCGGGTCGTAGTACTCGTACGTCCTGGTCAGTGCCTCGGCGTCCGATGCCTCGATCGAGGTGCGGTAGTTCTTGGTCCAGTAGGAGATGCCGCGCTCGGTGTCGTAGTCAGCGATCTGGTGGACCCAGCGCTTGCCGACGAAGGGTACGTCGCACACGATGCGCGGGGTGGCGAACCCGGGCAGGTAGCCCATGATGTCGTGCTGCATCCGCTGCGCCTCGGCGACCGAGACGCGCCAGTGCTCGCTGAACGGGATCATGTCGCACATGTAGAAGTAGTAGGGCATGATCTGCGCGCCGTCGAGCAGGCGGAAGCTCAGGTCGAGCAGGCTGTGGCTGTCGGCGTTCACCCCGGCCAGCAGCACTCCCTGGTTGCGTACGTCGCGCACCCCGGCCGCCAGCAGCGCCTTGGACGCCTCGGCGACCAGCGGAGTGACCGAGTTGGCGTGGTTGGCGTGGGTGTGGATGGCGAGGGAGACGCCGCGCTCGCGGGCGATCGTGGTCACCCGGTTCATTCCCTCCAGCAGCGGCTCCTGGAGCCAGTGCTGGGGGAGGCCGATCAGGCCCTTGGTGGCCAGCCGGATGTCACGGATGTTGTCGATCGCCATCAGCTTGGTGAGGAAGTCCTCCAGCCGCGGCCAGGGGAGGTTGGCGACGTCGCCGCCGGAGACGACCACGTCGCGCACCTGCGGGGTGTTGCGGAGGTAGTCGAGCATCACCTCGTGGCGGTCGACCGGCTTGCCGGTGAGCTTGAGCTTGTCGATGACCGGGGTGGAGTTGCCGACCAGGTCCATCCGGGTGCAGTGCCCGCAGTACTGCGGGCAGGTGGAGAGCAGCTCGGCGAGCACCTTCGTCGGGTAGCGGTGGGTCAGCCCCTCGGCGACCCACATGTCGTGCTCGTGCAGCGAGTCGCGGCTCGCCTGCGGGTGGGACGGCCAGTCGGTGCGGCGGTCGGAGAAGACCGGGATCATGTAGTGGCGGATCGGGTCTGCGTAGAACGCCGCGGTGAACTCCTCACCCGCGTCCGCGCCCGAGGGCACCATCGTGTTGACCATCTGCGGCGGCACCAGCATCGACATGGTCGCCCGCTCGGCCATGTCGCGCTCGAGGTCGGCGTAGAACCGCTCCTCGAGAAGATCGCCCATCAGGGCGCGCAGCTGGCGGACGTTCTTGAGGCAGTTGACCCGCTGCCACTGCACGTCGCGCCACTGCTCCTCGGTCACGTCGGCCCACCCCGGGAACCGGGTCCAGTCGGGCTCGACCAGCTCGACGCGCTGATAGGCGTAGGGCTGTCCGTCTCTAGTCGTGGGCTCGATGGTTGCCGTCATGTTCTCCACCATAGCGGGAGATCCTCCGGTAGTTGCAAGCCTAGGCCGCAATTCTTCCATCGACCGCTGGTAGGGTCCGCCGTGAGATGGACGCAAGGAGGCGTACGACGATGACCACTTCTGACCCGACAGGCCTGCACCGGGTGCTGGATGAGCCGGTGGACGGCTCGTTGCCGCTGCCCCAGGCAGCCCGCAGACTCGACACCCGCACGACCTTGTGGCCCGACGAGGTGCGGATCCGGGTGGAGCGACTGAACCTGGACGCCGCCTCGTTCCGGCAGCTCGAGTCGGCCCACGACGGCGACGGAGAGGCCGTACGCCGCGAGGTGCTCGACATCGTCGCCGAGCGCGGCAAGATGCAGAACCCGGTGACCGGGTCGGGCGGCATGCTCGTCGGTGTCGTCGAGGAGGTCGGCCCCGAGTCGCCTCTGGGACTCGCGGTGGGCGATCGCGTCGCCACCCTGGTGTCACTGACCCTGACGCCGTTGGTGATCGAGGACGGTCTCGCCGGCTGGGGCGGTGACTCCGAGCAGGTGCCGTGCGACGGCTACGCCATCCTCTTCGGCCGCTCGATCGCAGCCGTCCTGCCCGACGACCTGGCCCCCGAGCTCGCGCTGTCGGTGATGGACGTGTGCGGCGCTCCGGCGCTGACACGACGGGTCGTCGCCGAGCGTTACGCAGGCGGCGTCGTCGCCGTGATCGGTGGCGGCGGCAAGTCCGGGTCGCTGTCACTGGCCGCGGCCCGCGATGCCGGAGCCGGCCACCTGATCGGCGTCGTCCCGACCGAGGCCGAGGCGTCGCGACTCCGTGAGGCGGACCTCGCCGACGAGGTCGTCGTCGCCGACGCCCGCAACCCGGTCGGGCTGCGCGACGCGGTCACCAAGGCCGGTGGTCCTGCCGACGTCACGGTCGTCTGCGTGGACGTGCCCGGCTGCGAGGGCGGTGCGATCCTCGCCACCGCCGACCGCGGCACGGTCATCTTCTTCTCGATGGCGACCTCGTTCCCGGCCGCCGCGCTCGGCGCCGAGGGCCTCGCCGCCGACGTCACGATGCTCGTAGGCAACGGCTACGTCCCCGGCCATGCCGCCTATGCGCTGGATCTCCTCCGCGCGAACCAAGGCGTCCGGACACTGTTCGAGGGGAGACTGGCCCAGTGAGACTCGATCTGGACCCACGCACCATCGCCCAGGCCCGCGCGCTCGCCGCGAAGGTCGGCGACCCGATCGTCGAGATGGCCACGAAGCACACGACCGTCGCCGTCGAGCGCGCCATGCTGCGCCTGGCCGGCCTCTCCGGCGCCGACCCGGACGGCACCCCCTGGGTGAACCACCTGGTCGACGCGGTCCGCGCCGACATCGGGCTCGAGCACGGCGTCGCCCTGCCGGTGTGGCAGGCGCTGGCCGCCCACGACAACGACCTGGCCCGCCTCGCCGAGGAGGCCGCCGCCGGCCAGGTCACCTTCCACCTGCCCGAGGGCGCCGAGGCCGAGCTGGCCGCGAAGCACGCCCGCGAGGCGGTCGGGGTCGGCATCGCCCGGCTCGACGCCAGCCGGGTGGCCCGCGAGCGGATGATCACCGAGATCGGCGACGCACCCCGCAAGCCGTGGATCTACCTGATCGTCGCGACCGGCGACATCTACGAGGACATCCCGCAGGCGCAGGCGGCCGCCCGCGAGGGCGCCGACATCATCGCGGTGATCCGCTCGACCGGCCAGTCGCTCCTCGACTACGTGCCCGAGGGCGCCACCCGGGAGGGGTTCGCCGGGACGTACGCGACCCAGGAGAACTTCCGGCTCATGCGAGCCGCTCTCGACGAGGCGAGCCGCGAGCTCGGCCGCTACGTCAGGCTGACCAACTACGCGAGCGGGCTGTGCATGCCCGAGATCGCCGCGCTGGCCGGCATGGAGCGTCTCGACATGATGCTCAACGACTCGATGTACGGGATCCTGTTCCGCGACATCAACCCGGTGCGTACGTTCGTCGACCAGCGGCTCTCCCGCCAGATCCACGCGCGGGCGGGGATCATCATCAACACCGGCGAGGACAACTACCTCACCACCGCCGACGCGGTCGAGGCGGCGCACACCGTCACCACCAGCCAGCTCCTCAACGAGTACTTCGCCAAGGAGGCCGGCCTCGAGGACTGGCAGCTCGGCCTGGGCCACGCCTTCGAGATCAACCCCGACGTACCGGACTCGTTCCGTCTCGAGCTCGCGCACGCGCTGCTTGCGAAGACGATCTTCCCCGACGCTCCGCTGAAGTGGATGCCGCCGACCCGGCACATGACCGGCGACATCTTCAAGGGCTACCTGCTCGACGGGTTCTTCAACCTGGCCGGCGCGATGACCGACCAGGGCATCCTGCTGGTCGGGATGATGACCGAGGCGGTGGTGACGCCGTGGCTCTCCGACCGCGACCTGGCCCTGCAGAACGTCCGGTACGTCATGGACGCGGCCGGACGCCTCGGCGAGGACTTCCACCCGGCGCCCGACGGGTTCATCGCCAACCGGGCGCGCGAGGTCCTGGGGGAGTCGATCGACCTGCTCGGGAAGATCATCGACGAGCCCAACGGGCTCCTGGACGCGATCGCGGACGGCACCTTCGGCCTGATGAAGCGTCCCGCCGACGCCGGCAAGGGCCTGGAGGGCGTGGCCCAGAAGTCCGAGGCGTACTACAACCCGGCTAGCGCCATCCTGGAGGGAAAGTGACCATCATCAGGCCGTACGGCGACACCACCGGCGACGGGATGGTGCAGGTCTCCTTCACGTTGCCGATCAAGCACAGCAAGGTCGCCGACGGCGCCGCGCTGCAGCTGGCCAACAAGATGGGCATGGAGCCGGCGATGGTCGTCCACTCCAAGCCGATGGGCGACGACTTCACCTTCTTCGTCGTCTACGGGCAGGTGAACCACCTCGTCGACACCGACAAGGTGCAGGTCGTCGAGCGCGACTTCCCGCTGCTCACGCCGAAGGAGGCCAACGCGGTCATCAAGGAGACGCTGCGGCGCCCGATGGTCGTCGTCGGCGCCTGCATCGGCACCGACGCCCACACCGTCGGGATCGACGCGATCCTCAACATCAAGGGGTTCGCGGGGGAGAAGGGGCTGGAGTACTACAAGGAGATCGAGGTCGTGAACCTCGGCGCCCAGGTCTCGGTGCCCTCCCTCGTCGAGGCCGCCGTCACCCGACGTGCCGACGCCGTGCTCGTCTCCCAGGTCGTCACCCAGCGTGACGCGCACCTGCTCAACACCCGGGAGATGTCGGCGGCGTTCCGCGAGGCCTATCCGGCGGGGGAGCGGCCGCTCCTGGTCGCCGGTGGTCCACGATTCGACGAGTCGATGACCGCCGAGCTCGGCGTCGACCGCATCTTCGGCCGCGGCACCACTCCTGCCGAGGTCGCCTCCTATCTCGTCCACCGCACCACCTCGAAGGAACCCGCCGCATGACCTCGTCCTCGCCCGAGACCGGCACCAGGGTCGTCCACCGGCGCTACGTGCCCTACTCCCACGCCCACTACGCCGGGAACCTGGTCGACGGCGCGTACAGCCTGGGGCTGTTCGGCGATGTCGCGACCGAGATGTGCATCCTCACCGACGGCGACGAGGGTCTGTTCGCCTCCTACGACGACGTGCAGTTCAAGGCGCCGGTGCGTGCCGGCGACGTCCTGGAGATCACCTGCGAGCTGATCAGGGCCGGGACCCGGTCGCGGGTGATGGAGTTCGCGGTGTACGTTGTGGCCCGCGGAGCCGCGACCGAGGCCCGTCCAGGGGCGGCCGAGATCCTGGCGGAGCCGATCCTCGCCACCTCCGCACGAGGCACCGTCGTCGTTCCCTGAGCGCCGTAACGCGTACGCGAAGACGACACGCCGAGGTTCCTCGAGAAATCTTCACTTTCTCGCGCTCGGCAGGCTGTTGCTGACCTGCGAAAACATCTGTTTCCGCAGGTCAGCGCCGTGTTGACTTCCGGAGAGCCAGCGGGTGATGGTGGCAACGTTCGCCCATGCAGAGTTGCGGTCGGCGGACCGGCGCTCGACGAATCGGGTCGGGGGGTGTCGAGCCAGGCATGCCTTCGATGCGTTTTCGTGGGTGCGGTCAACGGCCGCGAGGGCAACGCGGGAGGGCCAAGGCGCCCTTAGACAACGATCGTCCCCCTGCCGCCAGCAGGGATCGGAACGGCCCGAAGAACGTCTTGCTCCTCCCGCGCTCTGTCTGTCTGCGATCGCCTCGCCGTCACGCTGTCAGGCTCGATCGGGATCTTGGGATCAACCGCCGGGCGGATATCCTGTGATCTCCACCCCCATTCCTTGACAAGGCCGGCGTACGTGACGAACGAGCAGCTTCCACCCTGGACCGAGATCGGTCGGGCGGTGATGGTCATCCCGACCTACAACGAGGCGGACAACCTCGCCTGGATCGTCGGGCGGCTCCGCAAGGCGCAGCCGCGCGTCGATGTGCTGATCGTCGATGACGGCTCACCCGACGGCACCGGCACGATCGCCAACGAGCTGGCCGACAACGACGGCCAGATCCACGTGCTGCACCGCACCGAGAAGGCCGGGCTGGGGGCGGCGTACCTGCACGGGTTCGGCTGGGCCCTCGACCAGGGCTACGACGTGGTGGGGGAGATGGACGCCGACGGCTCCCACCAGCCCGAGGAGCTCCACCTGCTGCTCGAGGCGCTGACCTCCGCCGACCTGGTGATCGGCGCCCGCTGGATCCGCGGCGGCTCGGTGGTCAACTGGCCGCTGTCGCGGCGCCTGCTGTCGGTCGGCGGCAACTTCTACGTCCGGCTCCTGCTCGGCATCGGCGTCCACGACGCCACCGCGGGCTTCCGCCTCTTCCGGCGTACGACGCTGGAGAAGCTCCAGCTGAACAGCGTCGAGTCCACCGGCTACGTCTTCCAGACCGAGATGGTGACGCGTACGCTGCGGGCCGGTCTCACGGTCAAGGAGGTCCCGATCCAGTTCATCGAGCGGGTCCGGGGTGAGTCGAAGATGAGCCCCGCCGTCGCCGCCGAGTCGATGCGCCGGGTGACCCGATGGGGCCTGGCCGAACGCCGCGAACAGCTGCTCCGCCTGCTGCGCCGATTCGGCCTGGACCGGCTCGCGGGAGGCCGGCGATGACGACCACGCGACGCCGCCGGTTCTCCTGGGTGCTGGTGCTGCTGTTCCTGGTGATGCCGCTGGCCGAGCTGTTCGTGCTCATCCAGGTGGGCCAGGTGATCGGCGTGTGGTGGACGATCCTGCTGCTGATCGCCGACTCGATCTTCGGTGCCTGGCTGATGCGCCGCGAGGGGTCGCGAGCCTGGACCGCGCTGACGACGGCGCTCTCCACCGGCAAGCTCCCGTCGAACGAGATCGCGGACGGCGCGCTGATCCTGCTCGGTGGCGCGATGATGCTCAGCCCCGGATTCGTGACCGACATCTTCGGCATCGTGCTGATCCTGCCGTTCACCCGGCCGTTCTTCCGCCGCATCCTGGCCACGGTCGTGCAGAAGCGCCTGGTCACGGCGACGATGCCCTCCACGTTCGGCCCGGGTGCTCGGCCCCGCAACGACGACATCGTCACCGGTGAGGTCATCGACAAGGACAACCTGGCTTGAGATACGCCGAAGGCGGCCTTCCTGAGTGGAAGGCCGCCTTCGGCGTATCTGGGTCTGTCAGAAGTCAGGCGTTGGCCTTCTTCTTGCCCGGTCCCTTGCGGTGCAGGTGAGCCGGGCCGATCTCGCCACCGCGAAGCAGGTCGAGGCGCTCCTTGAGGATGTCCTCGAGCTCCTTCTCCGAGCGCCGCTCCAGGAGCATGTCCCAGTGCGTACGCGCAGGCTTCTCGGCCTTCTCCTCCGGCTTGGCACCGGAGAGGTTGAGAGCCTCCATCCCGCAGCGCGGGCACTCCCAGATGGCCGGAACCTCGGCCTCGTCCGACATCGTGATCTCGAAGTCGTGACCCTGCGGGCAGCGGTAGGCCACCTGTTGACGGCCCGCGAACTCGATGCCGCGTTCGTCCTCAAAACTTTGTCCGCCCAGTCGGGCGCCGCGCAACGTGCGCTCGGCCATGAAGCACCTCCTGAGTCGATCGTCCCCCGTTGAATGAGCTGAAGAGCGAGGCGGCCTGCGGACTCATGACGCAGGCCGGTCAGGCCTCTTCACACCGTCAACGGTACAGAGGAGGTGATGATTCCGTGAATTGTCGTGATCCTCGCCGTGTTGTTCGACACAGGGCCCGCCTGACCTGCGGATCTCTCTGAGAAAGTCCTGAGCGGCCGATGTCTTGAAACCGCCAGCCGCCGAGCCCGTTCCTAGACCCGCTGAGGCGCTCGGTTGCCCGCCTGCTCGATGCCCTTCGCGGTGTTCACCAGCGCGAGCAGCCCGCCACCGAGGACGAAGAAGGCGATCAGCGCGAGGATCGCCGGCCGGTAGGAGTCGGTGAGCTGGTAGACGAGTCCGAAGACCAGCGTGCCGAGCCAGGAGGTGCCGCGGTCCATGGCGTGGTAGAGGCTGAAGTACTCCGCCTCCTTGCCCGCCGGGATGAACAGCGAGAAGTAGGACCGCGCCAGCGCCTGCGTGCCGCCCATGACCAGACCGATCCCGACCGCGACGACCAGGAGCGGCACCAGGGTCCGCTCCGGCACGAAGTAGGCCCCGACGACGATGACCATCCAGCCGACCAGGCCGCCGAGGATCACCCGCTTGGCGCCGAAGCTCTTCGCCAGCCTGCCGAAGAAGATGGCCCCACCGACGGCGACGAACTGCACCAGCAGGTAGATGCCGAGCATCGTGCCGGTCTCGAACCCGAGCTCCTCGACCCCGTAGGTCGATGCCGAGCTGATCACGGTCTGGATGCCGTCGTTGAAGAAGAGGTAGGCCAGCAGGAAGGTCAGCGCGACCGGATACTGCGGCAGCTCCTTGAGCGTCACGAACAGCTGGCCGAAGGAGCGCGCCACCACGCCGCCGGAGACGTCCTCGACGTCGGCAGGCTCGCGTCGACGGATCCGGCGCCACGGGATGATGATGAACCCCGCCCACCACAGCGCGGCCGAGAGCATCGAGAGCCGCACCGCCAGCGCCGTGCCGAGCCCGAGCGGATCGGCGAAGGTCACCATGAGGAAGTTGACCGCGAGCAGCAGCCCCCCACCGGCGTACCCATAGGCCCAGCCGATCGAGGAGACCCGGTCGCGCTCGTCCTCGGTCGAGATCAGCGGCAGGATCGAGTCGCTGACCACCACCGCCGCACCCGCGCACAGGTTGGCGATGATGAACATGATCGATCCGAACCACCAGTTGTCCCCGGTCATGAAGAACAACAGCGCCGCACAGAGCGCGCCGGCCCAGGCGAACCCGGCCATCAGGTCCGGCTTGCGCGAGGTGCGGTCGGCGATCGCGCCCACGAGCGGGTAGATCAGTGCCGAGAGGAGGGTGGAGAAGGTGATGACGTACGACGGCAGCGCGCCGGGCGCGATCGAGAGCCCGAGCACGTCGATGCGGTTGTCGACGGCGGCGGCCTTCGCGATCTCGATCAGGTAGGGCGCGAACAGCACGCCTGCGACCGTCGTCTGGAAGGCGGAGACGGCCCAGTCGGTGAAGAACCAGCCCTTCTGCTCCCGCGCTCGCTCGACCGGCCTGAAGTCGCCGATCCCGGCTGATGTGGTCACTTCTCGGGCTCCTCGCCACTCTCTTCGGATTCGGCCTCGTCGACGGGCTCGACCCGAGACGGCACAGCCTCCCACAGGCCACGCTCTTCCAGGAACGCTTTCAGTACGTCGGTGCGGTCGGTCATCAGTCCGTCGACGTCACGCTCGAGCAGCCGCTTCATCTCGGCCGGGTCGTCGATGGTCCAGACGTGGACCTCCTTGCCGGCCTTGTGGGCCCGGCGCACCAGCCCCCGCGATGCCACCCGGACCGACAGCCGGCCGATGAGGCGCTGGCGGTGCGGGATCTGGAAGGCGTCGAACCGTCCGCCGGCGAGCCGCCGGGCGATGCCCGTGGTGGGGGCGAGCACGTAGGCCAGCACCTCGCGAGGGTTCGCCGAGGTTCGCACGCGCCCCTTGGTCAGTCGTCGGAACTCCTTGATCCGGCGGGCCGAGAACGAGCCGACGATGACCTCGTCCTCGTGGTCGGTTGCCGCGAGGAGCTCGGCCAGCGCCCCGACCGCGCCGTCGGACTTGAGGTCGATGTTGAAGGTGACCCCGGGGAACGCCTCGAAGAGCTGGGCCAGGGTCGGCACTCCGTGCCGGCCGCCGATGCGGGCCGCCTGCACCTCGGCGTACGTCATCTCCGCGATCAGGCCGCTGACGTCGGTCACCCGGTCGAGCGCCTCGTCGTGGAAGGCGAGGAGCACACCGTCGCGGGTGACGTGCACGTCGGTCTCGAGATGGGTGTAGCCGAGCGCCACCGCATGCCGGAACGCCTCCATGGTGTTCTCCATCCCGATCAGGTCGGGATGGAGCGCTCCACCACGGTGCGCATAGGCGCGTACGCGTCGCTGCTGCTCCTTCACGGGCAGCATCTAACCACCCGTGCGCACCGGATCACATGAGCCCGCAGACTCAGATGTCGCCCACGACCCGACAACCTCCGCGAGTCGGCTCGTCCTGACCGAAAATCACGCCGAGTCGGCGCGTCATGACGCGCCGACTCGGCGAGGGAGTCGGTCAAGATGAGCCGACTCGGTGGGATCTCTGCTCAGATGTCGCGGAAGGCGGTGATGTTCGCGCCGAGCTGGTTGAGCCGCTCGGCGAGGTCCTCGTAGCCGCGGGCGATGACGTAGGTCGAACGGAGCACCGAGGTGCCCTTCGAGGCGAGCATCGCGAGCAGGACGACGACGGCGGGACGCAGCGCCGGCGGGCAGACGATCTCGGTGCCGGAGAAGTGGGTCGGCCCCTCGATCATCACCCGGTGCGGGTCCATGAGCGTGACGTTGCCGCCGAGCTTGTTGAGCTCGGTCAGGTAGATCGCCCGGTTCTCGTAGACCCAGTCGTGCAGCAGCGTCTGACCCTGCGCCACCGCGGCGATCGCGGCGAAGAACGGCAGGTTGTCGATGTTGAGGCCCGGGAACGGGAGCGGGTGGATCTTGTCCAGCGGCGCGTGCAGGACCGAGTGCTTGGTGGTGATGTCGACCAGGCGGGTCTTGCCGTTGAGCGCCAGGTACTCCTCGGAGAGGGTGTAGTTGAAGCCCATCTCCTCCAGCGTCGCCAGCTCGATCTCCATGAACTCGATCGGGACGCGCTTGATGGTGATCTCGGAGTCGGTCACGATCGCGGCGGTCAGCAGCGACATCGCCTCGATCGGGTCCTCGCTCGGCGCGTAGTCGACGTCGACGTCGATGACCTCACGGCCGGTGACGCGCAGCGTGGTGGTGCCGATGCCCTCGACCTCGACGCCCAGCTTCTGCAGGTAGAAGCAGAGGTCCTGGACCATGTAGTTGGACGACGCGTTGCGGATCACCGTGGTGCCCGGGTGCAGCGCGGCGGCCATCAGGGCGTTCTCGGTGACGGTGTCGCCACGCTCGGTCAGCACGATCGGGCGGCCCGGCTGGATCTCCCGGTTGACGCTCGCGTGGTAGGCGCCGTCGGTGGCCTTGACCTCGAGGCCGAAGGGGCGCAGCGCCGAGAGGTGCGGCTCGACGGTGCGGGTGCCGAGGTTGCAGCCGCCGGCGTAGGGCAGCTCGAAGGTGTCCAGGCGGTGCAGCAGCGGACCGAGGAACATGATCACCGAACGCGTACGGCGCGCGGCGGCCTCGTCCACGGCGTCCAGGCGCAGCTCCTTCGGCGGCACGATCTCGAGGTCGTTGTCGTCGTTGAGCCAGCGGGTCTGCACGCCGATCGAGTTGAGCACCTCGATGATCCGGTTGACCTCTTCGATGCGCGCCACCTTGCGCAGCGTCGTCCGGCCCCGGTTGAGGAGCGAGCCGACCAGGAGAGCGACCCCGGCGTTCTTCGAGGTCTTGACCGTGATCTCACCCGAGAGCTTCGTCGGGCCGGTGACGCGCAGGTGCGTCGGGCCGGCGCCGATGTCGACGAGGGAGGAGTCCAGAGCGGCACCCACCCGGGCGATCATCTCGAGGGAGAGGTTCTGTTGCCCCTGCTCGATGCGGTTGATCGCGCTCTGACTGGTGTTGAGAAGGTCGGCGAGCTGTGCCTGGGTGAGGCCCTTGTGCTTGCGCGCATCGCGAATCAGATTCCCGATACGACCTTTGTATCCGTCGGTCATGGTGCACCACCGTAACTCATATATGAGATAAGCCTGGATTCCCCGCGAAGTGTCGGCGTTTCGTTTCATGACTGTTGCTGGGTGGCTGCAAAGGCCACCGTGTGCAACATCTCGTACGCCGGGTGACAGGATGCCACCATGCGCGCGACGACTATCCATGGGGTGGGCGACATCCGCTTCACCCAGGTACCCGATCCTGCTCTGACGAAGCCCACCGACGCAATCGTCAAGATCGTGGGCTCCTGCATCTGCGGCTCCGATCTGTGGAACTACCGCGGCTCCAACGGCGACATCGAGGAGCCCCGCACCATCGGTCACGAGTGCATCGGCGTGATCGAGGAGGTCGGTGCCGACGTACGCGACTTCAAGACCGGCGACTTCGTGATCGTCCCCTTCGACCACTGCGACAACACCTGTCCGCACTGCCTGGCCGGGGTCCAGTCGGTCTGCGTGAACCTCGGCTTCACGGTCAGCGGACAGAGCGAGTACGCCCTGGTCAACCAGGCCGACGGCTCGCTGGTCAAGCTCGAGGAGACGCCCGACCCGTCGATGTACCCCGACCTGCTCGCGCTCACCGACGTGATGGCCACCGGCTGGCACGCCGCGGTCATGTCCGGCCTCGGCTCCGGCCCCCAGGGCGGCACCGCGGTCGTCGTCGGTGATGGCGCGGTCGGCCTGTGCGGCGTGCTGGCGGCTGCCCAGCTCGGCGCCGAGCGGGTCGTGGCGATGTCGCGCCACGAGGCCCGCCAGGAGATCGCCAAGAAGTTCGGCGCCACCGACATCGTCGCCGCCCGCGGCAAGGAGGGCGAGGCGGCCGTACGCGAGCTCACCGGCGGCGTCGGTGCCGACTACGTCCTGGAGTGCGTGGGCACCGACCAGTCCTTCAAGACGGCCTCCAAGGTGGCCCGCCCGGGTGCGACCGTCGGGTTCGTCGGCGTCCCGCACGACGTCAGCCTCCCGGTCAACGCGCTCTTCCGCACCAACGTGGGCCTCAAGGGCGGGATGGCGCCCGTACGTCGCTACCTTCCCGACCTCCTGCGCCTCACCCTGGAGGGGACGATCAACCCCGGTCTGGTCTTCGACAAGGCGCTGCCGTTCGCCGAGGCCGCCGAGGGCTACCGCCTCATGGACGAGCGGCTCGCGACCAAGGTGCAGCTCACCTACTGATCCCGGCGATCCCGGACGGGGCATCGGGCGTGTCGTACTCATCTGAGACACTCGTTCGATGCCCCGCACCGACACCATGCGCCTGCGCCCGCTGTCACCAGGTGACGAACACGTCTTCGCCGACTGGGCACACGATGAGGAGTTCCGGATCGCCAACGGCTGGCCGGAGCGCGACCGCGACGGTCACCTCCGCCACTGGCGCCGGTTGATCGATGCCCCGCCGCCCGAGCTCATCAGGCTCGCGGTGGAGATCGACGAGCAGGTCGTCGGCTATGCCGATCTCCATGGCCTGGCCCCCGATACCCGCGAGCTCGGTATCGCCATCGGCCCCAGCTCACGGTGGGGCCACGGCCTGGGTCAGCGAGCCATCAAGACGGCGCTCACCTACGGCTTCTCCGTCCTCGACCTGACCCGGATCTGGGCCGAGCTGCACGAGACCAACACGCGCGCCAAGAAGCTCTTCGACGCGACCGGCTTCATCGAGACCGGCCGCCACGGCACCGACACCTACCGGGGCGAGGACGTCCGCCTCGTCCAGTACGCCGTCGAGCGCCCCTACTGAGCCGAGGCCGGCGGCGCCTCGACGGGTCATCCGGCGATGCGTACGGCCTTCTTCTGGGGATAGCCCTCGGGCAGGAGCATGGTGCCGTCCTGGTGGCGGTAGAGGACCTGCCAGTGCCAGTAGAGGTCGTACGCAGCAGGGGAGCGCTTCATCTGCTCGGCGTAGGCGCTGACGGCCGCCACGTAGCGGTCGGAGTGGTTGTAGGACCACAGCGCGCCGGCCATGTCGCCGGGAGCGCCGTTGTTGGCGAGCATGCGGCCGGCCGCCATGATCGCGTCGGCGGGGTCGTTGATGTCGCCGCCCGCGCCGTACTGGGCAAAGGTCGAGGGCAGGAACTGCATCGGGCCCTGGGCACCCGCCGTGCTCGTGCCACGGATGCGGCCCATGCGGGTCTCGACCAGGTGGACGGCGGCGAGGTACTCCCACGGCGTCCCGGTCTTCTGTTGCGCCCTGCGATAGAGCGGGCGCAGCTCCTCCGGGCTCGGCGGTGTCAGGATCCGCCAGTCCGGGAGCTCCGGCTGGGGGTCGGTCATCACCAAGAGCTCGCGCGCCGCGGCGATGTCCGCCTCGAGCTGCGCGCGGTCGCCACGGTCGAGCGCGCCCAGCACGGCACCAGCCTTCGCCTTCGACCCACGGGCGAGGTCGCGGGCGGTCGTCTGCTCGAACAGCGCGGCCTCACGTACGTCCTCGGCTCCTGCCTCGCCGGCGGCGACCGTCGCCATCGCCTGGGTGAGCCGCTCGGCCAGCGGGACCGACGGATCGTCGAGCGGACCCGTCGTCGGGGACGGGACGGACGAGGACGCCGACGGGCTTCCGGCAGGTTCCGAGGACGGCTCACCGCCACAGCCGGCGACGAGCGCCAGGGCTGTGGCGGTGGTCAGGGTAGCGAGCCGAGTGCGCACGCTCTCGACGCTACCCGACGCTCACCTACGCTCCGGCTCGCCCGATGATGGCTGCGAGCTCGGCCGGCTTGGTCAGCTGCGGCCAGTGTCCGGTGGGCAGGTCCACGAAGGTCGTGTCCTTGTGCTTCGGGATGGCGGCGACCGACTCGGTGCCGTCGGCGATCCACTCCTTCAGGTCGGCTGCGGTGTATTCGGGGCAGACGAACACGGCCGGCACCGAGTAGCGGCGCTCGTCGCCGAGCTCGAACGGCTCGGAGGTCAGGTTGGCGGGGGAGGGCCGCAGCAGCGCCTCGAACGTGGCGCGGTCCAGGTCGCGGACGTCGGCCTCGTCGAACTCCTCCCACGGCACCGGCGGCAGGTCGGCGCCGTCGGTGGGGAAGTTCTTGGCCGGGATCATGCCCGGCTCCGCCGGCCAGCCGCCGACGTAGACCACGGCGGCGACCTTGTCGACGCGGGCGTCGAGGGCGGCCCCGGCCACCGCACAGCCCATCGAGTGCCCGACGAGGATCACCGGCGCGGCCGACTCGTCGATGGCGGCCACGACTGCGGCGACCTGATCGGCGACGTGCACGTCGGACCGGTCCGTCTCGGCCGACTCCAGGCCGGGCAGGGTGAGCGGCCGCGGGGTGTGGCCGGCGTCGGTCAGACGGGGGACGACGAGGTCCCATGAGGAGGCGTCCAGCCAGAGGCCGGGTACGAGAACGATGTCCATGACACGATCATCGGCCCGGTTGCGGACGATCTACTTCCGCCACTCACTTTTTGTTGCCGTCGCTGGCTTTCGAACACAAGAACGGTGGCCACCGCGATGCGATGGCCACCGTTTCTGGACGCCCGAGACAGCTGACGCCAGGTCGTTCAGCGAGCGCCGGCGACCTCCAGTAGCTCCGCGACCTCGTGGGCGCGGCAGTCGCAGTCGGAGTCACACGGCAAGAAGCGATGACGTGCGTGCCCGCAGTCGCGGCACGGCATGTCGTGAGAAAGCGTGAAGCTCTGCACCTCAACGGTGTCCCACATAATGAATTCATCCCCCAGAGAATGTTGGTCGGTCTTTATCGGGTGAAGCTGCCTGATATGTAACACGATAATCCGCGACTTCGGAAGAGCTCGGACAACACGCCGAGACATTGTTTTCCCTGGTCAGTCGACCGATATGATTATTCGGTCGACCGATAGATAAACTCATAAGGGGCTCCTGTTGATGCCGTGTAGGCGTCTGCTTTACAGCGCGTGCGAACGCGCTCTCGCGTGTTGACGGAATGAAAACAGAACGCAGACCTGCAGGTCACCACCGACAAGGTGGTGTCAGTTCGGGGCCGGTTCCGGAGTGCAGAACACTCAGAGGCGAAGGTCCCGGCCGTCCTGGCTGACCCGGGCGGGCCTGGTCCCGGGACCCTCTCCGGGAATCCCGGGAGACCGTTGAGAGTTCTACTAGTCGTGAAGAACATCGGATTCTTGTCTTTCGGCCACTGGACACCGTCGCCCTACTCGCAGACGCAGTCGGCACGGGACGCGCTGATCCAGGGGATCGAGCTGGCGGTCGCCGCCGAGGAGCTGGGGGTCGACGGTGCGTACTTCCGGGTCCACCACTTCGCCCGCCAGTACGCCTCGCCCTTCCCACTGCTGTCCGCAGTCGGCGCCCGCACCTCGAAGATCGAGATCGGCACCGGTGTCATCGACATGCGCTACGAGAACCCCCTCTACATGGCCGAGGACTCGGCGGCGGCCGACCTGATCTCCGGCGAGCGCCTGCAGCTCGGGATCAGCCGCGGCTCACCCGAGCAGGTCATCGACGGCTGGCGCTACTTCGGCTACGACCCCGGGGAGAACGCCTCCGAGGCCGACATGGCCCGCGCGCACACCGAGACGTACCTCAAGATCATCGAGGGCGCGCAGTTCGCCGAGCCCAACCCGCGGCCGATGTTCCCGAACCCGCCGGGCAAGCTCCGGATCGAGCCCTACTCCGAGACCCTGCGCGAGCGGATCTGGTGGGGTTCGAGCTCGCTGGCGACCGCGCGCTGGGCCGCGGGGCTCGGCATGAACCTGCAGAGCTCGACGCTGAAGACCGATGAGAACGGCAAGCCGTTCCACATCCAGCAGCGTGAGCAGATCGAGGCCTTCCGTGAAGCCTGGAAGGAGGCCGGCCACGAGCGTGAGCCGCGCGTCTCGGTCTCGCGCTCCATCTTCGCCCTCGTCAACGACGAGGACCGGCGCTACTTCGGCCTCGACCGGCAGACCAAGGACCAGATCGGCAACATCGACGACCAGACCCGCGCGATCTTCGGGCGTTCGTACGCCGCCGAGCCCGACGTCCTGGTGAAGGAGCTCGCCGCGGACGAGGCGATCCAGGCCGCCGACACGCTGCTTCTGACGGTGCCGAACCAGCTCGGCGTCGACTACAACGCACATGCCCTGGAGAGCATCCTGACCCACGTCGCCCCCGACCTCGGCTGGCGGTAGCCGCAGATCGCGAGGGTGGGGGCCGCGCAACTTCCGAGTCACAAAAGGGCGCATAATCGTTGTCAACCGCCCCGCGTGGCCATGCTATTGGCTACCGTGCAGGGCGACCGTTCTTCAAGGGGGACCCCTGTTGGCTACGTACGCTGAGCTGCTTGACCTCTACCTTCGCGACCCGGGCCCGGAGTCGCTGAGAGCCCTGCGTGAGGCGATCCTGGAAGCTCCGAACTTCCGGCCCGATCTCGAGATCACCGAGATGATCGCCCCGATGATGTCGGTCGGCGACTACGCCGGCGCGATCGCCGCCGTCCATGGGCTGATGCCCGGCGCGATCTTCAGCCCGTCGGCCCACGCCGCCCTTGCCGATGCCCAGCGCGGCCTCGGCAACCTCGAGCAGGCTCAACGCGAGTCGATCCTGGCCCAGTCGGCCCTCGACAGCATCATCAGCACCGGAGAGGGCACCGAGTCCGAGCCGTGGTCGGTGCTGCGGACCAGCGACGCCTACGACGTCGTGCTGGCCTCGGGCAAGACGCCGCGTTCGCAGGTCGCGGTCGGCAAGCTCGACCGGATCGTGTGCACCGACTCGACGGTGTGGTTCTTCGACATCAGCAACGACTTCGCCCGAGCCTGACCGGAGAGCCGCGCGCGGAAACCTGCTCCGACTGTTCACCGGCTTGTTGCCGGTAGGGACGGTGTGCGTCGGGTTCCTGACGGGACCGGCGCGCACGCTCGGAGCATGATGAGTCGCACCGTGCGGATTCTGCTCGCCGGGATGGTTGCTGTCGTCGTCGCCTCCGCGGCGCTGAGCTCGTCGGCGTGGGCCGACGGGCCGCGCGCCTCCGACCACGGCCAGGCCGTCTTCGACCGCCACGAGGTGGCGCCTGAGGACGCGCGGCCGGGCGGTGGCGCGGCACCGTTCGAGACCGGCGTGGTGATCGTGCTCAACACGCTTCTTCTCGGCGGTCTGCTGGGCGGCGTTCTCTGGGGCCGGCGACGCCTCGGCTGCGCCGACCGGGCACTTCCGCGCTTGTCCGTATAACGAGATTTGCGTCTCACTTTTCGGGATTCCGAGCGTAGAGTCGATGCATGTCGACCTACACCCACGGCCATCACGAGTCGGTCCTGCGCTCGCACCGGTGGCGTACGGCGGAGAACTCCGCGGCGTACCTGTTGCCGCGACTGAGCCCTGAGCAGCGGCTGCTCGACGTGGGTGCCGGCCCGGGGACGATCACGCTCGATCTGGCCGGCCGGGTCGCTCACGTGACCGCCACGGAGATCGGGGAGCCGGAGCTCGAGCTCTCCCGCCGGGCCGCCACGACCGAGGGAGTCACGAACGTCGACTTCCGGGTCGAGGACGTGCATGCGCTGAGCATCGAGGACGCGTCGTACGACGTCGTCCACGCCCATCAGGTGCTGCAGCACGTGGCGGACCCGGTGCAGGCGCTGCGGGAGATGCGGCGGGTGACGAAGCCCGGGGGCATCGTGGCCGTGCGCGACAGCGACTACGCGGCCTTCGTCTGGTGGCCGGAGTCGGCCGAGCTGACCGAGTGGCTGCGGCTCTACCGGCGCGCCGCGCGGGCCAACCGGGGCGAGCCCGACGCGGGCCGCCGACTGGTCTCCTGGGCGCGCGCGGCCGGGTTCGACGACATAGAGGCCACCTCGAGCACCTGGTGCTTCTCCGCCCCCGAGGACCGGGCGTGGTGGGGCGGGCTGTGGGCCGACCGGTTCACCGACTCGGCGGTCGCCCGCCAGCTGGTCGACTCCGGAGACGCCACGACCGCCGACCTCGCCCGGGTCGCGGGCGGGTGGCGGTCGTGGGCCGAGGCGGAGTACGGATGGTTCTCCGTCCTCCACGGCGAGATCCTGGCTCGCGCCTGAGGCCAGCGGCTCAGGTCAGCGGCTCAGGATGCGTGCGGCCAGCGCGTTGCCGGCGAACTGCACCACCTGCACGATCGCGACCAGGATGATCACGCAGACCCAGGTGACGGCGGGGTCGTACTGCCGGTAGCCGAAGGTCTGTGCGAACGCGCCCAGTCCGCCGCCGGCGACCAGACCCGCGACGGCCGACATGTCCACGATCGCCACGAACGCGAAGGTGAAGCCGAGGATCACCGGGGCGAGCGCCTCGGGGACGAGCACGGTCGCCGCGATCCGGATCCGGGAGGCGCCCATGGAGCGGGCCGCCTCGATGACCCCGGGAGGAACGGTGATGAGGTTCTGCTCCGTGATCCGGGCGATGCCGAACATCGAGGCGAGGATCAGCGAGAAGATCACCGCCGGCGTGCCGATCCCGGTGCCGACCACGAGCCGTGCGGCCGGCTGGACGGCCGCGATGAAGATGATGAACGGGATCGGCCGGAAGAAGTTGACCAGCAGGTTCAGCACCGCCGAGACGGGGCGGTTCGGGAAGAGGCCGCCCTTGCGGGTCAGGTAGAGACCGAGGCCCAGCAGCAGGCCCAGCAGGCCGCCGACGAGCACCGTCCACACGACCATCAGCAAGGTCTCGCCGGTGGCGTACCAGATGTCGCCCCACAGCTCGGGGAGCCGGGTGTCGGTCCTCATGCCACCTCCTTGGTGGTGACCAGTGCGGCCAGCTCGCGGACGGCCTCGTCGACCGATGCCGCGGGCCCGTCGAGGGAGAGGGTGAGGTTGCCGAAGGTGGCACCCCGGATCTCCTCGATGCCGCCGAAGACGAGCTCGAAGGCGATCCCGCGCTCGTGGAGGACCGCGAAGATGTCGGTCTGCCGGGGACCGCCCTCGCGCAGCTCGACCTTCACGAACCGGCCGGGATGACGAGCTCGCAGCGTGGCCAGGGTTTCGGGAGCGGGCTCGTCGTCGACGACGGTGCCGACGAAGCGCCGGGTCACGGGCTGTCGCGGCGCCGAGAAGACGTCGTAGACGGCGCCGGACTCGACCACTCGACCGCTCTCCATGACCGCGACATGGTCGGCGAGCTCGCGCACGACCTCCATCTCGTGGGTGATCGCCACGATGGTGGTGCCGAACTCCTCGTTGACCCGCTTCAGCAGCCGCAGCACCTCATGGGTGGTCTCCGGGTCGAGCGCGCTGGTGGCCTCGTCGGCGAGCAGCAGCGAGGGGTTGGTGGTCAGCGCGCGGGCGATGCCGACGCGCTGCTTCTGTCCGCCCGAGAGGTTGCGCGGGTAGGTGTGGGCCTTGTCGGGGAGTCCGACGAAGTGGAGCAGCTCGGAGATCCGGCGCTGCTGCTCGGCCTTGGCGACGCCGGCGATCTGCAGCGGGTAGGCCAGGTTGCCCCAGACCGTACGCGACTCGAAGAGGTTGAACTGCTGGAAGATCATCCCGATACCCAGCCGGATCGGCCGCAGCTGACGCTCGTGCAGGCCGACGAGCTCGATGCCGCCGACCTGGATGGAGCCCGAGGTGGCGGGCTCGAGGCCGTTGAGCAGCCGGACCAGGGTGGACTTGCCGGCACCGGAGTAGCCGACGATCGCCTGGACGTCACCGGCGGCGACGTCCAGGGAGACGTCGTCGACCGCGCGGACCTCGCTGCGGCCCCTGGCCGCCGGATAGGTCTTGGTGACGTTGCGGAGCCGCACCAGCGGCTCCGCAACGGTGGCCGATTGCGTCACTGACGCTCCTCGACCTGCTTCTCGGTGTCCTCGAGCGACTTCTGCAGGTCCTCGACCGGGATCTTGACGAGCTCGGCGGTGTCGCCGGAGGTCTCGTAGACGCCGTCCTGGACGGCCTTGGTGTCCTGGAAGATCTTGACGAGCTTCTTATACGTCGGGTTGTCGGCGTCGTCGGCGCGAGCGGCGAAGATGTTGACGTAGGGCAGCGCCTTGGGGTCGGACGGGTCGTCGGTGGCCAGGGCGTCGGAGAACTTCAGGCCCGCGTCCTCGACGAAGTCGTTGTTGATGATCGCGGCGGCGACGTCGGGGAGCGACGAGGGGGTGATCGCGGCCTGGACGGCCTTGATCTTCACCTTGGAGGAGGGGTCGACCTCCTTGATGGTGCTGAACGGGGTGCCGCCGTCGGTGAGCTCGACCAGGCCCTTGGACTGGAGCAGCACCAGGCCGCGGGCCTGGTTGGTCTCGTCGTCGGGGACGATCACGGTCTCGCCGGCCTTGATCTCGTCGAGGCTCTTGTACTTCGAGGAGTAGAGCCCCAGGGGGTAGGTCGCGGTCGAGCCGAGCGCGACCAGGTCGTCGTCGTTCTGGACGTTGTAGTCGGCCAGGAAGATGATGTGCTGGAACTGGTTGAGGTCCAGCTCGCCCTCGGACAGCGCCGGGTTGGGCTGGTTGTAGTCCCCGAAGTTCTTGACCTCGAGGTCGATGCCCTCCTCACGAGCGGCGTCCTGATAGGTCTTCCAGTAGGGGTCGTCGGCACCGACGACACCGATGGTGACCTTGGTCAGGTCGCTGCCGGAGTCGTCGTCGCGGGTGAGGAAGAACGCGAGGCCGCCGATCACGACGGCGACGACGACGATCCCGATGATCAGCGGGAGCTTGGACTTGGGAGCCTCGATGAGCGGGGTGGGCTCGGGCGTGTTGGAGGACACGGGTGGGAACCTCTTCTAGACGGGAGAGTCTCGACGTTGAGAACGGACAGCCTGGTTGTTGTCCACCAAAACAGTAGACTTAACGAGGATCACACTCGCATTGTCGGTCACACGCCGAGACGTGTCACGGACCCGTCCCGGCGTGTGCTAGAGGCATGTTTCCCGAGGTCAGGCGAGGTCGCGCCGCCTCATCACGACCACCGCGGCGACGGCCGCGACCAGGACGTACGCCGCGACGGTGATCAGCGCGCGCTCGCCGGAGATCGCGTCGAGGACTCCCGGTGTCCCGTTGGGGCCGCCGATGATCGCACCGACGAGCGAGCCGCCGGCGGTGCCCGGAAGGGCCTCGGTGACGGTCTCGACGCCGGCGAGAAGACTGCCGACACCGCGCAGCAGGTTCTCGACCACCAGCGACCAGACCAGGCCCAGGCCGACCGCGAGCGCCGGGCCCTTGGCCAGCACGCCGACCAGGAAGCCGAGCAGCGCCCACATCTCCAGCACCAGGAACCCGGCACCGAAGGACTGGGCCAGGTCGCTCAGTGCGGGCATGTCGATCGCCTGCCCCTCGGTGGCGGCGATCGCCACCGATACGCCGATGCACAGAGCCAGGGTCGCGGTCATCATCGCGAAGATGAAAGCCGTGACCGCGGCGAGCGAGCCGCCGACGGCAGCGAGCCGGCTCGGCCCCTGGGTGAGGACGGTCTTCCAGGTGCCCCAGCCGAACCCGTTGCCGGCCACCAGCGCGCCGACCACCATCGCCAGGGCGCCACCGAACATCGGCAGACCGCTGACGATGACGTCGGGGATCGCGCTCGGCATCAGCTCGGCCAGCAGCTGGGCGTTGCTGGCACCGTCACCGGCGAAGTTGTCGTCGCCGGTCTTGTAGGCGACGTAGTTGAAGACGTACCCGAAGGAGAGCGAGAGCGCCAGCCAGGCGCCGACGATCACCCAGATCGCCGACCACTTGCGCAGACGCAGCATCTCGGCCCGGGTGCTGTTGATGAGAGCAGTCATGACACGAGCTCCTTGTTGCCGGTCATCTCGAAGAAGACGTCCTCCAGGGAACGCTCCGCGACGGTGACCTCGTGGACATCGATGGAGTGGGCGACCAGATGGCGTACGACCTCCGGGGCCGCCGTCGCGGGCAGATCGACCTCGAGCGTCTCGTGGCCGATGCGGCGTACGCCCTCGTCCCCGGCCATCCGCATCAGGGCCGCCAGGGCGGCGTCCTCGGGAGTGGCCCGGACCCGGAGGGTCGCGCCGCCACGCAGGTCGGCGACGGTGGACTCGCGCAGCAGCCGGCCCTGGTTGATGACTCCGACGCGGTCGCAGATCTCCTGCACCTCGGCCAGGATGTGGCTCGAGAGGATGACCGTCTGGCCGGCCTCGGCGAGCGCGACGACCAAGGCCCGCATGTCGGCCATGCCGGCCGGGTCGAGGCCGTTGGTGGGCTCGTCGAGCACGAGCAGGTCGGGGGAGCCGAGCATCGCGGCGGCGACGCCGAGGCGCTGCTTCATCCCGAGGGAGTAGCCCTTGAAGGCGTCCTTCGCCCGGTCGGTGAGGTCGACCATCTCGAGCACCCGGTCGACCTCGGTGCTCGGCAGCCCCTGGTAGCGCGCCATCGTGCGCAGGTTGTCGCGGCCGTTCAGGTAGGGGTAGAAGCCGGGGCCCTCGATCAGGGCGCCGATGCGGGCAGTGACCTCGGGCCGCCCGGCGGGACGACCCAGGACGCTGACCGATCCGGCGGTGGGCCGGATCAGGCCGAGCATCATCCGCAAGGTGGTGGTCTTGCCGGCCCCGTTGGGGCCGAGGAAGCCGTACACCTCGCCACGCACGACGGTCATGCTGACCCGGTCGACGGCGAGCCTGTCGCCGTACCGCTTGGTCAGCCCGTCGGTCTCAACCACGAGTTCCTTCATGCCTCTCACGCTCTCGTGGCCGCCCCCTGGTCGGCATCGGCACCGTGGCGGCTCCGGGTTACGCAGATCTGCGTAGGCGGCCGGCCGGTTTTGTCGTACGCCTCGGGCGCCCGCGCGAACTAGGGTCATGTCCATGTCCCGGATCCGTCGCCATTGGCTGCCGTGGCTGGTCGTCGTGGTGGTGCTGGTCGGCTCGCTGGGCAGCAACGCCCAGGCCGACACCCGGGGGCCGGCCGTGCTGCCCGCGTTGCTCGCGGTCGTCGCCGTCCTTCCGGTGCTGCTGCGGGAGCCACCCGGGTGGGCGCTCGCGGTCAGCGGGCTCTGTGTCGGCGTCTACTTCACCCTGGGCTACGCCGACGGCCCGGTCTTCATGGCGCTGCCTGCGGTCACCTTCGCGGCCGCGTGGTCGCTGGCCCCGCGCCGGTGGGTCGGCTGGGCTGCGGTGGGTGCGGCCCTCGTGGCCACCGGGATCGTGCTGAACCCCGCGGAGAGCCCGAGGTTCGACGGGGGCCGCGGCCCCTGGGGGCCCGGCGGCGGTCCGGAGGGCGACCTCTCGCTGTGGCAGGCCTTCGGCCAGGTGGCGCTCATCGCCGCCTGCGGCGCGATCGCGACGGCGCTGCGCTCCCGCAACGAGGCCCGCGCCCAGCGCCGGCGCCGTGCGGTCAGCGACGAACGGGTCAGGATGGCCACCGACCTGCACGACGGCGTCGGGCACGGACTGGCGGTGATCGCGATGCAGGCCGGCGCCGCGCTGCACGTGCTCGACCGCGATCCGGAGGCCGCCCGCCGCAACCTGGAGGCCATCCGTGCCGAGAGCAAGGAGTCGCTCGACCTGCTGCGCCGGCAGCTGGCCCGGCTGACCGAGACCGAGGCCGGCTCCGGGTCGGCGCCGCGCGCGCCGGAGCACGGGCTCGCCGACCTGCCTGCCCTGGTCGAGCGGGTGCGCACCGGCGGACTGGAGGTCTCCCTCCGTCTCGAGGCGGACTCGGTGCCGGCGGCGGTGGAGCGGGCGGCGTACGCCGTGGTCCAGGAGGGGCTCACCAACGTGCTGCGCCATGCCGGCGCGTCGCGGGCAGAGGTGTCGGTCGTCGCCTCGTCCGGCGAAGAGCTGGTCGTGACGGTCCGCGACGACGGGCGGGGATCGGACATGCCGAGCAAAGAAAGGCGCTCCGGGATGGGAATTGTGGGAATGCGGTCGCGCGTCGAGGCACTTGGGGGCACCCTAGAGGCGGGGCCGGAGGTACGGGGCTTCCGGCTGCGGGCTTCCATCCCGCTTTCTGGGTCCTCGGCGGGTGGCGCGGAGGGGCTGGCATGAGCAGCACTGAGTTGATCAAGGTTGCTCTGGTCGATGACCAGCCCCTGGTCCGGATGGGCCTGGCGACCATGATCGGCGCCGAACCCGATCTCGAGGTCGTCGGCGAGGCCTCCGACGGCAGCGCGGCGCTGCCGATGCTGCGCCGCACCCACCCCGACGTCGTGCTCTGCGACATCCGGATGCCGGTCCTCGACGGGCTCGGGATGCTGGAGCAGGTGACTCGCGATCCTTCGCTGAAGGACGTACGCGTGGTGATGCTGACGACCTTCGAGCTCGACGAGTACGTCTTCGAGGCGCTGCGGCTGGGAGCCAGCGGCTTCCTCCTCAAGGATGCCGAGCCGGTCGCGCTGCTCGACGCGATCCGGGTCGTCGCCGACGGCGGCTCGCTCCTCGCCCCGACGGTCACCAAGCGGGTGATCGAGGAGTTCGGATCCTCTCGCCGGGCCGCCAACCCGCATCCTCGTCTCGGTGACCTGACCGAGCGGGAGCGGGAGATGGTCGCCTGGGTGGCCACCGGCCGCTCCAACGCCGAGATCGCCGCCGAGCTCGTGGTCAGCCCGGACACGGTCCGCACGCACGTCTCGCGCGCGATGGTGAAGCTGCATGCCCGCGACCGCGCCCAGCTCGTCGTCTTCGCGATCGAGTCGGGTCTGAGGATCTAGCCCGGCTCAGGCGGCCAGCGGGACGCTGCCGGGCATCACGACGGGGGCACAGCCGCAGGTGTCGCTGCAGGCGAGGTAGGTGTGCACCTCGTGGCCACACCGCGGGCACGGCAGGAAGTGCGACATCGGGAAGCTGCGTACGTTGGTCTTCTCAGAGTGCTGAGCTGTGTCCCACATGACTTTCTCCTATCCGTGTTCTGTTCCTTCACCTACTCCACGAATGGCAGCACGCGATTTCGACATCGCTGTCGCGACGAGTTCCGGCTTCCCCAAAATGGGCTGCCTCGACATGCGAAGATCCAAGGGTGACGACGAAGGCCAGTGGTGGGCAGAGCCAGGAGCAGCGCCTGCGCGACCTCAAGCTGCTGCGGCAGGTCAAGGACCGGATCGACCGGGAGTACGCGCAGCCGCTGGACGTGGAGGCGCTGGCGCGCGGCGTACACATGTCGGCCGGCCACCTGAGCAGGGAGTTCCGCAAGGCCTACGGCGAGCCGCCCTACTCCTACCTGATGACCCGCCGGGTGGAGCGGGCCATGACCCTGCTGCGGCGCGGCGACCTCAGCGTCACCGACATCTGCTTCGCGGTCGGCTTCGGGTCGCTGGGGACGTTCTCGACCCGGTTCAGCGAGCTCGTCGGGATGTCGCCGAGCGTCTATCGGGACAAGGCCACCTCCGGTGGCGGCGGGATCCCGCCGTGCGTCTCCAAACAGGTCACCCGGCCGGTCCGGCGCAGTTCGATCAGGAATGAAGAAGCGAAGGTGCCGGACCCCTACATAGGTTGAGGTCCATGGACATCAACATCTGCCACAGCTACCTTCCGCACACCGACCCCGAGGCCTCGCTGAGGTTCTACCGCGACCTGCTGGGCTTCGAGGTGCGGAAGGACGTCGGGTACGAGGCGATGCGCTGGCTCACGATCGGGCCGCCGGCCCAGCCCGGCGTGAGCGTCGTGCTCTACCCGCCCCTCGCCGACCCGAACATCAGCGAGGAGGAGGGCCGCGTCATCCAGGAGATGATGGCCAAGGGCACCTTCGCCAGCCTGATGCTCTCCTCGCCCGACGTCGACGCCGCCTTCGAGAAGATCCAGGCCGGTATCGAGGCCAGCGGCGGCGAGATCATGTCGGAGCCGACCGACCAGGACTGGGGCATGCGGGACTGCTCCTTCCGCGACCCGGCCGGCAACACGATCCGGCTGCAGCAGGTCAAGTGAGTCGGAAATGTGCAGGCCTGGATTCACGCCTCCGACTAGCCTCATCGGCATGACGGACGCCGGCTCGAACGAGCCCAACAGCGCAGACACTCACGACCTGATCCGAGTCCAGGGGGCCCGGCAGAACAACCTCAAGGACGTCTCGGTCGAGATCCCCAAGCGCCGGCTCTCGGTGTTCACCGGGGTGTCGGGGTCGGGGAAGTCGTCGCTGGTCTTCGGCACGATCGCGGCGGAGTCGCGCCGGCTGATCGACGAGACGTACTCGACTTTCATCCAGGGGTTCATGCCCAGCCTGCCGCGGCCGGAGGTCGACGCGATGGAGGGGCTGACCACCGCCATCCTGGTCGACCAGGAGCGGCTCGGCGCCAACCCGCGCTCGACGCTCGGCACGGTCACCGACGCCTACGCGATGCTGCGCTCGCTGTTCAGCCGGCTGGGCGAGCCCTACATCGGCGGTCCGACGGCGTTCTCCTTCAACATCCCCACCACCCGCGCGAGCGGGGTGATGACCGGGCCCAAGGGTGAGAAGACGATCGTCAAGGACGCGGTCTACCTCGGCGGCATGTGCGCCGAGTGCGAGGGGCGCGGGACGATCTCCGACCTCGACCTCGCGGTCATCATCGACGAGTCGAAGTCGCTGGTCGACGGGGCGATCCTGGTCCCCGGCTACACCGCCGACGGCTGGATGGTGGCCGCCTTCAAGGTCGTCGTCCCGCCGGAGGTCCCGATCAAGGACCTGACCGAGGAGCAGCGCCACGACCTGCTCTACGCCGAGCCGCGCAAGATCAAGCTCGAGGGCATCAACGCGACCTACGAAGGCCTGATCCCGAAGATCCGCAAGTCGATGTTCAGCAAGGACGTCGAGGCGCTGCAGCCCCACATCAAGAAGTTCGTGGAAGCGGCGGCGGTCTTCAAGCCGTGCCCGGCCTGTGGCGGGACCCGGCTCAACGAGTCGGCGCTCTCCTCGAAGATCCGCGGCAAGTCGATCGCGGACGTGTGCGCGATGCAGGTCACCGACGCCGCCGACTGGCTGCGGACCATCGACGACCCGGGCGTGGCGCCGTTGGTCGCCGGGCTGCTGCACCTGTTCGACTCGTTCGTCGAGATCGGTCTCGGCTACCTCTCCCTCGACCGGCCCTCGGGCACGCTGAGCGGCGGTGAGGCGCAGCGTACGAAGATGGTCCGTCACCTCGGCTCCGCGCTGACCGACGTGACCTACGTCTTCGACGAGCCGACCGTCGGCCTGCACCCGCACGACATCCAGCGGATGAACAAGCTCCTCCTCGACCTGCGCGACAAGGGCAACACCGTCCTGGTCGTCGAGCACAAGCCGGAGACCATCGCGATCGCCGACCACGTCGTCGACCTCGGCCCCGGTGCCGGCAGCGACGGCGGCACGATCTGCTTCGAGGGCACCTACGCAGGGCTCGCCGAGGCCGACACCCTGACCGGGCGCCACCTCGGGCACCGCGCGTCGCTGAAGGAGACGGTCCGGGTGCCGAAGGGGCAGCTGGAGATCCGAGGGGCGACCTCCCACAACCTCCGCAACGTCGACGTGGACGTCCCGCTCGGGGTGCTGACGGTCGTCACCGGCGTGGCCGGGTCCGGGAAGTCCTCTCTCATCCACGGCTCCATCCCCGCGAGCGAGGACGTGGAGTTCGTCGACCAGAGCGCGATCAAGGGGTCGCGGCGCAGCAACCCGGCGACCTACACCGGCCTCCTCGAGCCCATCCGCAAGGCCTTCGCCAAGGCCAACGGGGTCAAGCCGGCGCTCTTCTCGGCCAACTCCGAGGGGGCGTGCCCGACCTGCAAGGGCAACGGGATGATCTACACCGAGCTCGGGTTCATGGAGACCGTCGCCTCACCCTGTGAGGACTGCGGCGGCAAGCGGTTCCAGGCGCTGGTGCTCGAATACCGTCTCGGCGGGCTCAACATCGCCGAGGTCCTCGACCTCTCGGTCGCCAAGGCGCTGGAGTTCTTCTCCGACGGCGAGTCGAAGGTGCCCGCGGCCGCCAAGATCCTCGAGCGGATGGCCGACGTCGGCCTCGGCTACCTCAAGCTCGGCCAGCCCCTCAACACCCTCTCCGGCGGCGAGCGGCAGCGGATCAAGCTGGCCATGCACCTGGGGGAGAAGGGCGGGACGTACGTCCTCGACGAGCCGACCACCGGCCTCCATCTCGCCGATGTCGACAACCTGCTGGCGCTGCTGGACAAGCTGGTCGACGCCGGCAAGTCGGTGATCGTGATCGAGCACCACCAGGCAGTCATGGCGCACGCCGACTGGATCATCGACCTCGGCCCGGGCGCCGGTCACGACGGCGGCCTGGTCGTCTTCGAAGGCACGCCCGCCGAGCTCGTCGCGAAGAGGTCGACGCTGACCGGCGAGCACCTGGCGGCGTACGTCGGGGCGTGATCCTCAGCCCTGGCCCACGGCGTACGCAGGGAGCTCGGCGCCCCACGAGGCGAGCAGCTTGAGCCGCTCGGCCGACGGGGAGCCGGGCTCGGCGGTGTAGACCATCAGCACCTGGCCGGGCTCGGCGGTGACGCTCAGCTCCTCGTAGGCGAGGGTGACCTCGCCGACCTCGGGGTGATGGAAGCGTTTGGTGCCCGCGCCGTGCTGGCGTACGTCGTGGGCACCCCACAGCCGGCGGAAGGTGTCGCTGCGGGTGGAGAGCTCACCGACGAGGTCCTGGAAGACCCGGTCGTGAGGGTCGCGGGCCGCCTCGGCGCGCATGATCGCGACACACATCTGGGCGAAGAGGTCCCAGTCGGGGTAGAAGTCGCGCGACGCCGGGTCGAGGAACTGGAAGCGGGCCAGGTTGGGGGTGCGGCCGCCGTCGCCGATCAGCGGTGTGTAGAAGGCCCGCCCGAGCGGGTTGGTGGCGAGCAGGTTCTGATGGCTGTCGCGCACGAAGGCCACACCCTCGGTGATCGCGTCGAGCGCCCACTGCAGCGAAGGACGCGGGGGAGCGGGCTTGGTGGGGCGTCGCCGGGCGCGGGCCGAGGTGGGGATCCCGTCGGCGGCGCGGGCGAGGTCGAGGAGATGGGCGCGCTCGGTGTCGTCGAGCTGGAGGGCGCCGGCGATGGCGTCGAGCACGGAGGCGGAGGCGCCGCCGAGCGCGCCGCGCTCGAGCCGGGCGTAGTACTCCACGCTGACGCCGGCGAGCAGCGCGACCTCCGAGCGACGCAGCCCCGGCACACGACGGTTGGGGCCCGGAGGGAGCCCGGCGGCCTGGGGCGAGACCTTCGCCCGGCGGGTCGTGAGGAACTCGCGTACCTCTGCTCGGTTGTCCATTCCCCCAGGATAAGCGGCACTTTCCCGTCGAGGGGTGCCCTCCTGGTGCACCCCTCGACAGTGACTCCCGCGATCGGGTCGCGAGGCCTTTACTGGTGGAGGTGGGAATGTCCCACGACAAGCTTCGATGAGGAATCAAACATGCGTGGAGTAGTGATGCACGGCCCCGGCGACGTACGTGTCGATGAGCGTGTGGACCCGAGGATCGAGCTGCCGACCGACGCCGTCATCAGGGTCACCGCGGCCTGTGTCTGCGGCTCGGACCTGTGGCCCTACCGCGGCCAGGAGGACGCGGCGTGGCCGGCGCCGATGGGTCACGAGTACGTCGGCGTGGTCGAGGAGATCGGCGCGGAGGTGACGAGCGTGAAGGTCGGCGACTTCGTCGTCGGGTCGTTCTTCGCCTCCGACAACACCTGTGAGATCTGCCGGGCCGGCTACCAGAGCCGCTGCGTGCACGCGGTGATCATGGGCTCGATCGGCACACAGGCCGAGAAGGCGCGGATCCCGCTGGCCGACGGCACCCTGGTCGTGGTTCCCGGCACCCCGACCGAGAGGCAGGCCAAGAGCCTGCTGGCCGCCTCCGACGTGCTCGGCACGGGCTGGTTCGCCGCTGTTGCCGCCGAGGCCGGTCCGGGCAAGACCGTCGCCGTGGTCGGTGACGGGGCGGTCGGGCTCCTCGGGATCCTGGCAGCCAAGCAGCTCGGCGCCGAGCGGGTCATCGCGATGAGCCGGCACGCCGACCGCCAGGCGCTGGCCCGCCGCTACGGCGCGACCGACATCGTCGAGGAGCGCGGTGATGCGGGTGTCGAGAGGATCAAGGAGCTCACCGATGGGCTGGGCGCTCACTCGGTGATCGAGGCCGTCGGCACCCAGGAGTCGATGAACCAGGCGATCCGGGCCACCCGCCCCGGTGGTCATGTCGGCTACGTCGGGGTCTCCCACGACGTCTCCCTCGACGGCCTGGAGCTGTTCTTCTCCGGCGTGCACCTGCACGGCGGTCCGGCTCCGGTCCGCCGCTTCCTGCCCGACCTGGTCGCGCAGATCATGAACGACGAGATCGACGCCGGCGAGGTCTTCGACCTGACCCTCCCGCTCGAGGCGGCCGCCGAGGCGTACGCCGCCATGGACAAGCGGCAGGCCACCAAGGTCCTGCTCACCACGGACTGAACGGACTGAGGAGAAGAGGACAGCCATGCAGATCACTCGCAGCTCGATCGACACCTTCAAGGGGCCCGCCGACTGGTTCACGGGCGACGTCTACGTCGACCAGGTCGCCGCCGCGCCGGCACCCTCCCGGCTCACCGCGAGCCTGGTGCACTTCATGCCCGGCGCCCGGACCCACTGGCACCGGCACCCGCTGAGCCAGACCGTCTTCGTGACCGAGGGCGTCGGTCTGTGCCAGCGCCGGGGTGGTCCGATCGAGGTCATCCGGCCCGGGGACCGAGTGCTCTTCGAGGCCGACGAGGAGCACTGGCACGGCGCCGCCCCGAACCGGCTGATGGTCCACGTCGCCATCAACGAGGGCGACGACGACCACCCCGTCGTGCACTGGATGACGCCCGTGACCGCGGAGGAGTACGCCGCCGCACCGCCGGTCTGATCGCACGCCCGGGACGGCACGGGTGGCATGAATCACCCTCGTTTGCGGCCATCTGGATGCGGTCAACCGTGAGCGGCGCACTTAGTGTGCGTTGGTTGCAGCATCGACGAAGGAGCCGCCACGATGACCCTCTACCTTCCCGAGCACAGGCGTACGCCGGGGGAGTCCGAGCACACGGCTTGGGCCCGTCCGGCCGGGCCGGCGGTGGAGCTGACGCCGGTGCGGGAGCGCCCGGCGCCGGTATGGCCGCGTGGGCTGGTGGCCACCGCCATCGCCGCGGTCGCCACGACGCTGATCGCCGGGGTCGCCCAGGTGGCCGGGGTCGACTTCGGGAGCAGTGTGGGTGACGTACCGCTCCTGGCGTTCCCCATGCTCACCGTCTACTGCTCGCTGATCGGGATCATCATCGCCGAGGTGATGATCCGGGTCGCCGCGATGCCCCGCTCGACCTTCCAGATCACCATGATCGTGCTCACCGGGCTCTCGCTGGTCCCCGATGTGCTGCCGTTCTTCGAGTTCGACCTGGCCTTCGTCGGCGTCCTGTGTCTGACGCACGTCGTCGCCGCCGCGATCGTGGTCCCGCTGATCGCCCTGCGGATGGAGGAGCGCCGCGGCCTCGGTCTGCACGTGCCGACCCACCGCCGATAGCGGACGCCGACCGTCCTGATTCGGTGCCATCGTGGAGCCATGGCACTCGAGATCCGCACCTTCCAGGTCACCTTCGACGCACACGACCCACGCGCACTCTCGACCTTCTGGCGTGACGTGCTCGGCTACGTCCATCCTGGCCCGCCGGGAGTCGAGGTCCCCGAGGGCAGCGACCCGCTGGACGCCTGGGAGGAGTTCCTCGCTCGCGTCGGGGTGCCGGAGGACCAGCGCAACAACACCTCGGCGATCGAGGATCCCGCAGGCTCCGGCCCGCGCGTCTTCTTCCAGCTCGTGCCGGAGCCGAAGACCGCCAAGAACCGCGTCCACCTCGACGTCCGCGCCGCGCCCGGGCTGCAGGGCGAGGAACGGATGGCCGCGCTCGAGGCCGAGTGCGAGCGCGTCGTCGCTCTCGGAGCGACCCGTGTCCGCCGCTTCGAGCCCGACCCGCCGATGAGCCACGGCTTCATCGTGATGGAAGACCCCGAAGGAAACGTCTTCTGCTTGGACTGAACCCCACCGAGCGGGTCAGGACTGCGGCCCAGAACCAGGTCCCAGGACGTGCGGAGGTCACCCGCGTCGGGTGATGGTGATCGGCTCGGCGAAGCCGATGATTTCTGCTCGCGCACATCCGCTCGCAGATGGAGGCCTGAATGATCACCGTGACCGAGGACAACTTCGTCAGGGCCGAGAGCAATCGGATGCTCGCGGGGCTTCAGGCGCAGGCAGGTGGGGTGAACCTGTGGAGGCACAACCGTGCGCCAGCCGCGCTCGACCAGCAGACGGTGATCCGGATGAACCGAGACACGTTGTACAGCATGGCCGTCGCGAACATCTCCGCCGGCGCGACCCTGACCGTCCCCGATGCCGGTGATCGGTACCTGACGGTGATGGTCGTGAACCAGGACCACTACATCAACCGGGTCTTTGCCGAGCCGGGGGAGTACGAGCTGACCACCGGCGAGTTCGACACCTCGTACGTGCTGTTGGCGGCGCGGGTGCTGGTCGACACCACCGACCCCGAGGACGTAGCTCGGGCTCACCGGATCCAAGACGGGTTCACCCTGACGGCACGGGCGAGCGAACCGCTCGACCTGCCCGCCTACGACGAGGAGTCGTTCACAGCGGTGCGAACCGCGGCCTTGGCTGAAGCATCCCAGGGCTTTGGCGGCAGCCACGACATGTTCGGCACCAAAGAGGACACCGATCCGCACGCCCACTTCGTCGGCACCGCCGGCGGTTGGGGAGGCCTGCCGAAGCAGGAGGCCTACTACGAGAGCCGGGAACCGGGTCTGCCCGTCGGTCGGTACACGATCACCGCCAAGGATGTGCCCGTGGATGCCTTCTGGTCCATCACCGTCTACGGCCCCGACGGCTACCTTCACCCGAACGACCTCGGCGCCTACAACCTCAACAGCGTCTCCGGCGAGAAGAACGCCGACGGGTCGATCACCGTGACCTTCGGTGGTGACAGCAGGGACGTGAACCCCCTTCCGATCCAGGAGGGCTGGAACTACGTCCGCATGTACCGACCCCGACCGGAGATCCTCGACGGCACCTGGTCCTTTCCTGACCTCGATCCCGCCTCCTGACCGTATCCGGACCGTCTCCTGACCAGGCCAGCGCGGGCTAGCTCACGCGGCGGGCGAGCAGGGTCGAGTCGTCGATGTCGACCTGGACGCCGTCACGGACGACGGAGCGAGGTCGCTGCTCGACGACGACGGGCTCGAAGCCGTCGGGCAGCCCGGGGAGCAGGTCGGCGGCGACGAACATCGCGTCGTGGTGGTTGTGGTGCTCGAAGACCTCCGAGGGCGCGTGGCCGACGACGAGCAGGTGACCTCCGGGCGCGACCGCGGTGGCCAGCCGTCCGGCGACCTCGACCATGCTCCCGTCGGGCGTGTGCAGGAAATGGCACGTCACCAGGTCGAACTCCCGGCCCTCGGCGTCGAAGGTGCGGGCGTCGACCTGCCACCAGGACGTACGCTCCGCCACCCCGGCCTCCTCGGCATGCCGCCTCGCCCGGGCCAGCCCGTTGGCCGAGAAGTCGGCCCCGGTCACCGTCCAGCCCTGCTGCGCGAGCCAGATGACGTCTCCACCCTCGCCGCAGCCGACATCGAGCGCCGTGCCCGGCGTCAGTGCCGAGACCTCGGCGACGAGCTGGGGGTTCGGGTTGCCGCTCCAGACCTTCTCCTCACCGGCGTAGCGCTCCTCCCATGACTCCGGCTCGAACATCTCGCGTCCCTCGTGCTCGCTCATGGCCTCAATCTAGCCCGCACCCCGTTCAAAACCTGGTGCGTTCGGTGCAGGTCATGTGGTTGTCTGACCGGCGATGATCACCCTGAGCGAACCACCTCGCCTGGTCCGTCCGACGACGGCCGTACGCACCTCCTACCTCACCGGCGAGCAGGCCGACTGTCTCCTCCGCGGCACCGACACCGACTGGCTCGGGCCGGCCAGCGAGGACTTCGACGCGTTCGTCGCCGCCGGGGACCACGACAAGGAGCGCTGGGAGGTGATGTCGACGGTCTACTGGTACGTCTCCGGGGAGCACTATCTCGGCACCCTCGTCGTGCGCCACGCTCTGACGCCCGAGCTCGCCGCCGACGGCGGACACATCGGCTACCACGTCGTCGCGCCTTGGCGGCGCCAGGGCCACGCGACCCGCATGCTCGGGCAGGGCCTCGAGAAGGCCCGTGAGCATGGCATCTCGCGCGCCCTGCTCACCTGTGCCCCGGACAACGACGCGTCGCGGCGGGTGATCGAGAGGAACGGCGGCGTGGCCGACGAACAGCTCGGGAACGAGCTCCGGTTCTGGATCGGGTAGGGATACTGCACCCATGCACGCTCTCGTACGCCGCCCCTCGCCCCGTCTCGCCGACGGGCTCGTCACCCACATCGAGCGGAGCCCGGTCGACGTCGGCCTCGCCCACGAGCAGTGGGCGGCGTACGTCGCCGCGATGCGCTCGGCGGGCTGGACGACGCACGAGGTCGATCCCGCCGACGACTGCCCGGACTCGGTCTTCGTCGAGGACACGATGGTGGTCTTCGCGGACCTGGCCGTGATCAGCCGCCCGGGAGCGCTGGAACGGCGCCCGGAGATCGTCGCGGCCGAGGACGCCGTCCGGGCGCGGGGCTACCGGATCGCCCACATCGAGGCGCCCGGGACGCTCGACGGCGGCGACGTGCTCAAGCACGGCGACACCGTGTGGGTGGGGGAGGGCGGGCGTACGAACGCCGAGGGGATCGCCCAGCTCCGGGCACTGCTCGGCCCCCTCGGCGCCGACGTGCTCGCCGTCCCCGTCTCGAAGGTGCTCCACCTCAAGTCGGCCGTCACCGCGCTCCCCGACGGCACCGTCATCGGCCACGAGCCGCTGGTCGACGACCCGAGCGTGTGGGGAGCCCGGTTCCTGCCGGTCCCGGAGGAGTCGGGCTCCCACGTGGTCGTCCTCGACGAACGTACGCTGCTGATGGCTGCCTCGGCTCCGCTGAGCCGAGCGATCTTCGAGGAGCGCGGCTACACGGTCGTGCCGGTCGACATCTCCGAGTTCGAGAAGCTCGAAGGCTGCGTCACCTGCCTGTCCGTGCGGCTACGCCCAGCTCAGGGCTGAAGCGGCATCGTCGAGCAGTTCGAGCCGGCCGCGACACCCCCGACACGGTCGGTGATCCAGTTGATCGCCGCGGTCTGGTCGGCCAGGAGCGGCGTGATGTGGTTGGTGATCAGCCCGTCGCCGAGGTTGGGCAGGACGACCGCCTGGTAGGTCACCTTGGCGCCTTGGCGGCACCAGTCGACGGCGAGCTGACGGGCCTGCCGGTGGGGGACGATGTCGTCCTGGGTGCCGGTGGCCAGCCTCACCGGGATCCGCGGTGCCAGGTTTCCGAGCTTCTGCTCGGTGATGATCGCCTCCACCGTGGGTTCGCGCTCGATGATGTCGTCGAGGCTCTCGCCGGTCGTGGTCCAGCTGTTGCTGCGCTGGAAGGGGTAGCTGATGATGCCGTCCGCGACGCACGCCGTCGACAGGTCCGCGAGCGCCGCCTTCCCCCTGGCATTGAGGTTCTCGTCGAGGATCGGCTGCAGCTCCGGGTCGGACTGCGCCAGCCCGTTGATGGTCCAGCCCAGCGCCGCCACCAGGGCGGACCCGTCGATGCCCTGCGCCGTCGCCCGCAGATCCGCAGGCGGTGCACCGACGTAGGCGCCGACGAGCTTGATCTCGGGAGCGTACGTCGCGGCGAGCTCGGAGGCCGACCCGGTCGCGCCGCCGCCCTGGCTGTAGCCGTAGAGCGCGACCCGCGAGCCGGCGGTCACCGATGCGTCCGGGACCGCGCGCGCTGCCCGCGCGGCATCGAGGACGGCGTGGCCTCCGTCGACGCGGTCGACGTAGGTGTGGAGCCGGTCGGTGGCGCCGAGGCCGACGTAGTCGGTGACCATCACCGCGACCCCGCGCGCCAGGAGCCGGTAGATCCCGATGTCCTCGTAGCCCACCGAGACGGTCTTGCCGTTGAAGAGGATCGGACGCTCCAGACCGAGCGAGGCCGAGCACTGGTCGCCCTGCCCCATGGTGCCGGGCGCGACGACCACGAACGGACGGTCGCCGGCACCCCTCCAGGCCGCGAACGGCTCGATGTAGGCGCCGGTCACCGCGGCGGGGGCGCCGTTGTTGTCGGTCGTCTTGTACATCACCCGGGTGGCGGTGCCGGGCAGCGAGCCGACGCCCGGGATCGAGAGGCCGACGCCGAGGGGGAGCGGCTCGGTGCGGACGAGCTCACCGTCCGCCTCGGGGAGGTCGGCCGGCGGGTTGTAGAACTCCGGGATCTCGACGCCACGGGAGACGACGGCAGTGCTCTGGTCGGCTGCCTCGGCCGGCGCGGCCAGGACTGCGGGCATGACGGCGGCGACGGCCAGCGCGGTCGCCAACGTGCGTACGGGGTGCTTCACGAAGATGCTCGATGCGTGCTGAGCCATGGGGGACTCTCCTCACGTAAGCGGGACCGCGTCGTCCCGAGTTACTGAAGAGTAATGTGAGCGCGGTCACGGTGACAAGAGTTTCAGTCCACACTTGTACACCGAGATTCGCCGCCCTACGAGACGACCGGCTGGCGCAGGATCGTGCGGAGCTTCGCGGGCTCCACGCGCCGCGGATCACCCAGGTAGATCTCGTGGTGCTTCCCGGTCATCCGCAGCCCGTTCTCGGGGATGAACCGCTCGTGCATCTCGGCGAGGACCGGGCCCTCGTCGTCGTACGGCCCGATGTGCAGCGTCTGCACGCAGGTGCCTTCCGCGAGCGTCTCCAGGCGCACCTTGCCCAGGCTCGCCGGGCGGTCCTTCTCACCGACCTTCGAGACCGCCTCGTCGAACATCTGTGCGGTGATCCAGTCCGGCGTCATGATCATCGCGGTCCAGTCCCACTGCGACTTGTCCCGCGCCCGGGTGAACGCGTCCATGTCCTCGGCCCACCACAGCGCCTCCAGCGGCGGCACCACATAGTCGCGGCCGTCCTTCTTGCTGGCGAACTTCAGCGTGTACGCCACCGGATAGAGCGCCGCGAGCGCGTCGGCGTACTCCTGGGCGTCGTTGGGATCACCGTGCCCGTCGACCATCAGGTAGGGGAGTGGCGGTACCTCGAGGACGCGGAACTCGCCCGCCCGCGCCCGGTAGCCGTCGAGCGTCTTCTTCAGATCCGTCTTCGTCGCCATGGGGACATGATGACGCTCCGGACAGGGCAGCTGCTCGCCTAGCGAGTCACGTCGGACGCGCCAGGCGAGCAGCGGTGCAGATCAAGCCAGGTGATCAGGCCCGGATGATCAGGCTCGGTACGCCGCCCACATCTGGTCCATCCGGGTGCTCTGACCCGGAGTGAACTGGTTGTAGCAGCTGTCGTAGCTGTAGTCCATGTAGTTGTGGATCGGGTCGAGGCCGGGGAGGCTGCAGGAGTCACGGCCGGCGGGGCAGCCCGAGGTCGAGCTGGCCTGAGCCGGGGTGTCGGCGACCTCGTCGTTGGTCGTGGTGCAGCCACCCTGGAAGGTGTGGTAGAGCCCGAACCAGTGGCCGGCCTCGTGCGTCGCCGTCTTGCCCTGGTCGTAGTTGGTGGCCGAGCCGCCGGGAAGCGAGCTGTACTGCACGCGGATACCGTCGATGCCCGGGTTGCGCGCGTAGTCCCAGGGGAACGTCGCGATGCCGAGGTAACCGAAGTCGACGAGCCAGATGTTGAGCGCGTTCTTGCCGCCCAGGCGGGTCTGGGTGCGGTAGCTCGTCGACTGGCGGTCCTTGTGCCACTGGTTGTTGTAGTAGGTGTCGACGCCGGCGAGCGTGAACGTGAAACCGGTGTCGGCAGCCGTGCCGGCCAGCTCCTGACCTGCGAAGTCCTGGTTGAGCTCGGCGATCTGTGCGTCGATCTGTGCTTGGGTCACGTCGCCGGAACCGTCCGTGCCGAGCATCTTGTGGATGTAGACGGGAACGGTGGCCGCGGTGCGCGCGGCGCTGGCCTTCTTGGCCAGGATCGCCGCAGTGCGGGCCTCGATGCGCTGCTGCTCCGCCGCGGAGATGTCGCGGTGGTCTCCGCCGGAGCCGCCTCGGGCGGCGTCGGCCTCGTCATGGCCGGCGGGCTCGAGGCAGGCGGCCTCCGACTCCTGGGGTGCCCACGCCGCTGCCGGGACGGCGGTCATGGCCAGCAACGCGGCACCGAGCGCCAGGCTAATGGCCGTGGCTGCGATGCGAGCTGAACGGTTCAACGTCATGCGATGAGGGTCCTCTCACTCGGTCCGAGCCCACGGGGTATGAGACCCGGATTTCGAACGCTGACTCAACACCAAATTTCGTTGCACGGGAATGTAATGACCGCAGATTTGTCCATGAGCGGAGGGATTTAACTGACGGGTAACCAACGCCGCTGCCCGCGCGCAGGAGGTCTTGTCGCCAGGGAGACCTGGGTACGCTCCGGAGCATGGCAACCGTGGAAGATGTCCGGTGGCTCGGCTCCAGCCTCGAGCGGTCCTACGAGGTGTTCGTACGCGGCCGGCTGAAGTTCCGGGTCGGCTCGATCGTCTACGTCGCCTTCTCCCTGGACGAGACCGAGATGGGCTTCGGCTTCCCGAAGGAGGAGCGGGCGGCGCTGGTCGCCGGCGCACCGGAGAAGTTCCACCTGCCCCGGGAGTCCGAGATGCGGTTCAACTGGGTCGAGTCGCGCCTGGGCGAGCTCGACCCGATCGAGGCGTGCGAGTTCGTCGTCGACGCCTGGCGGCTCTGCGTACCGAAGAAGGTATCGGCCGCCTACGACCTCACCCACCCCGACGGCCCCGGACCGGACCACCCGATGAACCGAGGAGAACGATGATCCTGGCCAAGGAGCGCGACCCGCGCCTGATCACGGTCCGGCGCGGCGGGACGCTCACCGACACCGACCACCGGCTGCTCGCGCTGTGGGCGGCCACCTGTGCCGAGCACGTCCTCCCGTTCTTCGAGGCGGAGTGCCCGGAGGACCCGCGGCCGCGGGAGGCCATCGAGGCGGCACGGGCCTGGACCCGCGGGGAGCTCAAGATGATGCAGGCTCGTGCGCTCGGCGGTCACGCCATGGGCGCGGCCCGGCCGTTGCGCGGAGCCGCCCGCAATGCCGCCTACGCCGCCGGGCAGGCCGGCGTGGTCGCCCATGTCGCCGCCCACGACCTGGGCGCGGCTGCGTACGCCATCAAGGCCGTACGCGACGCCGCCCCGCCCGCGGAGGCCATGGAGGCCGGACGCCGGGAGTGCCGCTGGCAGCGCGAGCAGCTCCCGGGCCCCGTCCGCGACCTCGTCCTCGACGATCAGCGGATCCGCAACGACATCTGCTGGTCGGTCTTCGAATGAAGGACCGGACGCGGGAACGCCTGGAGACCGAACGCCGGCAGACGCTCGCCCGGCTCGCCGACCTCACCCACGACTTCGATGCCGTCGTCGCGGCCTCGCGCGACACCAACGCCGATGACGAGCACGATCCCGAGGGCGCCACGATCGCCTTCGAGCGCTCCCAGCTCCAGGCACTCGTACGCCAGGCCCGTCGCCATCTCGACGAGGTCGAGGCCGCCCTGGATCGGCTGGCCCAGGGCACCTACGGGATCTGCGAGATCTGCGGTGAGCCGATCGGCGAGGGACGCCTCGAGGCCCGACCCGTGGCACGCACCTGCATCGCCTGCGCTGCCAGGAGGCGTTGACCGGCCGTCCGCTCAGACGGCCTCGACGTCGGCGGCCACGTGCCGATAGCCCCAGGTCTCGTAGACGACGACCGTCACGTACGGCGCGGCTGCGGCGATCAGCAGCGACCAGCCGAGAGAGACGCCGCTCGCGGCCGCGACGACCGCGAGGACAAGTACCCCGAGCATGCCGACGGCCAGGTTGACGTGCAGCACGTCGACGCGCCGCATCAGCGCGGAGTAGATGCCGAAGTAGGCGATCGTGAAGATCGCCAGCGGGATCGCGACCGCGAGCACCGCGCCGAGCACGCCGATGCTCGCCTCACCCTCGACCACGTACGCCGCCACGTGGATGCCACCACCGAAGGCCGCCACCGAGGCGAAGATGAGGATGTGCCCGTAGCCGAAGATCCAGGCCCGGTCCCGATGCCGCTCGATGAAGCGGGCGAACGGAACGATGTAGTAGTCCCACCAGATCCCGAACGCCAACAGGGTCCCGGCGACGACGAGGAGGATCGACTCCTGCGACCAGCCGACGTTCTCGACGGCCGAGGCCACCGCAGCGACCGTGCCGAGGATGACCTCTCCCAGCGTGATGATGAGCAGCAGCCCGTAGCGCTCGGCGATGTGCTCGGCGTTCCACGGCATGCCCCATCGGCGTTTGGCGTAGACCGGGCCGATCATCTCGATGCCGTAGAAGACGACCGCCGCGAGCACCACCAGGACCACCGAGCTCGTCTGCGCGACCGCGAGGATCACCCAGCCGATCTGAGCCACGAGGATCGAGCCGGCGTAGGTGAGCGCGGTGCGGCGGTAGACGGGGGACTGCGACGCGGCTCGGAGCCACTGCGCGACCATCGCGACCCGCATCACGACGTAGCCCGCGACCAGGACGCTGTTGTCGAGGACGCCGCCGTGCTCGATCGACTCGAACAGCGGCGCGACGCCCAGAGCCACGACGATGGCGCCGCCCATCTGCACGATGGTGAGGGAGCGGAACACCCAGTCGTCGGTGTCGAACCCGGAGGCGAACCAGGCGAAGTTGATCCATGCCCAGCAGATCGCGACCGCGGTGAACAGGAAGCCACCGATCGCGGACGCCAGGTGCTCCTCGGCGACCAGATGGGCGAACGCGTCGCCGGCCTGCGCGAACGCGACGACGAAGGCGAGATCGAACAGCAGCTCCAGGGGAGTGGCGGAGCGGCCGACCTCGTTCGGGTCGCGTCCGCTCATCTGCATCAGCCGATGAGGTCGTACGGCGGTCATGGCGACGATCCTGCCACCACGGAGCCGTCTCGGGGAGGGTGCGCGTCAACTGCTTCCGAGCCGGTTACTCTCAGCCCATGATGGTCGTTGTGGCGTTGGTGCTCGCCGGACTCGCTGCGTTGGTGCACGTCTACATCTTCGTGATGGAGTCGGTGACCTGGACGAGTGCCAAGACGCGCGCCGTCTTCGGGACGAGCGCCCAGGAGGCCGAGGCGACCAAGGAGCTCGCCTACAACCAGGGCTTCTACAACCTGTTCCTGGCGATCGTCACGGCGGTCGGCATCGTCCTGGTCGCCGCCGGCTCGGACGCCGCGGGTGCGGCGCTGGTGTTCGCGGGCGCCGGGTCCATGGCCGCAGCCGCGACGGTCCTGTTCCTCTCCTCGCCCGACAAGCGAGGTGCCGCGCTCAAGCAGGGAGTCGTCCCGCTGCTCGCCGTGGTCCTGCTCCTCGTTGGAACGCTCCGCTGAGCCAGGGGTTGATGATCGCCCGGTCGATCGCCTGGAACGAGCCGACGAACTACCGTCGACCACCTGTTGCGAGGAACTCGAGCAGGAGCCGGTTGGTCTCCTCGGGGCGCTCCTGCTGGACCCAGTGTCCACACCGGGGGAGGACCACCGACCTCGTGAGTCCGGGCAGGGTTTCGTCGAAGCGTTCGATCTGACGGCGACCGGTGATCGCGGGGCCGTCGTACTCGCCGGCGACGAAGAGCGACGGCACGGTGATGGGCACGTCGCTGAAGGCCGCGAGATCCTCCCAGTCGCGGTCGATGTTGCGGTAACGCGCGAGCGGACCGAAGAAGTCCGAGTCGGCGAACTCACCCGCGTAGAAGTCGACGTCGGCCTCGGTCAGCCACTCAGGCATCTCGGCGGGGTAGACGAACTGGTCGGAGAGCCGGTCGCCGCGTGGCACCAGCCCGAGCGCCCCGCGCGGACCCCTACCGGCGGCGAGCACGCCCTCGCCCGAGATCGAGTAGTAGATGCCCAGCAGCCAGCGGCGTACGTCGGGCAGGATCTCGGCCTCGACGACACCCGGGGCCTGGAAGTAGGAGATGTAGAAGTCCTCGTCGTCACCGCCGGCCTGAGCCATCGCCTCGGTCGGCCGACGGCGCCCGGAGGGACTGAACGGCACCGACAGACCGGCCACAGCGGTGAAGACGTCGGGCCGCAGCTGCGCCGTTGTCCAGGCGATGGGAGCGCCCCAGTCGTGTCCGACGATGGTGGCGGTCTCCGCGCCCAGAGCATGCACCAGGCCGACGTTGTCGCCGACGTGGCGCAGCATCCGGTAGTCCTCGACGGCGCGCGGTCTCGAGGAGCCGCCGTATCCACGCACGTCGATCGCGACCGCGCGGTAGCCCGCATCGGCGAGCGCGGCGATCTGGTGGCGCCAGGAGTACCAGGACTCCGGAAACCCGTGCACCAGGATCACGAGCCGGCCGTCTGCCGGCCCGGACTCCACCCAGTGCAGGTCGATCCCGTTGACGTTCTCGGTGCGGTGAGTCACAGCGGTGTCGGGCACGGCTGGAGTCTGCCACCTCGTGCAATTTCCGCGATAGTACCCCCTATCGCAGAAATGTTCGAAAAGACTGTAATATCGGGGGATGTGAGCGTACCTGAGGATGGTGTGATGTTCGGCGATGTGGTCGAGGACTTCCTGACCGACCGGGCCACACTCACGCGCCGCGGGCTCAACGACAAGTCCCGCAACGCCTACCGGCAGGACATCACCGCCTGGGCCCGACAGCTGCATGTCGACGCGGGCGGCGACCGTGATGCCGACGTGCTGGCGCTGGTCCCGATCTCGGCGCTGACCGACCAGAACGTACGCATCGCCTACAGGTCGCTGCGGGAGAGCTCGGCCGCGGCGACCTGTCAGCGCCGCGTCGGCACGTTGCGGCTCTTCACCCACTGGCTGCAGCTCGAGGGACACCTGCTGGTGGATCCCACGCTGCGTATCGAGGCACCCGAGCGGCCCAGCCGGCTGCCTGCTGGCTGGAGCGTCGACGAGCTGCGCCGGCTGGCGCGCGTCGCCTCGACGCCGCGGGAAGGCACCGACCGGCGTCGCTGGCCGGCCCGTGACCGGGCGATCTTCGCGGTGCTGGTCACCACGGGCGTACGCGCCGCGGAGCTGTGCGGTCTCACCGTCGGCTCCCTCCGGCGCGAGCCCGACGGCGAGACCCTGGTGCGGGTCATCGGCAAGGGCGACAAGCAGCGCAACCTGCCGTTGCCGCCCGAGGCGGTCGACGCGGTCGACGTCTACCTGGCCGAGCTGGAGGCTCGTTTCGGCGCTCGCGACATGGCCGACAGCCTGTTCGTGCTGACCTCAGGCAAACAGCTGCGCCCGGGCGCGCTCAACCATCTGGTCGAGACCTGGATCCGCCTCGCCGGCGTGCCGAAGCAGCCTGGCGAGGCGGCGCACGCATTTCGGCACAGCGCTGCCAAGGGACTGATCCGTTCCGGCGTACCGGTGCCGGCCGTGCAGGGGCTGCTCGGTCACGAAGATCTCAAGACGACCGGGATCTACGTCAAGGCGACCGCCGCCGACACGCGTGATGCCGTGCTGCTCTCACCGGCCCGCGAGGTGCTGCGGGAGACGGCGGTCCCGAGACCTCAGTGAGCCGGCGAGGCGACGGGTGGCTTGACCGCCCGGGTGGCGATGTAGGCCGAGAGGTGCTGGGCGGTGACGTCTGCGTGGTGCGGCGCCTCGGTCAGGTGGGTCAGGATGAACCCTGCGGCCAGCTGTCCGCCGATCTGTTCGGTCAGCGAGTGGCTGTACTCGATCGGGCCGTCCCCGTAGGCGCTCATCCGGTCGGCCTCGGAGAGGTCGAGCGAGCTGAACGGGAGCCGGTGACGCACCACCAGCTCCTGCCGGTCCAGCGCCAGCTCGTCGAAGAGGTAGACATCCGGGTTCATGAATCCCGTCAGGAGCGCTCCACCAGGACGCAGCACGCGGAACGCCTCGTTCCACACCGGCGCCAGGTCCGGGCAGAACACGTTCGAGACGGGGTTGACGATGACATCGAAGTCGCCGTCGGCGAAGACGCCGAGGTCACGCATGTCGCCGAGCACGGTGCGAATCTCCAGCCCGTCGCGAGCGGCCACCTCGTCATCACGGGCCAGCTGCTTGGGCGAGTTGTCGAACACGGTCACCATCGCGCCGGCGGCCGCGAGGACCGGGCCCTGCTGACCGCCTCCGGAGGCCAGACAGAGCACGCGGACGCCGGCGAGCTCTGCAGGCAGCCAGTCGCGTGGCATCGGCTCGTGACCGATGAGCACCACGGACCAGTCGCCGTCACGGGCCCGGGAGACGACCTCAGGGCCGACCGGCCGAGACCATTCGTTGTCGTTGTCGACCAGCCCGTCCCAGGCGACACGGTTATGCGCAACCGGGTCGAAGTTCTTTGCCACAGGAACGCACTGTAACGGCCTCAGGACCGGTATCGCCGCTTCTTCCTTAGTCGCCGATAATGCACATTATGTCAAGTCAGGCAGAACTCAGCTGCCGAGCACCTGGGTGACGTCGACCGGCACCTCGCGCAGGATCAGGCGTGAATTGACCGCCGCTACCCCGAAGTCACGCTTGAGACGGTCGATCACCGCCTCGAGCTCGGCGGTGTCGGCCGCGACGATGTGGAGCTGGTAGTCGTTCTCGCCGGTCAGGCGCAGCGCGCCGATCACCTGCGGGACCGCAGCCAGGCTCTCTGCGAAGGCAACGCGCTCGACGCCTTCACGCAGCTTGATGTCGCTCAGGACTCCCAGAGGCTTCCCGAGCGCGACCGGGTCGAGAGTCACCCCGAAATGCTGGATGACCCCTTCCCTTCGCAAGCGGCGTACACGTTCCGCGACCGAGTTGGCCGACAGGTGCACCTGGTGAGCCAGCTCGGCATAGGTGGCACGGCCGTCCTTGGCCAGCGTGGTCAGAAGCATCTTGTCGATGCGATCGAGCGACACCATGGCTCGATCCTAGGTTTCCGGGGCTGATTCCGGAATCCACTGAGGAAACCTAGGCGCAGGCACGGATCCCGCCAGGAAGTCCGAGCCAAACGAACCGAAACCACACCTAGCGTCGCAGGTGTGACTCCCCTCCTCCTCGTCAAGGTGTTCCTGGCACCCGCCATCGTCTTCCTCGCATCGTGGCTCGCCGGCCGTCTCGGGCCTCGTCGCGGCGGCTTCTTCATCGGCCTGCCGACCACGTCGTTGCCCTTCATGCTCGTGATCTGGATGGGCAGCGGTGCCACCGCTGCCGGTGACGCGGCCGCTGGTGCCCTCAGCGGGCAACTCGTCTGCGCCCTGTTCTGCATCGCCTATGCGCGTACGGCACCTCGACTGGGTTCGCTTGCCTCGATGCTCGTCGCACTCGCTGCCGCGGCCACCGCAGGACTGACTACCCTGATGCTCGATGCCCCGTTGATCGTGGTGCTCCTGGTGTGGTCGGCTGCCGTGGTCGGGCTCGCCACCTGGCCGCCTCAGCCCTCGCAGTCCCCCGCCGCGCCCGCCACGCGCGCCGACGTCCTCGTCAGGATGGCTATGGCGGGCGTCACGGTGGTGGCGATGTCAGCGATCGAACCGCACGTCGGATCCACGCTTGCGGGTGCGCTCGCGTCGTTGCCGACCATCCTCATGGTGATGAGTCCGGCCGTTCACGCCGCGCAGGGGCCTGCGTACGCCGTCTCCCTGACCCAGGGCACGCTCGCGTCGATCTCGGGCACCGCGGTGTGTCTGTGTGCTGTCGCGGTGCTGACGCCGGCGCTCGGGATCTTGAGCTCGGCCGGAATCGGCCTCGCCGCCCTCCTGGTCGCGAACGCGATCATCGGACGACTGGGCAACCGGGACGACCCGGGTGGTCTCCGGCTTGCGGAGCCGTGTACCGGAACTCGATGACGTGGCGCATCAGGATGGGCTGCTGCGAATGCGGCAGATGACGCTGGATTCATGACAACCATCAACGAACTCAGAGAACACGTACGAGGTCGGGTCGTCACGCCTGACGACTCCGACTACGAGACCGCTCGAGCGGTCTGGAACGGGATGATCGACCGCCGTCCGGCCGCTGTCGTGCTGGCCGAGGACGCCGCCGACGTCAGCGCTGCCGTGAACTTCGCACGCGACAACGGCCTCCCGCTGGCCGTACGCGGCGGCGGGCACAGCGCGCCAGGTTTCGGAACGATCGATGACGGCGTGGTCATCGACCTGTCCCCCATGCGTACCGTCGAGGTCGACGCCGACGCACGAACTGCTCGTGTGGGCGGTGGTGCGACGCTCGCCGACCTCAACGAAGCCACCCATGCGCACGGCCTCGCCACGCCCGGCGGGATCGTGTCGACGACCGGCGTCGCCGGTCTGACGCTCGGCGGCGGCATCGGCTACCTCACGCGCGGTTTCGGGCTCTCGATCGACAACCTTCGCTCGGCCGACGTCGTCACCGCAGACGGGCAGCTGCGCCATGCCAGCGAGTCCGAGAACCCCGACCTGTTCTGGGCGCTGCGCGGAGGCAGCGGGAACTTCGGGGTCGTCACCACCTTCGAGTTCGACCTGCATCCCGTGGACCAGCCGGTGGTCGGGCTCTTCTTCTACGAGCTGGAGCACGCCGGCGACCTGCTGCGCCACTTTCGCACCTGGGTCACCGAGGCCGACGAGCGCTGTGGCGGCTTCCCGGCGTTTCAGGTGGCCCCTCCCCTCCCCTTCCTGCCCGAAGAGCGCCACGGCGACACGTTCTGTGTCGCCGTCGTCCACTGGAGCGGACCGGTCGAGGAGGGCGAGGCGGCGATGCAGCCGTTCCGCGACCTCGCGCCGCGCGTCGGCGAGATGGTCGCGCCCATGCCGTACCCCTGGCTCAACAGCGCCTTCGACGACCTGTTCCCCCGCGGCGTACGCAGCTACTGGAAGGGCAACTACGTCACCGAGCTGACCGACGAGGCGATCGACGTGCACCTGGCCCACGGCCCGAAGGCGCCGAACGCGAGCTCGACGATGCACCTGTACCCGATCAACGGTGCTGCTTCCCGGGTCGGCGCGACGGACACCGCGTTCTCCTACCGTCACGCCACGTTCTCGACCGTCATCGTCTCGGCGTGGCCGGACGCTTCGGAGGACGCCGCCCACATCGCGTGGGTCCGCGACTACGCCGCCGCCCTCACGCCGCACTCCGAGGCCGGCGGATACGTGAACTTCATGTCCGAGGACGACCAGGGTCGCGTCACCGACACCTACGGCAGCAACTACGAGCGGCTCAAGAAGGTCAAGCGGGCCTACGACCCGGGAAACCTGTTCAGCCACAACCAGAACATCGCGCCCTAGGGACGATTCTCGTCCTGGTGCAGGGCGAGGATCGTCCGGGTGTCGGCAGCCGTCGCGAACACCAGCGCGGATGCCGCGATCTTGGGCGCGACGGTGCCCTCGCTGCGCGCGAGATGGGCGCAGTACGCCGCGATCGCCACGTTGAGCCCGGCGCGGGCCACCATCCACGGCAGCCTGCGCCGACCTGCCAGCAGCCCGGGCACGAGCGCCAGGTCGGCGGCGCCGATCACCCGCAGCGCCACCGGATGGTCGCCGAGCTTGAGCGAGCGCCCCACCCACTCCGGTTTGAGAAGGATCGCCGCCCCGATCGGCAGTGTGGCCATTCCGACGAAGGCGGCCGAGCGCCGCGCACTCTCAGAGTCCATGCGCCCATCCTGTCCGACGGCCGGTCATCCGGACCGCATGGTGATCGGTTGGGCGCTGACGGGCGCCACCGTCGTCTGATACTTTTCTGGACATGGTGTCCAGCAACAGTGCTCTTCGGGCACAGATCATGGCCTCGTCCGACGCGCTCGCACCCGATCTGGTCGAGCTCCGGCGGAGCATCCACGCCGAGCCCGAGCTCGGTCTGCACCTGCCCCGGACCCAGCGCCGGGTGCTCGAGGCGCTGTCCGGTCTGGACCTGGAGATCACCGAGGGGCGGTCGCTGTCGTCGGTGACCGCGGTTCTGCGCGGTGGGCGGCCGGGGCCGGCCGTCCTGCTCCGTGCCGACATGGATGCACTCCCGATCACCGAGGCGGTCGAGGTCTCCTACCGTTCGACCAACGGTGCGATGCACGCCTGTGGTCACGATCTGCATGTGGCCGGGCTGGTCGGCGCAGCACGGCTGCTCGCCGAGCACCGCTCCGAGCTGGCCGGAAGCGTCGTGCTGATGTTCCAGCCGGGCGAGGAGGGTCACGGCGGCGCCCGGCTGATGATCGAGGAGGGTGTGCTCGACGCCGCCGGCAGCCGGCCGGTCGCGGCGTACGCGATCCACGTCGGCAACGCGCCTCGTGGGGTCTTCCTCACCCGGCCCGGCACGGTGACGGCGAGCTCGACGCACCTGAGGATCGACCTCGCGGGTCGCGGCGGGCATGGGTCCCGGCCGCACGAAACCCGCGATCCCGTTCCGATCGCGGCCGAGATCGTGCTGGCACTGCAGACCTACACCGCACGCCGTTTCGACTCCTTCGACCCGGTCGTCATCTCTGTGACCAACCTGACGGCGGGCACGGGCATCGACAACGTGATCCCCGAGTCGGTGCAGATGACCGGAACCGTACGCACCGTCGAACCGAACACTTTGTCCAGGATCGAGGAGGAGCTCCCCCAGTTGGTCGAGGGCATCGCGTCGGCGCACGGGCTGGTCGCGAGGGTCGCGCTCGACACCGGCTACCCGAGCGTCGTCAACGACGAGACGACCGCCCGGCGGGCGATGGCGACGCTCCGTAACGCCTTCGGGCCGCGGGTGGTCGAGGTGCCTCGGCCGACGATGGGTGCCGAGGACTTCTCCTTCGTCAGCCAGCAGGTCCCGACCACGATGGTCCTGCTGGGCGCCGCCCCGAGCGAAGCGGCCGCGCCCAACCACTCCCCTGACGCCGCCTTCGACGACAGCGTGCTCGGCGACCAAGCAGCGGCACTGGCGCTGCTCGCGATCGACACCCTGAGCGCCGCCGACGGATCTGAGCAGGGATGATCGTCTCGGGATCTGGGTACCCGCTCGGGTATGACTGCTTCGACTCAAGAGATGGCGCCCGCTCTCGGCATCGACGCCCGGCTCACCGAGATCGAGCGCCAGGTCGACCTGCTGCTGAACCTCACCCCGCTCAACGCAGCGGAGGCGTGGGACGACTTCAAGCGGAGCGACTTCACCGTAGCGCCGACGCTGCGGCTCCGCGAGCTCGATTTCGACCCTGACCTGGTACGACGCGACCTGTACAACCTCGAGGTCGAGGACGTCGCCGACCCTGCCCTGCACGCCTTGTTCCGGGCCAAGCGAGATGAGATAGCGCGCCAGATCACCGCCCTGGAGGACCGTGACACGACCAAGTTCGTGCACGGGTCGCGGCAGCTCTTCGGCGACCCGTCCCCCAGCCTCGTGGCGTCGGCCGAGCAACTGCTCGCCGACATCGAGCCGCCGGCCCCGGCTCGCGGGAACGTGACGTCGGGGGCTTTCGCTGACGCGGCACGCGGCGAGCTGGAGCACTATCGGGCGGCGTACCCCGAATTTCCTGTCGCTGTCGAGGTGCGCGAGGACGTCTCCGAGCTGATGGTGTCCTCGGGGCAGCTGCTGATCCCGGAGGCGGCGAGCTTCCGCGCCGACCGGGTCGAGCCGCTGCTTCATCACGAGGTCGGTACGCATGTCGTCACCTACCAGAACGGCGCGCGACAGCCGCTGAAGATGCTGACCGTCGGCCTCCCCGGCTACGACGAGACCCAGGAGGGCTTGGCCCTGATCGCCGAGTACGTCACCGGCGGGCTGGACCCGCGGCGGCTGCGGGTGCTGGCGGCGCGGGTCATCGCCGTCGATCTCCTGCTCACCGGCGCGACCTTCATGGAGATCTTCGACACCTTGGAGAGCAGACACCGGATCCCCCGGCAGACCGCATGGTCGGTGGCGGTCCGAGTCATCGTCGCCGGCGGGATGGTGCGAGACGCGATCTACCTGCGCGGGATCAGCCGCATCCTCGAGGCCGTTGCCTCGGGCATCGACCTCGACGTGCTCCTGGTCGGCAAGCTCGCGCTGGACCACGTCGACCTGGTGCAGGACCTGCTCGACCGCGGCGTACTCGAGCCACCGTGGGTGCGCCCGCGGTGGCTCGAGGTGCCCGGCGCGCGGGAGCGCCTCGACCGGATGGCCGGCGGCATGCAGGTCACCGACCTCAATGAAGGAGATGGAGAGAGATGAAGCTTGCGTTCTTCGTCAACGAGATCGCCGTCGAACACCCCGAGATGGCGACCACACGACTCGCGAGGGCGGCCGCCCAGGGTTCGCACGAGGTCTGGTACGTCGGCGCGGGCGATGTCGAGTTCGACACGACTCAGCAGCTCCTCGCCCGTGCGCGCCGGGCCGAGTTCATGGACGACGACACACTCGAGACCTTCCTGGCCCGGATCAAGGAACGCGATGCGGAGCACCTGGTGATGGACTCCCTGGATGCCTTGTTCCTGCGCAACGAAGAGGCCACCGATATGCAGGAGCGACCGTGGGCCGGCCCGCTCGGCACCGTCTTCGGGCAGATGCTGGCCGCTCGCGGTGTCACGGTGGTCAATGACCCGGTGACGCTGAGCCGCGCGACGAGCAAGCTCTATCTCGAGGAGTTCCCCCAGAGTATTCGGCCGCGCTCCCTCGTCACTCGCGACGCCGGGGCGATCAGACGGTTCGTCGCCGACGTGGGCAAGTCCGTGGTCAAGCCCCTCTACGGCGGCAAGGGACGCAACGTCTTCGTCGTCAAGGACGAGAACGAGACCAACCTGGCCCAGATCATCGAAGCGGTCTTCGCCGACGGCTATGCGATCGCCCAGGAGTTCGTGCAGGGCGGCGAGGAGGGCGACTCTCGGATCTTCTTGCTCGACGGCAAGCTGATCGAGGTCGATGGGGCGTACGCCGCGTTCCGACGCATCTCTCAGGGCAACGACCCGCGCGCCAACATCAGCAAGGGCGGGCGGATGGAACTGCTCGAGATCGGCGCTCGAGAGAAGAACATCGTCGACACGATGGCTCCCAAGCTCGCGGCCGACGGGTTGTTCTTCGTCGGGATCGACGTGGTCGGCGACAAGGTGCTCGAGATCAACGCCGACAGTCCGGGCGGCATCCAGAGCATCGAGTGGCTCTATGAGACCGACATCTGCCCGACGATCATCGAGGCCCTTCAGGAGCGCGCCCGCGGCTGAGCCGACGCCGAGCGTGGACGGCCGGCAGCCTCAGCTCTTGTCGGGGCCGTTCGCACGCACGCGCTCGACGTTGACCAGCGACTGCTGGAGCTCGGCGAGCCACTCGCTCGAGTGCTGCTGGACGAGCTTGACGCACCAGCCGAGCGCATCGCTGCGGCTCCGGGCGACACCGCCGGAGACGAGCAGATCGAGGACCGCACGCTCGGGCTGACGCAGTCGGGTCATCACCGGCGCGGAGACGGTGGTGAACATGTGCCGCTCTCCCCCGACCTCCACGCCCCAGGAGACCTTCCGGTCGAACCGTCGCTCCGCCTGCCGCGCGACGGCCATCCGGTCCTCGCGGGTGCGCTCGCGAAACTCGCTCGCCCGACCCTCGTTGGCTGCTGCTCGCTCTTCGTCCGAAGCGCCCTCGGCGGTCTTCGGCTCCTTGATCCGTCCGACGACGGTGATCTCCTCGCGGTCGACCACCACATCGACGATCTCGTCGTACACACCATCGGGCAGCCGTCCGCTGAACCACCCGCGCAACTCGTTTGTAAGCATGTAATCATGCTTACGCCTACGTGGCGACGAATTCAAGGGACGATCCCGAGCATCTCGATCACCGCGAGAGCTCCGGTGACGACCGCGGTCACCCCCACGCGGCGGCGTCCGACGAGCAAGACCACGGCCAGCGCGGCGACCAGCGCCGCCGAGCCGACCCGCAGGCCCAGGTGATCGCCCGCCAGCGGGTGTCGGACCACGACGAGGGCGGCGACCACCAGGGCGAGATGCGTACGCCGCCAGGCGAGCTCGGTCCGCTCGGGCTGCAGCCCCGGGTCTCCCCCGCTCACACCAGCAGTGCCAGCGAGACGAGCGCGACCGAGCCGAGCACGCCGAACACCAGGGGAAGCGGTGCCCGGCGGGTCGGGAGGGCGGCGCTGCGGCGGATCGCGCGCTCGCTGCGCACCCAGCTCCACCAGGACCAGGCCGCGCAGCCGGCCGCGAGGAGTGCGAGGCTGAGCGGAGCGAGCACGGCCAGCGCCGTGCCGCCGCCGACCTTCAGGGTGTCGACGGCGACGGCGACCGCGAGGAACGCCAGCGAAGTGCGGATCCAGGCGAGGAACGTACGCTCGTTCGCCAGGGTGAACCTGACGTCGGGCTCCTCGGTCTCGCTGTAGAGCCAGCTGTCGACCCGGCCGCGGGGCGCGGGGCTCACGACGCAGGCTGCGCGACGGCCTCGGCGTCCGCGTCGGTCCGGAAGTGGCGACCGGTGACGCCGGGGACGAGCGCCGCGGTGACCGCGAAGAGCACCGTCGCCACCCAGGCGATCGTCATCCAGCGCTCCCAGCCGCCGGTCGCCTCGACCACGCGCGGCGCGAAGAGCACCGTGGCCAGGATGAAGGTGCGGTTGAGCAGGTGGTTGAGCCCGAAGGCGCGACCCTGGATGTCGGGGTGCACCTCCTCGACATGCTCGGAGAAGCTCGCCATCCACGGCCCGAAGGTCGCGGCCAGGGCGACACCGATGCCGATGAACAGGACGACCACCGCGCTCGAGGAGGCCTCGCTCCCCCGGCCCATGAGCACCAGGAAGGCGCCGAGGAAGATCGCCGCGGCGATGCCGCCGCCGACCATGAAGGCCTTGCGTCGCTGCGTACGGTCGGAGAGGCGGGCGAAGACCAGGCTCAACGCGAGGTTGCTCAGCCAGAACGCCATCGTCATCGCCGAGGCGGCGCGCACCGAGACCCCGAACTGCTGGACGAGCATCGTCTGGGCGTAGGCGTTCATGGTGGCCAGCAGGACATAGAGGAACGACATCGCCAGCACATGGGTCCAGAAGGCACGGCGCGCGAGAAGGAGACCCAGGCCCTTCCCGCCCGGCGGCACCTCGACGGTGTGGGAGTCGCGCTCGGTGACGCGTACGGCGCGCCGGACCTCCGGGGCGAGGTCGCGCAGGGTCAGGGCGATCACGACGGCTCCGACCAGAGCGGCCCCGGCCATGATGAACAGCTGGGAGCGCCACTGGTTGCCGAAGACGCCCAGCGTCGCCGAGGCCACGGCGGCGGCGAAGAAGTTGGCACCGACCGAGCCCCAGCTCCAGAACGCGAACGCCTGCGCTCGACCCATCCGCGGCGTGAAGTCGCGGATCAGCGGCTGGGTGCCGGCGACGGCGACGCCCTCGACGAAGGCGAGCGCGATCCTGGCGAGCGCGAAGTGACCCACCGAGTCCGCGGTCGCCATGAACAGGCAGGCGGCGGCAGAGAGGAACATGAACGGGACCAGGATCCTCACCCGGCCGACGCGGTCGGCGAGCTCGCCGCCGAGGTAGCCGGCGAGCGCGCCGAAGACCAGCGACGCGGCCGTGATGAGGCCGTACGTCTTGAGCGACATCCCGAGGTCGTCGAGCAGCAACGGCAGAACGGGAGCGAGCTGGCCCTCGAATGCCGAGATGAACAGGGCGAGCACGACGACAGCCAGCAGCACGCGACGGCGTGCTCCGACTGGGTACTCGGTGAGCAGGGTGCGGTAGGACACGGGAGATCCGCCCTTCAAGATGTTAGACAGAGCGTCTAGTAACGGTCGTCGCGTCCGACTGTAAACTCAGTGACCCGCGCCACACAAGACACCGTGTCCGATCAGCTCCCGTCCGGGTCGAATCCCGTCGCCCAGAAGCGACCCCGACGCGAGAGCTCGACGAGCGTCTCGACGACCTGGTCGGTCGCCGGCCGGGGGTCGGGAGCATCGAGCCACCACAGCAGGACCGCCATCTGCTCGCCGACCCAGGCGCGGGCCAGCACCTGGAGATCGACCCGCGGGCGCACGGCATTGGCCTTGACCCGGGCCGTGAAGATCTCGAAGGCGGTGGCGCTCCAGGCGTCCTCGAACGCCCGTAGACCGCGGCCGTCTCCCTCGCCCCGCAGGATCATCCGGTACGCGTCGGGCTGCTCGGTCGCATGCCGGAAGACCTCGGCCACCGGCTCCCCGGTGAATCCGGCATCCTCCGGAGCCAGCACCTCGGCCAGCCGCTCCTTCAGGTCCAGGAGCACCGAGGAGACCACGTGGTCATAGAGCGCCTCCTTGTCCTTGAAGTGCGTGTAGAAGGTCGCCCTGCCCACATCGGCCGCGGCAACGATGTCCTCCACCGTCACCGCGGCGTAGCCACGCTCGAGCACCAGGGAGACGAGCGCATCACGGAGCGCTCCTCGCGTTCGCCGGCTGCGCCGGTCCTCTACCACCGTCATGCGCACTGTTGTAGCACTTTCCCGAACGGCTGGACTGTTTCTGGACACTCTGTCTATTATCTCGGGTGACCGCGCTCACAGCAGCGACCCCGACAACCAGGAGGGCATCCGTGAATCTCGGCAGCTATCTCACCCGCACCGCGACCTTCACCCCCGACGCCACCGCCCTGGTCTCCGGCACCGACCGATGGACCTACCGCCAGCTCGAGGACGACACCAACCGGCTCGCGGCCGCCCTCATCGCCCGCGGCTGTGCCCCCGGCACACCCGTCGCCACCCTCGCCACCAACCGTGGCGAGCTGGTGGTCGCGGAGATGGCGATCTGCAAGGCGGGTGCGCTCCGGGTCCCGATCAGCGCCCGGCTGGCGGCCGCCGAGGTCGAGCACGTGCTTCTCGACGCCGCCGTGAGGATCGTCTTCACCGGCGGCGCCCACCTCGAGCTGGTCCGCAAGATCGTCGACGCCCACAGCCTGGACTGCCTCGTGGTCGACCTCGACAACGGCGCGACCGCGGACACCGGCACGACGGCGTACGACGCCCTGCTCGCCGAAGGCTCCGCCGACCCGGTCGCCGTCGACGTCGACGAGGACGCACCGGCCGTCCTCAACTTCACCTCCGGATCCACCGGCACGCTGAAGGCGGCGGTCCAGACCGTCGGCAACCGGCTGGCCAACATGCGCAAGCTGGCGATGAATCCCTACGGTTCACTCTCCGCCGAGGCCGTCTACCTCGCCCCCGGCCCGATCACCCACGCCAGCGGCATGGTGATCCTCGGCTGCTTCTTCCGCGGCGCGGCCGTGGTCGTGCTGCCGGCCTTCGAGGTCGAGGCCTACCTCGACACGCTGGAGCGAGAGCGGGTGACCCACACCTTCGTCGTGCCGGTCATGCTCAACCTCGTCCTCGCCTCACCGACGCTGCGCGATCGCGACCTGTCCGCGCTGCAGAGCCTCACCGTCGGTGGTGCCCCGGTCAGCCCGGTGCGGCTGCGCGAGGCCGTCGAGGCGTTCGGCCCGGTGGTCAACCAGGGCTACGGACAGGGTGAGACCACCAGCGCGATCACCTTCCTCAGCTCCGAGGACGTCGTGCGCGGCATCGAGTCGGACCCGGAGCTGCTGCTCTCCTGCGGGCGTCCGGTCTACGACACCGAGGTGATCGTGATCGACGACGACCACCGCCCGCTGCCGGCCGGCGAGATCGGCGAGATCGTCGCGCGCGGCCCGGACTGTGTCCGGGAGTACTTCCACGCACCCGAGGCCACGGCCGAGACCTTCCGCGACGGCTGGGTGCACACCGGGGATCTCGGTCGGATCCGGGAGGACGGGTTCGTCTTCATCGTGGACCGGAAGAAGGACATGATCATCTCCGGCGGCTACAACGTCTACTGCTCCGAGGTCGAGGCCGTCCTCTACGAGCACCCGGCGGTCAGCGAGGCCTGCGTCGTCGGCGTGCCCAGCGAGAAGTGGGGCGAGACGGTGAAGGCGTACGTCTGCCTCACCCCCGGCGCGACCGAGACCATCACCGAGGAGGAGCTGCGCGACTTCTGCCGCACCCGTCTCTCGGGGGTGAAGGTGCCGCGGATCATCGAGTTCGCCGACGCGCTCCCGCTCAACCGCAACGGCAAGATCGACCGGCGGGCGCTGCGCGAGCGCGACTGGGCGGGCACCGAGCGGAAGGTCGGCTGAGATGACCTTCTCCCTCACCCCGTCCTACCCCGACAACCCGCGCCTGGACGAGCTGGTCACCCGGCTGCGCGACTACCTCGAGGGCGAGCTCGCCGACTACGAGCGCGGCCTCGGCCTGGGCCCGGAGACGCCGCTGGACCGCTCGATGCTGGAACCGGTCTGGCAACGCAGCCGCGAGCTCGGCTTCTACGGCATCCACCTGCCCGAGTCGCTCGGCGGGCAGGGCCTGAGCTTCACCGAGCTGGCCGCGCTCAAGGAGGAGATCGGCGCCTCCGGCCGCCAGCTCGCCACCAGCGTGCTCGGCGACATGGGTGGACCGCTCCGCGTCGGCGCGATCTTCGAACACGCGAGCGAACATCAGATCGAGAAGTACCTGATGCCGGTCGTCCGTGGTGAGCGCGCCTGCTGCTTCTCGATGACCGAGGACGACGCCGGCTCCGACGTACGCCGGATGCGGACCACCGCGACCCCCACACCGGGCGGCTTCCTGGTCAGCGGGCGCAAGGTGTTCAGCACCGGCGGCACCTTCGCCGACTTCGCGATCCTGGTGGCGCGCATGGCAGGCGAGGAGGAGTCGTACGCCGCGTTCTTCGTCGACCTGGACTCCCCCGGCTGCCGGGTGCTGCCCGGAGAGCTGCCGCTCTCGGGGCAGAACATCGAGAGCGACGTCGTGCTCGAGGACTGCTTCGTGCCACAGGAGAACCTGCTCGGCGAGGTCGGCCAGGGGCTTCGGATCGCGCTCGGCCGGGTGACCGCCAACCGGCTCCTGCACTGCCCGACCGCGCTCGGCGCTGCCCGCCGGGCGCTCGCGCTGGCCCTCGACTTCGCGGCGCACCGCACCGTCTTCGACGGGCTGCTGCTGGAGAAGCAGGCGATCCAGCACCGGCTCGCCGACATGGCCACCGACTACTACGCCGCTCGGTCGATGACCTACGACGCCCTGGCCGACCTCGATGCCGGGAAACGCCCGCGGATCGAGTCGTTCATGTGCAAGCTGTTCGTGGCCGAGCGGTCCTTCGAGATCGCGGACGCGGCGCTGCAGCTGCACGGCAAGGCCGGGATGGTCCGGGGCGCGGAGATCGAGGTGATCTGGCGGCGGCTGCGGATGTTCCGAGTGCTGACCGGCTCCTCCGAGATCCAGCGCAACGGCGTCATCCGCGATCTCGTTAAGTCGCTGGGGGCATGATGACCGACTTCGATCAGGAAGCGGCCGACGCCCACCGCGGGTTCGTCGCCGCGCTGAAGCCCGGCGTCGTGGCCAGGGCCGACGGCAGCGTCGCCTTCGATGCGGACGCCGACGCGTTCCTCGACTCCGCGGCCCCGGCCACCGTCCATCCCGGGCTGTGGCAGCACAGCCGGCTCACCTCGCTGCAGGGCCTCTTCGAGGTGACCGACGGCATCTACCAGGTCCGTGGCCTCGACCTCGCCAACCTCACGATCATCGAGGGCGAGCGCGGGATCGTCGTCATCGACACCCTCACCACGGCCGAGACCGCGGCCGCCGCCCTCGGGCTCTATCGCGAGCATCGCGGGGACCGGCCGGTGACGGGGGTGGTGCTCACCCACCCGCACGCCGATCACTTCGGCGGGATCGCCGCCGTGCTCGCGGCGGCCGCTGGTGACGTACCCGTCCTGGCGCCGGAGGGGTTCTTGGAGCACGCGGTCTCGGAGAACGTCTACGTCGGTCCGGCGATGGGCCGACGCTCGGGCTTCATGTACGGCAGCATGCTGCCCATCGCGCCGGAGGGACACGTCGGCTGTGGCCTCGGTCCGCGGCTCGCGTCCGGCACCATCGGGCTGGCCGCGCCGACGGACTCCATCACCCGCACCGGAGAGACGCGCGTCGTCGACGGGGTCGAGATGGAGTTCCAGCTGACGCCGGGCAGCGAGGCACCGGCGGAGATGAACATCTACCTCCCCGGGCGGCGGGCGCTGCTCCTGGCCGAGAACGCCGTCCACTCCCTGCACAACATCGTCACCCTGCGTGGCGCCGAGGTGCGCGACGCCCGGCTGTGGGCGCGCTACCTGACCGAGGCGATCTCGCTCTTCGGCTCCCGGGTCGACGTGGCGTTCGCGACCCATCACTGGCCGACCTGGGGTGCCGAGCGGATCGAGGCCTTCCTCGCCGGGCAGCGCGACGTCTACGCCTACCTGCACGACCAGACCGTACGTCTCATCAACCGCGGCCTGACGCCGAAGGAGATCGCCGAGGAGCTGGTCCTGCCGCCGGTGCTCGACGCGCAGCCGTCGACGCGCGGCTACTACGGGTCCCTGAGCCACAACGTGAAGGGGATCTACCAGCGCTATCTGGGCTGGTACGACGCCAACCCGGCGCACCTGTGGGAGCTGCCGCCCCGGGAGGAGGCGACCCGCTGGGTGCGGCTGCTCGGCGGCGCCGGTGCCGCGGTGGCCCGGGCCCGCGAGATCGTCGCGACCGGGGAGACCGATGACCTGCGGTTCGCGGTGACGCTGCTCAACCACGTCGTCTTCGCCTATCCGGGCGAGCAGTCGGCCCGTGAGCTCCTGGCGGCGGCGTACACCAGGCTCGGGCAGGGGGCGGAGAACGCCACCTGGCGCAACATCTACCTGACCGGCGCCCGAGAGCTCGTCGACGGACCGAAGGCGGCCCCGCGCGGCGGCGGCCGTGGTCTGCTCGCCGCACTCTCGGTCTCCCAGCTGCTGGACTCCCTCGCCATCCGGGTCGACGGGCCCAGGGCGTGGGACCTCGACCTTCGCATCGACTGGCATCTGCTCGACCACGACGACACCTCCGAGGGAGGCTGGTGGCACGCCCGGCTGCACAACGGTGTGCTCGTGCACCGGCGCGACGGCGCCCCGGACCCGGCAGCCGGCCTCACCCTGAGGCTCACCCGTCCCCAGCTCGCCGGGCTGCTCGGCGCGCGGCGGCTCGACGGGATCGAGCACACCGGCGACGTCGGTGTGCTCCAGCAGCTGCTGGAGGTCCTGGAGGCACCCGATCCCGAGTTCGCGATCGTCACCCCCTGACGCCTCGAACGTACGTGGCACCATGTGCTCCGTGACCGACGACGCACCCGCCACCGGACTGACCGAGCTGCACGCGCGCCGCTTCCTGACCACGGACGCGGCGCGATCCGACAAGGTCGCCCGCTGGCACGCCAAGGGGCGGCGTACGGCCCGGGAGAACATCGCCGACCTGGTCGATCCCGGCTCGTTCGTCGAGTACGGGAGGTTCATCACCGCGGCCCAGGAACGGCGCCGTGACCTGGCCGACCTCGTCGTCGAGACGCCCGCCGACGGCATCATCGGCGGGACGGCGACCGTCGCCGGCACGCCCTGCGCGGTGCTGTCCTACGACTACCTGGTGATGGCCGGCACGCAGGGCATGCGCGGGCATCGCAAGTCCGACCGGCTGATCGAGGTCATCGGGCGGATGCGGCTGCCGGCCGTCTTCTTCACCGAGGGCGGCGGCGGCCGTCCCGGCGACACGGACATCCCACTGGTCTCCGCGCTCGATGTCGGTTCGTTCGCGCTCTGGGGAGAGCTGGAGGGCATGGTGCCGCGGATCGCCGTGGTCTCCGGACGTTGCTTCGCCGGCAACGCGGTCCTCGCCGGCTGTGCGGATCTCCGCATCGCCACCCCGGACGCCAACCTCGGGATGGCCGGGCCGGCGATGATCGCGGGAGGCGGGCTCGGGAGCTTCGCGCCCGAGGAGATCGGTCCGGTCAAGGACCAGACCGCCAACGGCGTCATCGACCTGCTCGTCGAGGACGAGGCGGGCGCCGTCGAGGCCGTACGTACCATCCTCTCCTACCTCGAGCCGGCCGCCGAGGGCGGCGAGGCCCTCGACCAGGCCGACCTGCGGACGCTCCTCCCCCGCAACGACCGCGAGGCCTTCGACGTACGACCGGTGGTCGAGGCGCTCGCCGACATCGACTCGGTCACCTGGCTCCGCGAGGCGTATGCCCCCGAGCTGGTGACCGCGCTGGCGCGGATCGACGGGATCGCGGTCGGGGTGATCGCCAACCAGTCGACGCATCTCGCCGGAGCGCTCACCAGCGACGCGTCCCTCAAGGCCGCCGACTTCCTCGCGCTCTGCGAACGCTGGGGCCTCCCGGTGGTCTCGCTGGTCGACACCCCGGGGTTCATGGTCGGCCCCGAGGCCGAACGCGGCGGCCTGGTCCGGCACGCCTCGCGGATGGTCGTCGCCGGTGCCCAGCTCTCGACCCCGCTGGTCGGGGTGATCCTGCGCCGCGGCTACGGGCTCGGCGCACAGGCGATGCTCGGCGGCAGCACCCATCGCCCGCTGCTCACCGTCGCCTGGCCCGACGCCCACCTCGGCCCGATGGGTCTGGAGGGTGCGGTACGCCTCTCCCTGGCCGCCGAGCTCGCCGAGATGCCGGAGGCCGAGCGGGAGGAGCGCGTCGCCGTGCTCACCGAGGAGTACCGCAAGCAGGCCAGCGCCCTCAACGCCGCCCGGATGTTCGAGATCGACGACGTCATCGACCCTGCCGAGACCCGCGCGGTCATCGCCGCGACGCTGCGCCGCGCGTGACCGCGGTCAGCTGCGCTCGCGGCGGGCGTGCAGCATCAGCAGCAGGCCGAGAGCCAGCAACGCGACGCCGCTCATCACCACGGGCACGCTGAACGGACCACCGGTGTCGGGAAGCGTCGCACCGCTCGGCGTCGTCTCCGGTGACGGTCCCGGTGTCGAAGGGACGGCTTCGCTCGGGGACTCGGAGGGAGTCTCCGACGGCGACTCCGAGGGCGTCTCGCTCGGGGACTCGGAGGGAGTCTCCGACGGGGACTCGGACGGCGATTCCGAGGGCGATTCTGTTGGCGACTCGGACGGGGATTCAGTCGGCGACTCGGACGGAGACTCGGTCGGGGTCGGCTCGACCGTGGAGCCGCAGTCCACGTCGCCGAGGAACAGGTAGTGGTGGATCTCGCCGCCGCCGGTGGTGAGGGTGTCGGTGAAGATCTGGCCCTCGACGGGGGTGCCGACGTCGACGGTCAGGTCGAGGCCGGGGGCGTAGACGGAGCCCGAGACCAGGGTGTCGCCACCGATGGTGAGCGCGGTGCCCTCGGGGTAGGACGAGAAGTCGTAGAGGACGTACGGCGCGATCGGGTTGGGCTGGTCGGCGCTGGGGCTCTCGGTGCCGGCGAACTGCGGCAGGTCGATCGTGGCACCGTCGGGAGCACCGACGACGCGGACGACCAGCGGGGTGTCGGCCGCGAGCGGCGCACCGGTGGTGCGCAGCACGCTGAAGGTGCTGAGCTGGGCGTACGGGATCTCGAGGACGTTGGTCTTGCCCGCCTCGATGTCGACGGTCATCTCGGCGGCGTTGCCGCCCGGCGCGAGCGTGCTCACGTGCACCTGGTCGCTCTCGACAGGGGTGAGGCCGGCCAGGCACTCGGTGGCCTCGTCGGAAGAGATCTCCAGGCCGGCGAAGTAGGCGTCGTACGCCCCCGGAGCACCGACACGGGAGCCGGGCTCGCCACCGTTGTAGGGCTGGTTGGGGTCGTAGATGCCCTGCTGGGTGCCGGAGGGGCCGTCGGCGATCCAGACCGCGCCGGCGCCGCGCTCGGTGACCTGCAGGTCGGCGAGGTCGCCGATCTTGACGAACCCCCGCTGGGCGGCATCGACGTAGCCACGGGAGTCGACGGTGACCTCGCCGTTGTCGCCGGGGACGAAGGTGCCGCCGGTCAGCAGGCGGGTGGGATCCCCGTCGATGACCGGGATGTCATAGTCCGGAGGCGTCAGGCCCGAGGTGTGGATGATCGGGTAGGTGCCGTTGGGGAAACGTACGTCACCGCCAACGGCCACCGACCCTTCCAGCTCAGAGTTGCCGAGGGTGGCGTCGGCGGTCGTGACGATCGTGAAGCCACCGTTGACGCTCATCGGGTTCAGCGACGTGGCCGCCGCGGTGGCAGGGCTCATCGAGCTGCCGAGAACGGCACCGACGATCGCCACCGAGGTAGTGATGCTCAGCGCCGAGACGCTCTTCCGGATCCTCACGCACGCACTCCCCGAGAATTGAGACGCAAGACTCGGAAATACTAGGTAGCCGACCCATTCGATACCTAATCAAACGAAAACACGGCGTGCCGCGCACGGTGGGGCTCAGATCTCCTTCAATCGCGGCACCAGGTCGACGAGCGAGGTGGTCCACGGCACCGGGTCGACGTACGGCGTGGGCATCAGCCCGACGAGCGTGATGCCGAGAGCTGCGTACTCCTCCATCGATTTCAGGAACGCGTCCGGGTCCTCGACCGAGGGACCCTGGAAGAGCATGGTCTTCTCGATCGCGTCGTAGTCGGTGCCGAGGTCGTCGCAGTGACCCCGGAGCACCTCGAGCTTGTGCCGGACGGTCTCGACCGCCTCCGCGCCGGGGGCGCCGAAGAGGTTGGTGCCCTGGCCGTACTTGGCGACCAGGCGGAGGGTCTTCTTCTCGCCTCCCCCGCCGATCAGGACCGGGACCGTGCCGTCGACCGGCTGCGGCAGCGAGATCGTCTCGGCGAGCTGGTAGTGCTTGCCCTCGTAGGCGCCGTCGTTGTCCGACCACATCTGGCGGCAGATCTCGAGGGTCTCCTCCAGGCGCTCGAACCGCTCGGCGGTCGGCGGGTAGGGCACACCCAGGCCCCGGTGCTCGCGCTCGTACCACGCGGCACCGATACCCAGCAGCGCACGGCCGCCGGAGAGCCGGTCGAGGGTGGTGACGATCTTGGCGAGCAGACCCGGGTGGCGGTAGGTCACCCCGGTGACGAGCAGGCTGAGGCGTACGTTGTCGGTGATCCCGGCCAGGTAGCCCAGCGTGGTGTAGCCCTCGAGCATCGGTTCGAAGGGGCCGCCGGCCTGCTCCATCTGGAACCAGTGGTCCATGACGGTGAGCAGGTCGACGCCACCCTCGTCTGCGATCCGGGCCGTCTCGGTCAGCTTGTCGGCGAGCGTGGTCTCCCACTCGGGGTGGGTGAACGTGAAGTAGTGGAGTCCAAGATCCATACCTCAGACGCTATGGCTTCGAGTGCGCTCGAAGACAAGCCCTCAGTCGAGATCCGAATCGTGGCGGGCGGTGCGCAGCGGGGTTCCGAAGACGACGATGGCGGCCACGACGAACAGGACGACCGCCACCCACAGCGCCGGGCGGAGCCCTAGGGCCTGGGCGATCAGCCCGCCCGCCAGGGCGCCGATCACGGCGCAGGTGCGGTTGGCGGACCGGATGGTCGCGTTCATCCGGCCCTGCATGCCGTCCGGGGTCACGGACTGCCGATATCCCAGCGAGTTGGCGTTCTCGATCCCCATCCCGAAGCCCGCGATCACCTGAGCGGCACCGAGCAGGACGACGCCGAACACCGTGGGTGGTGCCAACGCAGTGAAGCCCCAGGCCACCGGCGCGACCACGACGCCGAGCAGCATCGCGTAGCCCGCTCCGAGACGGCGACCGGCACTCACCGCGACGAGTGCCCCCAGCAGGCCACCGACGCCGGTGAACGCGAGCACGACGCCGTACGCCACCGCGCCGAGCCCCATCTCGCGAAGCGCGAACGGAGCGAAGGCCGTTACCGCCACGGCATTGCCCACGAACCAGATGTGGGTGGAGATCGCGTGCGGGGCGACGGTCCGATGGCGGTAGACGAAACGGATGCCGTCGGCGATGTCACCCACCACGTCGGCTGGTGTGCTCGGCCTGCGCGGCAGCGACGGCTCGTCCACCCGCAGACGCGCGTTCAACACCGCCCCGACCGCACAGGTGAGCGCATCGGCGAGAACGGTGAACGGCGCCCCGATCACGGCGACCATCCCACCGCCCAGCGCCGGTCCGGAGGTCATCGCAACGGTGTCGCCCTGGTCGATGCGGGCGTTGGCCGAGAGCAGTGTTGTCCTCGGGACCAGGCGCGGAAGGAAGGACTGTCGAGCGGCGATCTCGAGGACCGACAGCGCGCCGACGACGAAGAGCACCACGGTCACCGCCGAGAGCGAGAGCGCGTCGACCAGCCACAGCCCCGGGATGGCGAGCAGCGCCACCGCCTGCGCCGCGTTCGACCAGACCAGCAGCGGCTTACGCCGCACCCGGTCGACCAGGACGCCGGCGAAGACTCCCAGGAAGGCGTACGGCAGGACTCTGGCGGCATTGACGACGCCCACCTCTGCGGGCGTAGCGACCAGCACCTGGACGACGAGGACCTGGATCGCGACCGTCGAGACGGCGGTGCCGAACGCCCCTGTCGTGGAGGCGGTCCAGTAGCGGACGAAGGCGGGGATCCGCATGGCCTCGTCGCGCATGTGGCCTCACTCTAGTGACGAGGCGCCGAACGCCGACGCCGCTGTGCCATGGATCGCGATCCACGGCACAGCGGCGTCAGTCAGCGAACCTGGTCAGCGCAGGGTCGGCTCGCGCCTGAGGTCGCGCTTGTCCAGCTTGGCGTCGTACGCAGCCAGCGGCTTCGCCTTGGCGGCGTCGGCCTCGACCGCGGCGGTCGCGACGCCGGCCCACTCCAGGATCCGCGCGGTGGCGAGCTCCCGCTCGTCGGCAACCAGGCCGGCCACGTTGGCACCGTGGTTCATCCCCGGCGCGGTGAAGACGTAGGAGTCGGTGGCCTTCGCACCCGGGCGGAAGCGCTCGGCGCCCCACGGGTCGGCCTCGCCGTAGACGAAGAGCATCTGGTGGGCGTGCTTGCGCACCCATGAGTCGACATCACGCATCGCGGAGGGGTCGAACCGCATGTCGATGTCGCGCGGGACGAAGCTGCGCGGCGGCTGGTAGCCGTAGCGGATCAGCTCGTCCTCGATGTGCGGGAAGCCGATCGTCGGCGCACCGAGCTCGGTGCCGGCCTGGTAGTAGTAGGGCGTGTAGGGGCTCAGGCCCTGATCGGTGTAGAAGCCGAAGCCCGAGTAGTAGTCGATCGAGTCCCAGATCGCCTGGTCGGCGGCGGTCGCGGCGTCGGCGGGGATGTTCGAGCACTGAGCGGTGCCCGCGTACTGCCAGAAGGCCCAGACGTAGTCGAGCACCACCATCTCGTACGCAGCGTCGAGGCTGCCCACGGTCTCGAAGGTGTAGCCCTCGGCGGCTGCCAGGTCGGCGTACTTCGCCTTCAGCGCCTCGCGGCGGACGAGCGCCTCGCGCTGGACGCCGTTGAGCCGGTCGCGGCAGTCCTCGGTGCCGACGGTGGCGAAGAAGTCGTCGTAGGCGGAGTCCTCGCGGTTGACCACGTCGTTCGGTGCGACGTAGGCGACGACGCCGTCCATGTCACGGGGGTAGAACCGCTCGAAGTAGGTGGCGGTCATGCCACCCTTGGAGCCGCCGGTGGCGAGCCAGCTGGCGGAGTAGATCGGCTTCAGCGCCGTGAAGATGGCGTGCTGGTCGCTGGCGGCCTGCCAGATGTCGAGGTCGTCCCAGTCCGCCGGGTCAGGGCGCGAGGGGGTGAAGAACCGGTATTCCATCGAGACCTGGTTGCCGTCCACGATCCGGGTCGGCTCGCTTCGGCCGGGGTTGGTCGAGACGTTGTAGCCGCTGGTCTGGAACACCGTGGGGCGGGCGGTGTCCTTGTGCAGCACGGTGAACCGCTGCTCGAACGTGTCACCGTCGGGTCGGCGGTGGTCGACCGGCTGGGTGAAGGTCAGGACGAAGTAGCGGTAGCCCGAGACGGGCTTCTCCTGGATCAGGCTGACGCCGTCGATGGCGAGCAGGCGGTCGAGGATGTCGTCCTCGGCGGCTGCCGCAGGGCTGGCGGGTGTGGCGAGGAGCAGGGATACCAGCCCCATCGCCACCAGGATCCGGCCGATCAATGCACGCATGTGGGGTCTCCTTCGGTGCGGGTTCTCGGCAACCTAGCCGACCTGCGCGCGGCGCACCTCTGAATTAGGAGCACGGGAAGTAAGTCGTGTCCGGTTGCCTTCTAGAAGGCAACGACCACCCGGGCGATGCCCGACGAGGAGGCGCTTCACCATGACGTTCGATGCACACGAGCTGCTCGCTACGACCCGCCACGGGATCCTGGCCACGATCAAGGCCGACGGCCTGCCGCAGCTCTCGCCCGTGTGGCAGTTCTACGACCGCGAGCGCGGCGAGATCCTGATCTCGACCCGCGAGGGGCTGGTGAAGACCAAGAACCTCCGCCGCGACCCGCGGGCGGCGATCGAGGTCGACGGTCCCGGAGGCCGGTCCTGGGCGACCGCCGAGGGCACGGTCACGCTGACCGGGCCGGGCGCCTCCCCCGACAGCCCGGAGGTCGACGCGCTCGTCGACTACTACCGGCGCGGGGCCGGCGAGCACCCCGACTGGGACGAGTACCGCGAGGTGATGGTCACGGACCGCCGCGTGCTCATCACGATCGCGGTCACGAAGGTCTACGGCGCGGACATCGGCTGATCCGGCCGGCGGAGGGCCGGCCGAGCGCTCCTCGCTCGGCCGGTCGGTGACGGGTCCCGCGGGCCTTACCTACGCGGGTTGAACAACGTGCCGAACCCGGACGCGCCGAGTCCGCACAACAGGATGACCGCTCCGGTGATCACGTTGGACGTGATCATTCCGCCGGTCGTGTCGACGCCGTTCATGAGCCACGGCGAGACGATCGCCCAGGCACCCATGAGCGGGACGGTCCAGGCCAGACCGTGCGTGCGGCCGAACGCCGACGCAAAACAGAGCGCCAGCAGAGCGACCGTGAGACCGACGATCAGGTTGCTGACCATCAGTGGTGATGCCGTGGTGTTGAAGCCCACGACCCACGGCGATATGGCCAGATAGAGACCGGCCATCATCGTGACACCGTCGACCACCTGTGCGGTGGCGGAGGAGCCGGTCAGATCGAACCGGTCTCGGAGTGCCGCGATATCGGGATGTTCCTGAATGGACAGGTTTTCAGACGACATTTGAATTCACCTCCTCAGCCCCATGCCAAAGGAAGAACGACTGTCCTCGCGATCATTCTAGGCCCGCTGTGCAGCGATTGACCCGACGGAAATCGGGGTCCCGGGCGCCCTCCAGCGGTGGCAGCATGGTCGCCATGGACGTGACGTCGCTGCAGGCCTACTGCCTCACCAAACCGGGTGCGTGGCCGGACAACCCGTGGGACCACGAGCACCCGGTGATCAAGGTCGGGCCGGGCGAGCGCGGCAAGATCTTCGCGTTCCTCGGAGCCGCGAAGGTGGGGCTGAAGTGCGGCCCGTCCCGAGAGGTCGCCGATGAGTGGCTGCTGCGCTATCCCGCCGATGTGACCGTCACCGGCTACATCGGTCGCTCGGGGTGGAACGACCTGTCCTGGGGCGGCGAGATCCCCGACGAGGAGATCCTGGAGGCGGTCGACGAGTCGTACGCCACGGTCGTCTCGAAGCTCCCCAAGAAGCTCCGTCCGGAGGGCTGGGACGACTGAGCGCGGCATGCCGGGCTTGAATGAGGCCGGATGGTGAGGAATGGTGGAGCGGGTACTCCGAACCCAACCACGGAAGATCTCGACATGCTTCAGCTGACCGAGAACGCCACCACGATCGTCCGCTCGATCTCCGAGCAGTCCCAGGGCGCCGGCCTCCGGCTCGCCTCCAACGCAGAACCGGACGGCGCATTGAGCGCCGCTCTCGTCCCGACCGCCGAGGCGGAGGACCAGGTCATCGAGCAGGAGGGCGCACGGGTCTTCCTGGACCAGGGTGCCGCCGCCGAGCTCGACGACAAGGTCCTCGACGCCGGGATGGATGCCTCCGGCAACGTCCAGTTCGGGATCTCCCAGCAGGGCTGATCCCGTGCCACGCCGGGGTGTGCCGCAGCCGCGGCGCGCCCCGGCGTACGTCGTTTTCGGCCCCGTCCGTCCTGCCACCCGCGTAGGGTCGCGACCATGAGCACCGCCGGCGCACCCGCCTGGTTCCATCTCTTCCTGGACGTCCCGCGTGAACGCTGGGAGGAGGCTGTCGGCTTCTGGTCGGCGGCGACCGGATGGGCGCTCTCGCGCCCGAGGGGCGAGCGGGGGCAGTTCGTCACGTTGGTGCCGCAGACCGGCGATGCCTGGCTCAAGCTGCAGGCTCTCGACGACGGCGGGCCGCGGGTCCATGTCGACCTGGACGCGGCCGATCGCGAGGCCGCCGTCGAGCGTTCGACGTCCCACGGGGCACGTCCGGCGTGGACGTACGACGGGGTGGCGGTGATGCGCTCCCCCGGCGGCATGCTCTTCTGCCACACCCTCGGCGAGGGGTCTCCGCCGCGCTTCGCACGCTCGGAGCCCGAGCGGGTCCTGGACCAGGTGTGCATCGACATCCCTCGCTCCCGCTGGGACGAGGAGGTCGCCTTCTGGGCCGCGGTCACCGGGCGTGCTCCGGAGCCGGCCGCGACCCCCGAGTTCGTACGCCTCGCCGACCCCGATCCGCACGGCGGGCTCCGGATCCTCCTGCAGCGGCTCGAGGACGAGGACGGCGAGGTCCGGGCACACCCTGACGTCGCGGTCGCCCACCGTGCCGGGGAGACCCGCCGCCACGAGGCGCTCGGCGCCGAGACCGTCGGGGTCTTCGAGTGGTGGACGGTGATGCGGGCGCCGTACGGGCAGGTCTACTGCCTCACCGATCGCGACCCGCTGACCGGCAAGGTGTCCTAGCCTGGAGACATGCGTCTCGCATCGTTCAACGTGGAGAACCTCTTCGCCCGGCCGAAGGCGATGGACACCGAATCGGTCGATGCCAAGACGCGGCGAGCGGTCCTGACCGCACATGCCCGCGTCTCCACCCTGCTCGCCCAGCCCAGCTACGCGGGCGACGAGCAGGAGATCCTGGACAACCTCGAGAAGCTCGGCCTGCTCAAGAGCGACGAGGGTGAGTTCGCGCGGCTGCGGAAGATGCGCGGCGCGCTGCTCAAACGCCCGCGCTCGGGGCCGGTGCAGCTGGTGGCGAAGGGCCGCAACGACTGGGTCGGGTTCGTCGAGCTCAAGACCACCGCCGTCGACGAGGTCGCCACCGAGAACACCGCGCGCGTCTTCGCCGAGCTGCGAGCAGAGGTCGCGGTGGTCGTCGAGGCCGACGACCGCCCGGGGCTGCACATGTTCTCCCAGACGCTGCTGCCGGAGGTCGGCGCCGAGGCGTACGAGCAGGTGATGGTCGTGGAGGGCAACGACGAGCGCGGCATCGACGTCGGGGTGATGGTCGGCGACGGCTATCGCCTGGTGCAGATCCGCACCCACATCTTCGACCGCGACGAGGAGGGCGTGGTCTTCTCCCGCGACTGCTGCGAGTATCACCTCGAGGCTCCCGGCGGCGCGCGGATCGTGGTGCTCGCCAACCACTTCAAGTCCAAGGGCTACTCCGAGAAGGGCGACCCGCAGGGCGCCAAGCGGCGCGGCCGACAGGCGAAACGGGTCGCGGAGATCTACCGGGGGCTGCTCGAGGAGGGGATCGAGCACGTCTGTGTCGCGGGCGACCTCAACGACTCCCCTGGCAGCGAGTCGCTGTCACCGCTGCTGTCGGTCTCCGGTCTCGTCGATGCCAGCGAGCACGCCAACTGGGACTGGAACCACCGCCGCGGAACGTATGGTTCCGGCAACGAGGACGACAAGATCGACTATCTGCTCCTCTCCCCCGCGCTGCGCGCCAAGCAGACCGGTGGCGGCGTCTTCCGCAAGGGCGTGTGGCACGGGCCGCGCACCAAGGACCCGTGGGACCTGTTCCCGACATTGACCGCGGCGCAGCACGCGGCCTCCGACCACGCCTGTCTCTACGCCGACTTCACCGACCTGTGATCCTCCCGCACGCCGCTGGTTTCCTGAGAAGGCCGCCTGCAGCCTGAAGATGCGCTGAGGGCGGGCGTCCGGGCGGTGGTTGTCGGCCTCGGCTGTGGCACTCTGGCGAGGTGAACGAGGTGTGGTACGTCGTCGGGCTGGTCGCGGTCTCCGTGGCCGTGCTGGCGCTCGGGGTGTGGTTCGTGAGGCGTGAGATCCGGGACGAGGTCTCCCCGGCGCCGCTGCTGTGGGCCGGCTATGCGGTCGTGGCTGCGTTCGTCGTCGCCGGGGTGCTGCGAACGTCGTGGGTGGTGCTCTCATGAGGACCCGTGCTGACCTGTTGGGCTGGATCGGCCTCGCCGGCCGCCTCTACCTCGGCTTCGTCTTCCTCGCTGCCGGGCTCGCCAAGCTGCCCGAGCCGGCGATCACCGAGCAGGCCGTGCGCGGCTACCAGCTGCTGCCGTGGCAGCTGGCCCCTGCGTACGCCATCGCGATGCCGATCGCCGAGATCGTGCTCGGCGTGCTGCTCATCCTCGGGCTGTTCACCCGGACCGCGGCGGTGGCGACGGCGCTCGGTCTGTGCTCGTTCCTCGTCGGGATCACCTCGGCGTGGGCGCGCGGGCTCAACATCGACTGCGGCTGCTTCGGCGGCGGCGGCGCCTCGGCCGACCCGGCCTACCTCGCCGACACCCTGCGCGACCTGGGCTGGCTCGCCATCGCGGTCTACCTGATCGTCGTACGCCGCACCAAGCTCGCCCTCGACGACCTGCTGTTCCGACGGGGCGCTGCGCCGGTCGACGACTACAGCGAGAGCTCGAAGAAGACCGAGTTGGGGTCGAGCACGTAGCTGCCGAAGGGCGGGCGCTCGGTGAACCCGTTGCCCGCGTAGAGGCGCCGGGCGGGCTCGTAGAAGGCCTCGGTCCCGGTCTCCAGGAGCACCCGGCGACCACCCTGTGACCTGGCCTGCTCGACGAGGTGGCGGAGCAGTGCGGTCGCGATGCCGCGGCCACGGGCGGCGGCCGTGGTGCGCATCGACTTGAGCTCGTAGTCGCCCTCACCGAGCGACTTCAGCGCGCCGCAGCCGACGAGTTCGGTCTCCTCCCAGGCCGACCAGAACGCGATCTCGGGCACCTTCAGCGCCTCGAGGTCGAGCGCGTGCACCGACTCGGCCGGCGTCACCGCGTACATGTCCTCGAGGTGGTCCTCCAGGAGCCGGACCACCTCGGGCCGGGTCAGGTCGTCGAGCTCGAAACGCAGGGAGAGCAGTGGCACGGCTGGAGGCTAGCCGAGCCCTCCCCTGTCGTTGCGTTCTGGGGTGCGGTGGGGCTGGTGCAGTATCGCGCCCGGCAACGAGGGTGTGCGATAGTGCGCGGCTTCGGTGCGTGCTGCGGATGTTGCCGGCATCGCCCCGCGGGGTCCGTCGCGGACTCGTTGGGACCGCTCCCTTAGCATCTGGCCATGCCTTCTCGTGCGCTCCCGGCCGTAGCCGCCGCTGCCCTGCTCCTGACGCTCTCCGCCTGTGGTTCCGACGACGGGTCCGGATCCGGCGAGGCCGAGGAGAGCAAGGGCCCGAAGTCGAGCGAGTCCAGCGACTGGAAGTCGATCGTGAAGCCCGGCACGACGAGCTGCGACTACACCGAGGACCCGATGGGTGCCTCCAAGGAGGTGGACCAGCCGGAGAAGACCGCGCAGTACACCGGCAAGGTCGCCGCGACCATCAACACCTCCGTGGGCCCGCTCGCGATCACCCTCGACGCCGACAAGGCGCCCTGCACGGTCAACTCGTTCCTCTCGCTGGCCTCGCAGGACTACTACGACGGCACCAGCTGCCACCGCCTCGGCGCCAACCCGGGCTTCGAGCTGCTGCAGTGCGGTGACCCGACCGGCCAGGGCACCGGCGGGCCGGGCTACACCATCCCCGACGAGTTCAAGGACACCGACACCTTCCCCGCCGGCACCCTCGCGATGGCCAACACCGGCCAGCCCAACTCCGGCGGCAGCCAGTTCTTCATGGTTTTCGGCGACACCCAGCTCCCGCCCGCCTACACCGTCTTCGGCACCCTCGACGAGGCCGCCATCAAGACCCTCCAGAAGGTCGGCGAGGCCGGCGTGGGCGAGCCCGGCCCCGACGGCACCGGCGCCCCGAAGACTCCGGTCAACTTCGAGACGATCACCGTCGGCTGACCAACCCTGCCGAGGCGTCACGCCTCGTCTGACCCAGCTGACGCTTCGGCTGGGTCAGACGCGTCGGCGGGGCGGGTCGCGGCGCAGGACCTTGGGGAGATAGACGGCGCCGGAGCTCTGGGCGGCAGCGGCGTCATCGGGGTTGGAGATACGGCAGCGCTGCAGGGAGAGGCAGCCGCAGCCGATGCAGGAGTCGAGGTTGTCGCGGAGACGCTCGAGGGCGTGGATCTGCTCCTCGAGGCGGCGGCGCCAGTGCTTCGACATCCGGGCCCAGTCGGCCTTGGTGGGCGTCCGGTCCCCCGGCAGGCAGTCGAGCTCGGCCTTGATCTCGTCCAGGGAGAGCCCGACGTTGGCGGCCGCCCGGATGAAGGCGAGGCGGCGCAGGACGCTGCGCTCGAACGTACGTTGTCCCCCGGCCGATCGCTCGGCCTGGATCAGGCCCTGGCTCTCGTAGTAGCGGACCGCGGAGGCCGCGTAGCCGCTGCGACGGGTCACCTCGCCCATCGTGAGCAGGTCGTGGGTGTTCATCTCACTCTTTTCTGTCACGGCCCTTGATCTCAAGTTCACTTTAGGTTGAATCCTAGGGGGCATGACCAGATCAGACAACGACGTAGCCGTCATCACCGGTGGCTCCGCGGGGCTGGGGCTCGCCCTGGCGACCTCCCTCCTCGAGCGGGGTTGGAGCGTCGTCACCGACGCCCGCGACGCCGACCGGCTCCACACCGCCCTGCCGGACAGCTCGCTTGCGACGAGCCTGGCCGGCGACGTACGCGATCCGGACCATCAGGACGCGATCGCCGCCGCCGTCGCCCGTCACGGGCGCCTCGACCTGCTCGTGCACAACGCCAGCGAGCTCGGTCCGATGCTTCCGCTGGCCGAGGTGCCCGAGAGCCTCTTCACCCGTGTGCTCGAGACGAACCTGCTCGCCCCGCTCACGCTCACCCAACGACTCCTCCCCTACCTGATCGCCTCGCGCGGCACCCTCGTGGGCATCTCCAGCGACGCGGCGGTCGAGCACTACCCGACCTGGGGAACGTACGCCGCCAGCAAGGCCGCGCTCGACCATCTGGTCCTCACCCTCGGTGAGGAGAACGGCATCCGCGCGTACGCCGTCGACCCCGGTGACATGCGCACCGCGATGCACCAGGCCGCCTTCCCCGGTGAGGACGTCTCCGACCGCCCGCCTCCGGAATCGGTCGTTCCGCACCTGCTCGCACTGCTCGCGAGCACGCAGCCGACCGGGCGCTACCGCGCCACCGATCTCGCACAGCTTGGAGCAACCCGATGACGATGCTCGCCGAACGACCGACGACCACCTTCCCCTTCCCCGAGGACACCACCGCGCCCGCGCCCGCGGAGTGGCGCGGCCTCGAACGCGACGGCGTGCGCCTGCTCGTGGCGTCCCCGGGAGGCGTACGACATGCGAGGTTCCGCAACCTTGCCGACCACCTCTCGCCCGGCGACCTGGTCGTCGTCAACGACTCGGTGACCGAGGCGCGTCAGCTCGACGCCGACCACATCGGACGTGGCCGGGTCGTGCTCCACCTGGCGCAGCGTCTCGACACCGGCTGGGTCGTGGAGATCCGCTCGGCTCCGGACGCCGCTCGGTCGGTGCTCGACGCCGAGGAGGGCGACGTGATCGTGACCGCGGGCCTCCGGGTCACCCTGCGGGAGCCCTACCCCGACGGCCGGGCCTCCTCCCCCACCGGGGAGGGGAACCGGCTCTGGCGCGCTCGTGTCACCGGCGATGTGAGCGCCGAGCTCGAGCGAGCCGGCCGCCCGATCGCGTACGGCTATCTCGACCGGCGCTACCCGCTCTCGGCCTACCAGACCGTCTTCGGCCACCGCCCCGGCAGCGCCGAGATGCCCTCGGCGGCGCGCCCGTTCACCCATCCGCTGGTCACCGAGCTGGTCACCCGCGGCATCCAGATCGCGCCCGTCACCCTGCACACCGGCGTCTCCTCCCAGGAGGCCGGCGAGGCCCCCGGCGCGGAGTGGTTCGAGGTCTCCGAGACCACGGCCAGGCTGGTGGAGCAGACCAGGTACGCCGGCGGCCGCGTCGTCGCGGCCGGCACCACCGTCACCCGCGCGGTCGAGTCGGCGGTCGTCCCGGCGACGGGCGCGGTCAGGGCCGCCAGCGGGTGGACCGACCGGGTCATCACGCCCGCCAACCCGCCGTACGTCGTCAACGGGCTCATCACCGGCTGGCACGACCCGCAGGCCAGCCATCTGCTGCTCGTCGAGGCCGTCGCCGGCCCCCGGCTCACCCAGGCCGCCTACGACGCCGCGGTCGCCGACGGCTATCTGTGGCACGAGTTCGGCGACTCCGCCCTCCTGCTCCCCTGACGCCTCGGCGCGGGGGCAGGGGGCTACGACAGGGCGCCCTCGCCGTAGGTGACCGGGCTGCCGACGGCGATGGTGCGGCCGACGGTGCACAGCCGGGTCTCGGACTTCTTGATCGCGTCCGGGAGGACCGTGCGGGCGGCGTCGCCGGCCTCACCCTCGGGGAAGGTGATGTCGAAGGTGACCGAGAGGTCGACGAGGCGGTTGCCGTGCTCGTCGCGGATCTTGGTGGCCGCGGCGAGGGCCTCGAAGGTCTCCATCGGGGACCGCTTCGCGGTGATGAAGTCGACGTCCAGGGCGCTGCAGCCGGCCAGCGCCGCGAGGAGCAGCTCGACCGGGGTGAAGTCGGGGTCGTCGCCGTGGCCGATCACCACGGAGCCGCCGCGCTCGTTGGTCGCACGGAAGCGGTGCTCGCCGATCTTCTCCAGAGATACCGAGCGCAGGTCTGCCGCAGAGGAAGTCATGGGGTAAGAGTGCCATCTGCCCGTTAGCCTGTGCGACGTGAGCACCCAGAGCCTGCCCCTGCGCCGTGACGAGGCCATCGCCCGTGCCGGTCTGCTGAAGATCGAGGACTACGACGTACGTCTCGACCTGGCCTCCAGCGAGGAGACCTTCGACTCGGTGACGACGATCCGGTTCACCTCGAAGGGCGGGCCGACGTTCGTCGACCTCAAACCGGTCTCGGTCGCGCGGATCAGCCTCAACGGCAGCCCGATCGACCCGGCCACGCTCGCCAAGGGACGTCTCCCGATCACCACGCAGGAGGGCGCCAACGAGCTCGTCGTGGAGGCCACGATGCCGTTCCGCAACGACGGCGAGGGGCTGCACCGCAGCGTCGACCCGGCCGACGGGAGGGCCTACGTCTACGGGATGTGCTTCATGGACGCCGCCCCGACGATCTTCGCCTGCTTCGATCAGCCGGACCTGAAGGCGCCCTACACCTTCCACGTGACCGCGCCGCTCGACTGGACGGTGATCGGCAACGCGCCCGGCACCCAGACCTCGCCGGGCGAGTGGGAGTTCGAGCGGAGCCAGCCGCTCTCGACGTACTTCGTCACGCTCGTCGCCGGTCCCTGGCACATGATCCATGACGAGCACGACGGGATCCCGCTGTCGCTGAGCTCGCGGCAGAGCATCGCCGCCGACCTCGACAAGGATGCCGAGGAGCTCTTCACGCTCACCAAGCAGTGCTTCGACGAGTTCCACCGGCTCTTCGGCATCCGCTACCCGTTCGGCAACTACCACCAGGCGTTCGTGCCGGAGTTCAACGCGGGCGCGATGGAGAACCCGGGCTGCGTGACCTTCCGGGACCCGCTCGTCTTCACCTCGCGGGTGACCCGGGGCATGCGGATCCAGCGCGCCACCACGGTCGCCCACGAGATGGCTCACCAGTGGTTCGGCGACCTGGTCACGCCGCAGTGGTGGGACGACCTGTGGCTCAACGAGTCGTTCGCCGAGTACATGGGCAACCGGGTGACCGCCGAGGTGACGGAGTACGACGACGCCTGGGCCGACATGTCCTACGCCCGGCGCCAGTGGGGGCTGACCGCCGACCAGCGCGGCTCGACGCACTCGGTCGCCGGCAACGGCGCCGAGGACGCCGTCTCGGCGCTGCAGAACTTCGACGGGATCTCCTACTCCAAGGGCTCCGCGATCCTGCGCCAGCTGGCCGCGTCCCTGGGTGACGACGTCTTCTTCGCGGGCGCGATCGACCACTTCACCCGGCACCGGTTCGGCAACGCGACGATGCACGACCTGTTCGCGTCCTGGGCCCGTGCCGCCGACGACGCGGGTGTCGAGTTCGACCTCGACACCTTCACCTCCCAGTGGCTGCTCACCGCCGGCCCCGACACGCTCTCGTGGGACCCGGCCAAGATGGTCGTCAACCGCACCGCGCCGTCGCTGCACCCCGCCGACCGCTCCCACACCTTCCGCGCCGCGATCCTCAACGGCACGCAGTGGACCACGTCGGAGATCACGGTCACCGGGGACCGGACACCGTTCGAGGTCGCCGCCAACGCGGTCGTGCTCGACCCCTACGACGACACCTGGGCCTCGGTGATCCCTGACTGGGAGACGGTGCAGGCGCTCAAGGCGGCGCTCCCGGAGATCACCGACGACGGCCTGCGCGCGGGCGTGTGGAACAACCTGCGCAGCGCCTGGTTCAACGCCGCGGTCGACCCGGCCGACGTCATCGACATCGCCGAGGCGTCGCTGCCGGTCGAGGACCTCGAGGACTCCCCGAGGCGCACCATGCCCTGGCTCTTCGGGTCGGTGGTGCCGCTGGCCCCGGCGGGTGCTCGCGAGCGGCTCCACGAGGCGGCGCTGCGCAAGCTCGACGAGGTCGCTCCCGGCTCGGAGCTGCAGCTCTCGGCCTACCGCACGGCGATCCGCTCGGCGAGCTCGGAGTCGCTGCTGCGGGAATGGCTCGCCGCTCCCCCGGCCGGCATCGAGACTGATCTCGACCTGCGCTGGCGCATCCTGGCCAAGCTCGCCGAGAACGGGTTCGCGACCCGCGAGGAGCTGCAGGCGGCGTACGACGCGGAGCCGGCCAACGAGGCCCGCATCCACCTCAACGGCGCCCTGGTCAGCATTCCCGACGCCGAGGCGAAGGCGTACGGCTGGTCGGTGTTCACCGGCGAGACCGACCTGCCCAACTACGACATCCTGGCTGCCGGACGGGCGTTCTGGACCGGTCCGGCCGAGCTCACCGCAGGCTACGTGGAGCGTTACTTCACCGAGCTCCCCGCCACCGCCGAGAAGCGCTCGGGCTGGAGCCTGGCCGAGGCGGCCGAGGCGTTCTTCCCGAGCGGCTCGGTGACCGAGGAGACCCTCGCTGCAGCGCGGGCGGTCGTCGAGCTGGATCTGGACCCGGGCGTACGCCGCCGGGTCTCCGATGCTGCCGACAACCTGCAGCGACACCTGGCGATCAAGGTGACCTACCCGGTGTAGCCAGGCCTCGGCGGTGAGTCGGCGTCAAGACTGTCCGTGCTCACCGATAGTTTTCGGTTCATGCGGATCCTGCACACCTCCGACTGGCATCTGGGCCGGTCCTTCCACCGGGAGGGCATGCTCGGGCACCAGGCGGCGTACGTCGACCATCTCCTCTCGGTGGTGGAGCAGGCGGAGGTCGACGTGGTGTGCGTGTCCGGCGACGTCTACGACCGTGCGCTTCCGCAGGTCGACGCGGTGCGGCTGGCCTCGGAGGCGCTCGCGCGGCTGGCGGCCTCGCGGGCGAAGGTCGTCATCACGAGCGGCAACCACGACTCCGCTCAGCGTCTGGGCTTCGGCTCGGAGCTGATCGACGCCGCCGGCATCTTCATCCGCACCGACCTGGCCGGTGTGGGCCGCCCGGTGATGCTCCCCGACGAGCACGGCGAGGTGGCCTTCTACGGGCTCCCCTATCTCGATCCCGATGCCGCCCGGGCCTCCTGGGGCCTGGAGTCGCGCTCCCATCAGGCGGCGCTCGGCGAGTCGATGCGACGGGTCCGTGCCGACCTCTCCCGGCGGGGCGGCCGCAGCGTGGTGATGGCCCACGCCTTCGTCACCGGTGCCGAGCCCTCCGACTCCGAGCGCGACATCTCCGTCGGGGGCGTCTCGATGGTGCCTGCCAGCCTCTTCGAGGACATCTCCTACGCAGCCCTCGGCCATCTCCACGGGCGCCACACGATCACCGAGACGGTGCGCTACAGCGGCTCGCCGCTGGCCTACTCCTTCTCCGAGGCCAACCATCTCAAGGGGTCCTGGCTCATCGATCTCGACGAGTCCGGTCTCGTCGCCAGCGAGTTCGTGGAGGCCCCGGTCCCGCGGCAGCTGGCCCGGCTGCGAGGCACCCTCGAGGAGCTCCTGAGCGACCCGCGCCACGAGGTCCACGAGCAGTCGTGGCTGCAGGTCACCCTGACCGACCGGATCCGTCCGGCCCAGGCCATGGAGCGGCTGCGGCGACGCTTCCCGCACACCCTCGTGCTCGGCTTCGAGTCGACCGCGCCGGTCCTGGGTGCCCTGTCGCAGCCCGACCCGTCCCGGCCGCGGCGCGACATCGACCTGGTCACCGAGTTCGTGAGCGAGCTCCGCGGCGAGCCTGCGGCCAAGGCCGAGCTGGCGCTGCTGCAGAGCGCCGTGGACGCCTGCTGCGAGGATCCCGAGGTCGACTCGCTCGACTCGCGCTCCGGCGAGGCCGAGGAAGAGGAGTGGCTCGAGGTGCTCTTCTGATGCGCCTGCACCACCTGGAGATCGCCGCGTTCGGCCCGTTCACGGGCACGGTGAGCGTCGACTTCGACCAGCTCTCCGAGGCGGGTCTCTTCCTGCTCTCCGGTGCCACCGGAGCAGGGAAGACGAGCGTCCTGGACGCGGTCTGCTTCGCGCTCTACGGCGATGTCCCCGGTGACCGCTCGGTTGCGAAGCGGCTGCGCAGCGACCGGGCCCCGGCCGAGGTCGCGACGCGGGTCGTCCTGGAGGCGACGCTCGCCCAGCGGCGCTTCCGGATCACCCGCTCCCCGTCGTGGGAGCGGCCCAAGCGGCGTGGCGCCGGCACCACGACCCAGCAGGCCTCCGTCGTGCTCATGGAACAGGTCGGCGAGGAGTGGCGCACCCTCACCACTCGCCTCGACGAGGCCGGTCACCTGGTCTCGGACCTCCTCGGGATGACCCTCACCCAGTTCGTGCAGGTCGCGATGCTCCCCCAGGGCCGCTTCCAGGCGTTCCTCCGCTCCAGCGCCGAGGAGCGCAAGCGGCTGCTCGAGCGGCTCTTCCGCACCGAGCGGTTCGCCGATGTCGAGCGCTGGCTGCGCGAGCGCCGCGTCGAGCTGCGGCGACGCTCCGAGGAGCTCAACGCCGGCGTCGCCGAGGTGGTCAGCCGGATCAGCGAGACCGCGGCCGTCACGCTCCCCGACGACTGGGACGTCCACGACCTCGGCCTCCCCGCCGGCGACGGCGCGATCGCCACCTGGGCGCGCACCCTGGCCGAGGAGGCCACCGAGTCGCAGGCCGTCACCTCCGGCGCCGCGATGGAGGCCCTCGCCGCGGAGTCGGAGACCCTTGCCGCCCTCGACGCCGCTCGCGCGATGGCCGAGAAGCAGCGCGGCCTGCGGGCGGCCGCTGCGGCCGAGAGCCGTCTCGTCGCCGCGGCCGAGGAGCAGGAGGAGCGCGTACGCCGCGTCGAGGCTGCCCAGCGGGCCGAGGCCGTGGCCGGGGTCAGCGAGCTCACCGACCAGGCGAGGCGTGAGCACGCCAGGGCGACCTCCCTCGCCCCGCGCGACCTGAGCCTGCCCGATGCCAAGGCGGCCGTGGACCGGATCTCGGCCCGCCTCGCCCAGGCCCGCGCCCTGGTGCCGGTCCAGCGCCGTCTGAGCGAGGTCACCCGCGAGCTGGCGGCGACCGGCACGCAGCGCGACAGGATCCTCACCCAGACCCGAGAGCAGGCCCGGCTCGCCGAGGAGCTGCCGCAGCGGGCCGAGGCACTCACCGCGGATCTGGCCGCCGCCACCGAGGCCGCTGCCGCGATCCCGGTGCTGCGCGCCCAGGTCGCCGCCGTCACCGAGGTCGACCGGCTGACCCGGGAGCTCGTCGATGCCCGCGTCCGGCACGAGTCGGCCAGGACGGCCGCCATGGAGGCGCGCACCCGCTATCTCGACGTACGCCAGGCCCGGCTGGACGGCATCGCCGCCGAGCTCGCCGGTGCGCTCGCGGTCGGCGCGGACTGCCCGGTGTGCGGGTCCCACGAGCACCCGCACAAGGCCTCTCCCGCCGAGGGGGCTCCCGACGCCGCGGCTGAGAAGGCCGCCCAGGCGGCCTACGACAACGCCAGCGCCGAGGAGCACGCCCGCGACCAGCACGTGCGCGACCTCACCACCCGCCTCCAACTCGCCCAGGAGACCGTCGGGGAGACCGACGAGCCCGCCGCGTCGCTGGCCGAGCGCCTGGCGGGTCTGGAGCGCGTCGCCGCGCGCGAGCCCGGCCTGCGCGCCGAGCTCACCGCCGCCGAGGAGACCCGGGCCCGCTCGGCCACGCTCCGGGCCGAGCTGGAGACGCGCGCGGCGGAGCTCGAGACCACGCTCCGTCACCTCACCGAGGAGCGCGAGCGGCTCGAGGAGCAGCTGAGCGACATCCGTGGCGACCACCCGGATCTCGATGCCCTGCTCGCCACCCTCGACCGTGAGCACCGGTCGGCGACCACCGTCCTCGAACGTCTGGAGGCGGCCGAGCGGGCCGCCGAGGCGCTCGCGGGCGCCGAGCGCACCCTCGCGGCCACCGCGGTCCGGGCCGGCTTCGACACCCCCGAGAGCGCCCTCGCCGCCGCGCTCCCGCCGGAGCAGGTCGCCGCGCTGAACAGCCAGATCAAGGCGTACGCCGACAGCCTGGCGGCCGCAAGGGCGACCCTCGACTCCCCCGGCGCCGCCGAGACCCTGGCCACCGACGAGCCGGACCTGGCGGCGCTCTCCACCGCCCACCGCAAGGCCGCCGACGCCGCCGATGCCGCTCGCTCGGCAGCCGACACCGCCGCCAACCGAGCCGCCCGCCTCGACTCCCTGCAACGCGACCTGACCGCCGCGCTCTCGGCCTGGGCGCCGGTGCGCGACGACCTCGAGATCGCCGCCCGGATCGCCTCCTTCGCCGAGGGGAAGAGCAGCGACAACCAGCTCCAGATGAGCCTGTCCGCCTACGTCGTGGCCTACCGCCTCACCCAGGTCGTCGCCGCCGCCAACGAGCGGCTGGCGAAGATGAGCGACCAGCGCTACGCCCTGGAGCACTCCGCGGCCAAGGGTGCCGGCGACCGCCGCGGCGGCCTGGCGCTGATGGTCCGCGACGACTGGTCCGGCGAGTCGCGCGACCCGGCGACCCTGTCGGGCGGGGAGACCTTCGTGGTCTCCCTCGCACTGGCGTTGGGCCTGGCCGACGTGATCATGAACGAGGCCGGCGGCCAGATGCTCGATACCCTCTTCGTCGACGAGGGCTTCGGTTCCCTGGACGCCGACACCCTCGACGATGTGCTCGACGTCCTCGACACCCTGCGCGAGGGCGGTCGCATCATCGGCGTGGTCAGCCACGTCACCGAGATGCGCGAGCGCATCCCCACCCAGCTGGCGGTGGCCAAGGGACGCGAAGGCTCGACTCTTCAGGTGCTCGGCACCTGAGGCCGGAAGCCCTCGCGTCGTTCGCCGGCCTCGCCGAAGAATTAACCTTCGCCTCGACAGGTATTACTTTCCAGCCATTCCCCGGGAGTGACGTACGTCACTAGCCTGGGGCGGCTCCGCACCGCGGAAGCCCGTCCCAGACCAACCGGAGGTTTCCGTGCCCCGTCTCACCACCCGCGTCGCCAAGGTCGCCGCAACCCTTCTCCTCCCCGCGTCCCTGCTGTCGGTGACAACGTTGATGGCCTCACCCGCGCACGCCGACGGCCCCGGCAGCGGCACGCCCTGGCTGGTCACCGTGGGCGACAGCTACGTCTCGGGCGAAGCCGGCCGCTGGGCGGGCAACAGCAACTCCGGCGAGTCGCTCATCGACGCGGGCGGCAGCGCGGCGTACTTCGACAACGCCACCCACACCGCCGAGACGATCAACCGGTGCCACCGCAGCACGGCGGCCGAGGCACACCTCGGCGGTGGCGTGAGCAGCCTCAACCTGGCCTGCTCGGGCGCGAAGGTCGCCACGACCACGACCAGCGAGGGCTACTTCAAGCCGGGCATCGACTTCTACTCCAGCGGCGCCAACCAGGGCCAGGCTCTGATGCTGCAGAACTTCGCGGCGAGCCACAACGTCAAGGCGGTGATGATCGGCATCGGCGGCAACGACTTCAACTTCGCCGCCATCGTCACCCAGTGCGTCCAGGACTTCCTGACCTCGCCCTCCTGGCTCAAGGACTACTGCAAGGACGACTCGGTCGTCACCAGCGCCATGGCGGCCGGCAACGTCGCCGCGGTTCGCGCGCGGATCGCCACCGCCTTCGGGAACGTACGCACCGCCATGCGCAACGCGGGCTACGCCGACACCGCCTGGACCCTGATCGTCCAGAACGTCCCCTCGCCGCTGGCGACCTCGTCGGTCTACCGCTACAGCGAGTCCGGCTACACCCGTCAGAACACCGGCGGCTGCGGCTTCTGGAACGCCGACGCCGACTACGCGTACAACACGATCCTGCCGACGATCAACAACGCGATCTCGGGTGCGGCGGCCGACTCCGGCCTGACCAACATCAAGACGCTCGACGTCACCGGCGCGTTCGCCGGGCGTCGTCTGTGCGAGAGCTCCGTGGGCCTGCTCGAGGAGAAGGGGCTCTCGAGCTGGCGAGCCGCCGGCGCCGTGGACAGGACCGAGTGGGTCAACCAGATCCGCACCGTCTCCACCGCGAGCGGCAACTACTACATCCAGGAGAGCCTGCACCCCAACTACTGGGGCCAGCTCGCCCTGCGCAACTGCCTGCGCCAGGCCTACAACGCCGGCGCGCCGAGGTCGGGCACCTGCACCCACGGCACCGGCCTCAACGCCGGCGGCGAGCCCACCATGACCCTCAGCTGACCTGCCGAGGCGTCAGCCCGGTCGGCCGAGCCGTCACCTGAATGACGGCTCGGCCGACGTACGTGACGCCTCGGCGCCTACTCGGCGAAGGACTCGACCGGCGGGCAGGAGCAGACCAGGTTGCGGTCGCCGTAGGTGTTGTCGATGCGGGCGACCGGCGGCCAGTACTTGTCGGGGTCGATGCCCTGCGGGAAGACGGCCTCCTCGCGGGTGTAGGCGCGGTCCCAGTCTCCGACGAGGGCCCGGGAGGTGTGCGGGGCGCCGCGCAGGACCGAGGTCTCGGCGGTCCACTCCCCCGAGGCGACCCGGTCGATCTCGCGCTTGATCGCGATCATCGCGTCGATGAACCGGTCCAGCTCGCCGAGGTCCTCGGACTCGGTCGGCTCGACCATGAGCGTGCCGGCGACCGGGAAGGACATCGTCGGCGCGTGGAAGCCGTAGTCGATGAGCCGCTTGGCGACGTCGTCGACGGTGACACCGGTCTCCTTGGTCATCGGCCGCAGGTCGAGGATGCACTCGTGCGCGACCAGCCCGGTCTCGCCGCGGTAGAGCACCGGGAAGTGCTCGTTCAGGCGGGCCGCGACGTAGTTGGCCGAGAGCACCGCGGCCGTGGTCGCCCGGGTCAGACCCTCGGCGCCCATGAGCCGGACGTAGGCCCACGAGATCGGCAGGATGCCCGCCGAGCCGTAGGGAGCGGCCGAGATCGCACCGATGCCCGAGCGCTTCGAGGCGTCGGGGTGCAGGGAGTGCGAGGGCAGGTAGGGCGCCAGGTGGGAGCGGACCGCGACCGGACCGACGCCCGGACCGCCACCGCCGTGCGGGATGCAGAAGGTCTTGTGCAGGTTGAGGTGGGAGACGTCGCCGCCGAACTCGCCGGGCTTGGCGTAGCCCAGGAGGGCGTTGAAGTTGGCGCCGTCGATGTAGACCTGGCCGCCGGCCTCGTGCACCAGCGAGCAGACCTCGGTGATGCCCTCCTCGTAGACCCCGTGGGTCGAGGGGTAGGTCACCATGATCGCGGCGACGTTCTCGCCGTGGGCGTCGAGCTTCGCCCGCAGGTCGTCGAGGTCGACGGTGCCGTCCTCGGACGACTTCACGACCTCGACCTTCATCCCGGCCATCACGGCCGAGGCGGCGTTGGTGCCGTGCGCGGAGGACGGCATCAGGCAGATGTTGCGGTGCCCCTGGCCCTGCGCGTCCAGGTAGCCACGGATCGCCATCAGGCCGGCGAACTCACCCTGCGAGCCGGCGTTCGGCTGGATGGAGACCTCGTCGTAGCCGGTGACCTCGGCCAGCCACCCCTCCAGCTCCCCGACGAGACGCGCGTAGCCGGCGGCGTCCTCGACGGGCACGAACGGGTGAAGGTCGGCGAAGCCGGGCAGCGAGATCGGCTCCATCTCGGTGGTTGCGTTGAGCTTCATGGTGCACGAGCCGAGCGGGATCATGCCCTTGTCGAGCGCGTAGTCGCGCCCCGCCAGCTTGTGCAGGTAGCGCAGCATCTGGGTCTCGCTGTGGTGCGCGTTGAAGACCTCGTGGGTGAGGTAGTCGGTGGTGCGGATGAGACCGTCGGGCAGCGCGCTGGCCGTGGTGCGGTCGATCTCATCGAGGTCCACCCCCGAGACGCCGAAGGCGTTGAGCACGGCCGACAGCGTCGAGCGGGTGGTCGCCTCCGAGGTGGAGATGCCGACGGTGTCGGCGTCCACGTGACGCAGATGTACGCCGAACCGGCGCGCCGCGGCGACGACATCGGCCGCCCGGCCGGGCACGGTGACACCGAGCGTGTCGAAGAAGGTCTCCGAGACCAGGGGAAGGCCGGCCGACCGGAGCGCGGCGGCCAGCACGGCGGCGTAGCGGTGAGTGCGGGTCGCGATCGTCTTCAGCCCGTCGGGGCCTTGGTAGACGGCGTACATCGAAGCGCCGACGGCCAGCAGCACCTGGGCGGTGCAGATGTTGGAGGTCGCCTTCTCGCGGCGGATGTGCTGCTCACGGGTCTGGAGCGCGAGTCGGTACGCAGGTCGGCCCTCGGCATCGACGGAGACGCCGACGAGACGACCGGGCAGGTGCCGCTCGATCCCCGCGTGGACGGCCATGTAGCCGGCGTGCGGGCCGCCGTAGAAGAGCGGGATGCCGAAGCGCTGGCTCGAACCGACGACGACGTCGGCGCCGAGGGTGCCGGGCGCCTCCAGGACGGTGAGGGCGAGCAGGTCGGCGGCCACGACGGCGAGGGCGCCGCGCTCGTGGGCGGCGTCGATGACCGGCTTGAAGTCGGGCACCCGGCCGGAGGCGCCGGGGTACTGCACCAGCACGCCGATCGCGTCACCCTCGGGCAGGCCCTGCGAGAGGTCGGCCACGACGACCTCGAGGCCCATCGCCTCGGCGCGCACCTTGACGACCTCGATCGACTGCGGGAGCGCGTCGGCGTCGATGACGAACGGGCCGGATCCCTTGCGGTTGGCGCGGTGCACCAGGGCCAGCGCCTCAGCGGCCGCGGTGCCCTCGTCCAGGAGCGAGGAGTTGGCCACGGGCAGACCGGTCAGGTCGCCGACCATGGTCTGGAAGTTGATGAGCGCCTCGAGGCGGCCCTGGGAGATCTCGGGCTGGTAGGGCGTGTAGGCGGTGTACCAGCTCGGGTCCTCGAGCACGTTGCGACGGATCACCGGCGGCGTCACGGTGGCGTGGTAGCCGAGCCCGATCATCGCCTCGCCGGGCTTGTTGGAGGCAGCGATCTCCCGGGCGAGCGAGGCGACCTGCGCCTCGCTCAGCGCGGCCGGCAGGTCCAGCGACTCGACCGAGCGGATCCCGGCCGGGACGGCGGCGTCCATCATCGCTGCTACCGAGTCGTACCCGAGCCGCGAGAGCATGGTCGCCTCGTCGGCTGCCGAGAGCCCGACATGGCGCTCCACGAACGGCGAGGCGGCGTCGAGCTCGGACAGAGTGGGTGTGTCGGACACAGTGGCTCCTGAGGGCATCTAAGACAACTCGTACGCCCTCCCCCTCTGTCACAGCATCGGCGCCGCTTCAGAGTTGCCTGGTCCGCACAGTCGTGGGTGCCTGAGAGTTTCCGGGGAGGAATTGCCCCTTCGGCGCCCCTTCGAAGAGGAGCTCTCCCGTGCGGGATGGTCAGCACCACCAGCATAAACGACCGGACCCCGAGGTCCCGCGTCTGCGGGGCCTCGGGGTCCGGTGTCGACTGAGTCCTGATCACCCGGCGTTGCGCGCGGCGCGGCGAGCGGAGAGCTCGTCGGACATCGAGGCGACCTGCTCGCCGTCCTCGGTCGTACGCTCGCTGGGGAGCTCGGAGAGCGTGCCCTCGATCTCGCGCCAGACGCCGCCGATGGCGATGCCGAAGACGCCCTGCCCGCCCTGGAGCAGGTCGATGACCTCGTCGTTGCTGGTGCACTCGTAGACCGAGGCGCCGTCGCTCATCAGGGTGACGCGGGTCAGGTCGTCGGTGCCCCGCTCACGCAGGTGCTGCACGGCAGCGCGGATCTGCTGCAGCGAGATGCCGGCGTCGAGGAGACGCTTGATGACCTTGAGGATCAGGATGTCGCGGAAGGAGTAGAGCCGCTGCGTGCCGGAACCGGTGGCGCCGCGCACGCTCGGCTCGACCAGACCGGTGCGGGCCCAGTAGTCGAGCTGGCGGTAGCTGATCCCAGCAGCGTTGCAGGCCGTCGGGCCGCGGTAGCCGGTGTCGCTCGGCAGGGGCGAGACATCGTCGGTGAAGAGAAGGCCCTGCTCGTCAGCCTGCTCCGCCGCGCGTTGCGCGTCGTCGGCGCCGTGGCCGGGCTTCTGCTCGTGGTCGAACACGATGTCCTCCATCGTCTACTCCGTTGTGCGTAACTCCACTCGGGGAATGAACGGCTGCGGCGGGGGGACCACATCGTTGGAGTTACAACAGAGACAACTACAAGGTAAGCGTCGCAAGGGCCCTGGTCAAAGAACCCCTCCGGCGTGTCGTTGGGGCTAACCCTCAAGTATAGCCTGAGACCTTCGACGCCTGGCGGTCGCGACCAGTGCGGTCAGCACCAGGACGACAGCTCCCACGAGGAGGCAGGCCCGCATCCCGGAGAGGGTGAGGATCCCGGTCGCACCGGCCCCCAGGCCCCCGAAGACGGCGACCGCGATCGCGCCGCCCGTCTGCCGGAACGTGCTCAGCGCGCCGGTGGCGACACCGACCCGGGCGGGCTCGACGGCGTCGATCAGGTCCGCGGTGACAAGGGTGATCGCCAGCGCGCCGCCGGTGGCGAGCGGGACCAGCAGGACGAGGACCGCCCAGACGGGCGTGGTCGTCGTGAGCGGGAGCAGGGCGAGCATCCCCACGGCCAGAATCAGCTGGCCGCCGACGATGAGTGGGCGCCGGCCGATGACGTACGCCAGGCGTGGGGCGAGCACGTTGGCGCAGGTGGTCAAGGCCGCCGGGATGACGAACATCAGCCCCGCCGCGGCACCGCTCCAGCCCCGCACCTGCTGGTAGTAGAGCCCGAGCAGGAAGATCCCGCCGTAGAACCCGAAGTTGATGCCGAACCCGGAGACCAGCGCGACCGCCACCCGGCCCCGAGCCACCAGGGCGAGAGGCAGCACCGGCGCCGCGGAGCGGCGCTCCACCACGACGAAGGCGACGACCGCCGAGAACGCGACCACCGCCGCGAGCACGGCGCCCGGGCGCCAGCCGCTGTGGCCGGCCTCGATGACGGCGTACGTCAGGGCGGACAGCGCGACCACCGCGAGCGCCTGGCCCGGCAGGTCGAGCGGTGCCCGGCGCCGCACCGGCCGGATCCGCAGGCCGGCCAGCAGGGTCACGACGAGGACTCCGACCGGCACGTTGACCAGGAACACCCAGCGCCACCCGGCGTACTCGCTCAGCAGGCCGCCGGCCACCGGACCCAGCGCCATCGCCGCCGATCCCCCGATCGTCCATACGGCGATGGCCTGTGCCCGGGCCCGCGCGGCGTCGTACGCCACCCGCACCAGCGCCAGCGACGCCGGCATGACCAGCGCCGCGGCAGCGCCTTGGAGCACCCGCGCCGCGATGAGCGCCGGCATCGCCGGAGCGGCGGCGCAGGCCACGGAGGCGAGGGTGAACAGCACGACACCCAGGGCGTAGGCCCGCACCGGGCCGACCCGGTCGGTCACCGCGCCGGCCGAGAGCATCAGGGCCGCGAACATCAACGTGTACGCGTCGACGACCCACTGCAGCCCGGCCATCCCTCCACCCAGATCCCGGTGCAGATAGGGCAGCGCGATGTTCACCGCGGACACGTCCACCGTGATCACGGTGAAGCCCAGGAGCGCGGCGAGCAGCGCTCGAACGCTTCCCGCCGGCGCGGTCGCCGGGCCTCCGCTCGACACCTCGTGGGCAACTGCAGTCATGGTGCTCCTCCTCCGGATCGCTGTGCCGAGGAGTCTTGCCTCGCCTCGCGCTCGGCGGCAGACCGCGCGATGCCGGGGTGTCACCAGGGGTGGGTGTGGCACGGCCCCTCACCCGGGCCGTGCCTGCGGCACACTGGTGGAATGAGCGACATGGCTTCGACCGAGCTCGGGCGCTACCTGCGCGCCCGCCGGGCGCGGGTCACCCCCGAAGAGGCGGGCCTGCCCGCCGGCACCGGCGTGCGGCGTACGCCTGGGCTGCGGCGCGAGGAGCTGGCCGCTCTCGCGGGTGTCTCGGTCGACTACTACACCCGGCTGGAGCGAGGACGCGAGACCAACCCGTCGACGGCGGTCCTGGACTCCCTGGCCCGCACGCTGCGGCTGACCGGCGATGCCCACCAGCGCCTGCACGAGCTGGCCGAGGTCGCCTCGGGACGCGTCAGCGTGCCCCAGGCCACGACCGACACGACCGTACGTCCCTCGGTGCTCGTCATGCTCGAGCAGCTGGGCCCGCTGCCGGCGTTCGTGTTCAGCAGGCACAACGACGTCCTGGCCGCCAACCTCCCGGCCCGGCGGCTCTACCCGGGCCTGTGGGACGGGCCCCGGGAGCACCGGAACCTGACGCGCTACCTGTTCCTCGACCCGGTGGGTCGCCACCTGCTCGACCCGTGGCACCAGACGGTGACCAGCTCGGTCGCCCACCTGCGCGCCGTCGGTGGCGCCGACGTCGACTCACCGCGGCTGGCGGCGCTGGTCGGCGAGCTGCTGCTCAAGTCGCCGGAGTTCGCCGCGATCTGGGAGCTCTACGACGTGTGCGAGCGCAGTGGCGGCACCAAGACCTTCGAGCATCCGCGGGTGGGCCGGATGACCCTCACCTACGAGGTCATGCAACTGGCCCGCACCGGCGGTCAGCGCGTGATCGTCTACCAGGCGCAGACCGACACGGTCGACGAGAAGGCGATGCTCGCGCTGAGCGAGTGATCGCGCCCCGTCCCGCCCAGCCTCAGTGGGACTCGAAGTCCTCGGGCGTGATCTCGTCGAGGAACTCGCGGAACTTCTCGATCTCGTCCTCCTGCTCGGCCGGGACAGCGAGCCCCGCCTCGTCGAGGACCTCGTCGGAGACCACGATCTTGGTGCCCGTGCGCAGCGCCAGCGCGATCGAGTCCGACGGTCGCGCGCTGACCTCGACGCCCGAGGCGAAGACCAGGTTGGCGTAGAAGACACGGTCGGTGACCGAGGTGATCTGCACCTCGGTCAGCTCGTTGCCGGTCGCCTCCAGCACGTCCTTGAGCAGGTCGTGGGTCAGCGGCCTGGGCGGCACCACGCCCTGCTGGGCGAAGGCGATCGCGGTCGCCTCCACCGCACCGATCCAGATGGGCAGATATCGCTCACCCGCCACCTCGCGCAACAGCACGATCGGCTGGTTGGAGGGCATCTCCACTCGGACTCCGAGCACATCGACCTCGCGCATGTCATCCACCCTACCCGCCTCAGGGTCGCGACAGCAGCCCGGTTGACCGGCGACACGAACCGAGTCAGCGGTCGCGCAGCCCCGACTTCACCAAGGTGGCGTGCAGACGGACCGCCAGCGAGGCGATCTCGCTGCCGATCTCCTCGGCCCGGCCCTGCGCTCCGGCGTTCCCCGGGCGCCTCAGCGGCGCCACGATCTGCTCGATGAGACCGACCTCGCGGTCGGCCGCAGCCTTCATGCCGCGCAGGTGACGGGGCTCGATGCCGAACTCGGACAGCTCCTTGGCCGTGCGCGCGATCGCGAGCGCGTCGGTGTCGTAGTGACCGCTGCGCAGCGGCACCACCAGCCCCATCTTCTCCAGCTCGGTGAGCAGCGCGTCGTCGACCTCGGCCACCTTGAGGAGCTCGCGCCGCGAGATCCGCATGCTGTCCGTACGCCGGAACGACTCCGCCCCCGGCGCGCCACTGGGCGTCAGGGCCACCGTCGGGACGGTGGGGACGGTCGGCTCGATCGCCGGCGGCTCCAGGCCGCGGTCGATCGCGTCGAGGTGCTCGCCGATGACCTTGAGCGGCAGGTAGTGGTCTCGCTGCATCCTCAGGACATAGCGCAGCCGCTCGACATCACGGCGGGAGAACTTGCGGTAGCCCGCGGGCGTACGCTCCGGCTTGATCAGTCCCTTGTCCTCGAGAAACCGGATCTTCGGGATGGTGACCGTGGGAAAGTCCGGACGCAGCTGGTCCAGGACCTGCCCGATGTTGAGCCGCTCCCCCGAGTCGCTAGCCGGCCGTTGAGGGTCAGGCATCGCGGCGGCGGCCATCGGCTACGCCCCTTCGTGCCCGGCGTAGAAGACGAGCCGGAACTTCCCGACCTGGACCTCGTCGCCGTCCTTGAGAACGACCTTCTCGATCCGGTCACGGTTGACGTAGGTGCCGTTGAGGCTGCCGACGTCGGAGACCTCGAAAGTGTCACCGGTGCGCGCGAACTCCGCGTGGCGACGCGAGACGGTCACGTCGTCGAGGAAGATGTCGCTGTCCGGGTGGCGGCCCGCCACCACGGTGTCCTGGTCGAGGAGGAAGCGGCTTCCGGCACCGGGACCGCGCTGCACGACGAGCATGCCGTTGCCCCGCGGCAGGGCCTCGACGGTGGCCGCCTCGATCGGGCTGAGCACCCGGTCGGAGGTGTCGGCGTCAGCCCCGAGCTGAATCGTCGAGGTCTGGTCGGTCCCGGTCAGGCTTACGCCACACTGCGAGCAGAACCGCGCTTCGTCGGGGTTCTGGCTGCCGCAAGCGGGGCACACGGACATTTTTGAGCTCCAGGTTCATCGAGGGCCAGGCACCTACCCTCAAGTGAACGTTGAGGGATGGTATCCGCAACCTATCAGGTCGGCCCAGGTGTTCGGTTCGGCTACACGGATTCTCAGGCGTCGAGCGATGCCTCGTACGCCGCGGCGTCGAGGAGGCTCTCCAGCTCGGCAGGATCCGAGGGTGTGACCTCGAAGAGCCAGCCACCGCCGTAGGGGTCGTCGTTGACCAGCTCGGGCGTGGCGTCGAGCGATCCGTTGACCGCGACGACCTCGCCGGAGATCGGCGCGTAGATGTCGCTGACCGACTTGGTCGACTCGAGCTCGCCGCAGCTCTCGCCCGACTTGATCGTGTCGCCGACGGCGGGCATCGACACGTAGACGATGTCGCCGAGGGCATCCTGGGCGTAGTCGGTGATCCCGATCCGTACAGAGCCCTCGGTCTCGCCAGGGTTGCGCAGCCACTCGTGCTCGCTGGTGTACTTCAGGTCCTCGGGGTACACGGCCGTCTCCTCTTCAGGCGTACTGGTCTGGCCGCGGAAGATCGTCCCGCGAGCCGGTTGTCGAAACCCTACTGCGCCGCACCGACGAAACCTTCAGCGGGACACGGTGTGAATCGACTCGATGTCGATCTTCTCCTCCGACTCCACCGTGACCTCCGCGCCCTGCTCCTCGAGCTGGTCCTGCGGGCCCTGGTAGAAGTCGATCGCGCCGGCCAGCGTGTCGGGCGGGCCGATCACCTGGAGACGGTAGGGCGGGCTGATCATCTCGCCGCCCACGTTGAGCCCCGACCCGGGCTGGCCGACCTCGATCGAGGACGATGCGACGAGGCGTACGGCCTCGCCGTCGGCCCCCTCGATCTCCATCGCCTCGGCACCGCTGGTGCGCAGCTCCTCGATCAGGTCGAGGAGCGCGGTCAGCCGCAGCGGGTCGGCGCCGGGGTCGATCTCGATCGTGATCCCCGGACCGCTGACCGGCACGGTCCCGGCGATCACCCGCAGCGTGTCGACCTGCTCCTCGGCACGCTGGAGCGCGGTCTGCTGCTGGAGCGTCTGGTCCTCGAGCTCGTCGCGCGTCGCCTCGAGCTCCTCGATCTGCTCCTGGGCCTTCTGCGTGGTGCCGGCCAGGCCGGAGAGGATGTCGATCAGCTCCTGCTCGCGCAGACCGGCGTACGTCGAGTCCTCGGTGTTCGTCTGCACCTGCACCACGGCGCCATAGCCGAGCACGCAGAGCAGGACCGCCACGGCCACCTGGCCGCGCCGGAAGTGGGTGAGCGCGTCGAAGAGGCGCGCGCGACCGACCAGCGGGGCCGGCTCCTCCTCGGGCTCGTCGGCTGCCTCCGACGTGACCGGCTCCGGGGTCTTCGGCGGCTCCTCGGCGGCAGCGACCTCGTCGGGTTCATCGGCCTTGTCGTCCACCTCGGCCGCCGGCTCCTCCGCCTCGGCGGCCTCGAGCGGCTCGGCAGGCTCGACGAAGTCGACGGGTTCGACAGGCTCGACGGTGTCGGAATCTGGCGCGTCGGCAGGCTCCTCCGCCGCGGCCACATCCTCGACGTCGTCGGTGGTATCGGCGGGCTCGACCGGCTCGTCGTCGGTGACCTCGGTGTCGTCAGACCCCTCGGGCTCACTCTCCGAAGCGTCCTCTGCCGCCGGTGCCTCAGGCTCCTCGACGGCCGCCTCCTCGGACGGCGCGTCGTCGGTCTCGGCCTCGGCGGGCGCAACCGTCTCGGACGCCTCCTCGGTCTCGGCCTCGGCCGTCTGCGCCGTCTCCGCAGCCTCCGCGGACTTCGCCGGCGCCTGCTCGGCCGGCGGCGTACCTTCGTCCGAGGCATCGGGCGTGGCGACGTCCTCGGTGACGGTCTCCTCCGCGGGCGCGGCGGGCTTCGCCGCTGCCTTCTTCGCGGGGGTCCGCTTGGCCGCGGTCCGCTTCACCGGCGGCCTCCTCTTCCGGTCAGGCATGGAAGATGTGCCTCCGGATGGCTGCGACGTTGGTGAAGATGCGGATGCCGAGGACGACGATGACGCCGGTGGAGAGCTGGCCGCCGACGCCGAGGCGGTCGCCGAGGTAGACGATGCCCGCGGCGATGACGACGTTGCTGATGAACGAGACGACGAAGACCTTGTCGTCGAAGATGCCGTCCATGAACGCGCGCAGCGCACCGAAGACGGCGTCCAGCGCGGCGACGACGGCGATCGGCAGGTAAGGCGCCAGACCGACAGGCACCTCGGGCTGGAAGAACAGTCCCAGCACGATGCCGATCACTAGGCCGATGACGGCGATCATTCTTCGCGGTCCCCTTCGCTGTTCTCTTGCTTGTCTTCGTCGGTGTTGTCGTTGGGCTTCGCTGAGCCCTGGGAGCCCTTGTCCTCGGACTTGGCCCCGAGGTGGGTCAACTCCAGCAGATCAGGCGGCGCCGCGGGAAGGGTGAGCCGGTCGATGTTCTCGACGTCGTAGGGCATCCCGTAGTCCTGCGTCGTGGTGTGGATCATCGCGCCCGAGACCGTCTCGGCGAAACGTGCGGCCAGCGTACGCGTGTCGCCGATGGCCGAGACCTCATAGGGCGGCGAGAGCGAGACGTCGTTCATCCGCAGGGTCGCGCCGGAGGTGATCACGCCGCTGCGTGGGGTGACCCGCTGGCCGTCGACGGCGACGGCGGTCGCACCCGCCTGCCACAGCCCGTTGATGATCACGGCGAGGTCGTAGTCGCGCACGGTGCCGCCCTCGCTGCCGTCGGCCGCGTTGTCGATCGTGATCCTGATCCCCGGGCCGGTCACCGGCGCGAACCCGGTCTCCTCCGCGGTCGCCGCAGCCGACGAGGACGCCGACTCGGCCCGCGAGCCGAGGGCGTTGAGGGCCGACTCGCGGCTCTGGTTGTCCGCGCGCAGCTCGGAGATCTGCTGGTGCAGGTCGGCGATCCGGTCCTGGCGCTGCTCGATGCGGTCGACCAGGACCTGCCTGCTGGTCTGGCGGATGTCCTCGTTGCGGGAGGTCTGCACCGCGGCGGTGGTGGCCAGCAGCGCGAAGAGTCCCACGACCACCATCGCCCACACGCCCGGCCGGCGACGCCGGGGCGGCTCCTCCGTCGCGGGCTCGCGACGCGCGGCGGCGGCCATGTAGTCGGAGTCGATCGACTGGTCGGTGATGCGGTCCAGCAGCGGCTTGGTGACGTAGGCGCGCAGGTCCTCGGAGCCGGGGATCTGGTCAGGCACGGGCCGCACCGCCCTTCTCCAACGGCGGCGTGGTGGCCATCAGGCGACGCACCTCCTGGGCGTAGAGGACCAGGCTCCACCACAGCAGCAGGATGCCCCACAGCGCGAAGGCCCAGCCGAAGGCCTGCGCCAGCTGGATCGGCAGGCTCGGCTCCAGGCCGAGGTCGAGCGTCTCGGGGATGTCGTGGCTGAGATAGAGCAGCGGGAAGGAGGCCAGCAGGCAGAAGGCGGCCACCTTGCCGAGGAGATGGACCGGGAGCGTACGCACCCCACGGCTGCGCAGCGCCGGGATCATGGCCAGCAGGCCGACGAGCCGAAGCGGCACCAGCAGCGCGATCGGCCACGGGATGACATCGATCTGCCAGAGCGCGAGCGTCGCGGCCAGCACAAAGACGGTGTTGGCCACCACGTCGAGCAGCTCGCCCGAGCGCCGGCGGCCGAGCTGCTTGCGGTTCAGCCAGCTGTCGAGCAGGTCGGTGACCACCGCGAGCCCGAACGCGGACAGCGCGATCGTGTCGTCCTCGGCGATCATCACGGCCCAGAGCATCACCGGCGCGTAGACGAGCCGCAGGATGCTGAGCAGCTTGCCGAGCACGGGCTGGTTGCGGTCGGCCGATCCCCGGGGTCGCTGCCGCGTGTCCCGGCCATGCTGCAGGCGGGGATCACCGGATCGACGGTCGGGCATCTACGGGCTCCATTTCGACAAGCTCAGGACACCGCCCCTGTCACCGGAGGCGGCACGGACCAACCCTAGTCGGTGGGCGTGGAGTCGTCGGCGTGGGCGGCGTCGCGGATCTCGCCGACCAGCTCCTCGATGACATCCTCCAGCGTCGCCAGCCCGATGGTGCTGCCGTCCTCGCGGACGACCCGGGCCAGGTGGGCGCCACGGCGCTGCAGGGTCTCGAGCGTCTCGTGGAGCGCGTCGTCGGGGGTGACGGTCGCGAACGGGCGGATCCACTTGTTCTGGACGGGCTGGCGGCGGCGTACGTCATCGGGCTCGAGGATGTCCTTGATGTGCAGGTAGCCGACCAGGTCGCCGTTCTCCCCGGCGACCGGGAACCGGCTGTAGCCGGTCGAGGCGCACACCGTCTCGATGTCGGCGCCCGAGGCTCCGCGCGGCACGATCGTCCAGTCGGAGATCGGGATGGTGACCTTGGCGACCGTCTTCTCGGTGAACCCGAGCGCACCGGCCAGGCGACCGTACTCGTCCTCCTCCAGGAGTCCCTCGCCGCGGGACTCCTCGACCATGGCCGCCACCTCCGCGCGGGTGAACGCGGAGCTCACCTCGTCCTTGGGCTCGATGCCGAGGGCCCGGATGCAGACGTTGGCGACGTAGTTGAAGGCGACGATGATCGGTCGCAGCACGTAGACGACCGCGTAGATGGCCGGGCCGAGGACCAGGGCGGCCTTGTCGGGGCCGGCCAGGGCGATGTTCTTCGGCACCATCTCGCCGACCACCACGTGCAGGTAGGTGACCACGAGCATGGCGATCACGAACGCGACCGGGTGGTGGAAGGCCTCGGGCAGCCCGATCAGGTCGAAGCCGGGCTCGAGCAGGTGGGCGAGCGCCGGCTCGGTGATCGCCAGCAGCAGCACCGAGCAGACCGTGATGCCCAGCTGGGCACCGGCCATCATCAGGCTGATGTTCTCCATCGCCCGCAGGGTGATCCTGGCCATCTGCGAGCCGGCCTGGGCGGCCGGCTCGATCTGGCTGCGCCGGGCCGAGACCAGGGCGAACTCCGAGCCGACGAAGAAGGCGTTGGCGAGCAGCAGCACCAGGCCGAGCACGAGTCCCATGGTGGTGCTCATCAGCCGATCACCTGCATCGAGATCCGGTCGATCCTGCGCCCGTCCATGAGCTCCACGGTCAGCTTCACATACCTTGCGTAGACGTCGTCGTCGTCGGAGTCGGGCGGCGGGGTGCCGGGCACCGTCAGCTCGGCGCTCGCGCCCGGCTCGGGGATGCGGCCCAGCAGGCTCAGCATCAGACCGGCGACGGTGTCGTAGTCCTCCCCCTCGGGCAGGGCGACGCCGGTGATGTCCTCGACCTCGTCGGGGCGCAACAGGCCCGAGAGCGACCAGCCGCCGTCACGGCGCAGCCGGGCACGGGCGCTGAGCGGGTCGTGCTCGTCTGCGATATCGCCGACGATCTCCTCGATCACGTCCTCGAGGGTGACGATGCCGGCCTGGTCGCCGTACTCGTCGAGCACCACGGCCAGCTGGAACCCCTCCGCGCGCAGCAGCGCCATCAGCGGGTCCAGGCGCAGCGAGTCGGGGACGACCACCGGCGGCACCATCAGGTGCTTGACCTTGGCCGTGGGCCGCTCGTGCACCGGCAGAGCCACGGCCGCCTTGACGTGCACGGTGCCGACCACGGCCTCGTCGTCGTCGAGCACCGGGAAGCGGGAGTTGCCGGTGCGCCGGGTGAGCTCGATCAGCGCCTCGGCGCGGTCGTTGTGGTCGAGGCTGTGGACGCGTACGCGCGGGGTCATGATCTCCCCCGCCGTGCGGGTGCCGAACTCGACCGAGCGCTCCATCAGCTCGGCGGTGTCGGCGTCGAGGGTGCCCTCGTGGGCGCTGCGCTGGATCAGCGAGGAGAGCTCGGCCGAGCTGCGCGCCGAGCGCAGCTCTTCCTGCGGCTCCATGCCCAGGCGGCGCACGATCGCGTTGGCGGTGCCGTTGAGGATCTTGATGGGGCCGCGCATGAGCCGGGTGAAGGCCCGCATCGGGCCCTGGGTGACGCGCGCGGTCTCCAGCGGCAGCGCCAGTGCGAGGTTCTTGGGGACGAGCTCGCCGAAGAGCATCGTCACGATCGTGGACAGGGTCAGCGCGATGGCCACCGCGATCGCCTCCACCACCCCCTCGGGCAGCCCGGTGGAGAGCAGCGGTGCGTCGATCAGCTCGGCGATCGCCGGCTCGGACAACCAGCCGATGCCGAGGTTGGTCACGGTGATGCCGACCTGCGCGCCGGAGAGGTTGCTGGAGAGCTCCTTCATCGCGCGAAGTACGCCTTGGGCGCCCTTGTCGCCCTGCTCGGCGGCCATCTCCACCTGGGAGTGGTCGACCGTGACCAGGGAGAACTCGGCGGCGACGAACACGCCGCACGCGGCGACCAGCAGCAGCGCCAGGAGGATGAACAGGATCTCGGTCATCTCACCGACCTCGACTGGTACGGCCTCGAATCACTCAGCGGGCATGGATACTGGCCGGGTTGCGGTCCGTCCATCGGGGTTCAGATCGTCCTTAGCTGTTGGAAGTGCGGTCAGCCTACATCCCTGTGGTTGCGCCTTCTGTGTTGCTGTACAGGGCATCGGTGGACGTGTCGCGTTCCGGACACAGTTGTCCAGAACGGGGTTGTGAACCTTGACACATCTCGGTCGTTCGTCAACTCTTACGCGGCAGTAACCGACGATTCGCGAGCCGAGGGAGTCCCCTTGACCATGTCCTCGTTGTCCACGTCTGCCTCCAGACGTACGTTTCTGACCGGCGCTGCCGCTGCCGGCGCAGCTGCGTCCGGGCTGCTGGCCGGCCCGGCCGCAGCCACCTCGCCGCGCCGCGTACGGCTGGTGCGGGAGGAGCACCGGGCGGTGGTCGTCGGGTCCGGTTTCGGGGGCGGCGTCGCCGCGCTGCGACTGGCCGAGGCCGGCGTTCCGGTCACGGTGCTCGAGCGTGGCCGTCGTTGGCCGACCGGTCCGGACGCGCAGACTTTTCCGACGGTGCGCTCGCTCGACAAGCGGGTGCTGTTCCACACCACCGCGCCCGAGGCACTCAAGCCGCTGCAGAAGCTGCTCGGCACTCCCCTGAACTTCGGGCCGTACGTCGGCCTGCTCGAGCCCGTGCTCGGCCAGAACATGCTGGCCATGTGCGCGGCCGGTGTCGGCGGCGGCTCCCTGGTCTATCAGGGCATGACGCTGCAGCCCTCCGCGGAGGTCTTCAACACCTGGTTCCCGAACGAGCTCGACTACGAGCTCATGGACCGGGTCCACTACCCGCGCGTGGCCAAGATGCTCGGGGCGGCGACCGCGCCCGACGAGCTGATCGCCTCGGACAACTACCGGGTCTCGCGTACGTTCGGCGAGCGCGTGGAGGCCGCCGGCTACGACCTGCGGAAGATCCCGATGCCGATCGACTGGTCCTATGCGCTCGCAGAGCTGCGCGGCGAGATGGCGCCGTCCTACACCAACGGCGACTGCGCGCTCGGCGTCAACAACGGCGGCAAGCACTCGGTCGACGTCACCTACATCTCGCAGGCGGAGGCGACGGGGCGCGTGCACGTCGCCACCCGCCACAACGTGACCTCGGTGGCCCGTGCCGCCGACGGTCGTTGGGAGGTGCACGTCGACCGTACCGATGACGCCGGCGACGTGGTCGAGCAGAAGATCCTGACCACCCGGGCGCTGGTGATGGCGGCCGGCTCCCTCAACACCAGCAAGCTCCTCGTCCGCGCGGCGGCGACCGACACCATCCCCGACCTTCCCGATCAGCTCGGCCAGGGCTGGGGCACCAACGGCGACCGGATCTACATGTGGCGCCCCTTCGACGAGAACCTCACCGGTACGCAGGGTGGGCCCGTCGTCTACCAGAGCCAGGACTGGGCCGACCCGGCCACGGCCAACACCGTGATCCAAGCGTCGCTGCCGCCACTCCCCCTGGGCCTCGACCTGGGCGCCACGATGCTCGTCGGCTTCGGCGTCAGCGCCGACCGTGGCAGCTTCCGCTACAGCTCGCTCACCGACTCGGTGAGCCTGCGCTTCCCCTTCGGCGGCGACTCGGCAAGCTATCGCGCCATCCACGAGCGGGTCTCTCGGATCAGCGGCGGCCTCGGGGCCCTGATCGACACCAACACCATCGTCAACAGCACCTGGCACCCGCTCGGCGGCGCCAACATGGGCACCGTCTGCGATCTCGACGGCCGAGTCCAGGGCCAGGACGGCCTCTACGTCCTCGACGGCGCCCTCATCCCCGGCACCACCGGCGCGTGCAACCCGTCGATGACCATCGCCGCCGTCGCCGAGCGTGCGATGGACAACATCGTCGCCAACGACGTCGGGACGGTCATCTGAAGGAGCCTTTTCAGGCCGTCTCGGGCGCCCCACAATCGTGCAATGCAAAATTCTGCAGATTTTGCCGAAAGGGGGTGACAACCCCTTAGGTGATGCGGCAACATTGTTCTTGCCCCGCTGGTGACCCGAGACGCCAGCGGGGCTCTTACGTTTTCGCAGCGACCTCACGCCAGCTTCTGGGCGACCTGGTTGAGGTTGGCGCGGAGCTTGTTGCGGTAGGCGTCGTGCTGCTCGGGCAGCCGGGCGTCGCAGAAGGCGGCCAGGTCGGTCCCGGTGACCTCCAAGACGCCGCGGCCGGCGGCGGCCTCGGTCTCGAACAGGTCGAGGACCTCGCGCAAGATGGCGACGATGTCCATGCCATCACCGGCCGTGAAGCGCCACAGGTAGTTCTTCATCTCGCCATACACGGTGCGGTAGTCGGCGGGAAGCTCGGCGGCGCGGGCTTCCATCCGCTTCCAGTCCTTCTTGTCCCCGATGAGGCGGGTGAGGATGTTGTTCATGGTGGTGCTCCTTCTTCCGGTTGGTGTTTCGAGGCCCCGTGTTTGGGGCTGTGGAAGAAGCGTGCAGGCCTGACGTAGCGTCAGGGTCAAGCACCGATCCGAAGAAACTTTCCCCCGGTCGCGGCCTCAGGCCGCCAAGACGTGGTCGAGCACGACGTGGCGCAGCAGGAGCTCGGCTGATGACAGCGGCACTGCGTCTGGTGCCCGAGTCTCGGGCGGTGGATCCTGTGGCCAGGTGTCGGGTGGTGGGCTGAGGTAGGTGTGGCCGCTGGGTGTGGTGGTGATGATGCTGCCGTCGGGTCCGGGTCTGGCCCACCAGCCGAGGGCCTCCTTGGCCTGGTTGCACCGCACGCACAGCCCTTGCAGGTTCGCGGCGCTGGTTTCACCGCCGTCGGTGTGGCGTCGGACGTGGTCGATGTTGCGGATCGGAGCGTCACAGCCGTTGGTGCGGCAGATCCCGCCATCGCGGGTGGCGATGAACTCGGCCAGCCCGTCGGGTGCCTTCCTGGAGCGGGACTCCATCGCCACGAGCTGCCCGGCGGGGTCGGTGAACAACCGGCGGACGAAGACCTCGGCATCGGCCAGCGCTTCGCGGGCCCATCCGGCGGGGACGGGGCCGTAGCCCTCCACGAGTGCAGGCTGGTCGGCGGCGTTAGCGTTGGCGAGTGCTTCGGCGCTCATCACGATCTTGACCTCGATCCGAGGCTTCGCACCGGTCTCGCGTCCGGTGACCCGGTCGACGAGGGTGTCGGCCATGACCTGACCACGCGTCCGCTCATCACCGGCAGCCGCAGCACTCTTCGCGGCGTGATCCAGCGCCGCGAACACAGCGACCCCGTCCTTGACCGGGAGCAGGGCACCGAGCCAGGTCATCGTGTCCGGTGCCGGGCGCAGGCTGACGCGGCGGTCCTTGGTCGCGTTCGCGGCGCGGGCGACGACGGATTCCTGGTCGAGGGTGATCGCGAGTTTCTTGGCGGCGTTCTCGAGCTGCCGCAGCCCCATCGAGACCACCGTCGGTACCTCGCCGTCCGGCCCGGTGGCACAGAGCTGCTCGTCAATGGCGCGGCGGTCCTCCAGAGACAGGCAGGCGGTCTCCCGGGGGAGGATGGTGGCCTGCCACTGCGAGAACAGCCCGGCTTTCATCAGCGTGAAGGTGTGCGGCATCTCAGCGATCAGGATCTTCGCCAGCCCGAGCAGCTTGGCACCCTTCTCCGGGGAGACCCGGCGCGCCAAAGCGACCTGCGAGGCCACCCCCTCGCCCAGCTTCCGGGCAGGCACCCCAGCCTCTAACTGGCGCGCCCGGACCGCTTCCTCGAGACGTACCGCTGCTTCTGCCTGGACGGCCTCGGCAGTGCACTTGATGACTTCGAGACGGCTGATCCAGTCGACCAGTTCACCCTCGGAAGCACCCGAAGGCGGCCCGTAGAGGAGGTGATCGACGGTCTCGTTCATGCGCCTTATTATATGCGATTGAGCATCATCAAGCGACTCATTTAGGCTGTTCAGCCCCATGTTACGCAGTCAGCGAACAAGACACGTGAACCCGCACCACACCCCTCGCCGCTGCCCCGATACAGGCGAAATCTTTCTCGATCGGGTGCCGAGTCCAGGATGGCCGTAGGCCACCGGCGAAGCCGGCGGGCGCAGCCCGTCCTTGACGCGGCGCGCGATCGAGAAACACTCAAAGCAAGGGTCGGCGGCGAGCCCCGAAACGAAAACACAGTCACTAAAGCGAGGTATCCCAGAGGCGACCGTGTTGGTCTCGACACGCCTTCGCCTAGCGGCTCCGGCGGCTCGACCAGCGGGAGCAAGCGGGAGCGAGCAGCTCGACCAGCGGGGAGCAAGCGGCTCGACAAACGAAGGCTATCGCCCGACGGCATAACCCTGCGCCCCCCGAGCATTAGCAGCACCAGAAAGCGTCCCGGTCACAGGATCACGAGTAACCGCAGAGAGCCGCCCCAGAGACCAGTCACCACTCAGCTCGACAACGTGCCCCCGACGCCGCAGATCCTCGACAACAGAACCCCCGAGACGATCCTCGAGCACCGCGCCCGCGGGGACCCAGGTGCGCGGCCAGAAGGAACCAGGAAACGATGTCGAGTGGAGCGCCGGAGCGTCGATGGCCTCCTGGGGCGAGTAGCCACCGACGAGCGTACGCAGCAGGTAGAGCAGCTGCCACTGGTCCTGCTGGTCGCCGCCCGGCGAGCCGAGCGCGGTCACGGCGCGCCCCTCGCGCAGGACCAGGGTCGGGGTGAGGGTCGTGCGCGGTCGGCGGCCAGGGATCAGGGTGGAGGGCAGGCCGGGCTCCAGCCAGGTCATCTGCAACCGGGTGCCGAGGCAGAAACCGAGCTCGGGGATCGTGGGCGAGGACTGGAGCCAGCCGCCCGAGGGGGTGACCGCGATCATGTTGCCCCAGCGGTCGGCGACGTCGATGTGGCAGGTGTCGCCGCGGGTCTCGCCCTCACGCGACACCGTCGGCTCCCCCACCCCGGACGCGGCCGCAGCCGGGTCGTAGGTCTCGCGCAGCGGCGGGAAGGCCCTCGCGCCCAGCCCGGGCCTCACCTCGTCCGAGGCGACCTCGGCGATCAGGGGGCGGCGGGCGGCTGCGTACTCCTTCGAGACGAGGGTCTCGATCACCGCCGGATCGGCGCCGTCGCCGTAGTGGGCGTCGCGGTCGGCGAAGGCGAGCTTGGTCGCCTCCAGAATGGTGTGTGCCCCCTCGGGGTTGCTCGGGTCGAGCAGCGCGTCGTCGAGCGGCTCGAGCAGGTTGAGCGTCTGCAACAGCACCGGCCCCTGCGTCCACGGCCCGGCCTTCGCGATCGTGTGACCCCGGAACTCGGTCGTCACCGGCTCCTCGTACGCAGCCGAGAACGCGGCCATGTCAGCCGCCGTGATCACACCGGAATGGTCGGTTCCGGAGGAGTGCCGGTGCGGGGTGCGTACGAACCGTTCGATCGCCTCCGCGACGAACCCGCTCCCCCACGCGGCACGCGCGGCGTCGATCCGCTCCTCACGGGTGGCGGCACCGTCGCCCGCTGCGACGAGGCGGTCGAGGACGGCGGCATAGGCCTCGTTGCGGACCATCGTGTCCGGCTCCGGCAGCTCGCCGTCGACGAGCCAGTGGGCGGCCGAGGTGGGCCAGTGGTCGCGGAACAGGTCGGCCACGGCAGCGATCGTGGAGACCGCACGGCCCAGGATCGGGTGGCCGTTGCGGGCGTAGTCGATGGCGTACGCGAGCACCTCGCCGAGCTCCCAGGTGCCGTGGTCGCGCAGCAGCATCAGCCAGGCCTCGACCGCGCCCGGCACCGCGGCCGCCAGCGCGCCCGAGCCGGGGACCAGCTCGAGCCCCTCGGCCCGCATGTGCTCCACGGACGCCGCTGCGGGCGCCGGTCCCTGGCCCATCAGCACCGTCGGGGCACCGTCGGCCGGCGCGAAGATCCCGACCAGGTCGCCGCCCGGTCCGTTGAGGTGGGGTTCGACCACGTGCAGCACGAACCCACCCGCGACCGCCGCGTCGAAGGCGTTGCCGCCACGCTCGAGCACCGCTTGAGCGGCGCCGCTGGCCAGCCAGTGGGTCGAGCCGACCATGCCGAACCTCCCCAGCAGGTCGGGACGGGTCTTGAACTCGGCCGGAGGAGTGTAGGCGGAGAGCACGCCCCTCAGGTTACGAGCGCGTGTCGGGCATCAGGTCGGCGGCCCGGTGCCGGGATAGGGTCGCCCCATGAGCGCACCAGCGGTCCGGGGCCGTATGCAGTGGTCAGTGGTCGTGCCGATCCTCGCCGTGGTGGTGTTGGTCTTCGCCTGGCTGCGCCACGACCACTGGACGATCCTCGCCGTGGTCGCGGCGGTGCTGATCGGGGCGGTGCTCAGCGCTGTCCACCACGCCGAGGTCGTCGCCCACAAGGTCGGCGAGCCGTTCGGGTCGCTGATCCTCGCGGTCGCAGTGACCGTCATCGAGGTCGGTCTGATCGTGATGCTGATGACCAGCGGGGGCGACAACACCAGCACCTACGCGCGCGACACCGTCTTCGCCGCGGTGATGATCACCCTCAACGGCATCGTCGGGCTCTCGCTCATGGTCGGGGCGCTCAAGCACGGGCTGGTCAGCTTCAACGCCGCCGGCACCGGCTCGGCGGTCGCCACCGTCATCGCCCTGGCCGGCCTCACCCTGGTGCTGCCGAGGTTCACGACTTCGGCCCACGGCCCGCAGTACTCACCCTCCCAGCTGGCCTTCGCCGCCATCGCCTCGCTGGCGCTCTATGTCGCCTTCCTCTTCACCCAGACCGTCCGCCACCGCGACTTCTTCCTCCCCGTCACCAGCGACGAGCACGGCCGGATGACCGGGCTGCTCGATCTCGACGAGGACAGTCACGCCGACCCGCCCTCGACCGGCGAGGCCGGCCTCAGCCTGGCTCTGCTCCTCGTCTCGCTGATCTCCGTGGTCGGCCTGGCGAAGGTCCTCTCCCCCACGATCGAGAGCACCGTGAAGACGCTCGGCTTCCCCTACGCCGTCGTGGGCGTCGTGATCGCCCTCCTCGTCCTCGCCCCCGAGTCCATCGCCGCGGTCCGCAACGCCTCCCGCGACCGGGTGCAGACCAGCCTCAACCTGGCCTACGGCTCCGCGATGGCCTCGATCGGTCTCACCATCCCCACCATCGCCGTCGCGATGATCTGGCTCAGCGGCCCGCTCGTCCTCGGTCTCGAGCCGACCCAGATCGTGCTGCTGGTCATCACCGTCTTCGTCACCGGCCTCACCGTCGTCCAGGGCCGCGTCTACGCCCTGCAGGGCTTCGTCCACCTGGTCCTGCTCGCCGCGTTCCTGTTCCTGTCGATGCAGCCCTAGCCGTCACGAGGCCGGGACCTCGTCGAGGCCCACCTCGAGCTTCGGGAACGAGTGGCCCTCGGCGTCCTTGAGCACCGTGTACTGCACATCCACGTGCGGCTCGATGGCGCTGTGCTTGTCGTTGGGGGCGCCGATGATGAGCTGGAAGCCGAGGCCTCGCCAGGCGCCGATGGCGCGGCCGGTGAAGCGGGCGTCGGCCTTGATCAGCGCCTCGTCGAGGAAGACCGGTGCGTAGCGTGGGCGCTCGGCGCCGGCGTCGCCGAGCTGGTAGCGCAGGGCGGCGCCGACGATGAAGGCGACGAGCTCCTGCGACTCGCCCCCGGACTTCTCGCCGATGTGGTCGTAGAGGGCGACGTGCTCGCCGGTGTCGGCGGTGACCTTCTCCGCGCTGACGCGGACGTGGTTGCGTACGTCGATCAGGTCGGCGAAGTCCGGCGCCGAGCGGCGCATGCGGTCGATGAGCCGGGACATCCGGGTGTAGGCCTGCTCCCGGGTGTCGTTGGACGAGGCCTTCTCGATCAGATCGCGCACCGCGCGGAGCTCCTTGCGGAAGCGTCCACGGACCGCCGACTGGCCCTCCTGGGTGTCGATCCGGAGCCGGTGGCCGTCGTCGTTGAACGGCAGCTCGGCGAGGATCTGGTTGATCGGGTCGATTCGGTCACGGATCTCGCGCACCGACCGCGACAGGGTCGAGTCGAGGTTGGTCAGGTCGTTGCCGGACAGGTTGAGCAGGGAGTCGCGCCACTCGACCTCGAGCTCGTGCAGGCCGCTGGTCTGCAGCTCGTCGAGGAGACGGTCGAAGTCGGCATAGGAGGCGTCGGGGTCGGTGTGGAGGTTGGGGTTGGGCCAGCGTTCGAGGAAGGCCTCGAAGGTCTGGCGCAGCTGGATGCGGGCCGCGCCGATCGTCTCCTGGGCACCGATGCGGTCGGCGTCGAGGCTCTCCCCCGCGCGGGCGAAGACCGCATCGAGCTCGGCGAGCGCGTCCTCACGCCGGCCGGCCCCTTCGCCGCCGGCAGCCTTGAAGAGCTGCTCGAGGTAGTCGGCCTGGGCCGGCGCCACCTCGGTGCCGGAGGCCGCGGCGTCCTCCAGCGCGTCCTTGGCCCGGTCGACCTGCTCGACGACGTCGCTCCAGCGCACGTCGAGCTCCTGGAACGCGCTCTTGGCGGCGCCGATCCCTTCGCGCAGCGAGTCGACCTTGGCGCGAGCGCTCTTGAGCCGCTCCTGCAGCGTGGCGATCTCGGGGTTGTCGGCGGTGACCTCCTCGATCACCGAGGCCCACCGCTCGCGTTCGGCCTCGGCCGTGGCGAGGTCGACCTGGTCCCAGGTGAGCGCGGTGACCGCCTTGAAGGACGTACGCCGCAGGTCGAGGTCCTTGATGGCCCGCTCGGCCTCGCCGACCGCCGCCGACGCCGCCGCCGCGTCCGTGCGCGCCGTCTCGAGGAGCTCGGTGAGCTCGGCGACGCGACGGGTGTTGGTGAACCCGAGCACGTTGCCGGCTCCGTGACCACCGTGGGCGCCGCGCGTGCCCTGCGAGACCTGTCCGGTGACGGTCAGCGCCATCCGGTGCTGCCCGAGCAGCGCGGGAGTCTGCACGCAGACGTAGCCGTGCCGCTCCGCCAGCCGCTTCTTGAGCCAGCCGGTGAAGACGCCGCGGCGGTAGTCCAGGCGTCCGGGAAGGGTGCCCTCGTCGAGGAGGGTGTTGTCCTGCAGGCCGGTGTGGACGGCCTCGTAGCGGATCCGTGTGCGCTGCCGCACCGACTCGATCGCCGCCCGGAAGGCGCCGACGTGAGCGGCGTCGACGAGCATCGTGGTGGCGAACCCGCCCAGTGCCAGGTTGAACGCCTCGCGCCAGGCCTCGTGCTCGGTGCGTACCTCGACCAGCTCGCCGACGAAGGGCATCTCGGCCGGGCTCAGCCCGGCCGCCTCGGCCAGCACCGCCCGGGCCGCACGGAGCGGCTCAGGGATGTTGTTCTTCGTCTTCTCGGCGTCGGCCAGCTCGTCCTCGAGCCGGCCGACCAGCGTGGTCGCCTCGGCCTCGGCCGAGCGCGCCGCGGCGTAGGTGTTGAGGGCGGTGGTGCGGGCATCGTCGTCGACGAGCGCCGCCTGCGCGGCCGCCTGGAGGGCCTCGAACTCGTCGGGGGTCGCGGCCACGGCCCCGAGGATCGCGAGCTCCTTGTCGAGCGCCCCGCGGGCCCGGCGTACGTTCTCCACCCGGGTCTCGGCCGACCTGATCTCGCGGGTGGCCTCCTCGAGGCGGCGGCCCCCGGAGGCCGCGACGGTGACCGCGAGGCCGTCGCGCTCGGACTCGGCGGCGTCGATGAGCGCCTGCTTCTCGGCCACCGCCTTCTCCGCGGCGCTCTTTCGGGAGCTGAGCTCGGCCTCCAGCTCGCTGAGCAGGTCGACCCGCTTGCCGGCGCGCCAGAGCCCGGCGGGGGTGGTCTCGTCGCCGAAGGCGCCGATCCCGTCGATCACCTCCAGCCGGGCAGCGGCCTCCTCGATCGCCGCGCGGTGCTCGCGGATCGGCGCCAGCGCCCGCACCTGCTGCTGCGCGGTGACCATCCGGTCGCGGGTCGCGGAGAGCTCGTCGAAGTGGGCGACCACGCCGTCGGCGGTGGCGAGCGTCTCGGGCTCCTCGAGCACCATCTTCTTGTAGAGGTCGTCGACCGTGGTGATCTGCTGTCCGGCCTGGATCCGTCCCAGCAGGTTGACGGCCTTCTCCCCGTCGCCGGCCGCACCGATCCCGAGGGCGGAGTGGATCCGCGCGGTGAAGTCGCGGTCGGTGTCGATCGGGGTCAGCCCGACCTCGGCGACCGCGGCGCGCGTGAACCGGTGCGCCGCGACCGGCTCCAGGTCGCGTACGTCGAAGCCTGCCTCGGCCACGGCACGGAGCTTGGTCACGTCGTCGAGGTTCTTGGCGGAGGCCGGAACGTACCAGGCTCGGACCGCGGTGAAGCGGGCTCCGGTCTGGTCCTCCCAGGTCATCGCGATCGCCGACCAGGTGTCGCGGCCGTCGCCGCGCAGCACCCGGATCTTGGTGCCCTCGGCGGTCTTCGCCTCGTCGATCTTGCCGCGCGCGTAGGAGAGGATGTTGCGCTGGTCCTGACCCCGTGGCCGCCCGACGACGCCGCCGTTGGAGGCGCCGTTGAAGGGCGTCGTGTGGGGCATGATCAGCGCGATGTAGGCGTCCATCAGCGTCGACTTGCCCGAACCGGACCCGCCGGTGAGCAGCGTCGCGGTCGGCGAGAAGCGCACCCGGTGGGCGCCGTCGTAGCCGCCCCAGTTGACCAGCTGCAGCTCGCTCGCCACCCACTGTCGACCGGTCGAGCGGGCGGGGATGAGGCCGAAGAGGCTGTCGATCATGTTCACTGCGCGGTCTCCTGCTCCTTCAGCCACGTCTTGAGCTCGGCGAGCTTCTCGACGCTCAGCACGATCTCGACGAGCGGAGTGATCCGGAAGCGGTCCTCGGACTCCTCCTCGATCAGCCCCTCGCGGGCGAGCCGCTCGACCGCCCGGCGGATCTCGCGGCGCGCGGCGGCGTCGCCGCTGGCGACGTCGAAGTAGGTGAGCACGGTCTGCTCCAGCTCATCGGCATCCACGCGCGCAGAGCTCTCGCCCGCGCCGCGCTCGCGCTGGAAGACGGTGCGGAGATGGACCAGCACGAGGGTCTCGGCCCGCGAGTAGGCGTCGTCCTTGAGGAGCACGGGCACGTCCAGCTCCTCCGAGCGCACCTGCCGCTTGTAGGCGATCCCGCGCTCGTGGTCGACGACGAGCCGCACGAACAGGTCGTGGAGCCGCGACTCGATCACCGCCTGGTGGTCGAGCAACGTACGCCACTGCCGCGGGCTGCGCTCGGCCGTGATGAACCGGCGGCGCAGGAGCTGGACCAGCACCCGGCGTACCTCGGCGTCGAGGACGCCGCGGTCGCCGATGAAGAGCTCGGTCGGGTCGTCCTCCATCGAGACCGGCTCGATGAAGCCCTCCGGCTCACTGCCGTAGGCCACGTCCGTCACGGTGTCACTCATCCTCGTCCCCTTCGCCCGATCCCGCCGTCACTGAGTTGAGCCGCACCCCGCCGAAGGCGAACCTGCGCCGCACCCCGTCGGCCCGGACCGCCTCGATGGTGGCGATCTCCCCCGTCTCGGTCATCCCGCGCCGGTGGGCGATCTCAAGCAGCCCGAGCAGGTCGACCGGGCGCCGGATCTCCGCCGGCGCGGCCGCGAAGACCTCGGCCAGGTCGACCGGCCCCTCGGCGGCCGCCACACAGGTGTCCAGGTGGGCCTCGATCGCCCGGTAGCCCGGGCCGCCCCAGGCCTTGGTGTCCTCGACGGCACTCTCCACGTCGCCCCAGTCGGCCAGCGGCGCCGGCGGCTCGGGCGGGCGCAGCTCGCTGACCGACTGGCGCAGGTGGCCCAGGTCGGCGAGGGGCAGCCGGCGCAGCGGCTCGATCGCCTCGGCGGGCCGCGAGGACGGCATCCAGGCCTGGAAGCCGACCATCACGTCGCGCAGCAGGTCGTCGACCTGCCGGTCGCGGGCCGGGTCGTGCGTACGCACCTGGGTGGTGATCACATGGGAGGCGGTCTGCTGGGCGGCCAGCACCTCGGCGACACCGGTCTCGATCCGGCGCCCGACGGCGGCCAGCTCGGCGCGTTCGGTCGGCCCCATCGCCTTCGTGAACCGGTGCCGCAGCACGGTGCGCAGGTTGGTGGCCAGGTCGTCGAGGCGGCGCGGGTCGCCGACCATCCGCAGCGCGCCGGCGAACGCCTTGCCCTCCGGCGTGGAGGCCATCACGTCCTTGCCGCGCTGCAGGTACTCACGCAGCACCTCACCGGCCGGGCGAACGTCCTGGCGCAGGTCGGTCACCACGTCGCGCTGCATCGCCCGGATCGACTCGACCACGCGCGCGAAGTCGGCCGGGAGCTCGCGGGTCAGGTGGAGGATGTTCTCGGCCTGCTCGAGCAGGGTGTCGTCATCGACGGTGTCGACCACGCCGGTGCGGTCCAAGCGGGCGATCTCGGCGCGCCGCTCGGCGATCTCCTCGGTCAGCCGCGCCACCCGGGTCAGCACGTCCGGATCGGCGTCCAGGGCGAGCCGTTCGACCGCCTCCAGCAGCGTCCGCACGCGCGATTCCGAGACCCGTGCCCTCGACCCGCTCGCGCGGCCGGCGATCTCCAGGGCTCCGACCGCGTGCGCGGAGAGCCGGTAGACCTCGTCCTCGCCCTCGATCTGGCGCAGCAGCCACCCGGCGCGCACCCACTGGCGGCACAGCTCGCGCGCCGTCCCGACCGGGAGAATCGCCTCGCCGCCCTCGCCCTCGGCGTGGCCGGTGGCCCGGAGCCGGTCCAGCATGTCGCCGATCTCGGCCTGTGCGTCCACCACCGGGACCGCGGCGCGCTCGGAGGTGAACGTCACCGAGAGCACCGCCACCACGAACGGCGCGAACCGGCCGTGCAGGAGGTCGAGCATCGGGTTCTTGAAGGCGGCCAGAGCCCCGGCGTACGCCGCCTCGACGCGAGTGTCACTCATCGGCAGATACCGTACGTGGCAGCACCGACAACACCACAACCTTCAGTACACGCGCAGACACGCCGATAATTCGGTTGTCGCTTACCGCATAGTTATCCCATGCGGGTTCGTCCTCTTACTCTCGTGGTGGCCTCGGTGGCCCTGTTCGTGCTCTCCGGCTGCGCCGAGGTCCCCGGGTCCCCGGACTCGGCCGCCAAGGGCGAGCCGAGCGCCTCACCGTCGGCCAAGCCGCTCACCGCCACGATCTCCCCGGCCGACGGAGCCAAGGACGTCGCCGTCGACAGCACCGTCACGGTCACCGCGACCTCGGGCGAGTTCACCGGTGTGAAGGTCGCCAGGCCCGACGGACGCACGGTCCCCGGCTCGCTGTCGGAGGACAAGAGGACCTGGACCGCCAACGATCTCCTCGATCCGGCGCTGCGCTACACGGTCACCGCCACCGGTGAGACCGGCAAGGTCACCAGCAGCTTCACCACCCGCTCGCTCTCGCTGGCCCAGCAGACCTTCGCCACCATCGTCCCGGTCGACAAGTCCGTGGTCGGTGTCGGGATGCCGGTCGCGGTCTACTTCGACGTCCCGGTCAAGGACCACGCCTCCTTCGAGAAGCGCATGCACGTCACCTCGACCCCGGCCCAGACCGGCTCCTGGTACTGGGTCTCCGACACCGAGGCCCGCTACCGGCCGCAGCACTACTGGAAGCCCGGCACCACCATCAAGGTCGACCTCGACATCAACGGCGCCTCCGCCGGCGGGGACGTCTACGGCCAGCACAGCCGCAGCGCCACCTACAAGGTCGGCGACGCGCACGTCTTCCGGGTCAACGCCCGCACCCACCGGATGAAGGTCATCAGCAACGGCAAGGTGCTGCGTATCATCCCGGCGACCACCGGCAAGCCCGGCTTCACCACCCGCTCGGGCATCAAGGTCATCTCCGAGAAGCACCGGGTCAAGGAGATGCGCTCGGAGACGATCGGCATCTCCGACCAGGGCTCGAGCGACTACTACTCCCTCGACGACGTCGAGTACGCCATGCGCCTGACCAACTCCGGCGAGTTCATCCACGCCGCGCCGTGGTCGACCGGCTCCCAGGGCTACGCCAACGTCTCCCACGGCTGCACCGGCATCTCCACCGACAACGCCGCCTGGCTCTATGGCCTGGCCCGCATCGGCGACATCGTCGAGACCACCGGCACCGACCGGAAGATGGAGTGGGACAACGGCTTCGGCGACTGGAACCTCTCCTGGGCCGACTACCAGAAGGGCTCCGCCCTGCGCTGACGCCGGTCAGGCCGTCGTCATCACCGCCAACCCGTCCAGGTGACGCGCCAGCCCGTACTCGAACAACGCCTCCAGGTCCGGCGCTGCATCCTCTGACACCATCGCCAGCAGCGGGAACCGGTCGCTCGTGAGCACCTCGCGACGCCGGGCTCGTTGGTTCTCCGACCAGCGGCTCAGACTCAGACCGGTCCTCCGCTCGGCCGCGGCCTCACGAGCGCTGGACAGGGCGACGGTGACCACCAGCCCGTGCAGCGTGAGCGCCTCCTGGAGACGTACGTCCATCGGGAGCTCGAGCTCGTCCAGCGCCCGCATCGTCCACTCGGTGTGGTCCATCATGTTCGGGACGAGGGTGGGCCGGGTGAACGAGACGACCTGCGGCAGCCACTGATGGCGCCGGCACAGCTGCCAGTGCTCGCGCGCGACCAGCTCGAGCTTGGCACGCCAGCCCTCGGGGCCGTCCGCGGGCAGGGCGAGGTCACCGAAGACGAGGTCGGCCATCTGGCCCAGCAGGTCGTCCTTGCCCGTGACGTAGCGGTAGAGGGACATCGGTGCGAGGTCCAGGCTGCTCGCCAGGCGGCGCATCGACAACGCCCGCAGGCCGTCGCCATCGGCCATGTCGACAGCGGCACGAAGGATGCGGGTGCCCAGCACCTCGTGCTCCGCCGACCCGGGCTGTCGACCGGGTGGACGCGCCGGCCGCGAGCTGACCACGGTGCCCGAGCCCACGGTCGTCTCCACGAGCCCCGCCTCGCGCAGGGCGGCGATCACCTTCGTCGCGGTCGCCACCGCCACGCCCCACTGCCGAGCGATCGCCCGGATCGACGGGACCCGGTCACCGGCGCGGAGCTCGCCGGCGGCGATCCGGGAGCCGATCTCCGCGGCGATGACACGGTAGGGCGGGTCACGTGGTTCCGAAGTCGGCATCAGCCGTCCGATCTGGTCGGGAGAGAGGGGTCCGGGACAATCTGCTAGTTCACTTTCGAACACCAACTAGTGCACTTCGTGTGGTTTTCCCTTGCTGACACTACTTTACAGATGAATACGGTGTACGCACACGACGTATTCAGCTGAGACGAAGGAGCACGAATGAGGAACCGCGACGTTCTCGTGACAGGTGGTGGGATCGCCGGGACGACCCTGGCCCACCTGCTGTGTCGCTACGGGTTCACACCGACGGTCGTGGAGCGCTCGCCCGGACCACGGACGGGTGGTCACGCGATCGACATCCGCGGCACCGCCCGCGAGGTCATCGAGCAGCTCGGCCTCGTACCTCAGGTCCGTGAAGCTCTGCTTGCCGCCCGAGGGATGGCCTTCGTCGATGAGCGCGGTCGCCGCCGGGCCAGCTTCGACCCCGACGTCTTCGGCCCCTCGGGTGGACCCGCCGCGGAGTGGGCACTGCTGCGCACCGACCTGGCCCGCATCCTCTACGAGGCGACCGAGGACGGCGTCGAGTTCGTCTTCGGCGACGCGATCGCAGAGATCACCCAGGACGTGGACGGCGTCACCGTCGCGTTCGAGAAGGGACGGACCCGACGCTTCGACCTCGTGGTCGGCGCCGACGGCGTCCACTCCGACGTGCGTCGGATGACCTTCGGGCCCGAGGAGCGCTACGTCCACGACCTCGACTCCTACCTGTGCCTCTACTCGGTCAGCTCCGCGATGGAGAACGACTGGCAGCTGATGTACACGATGCCGGGCCGCGGCGGCCGCCCCGGCCGCACCGCCGGGATGCGGCCGCTGCCAGGCACCGACCGTGCCCTGGCAGCCTTCTTCTTCCGGGGTCGCGGGTTCTCCTACGACCGGCGCGACGTCGAGGCCCAGAAGCAGATGGTGGTGCGTACGTTCCAGGAGGCGGGGTGGGCCGTGCCTCGTCTCCTGCCGCAGATCTGGAACAGCCCGGACTTCTATTTCGACCGGGTCGAGCAGGTGCAGATGGAGTCCTGGTCAAACGGTCGGATCGCGCTGGTGGGCGATGCCGCCTATTGCGCCTCACCCATGTCGGGCATCGGCACCAGCCTCGCGCTGGTCGGTGCCTACGTGCTCGCCGGTGAGCTGGCCAAGGCCGACGGTGACCACCGGATCGCACTGCCCGCCTACGAGACGGGGATGCGCGGGTTCGTAGACCGTGCCCAAGACTTCGCCCGCACCTCGGGCGACGGCGGTCTGATGCCGGACACACCCGCCCAGATGTGGCTGCGCAACCTCTCGATCCGCGCGATGCGGTTCCTACCCAGGCGGCTGGTCGGCCGCGGCCTGGAGAAGGTCGCCGACACGGTCACCCTCGCCGACCACGCCGCCCCGGCCCACGACCGGCCGATGACGACGGGAAGGGACGCCCGATGAGCGTCTCCTCCGCCGCCATGGCCACCGCCGCGCCGGTACGCGGCCGCTTGCGGGCCGCCTGGACGCTCGTCCTGATGACGACGCTGTGCGCCGAGCTGACCTTCACCGCGGTCGCCGTCCCAGCGGTCTGGATCCTGCTGCCGCTCCTGCTGGTGATGTACGGCGCCGGCGTCCTCCTCATCCGGGAGGCGACGATCCGCGTCGGGGGCGGTTGGCCCAGCCTGGTGGTGCTGGGCCTCGCCTACGAGCTGGCCGAGGACGGACTGGGTCTCCAGGCCCTGACCAGCCCGGACATGTACGGCGCCGCCGACTGGGGTCTGCGCACCCTCGGCGTCAACTGGACCTACTGGGAGTCACAGCTCGGCGTCCACGTCGTGCTCAGCGTCCTCCTGCCCGTGATGATCACCGACATGCTCTTCCCACGCCTCCGGGGACGCGCCTATCTGCGTGCCGGCGGGCTCGTGGTCACCGGAACTCTCGCGGTCCTCGGCGTGATCGGCCTCCGGGTCGTCATCGCCGGCACGGAGGACCCCGGTTACCACCTGCCGTGGGGATGGGCTGCTGCGTACGGGATGCTCATCGGGGTGCTCGCCTGGGTTGGCCTCCGGGTCCTCCCCCGGCGCCACGGCAGCGACCGGACCGACCCGGACCGCTCGGCGCCTCGCCCCCTGGTGGTCGGTCTGGTGTCGGGTTACCTGACCACGGCTTTCCTGACGACGCTGCTGCCGCTCGGTCTCGGCCCGGTCCTCCTCTTCGGGGACGCGATGGCTCCCGGGTTCCGGCTCTTCGCCGGCGCGGCGACCGCGATCGCGGCCGGCTGGCTGGTCGTACGCTGGCGCGGCGCCGCCGACTGGGACGACCGGCACCGGCTCTGGCTCGCCGGCGGCATCCTCGTCTCTCACACCGCGTTCATGATGCCCACCTCGCTCACCAGCGCGACCATCGGACTGATCACGATCTGCCTGGAGGTCGGCGCGCTGGTCCTCCTCGGGCGTCACATCCGCCGACGCGCGGAACAGGTCGCGGTCAGCTGACCCGCATGCTCAGCCCCTGACGGCAGCCGAGCATCATCTGCCGGTGGTTCCAGGTCAGGACCGGTCGCAGCGGGAGCGAGGCCAGGCCGAGCAGGCCGCGTACGACGACCTCCTGCTCGAACACCATCCGGCTTCCGCTCGGGGTGGGTGTCAGGGTCCACCGGGCGAATCCGTCCAGGTCGCCGTCGAGGCCGACCTCGAGTGCGGGCAGATCACGGCTCACGGCGTGCAGCACGATCTCCAGGTCGTAGGGCAGCGCGGAGCGGCACACCAGCAGCGCGTCGTCGTCGCTGAGCTTCGCCACCGCGCGCACCTGCGGCCACCACCGCGGATAGTGCTCGACGTCGACGAGTACGTCGCGCACCTCCTCGGGTGGTGACGGGAGCTCCCAGGTCTCGGCGAACACGTAGCGCGCGGGCATGGGCCCAGTGTGCACGGAGCCCGATCAGCCCAGGAGCGTCGCGACGGCCTCGCGGCCCTGCGCGGGTGACAGCGCGCCGAGCGCGGCCTCGGCGGCTTCGTCGCACAGCGCGGCGGTCACGGATCCGAGCCGGGCGCCGACGGCAGGGACGGCCGCAGGGGCCATCGACAGCGAGGTGATGCCCAGCCCCACGAGCACCGGGGCGAGCAGCGGGTCGGCGGCGGCCTCGCCGCAGATACCGACGGGCTTGCCGGCCGTACGCCCCGCCTCGGCGGTGATGGCGATGAGCTGCAGCACCGCGGACTGCCAGGGATCGGTGAGGTGGGCGAGGTCGGTGGCGAGGCGGTCGGCGGCCATGGCGTACTGGGTCAGGTCATTGGTGCCGATGGAGAGGAAGTCGACGACCTCCAGCATCCGGTGGGCCATCAGCGCGGCCGCCGGCACCTCGACCATGACGCCGGGCGTGAGGCCGCGGTCGCGGACCAGGGCGGCGAAGTCGGCAGCCTCCTGGACGGTGGCGACCATCGGCGCCATCACCCAGGTGTCGGCACCGGTGCGCTCGGCGGCGATCGCGATGGCGTCGAGCTGGCGCTCCAGCAGCCCGGGGTTGTCCGCGGCGAGCCGCAGGCCGCGTACGCCCAGGGCCGGGTTCTCCTCGCCCTCATGGGTCGCGAAGGCGATCGGCTTGTCGGAACCGGCGTCCAAGGTGCGTACGACGACATGGCCGCGGCCGGCGAAGGGCGCGAGCACCTCCGTGTAGACGTCGGCCTGCTCGGCCACGGTGGGCTCCTCGCGCCGGTCGAGGAAACAGAGCTCGGTGCGGAAGAGCCCGACACCCTCGACCTGGCCGGCCGCCGCGTCCCGGGCCGAGGAGCCGTCGGCAACGTTGGCGAGCAGCGCCACGGGGTGGCCGTCTGCGGTGCGGCCCGGCCCGGTCCAGGAGGCGACCGCCTGGCGTCGGGCGCGGTCGGCCTCGGCGCGGGCGGCGGCGTCCGGGCCCGGCTCCAGGTCGACGATCCCCGCCTGGCCGTCGACGAGCACGGGGGTCCCCGGCGCGATGGCGGTCGCGCCGGCTACGCCGACCAGGCACGGGATGCCGAGCTGGCGGGCGATGATCGCGGTGTGGCTGGTCGGGCCGCCCCGCTCGGTGACGAGAGCGACCACCCGGGCCGGGTCGAGGGCGGCGGTGTCGGAGGGCGCCAGGTCGGCGGCGACCAGTACGCTCGTCCCTTCGGGCACGTCCACACCGGGCTCGGGCTCGCCGGCGAGGTGGGCCAGGACGCGGCGCTCGATGTCGCGCAGGTCGGTGACCCGCTCGGCCATCAGGCCGCCCATCCCGCTGAACAGCGTCGCGAACTGCTCCACCGCCGCCCCGACGGAGGCGACCAGGCCTTCTCCGGAGCGCAGGTGCTTCTCCACCGCGACCCGCAGGCCTTTGTCACGCGCGAGGCCGGCGCTCGCGCTCAGCACGGAGGCGGCCGCTCCCGACGCGGTCTCGGCGCGGCGCGCGTAGCCGTCGGCGACGGCGGTTGCGGCTGCCTCGTAGGCCGCGAGGGCGTCCTCGGGCTGGTCGAAGCCGCGGCGTTCGAGGGCCTCGAGCGCGAGCGGGTCGACCTCGGTACGCACCACGTGGACGGGCGCCAGCACGATCCCGGGCACCACCGGGGTGCCGGAGAGAACAGATGAGTGAGACGTGACCATGACCACAAATATCTGCCCCAACCCCTTGACGAGTCAACACATTCGGGCATAAAACAACATATGTGGGCATTCACAAGTCCGAAACCCACTCGAAACCACACCGATCTTTGAAGGAGGCCCGGATGTACGCCGAGGAGCGACAGATCGCGACGGCCCGTCTCGTCGCCGAGCGCGGGCGGATATCCGTGGCCGACATCGCCGAGCGGTTCGAGGTCACCACCGAGACCGTGCGCCGCGACCTCTCCACCTTGGAGCGTCGTGGCCTGGTCCGCCGGGTGCACGGCGGGGCCGTGCCGGTGGAGGCCATGGCCGTGCTCGAGTCCGCGCTCGGCGAGCGGGAGCAGACCTTCACCGCACAGAAGGACCGCATCGCCCAGGCCGCCCTGGCCCTCCTGCCCGCCGCCGGCGGCACCATCGCGATCGACGCCGGCACGACGACCAGCAGGTTCGCCCACGCGCTACCGCGCGACCACCAGCTCACGGTCGTCACGCACGCCGTCCCGGTGGCCGCGATGCTCGCCGGCAGCGCCCAGATCGAGCTCCACCTGCTGCCCGGTCGCGTCCGCCCGGCCACCCAGGCCGCGGTCGGTGCCGAGACCGTCGACGCGCTGAGCCGGCTGCGGGTCGACGTCACCTTCGTGGCCACCAACGGGCTGTCGCTGGCCCACGGCCTCTCCACCCCCGACCACGAGGAGGCCGCGACCAAGCGAGCGCTGGTCAACGCCGCGCGCCGGGTCGTGTGCCTGACCGACTCCAGCAAGATCGGCGTCGAGACCACGCTCCGCTTCGCCGCGCTGGGCAACGTCGACGTGCTCGTCACCGACAGCGACATCGACGACGACGTCGCCGACGAGCTCCGCGAGAGCGGCCTGGAGGTCGTGATCGCATGATCGTGACCCTGACCGCCAACCCGAGCATCGACCACACCGTGATGCTCACCAGCCCGCTGCGCCGCGGCGAGGTGCTGCGCGCCGAGGGCACCAGCTCGCAGCCCGGCGGCAAGGGCGTGAACATCTCCGGCGCCGCGTACGCCGCGGGGGTGCCGACCCGAGCGGTCCTCCCCTGCCCCGACCTCGACCCGCTGGTGACCGAGCTGCGGGCCTCGGGGCTCGACGTCGTCACCGTCGGCCCGGCGGGCCGTCCGCGGATCAACACCACCGTCACCGAGCCCGACGGCACCACCACCAAGCTCAACGGCCCCGGCGCCACCGCCACCCCCGCGCTGCTGGACGCCCTGGCGGCGCGGCTCGTCCAGGAGGCCGAGCGGGCCACCTGGGTCGTCCTCGCGGGATCGCTGCCGCCCGGCGCCCCGGCCGGCTGGTACGCCGAGGTGGTGAGCGCGCTCCGCTCCACCGGTGCCCGGATCGCGGTCGACACCAGCGAGGCGCCCCTGGAGGCGCTCGCCGCCGGCCTCCCGGGCGGCGCACCCGACCTGCTCAAACCCAACGCCGAGGAGCTGGCCTCCATCACCGGCGCCGGCCCGCTCGACGACCGGCTCGACGACCCGGCCGCCGCCGCGGCGGCGGCGCGGACACTGGTCGAGCGCGGGGTCTCCGCCGTGCTCGCGACCCTCGGCGGAGACGGTGCCGTCCTGGTGACCGAGGAAGGCACCTGGCACGCCACCCCGCCGCCCACCGACGTCGTCAGCACGGTCGGCGCCGGGGACAGCTCCCTGTTCGGCTATCTCCTCGCCGACCTGCGCGGACTCTCCGCCCCTGAACGTCTCGGGCTCGCCGTCGCGTACGGCAGTGCAGCCGCCGGCCTCCCCGGCACCACCCTCCCCACCCCACCCCAGGTCCGCGCCGACCTCGTCCCGGTTCGCGACCTCGACCCCATCACCGGAGGACTCTGATGTCCGCACTCATCGCCCCCGAGCTCGTCGCTCTCGACGCCGATCTCGGCACCGACAAGCACGATGTCATCCGTGCCCTGGCCCAGCGGGTGGCCGACTCCGGCCGCGCCACCGACCTGGACGCGCTCGTCGCCGATGCGCTGGCCCGCGAGGAGGTCTCCGCCACCGGTCTCCCCGGGGGCCTGGCGATCCCCCACTGCCGTACGTCCGGGGTCGACGAGCCTGTGGTGGCCTTCGCCCGGCTCTCGCCACCGGTCGACTTCGGCGGCAAGGACGGCCCGGCCGACCTCGCCTTCCTGATCGGGGCACCCGCGGGCGGCGACGCCACCCACCTGACCATCCTGACCAAGCTGGCCCGTGCTCTGGCCCGTCCCGAGTTCGGCCAGACCCTGCGGGAGACCGACTCGGCCGAGGAGGCCGCCCGGACCATCCTCGACGCGGTCGGCGACCAGCCGGCCGCAGCCCAGAGCCCGGCTCCGGCTCCGGCGGCCGCTCCGGAGCCGACGCCGGCGCAGACGCGCTCGCTCGTCGCGGTGACCGCCTGCCCCACCGGCATCGCGCACACCTACATGGCGGCCGAGGCGCTCCAGGCCGCGGCCAGGCGGGCCGGGGTGGAGATCGCGGTCGAGACACAGGGCTCGGCCGGCGCGACGCCGTTGCCCGCCGAGACCATCGCGAACGCCGATGCGGCCATCTTCGCCGTCGACGTCGGCGTGCGTGATCGGGCCCGGTTCGCCGGCAAGCCCCTGGTCTCCTCCGGCGTGAAGCGTCCGATCGACGACGCCGACGCGATGATCGCCGAGGCGCTGACCGCCGCCGAGGACCCGAACGCAGCCCGCGTGGAGTCCGGCCGGAGCGACTCGACCGAGTCCACCTCGGCCGCCTCGGAGAGCTGGGGCGCGCGTACCCGCCGGATCCTGATGACCGGCGTCTCCTACATGATCCCGTTCGTCGCCGCCGGCGGCCTGCTGATCGCGCTGAGCTTCCTGCTCGGCGGCTACGACATCACCGACGTCTACGGCACGGTCATGGTCGACAACACGATCACGAACCTCCCCGACGCCCAGGCCCTCGGCCTCGACCACGCCCTCTTCGACAGCGGTCTCGCCGTCTACCTGGGCGCACTGTTCTTCGTCATCGGCAAGACCGCGTTCATGCTGTTCATCCCGGCGCTGGCGGGCTACATCGCGTACGCCATCGCCGACCGCCCCGGCATCGCGCCGGGCTTCATCATGGGTGCGCTGGCCGCCAACCTGTTCGGTGTGGTCAACGCCGACGGCGTCGCGGCGCCGGCGACCGGGTTCCTCGGCGCGATCGCGGGCGGTGTGCTCGCCGGCGTGATCGCCCACTGGGTCAGCGGGTGGCGCGTGCCCAGCTGGGCGCGCGGCCTGATGCCCGTGCTGGTGATCCCGCTGGTGACCTCGATCCTGGCCGGTCTGATCATGATCATCGTGCTCGGCAAGCCGATCAACTGGCTGATGGAGCAGCTCACCGACGGCCTCGCCGCCCTGGACGGCACCAGCGCGGTCGCCCTCGGCGCGGTGCTCGGCCTGATGATGGCCTTCGACATGGGCGGCCCGCTCAACAAGGTCGCCTACAGCTTCGCCGCCACCGGCGTCGGTGCCGCCTCGCTCGCCGCCGACTCCCCCGAGCTGCGGATCATGGCCGCCGTCATGCTCGCCGGGATGGTCCCGCCGATCGCGCTGGCGCTGGCCACCGTCGTACGTCCTCAGCTGTTCACTCCCGCGGAGCACGAGAACGGCAAGGCCGGCTGGCTGCTCGGCGCCTCGTTCATCACCGAGGGAGCCATCCCCTTCGCCGCAGGCGACCCGATGCGCGTAATCCCCGCGATCATGGTCGGCAGCGCGGTCACCGGCGGCCTGTCCCAGCTCTTCGAGGTCGGCGTCCGCGCACCGCACGGCGGCATCTTCGTCCTCTTCGCGGTCACCAACGTGGTCGGCTACCTGATCGCACTGGCCGCCGGCGTGATCGTCGGTGCCGGCATGGTGATCGCGCTCAAGTCCGTCGGCCGCGCTCCCGTCCCGGCCCCCGCCGCCGGCTGAAGCCGGCCGGCGCATCCCGCACCAGCACACCCATCAACCGAAGGAACGCCATGCCCACCCAGACCGTCACCGTCGGCTCCGCCGTCGGCCTGCACGCCCGCCCCGCCGCGATCATCTCCGAGAAGGTCGACGAGCTCGGCGCCGAGATCACCCTCGCCGTCCCCGGCGGCGAGCCGGTCGACGCGGCCTCGTCGCTGCTGATCATGACGCTCGGCGCCGCCAACGGCGACAAGGTCGAGGTCACCGGCCCCGACCAGGCCGCCGTCGACACCATCGCCGCGCTCGTCGCGCAGGACCTCGACGCCTGACCGAGGCATCACCCGGGGCGTGGATGTTCACCGAGGTAGCTCGGTCGACATCGCCGCCGACGCGGGCCGCCCCATCTCGAAAGTCCGGCCACCTTCGACCCGCTGAGGCACTACGTTTGATCGTATGGTCGGACCGCCGTGGGACCTCCTTCTGACCGGCGCATTCGTGATCACCGGAACCCTGGGCGTCTGGACTCTCGTCGTCGGCCCCGACCGAATCCGCCCTCCGGGACGGCCGCTGCTGGATGCGTACGCCGTCCTGCACGTCAACCATGCGGCGATGAGCGCCGCGATGATCGCGATGATCTGGGTGATCCTCTGGGGTGTCGCCGTCTGGGCTCAGGTCGTGCTCTTCGCAGTCCTGGCGCTGGCGCTGCTGCCCGGTCTGAGACGCGCGAGCGGCAGGGCCCACCGCGCCGACCTGGCCGGACATCTCGCCCTCAACGCCGCGATGATCTGGATGCTCGCCGCGATGCCGTTGCTCATGGCCGGCATGCGCACCCCGAGCGGCCACGAGCACGCGGGCCATGGCGGCGCGGCAGCGGTCACCCCTGCGGCCGCCGGGCACACCCCGGCCTGGGCGATCGCGGTCAACTCGGTGTTCGTCGCCGTCTGTCTCGCCGGGGTGCTCTGGTGGCTCCTGCGGGCGACGGCGGTGCGCGAGCACCGTCTGCCCGCCCTCGGCCACGGGCTGATGGCCGCCGGGATGGGCACGATGCTCGCCCTCCTTCCCACGTGATGCCCCGGCGGCGTACTTCTGAGAGTCAGACGCCCGCGAGCGGCCGGCCGCTGTCCCGCCAGCCGAGGACGCCGCCCTCGAGGTTGTAGGCCCGACGACCCGTCGCCGCGGCCCGAGCGGCGAATCGCGCCGAGCGGTCCCCCGTCGGGCAGACGAACACCACCCGGGACGCTTCCGAGAACGGCATCCCCGCCTCCATGACCTGCTCCAGCAGGTCGTCGCGGAGGTTGATCGCCCCAGGGATGTGGCCCGCCTGGAAGGCCAGCGCGGTGCGTACGTCCACCACGACCACGTGCTCGCCGGCGGCCGTCCACGTATCGAGGTCCTCAGGAGCCGCCGACGGCGCCGCCGCCGCAGGAGCGGGAGCGGCCGCGCCGAACAGGTCGGGACGGCGGTGGCGGTAGTAGGAGAGGTACGGCTCCATGCGGTCGCACGCGATGATGACCGCAGTGACCGGGCCCCCGGGGCCGGCCAGGAGCCGTTCCCGGGCGGCGGCATAGGCAGCCCCGGTGGTGGGCCCGGCGAGCACGCCGTGCCGCCTCGCGAGCTCGAGGCTCGCGGAGATGGCGTCGGCCGAGTCGACCGCGGCGATCGCGTCGTAGAAGCCGGGTTCGAACAGGCCGACCTCCCACATCTCCGCCGCCGAGCGGATGCCGGGGATGAAGTCGCCCTCCGCCGCGACGACGCCGACCACGGCGGTCTCCGGGTTCCGCTCGCGCAGGTACGTCGCGGCCCCTCGGGTGGACCCGGTGGTGCCGAGACCGCCCACGAGCAGGTCGACCGGACCCACATCGCGGTAGATCTCGCGGCCGGTCTCCTCGTAGTGGGCGCGCAGGTTGTCCTCGTTGGTGTACTGCGAGGTGTGGTGGTAGCGGCCGGGCTCACTCGCCATGAGATCGCCGATCACCCCGAACACGTCGTTGGGCGCGGTCGGGTCCGGGCACTCGGAGAGGCCGGGCATCTCGGTCACCTCGGCACCCAGCAGCGACAGCATCTCGCGGACCTCGCGCACCCGGACCCGGTTGGTGAAGGCACGGAACCCGACCCCGTGCATCGAGGCGATGATCTGGAGCGCCTTCGCGGTGTTGCCGCTCGATGCCTCCAGGACGACCCGCTGCTCCGCGGCGATCTCGCCGATGTGGTCGCGCAGCAGCGCCCAGGCGACCCGGTCCTTGACCGAGCCGAAGGGGTTGGCCGACTCCAGCTTGAGGAGGATCTCCGCGTCGGGGACGCCGTGCGCTGCCGGGTCGAGCCGGAGCAGCGGGGTGTTACCGATCATGTCGAGCACGCTGTCGTAACGCATGGTCAGCTCCCGTGGGTGTCGTCGGCGACGAAGGTGAACCGCTCGCCGTCCAGGACCGCGGCGACCTTCGGCGGCGGCGGGTGCCCGGCGGCAGCGGAGGCCGAGAGGTCCATCTGATAGGCGGCGGTGTTCACGAACGCGAGGACGTCGCCGCTGCTCGGCTCGGACTCGAGGAACACCTTCCGGCGGCTCACCAGGTCCGACTCCAGACACAGCCGCCCGGCGAGGAACACGCCCTCGGCCGGCGGATCGCCGTGTCCGTCGACGAGGACCGGGTCCAGCAGCACCTCCTGGTCCGCGGGGGTGATCTGGTTGCGGGAGAGGTCGAGGACGACCAGGTCGCGCCCGGCGGCGCGCTTGCGGTAGAGCACCTCGGCCAGGGTCAGACCGGCGTGGTCGACCAAGGCCTTGCCGGGTTCGATCCACAGCGTGAGCATGCACTCGCGCAGGACCTCGGCGACCGGACGCCGCTCGATCTCGGCGGCCAGGAACCGCTCCAGGACGTCGGTCGCGGGGCGGTGGTTGCCGTACTTGTGCGCGGCCGCGCCAGCGTGCCGGAGTCCGACGTCGTGACCGGGCCACACCAGCTCTCCCGGGGGCGCGGTGGCGAGCGCCTGCGCAAACCGCTGGAACGGCTCTGGTTCCTCGATGAAGCGCTGCCGGAACCCGCCGCCGATGTCGATCACCGAGGGTCGCAGGCCCTTGCGGTACGCAGCGGACACGACCGCCATCGACTCGGTCAGCGCGTCCACCCGGGCGGCCGGGTCGGCGGTGTCGAGATGGAAGGCGACACCGCGCAGCTCGAGCCCGGGGGCGCGGCGTACGGTCTCGAGGGCGGCATCCGCGTCGCCGAGGTCGATGCCGAACCGGGAGGGCGGCACCACCGGCGAGGCGAAGCCGGAGAGCCGCAGCAGGACCGGGACGGCGCTGCCGGCCGGCGCGGCAGCGGCGAGCCGGTCGAGCTCCCACAGGTCGTCGGCGTTGGCGGTGACCCCGAGCGCGGCGATCCGCTCGATGAACGCCCGCGACTTCGGGCCGGTCGCCTCGATCCGGTCCGGCGCGAACCCCGCCGCCAGGGCCCGGTCGAGCTCGGTCGCGGAGGCCACGTCCGCACCGAGCCCGGCGGCGGCTGCGCCGGACAGGAGCGCGGCCGAGGCGTTCACCTTGTGCGCGTAGAAGATGTCGTACGGCACACCGTGGCGCCGCAGCACGCCGGCGAGCGCAGCGGTGTTCTCTGCCATGACCTGGGGAAAGACCACGTGCAGCGGCGACCCGAACCGGTCGAGCGCCTCGTGCACCGCGGCGGCGTCGGCGAGGAAGCGGGCGGCGATCGGGTGCCGGGCGGCCGGGAGCGGGAAGCGTTGACTCACCCCTCGGCCACCGTGTAGCCGCAGTCGCGCAGGTCGGCGAAGACCCGGTCGCGCTGCCCGGCGTCGATGAACCTGGCCCGCACCCGCTTCCCGTGCAGGTCCACCTCGATCAGCTCGGCGGCCTGGGCGTCGAAGACCGCCGTGATCGTCACCCGGCAGTGCCGGCAGGTCATGTCCGGGACCCCGAACTCCTGCTCTCCCGCGGCGAACCGTACGTCCCGCACGGCGGAGTCGGGGATCTCGGCGATCCGCACCGACCCGACCGCGGACCGGAACGCGCCGGTGAGCGCCTCGGCGACGGCGGCGAGCGGCTGGACGCGCTGCCCCTCGACCTGGTGCGCCCGCTGCCCGAGACAGACCGGCCGCTCCTCCGTCGGCAGCAGGGCGTACTGCCGCGAGATCTCGTCGAGCTCGACGTGGTGGCGTTGGATGGCGGCGCGCACCCCGAGGCCCTCCTGGCGGGCCCGGTCCATCACCTCGTGGGCATCGGCGATAGTGCGGCGCTTCATCTCGGCGAGCAGCGCGACGGTGTCGGCGGTGTAGCGCAGCCGGCCACCGGCCCCTTCCAGGCTCACCGGGATCATGCCCCTGCGGTAGGTGGAGGCCTGCAGCTCCCAGAACCAGGTCGAGGCCACCGTGCCGTAGAGCCCCGAGGCGTGCATCGCCTCGGCGAACTCGACCGGGTCCTCGATGCCGACCTGTCCGGCGAGCATGCCGTGCTGGACGAGCGCACGGCCGGCGGCCTCGGCGCCGACGCGGAAGATCTCGGCGGGCTCCTGGTCGGTGGTGGTGTCGGCGAGGATGTCGAGCTCGTCGTCGCCGAGCGCGTCCGCACGCGCGAGGACGGGCTCGGCGCCCGCGAGCGCGTCACCGACGGCGATCACGGCCTCCCGGGCCGCGATCGGCAGCACCGGGCCGAGCGGGCCCGGTCCGATGTGGCCACTGTTCGCGATCCCGCGGGAGTCGCGCCAGGTGATGCGATGCGTGGCGGTGACGACCTGATCGGGCCGGCACGGCCGCATGAAGGACTCCAGGTAGCGCCGCTGTCCGGTGGTGAGCGGTCCCCCGGGCTCCGGGCTGAGCTCCTCGATGCGGTAGTCCACCGACACCGGCGCGGTGACCGGTGCCGGGCCGGTCAGGAAGTCGGCACCGGCCACCTCGGCCAGGATGCGGGCGGCGGCGGCGCGGTCGTACCTGATTCCTTCATTCTGCACGTGTCAGTCCCTTTCGGCAGCGGCGGCGACGCCCTGCAGGAGTCGGTCGACGTCGTTCTCGTCGTTGTACAGGTGGAAGCTCACCCGGACCGCGTCCTCTCGCGGACCGTCCAGACAGTGGTCGCCCGCGCGTACGTAGACGCCGCGGCGTTCGAGCGCGAAGGCCACGTCCGCGCCCGCCTGGCCGTCGAGGGCGAAGGCGCTGATCCCGCTGTGCGGCGCTCCCGCATCGACCGGTGGCCCGAGGAGGGTGACACCGCCGATCCGGGACGCGCCGTCGGCGAACCGGGCGGCGAGGGTGGCGAGGTGTCCGCCGACGCGGTCGAGGCCGATCGTGTCGAGGAATGCCGTCGCGCTCGCGAGGCCGGCAGCTCCGGCACCGTCGAGGCTGCCCTCCTCGGCGGCGTCGGTGAGCGGGGACACGTGTCGCGCCGGCCCGCTGCGCACGGCCGCCCGGTCGACCGCGATCCGGTGATGCTGATCCCGGCGTACGTAGACCGTGCCGGTGCCGGGAGGCCCGAACATCTTGTGGCCCGAGACGACGGCGAGATCGGCTCTGGACCCGGCCAGGTGCAGGGGCAGACGGCCGGCGCTCTGGGAGCAGTCGAGGCAGACCGAGGCGCCCGGCGGGATCGCCAGCGCGTCGAGGTCGGTCCGGGTGCCGTGGAGGTTGTGGACGCCGGTGGCGACGACGATCTTGGTGCGGTCGCTCGCTGCTCGGGCGAAGTCGTCGGGGTCGATGCGACCCAGCCGGTCGCGGCGGTACGCCACCGCCCGGACGCCCTGGTGCCGCATCCGTTCGGCGAGCCGCAGCCAGGGCCGCACCGTCGAGAGGTGGTCGCCGGGGCAGTAGAGGATGTCCCCTCCGTTCGCGAGCGCCGCGGGACCCCAGCGGTCGGCGAGGAAGGCCATCGCGCCGGTGGCGCCGCGGGTGAAGGCGACCTCGTCGGGGAACGAGGCGCCGAGGAACGCGGCGACGGTGGTGCGGGCCTCCTCGAAGCGGCGCAGCGCGTCCCGCGCCCACGGATGTCCTCCCCTGCCGGGGTTGGCGGCCGGTCCGCGCAGCTCGGCGGTGAGCTGGGCGATGACCGGCTCGGGGCAGGGAGTGCCGGACGCAGCGTCCAGGTAGACGAGATCAGGTTCGGCGGTGAGGGCCGGAAAGTGCTGACGGGAGCCGAGCACAGACGACTCCGCTACCGGTCAGGGTTCGCGGGCGATCGTGAATCCGGCCTTGGCGAGCGTGGATCTGACGACCCTCGGTTCGACAGGTCCCTCGGCGGTGACGCGGGCGCTCGAGACGGCTCCCGGGTTCAGGTCGACCTCGACGCCCTCGACGCCGTCCAGGCCGCCGAGAGCGCTCGTCACGGTCTCGACACAGCGGTGACAGGTCATTCCATCGATGCGCACTTCGAACTGAACCGACATGCAACTGCCCTTCAGTAGGACTTCGCTGGACGCCAAAAATATCATCGAACGAGTGGCCGTGAGGTTGCTTCGTGCCGGTCTGCTCACCCTGTGATCTGGGCGAGCCCGCGCGCGACGAACAGCACGCCGAAGGCGAGGAGCACGACGATCCCGATGACGCGGCTGTGGGCGAGGAGCCAGCTGGTCGCCGACCGGAGCCATCCGCGGCCACGCTCCCCGGCGAGGACGAACACGAGCATCGGGACGACGAAGTCGACCATGCTCGCGGCCAGCAGCAGCACGACACCGCCCACCTGCGCACCGAGACCCACGTCGGCCGTCATGACGATGCCCAGCCCGGAGAACAGGATGGCCACGTTGGGGTTCACCACCGCCAGCAGCAGACCGGCGACGAGCACCAGGCCGACGGAGGGATCACGCAGCCGCACGACCCAGCCGGGCTCCGCCGCCCGGTGGGTCGCCCGCGCTGCGGGACGGCTCGCCGGCGGCCGGAGCCACGACACGGCGCCCAAGGTCAGGAAGACGACGCCGACGACGACGCTCAGCCAGCCGCGGATCGCCGAGGGGTCCTCACTGGCGGTGTCGGCGGCCCGTGCCACCACGACCGCGCTGGCCGACAGCAACCCGTAGACGACCAGGAACGGCGCCGCCAGCGCGGCGACGTTGCGGAACGGGTGCGGGGACCCGAGGAGGAGCAGGCAGGCGATGACGGCGGCCGGGGTGACCGACAGGCCGACCATCTCCGGGGCCAGCTGGCCGGCGAGTTCCCACATTGTGCCAACCTCGCCACCCGCCCGGCAGGCGTCCTCACCCCTTCCGGGGGAAACTCCGCCAGCGGCCCCGGGATCGGCCCGGGCACCGGGATCGATGGCCCTAACCTGTTCCCATGAACCCGTCGGCCGACCTCACCCGACCCGACTCGAGGTTCCAGAACCTGATGTCCCTCCGCGCCGCGACGTACGCCGGTGTGGGTGGCGCCGTGATCACCGTGGTCGTCGCCGGCCAGCCGCAGGTCGGACTCGTCCTCGGGTGCCTCTCGGTGGCGGGCCTCTACGGCGTCTACCCGACGTTCTCGCTCCTGTGGGGCACCCGCACCGAACGACTGACGGAGTGGGCGTTCCTCGCAGCCGCGGTCGTGAGCATCACGCTCGCGGTCGCCGTCTCCGGCCGGTGGCTCGCGCTCGGCTGGGCGCTGCACGGCATCTGGGACCTGCTGCACCATCACGACCGCCACGTCCTCGGGCTCCGCGGCATCCCACCCTGGTACGTCCGCATGTGCTGGGTCTGGGACCTGCTGGCCGCGCTCGGGCTCCTGCTGGTGCTGTGACGTGGGTAGATCGACCCATCGCCCGTCGTAGCCGGATGCGCCGTACGCCCGACGCGGAGCGGCGAGGTGCGGACCTAGCGTCGTGGGCATGGACACCACACACATCGAGACGATCATCATCGGCGCCGGCCAGGCGGGCCTGGCGACCGGTTATCACCTGCGACGTCGAGGCCGCCCGTTCCTCATCCTCGACGCCAACGCGCGGATCGGCGACAACTGGCGGCGCCAGTGGGACACGCTCCGGCTCTACTCACCGGCCAAGTACGACGCCCTGCCGGGGCTCTCGTTCCCGGCGAAGCGATGGTCGTTCCCCGGCAAGGACGACGTCGGCGACTACCTCGAGACGTACGCCCGCACGTTCGAGCTGCCCGTGCGGCTCGGGACCCGGGTCACCGGCCTCGAGCGGGACGGTGACGGCTTCCGCGTGACGACGGACCGGGGCACCTGGACCTGCGACAACGTCGTGGTCGCGACCGGCACCTTCGGCCGTACGCCGAACGTCCCGGCGATCTCCGCCCAGCTGTCACCGTCGATCCTGCAGCTCCACTCCAGCGAGTACCGCCGCCCCGGGCAGCTGCGTGAGGGCGCGGTGCTCGTCGTGGGCGCCAGCCACTCCGGCTGCGACATCGCCTTCGAGGTCGCCGAGTCGAGACCCACGATCCTGGCCGGCCGTGACTGCGGCCAGATCCCGCCGCGCCTGGAGTCGCCGGTGATGCACGTGATCTTCCCGGTGCTGCTCTTCGCGTGGCGCCACGTCCTCACCCGGCGTACGCCGATCGGCCGCAAGGAGATGCCCGAGATCCGGCGCCACGGCGGGCCGATGCTGCGGGTGAAGCGCTCGGACCTGGCCGAGCGTGGCGTCGAGCGGGTCACCTCCCGTGTCGAGGAGGTCCGCGACGGCCTGCCTGTGGTCGACGGCGTGCCGCGTGAGGTCGCCAACGTCGTGTGGGCCACCGGCTTCCGGCAGGCGTTCGGCTGGATCCACCTGCCGGTGCTCGACGAGGACGGCTGGCCGCGGGAGATGCGCGGCGTGGTGCCGGAGGCCGACGGGCTGTTCTTCTGCGGCCTCAGCTTCCAGTACGCCTTCAGCTCCATGCTCCTGGCGGGCGCCGGCCGTGACGCCGCGCTCGTCGCCGACCGGGTCACCACCCGGATGCGGCGGTCCGCACACCACTCGCTGGCCGCCTGATCCGAGTACGCTCGGCGGTGGAGGTGCCTGCCGTGGCCGACGTCCAGCTGACCCACGCTCGGTCCGACTTCGCGCGCGGCGACTGGGCCGCGGCGTACGCCGCCTGGTCGGTCGCCGACCCGGAGACCCTCTCGGCCGAGGAGCTCGAGGACTTCGCCGTCGCCGCCGAGCTGACCGGCCACCACGACGAGACCGTCGCCGCTCTGCAACGCGCCTTCCGCCGGAGCCAGGAGGCCCCTGACCTCGGTCGCTCGGTCCGCTGCGCGTTCCGGATCACGATGACCGCCTACGTCCACGGCGAGGGCGCGCTGGCCCGCGGCTGGACAGCGCGGGCCGAGAGCCTGGTCGCCGACGTCGAGGACGGCGTCGAGCTCGGCTGGGTCGACTTCCTGCGGCTGTTCCGCGCGCTGGAGGCAGGCGACCTCGCCACGGCCGGCGACCGTGCCGACGCGGTGACCGATCGCGGCCGGCGCCACGGCGAACCCGACCTCACCGCGCTGGGGCTCAGCGCCCAGGGGCGGATGGCGCTCTATTCCGGCCGGATCGCCGAGGGACTCGCCCTGCTCGAGGAGGCGATGGTCCGGGTGATCGCGGGCGAGCTCTCCCCCGTCGTGGCCGGGCACGTCTACTGCACCGCGATCGAGGGCTGCCAGGAGATCAGCGACTTCGGCCGGGTGGCGGAGTGGACCGCTGCCCTCGAACGCTGGTGCTCGGCCCAGCCGGGGCTGTTGGCCTTCACCGGCCAGTGCGCGGTCCACCGTGGCCAGCTGCTGCGGCTGCACGGCGAGTGGCAGCAGGCTCTGGAGGAGTTCGAGCACGCGACCCGCCGCTACCAGGAGGTGCACGCACCGGACGCGGCCGGGCTGGCGGCGTACGAGGCGGGCGAGGTGCTCCGGCTGCGCGGCGAGTACGCCGAGGCCGACGCCGCCTACGAGCGCGCGGCCGACCGCGGGTTCGACCCGCAGCCCGGCCTCGCGCTGCTCTGGTCGGCGCGCGGACAGGGCGGGGCGGCGCTGGCCGCGGTCGACCGGCTGCTGGCGGAGACGGAGGGCCCCGTGCAGCGGTGCCGGCTCCTGCCTGCGGCCACCGAGGTGCTGCTCGCCGCCGGCGAGGTCGACCGGGCCCGCGACGTCGCGGCCGACCTCGACCAGCTTGCCGGACACGTCGGCTGCGTCTGGCTCGAGGCCGCCGCCGCGCACGCGCACGGCGCGGTCGAGCTGGCCACCGGCGACGCCGCCGGTGCCCTCCCCTACCTGCGCAAGGCCCAGCAGCTGTGGGCCCGGGCCGAGGCCGCGTACGAGCGCGGCTGCGCCCGGCTGCTGACCGGGCGCGCCCTGGCGGGCGTGGGCGACACCGAGTCGTCCCGTCGCGAGCTCGAGGCCGCACGTACGCTCTTCCGCCAGATCGGCGCCCGCCCGGCCGCCGACGAGGCCGACCGCCTCCTGGCTCCCTCCCTGCCCGGCGGTCTCACCGCCCGGGAGGCCGAGGTCCTCCGCCTGGTCGCCTCCGGCCGCAGCAACGCCCAGATCGCCGCCGATCTGGTCCTCAGCGAGAAGACCGTCGCCCGTCATCTCTCCAACATCTTCACCAAGCTCGACGTCCGCTCGCGCACCGCCGCCACGGCCTTCGCCTTCGAGCACGGCGTCGTCTGAGCCACCAGCGTCTCCCGCCGGCCGATGCGGTGGATCTCGTCCGAAGCGGATGAGGGCACCCCGACCCGGCTCGCCGAGGATGAGGGTGCCTAGGGACAGGAGGGGTGCGATGGCATGGCAGTGAACCGACAGCCGTCCGCGCCCACGGACCGCGCACCGACGCGTCCGTCGACCCGGCTCAACCTCGTCGCCGCCGTCGCCTTCGTTCTCGGTGGCTCGTTGTTCGCGCTGGGGGCGGCTCTGGCTCAGCTCGGCGCGGCCCCGGTGCGCACCGTCAACGTCACCTACCTGGTCGGAGGCTGCTTCTTCACACTGGGCGGCTACGTCTCGATCCTCCTCGCCGACCACGCCGACCACACCGACACCGATGAGCGGACGCACGGCTGGGGCTCCCGGCTGCACCGGCGCGGCTGGCTGAGCGCGTTCGTGCTGTTCGCGGGAACGCTGTTCTTCGCCGTCAGCCTGGTGGCGGCCTTCGCCGCGGGACTGACTCCGCGTCAGTCCGACGGATGGATCTGGCTCCCCGACATCACCGGGTGCGTCTGCTTCCTGGTCTCCGGTCACCTGGCGATGCTCGAGGTGGGCGCGGGGCACGTACGAGTGCTGACCCATCTGGTCGGCTGGTGGGTGGTCGCGGTCAATCAGCTCGGGTCGGTCCTCTTCTTCCTCGCCGGCCTCGCTGCCTTCGTCCGCCCGGCGACCTCGAGCGCGATCGATTCCGGGCTCGTGAACTGGGGGACGTTCGCCGGAGCGGTGTGCTTCGCGGTCGGCGGCGTCATCCAGGCATTCGACACACCCACGACGACAAGAACGGTGGTTCAGCCATGACACGACTCAGCGCGGCCGATGCCGAAAGGCTCTACGGCAACAGGTTCCTGACCGAGGCGGCCCCTTCGACCGCCTTCCCCGAGAGCGGGATGCGCCCGCTCGACGCGATGCGCCTGATCGGCGAGGACCTGGTCATGGAAGGTGACCCACAACGCAACCTCGCGACGTTCGTGACCACGTGGATGGAGCCGGAGGCGCAGCGGATCATCGCCGAGAACCTGCACCGCAACTTCATCGACCACGCGGAGTACCCGATCTCCGCCGAGATCGAGCAGCGCTGCGTACGGATGCTCGCAGACCTCTACCACGCCCCCGGCGAGACGACCGGCTGTCGCACGCAGGGCTCGTCGGAGGCGATCATGCTCGGCGCCCTGTCCCTGAAGTGGAAGTGGAAGCAGCGCCGGGAGGCCGCGAACGCCTCCGTGGACCGGCCCAACCTGGTGTTCGGCGGCGACGTCCACGTCGTGTGGGAGAAGTTCTGCCGCTACTTCGACGTCGAGCCGCGGATCGTCCCGCTCGAGGAGAACCGGTTCACCATCGGCCCGGAGGTCGTGGCGCCACATCTCGACGAGAACACCATCGGGGTCGTCGGTGTGCTGGGCACGACGTTCACGGGCCACATGGACGACATCGTCGGGATCAACCAGCTGCTGCTCGACGTCAAGAAGGACAAGGGTCTGGACATCCCGCTGCACGTGGACGCGGCCAGCGGTGGCTTCGTGTGGCCGTTCCTCTACCCCGACTCCTCCTGGGACTTCCGCCTCGAGCAGGTCCGCTCGATCAACGTCTCCGGCCACAAGTACGGCCTGGTCTACCCCGGCATCGGCTGGCTGGTGTTCCGGGAGAAGGCCGACCTCGCCGAGGAGCTGGTGTTCTACGAGAACTACCTCGGCAAGACCGACGCGACCTTCACCCTGAACTTCTCGACCGGTGCGGCGATGGTGCTGGCGCAGTACTACAACTTCGTCCGGCTGGGCCGCGACGGCTACACGTACGTGATGAAGCAGATGCAGCAGAACGCCCAGGCCCTGGCGAAGAACCTGCGCGACAGCGGCCGGTTCGAGGTGATCGGCGACGACCTCGAACAGCTCCCGCTCGTGGCGTTCCGACTGGCCGGCGACCGCACGACCTACGACGAGTCCGACATCGCCTGGCAGCTCTCCGCCGAGCGCGGGTGGATGGTGCCGGCGTACACGCTGCCGCCCAACGCGGAGAACGTGAAGATCATGCGCGCGCTGGTCAAGGAGACGATGAGCCGCGAGCAGGTCGAGCGCCTCACCCGCGACCTCGCCGACGCCTGCGCCACCCTGGACGAGAAGGGCGGCACCCATCCCTCCGAGCGGGAGCAGGTCAAGCGAGGAACCGGTTACTGAACCCGGGTCAGAGGCCACGGATCGGGCGAAAGATCAACGTTGTCTTTACCCGGACTGCCACCCATAGTTGACGTCCGGCAACGGAAGGTGGGGGCACGTGGGTGAACAGTTCGGCAGGGTCGGTCAGGTCGGCGAGGAGCAGCGGTCGGTCGACGCGATGCACACGCTTCTCGAGGCTGAGGTGAGGATCAGGCGCGCAGCGCAGGAGCGGGCGATCGCGACGCCCGTCGACGGGCCTGCCGAGCGATATGCCCGGGATCTCGAGGTCGCCCAGCTGACCGAGAGCGTCCGGCAGCTGCGTGCGGCGGAGCACGCGCTGTGCTTCGGGCGGATCGATCGTTCCGCCGGCGGAGAGCCCCTGCACATCGGCCGGATCGGACTGCGCTCGGCGGCCGGTGAACCGCTGCTCATCGACTGGCGGGCCGAGGCCGCGCGACCGTTCTACGCCGCGACGATGGCCGCCCCGATGGGTGTGCGCAGGCGTCGACACCTGCGCCTCGACGGGCGCCGGGTCATCGACGTCAACGACGAGATCCTCGACGGTACGCCGCCGACTGCCGGCGACGTCGTGGGCGACAGCCCGCTCGTCGCCGCGCTGAGCACGGCCAGGACCGGGCGGATGCACGAGGCGGCGGCGACACTTCAGGCCGAGCAGGACGAGATCGTACGGTCTCCCCATCGCGGGGTCATGGTCGTCGACGGCGGCCCGGGCACCGGCAAGACCATCGTCGCGCTGCACCGCGCGGCGTACGTGCTGTACGCGTTCCCGGCGATCGCGGACCGGGGTGTGCTCGTCTTCGGACCGAACCAGCGCTTCCTCACCTACATCTCCGAGGTGCTCCCCTCGCTCGGCGAGAACGACGTGAAGCTGGCGACCATGCGGGATCTGGTGGGCATCGGGGCGACACGGGGCGAGCCGGACCACATCGCGCGGATCAAGGGACGCTCGGCGCTCGCCGGCGGCCTCTCGCGCCTGGTGCGCAACCATCAGCCCCATGGCGTACCGCTGGAGCTGAAGACCACCCACGACATGGTGCGGCTCGATCCGGCAGTCGTCGACGCCGCTCGACGCCAGGCCCTGCTGGACGACGTCGGCCACAACCGCGCCCGCGAGCTCTTCACCGAGTACGTCGTCGATGACCTGGTCAACGAGCTGGAACGGCGCACCACGAAGGAGATGTCCGACTTCGAGGACGAGCTCGAGGCGCTCCTGGGCATCGACCTGGACAGGTTCGCGGGGCTCCAGCCCGACGGGAGCGAGGCGGCCGGAGACGACCTGGACATCGACTGGGACAGCATCCGCGAGGATCTTCTCGAGGACCCGAGCATCGATCGAGCCATCGCTCAGGTCTGGCCCCGGCTCGACGCTGAGGACCTCGTCCGCGAGCTCTTGAACAGCCGTAACGTACTCGCCGCCGTTCTTCCCGATGTCGCGGCAGACGACCTCGCGCTCCTCGGCGCCGACCGCCTCGACCGGTGGAGCAGCGCGGATCTGGCCCTCCTGGACGAGGCGCGCGCCCTCGTCGACGGCGCCCCGGAGCCGAGCTACGGACACATCGTCGTCGACGAGGCCCAGCAGCTCTCCGAGATGGAGTGGCGGGCCCTGATGCGCCGCTGTCCTAGCCGATCGATGACCGTCGTCGGCGATCTCGCGCAAGCGGGCCCGTCGACCACCCTCCGGTCGTGGGAGGAGGCCCTGGAGCCGTACGTCGACGACCGGTTCGCTCACCACCGACTGTCCGTCAACTACCGCACGACGACGGAGATCCTGCTCGCCACCGAGCCGCTGCTGGCCGAGATCGCCCCCGACCAGCAGCTCTCCAGGTCCATCCGGCACGGAGATCAGCCGCGCATCCTCGACGTGACCGAGGAGAGCCTCTCTTCCGCGCTGAGCACCCTGATCACCGAGATCGCCGCCGAGCACCCGGACGAGCTGATCGGCGTCATCGCCACCACCGAGCGTTCCATCGCGATGGAGGCCGATGCGCCTGGCGCCGGCACGACCATCGTCGCCGCACCCGAGGCTCGTGGGCTGGAGTTCGACACCGTGGTCATCGTCGACCCCGCAGGCATCCGAGCCGCCGGCGACGCCGGCCCGCGAGACCTGTACGTCGCCCAGACCCGAGCGACGAAACGCCTCGTCAGCCTGGAGCTATGACCGCATCGGACGACCGGTCGCGGTTCCCTGCCCCCGTCGGCGTCGTCAGGGCTGCGGAGAGTCCGACTGGGCGCGGTTGAGGAAGTCCGAGAGTGGTCCCGGCATCTCCGCGCTCCGGTCACCCCAGTCATAGACAACACAGGTCTTGGCGATCAAGTCGTGGAGAGCACGGTGTTCACGCTGCACCACGATCAGGAGCAGGCCGATCCCGAAGAACATCACGCTGAGGGGAAACACCAGCGTCCTGACGAAGACGGTACGCACCCCCGGTGCGGTGCCGTCGGAGCGTACGACGCGCAGTCCCGCCAGCCCCTTCCCGATCGTCCGGCCGGTGATGGCGAGGCTGATGAAGACATAGGAGAAGGCCCAGATCGCGAAGGCAGCGAATCCGAGGAGCGAGGAGCGGTCGTCGGTGAGCGACATGGACGTGAACGTCACGAGCAGGAAGCCGAACCCGGCGACCCCAAGCGTGTAGAGGCCGGCGATGAGAAGGCCGTCGATGGCAGCAGCCGCCGCCCTGCTGATCGCTCCCGCATAGTGTCCGGACACCGAGCGGCGCACCCGGCGGGTCATCGCCCTGCCTTTCCCGGGCCGGGCAACTCTCCTCGGGCCGCGACCAGGCTGAGCGGCCCTTCCAGTCGGTCATCCTCGCTCCGTCGCAGCAGCCGGTCCACGATCCGGTCGACGATGACGTCGAGCCCCACCAGCTGTCGCCGGGCGACGTCGAGAGCGGATCCAGCCATCGAGTAGGTGCTCTCCGCAACGATGTCGGGGATGCCGGAGCGGCGTACGAGCGCCTCGACGTCCACGTTCCTCAGCAGGGTGTCGAGGTCTACCTCAGCGAGGAGCGCGTTGAGATCGACCCGCGCGAGCAACGCATCCATGTCGACCCGCGCCAGGAGCGCGTCGAGGTCCACCCGGCTGAGCAGCGCGTTGATGTCGACGTGTTCCAGGACGATATCGGGGTCGACGGTGTCGACGACCCTTTCCGTCACCGCGCCGGCGACCCGCCCGAGGAGCCTCTTGCCGCTCTGCCGACTCTCGGTCATGACGTCGCCGGCTCGGACACGCGTGCGCGCAAGATTCGCATCCTGGGTTCCGTCTCCTCCGGCCGTGGATCAGTTGGAAGGCTAGAGCCGTCTGATCTGTCTCTCATCACCCTGGACGGGTGATTCAGCGGCCCCGCAGTGGCCATGACGTCAGTCCATCTTGGTCGCCAGCTTGAGCCGGTCCATGCCGGAGGGCTCCTCGAAGTCGCCGAAGTCGAAGGTGACCGAGTCGATGGTGCCGGTGAACGGGAACTGCCCGCGGTCCTGGTAGTCCGGGCAGACCGGCGAGCGGCTGTCCAAGCCGACGTCGAAGCACTCGGTGCCCGTACGCAGCGGGATCTGCCGCTCGACCCTGGTCCGGGCGACCTGCGCGCCGTCGATGAACAGCGTCACCGACGCCGGCACTCCGGGCTTCGGCTCGTCCGGCTCGAAGTCGAACACGACCGTGTGGTCCCCGGGCGGGAGGGCCTCCGGCGAGATCGCGTCGTAGCGCTGCAGGCCGAAGTAGTTGTAGTGGTAGCGGATCTTGCCCTCCCAGGCGAAGAGCGCGAACCCGCCGGCGTCGCCACCGAGCGCGAAGATGACGCCTTCGGCGCCACCGTCAGGGACGGTGATCTTGGCAGTGACCTGCATGGGCACGCCGATGAACTTCGGCCCGGAGCCCTCGGGCTGTCGCACCATGCCCGCGTAGAGGGTGACCTTCTTGCGTCCGTAGTAGTAACTGGGCCGCAGGGTCACGTCGAGACGCTCGGCGAAGCGGTCGTCGAGGGGCAGGATGTTGTACCTGGCCGCCTCGGCCAGGAACATGTCCTGCAGCTCCTTGACCTTCTTCGGGTGCTGGTCGGCGAGGTCGACGGCCTCGCTGAAGTCGTCGCGGATGTTGTAGAGCTCCCAGACGTCGTCGTCCCAGGAGAACGTCCCGGACGTCTCCCAGGGCAGTCGGCCGTGACGTACGCACGCGATCCAGCCGTCGTGGTACATCGCCCGGTTGCCCATCATCTCGAAGTACTGCGTCTCGTGCCGTCCCGGTGCGTCGGCCTCGGCGAACGTGTAGGCGAAGCTCGTGCCCTCGATCGGACGCTGGGCGACGCCGTTGACCTCGACCGGCTCACGGATGCCGATGACCTCCAGGAGCGTCGGCATCACGTCGATCACGTGGTGGAACTGGGAGCGGACCTCGCCACGTGCGGCGATCCGCTCGGGCCACGACACGATCATGCTGTTGCGGGTCCCGCCGAAGTGGGAGGCGATCTGCTTGGTCCACTGGAACGGCGTGTCGCCGGCGTGCGCCCAGCCGGCGGCGTAGTGCGGCGAGGTGCCGGGCATGCCCCAGGTGTCCAGGAAGCCCAGCGCCTCCTCCATCGTGGGCTGCTGGCCGTTGAGGCTCATGATCTCGTTGGGGGTGCCGACGAGCGAGCCCTCCCCGGAAGAGCCGTTGTCGCCGAGGATGTAGATCACGATGGTGTTCTCGAGCTCCCCCAGCTCCTCGTACGCGTCGAGGACTCGGCCGACCTCGTAGTCGGTGTGCTCGAGGAAGTCGGCGAAGTTCTCGGCCTGCCGGCTGAACAACGCCTGGTGCTCGGCCGGCTGACTGTCCCACGAGGGAATCTCGTCCGGACGCTCGGTGAGCCGCGTGCCCTCGGGGATGATGCCCATCCGGAGCTGGTTCTCGTGGACCTGGACCCGGTATTCGTCCCAGCCCATGTCGAAGCGACCCGCGTTGCGACCGCGCCAGTCCAGCGGTGGTTGGTGCGGGGCATGAGCGGCACCGGTCGAGAAGTAGGTGAGCACCGGACGATCCGGCGCGATCGTCTTCTGCTCCCGCAGCCACGCGATGCAGTCGTCCGCAAGGTCCCGCTGCAGCTGGTAGCCCTCCTCGGGGCGCTGCGGTGCTTCGACGGCGGTGGTGTTGCGGATCAGCGACGGATAGAACTGGTCTGTCTCGCCGGAGATGAAGCCATAGAAGTAGTCGAAGCCCTGACCGATCGGCCAGTTGCCGAACGGCCCGGCCGGGCTCGTCTGGTTGTCGGGGACATTGTGGTTCTTGCCCCACCAGCCACACATGTACCCGGCCTGCTTCAACAGCTCGCTGACCGTCGCACAGCTCTTCGGGATGATGCCCGAGTAGCCCGGGTAGCCGGTGGCCATCTCCTGGATCACCCCGGCGGCCACGGAGTGGTGGTTACGCCCGGTGAGCATGGCAGCCCTGGTCGGGGCACACAGCGCCGTCGTATGGAACTGGTTGTAGAACAGACCCTGAGCGTGGACCCGTTCGGCCGTCGGCATCCGCACCAGGCCGCCGTTGACGCTCGGCCAGCCGAACCCGACATCATCGAGCAGCACCAGGAGAATGTTCGGAGCGCCCTCAGGGGCCTCCTTCGTCGGCGGGAAGTCCGGCTCGGAGTCCGCGGCGTACGTCGTGATCCGCGCGTTCGGGAACCTCCACTCCGGCTCGGGGAGGTGAGTGCGGTCCTGGTGGATCTGGAACTCATCAGCTGCCATGCGCCGAGCCTGTCCCGGGCGCCTTCCCACTCGGCTCACCCACTCCGGGTGAACCCGGCTATAGGCTGCGAACGTGACGACGGCGCGGGAGATGGTGCGGATCGCCGCGGGAACCTTCCGGATGGGGTCGGAGGAGTTCTACCCCGATGAAAGGCCGGTGCACGCCCGCACCGTCGACGCCTTCTGGGTCGATCGCTATCAGGTGACGAACGCGCAGTACGCGGACTTCGTCGAGGACACCGGTTACGTGACGGTCGCAGAGCGAGAGCTCGACCCGGCGGAGTTCCCGGGTGCCGACCCTGCGGATCTCGTCTCCGGCGCACTGGTCTTCACCCCGACCGCTGGTCCGGTCGACCTGCGAGACTGGCGGAGCTGGTGGCGGTGGACACCTGGGGCTTCGTGGCGGTCTCCCCTGGGGCCGGGCTCGTCGATCGACGATCGGATGCAGCAACCGGTCGTGCACGTCGCCTACGAGGACGCGGTGACGTACGCCGAGTGGGCCGGCCTGCGGCTGCCCACCGAGGCCGAGTTCGAGTTCGCGGCACGCGGCGGCGTCGACGGCACACGATTCGCGTGGGGCGAGGAACCGTATCCAGGCGACGTGCCGCAGGCGAACACCTGGCTCGGGCACTTTCCCTACGACAACCGCGGCGTCGGCGGCACCGCGCCGGTCGGGTCGTACCCCGCCAACGGCTACGGGGTGTTCGACCTGATCGGCAACGTCTGGGAGTGGACCAGCGACTACTACACCTTCGGTCACCTCGACCCGTCCCAGACGCCGGTCGATCCCGGCGAACGAAGGAACCTCCTGGCCACCGCCAGTGCAGAGGAGAGCTTCCCCCGGATGCCGCGTCGGGTGCTGAAGGGTGGGTCCTTCCTGTGCTCCCCCGAGTACTGCCTGCGGTTCCGTCCAGCGGCCCGCTCACCTCAGGCGGAGGACACCGGTATGTCGCACGTCGGGTTCCGCTGCGCGCGCGACGACTGAGGCGACCACGGGGAGAGCACATCGCTGCTCGAGATCCGGCAACGCCCCCGGAAATGCCCAGGCCCTCCTCATACAGAAGAACCGGCCCCGGCTCAGCGTCTCCGCTGGCCGGGGCCGGTTCTTTCGGTCGGGCTGACAGGATTTGAACCTGCGGCCCCTTGACCCCCAGTCAAGTGCGCTACCAAGCTGCGCCACAGCCCGAAACTGCGAGTGGATGACTCCCCTCGAAGCGCTCCGAACATTACCGCACGCCGTCGCGCGCTCACCAATCGGTATCCCCGTCCGGCGGGTCGTCGGCGGAGGCGAGGGCTTCGGCGGCTTCGTCGATGATGGCGCGCATGGCTTCTTCGGCTCCCGCCGGGTCGCCGCGGCGCACCGCGAGCGCGACCTTCTCGTGCAGCTCGATGGCGGTCGGGTTGGGCGTGTCGGGCATCAGGTGGTGATGCGTACGTCCGGCGAGGAGCTCGGCGACGAGGTCTCCGAAGGCGGCGAGCATGTCGTTGCCGCAGGCGTTGAGCAGGACGCGATGGAAGGTCGTGTCGGCCTCGAGGTAGGCCTCCAGGTCACCGGCGGCGGCGTGGACGACCATGTCGGCCACGGCTCGGGCGAGCTCGCCGTGGTCTTCAGGCTTGGCACGCTCGGCAGCGAGCCTGGCCGCGATCGGCTCGAACCCGCGTCGCAGCTCGGAGAGCGAGAGCAGCTGCTCGCGCCGGCCTTCGCCGTCGAGCCGCCAGCGGATGACGAGCGGGTCGAAGACGTTCCACTCCTGCCGCGGGAGGACGGTGATGCCCACACGTCGCCGGGTCGTGACCAGGCCCATCGCCTGGAGAACCCGTACGGCCTCGCGGGCGACCGGGCGCGAGACGTCGTACGTCGCCTGGATCCCCTCGAGCGTGAGGACGGTCCCCGGCGGCAGCTCGTCGGCGACGATCTTGCGTCCGAGCTCGTCCCGGACGCTCTGGTGCAGGCGATGTGCGGCATCGCCACGGGAAGTCGTCACTGCGGCATCGTCGCATATTCAGGGTCAACCGCAATCAGAATCCGTTAGATCGACCCGGCTTGCCAAACGGATGCCTTTTGATGCACCCTGTGACGCGTGACACAGAACCCTCTCCTCGTCGTCATGGGAGTCTCCGGCTCCGGCAAGTCGACCGTCGGCGCGGCCATCGCCCAGCGCCTGGGGCTCCCCTTCGCCGACGCCGACGACTTCCACCCGCCGGAGAACATCGCGAAGATGGCCGCCGGCCGTCCGCTCGACGATCACGACCGGCAGCCCTGGCTGGAGACGCTCGGCGGCTGGCTGGCCGAGCACCAGAGCACCGGCGCCGTGCTGAGCTGCTCGGCGCTCAAGCGCAGCTACCGCGACCTGCTCCACCGTCGTGCGCGCGGCCTTCGGCTCCTCCACCTCAGCGGCACCCCGGAGGTGGTCGAGGCACGCCTCGCCGCCCGCGCAGGCCACTTCATGCCGCCGTCGCTGCTGCGCTCGCAGTTCGCGACCCTCGAGCCCCTCGCTCCCGACGAGCAGGGCACGACCATCGACATCGGCCAGGACATCGATGCGATCGTCGAGCGGTACCTCACCACCGAGCACCTCACCACCGCGAACCTCACCCCCAACCTGATCTCCAAGGAGACGGCATGATCCTCCTCGCCGCGCCAGAGCCGGTCGCACCGGTCGCCTCCGGCGGCGTACTCCTCGCCGCCGCACTGGCCTCGATCGCCCTGATCGTCGTCCTCATCACCTACGTGAAGCTGCACCCCTTCCTCGCGCTCCTGCTCGGCGGGATCGCGGTCGGTGTGCTGGCGGGACGCAACGTGATGGACGTGATCACCTCCTTCGGCGAAGGGTTCGGCGCGACCGCCACCAGCGTCGGCCTGCTGATCGCGCTGGGCGCGATGTTCGCCAAGCTCCTCGCCGACTCCGGCGGTGCCGACCAGATCGTCGACACGATCGTGGGCAGGTCCTCGGTGCGTACGCTGCCGTGGGCGATGGCGCTCGTGGGCGCGATCATCGGCCTGCCGATGTTCTTCGAGATCGGCCTGGTGCTGCTGATGCCGGTCATCTACCTGGTCGCCCGTCGCGCCCAGGTCTCGCTGATCACCGTCGGTATCCCCACCCTCGCGGGCCTCTCCGCGATGCACGGCCTGGTGCCGCCGCACCCGGGTCCGCTGGCCGCGATCGGCGCGCTCGGGGCCGACCTCGGCACGACGCTCGCGCTCGGCGTGCTGGTCGCCATCCCGGTCATCGTCGTCAGCGGACCGCTGTTCGGCCGGCTCGCGGGACGCTGGGTCGTCGTCGACGCCCCGCACACCTACGACACCACCCCGGTGGGCGGCCCGGGAGCTGCCACAGCCACCGACATCCGCCGCCCGTCCTTCGGCGTCACCCTGTTCAGCGTCCTGCTGCCGCTCGTGCTGATGCTCGCCAAGGCGATCGTCGACATCGTCATCAACGACCCCGAGAACCAGGTCCAGCAGATCTTCGACGTGATCGGCTACCCGCTCGTCGCGCTGACCATCGCGGTCCTCGTCGCCATGTTCACGCTCGGCCGCGGGTCCGGGATGGACCGCCGCCAGATCTCCAAGACGGTCGAGATGTCGCTGCCGCCGATCGCGGGCATCGTGCTCATCGTCGCCGCCGGTGGCGGGTTCAAGCAGTCGCTGATCGACACCGGCATCGGCACCCAGCTCGCCGACTGGGCCCAGGGCTCCGGGGTGTCCGCGATCGTCCTGGCCTGGGTGCTGGCGGTGCTCATCCGCCTCGCCACCGGCTCCGCGACCGTCGCCACGATCACCGCGTCGTCGCTGGTGGTCGACCTGGTCGCCAACATGCCCACCGCCGAGGTCTCGCTCGTCGTGCTCGCGGTCGGCGCCGGCTCGGTCTTCTTCTCCCACGTCAACGACGCCGGGTTCTGGCTGGTCAAGGAGTACTTCGGCCTCGACGTCGGCCAGACGATCAAGTCCTGGTCGCTGATGGAGACCGTGCTGTCGGTCTCCGGCCTGGTGTTCGTGCTGGCGCTGAGCCTGGTGATCTGACCCCCACCCTCGGCAAACTGTCGGTGCTTTCCGACACAATCACTCCTGACACATGGATCACACCCACCACAGGAGCTCACCGTGTCGGATACCCCTTCCCCATCCAACACAGCCCCATCCAACACAGCCCCGTCCGACCCCACCCCCAAGCTCGACCCGATCTCACGCAAGGGCACCCCGGCCCACCGCACGAAGTCGAAGCGTGAGGGCGCCGGGCGGCGCCAAGGGATGCCGGTGCAGGCGATCAGCCTCTCCGTGCCGGCATCCCTGGCGGCGCAGTGGAAGACCTACAGCCAGGAGGTCCCGCGCTCGCTGGTCGACGTCATGCTCGACGCCGTCGCGGCGACCCGACCCCGGCTCCCCGTCCTCCTGCGTGCCCACCAGGCCGCGCTGCGCGAGAAGACCAGGCCCGTCTCCGACGGCACCTTCCTGCGCACCGTCCCGCAGCCGAAACGGCTCGAGGACCCGTACGTCACGATGCCCCTGCGCCTGCTGGCGACGAACGTCGACGTGCTCGATGCCATGGTCCACGAGATGGCCGCGGAGTCCCGCTCGCAGCTGGTCGTGGTGGCGCTGACCGCGTGGCTGGCCGACCGGCGGGCCGAGGAGCAGGTCTACGCCGAGCAGCTCGAACTCGAGGTGCCCGAGGACCCGTTCGACCGTCCCTGAGCGCGGCCGGGACGGGGTCGACGCCCCTCCCGGCCGAACCTAGGTGTCAGAGCACCTTGGTGCCGTACATCTCCCCCAGCGGGTCGGCGAGGAGCTCGAGCCGCTCGCCGTCGGGACCCCGGAAGTAGATCGACGACTTGGACTCGACCAGGTAGTCGATCCCGGCGTCGTCGAGCTTGGCGCGCAGGTAGTCCCACTTCTCCGTGGTCACCGAGATCGCGATGTGGTGCAGCCCGCCGAGCACCTCGGCGTACTCCCCCAGGTCGAGCCCGGGCAGGGTGAAGAAGGCCAGCAGGTTGCCCGCCCCGACGTCGAAGAAGAAGTGGTCGGAGCCGGCGTAGTCGCGGTTCTCGAAGATCTCGGTCAGCGGGAACTCCAGGAGCCCCTGGTAGAAGTCGATCGACCTGCGTACGTCCGAGGAGAGCAGCGCGGCGTGATGGATGCCGCGGGCCGTGCTGGCGGGGCGGACGCCCTCCTCGCAGAGGTACTCCTTCTTGATCCGCTCACGGTCCTTCGTGATGAAGTCCATGTCGATGCTCATCGTGCTCTCCTCATGCCAAGACGTCTCAGACCCAGTCTAGTTTCTGCGTCAACAGTTGCTGCTGGTGGGCGCCGGTGCTGAAAGCACAAGCTACGACTCGGTAAGGTGTACCTCATGGATGAGGTCAAGTGGCTCAGCAACGACGAGCAGGTCGCGTGGCGTGCCTGGCTCGCCGTCAACGCACAGCTCACCTCGCGGATGAACCGCGACCTCCAGGCCAAGAACGGTCTCTCCCTCGCCGACTACGACGTCCTGGTCAACCTGACCGACGTCCCCGACCGCTCGCTGCGGATGTACGAGCTCGGCGACAAGCTCCAGTGGGAGAAGAGCCGGCTCTCACGCCAGGTGATGCGGATGGCCGCGCGCGGGCTCGTCGAGCGTCGCGAGTGCCTCGATGACCGGCGTGGCGCCTTCGTCGACCTGACCCCGGCGGGGCTCGAGGCCATCGAGGCCGCCGCTCCCGAGCACGTGAAGCTGATCCGGCACGTCATGTTCGACGCCTTCACCCCCGAGGAGGTGGCCACCCTGACCAAGCTGTACGAGGGTGTGCTGGAGCGCCTCGAGGTCAAGGTCCCCTCGGTGGCCGCGGACGGCTCTGCCGCCTGAACCCTTCCCGAAGACGTACGTCGGGCCCGCAGGTCACCACCGGTGACCTGCGGGCCCGAACTCTTTCCTGCTAGCGCTTGACCCCGAAGGCCGAGACGACCTTCTGGGTCACCGTGTTGCCGGCGTCGTCGCGGGCGGTGGCCCGGAGCGAGACCAGGTCGGCACCGCGCGCGGGGATGCGCAGGCGCGTCTCCCAGCGGTCACCGTCCTTGCGCAGCTTCACCGCGGTCCAGGTCGCGCCGCCGTCGTAGCTGACCTCCAGCGTGGCCCCCTTCACCGTGCCGGCCCGTTCGGCACCGGGCACCGGGTAGGGCACCACCGCGAACGGGACCTCGGCACCGGCACGCACCGTGCCGTCCAGCGCCGTGTCCACGTCGTAGTCGAGCTGGAGCAAGGGCAGCGGCGTACCGGCCTCACCGTCCGGGACCGGATCGGCCTGGTCAGCGACGAAGGTCCAGGACGTACGCGTGCTGGTCGAGTAGCGGTGGGCGTTGCCGTCGCCAGCGTCGGTGTCGATCTCGAACCGGTACGTCTGCGGCCCCTCGGCCACGGGGACGCTCGTCTGGACCGCCTGACCGATGTTCTTTCGGATGAGCGTGTCGCCCCGGTAGAGGCGCGCCTCGACGGGGGTCTCGCCCCAAGGGAACCCACCGGTGATCCCGGCGGGCCCGCTGGCGTGGGCGACGTTGACCGCGAACCAGTCGCCGCTGTGTCGCGGGCCCCAGTAGCCGTCGCCCGTGCGCGGCGCCGTCACCGGCGCGAACCAGTTGCGCACGGTGGTGCTGCGGGGCTTGTAGGCCTGACGTACGCCGCGCTGCTCCCAGGTGCTCTCGTGGTCGACGTTCTCGTACCAGGTGACGTTGTCGTATGTGGAGACGTAGTCGGTCCGGTCCGTCGCCGTGGGCTGGAGCGCCCGGACGCTGAGGCACGGCGGCCACTGGTAGTCGCGGCAGTCGGCACGGTCGTCGACGGCGAGGCGCTGCTCGGTGTCGTTGTAGCGGCTCTCCACCGTGGCGAGCTGTCGCGTGGTCGGGGCCAGCGCAAGCTCGGCCGGGATCTCGCCGGGCCAGCTCTTGGAGATGTCGTAGAGATAGCTCGGGAACTCCACGGCCTTGCCCTCCAGGCTCACCGTGCCCTTCCGGGCGGCGGCCACGAGCTTCTCGCCCTGATCCGACCGCAGCGAGACGACGGGCAGGTCACCCTGGGTGACGTAGTCGACCAGCGGGCCCGGACGGTCGTTGACGACCACGAGCAGAGCGGCGCCGGCAGCCTGGGCGGCGGCCTCCCGCTCCTCGGCGGTGACGGCGTCGTCCCTGGTCACCAGGACGGCACGGCCCTTGGCGTCGAGGCCCTCGTAGTCGGCGCTCGTGCCCTTGCCTGCGGCGACGGCCTTCAGGGAGACGCGGCCGTCGAGCCTGGCCGAGCCGAGCTGGTAGGTCGGCTCGAAGGCGAACGGACGCGAGCTCCGCGCCGTCACGTCGAGAGCCGGCTCGGTGGCCCGCCAGCGTACGGCGAAGTCGAACTCGGCACTCTTGACCGGGCCGCCGGCCTCGGCGTAGAAGGAGTCGACAGCGACCGGCACGGCGTAGGTGGCGCCGAAGGTCGCGTAGAGACCGCCGATGCCGGAGTCGTTGAAGAACTGGAACCGGCGGTAGGCGACGTCGCTGTCCTTCGGTGTCTTCAGGGTGAGCTCGTCGGCCCTGCGGGCGTCGAGCACGAGCGACTGGTCCTTGTCGGTGACGACGACCTGCGGGTCACCGACCAGGGCTACACCGGTCGAGCCGGGTCCCTTCGAGCCCGCGACGTCGAGGAACGCCGTGGCCGAGTACGTCCCGGGCTGCAGGCGCTGGGTCGCCACCGTGCCGGTGGCCGGGTCGATCGGCAGGCTGCTGACGAACTGGTCGCCGTAGCGGTAGAAGTCGACGTAGCCGGAGGCGGGCTCGCCGGACCGGTCGAGCGCGGTGATGTCGAGGCCGTAGCGCTCCTCCTCCTTGACCAGCGCGGTCGCGGTGCGCACGCTGATCTCGCCGGAGGCATCGGTGGCGACGACGGCACCGCTGTACTTGCCGGTGAGCGAGGCGTCGTCGGCGTCGGCCGTGATGGTGACCTCGGCGCTGCCGCCGGCCGGGACCACGACCTGGTCGGCGGAGAGCGAGACGAGGTCGCTCGCCTTGCCGTCCGGCCCGGTGACATCGGTGCTCAGGGCGAGCGTCACCTCGGCGTCGGTGGAGTTGGTGTAGGTCACGGTGCTGCTGGCGGGCTCGTCGCCGTCGTGCGGCCAGCCGTAGAACCCGAGGAACCCGTCGCCGGACCCGTCGACGCCGTCGAGCGCCGCGGGCACGTCGAGACGGCCGGTGCCGACCTCGTACGCCGGTGCGTCGATGTCCGCGGCCGAGGAGACCAGCGCCGTCTTGAGCTGCTCACCGGCGAGGTCCGGGTGGGCGCCCTTGAGGATCGCGGCGGCTCCCGCGACGTGCGGGGTGGCCATCGAGGTGCCGCTCATCGACCGGTACCAGCCCTGGCCGGAGGACTGCTGCGATCGGGCCGCGACGATGTCGACGCCGGGCGCGGTCAGGTCGGGCTTGATCGCGTGGTCGCCGACCCGCGGGCCGTAGCTGGAGAAGTCGGCGCGTACGTCCTGGTCGTCGACCGCGCCGACGGTGAGGGCGGCGTCAGCGGTGCCGGGGCTGCCGAGGGAGCCCTCGGCGTAGCTGTTGCCGGCCGCGACGACGAACAGCGCGCCGGTCTGCTCGCTCAGCGCGTTGAGCGCCTGCGCCATCGGGTCAGTGCCGTCGTTGAGGCTGGAGTCGCCGAGGCTCATGGAGACGATGTCGGCGTTGGCCGCGCCCCACTCCATGCCCGCGATGATCCAGGAGTCCTGGCCGTAGCCGCCGTTGTCGAGCACCTTGCCGACCAGCAGGTCGGCGCCGGGAGCGACGCCCTTGTAGAGGCCCTCGCTGGCGGAGCCGGTGCCCAGGACGGTGGAGGCGACGTGGGTGCCGTGACCGTGCACGTCGTTGGTCGCCTCCTCGTCGGGGACGAAGGACCGTGCCTCGTCGATCTGGTCGGCCACGTCCGGATGGGTGGCGTCGATGCCGGTGTCGAGGACCGCGACCGTCGCGCCCTTGCCCTCGAAGCCCGCGGCCCACGCCTCGGGTGCCCCGATCTGCGCGGTGCTGTGGTCCAGGGTCGTCTCGGCCTTGCCGTCGAGCCAGATCTTCTCGACACCACCGCCGAGCTTCCCGGCAGTACCCGCCGAGCGCGTGGCCGTGCCGCCCTTGGCCACCGCCGACCAGAACTCGGGCGCCTTCTTCTTGCTCACCGCGACCGCGTCGGCGTCGATGCTGGGAAGGTCGAGCGTACGCTCGGCCCCCGGCAGCTTCGCCGCCTTGGCGCGGGTCGAGGCCTGCTCCAGGATCAGCGGAGTGGCGTCGACCGTCTCGTCGTCGTAGTGCATCTCGAGGAGCGCGGTGACGTCGAACAGCCGGCGGTCAAGGGTGCCCGCGGCCAGGTAGGGCTTGGCGGCGGTGGGGATCGCGTAGAGGTGGTCGCCCACCTGCTGGGTCTCGATGGCGCCGGCGGCGGAGTCGAGCCCGAGGGTCAGGACGCCGTCGTCGGTCGCGGTCACGTCGATGACGTCGCCGGTCACGAGGGTGATCGTGGTCCGGCCGTCCTCGAGAGCGGGCGTACGAGGAGCGGTGCCGGCCGTGGTGCGGCCGGCGTCGGTCTGGGGGGCCTCAGGCGAGGGGTTGGTGCCTGGGGTCGCGTGCGCACTGGTGGCCATGGTCGCGACCAGGGCAGTCGCGGCAGCTGCAGCCGCGACGGCCCTGGTGGCGGCCGGGCGGCCGGATCTGGTTGGGGGTCTCATGGAGATGGACCTTGTCAATGCGGCGCGACAGGCGACAAGAGCGATGGCGTGGCGGTTTTACGGCATGGCGAGCCTCCGTCAGCGGTGGAACGACCCTTGCCTGTCGCAGAAGTGACATGCTCGGCGACGTGCTCGGTCTGACCCCGGATGAGACCCTCGCCTACGGCGAGCTCATCACCATGCCCTCTGCCACCGCCGCCGAGTTCGCGGCCGCTCTCAGCGCCTTCGGGACCTCTCCGGGAGAGGCGCATCTGCTGTTGCGCCGACTCGAGGAGTACGGGCTGGCCGCTCGGATCACCGGCGACGAGCGGCGCTTCGCTGCCGCTCCGCCCGCGATCGCCCTCGGCGCACTGCTCGCCCGCCAGCAGGACGAGGTGCGGCATGCCGAGATCGAGCTCAGCCGCCTCGACGAGGCCTACCGGGTGGCCGCGGCCGGCCGCGGACCCACGGACGTGGTCGACGTCATCCACGGCGAGGACGCCGTCCGGCACCGTTTCGAGCAGGTCCAGCTCGGTGCCCGCGAGCGGGTCGACGCGTTCGTCCGCCCGCCGGTGATCGTGACCTCCAGCCAGGAGAACTCGGCCGAGAACAAGGCCGTCGCGCGCGGCGTGCTCTATCGCGTCGTCGTGGAGCGCAGCATGCTCGAGAGCCACGACGTGACGGTCGACGAGGCGATCGAGGCGACCGATGCGGGCGAGGAGGTCCGCTTCGCCGACCAGGTGCCGCTCAAGCTGATCATCGTCGACCGGCGGCTCGCCCTGATGCCGCTGACCTCCTCCGGCGACGTCGTCGGTGCGCTGCTGGTCCGGGAGAGCACCCTGCTCGACGCGCTGATCGCGCTCTTCGAGAACGTCTGGGACCAGGCGACCCCGATGCTGGTGGGCACCTCAGGGCTCACCGGCGACGTCGCCCACCAGGTCGACGACGAGGACGCGCAGGTCCTCGGTCTGCTGCTCGCCGGGCTCACCGACCAGGCCGTCGCCAAACAGCTCGGTACGTCGCTGCGTACCGTCCAGCGCCGGGTGCGGGCGCTGCTCGACCTGGCCGGCGTGGAGACCCGGATGCAGCTCGGCTGGCACGCCGCCAACAACGGCTGGGTACAGGCCGGGGTGGACGGCCACCAGCCGCCCACCCCGGACTCGGTCTAGCGCTTGCGCTTCTCCCGGACCCGCTGCTGGAGCACGATCGGGGTGCCGGCGAAGCCGAACTCCTCGCGCAGACGGCGCTCGATGAAGCGCTCGTAGGAGGCCTCGAGCTTGCCGCTGGTGAACAGCACGAACGTCGGCGGCGCGGTCGAGGGCTGGGTGCCGAAGAGGATCTTCGGCTGCTTGCCGGACCGGACCGGGTGCGGGTGCTCGGCGACGAGGCGACCGAGGAAGGAGTTGAGCGCGCCGGTGCCGATCCGCGTCTCCCAGCCCTCCAGGGCCTTGTCGAGCGCCGGGACCAGGCGGTCGACGTGCCAGCCGGTGCGGGCGGTGACGTTGATCCGCGGGGCCCACTGCACCTGGACCAGATCGCGCTCGATCTCGCGGTCGAGCTGCCAGCGACGCTCCTCGTCGACGAGGTCCCACTTGTTGAACGCGATCACCAGCGCGCGGCCGGCCTCGCGGACGGTCTGCAGGATGCGGATGTCCTGTTCGGAGATCTTCTCCCCGCCGTCGAGGACGAGCACGGCCACCTCGGCACGGTCGATGGCCGTCGTGGTGCGCAGGGAGGCGTAGTACTCGTGACCCGAGGCCTCCTTGACCCGCTTGCGGATCCCGGCGGTGTCGATGAAACGCCACTCGCGGCCGCCGAGCTCGATCAGCTCGTCGACCGGGTCGACGGTGGTGCCGGCGACGTTGTCGACGACCGCCCGCTCCTCCTTGGCCAGCTTGTTGAGCAGGCTCGACTTGCCGACGTTGGGCTTGCCGACCAGCGCGATCCGGCGCGGGCCACCGATCTCGGTGCCCTCGGGGAGCGGCGGCGGGTCGGGGAGCACCGCGAGGATCGCATCGAGCATGTCGCCCGAGCCGCGACCGTGCAGCGCGGAGACCGGCCACGGCTCGCCGAGCCCGAGGTTCCACAGCGCGGCCGCCTCGGCCTCGGTGCGCAGGTCGTCGACCTTGTTGGCGGCCAGGACGACCGGCTTGCCGGACTTGCGCAGGATGCGTACGACGGCCTCGTCGGCGTCGGTGATGCCGACGGTCGCGTCGACCACGAAGAGGACCGCGTCGGCCAGGGAGACCGCGATCTCGGCCTGGGCCGCGATCCGCTCGGCCAGGCCCTGGGCGTCGGGGTCCCAGCCGCCGGTGTCGACCAGCGTGAACGCCTTGCCGTTCCAGTCGGCGTCGTAGGAGACCCGGTCACGGGTCACGCCGGGTACGTCCTGGACGACCGCCTCGCGGCGGCCGATGATCCGGTTGACGAGGGTCGACTTCCCGACGTTCGGGCGGCCGACGACCGCCAGCACCGGCAGCGGGCCGGTCGGGGTCTCGTCGGTCTCGTTGAGCTCGTCTCGCACGTCTTCGTACGACACGTCGGGGTCAGTCATCGTTCTCCTCGGTAGGTAGCGGACCGGGCAGTTCGCGACCGGTCAACGCCAAGGCATGGTCCTGTTGGACCTGCATGTGCTTCTGGAGCAAACCCGAGACATGCCCGACTTGTTCCCTGGTACGCGGCCAGCCTACGCGCTCCACGTGGAAAGGCTCGCCATAGACGATGTCGATCCGAGCACCTTTGTGCGGTAGCGAGGAAACCCCGCCACCCGGATCACGGCTGCCGAGCATCGTCACCGGCACCACCGGAGCACCCGAGGCCAGGGCCAGATAGGCGGCCCCGCGGTTGAAGTGGGCCAGGTTGCCGGCGCCCCGGGTGCCTTCGGGATAGATCCCCATCGCGTTGCCCTCGCGCAGCACCCGCAGTGCAGTCTTCACCGCCGCCGGGTCGCTGCCGAACCGGTAGAGCGGGATCTGGCCGGCCCAGCGGAGGAACGGCCCGAGGAACCAGTGTTCGAACATCTCCAGCTTGGTCAGCGCGTGCACCGGACGCGGCGTGAAGATCGCCAGCAGCGGGCCGTCGATGATCCCGATGTGGTTGGAGGCGAACACGACCGGCCCGGTCACGGGGATGTTGGCGGTCTCGTGCAGCCGGACGTCGAACCGGCGCCGGATGAGCCACCGGGCGTAGACGTTGAGGTGATAGAGCGGCCAGCGGGTGGGGTGCTCGACTCCATCCGTGTGTGGAAGGTCTCTCACTCCCCCGCCTTCTGCGCCAGCTCGATCACCTGCTGGATGACCTCCTCCAGCGTGTAGGGCGTCGTGTCGAGGTGGGTGGCGCCCTCCGGCACCGCCGCACCTCCCTTGGTGGAGTCGATCTTGTCGCGGTTCTCCAGCGATGCGCGAACGGCCTCCGCGTCGGTGCCGCCCTCCTCCGCGGCGCGGCGCGCGGCGCGGGCGGCGGGGTCGGCGGTGACGTACAGCTTCAGGTCGGCCTCGGGCCAGACCGCGGTGCCGATGTCACGGCCCTCGACCACGATGCCGGAGCCGGCGGCGAGCGCATCGCGGATCTCCTGCTGCTGGAGCGCGATCAGGCGGGCGCGGACCTCGGGGACGGTGGCGACCGGGGAGACCGCCGCGTTGACCCGGTCGCTGCGGATCTCGACCGAGACGTCGGCCCCGTCGAGGGCGATCGTCGGGGCGAGCGGGTCGGTGCCCGAGGCGATCACCGGCTTGCCGGCCGCGGCGGCGACCGCGTCCGCGTCGTGCACGTCGACGTCGTTGCTGAGCATCCACCAGGTCATCGCGCGGTACATCGCACCGGTGTCGAGGAAGCGCATGCCCAGGCGGTCTGCGACACCGCGCGAGGTGCTCGACTTTCCGGAGCCGGAGGTGCCGTCGACGGCGATGACGATGCGTGCGGGGCCAGTGGTGGGATTGCTGCTGCTCACGGGCGGGAGCCTACCGGTGAGCGACCCAACCCCGGGACTCCAGAACCGCCTGCATCCGGTCGGCGGCGTCGGCGGCCACGATCAGCTCCATGACACCGACCGGGCGGCCGGGGTCGTGGTCGATGCGTACGTCCTCGATGTTGACACCGCTCTCCCCCGCATCGGCGAAGAGCCGGGCCAGGTTGCCGGGCTCGTCGGGCACCGTGACGTAGACGCTCGCCTGCGCGGTCTGCGGCCGGCCGTGCTTGCCGGGGATGGCGCGGGTGCCGGCCTGCCCCTCCTTGAGGAGTACGTCCAGGGCGGCCGCGTCGCCGGTGCCGACCGCCGCGATCATCTCGTCGAGCTGGGCGCGCACCTCGGTCAGCAGGTCGGTCACCGCGCGGGCGTTGCCGGCCACGATCTGGCCGTAGAGGCCCGGGTCACCGGCGGCCACGCGGGTCACGTCGCGTACCCCTTGGCCGCTGAGGCCGAGATGGCCCTCCGGTGCCACCGCGAGGCGGCCGGCCACCAGCGCGGCCATCAGGTGCGGCACGTGCGAGGTGCGGGCGACCGCCTGGTCGTGGTCCTCGGGGCTGAGGGTGAGCGGCACCGCGCCGCACAGCGTGGCGAGCTCGCCGACGAGCCGGGTCGCCTCGGGGTCGGCCTCGGCATGCGGGGTCACCGCCCAGGGCCGGCCTTCGAACAGTGCCGCGGTCGCGGCCAGCGGCCCGGAGCGCTCACTGCCGGCCATCGGGTGACCGCCGACGTAGCGGTGTACGTCCGCGGGGCCGTGCTCGCGCACGTAGGCCAGCGGCGACGCCTTCACGCTGCCGACGTCGGTCACGACGGCGTCGGGGCTGTCGGCGAGAGCTCGGGTGATGACCTCACCGAGGTGCGCCGGCGGGACGGCGACGACCACCAGCTGCGGCGTGTCGCCGGGCTTGCGGCGGCGGCCGGCGCCGAGGCCGGTCGCGGTGCGTACGTGGCTGGCGACCGAGTCGCTCAGCAGTACGTCGAGGCCGGCGGCGGCGCAGGCGAGGGCGACCGAGGTGCCGAGCAGCCCCACTCCGACGATCTCGACCGGGCCGGTCAGAGTCGACAGCCCTTCCCCTGCTCCCCCGGTCTGTGTCATGCCTCCAAGGCTAAAGGGTCGGTATGGCTCGAGCCTCCTCGTCTCAGCGGCTGTGGTGCGCTATCGCGGCCGGCGACCAGGGTGTGCGATATCGCCTGGCGATCAGGAGGGTTGGTAGCTGCCGAAGGACCAGGAGTTGCCCTCCGGATCGAGGACGGTGCCGCCCCTGCCGCCGTAGTCCTGGTCGATCATCGGCCGGTCCACGGTGGCGCCGGCGGCGACCGCCTTGTCGAAGACGGCGTCGGGGTCCTCGTCGATCAGGTACGCCGAGGAGCCTCCGGTCGACTTGATGGCGTCGTCCTCGCGTACCTGCCCGAACATCAGCCCTCCCCCGGCCGGCCAGAGCCACTCGGCGTGGACCACGATGCCGCCCTCGCGGTAGGTGGAGTGCTCGACGAAGCCGATTGCGCTCAGCCACGTCATCATCGCCTCGGCGTCCTGGAACGCCATCGACTGCCAGTACTTGATCTTCGCTACGTCGAACTTCTGCTCAGTGCTCATGCACCCGAGTCAACCGCCGAAGCGTCGGCCAGGTCTTGAACGAATGGGAACTCCTCCCGCAGCCAGGTCGTCGGCGTACACCCGGCGAACTCCTGCCACTCGCGGGTCAGGTGCGCCTGGTCGGCGTAGCCACAGGCCGTCGCCGCCCGGGCCAGCGGCATCCGGCCGACGAGACCGCGGGAGCGGTCGAATCGGGCCAGTCGCTGGAACTGCTTCGGCGCCACCCCGGTCTCCGCGCGCACCAGGTCGCTGATCCGCCGGCGGCTGTAACCGACGTCGTCGGCCACCTCCTGCACCCCCGCTCCCCCGGTCAGCAGCGCGAGCGCACGACCCACCTCCGCCCTGGGCCCGGGTTCGCCGTGCCGCGCCAGCGCGGCGACCAGGCCGGCGACCACCACTCGCTCCCACGTGCGCGGGTCGGCCTCGGCCAGCTGCTCAGGAAGATGACGTACGCCTCCGGGTGCCGCGACCTCGTCGAGGGCCAGGAGCTCGCCACGCCACGCCGCCGCCGGCATCCCGAACAGCGCCCGCACCCCCGCGGTCGTCAGCCCCAGCTGTACACCCCGCTGGTAGCCCTGATGATGGATCGCCGCCGGACGGGTGTGCAGCCCCGAGACCAGCGACCACGCCGTCACCGGCTCGCTCCCGCTCCCCCACGAGGTCACCAGTGGATCGTCGACCGGCAGCACGAACGTCACCTCGGTCGACGGCATCCCCCGGTGCATCCCCGGCACCCCGAAGTCCACGTCATAGGCGATCAATGACGTGACGTAGGGACGCAGCACGTCCGGTACGGCCATGTCTCGATGGTGCCACGGTCGGTGCGGGTTGCCCATGCACTATCGCCGCGGGCGAGGAGGGTGTGCGATAGCGCTTGGCGGTGCTTCTGGCGGCTTTTCGGGCTGGATCGTTGGCTGGGTTGGAGAAGGGTGTCTTTTCGGGGTTGGGGTGTCTCGTTGGGCTGGTGGCCGCCGACCCGTTACGGAGGGTGTTCTCGCCGGTTCCCGGAGTCAAGGACGGCCTGCGGCCGCCGGCTTCGCCGGCCGTTCGCGGTCCTGGACACCGGGAGCCGTCGAGAATTTTGGCTGGTTATCGGGTCGGCGGCGGGGTTTGGCGCAGAGTTTTTCGGGTTTTGTACGGGCCTGGGAGTCGTGGGTCGAGGAGTCCTGGCGGCCTGGCGTGTGCATGTGCTTTTACAAGACGATGACACCTTGTGAAGGCTTCACAAGCTGGGCCGTGGGCGGGCCGCGGTGACCCTGGCGCGGGAGCCGAGGCTGCCTCAACCCCTGCTGGCCAAGCAACCCCGAACGGGCTGTCTGCGCAGGCCGGGGACAGGATCATCAGCCAACAGGGCAGGCCGGCAGGGATCACCAGCCCGCATGGGCAGACGGGACCCGGTCAGGTGGCGCAGGATCGTGGGCAGGACCCAACAGTCGGCAGCGGCACGCCGCGCACCGGCAGGCAGTGCTGGGCACACCGCGGCACCAGCAGGCGGCACCAGCAGGCGGCACCAGCAGGCGCCACGAGTTTGATCAGCCCCGTCCGCGATACCTACAGGCCACGGGTAGGCCACCCGGCTGAGCGGCACAACCCGACAGGCGCAGGCACAGCCCAGCGATGGTCGTGTGACGGGCTCGGAGGCATGCAGGCGCGGCGGTACCGGCCCGACCGGGTCAGCCGGTTCGGGTGCGCCGGGTGAACCGGATCTGCCCGTCGGGGAGCCGCTCATAGGTGTAGTCGGCGTCGTGGATGCGGTGATGGTCGCTGGGACACAGCAGGACCATGTTGGCGAGGTTGGTTTGGCCGCCTTCGGACCACGGTTTCAGGTGATGCGCTTCGGTCCAGGCGGCGGGGGCGTCGCAGTCTTCGGCTTGGCAGCCCTTGTCGCGTAACCGGAGGGCTCGGTGTTGGATCGGGTGGGCGAGGCGGGCGGTGCGGCCGAGGTCGAGGATCTCGGAGTCGGTGCCGAGGACGACCGGAACGAGGTCGGCGTTGCACGCCATCCGGCGGGCCTCGGCCGCGGTGATCTTCTCGTCGTCGAACCCCAACGCTGCGGTGCCGAGGTCCTTGCGGAGGTCCTCCACACTCATCGTGATGAACACCGTCGTGCCGTGACCGCCATGGCGCGGCAACAGGTCGACGTCGTAGGTCTCGATCACGCGGGCGAAGGCCTGGCCCAGGAGCCGGTCGTAGGGGGCTTTGCGGCCCTTGTTCTCCGCGGACAGCTTCCGGGGCTGCGCCAACGAGTCCAAGATGGTGCGCAACCGGATGCCGACGGCGCGGGAGACCCTGGCGTGGAGGTCGATGGTGCCGTCACCGTTGTCGCGAGCGGAGAAGAAGGTGCGCCGTGCGGCGTGTTCTTCTTCGCGCTGGAGGGCTTTGGCCTCGGCTTCTTCGAACCGGGCGGGGTCGATCTCGGCCAGGATGCGGCGTCCGGCGTTCTTGAGCTCGTTGGCGGTCATCCAGGTGGCATAGTCGACCAGCAGCTTCTCCGCCAGGGTCAGGTGCTCACCACTGGCGGCGGGGTCGGCCTCGACCGCATCGAGCGCGCGGGTGATCACCCTCGCTTTGTCTTGGGACACCACCCCCTCGGCCAGGCCGGCAGCCACGAGGTCGTACTTGGCGACACTGGTGGCGAGTTTGATCTGGGAACGGGCCACCCCCTTGTCGACCAGCAACTCGGTCTGCAGCCACCCCGAGACATCCTTCGCCCCGGTCTCCTCCGCGATGTCACCGGCAGATGCGAGGGCCCGCAGTTTCAGGGCGGCCTGCATCGCTTGGAGTTTCTCCAGCCGTTCGAGCAGGTCCTTCTTCTGACTGGTGCGCCAATAGGCGGGGTCGCTCGAGAGGAGTTCTTGGAGGGCGGTTTCGATGGCGGTCAGGGCAGCGTCGATCGCGTCGCCCGGGTTGGTTCCCCAGTGGTTGATGTCGCGGCCGAGACTCATCGCCTGCCCTCCTCCCAGAGGTGTGTTGTGATGGGTCTGATTCTACGCCTCGCGCGCCCTGCTGACTATCTATTTTCCCTGTTCAGACACGCTTTTCGCGGTGAGCGAACGGCGTCCTTCCTGTGGATGGTAAGTGGCCCGAAGGGCCACCCCTCACTCCCCACCAACACCATCCGACGCAGGAGTGAATCCGCTGCGCCACACCCGGGCCGCCGCCCCGATAGCCAGCCAAGTTTTTTCTCGACGGGCCCCGGTGTCCAGGACCGCGAAGCGGCCGGCG
>NZ_JBVJKY010000004.1:0-54686 GCF_055585005.1 Nocardioides sp. NPDC054178
TCTCGGCCGACGCGCGTGCCGTCTCGGCCGACGCGCGTGCCGTCTCGGCCGACGCGCGTGCCGTCTCGGCCGACGCGCGTGCCGTCTCGGCCGACGCGCGTGCCGTCTCGGCCGACGCGCGTGCCGTCTCGGCCGACGCGCGTGCCGTCTCGGCCGACGCGCGTGCCGCCTCGACCGACGCGCGTGCCGTCTCGGCCGACGCGCGTGCCGTCTCGGCCGACGCGCGTGCCGTCTCGGCCGACGCGCGTGCCGTCTCGGCCGACGCGCGTGCCGTCTCGGCCGACGCGCGTGCCGTCTCGGCCGACGCGCGTGCCGTCTCGGCCGACCGGGGTGACGTCTCGGCCGACGGGGGTGACGTCTCGGCTGGGTAGGGTTGCCGCGTGAGCGAGCGGGTGGTGCCTACGGTGTGGGCGGGCGTGCTCGCGGTGCTGATGCTGGGGCCGGCGCTGGGGTCGGGGTTCGTGCTCAGCTACGACATGGTGTGGGTGCCGGATCTCGCGCTGACCAGGGATGTGCTCGGGCTGGGGACGGGGTTGCCGCGGGCGGTGCCCTCGGACGCCGTCGTCGCGGTGCTGGACGAGATCGTGCCGGGTCTGGTGCTGCAGAAGCTCGTGCTGGTGGGGGCGCTGGTGCTCGCCGGGGCGGGGGCCGCGGAGCTGGTGCGCGAGCGTTCTCTCGCCGCGCGGCTGGCGGTGGTGAGCCTGACCGTGTGGAGCCCGTACGTCGCCGAGCGGCTGTGGATGGGCCACTGGCCGATGCTGCTGGCCTATGCCGCGGTGCCCTGGCTGGTGCTGGCCGGCCGCCGCCGGGCTGCGAGCGAGCCCGGCTCGATCGGGCCCAGCCCGGTGTGGATGCTCCCGGTGCTGCTCGTAGGGAGCCTGAGCGCCAGCGCGGGGATCGTGTCGGCCGCGGTGCTGCTCGCGACCGGCCTGCGCCGGGGCCGGCGGCCGGTCCGGCTGCTCGCCACGGTGGCCGCGGTCAACGCGCCCTGGGTGGTCACCGGTCTGGCGCACGCGGCGGAGGCGGCCTCCGCCGCCGGGTTCGAGGTCTTCGCGCTGCGAGGCGACGCCCTGCCCGCGCCGCTGGCAGCCCTCACGCTCGGCGGGATCTGGAACACCTCGGTCGTCCCCGCGAGCCGCGAGGGCTGGCTGGCCTGGGTGGCCCTGGTGCTCCTGGTGGCGTTGGCCGGTGCCGGCCTGAGGCGGTGGTGGACGTCGGAGAGCCAGCGCACCGCGATCCTGGCGCTGTGGGTGGCCGGGATGGCGGTCGCGGTCGCCGGCTGGGCCGCACCGCAGGCGCTCGAGGCCCTGGCCCAGGACCTCCCCGGTCTCGCGCTGCTGAGGGACAGCAGCCGCCTGCTTCCGCTGTGCCTGCCGCTGCTCGTCATGACTGCCGGTGCCGGGGTCGACGTGCTACGTGAGCGGCTTCACGGCACCGCACCCCGATGGGCCGCAGCCGTCGTCGTGGTCCTTGCCCCGATCGCCGTGCTCCCCGACGCGGCCTGGGGCCTGTCCGGAGGCATCGGCACGGCCGACTACCCGTCATCCTGGCAACGTGCCGGCGCGGCGCTCGCCGAGGAGACGGCGCCGGGGGACGTACTCGTCCTGCCCTGGTCGGCGTACCGGGCCGCGGCCTGGAACGGTCGTCGCCCGGTCCTGGACCCGCTGCCGAGGATGCTGCCCCGGGCGAGCGTGATCAACGGCGACCTCGTCATCGGCACGACCACGATCGCGGGCGAGGACCCACGCGCGGCCGCGGCCGCCGAGGCCCTGGCCGCACCGGACCCCGAGGCACGGGCGGCCGAGCTGAGCCGCCTCGGGATCGCGTACGTCATCACCGACCGCACCGCGGGCGAGGCGTCGCAGGTGGCCGGCGAGACGGTCCACGACGACGGCGACCTGCTCCTGCAGCGGCTGCCGGGGGAGGCGACCCCGATGGGCGGGCACGCGATCGGTCCGGTGACGCTGACGGCGGTGGCCCTCGCGTGGGTGGCGTACGGCCTGGCCTGGCTCGGAGCCACAACATCAACAGTTCTGCTACTGATCAGTATTGTTCGCCGGCCGGCTGTTAGAGTTCGCCGCTAGGAGAGGGAGGTCACATATCCATGGGCAACATCATTGCCATCGTCGCCAGCATTCTTGTCGGCGGCGGAGTCGCCGCAGCGACCATCGTCGGAGTCGTCACCAGCAGCACGGACGACACCGTCGAGAATCCTCCGAGCGTCTCTGAGTCGACGGTTCAGTACGGCACGAACGACTGAGCGCGACAAACTGAGAGGGGCCCGGCGGTGATCCGCCGGGCCCCTTCTCCGTCCTCAGGACGACAGCTCAGTCCGCGCCGACCACGTGCCCCTGCAGCGCGGAGGCGAGCACGGCGTTGAAGTTGAGCTGGCTCTGCTCCCAGGTGTGCTTGCGCGCGTGCCAGCGGGCGCCCTCGGCCAGCTCCTTGCGGCGGATCTCGTCGCCGAGCAGGTGGTCGAGCGCGGCCACGAACCCGGCCTGGTCATCGACCAGCACCCCGGACTCGCCGTCGTCGATCGACTCGGTGGTGCCGCCCGCGTCGCGGAAGGCGACCGTCGGGGTGCCGTGCTGCGCCGCCTCGGTGACCACCAGGCCCCAGCCCTCCTTCAGTGACGGCAGCGCCATCAGCCAGGAGCGCTCGTAGACGGCCTCCTTGGTCTCCTCGTCGACGTGCCCCAGCATCTCGACGAAGTCCTCGGCCCCCATCCGGGAGACGTACGCAGCCAGCTCGTCGGCCCACCAGCCGCCGCCCACGATGCTCAGCCTCAGGTCCGGGTAGGAGGCGCGCAGCGCCACCGCCGCGTCGACGGCGAGCTCGACCCGCTTGTGCGGCACGAGCCGCCCGACGACACAGATGGAGGGGTGCTCGGTCTTCGCCGGCCGATCGCTCAGGGCCGGCGCGGCGCCGTTGTGCACGACCGCGACCCGGGCGGGGTCGACGCCGAGCGTGGCCAGCTCGGCCCGGGTGGCGCGGGAGACCGCGACGTACTGCTTGCGGCGGTAGAGCCGCGGTGCGAGCCAGGACTCGACCCACCAGCCGATCCGCCCGGACAGCCCGGGGTAGACGACCGGCCACTGCTCGCGGTGGACGTGGTGGACGAGCACGGTGACCGGCGCCCGGGTGCCGAGCGGGGTGAAGAACGGGAGCCCGTTCTGCACGTCGATGACGGCGTCGACGCGGCCGATCGGGCCCAGCCGGCCCAGCGCCAGCAGCAGCACGCCCCACAGGTAGATGCTGAGCTTGCCGCCGCGGCGTACGTAACGGATGCCGTCACGCGACTCCCGAGCGGAGGCGCCCGGGTAGGCCGCGGTGAAGACCGTCACCCGCGCTCCGGCCTCGACCAGCCCGGCGGTGATCTGGTGGAGGTAGTGCTCGGCCCCACCGGCCTCAGGGTTGTCAGCATCGCGCCAGCTGAACACGGCCACGTGGCCGCCGTTCAGCTGCGCTCCCTCGTTGGCGCGCAAAATACGGTGCTCCCCTGAATCTCGCAGTTCCCCGCTGCTGAGTGCTCCCTCCCCAGGGGCAACGCAGTTACTGGAGAGTAGGACATTTCGTGATCAAATGCACACCCGTTGGGGTAATCGGTTAGGGTTCCCGCCGTGCCGAACCTCCTCGACTCCCAGCGCGACGCCGCCGCCGGCAACGGCTGGAAGGCGACGCTCGGGCGCTCCGTACGTCTCTTCAGCGACTTCCGCGTCGAGCAGACCGACCCGGCACGCTTCTACACCGCCCTGGCCGCAGACTCCGTCGGTCAGCTGGCGCACTACACCGACGGCGAGACGCTCGAGGGCACCGTCCTGCTCGACGTCGGCGGTGGTCCGGGCTACTTCCGCGACGCCTTCATGAGGGCCGGCGCGACCTACCTCGCGCTCGACGCCGACGCCGGTGAGATGCAGGGCGCCGGGATCGTCGCCGAGGGCAGCATGCTGGGCGACGGGATGCGGCTGCCGGTCCGCACCGGCTCGGTCGACGCCTGCTACTCCTCCAACGTGCTCGAGCACGTCCCGACCCCGGCCGCCATGCTCGACGAGATGCTCCGGGTCACCAAGCCCGGTGGTGTCGTCTTCTGCTCCTACACGCTGTGGTGGGGCCCGTGGGGCGGTCATGAGACCAGCCCGTGGCACCTGCTCGGCGGCCGCTTCGCGCGCCGCCGCTACCTGCGCAAGCACGGCCACGAGCCCAAGAACAGGTTCGGCGAGTCGATGTACGCCGCGACCGCGTCGGCCGGGCTGCGCTGGGCGCGCGCCCAGCGCCGGGCCGGCAACGCCGAGATCCTGGCCGCGGTCCCGCGCTACCACCCGGCGTGGGCGGCGTGGCTGATGCGGGTCCCGGTGGTGAGGGAGGTGCTCTCATGGAACCTCCTGCTCGTGCTCCGCAAGACGTGACCCCGGATCCACCCAGCGCCACCTCCAGACTCCGGGTCGCCGCCTACGTCGCGATCCTGACCGCGATCACGTTCACCCAGGCCCCGGGCCGGATCGTCGCGGACACCAAGTTCGACCTGAGCGCCGACCCGTGGGCCTTCCTGGCCCGGGCGCTGAACATGTGGGACGCCCAGGGCGCCTTCGGCCAGGTGCAGAACCAGGCGATCGGCTACCTGTGGCCGATGGGCCCGTTCTACGGTCTGGGCCAGCTGGCGCAGCTGCCGGAGTGGGTGATCCAGCGGCTCTGGTGGGCGCTGCTGCTCAACTTGGCGTTCCTCGGGGTCCTGGCGGTGGCCCGGGAGCTGCGGCTGGGGCGGCCGTGGGCGCAGGTCGCGGGTGCCGCCGCGTACGTCCTGACGCCACGCGTGATGACCATCCTGGGCGCCAACTCGGCCGAGCTGTGGCCGACCGCGGTCGCGCCGTGGGTGCTGCTCGCCGTCATCCGGGCCAGCGGCACCACCACGACGAAGGACCTGGTGCGCTGGTGCGCCGTGGCCGCGCTCGCCGTCGCCTGCGCGGGCGGCGTCAACGCGACCGCGGTCTCGGCGGTGCTGGTCCCGGGTGTGGTCTTCCTGCTGACCCGAACCGGCGCCCGTCGCTTCGCCGCGCTGGCGCTGTGGGGTGTGTTCACCGTCCTCGCCACCCTGTGGTGGACGATCCCGCTCGTGCTCCAGGGCCGCTACATCCCGCCCTTCCTCGACTACATCGAGACCGCCGCGGTCACCGCCTCGACCACGGGCCTCCTGCCGACGCTGCTCGGCACCTCCGACTGGGTCGCCTACGCCGACCCGCTCTACTACCCGGCCGGACAGAGCCTGCACGCCACGCCCTACCTGGTCCTGGACGCGGCCGCCGTCGTCGCCATCGGGCTCGCCGGGCTGGCCGGGGTGGGCCGGGCGCGCCGCCACCCGGAGAGCCGGTTCCTCATCGGCTGCGTGCTGGCCGGCGTCGTCCTGGTCGGGATCGGCTACACCGGCGCGCTGGCCGGCTGGGGAGCCGAGACCCGGCAGGACCTCGTCGACGGCGCCCTGGCCGCGGTGCGCAACAGCCACAAGTACGACGCCGTGCTCCGCCTCGGGCTCGCCGCCGGGGTCGTGCTCACCGTCGAGACCATCCTGTTCCGCGCCGAGCTCGCGCGGGCCTCGGGCGCCAGCACGAAGGCCGCGCAGTGGCTGCGGAGGGTGTTCGTCATCGCCGTGGTCGCCTCCCTGGCCGGCCTGGCGGTGCCGTGGGTCCGCGGCCAGGTGCCGCCTCCCGGGTCGATCGAGAACGTGCCGAGCTTCTGGACCGATGCCGCCGACTACCTCTCCGAGAACGACGACGGCGGGGTGACGCTCGTGGTCCCGGCCGCGCGGTTCGGCGACTACCTGTGGGGCAGCACCCACGACGAGGTCCTGCAGCCCTACGCCGACTCCCGCTGGGCCGTACGCGGCGTGGTGCCGCTGGCCGAGCCCGGCAACGTCGTCTGGCTCGACCGGGTCACCGAGGAGATCGAGCGCGGCACCCCCAGCGCGGACCTCGCGCCGATGCTGGCCAAGGCCGGCGTGACCAGGCTGCTGGTGCGCAACGACCTGCACTGGGGCACCACCGGCGCCCCACCGCCCTCGCTGGTGCACGCCACGCTCGCCCAGTCGCCGGGGCTGACCCGGGAGGAGAGCTTCGGCACCGAGTTCGGCAACACCACCTTCCACCGCGAGAAGGGCACCCGTGTCCTCGTCGACGGGGGACTGGCCGGGGAGTACCCCCCGATCGAGATCTACGAGGTCGACGACGCCGAGTCCGGCGCCACCCTGATCCCCGCACGGACGACCGTGATGGGTGACCCCGGCGAGCCCGCCAGCGGCGCACCGGCGGTGCTGACCGCCGACGACACCCGGTCCACCGCCGACGGGACCGAGGAACGCGCCGACGTCATCCTGACCGACGGCCAGCGGCGGCGCACGACCCTCTTCTCCGGCGTCCGCGCCAACTCCTCCGCGACCCGCACCGCCGAGGAGGGCGTCGACTCCGACAAGCCCGAGAGCTTCCACCGCTACCTGGAGGACCAGGAGCGGTGGCAGAGCACCGTGGTCTGGCGCGGGGTCGAGGCCGTGGAGGCCTCCAGCTCGGCGGCGACCCCGGACGAGGTCCCCGTCGACCGCGGCCGGGCGCCCTCGGCGGCCCTGGACGGCGATCCCGACACCGCCTGGCGCACCGAGACCGGATGGGACCACAACCCCGAGGGAGCCTGGCTCCGGGTGCGGTTCGAGGACGAGACCGACCTCGGCAAGGTCACCGTCACGCTGCCCGCGAACGTCGTCGGGGTCGAGCGGCTCGAGCTCGTCGCCGGCGCCCAGATGCGCAAGGTCTACGCCCCGCAGCCGGGGGAGGAGGCGACGTACGACCTCACCGGGTTCAGCGCGCGCAACCTCACCATCACCGCTCGCGGCGCCACCGCCTACGGGCCGTGGGGGATCAGCGAGCTCGACATCGAGGGAGTCGAGGCCCAGCGCCTGGTCGCGCTGCCCGAACCGCCGCAGGACGCCACGATCCGCAAGATCCGGCTCGGCCGCGACACCGACCGCAGCGGCTGTATCGACCAGGACGGGGTGCTCTACTGCGAGCCGTTCCTGGCCGCCACCGGCGACGACGGCGACGACCTGGACCGGCTCGTCACCCTCACCCGCGGGCAGACGTTCGACGTCAGCGGGACGGTGTCGCTGCGTCGCGACCACGCCTACGCCGCCGCGGCGGCCGAGCTCGCCGGCGTCGACATCACCGCCCCGAGCAGCGGCGACATCGCCCAGTCGGAGCTCGCCATGGTCGACGGCGACGAGGGCACCTCTTGGCGGGCTCCGTCGACCGATCCGGCCGACATCACCCTCGAGCTGCCCGAGCGGCAGCGGATCAGGTCGCTGCGGCTCGTGGTCGACGACGCCGCCCCCGTCAGCGTCCCCACCGAGGTCGAGGTCACCGACCTGCGCCGGCCCAAGCGCACCGTCACCCGCGAGGTCCGTGCCAACGGCGGGGTCGCGGTCCCGGGCGGCTGGCGCACCGACCGCCTCCGGATCCGGATCACCGAGACCGAAGCCGCCTACGACCAGCCCTCCAGCATGGCCGACGCGACCGAGCTGCCCGCCGGCATCTCCGAGCTGGAGGTCAACGACCGTCCGCTCGGCGACGGGACGCTGCGGGCCGGCTGCGCCGACGGGCCCCGTATCCGCGTGGGCGAGCGGGTGCTGCGTACCTCGGTCCACGGGTCGCTCTCCGACCTGCTGCGCGGCGGCGAGCTGCCGCTGAAGGTCTGCGGTACGGCCCCGATCAACCTGACCGCGGGGGAGAACACCCTGCTCGCCGAGCCCGTGCAGGCGCTCCGCGTGGACAGCCTCGAGCTCAGCGCGGAGGTGATCGCGGACGCGGAGTCGCCGGAGGCGGTCGAGGTGGAGCGCGACGAGCGCGACGCCGCGGTCTCGGCGACGGTCTCCGCCGAGGCCTACGACCGGGTCCTCGTGCTCCCGCAGAACATCAACACCGGCGCGACCGCGACCCTGGACGGCAAGGTCCTGCGGGCCCAGCGGGTCGACGGCTGGCAGCAGGGCTGGATCGTGCCCGCCGGCACCGAGGGAGAGGTACGTTTCGGCTTCGCCCCCGAGGCCACCTACCGTGCCGGGCTGTTCGCCGGTGCCGGCGGCGCGGTCCTGGTCCTGGCGCTCGCGCTGGTGACCTCATGGCGCCGTCGCGGCACCCCACCCAGCCTGGAGCTGTTCCCCGAGGCCGCGCCGTGGCGCTGGTACGACGGCGGCGTGCTCGTCCTGGTCGCCGGCCTGCTCGCCGGCTGGTGGGGAGCCCTGGCCGCGGTGGTGGCCTGGCTGCTGCCGCGCCTCCTGGGCCGCCGGCCCGGTCTCGTACGCCTCCTGGCCGCCGGGTCCGGTGCGGCGCTGCTCGCCGGGGCCCTGGCCGTCGAGATCCTCCCGACCGCCTGGGACCTGCCCTGGGACCCGCCCGCCTGGACGGCTCAGGCGCTCTCGCTGGTCGCGGTCGTGCTGGTCGCCGCGGCCGCCTCGGTGACCCCCGGTGCCGAGGCGGAGTTGGGCTCCGCTCGCCGCTCGGGTCGGCGCCCGGAGGGACGCCAGCCGCGCAGCCGCATCATCGGGCGCTCGAAGAAGACGTAGGACAGCGCCGCGACCGGAATGGTGACCGCGACCGTCATCGCCAGGACCGTCCAGAAACGGTCGTTGAAGGTGCCGAAACCGAGCAGCTCCATGCCCATCAGCAGCACGAACATGTGGATCGAGAAGACCCCGTAGGAGATCTCGCCCAGCGCGCTGGGCAGCGGACCGGCGAGCCAGCGGCGTACGGGCCCCTCGAGCTCGGGCCCGAAGACCAGCGGGAAGATGACGCACACCGCGACCGCGCCGTAGAGAACGCACTTGAGCGCCGACTCGGCCGGCGTGGGCGCGTCGACCAGCCCGGTCGGCCCGGTGATCGGGGTGCAGGCCGCGACGAAGAGCCCCAGGGCCAGCAGCCACCAGCCGGTCAGGTCCCGGGCCGCCGCGTCCAACCGCGCCCGCATGCCCGGGTCGACCGAGCAGGCCGCGAGCGCGGTGCCGGCCAGGAACCAGGGCAGGTACGCCGGCAGCCACTCGGCCGCGAACGGCTGCTCGAACCAGGTCCGGGCGCCGGCTGAGAAGGCCACGCCACCGATCGAGAGCAGCAGCGAGCCGATCAGCACGCGGCGCAGGTCCAGGCGGTTGCGCGGCGTCAGCAGCCGCACCACCAGCGGCAGCGCGAGGTAGAAGGCGACCTCGGTGCACAGGCTCCACATGTGGGCCAGGCCGTAGGCGTGGGTGTCCTGGGTGTAGATCTGGGTCAGGGTCAGGTTGGCGATCCAGCCGCCGACACCGACGTCGGAGTTCGCGGGCGCCGCGAGCAGACAGACGGCCACGACGACCCAGTAGAGCGGCAGGATCCGCAGCGCCCGCTTCCACAGGTAGCGTCCGGTGCTCGGCGGCGGGGCTCCGGCGGCGCTGGCCGCGAACCACGGCCTGGCCAGCAGGAACCCGGAGACCACGAAGAAGAGCGCCACGCCGAGGTCGAAGTGGGCGAGCATCGCCCCGGTCCACCCCTGCGGGTAGCGGCCGGTGTGGAACCCGACGTGGGTCAGCACCACCATCAGCGCCCCGACGGCGCGCAGCGCGTCGAGCGTGAGGAACCGGCGGTCGATCTCGCGTCGGCCGGTCATCACCCGTCCCCCTCAGGACCCGAGATCGGGTCGCCGAAGGGCACCACGCTGCCGACCTCGATGCCACCCAGGCACGGCTTCGATCCCGGCGTCAGGCTCTGGAAGCCGATGCTGTCGAAGCGTCCCTCACCGGTACGCAGGTAGAGGCTGCGGAACCCAGGCTCGACCTCGACGTCGTAGGAGTGGTCGCCGGCGGTCACCCGCATCCGGCCCGCGTCCCCGTCGGCGGCCACGTACGCGATCCGGACCCACCACCCGGCACCGTCGACGCCGCCGTCCAGGCCGACCTGGAGCGGCGTCTGCCGCACCCGCAGCGGGCACTGGTCCAGGCTCGGCGTCGGGTCGACAGCGCCGACCGAGCGTCGCTCGGGGTCGACCAGCGCCGGCCGGATGTGACCGTCCTTGTCGACCATGTAGAGATTGTCGGTGCTGGCCCGGGGGAACGCCATCTTGTCCGAGAGCGGCCGCAGCACCCGGCTCACCTGGTTGTAGGGGTGGGACGCGCCCCAGACCATCCACTCGGGCACCGGCCCGTCAGCCATCGGCAGCGGCTCCTCGACGTCGGCCAGATCGGCGCGGACGGTGTCGATGTAGCGCCGGGTGTTGTCGTCCTCGTGCCAGCCCTGGGCGTAGGAGTAGGACGAGAAGAGCCCCAGCGCCGCGAGGATCGCGGTGGCCACGGCCACCCGCTTGGGCTCGTCGAGGAACGCAGACCTGCGCGTCGGGGTGAGCGTCTCGACCGCCCCGCGCAACGGCAGCGTGGCCAGCGCGAGCGCCATCGCGGTGACCGCGATCGTGTCGGTCAGGTAGCGGTAGGCGAGAGCGATGTCGGCGCCTACCCCGCCGGCCCGGATGGCGCTGATCAGCGCGATGTCGAGGACGAGGATGCCGCCGACCAGCCACCAGGCCCGCAGCGCGATCGAGCGGGTGCGCGCGAGCTCGTAGGTCAGCAGCGCCAGCACAACGACGGCGAGCACCGAGACCACAGCGCCGGGCTCGGCCCAGCCGGCCGAGTTGCCCTCCAGCCACGTCCAGCGCAGCGGCCCGCCGACCACGCCGGGCGCCCACGACTCGAAGAGGAACCGCTGGGCGACCAGCGCGAACCCGTTGGCGTCGGAGGTTCCCGACGCCTTCGACGATCCCGCGCCCAGCGTGAGGTAGGCGACCACGGAGCCGATCGAGACGACCCCGTAGAGGAGCACGCCGGGCAGGTAGCGGCCCAGGATCGTCCTCATCCGGGTCAGGATGTCGCCGGTGGCGAACCAGCCGAGGGCCAGCACGGCGTAGGGCCAGAACAGCAGCATCGCCTTCTCGCCGAAGGCGATCGCGGCCAGCGTTATGAGCATCGTCAGCAGGGCCCAGCGGAACCGCCGCGTACGCAGGTAGTTCAGGTGTGCCCACGAACCCCAGAAGATCGCGGCGAGGAACGGCAGCTGGGTGATCCCGGGACCCCAGGACAGGAACGCCGGCAGGCTGATCGAGGAGAACAGGAACAGCACCAGCGGCGGCAGGATCCCGCGCCGCTTCCCGAACGCGGAGCAGAGGAAGACCAGTGCGCCCAGGTTCGCGATCGCCTGCAGCACCAGGAGCTCGACGGCCGGGTAAGCCCAGGCGTACGGGTCCAGGCCGAAGTTGTAGGCCGTCAGCGCGAACGCGCCCGGCATCAGGTGTCCGGCGAAGCCATGGAAGAGCAGGTCGGCCGAGAGCCCGTCCGACATCAGCTTGGACATGAAGTTGGCGTCGTCGAAGCGGTACCACGAGCCGCTCAGCGCCCACGCACGGAAGGCGAGCTGGGCCACGATCAGGGCGAGCGCGGCCGCGACGACACTTCTGGGAGTCGTCAGGAAGCCGTCGGCAGCGGGCGCGTCGGCTGGCCCGCCGGTGTGCCCGGCAGCGGTGGTGGTGGAATCGGGAGTGGACACGAAGAGGAAGTGTCGCACAGCAGTTTGTGACCCGTTGCACACCTATCCGGGTATTGCTGCTACGGTTCGCGGATCGAGGGGGGAACTGAGGCCTTGGGAGGGGCAAAAACATGCGAAGAGTGATTGGTTACGTCTTCTTGCTGGTCGGCGCGTTTGCGCTGGTCGCCGCCGCGGTAGCGGGCTTCTGGGGCCGGGACGCCGCGGCGACCGTGCCGCTCAACGTCGACACCACGACCGTTCTGGACGGCACTGCCAGCGGCGCGCTGGCCAAGTCGGATACCCCAGTTCCGGTGAAGTACACCCGGACCACCGAGGCGGCGCCGAAGGACTCGACCGACGACGTGGTCGTCTTCATCGAGGCCGGCTGCATCGTGATCCAGGAGAACAACCCGCCGCCCTGCCTCGACCCCGAGCAGGACGAGCGCGCGGTGCTCGTGACCACCCGTGCCTACGCCATGGACCGCAAGACCTCCGAGGTCGTCGAGGACCAGGCCAAGTACGTCGGTGAGGAGCAGGCCGTCCCCGGGATGAAGGGCCTGGCCGGCAAGTTCCCGTTCGACACCCAGCGCCACGACTACGAGTACTGGGACGGCACCCTCGGCAGCACCGTCGTCGCCAAGTACGTCGACGACGTCGAGATCAAGGGTGTCAAGACCTACCAGTACGAGGTCAACGCGACCTCCGACGACGCGATCCTCTCGCCGGGCGACGACGAGGAGACCGACACCGAGGACGACGTCCGGGGCACCTACGAGGCCACCCAGACGATCTACGTCGAGCCCACCACCGGCTCCTACATCGACCAGAGCGCCACCCAGAAGATGGTCACCAGCAGCGGCCTGGTGCTCGTCGACGCCGAGATGAGCTACTCCGACGAGACCGTCTCCAAGAACGCCGAGGACGCCAAGGCCAACATCGCCCAGCTCAACCTGATCGGCACCTGGATCCCCGTCGGCGGCCTCGTCGTCGGCCTGATCTTCCTGCTGATCGGCCTCTGGCTGGTCCTGCGCGGCCGCAAGCCCAACGGTGGCTCCCACGCCGCCGCGGACGACCGCACGCTGGTCGACGCCTGAGGCGCAGCCCACAACAGCGTCGACGAACGCGGGCCCGGGAGCTGACAGCTCCCGGGCCCGCGTTCGGCTTCCTGAGGGGCTAGCTGCTCGTCAGGTCTGCGCCGAAGATCGCGGTCCCGGGAGTCAGCAGCCCCCGGGTGCGCGACCAGCCGCCCCAGACCCGCTCGTGGTCCTCGGGCCACTCGGGCTCGACCAGGTCGGTGATCCGGAACCCGGCACCGGCCAGCAGCGAGACCCAGTCGCCGAGGGTGCGGTGGTGCTCGACGTACGACACCTCGCCGGTCTCGTCGTCGACCTCGACGTAGGGGGTGCGGTCCCAGTAGGACTGCGCAGCGATGAGGCCCTCGGGGCCGGGGTCGTCGGGGAACATCCACCGCGTCGGGTGGGTGATCGAGAACGCGAAGCGACCGCCGGGTCGCAGGACGCGGGCGGTCTCGGCGAGCGCGTGGGCGATGTCGCTGACGAACTGCAGCGCCCCGAAGGAGCAGAAGACCACGTCGAAGGAGCCGTCGGCGAAGGGCAGGTCCGTGGCGGTGGCCTGCACCGCGGGGACGACCACGCCGGTCTGCTCGTCGAGGCGCCGGGAGTGCTGGAGCTGGCGGCCCGAGAGGTCCAGCCCGATCGCGCGTCCGCCCTGGGTGTTCACCCATCGGGAGCACTGACAGGCGCCGGAGCCGAGCTCGAGCACGTCCTTGCCGGCGATGTCGCCGAGGATGCCGAGATCGGCCTCCGTCAGGCCCTCCGGCCCCCAGACGAACCCGGCCTCGCCGAGGAAAGGTCCGTGGGTGGCCTGGTACTCGTCGGCGTAGCGGTCCCAGTCGGGGCCGTTCGCGCGGCGCGACTCGGCCTCGCTGACCGTACGCCGCTCCGCTCTGACCACGGGGCCGGTCGTTCCGATGGTTTCGATCGCGCCGAAGGGATCGATGGGCGCCTCCGGTCGAACGACCGGGCTGATGGCTTGGTCCACGCTCTACAGGGTATGCCTCCCAGCCTGAACCCGGGAATGCGGCAACGGGCCTCGACAGTTGGACGGGGCCTGTGGCGGGAGCGTAGGCTAAGAAACTGCGTCTGAAGTCTGCCGAGGTCCCGGACCTAGAGGACCTTGGCTTGCTACCTCGGCTGCCGGCTCACACCGGGCGACGAAGCCTGTTGTGCTGGTGCCGGCGAGGGGCTGCCGACCTGAGATCTCAGACGTGTGTGACCCGACGATATCTGTCCACCCAAGGAAACCACCTCCCTTATGACGAGCACGCTCAACATTCCTCTTCCCGACTACGACGCGCCTCAGGTCGCGATCAACGACATCGGGTCGGAAGAGGACTTCCTCGCCGCGATCGACGAGACCATCAAGTACTTCAACGACGGCGACATCGTGGACGGTGTCATCGTCAAGGTCGACCGGGACGAGGTCCTGCTCGACATCGGTTACAAGACCGAAGGTGTCATCCCGTCGCGCGAGCTCTCGATCAAGCACGACGTCGACCCGTCCGAGGTTGTCGAGGTCGGCGACAAGGTCGAGGCCCTGGTGCTCCAGAAGGAGGACAAGGAAGGCCGCCTGATCCTGTCCAAGAAGCGCGCGCAGTACGAGCGCGCCTGGGGCACGATCGAGCAGGTCAAGGAGGAGGACGGCGTCGTCGAGGGCGCGGTCATCGAGGTCGTCAAGGGTGGTCTCATCCTGGACATCGGCCTGCGTGGCTTCCTCCCGGCCTCCCTCGTCGAGATGCGTCGCGTCCGCGACCTGCAGCCCTACGTGGGTCAGACCCTCGAGGCCAAGATCATCGAGCTCGACAAGAACCGCAACAACGTGGTCCTCTCGCGCCGTGCCTGGCTCGAGCAGACCCAGTCCGAGGTTCGCCACGGCTTCCTGACCCAGCTCCAGAAGGGTCAGATCCGCAAGGGTGTCGTCTCCTCGATCGTCAACTTCGGTGCGTTCGTGGACCTCGGCGGCGTCGACGGTCTCGTCCATGTCTCGGAGCTGTCCTGGAAGCACATCGACCACCCGTCCGAGGTCGTCACCGTCGGTGACGAGGTCACCGTCGAGGTTCTCGACGTGGACATGGACCGCGAGCGTGTCTCCCTGTCGCTGAAGGCGACCCAGGAGGACCCGTGGCAGCACTTCGCCCGCACCCACCAGATCGGCCAGATCGTCCCGGGTAAGGTCACCAAGCTGGTGCCGTTCGGTTCGTTCGTCCGCGTCGAGGAGGGCATCGAGGGCCTGGTGCACATCTCCGAGCTGGCCGAGCGCCACGTGGAGATCCCCGAGCAGGTCGTCCAGGTCAACGACGACGTCATGGTCAAGATCATCGACATCGACCTCGAGCGTCGTCGCATCTCGCTCTCGCTCAAGCAGGCCAACGAGACGGTCACCTCGACCGACGTCGAGGAGTTCGACCCGACGCTCTACGGCATGCCGGCGACCTACGACGACCAGGGCAACTACATCTACCCCGAGGGCTTCGACCCGGAGACGGGCGAGTGGCTCGAGGGCTACGACGAGCAGCGCGCGAAGTGGGAGGAGCAGTACGCTCAGGCCCACGCTCGCTGGGAGGCCCACATCAAGCAGCAGCAGGAGGCCGCCGAGAAGGCTGCCGAGGCCGGCGAGGCCACCTCCTACTCCTCGGGTGGCTCGGTCGACGAGACCGTCTCCGAGGACGAGGGCGGCTCCCTCGCCTCCGACGAGGCGCTGCAGGCTCTTCGCGAGAAGCTGACCGGCGGTCAGTGAACGCCTGAGCTGACGCTCTGAAAACGCGCGAATGCCCGGCCCCTTTCGAGGGGCCGGGCATTCGGCTTTCTAGGGGAGCCTGGCCGCGGGCTGGAAGTCCGGGTCGATGGCGTGGGACCGGGGAGCGGCCTTGGGGCGGTCTCCGTGGACAACGGCGAACGTGGCGTAGGCGGCGACGGCGAGCAGGGCGATGAGGACGATGAGTGCTGTGTTCATGGCAGTAATTCTTCGCTACCAGGTATTCCTGCCACATTGGCAGAAATGCCTAAGTTGCGTGATTTCCTGCCAACTGGCACCCTTCTGAGGTGCTTAGGAACGTGGCTGCGGTGATCTGGGACGGTGTCGCCCCCTTCGAGTTCGGTGCGGTCTGCGAGGCCTTCGCCATCGACCGGCGCGACGACGGGGTGCCCTACCTCGAGTTCGCGGTGTGTGCCCCGACGGCCGGGATGGTCCGCACCAACCTCGGCTTCGGGGTCGAGGCGCCCCACGGCCTCGAGCGCCTCGAGGAGGCCGATCTGATCGCCATCCCGGCCTTCGGCGGTCCCAGCGGCACCCTTCCCGTCGCTGTGAAGGATGCGCTGCTGCGTGCGCACGCCCGCGGGGCGCGGTTCCTGACCGCCTGCTCCGGCGCCTTCGCGCTGGGGGAGGCGGGCCTGCTCGACGGGATCGAGTGCACCACCCACTGGAAGTACGCCACCGAGCTGCAGCGCCGCTTCCCGGAGTCGAAGGTCGTGCCCGAGGTGCTCTACGTCGACACCGGCCAGATCGTCACCAGCGCCGGCACCGCCTCCGTGCTCGACGCGGCGCTGCACATCTGGCGCCAGGAGTACGGCGCCGCGGTCGCCTCCGCGGTGGCCAGGCGCATGGTCGTGCCGCCGCAGCGCGACGGGGGACAGGCGCAGTTCATCTCCCACCCCGTGCCCGAGCCCGACGCGGAGACCCTGGGTCCCCTCCTGGCCTGGATCACGGCCCATCTCCACGAGGAGCTCGACGTGGACTCGCTGGCCCGGCAGGTGCTGATGTCGCCGCGTACGTTCGCACGCAGGTTCCGCGCCGAGACCGGGGCGACGCCCTATGCCTGGATCACCGCCCAGCGGGTGCGTCGGGCCGAGGAGATGCTGGAGCGCACCGACCGGTCGGTCGAGTGGATCGCGGGCGAGGTCGGCTTCGGCAACGCCGCCGCGCTGCGTCACCACTTCACCCGGGTGCGGGGGCTCTCGCCACAGGCCTACCGGCGCCGGTTCGCCTGCAGCGACGGCCTCGACTCGGCCATGCCCGCCTAGGCGCTGTGAGGCGCCGGCGGCGGCCCCATTAGGTTGGGGCCATGCGCGTAGGACTCACCGGCGGGATCGCCTCGGGGAAGAGCACGGTGTCGGAGCTGCTGGCCGGGCTCGGGGCGGTGATCGTGGACTCGGACAAGATCGCCCGGGAGGTCGTCGAGCCGGGCACTCCGGGGCTCGCGGCCGTCGTCGAGGAGTTCGGGCCTTCGGTGCTGACCGAGTCCGGTGCGCTCGACCGGGCCAAGGTAGGAGAGATCGTCTTCGCCGACGAGGGCGCCCGTGAGCGGCTCAACGCGATCGTGCACCCGCTGGTCGGGGCGCGCTCCGCGGAGCTCGAGGAGACCGGCCGCGAGGCCGGGAAGCTGGTCGTCAACGACATCCCGCTGCTGGTCGAGGTGGGATACGCGCCCTTCTTCGACGAGGTGATCGTCGTCGACGTCCCGGTCGAGACCCAGGTCGAGCGGGCGATCGCACGCGGGATGAGCGAGACCGACGCCCGCGCCCGGATCGCCGCGCAGGCCAGCCGCGAGGACCGGCTCGCCGCGGCGACGTACGTCATCGACAACACCGGCACCCTCGACGACCTGCGGAAACGGGTGCGGGAGATCTACGACGCACTCGCCGGAACGTGTTAACGGGTGGGGGTTGCTGACATACTCGGCCGCGTGACTGGGGGCAAGCACACCGATTCAGAGGATCAGCGACGTCGTCCGAGGCGCTGGATGCGACCGGTGATCGCGGGGGCCGTGCTGGCCCTGGCGGCCGGCGCGGGCGCGGCAGCGGTGACCGTCGGGATGCCGACCAGGGCCGAGGTCGAGCCGGGCAGGCCGGCCGCTGCCACCACGAAGACCGACCCGAAGGACGACACCACGCCGCTGGCCTGGGGTCCGACGCGCGGGGAGCTGGCGACCGCCCGCGAGCTGGTCGCGGGCTGGGACGAGAAGCGGCTCGCCGGACAGGTGATCGTCGGCCGCTACCACGGCACCGATCCGGCCAAGGCCGCCAAGATGGTGCGCAAGCTCCACCTCGCCGGGGTCAGCGTGACCGGTGAGAACGTCGTCGACGAGGCCCAGGTGCGCGAGACGACCGCAGCGGTCTCCCGCGCGGTGGCGGCTGACGGCCGCTCGTTCCCGGCCGTGATCGGCGTCGACCAGGAGGGTGGCGTCGTCTCCCACCTGCGCGGCGTGGCCACCGAGTTCCCCGAGTTCGCGCGCACGGGGGACGCCATCGAGGCCAAGCCGCGCAAGGGCGTCACGGTGACGACCGAGGCCGCCCGGACGACCGCGCTCGAGCTGCGCGACCTGGGCTTCACCTGGGCCTTCGCGCCCGTCGCCGACGTGACCGTCGGCGCTGCCGATCCGACGATCGGCTCGCGCTCGCCGAGCGAGGACCCGAGGATCGCCGCGACGGCGGTCTCCGCGGCCGTGCAGGGCTACAACGCCGCCGGTCTGGTCTCCACCACCAAGCACTTCCCGGGCCACGGCGCGGTGACCGGTGACACCCACCTGGGGCTCCAGGAGCTCGACTTCGGGAAGAAGAAGCTCAAGCGCCGCGACCTGGTGCCGTTCGATGCCGCGGTGGACGCCGGCGCGCCGGCCGTCATGATCAGCCACGTCGACGTCAAGGCCGTGGCTCCGGGGAAGCCGGCCAGCATGGCGGCCCCGATCTACGACCTGCTCCGCGACGACCTCGGCTTCGAAGGCGTCGCCGTCACCGACTCGCTGGGCATGGGCGCGGTCACGACCACGACCAAGAAGCCCTCGGTGGCGGCGCTGGAGGCCGGCGCCGACCTGCTGCTGATGCCGGCCAACTCCAGGGCCGCCCACCGCAGCGTCGTGAAGGCTCTCCGGTCCGGCCGCCTCGACCACGCTCGCGTCCAGGACGCGGCCGCCAAGGTCGTCGCCATGCAGATGTGGCAGCAGCGCACCGCCGGCGCGGTGCCGGTGCCCGGTGACGTACGCGAGCAGGCGGAGCGGGCCTCCGCAGCACTCTCCGAGGCCGCCTCGCAGGGCTGACCCTTCGCTGCGCCCGTTCGTGGCACCATCGGTGCATGAGCGATCGCCAGCGAGCGACCACCGGCACGAGCGTGGTGCTGCACGTCGACCTGGACCAGTTCATCGCGGCGGTGGAGGTGCTCCGCAGGCCCGAGCTCGCCGGGAAGCCGGTGATCGTGGGCGGGCGCGGTGACCCGTCCGAGCGGGCGGTGGTCTCGACCGCCTCCTACGAGGCCCGGGCGCACGGGGTGGGCTCCGGGATGCCGCTACGGCTGGCGGTGCGCAAGTGCCCCGAGGCGGTTCTGCTGCCGGTCGACCATGCGGCCTATGACGAGGCCTCCGCGGGCGTGATGGACACGCTGCGGTCGCTGGAGTGGGGTGGCGTACCGGTCCTGGTCGAGGTCCTCGGCTGGGACGAGGCGTTCCTCGGGCCCGGCCCCGACCACGGTGATCTCGGCGATCCGGTGGCCTTCGCCCAGGACGTACGCGACGTCGTGCTCGAACGCACTCGGCTGCGCAGCGGCGTCGGGGTCGGCGACAACAAGCTGCAGGCCAAGCTCGCCACAGGGTTCGCCAAGCAGCGGGTCGACGGTGCCCTCGCGCGTGAGGCCGGGGCGGGCGGCCACGAGCCCGGTCCCGACGGCCAGCTGCGGGGGACTGGCGTCTACCGGATCACGGGGGACTCGTGGGACGCGGAGATGGGTCACCGGCCGACCGATGCGCTGTGGGGGATCGGGGCGAAGACCGCGAAGCGGCTCGCCGGGCTCGGGATCGAGACGGTCGCCGACCTGGGTGCGGCCTCGGCGGAGCGACTGGCCGCCGAGATCGGCCCCACGACCGGCCCCTGGCTGCGCCGCCTGGGCCGTGGCGCCGACACCAGCCCCGTCGACCCCTCGCCGTGGGTCGCTCGCGGCCACGGCCACGAGGAGACCTTCCAGCAGGACCTCGTCGAGTGGCCCGACATCGTCGCTGCGACCCGCCGCCTGTGCGGCGAGTGTCTCGAGGACGTGTTGAAGGAGGGCCGCCCGGTCACCCGGGTCGAGATCAAGGTGCGCCTCAAGCCGTTCTTCACCGTCACCCGCGGCCACAAGCTCCCCGAGCCCACCCTCGACCGTGATCGCCTCGCCGACGAGGCCGAGGCGCTCCTCGAGCGCGTCGAGAAGGACCGCCCGATCCGCCTCATCGGCGTACGTCTGGAGATGGCCCCGCCGCCCGGCGGCTACTGACCCGCCTCGGCATGGAAAGACTCGGCGCCCCCGAAGGGACGCCGAGTCGGTGGTTGGGGATCAGGCCGCGAGGTCGGGGTCTGCGAAGCGGCGCAGCTTCTGCAGGGCCTCGCGCTCGAGCTGGCGTACGCGCTCGGCGGAGATGCCGTGCTTGACGCCGATGTCGGCGAGCTTGTGCTGACGGCCGTCGGTGAGCCCGTAGCGGGAGCGGACGATGTCGGCGGACCGTTCGTCGAGCTGGCCGACCAGCGAGTTGAGCCGCTCGCGCGACTCGACGTCGATGACGTCCATGTCGGGCGACGGGGTCGACTCCTGCGCCATCAGGTCACCCAGTGACGTGTCGCCGTCCTCGTCGATCGGGGTGTCGAGAGAGACGTGGTCACGACCCCAGGAGAGCAGGTCGAGGACTCGGTCGATGTCCATCCCGAGCTCGCCGGCGATCTCTTCCGGCTCCGGGTCACGGCCGAGCTGCCGCTCCAGGGTGCGGCGGGCGCCGCCGACCTGGTTGAGCTCCTCGACGACGTGGACGGGGAGCCGCACCACACGCGCCTGCTGGGCGATGCCACGCGTGATCGCCTGGCGCACCCACCATGTCGCGTAGGTCGAGAACTTGTAGCCCTTGGTGTAGTCGAACTTCTCAACGGCCCGGATCAGGCCGGTATTTCCTTCCTGGATCAGGTCGAGCATCGGCATCTGCGCGCGGCCGTACTTCCGCGCGATGGACACCACCAGTCGCAGGTTGGCGTTGATGAACTGCCGCGTGGCGCGGTGGCCCTCCTCGGCCAGCCACTCCAGCTCGGCTCGGGTGGCTCCACCGGGTGCCTTCTTGCGGCCGACGCGGCCCTCGGCCAAGAGATGCTCGGCCATCAGGCCGGCCTCGATGGCCTTGGACAGCTCAACCTCTTTGGCGGCATCCAGGAGCTCGTTGCGGGCGATCTCGTCGAGATACAGCCCGACGCTGTCACGGCCCTCGATCTCTCGGGTGGCGGTTGCGGTGCGTGTCGCCATGGGAACCTCCTCACGGTGAGGTTTGTGGCCCCACGGTGGTTTCAACGCTTCGCCCCTCCCAGGTGTTCCCTGGTAGAGCGCCTTGTCATCGAATCCGTCTTCGATCTCTTGTCCGGTTCGACGTACGCCGCGGGCGATAAGTTGCATCGTGGGGCGAATCTCAGGGGTTTCTCATGGAGTACCCCGAGATCCCCGCAGATATGCCCTAGGAAGCGGTCACCTGGTCGATCATCCAGGCAAGGCTGAACGCCCGGTCCTCCCACGCCTTGTAGCGCCCCGAGACTCCTCCGTGACCGGCCGCCATCTCCGTCTTCAGGAGTACGTCACCAGGATTCTCTGCCGTCGCGCGCAGCTTGGCGACCCATTTCGCGGGCTCGACGTAGAGCACCCGGGTGTCGTTGATGCTGGTCTCGGCCAGGATCGGCGGATAGTGCTGGGCGGTGACGTTCGTGTAGGGGTCGTAGGAGGACATGTAGTCGTAGGTCTCCTTGTCGGCCTCCGGGTTGCCCCACTCGTCGTACTCGGTGACGGTCAGCGGCAGGGTCGCGTCGAGCATCGTGGTCAGCGCGTCCACGAAGGGCACCGCGGCCACGATTGCGCCGACGGCGTCGGGCGCCTGGTTGGCGACCGCGCCCATCAGCAGCCCGCCGGCGGAGCCACCCTCCGCGATGATCGTGGACGGCGTCGACCAGCCCGACTCGGCGAGGTGGCGCGCGCAGGCGATGTAGTCGGAGAAGGTGTTCTGCTTCTTGAGCATCTTGCCGTCGTCGTACCAGGCCCGGCCCATCTCGCCGCCGCCGCGGATGTGGGCGATGGCGAACCCGATCCCACGGTCCAGCAGGCTCAGCCGGGCGATGGAGAAGTAGGGGTCCATGCTGGCCTCGTAGGAGCCGTAGGCGTAGAGCAGCACCGGGATCGGCCCCGTCTCGTGGAGCCCCTTCTTCGCCACGATCGAGATCGGCACCCGTACGCCGTCCTCGGCCGTCGCCCACAGGCGGTGCTCCTCGTAGTCGTCGCGGTCGTAGCCACCGAGCACCGGGGCCTGCTTGAGCAGCGTCAGCTCGCGGCTGCGTACGTCGTAGTCGTAGACCGAGGCCGGGGTGCGCATCGTGGTGTAGCCGAGCCGTACCACCGGGCTCTCGAAGGTGGGGTTGGAGCCGGAGCCGATGGTGTAGAGCTCGTCGTCGAACTTCACCAGGTAGTCGTCGGCGACACCGTCCGCACCGAGCTCCAGGATGCGGAGCTGGGTCAGCCCCTCGCTGCGCTGGTGCACGACCAGGTGGCCGGCGAAGGCGTCGACATCCTCCAGGCGTACGCCGGGGGTGTGGGGGATGAGCGGGCGCCACTCGGCGCGCGGGGTCGGCGCGATCGGCGCGGTGGAGATCTCGAAGTCGGGTCCGGAGGCGTTGTGGGTGACCAGGAAGACGTCCTCGCCGGCGACGGTGGCGTGCTCCACCGAGTATTCGACGCCCTCCTCGCGGGCGGCGAAGACCTGCCACCCGGCGTCGGGGTCGTCGAGGTCGAGGAAGCGGTATTCGGCGGTGATCTTCGCGGCGGTGCCGATGAACATGAACCGGTCGGACTTGGTGCGCCCGACGCCGACCCAGAACCGGTCGTCGGTCTCGTGGAAGACGAGCTCGTCCTCGTCCTGGCTGGTGCCGAGGCAGTGGCGCCAGATCTTGTCGGCGCGCCAGGACTCGTCGGCGGTCGTGTAGTAGAGGTTGGCGGAGTCGCGGTCCCAGGTGGCGCCACCGTGGACGTTGGTGAGCTCGTCGTCGAGCAGCTCGCCGGTGGTGAGGTCCTTGACGCGTACGGTGTAGCGCTCGTCGCCGGTCACGTCGATCGCGTAGGCGAGCAGGGTGGTGCTCGGGCTCACCGAGGAGCCGCCGAGGCTGAAGAAGTCGTGGCCCTCGGCGAGCGCGTCGAGGTCGAGCAGCACCTCCTCGCCGGGAAGGGCGGGCTGATCGGCGGTGACGTCGGCGGGGGTCGGCGGGGTCCAGTCGTCGGGGTCGCCGGCCTTCACGCGGCAGCTCGCGCCGTACTGCTTCCCCTCGAAGCTGCGGCCGTAGTACCAGTAGCCGCGCGAGCGGGTCGGGACGCTCAGGTCGGTCTCGAGGGTGCGTGCCTTGATCTCCTCGAAGATCTGCGTGCGCAGGTCGGCGAGGTGGTCGGTCTGCTCCTTGGTGTAGGCGTTCTCAGCCTCGATGTAGGAGATGACCTCGGGGTTCTCCTTCTCCCGGAGCCACTCGTAGTCATCGGCCCGGGTCAGGCCGTGGAACTGCTTGGACGAGGGCTTCTTGGGGGCGATCGGCCAGGGCGTCGAGGAGAGGTCGGCAGACATGAACGAGACCCTATCCCCGCGACCCTCGAAGCCCCGAGCACGGGACCGACGCGCCGGGCGCATCGCGACGCGCTATCGCACACCCTGGTCGCTCGGCGCGATACCGCACCCCGTCGCCGCGACGGCGAGGACCGAGCCGGGGGAGCGGCTCAGGACTCGTTGAAGGGCTGCAGGTCGGGGTCGTCGGCGGCGTAGGACCTCACCGGCCCGGCGGGAGTCTCGGCGGTCTCGAAGCGCACGGTCACCACACCGCGGCCCGAGCCCCAGACCCAGCCGCGGCCCATCTCGGCGTGGACGACGTCCATCCCGGCCGCCCAGGTCGGCCGCCGCACCGGCTCCGGCAGGGGGAGGTCGGGCTCGGCGTCCTCGTCGATGTCCTCGCCGAAGAGGTCCTCCTGGATCCAGTCGGCGAGCCCCGAGACGCCGACCCCGAGAAGGCGTACGCCGCCGGCCGTCTCGCCCGCGGTGAAGAGCTCGCCGAGCAGAGTCCGAGCCAGGCGGGCGATGGTGCCGGCCTGGTCGGTCGGGGCCGGCAGGGTCGTGGAGCGGTTGATCGTGGTGAAGTCGTAGAGCCTGACCTTGATCGTGATCGTGCGACCCGAGAGCCCGTTCTTCTTCAGCCGGGCGGCGACCTCGCCGGACTGCCGGGTCAGGATCTGCTCCATGAGCGGCCGGTCGGTCAGGTCGGTGTCGTAGGTGCCCTCCACGCTGACCGACTTCGTCTCGCGCTCGGGCTCGATGCGCCGGTCGTCCTGGGCCCGGGCCAGCTTGTAGAGGTTGGTGCCGTGGGACTTGCCGACCAGGCGTACGAGCTCCTCCACGCTGACCTGCTCCAGATCGGCCACGGTGTGGATGCCGGCCCGGCGCAGGCGCTCGGCGGTGGCGGGGCCGACGCCGGGGATCACCTTGACGTTCATCGGTCGCAGCAGGTCGAGCTCGGTGCCGGGCGCCACCACGACCAGGCCGTCGGGCTTGTCCAGGTCGCTGGCGATCTTCGCGATGAACTTCGAGCTGGCCAGCCCGACGCTGGCGCTCAGCCCACCGGTGACCTCGGCGACCTCGGCACGGATCCGGGAGGCGGTCGCGGTCACGGTCTCGACCTCGAGGTCGGGGAGGTCGGCGGCGGCGAGGTCGACGAAGGCCTCGTCGAGCGAGAGCGGCTCGACCAGCGGGGAGAGGTCGCGCAGGATGCCGAAGACCTGCTCGCTGACCTTCTTATAGGCATGGAACCGCGGGTAGAGGAAGGCGGCGTGTCCGCACAGCGCGCGGGCCTCGCGCGTCGACATCGCCGAGCGGACGCCGAAGGTCCTGGCCTCGTAAGAGGCGGTGCTGACGACGCCGCGCCCGCCGATGCCGCCCACGACCACCGGCTTGCCACGCAGGGACGGCTTGTCGCGCTGCTCGACCGAGGCGAAGAACGCGTCGAGGTCGAGGTGCATCACCGACGCGTGCGCTCTCATGGTGGCAACCTATCTGGCAGCGGGGACAGTCTGGCCCGGGCCGTTGACCATCCACAGGCGAGGTTGGGGAGGCGGTTGTCCACAGGCACGGTTATTGGCGCCGAGACTGTCGGTGGGTCGCGGGGAGTGTGTCGGTATGACCACGAAACTTTCCATCGCCCGTCCCGAGGACGTCTTGGCCGCCGTCCCTGTCCTGCTCGGTTTCCAGCCCGAGAAGTCGATCGTCATGCTGACCTTCGGCGGTGAGCACCAGGTCCACGGCAGGATCGACCTACCGCCGCCGGGCGAGGTCGAGCGCTGTCTGGACAGCCTGCTGCTGCCGGCTGTGCGCCACCAGGTGCGCGGCGCCCTGCTCGTCCTCTACGACAGCGGGCCGCGCTTCGGGGTGAAGCTCGCCCGCCGCCTGGCGGAGAGGCTCGCCGAGTGCGACATCGACCTCGTCGGGTGCCTGCGCGTGCAGGACGGCCGGTGGTTCGACCCGCTCGGTCTCCACGACGTCCCCGACGACGGCGTCCCCTTCGATGTCGGCGCGCACCCGTTCCGCGCCCAGGCGGTCTACGACGGGCATCTGGTGCGTCGCTCGCGCACCGAGCTGGCCGCCTCGATCGCCGCGGTGCCTGTCGCCGTCTCCGAGACCGAGACGGCCCTGGCGCAGGCGTCGTCCCTGAAGATCTACGAGGTCGGCCGCGTGGTCGACGACGCGATCGCCGGGACGGTGCCGTCGGCCGGTCAGATCGCCTCCCTGCTGCTCGCGCTGCGCGACCCGCAGTGCCGCGACGCCGCCTGGGGCGGGATGACCCGGGAGGAGGCCCGGGCGCACGTGCGTCTGTGGACCGATGTCGTACGCCGCAGCCCCGACGACCACGTCGCCCACCCGGCCGCGGTGCTGGCCTTCGCGGCCTGGCTGAGCGGTGACGGGGCGCTCGCCTGGTGTGCGCTCGACCGGTGCTTCGCGAGCGAGCCTCACCACGGTCTCGGGGTGCTCGTCGCCCAGATGCTCGACGGAGCCGTTCCGCCGACGGCCTGGGAGGAGGCGCTCACCTGGTCGGACCGTCCGGCCTAGCCGTTGCGGTAGCGCAGCCGCTTCCACCTGCGACTCAGCCCCGAGCGCGGGTCGATCCAGGCGTTGCGGGTCACCACGACGTACGTCAACGGCGCTCCGATCTCGCGGAACGCCTGCCGCGCGGCAGCGAGCCAGCGGAGGTCTACGTCCTCGATCCTGAGGTCGCCGGTGCCGATCGCCTCGGGGCTCGCTCCTGAAGGGCGGGTCAGCCACACGATCGGGTCCGGCACGCCGACCCGGCGGCGCATGCTGTGCAGGATGTCGGTGCGCAGCCACTGGTCGGTGGGCTCGTCCTCGCGGTGCGCGTGGGCGACCTCCCTGCCGCCGGGGATGCCGAGATGGACGAGCGCCAGGAACGAGCGCCGGTGCTCGGTGGCGGTGTGGTCGAGCACGGCCCGACGCAGCCGCTTCTCGAGCACGGGCGAGAGCGGCTCGTGCAGCCCTTCGACGGACGTCTCGGACGGCTCGGACAGGGCAGACAGGGCGGGCGTGGAGGCCATGGCCCTAGCGTGCAACGGATACCTGATTCACGCGACCGGCTATCCACAGGCTCGGCGCGTACCTGATCTCCGGAACCTGCGGCGAAGGTCCGTCTCAGGCACTCATGTCGTCTGCGACGCAGATCCGGCGAACATGTCGCGATGCCCGCGGGCGGTGTCCATGTACTCCCGGACGCGGTGGATGAGCCCGTCTCGCAGCTCGAAGACGAAGCAGTAGTCGTTGGTGTAGGAGTTCCCGTTCGCCAGGATCGCGCTCATCGTCTCCTCCACGATCACCCGGTCGCCGTCGGCGTAGATGCCTCGGAAGTCCACGACGACGTCGCGCACGAACAACCGACCGAAGTCATGGGCGAGAAAGCGGGTGATCGCGTCTCGGCCGACGATGTGGCTCGACGCGCCGAGAGCGACCGCCGTCGCGTTCCCCGCCGGGGCAAGCCACTCCGCGTCGGCGGTGAAGAAGGGTGCGATCTCGTCGGCGTCATGGCTCGCGAACGCGCGCCAGGCCGCTTTGATCCTGTCCCGGTTGTCTGTCATCGCGCGAGCGTAGCGCTGGGCTGCCCGTGCGGCTGGCGGAGAACGGACATGGTCATCCGCTGTCCCGGGTCTCCGGGTCGCTGCGACGACCGCGCGCCACGTCACGAGATGAGGCAAGATGTCTCTCATGCCTTCGCTCCACATCACCGGCGACGAGGCCGCTGACAAGCTGCTCTCCGAGGATCCGTTCGCGCTGCTGCTGGGGATGGCCCTGGATCAGCAGTACCGGATGGAGGATGCGTTCAAGGGAGGTCACAAGCTGGTGACCCGCCTGGGCCATCTGGATCCGGCCAAGATCGCCGAGATGGACCCCGAGGAGTTCAAGACGATCGCCTCGACACCGCCCGCGATCCACCGGTTCCCCGGCTCCATGTCGGCGAAGGTGCAGGGGATCGCGACGATCGTCACCAACGAGTACGGTGGCGACGTCACCCGGCTGTGGACCGAGGCCACCAGCGGCAAGGACCTGCTGAAGCGGGTCCAGGCGCTCCCGGGCTTCGGGAAGCAGAAGGCGCAGATCTTCGTCTCGCTGCTGGCCAAGCAGCTGGGGGTGCAGCCCGACGGCTGGCAGGAGGCGGTTGGTGACTACGCGCTCGACGGTTACCGTTCTGTGGCTGACGTCGTCGACGTTGCCTCGTTGCAGAAGGTGCGCGACTACAAACAGCAGAAGAAGGCCGCAGCCAAAGCAGCCGGATGAGTTGCTGGGGGACATGATGCCCCGGATGGGGACTGTTCACCACCACCGTGGCAGAATGAATCTGCGGCTCTTGACGACCCCGGGCCCTGCCGCGCCCAAACCCAGTTTTTGTTAAGTCTCGACCAAGTTCGACGGAGAGGTGTTCGTGTCCTCGAACGCGCGCAAGATACCCGCTGAGGTACTCGCCCACCCTGCCGTGAAGGCACTGATCGACCAGGCCAAGCCAACCGGGCGGGTCAGTCCCGACCAGGTCCGCCAGGCCAGCGAGGATGCCGCGGTCGAGCCCAGGCATCTCAAGGCACTGCTCGGTCACCTGAGCACGCTCGGCATCTCGGTGGACCTCGGCACCGCCGTGACCGGCCGGGCCGCGGCGGCGACGACCTCGACCCGCAAGACGACCACGGCCAAGGCGCCGGCGAAGAAGGCCGCCGCCAAGAAGGTGGCGCCTGAGCCGACGAAGCCGGCCACGGAGGCCGCGGCGAAGAAGGCCGCCGAGCCCGAGCCGAAGAAGACGACCGAGATCGACGAGGACGGCGAGGAGATCGTCCTCGAGGACGTCGAGGTCGATGTCGACGACATCGAGGACGACGACTCGGACACCGACACCGACGACGAGACCCCGGTCGTCCAGCTCGGCCCCGACGGCAAGAAGATCCTGCCCGACATCCCTGACGAGCAGTTCGAGAAGGACGTCGCCGCCGATCCCACGATCAAGGAGGACGAGAAGGAGGCCGAGAAGCAGAGCTTCGTCGTCTCCACCTCCGACGACACCGACGAGCCCGAGCAGACCGTCATGGTCGCCGGCGCGACCGCCGACCCGGTCAAGGACTACCTCAAGCAGATCGGCAAGGTCCCGCTGCTCAACGCGGAGATGGAGGTCGAGCTCGCCAAGCGGATCGAGGCCGGCCTCTTCGCGGAGGAGAAGCTCGGCAAGGGCGGCAAGATCACCCCGAAGATCCTCGACGAGCTCGAGTGGATCGCCGAGGACGGCAAGCGCGCCAAGAACCACCTCCTCGAGGCCAACCTGCGGCTCGTCGTCTCGCTGGCCAAGCGCTACACCGGCCGCGGCATGCTCTTCCTCGACCTGATCCAGGAGGGCAACCTGGGTCTGATCCGTGCGGTCGAGAAGTTCGACTACACCAAGGGCTACAAGTTCTCGACGTACGCCACCTGGTGGATCCGTCAGGCGATCACCCGCGCCATGGCCGACCAGGCCCGCACCATCCGTATCCCGGTGCACATGGTCGAGGTCATCAACAAGCTCGCGCGCGTCCAGCGCCAGATGCTCCAGGACCTGGGCCGCGAGCCCACCCCGGAGGAGCTGGCCAAGGAGCTCGACATGACCCCGGAGAAGGTCATCGAGGTCCAGAAGTACGGCCGCGAGCCGATCTCGCTCCACACCCCGCTGGGTGAGGACGGCGACTCCGAGTTCGGCGACCTGATCGAGGACTCCGAGGCGATCGTCCCGGCCGACGCCGTCTCCTTCACGCTGCTCCAGGAGCAGCTGCACGCGGTGCTCGACACGCTTTCCGAGCGTGAGGCCGGCGTCGTGAGCATGCGCTTCGGCCTGACCGACGGTCAGCCGAAGACTTTAGACGAGATCGGCAAGGTCTACGGGGTCACCCGCGAGCGCATCCGTCAGATCGAGTCCAAGACGATGTCGAAGCTGCGACACCCGTCGCGTTCGCAGGTTCTGCGCGACTATCTGGACTGATCTGGCTAAGATCTCCTCCGAACGCCTTCCCGGACATCTGGGAGGGCGTTCGCCATTTCCGCAGACTCGCCTTGCCGCGGCTGCGGATTCGGCTAGGTTGCACGGGTCGGTCGTCCGCGTCTCGGGAGGTCTCCTCGTGCCTATGCGTCTCTCACGTCCACGTCGGCTCGCCCTGGCCGCGGCTGGAGCGCTGCTCGGCGGCCTGCTCGTCGCGGTGCCGATCACGGCGGTGGCCTCGGCCTCCGGACCCGACTGGAACGCGTGCCTGGAGGGCACCACCGACCGGCAGTCGGTCTTCGAGCGAGCGGCCGAGACCAGCGGCGTGCCGGCCGAGGTGCTGCTCGCGGTCTCCTACATGGAGTCGCGCTGGGACGCCCATGGCGAGGCGCCGAGCACGTCGGGCGGCTACGGGCCGATGCACCTGACCGACCTGCCGGCGCTGGCGAAGGACATCGAGGCCCATCCCGACCCGCTCGGCAAGGGTGACGGCTCCCACCAGGCCCGCACCACGCGTCAGCGCGAGGAGTCGGTCAGGCTGGGTGAGGTCGAGACGCTGCGTACGGCCAACGACATCACGGGGATACCGGTCGCCGACCTGCGCGCGGACGCGGTCGCCAACATCTGCGGCGGCGCCGCGGTGCTGGCCGACTACCAGGAGGCCGCGGGCGGGGCCGAGAGCCTGGCGGACTGGAGCGCGGCGCTCGGCCGCTACAGCGGCGCCGCCGAGGAGGCGACCGCGCTGAAGTTCGCCCGGCAGGTGTTCGCGACGCTGAGCACGGGGGAGTCGCGTACGACCAACGACGGCCACCGAGTCAGCCTGCCCGCCACGCCGGTCACCGTCAGTGAGGAGGCGATCGGACGGCTCGACCTCGCCGAGTCGGCCCCCGGGCAGGAGGTCGAGTGTCCGGCGGTGCTCGGCTGTGAGTCGCTGCCGGCGCCCTACGAGCAGACCGGCGACACGATCGGCGACTACGGCAACCACGACCTCGCCAGCCGGCCCGAAGAGGGTTCGGTCGACTACATCGTCATCCACGACACCGAGACCTCCTACGACGGCACCGTGAGGCTGGTCCAGGACCCGACCTACCTCGGCTGGCACTACACGCTGCGCTCGGTCGACGGCCACGTCGCTCACCACATCCCCGGCAAGGACGTCGGCTGGCACGCCGGCAACTGGTACGTCAACAGCCACTCGATCGGGCTGGAGCACGAGGGCTACGCCGCCGACGGTGCCTGGTACACGGAGGCCATGTACCAGACCTCCGCCACGCTGGTCCGCTACCTGGCCACGAGCTACGGCATCCCGCTCGACCGGGCCCACATCATCGGCCACGACCAGGTCCAGGGCGTCGCGCCGGCCAACGTCGCCGGCATGCACTGGGACCCGGGCCCCTACTGGGACTGGAGCCACTACTTCGACCTGCTGCGCTCGCCGATCGAGGCCGACCGGCACTCGCGCAGCGAGATCTGGACGGTCGCCCCCGACTTCGACACCAACACCGGCAACGTGATGACCGGCTGCACCGAGGCGGGCGCGCCGTGCCCGGGCGACCGAGGCACCAACTTCGTCAACGTCTACGCCGAGCCCTCCACCGACGCGCCGCTGCTGGCGGACACCGTCGTCGGCGGCTCCGCCAAGGTCTCCAACTGGGGCCCGCGCCTGGCGGCCGGGCAGAAGGTCGTCGTCAACGACCGGACCCGCTCGAGATGGTGGGGAGTCTGGTTCGGCGGCAAGCAGGGCTGGATCCAGAACCCTCGCGACGTACTCCTGCCCTCCGACGGCAGGGTCGTCACGCCGAAGGCCGGCACCACCGCGAAGATCTACGGCACGGCCTATCCGACGGAGGCGAGCGACTACCCCGACGGGGTCACGCCGAGGACGATCGCGCCGCTGCAGTACACCATCCCCGCAGGTCAGAAGTACGTCCTGGCCGACGCGACGGTTCCGACCGACTACTACAAGGCGGTCAACTTCAACTGCGCCACCGTCGACGGCGTGCCCGACTGCCTCGTGATCAGGGGCGGCACGACCTACTACCAGATCTGGTTCAACCACCGGATCGCGTACGTCATGGCCGAGGACGTGACGGTCGCCGACGGCTGAGCGTCGGCGAGGCTCAGGCGGCGTCCGCGTTGAACTCGTTGTCGACGTAGATGTCCTCGTCGGCCGGCGCCTTCTTGATCATCTCGACCGACGCCATGAAGTCGGCGAACTCGCCGAAACCGGTCGGAGTCAGGGACCAGGTGACGTCGGGGTCGGTGATCTGGGTCTTGACCTCGGCGGCGGTGAGCTCGCCCTCGGACTCGGCGGAGAGGAGCTCGGAGGCCTGGTCGGGGTCGTCGGTCAGCAGGGTGTTGGACTCCTTCAGCGCCGCGTAGAAGGCCTCGGTGAAGTCGGGGTTGGCGTCGAGGAAGTCGGGCTGGGCGTAGATGGCGTTGAAGGTGGTGCGGCCGAAGAGGTCGTAGCTCTTCAGGATCGGGTGGGCACCGGCCTCCGCCTCCTGCGCGACGAACGGCGGGGCGGTGAGGTGGCCGGCGATCTGGCCCGAGACGAGCGCCTGGAGACCGTCGGGGTGGCCCATGCCGACGATGTTGCTGTCCAGCGCGTGCGGGTCACCGAGCTGCTCGCCGGCGGCCTTGCGCAGCGGCAGCGACTGGATGGAGTCGGGCGCCGGCATGGCGATCTTGGCGTCCTTCGGAAGGTCCTTGAGCGTCTTGATCGCCGGGTCGGTGACCATGAGCTGGAGGTTCATCTGGTTCATCGCGGCGACCGTCTTCCAGCCGACGCCGGCATCGACGCCGACCAGGAACGGGGAGGCGCCCATCGAGGCGACCTGGACGTCGCCGGCGATGACCGCGTCGCGCAGCGCACCGCCGGAGTCGAGCTCCTGCCATCTGATCTCGGTGTCGGGCAGCGCCTTCTCCAGCGTCTTCTGCTCCTTGATGATCAGCAGGGTCGCGTAGCCCAGGCCCGGCTGGTAGCCGATCGTGATCGTCTCGGCCGGGCCGTCGTCGGCCCCGCCGGCACCGCAGGCGGTGAGTACGCCGGCGAGCAGGGTCGCGGCACAGACGGCGGCCAGGCTGCGTACGCCTCGGTGGGATCGGCGGTGGGAGGACATGGCGGAGCTCCTTACGTGGGGTGGGGAGAGGGGTGGTGGAGAAGGGGCTGGTCAGGCGGTCTTCATGCCCCAGCGGACGACCGTGCGGCGCTCCAGCCAGGTGAAGACGAGGTCGAAGACGATCCCGATCAGCGCGATGGTGACCAGGCCGGCGAAGGCGTCGGCGATGTGCAGGTAGGTCTTGGCGTTGTTGATGAAGTAGCCCAGTCCGCCGCCCTCGCCGGCCACGCCGAAGACCAGCTCGGCGGCGATGATCGTGCGCCAGCCGAACGCCCAGGCGCTCTTCAGGCCGGAGACGGTGTGGGGGAGCGCGGCGGGGACGAGGACGTACCAGACCAGGCGTACGCCGCGCAGGCCGATGTTGCGGCCGACCGCGACCACGGTGGGGTTCGCGGTGCGGAAGCCCTGGCTGACGTTGATCGCGATCGGCCAGATCACCGCGTTGGCGATCACCACGATCAGCGCTGTCGTGTTGATGCCGAACCACAGCATCGCCAGCGGCAGGATCGCGACCGCCGGGAGCGGGTTGAGCATCGAGGTCAGCAGGACCAGCAGGTCCTCGCCGATCGTCGTCCAGGTGGCCAGTGTGGTCAGGATCGCGGCGGCCACGATCCCGATGACGAGAGCCTGGCCGAGGATGCGCAGCGTCAGCAGGGTCGAGTCGACCAGCGCTCCGCTGCGTACGCCCTCGACCATCGCCTTCGCGACGTCGAGAGGGCCCACCAGGACGAGCGGGCTGGCCCCGCCGAACCGGACACCGAGGTCCCAGGCCAGGAGCAGGAGGAGGAGCAGGAGCCCGCGGCGTACGACGGTGGGGAGGTCGCCCCAGCGGGGGAGTCTCCGCGGCAGGTCGGCGGGGGCGTCGAGAGCCGCGGCGGACGCGGTGGGCGGGGCAGCGGTCTGGGTCATGCCGCCACCTCTCCCTCGGTGCCGGCGTCTCCGGCGAGCAGCGAGCGCAGGCGCGTCTGGGCGGCGACGAAGGCCGGGTCGGTGGGGTCGTCGAGGCCACGGACGTCGAGGGTCTCCACGACGTGCGACGGGGGAGTCGAGAGGACGACGACCTGGTCGCCGACGTAGACCGCCTCGGCGATGCTGTGGGTGACGAAGAGGACGGTGATCCCGGTGTCGGCGGCGACCTGCTTGAGCTCGCGCTGGAGCCGGTCGCGGGTCTGGGCGTCGAGGGCACCGAACGGCTCGTCCATCAGCAGCACGTCGGGCTCGAGCGCCAGCGCCCGAGCGATCGCGACGCGCTGCTTCATGCCGCCCGAGAGCTGGTGCGGGTAGCGGGTCGCGGCCCGGTCGAGCCCCATCACGCTCAGCCAGTGGCCGGCGCGTTCCCGGGCCTGCTCGCGGGTGCGGCCGTTGGCGCGCAGCGGGAACTCCAGGTTGCCGCGCACCGTGCGCCACGGGAAGAGCTGGTCGAACTCCTGGAACACGACCGCCCGGTCGGGCCCGGGTGCGGCGACGGAGGTGCGGCCGGAGACGGTGATCGTGCCCGACCAGGGCCGCAGGAACCCGGCGGCCGCCTTCAGGATGGTCGACTTCCCGCAGCCGGAGGGACCGAGCAGCATCGTGGTCGATCCGCGCGGGACGGTGAACGAGACCCCGCCGACGGCGAGATGAGGTGTGCCGTCGACGACGTAGCCGAGGCGTACGTCGTCGACCTCGAGCATGGACACGGATGCCTCCAGGGATGGTGGTCAGAGTCGACTTAGAAAACTAAGTCACTCGACTATAGCGATCTGGAGGAACCCGCTTGATCGGGGCTCAGGTGATGAACAGCCCCACGACCCAGGTGATGGTGGCGAGCGTGGCGGCGGTGGCGTCGATCACGATGAACAGGCCGATCGCCTTCAGGGCGGTCCAGGTGGAGGCCCAGGCCTCACCCGCGTTGCCCCCGTGACGACGGAGCTCGGCGAGGAAGACGCCGACGGGGAAGCCGACGAAGACGCCGACGACGGGGATCACGAAGAACCCGACGATGGCCAGGATCGCGCCGACGATCTGGGTGGACAGCGGCATCCCGGAGTCCTTGAGGCGCTTGCCGGGGATGGCGTACTTGGTGATCAGCCCGATGGCGATGAAGGCGGCCGAGATGCCGAAGATCACCCACCCGGTGGGCTCGCCCAGCCAGATGGCCCACCCGAGGATCGCTGCGGCGACGAGCAGGGCGCCGCCTGGGAGGATCGGGACGATGATGCCGGCGATGCCGAAGGCGATCACCAGAGCGACGAGGCCGACGACGACCGATTCAGGGACGGGACTCACGGAGCGAACCCTAGCCCTGCGGGGTGGTATGACACGCCGAAGGCCCGGACCGTCGTGGTCCGGGCCTTCGGGGAGTCGGTGGGTGGGGTCAGTTCTTCTCGGTGAGCTTGTGGGTCTCGTCGGTGATCGAGCTCGCGATCTCCTTGAGCTTCTCACCGTGCTCGCGGGCGTGGTGGGCGCAGAACAGCAGTTCGCCGCCGGAGTGGAGCTCCGCACGTACGTAGGCCTGCGCTCCGCACCGGTCGCAACGGTCCTCGGACGTGAGCGGCGAGCTGGTGGCAACGGCAGTGGTCACATCGGCCTCATTTCTGAATCATGATTGCGCCGGGATAACGTACGTGAGTCCTGGAAGATTCCCTAGCCTGGACTCTTACCGCGGTCGCACCTCTAATCCTTGCAGTTGTCGCTCCGGGTTGGGGATCCGGGTCGGACCTACCCCGCGGGACATCGCTGTCCGTGACAGACATTCTTACCTGTCGACCGACCATTTCGTGCATCGAAACCCACAAGTTCCACGTAACGGACCGATCACGACGTACGTGTGCCGCCCGATGGCGCGTGAGCCGGTTGCCGCGTGCCTGCGTGAGACCCGGGCGTGTCGCACGGTAGATTTCCTCCGAGGGCCACCCCCATGCAACGCCCCAGCGGGACCACGCAGTAACGCAGTACAGCCAGGAGCCGATCATCTCTGACAACACCTACAACGCAGCGCACCTCCTCGTCCTCGAGGGTCTGGAGGCGGTGCGCAAGCGTCCCGGTATGTACATCGGCTCGACCGATACCCGCGGCCTCATGCACTGCCTGTGGGAGATCATCGACAACGGCGTCGACGAGGCGCTGGCCGGAGTCGCCGGCCACGTCGAGGTCACGATGCACCCCGACGGCTCGGTGGAGGTCTACGACGACGGCCGCGGCATCCCGACCGACAAGGAGCCCCGCACCGGGCTGCCAGGCGTCGAGGTGGTCGCGACCAAGCTGCACGCGGGCGGCAAGTTCGGTGGCGGCTCCTACAACGCGACCGGCGGTCTGCACGGTGTCGGCCTCTCGGTCGTCAACGCGCTCTCGAGCCGGATGGACATCGACGTGGACCGCTCCCCGGCCCAGCAGGGGATGTCGTTCCGTCGTGGCGTGCCCGGTGTCTTCGACGGCGAGGGCCCCACGGCCGCCTTCACGCCGCAGAGCGGCCTGACCCGCAAGGGCAAGCGGGTCGCCAAGGGCAAGACCGGCACCCGGGTCAGGTTCTGGCCCGACCGGCAGATCTTCACCAAGGACGCTCGCTTCGAGCTCGAGGGGCTGCTCGGCCGGGCCCGGCAGACGAGCTTCATCGTCCCCGGGCTCGAGCTGGTCATCCGCGACCAGTCGGGCTCGGACCCGGTCGAGGAGAAGTTCCGCCACGACGGCGGCATCGCCGAGTTCGTCGACTTCCTGGCCAAGGACGAGCCGGTCAGCGGCGTACTGCGTCTGCAGGGGTCGGACACCTTCACCGAGACCGTGCCGATGCTCGACGACGCCGGCCACATGACGCCGCAGGACGTCGAGCGCGAGCTCGGCGTCGACATCGCGGTGCGGTGGGGCAGCGGCTACGACACCGAGATCCGCTCCTTCGTCAACGTGATCGCCACCCCGAAGGGCGGCACCCACGTCAGCGGCTTCGAGAACGCGCTGACCAAGACGTTCAACGACGCCATGCGCGCCGCCAAGGTGCTCAAGGTCAACGACAAGGACATCGTCAAGGAGGACATCCTCGAGGGGCTGACCGCCGTGGTGACGGTGCGCCTGGCCGAGCCGCAGTTCGAGGGCCAGACCAAGGAGATCCTCGGCACCCCGGCCGCCCGCAGCGTGGTGCGCAAGGTCGTGGCCGCGGAGATGAAGACGTTCCTCACCGAGTCGCGCGGCGCCCAGAAGCAGCAGGCCAAGCTGGTGATGGAGAAGGTGTACGCCGCCTCCAAGACCCGGCTCTCGCTGCGTCAGCAGAAGGAGAACCAGCGGCGCAAGAACGCGCTGGAGTCCTCCGCGCTGCCCTCCAAGCTCGCCGACTGCCGCACCACCGACGACCGAGCCGAGCTGTTCATCGTCGAGGGTGACTCCGCGCTCGGCACCGCCAAGGTGGCCCGCAACTCGGAGTTCCAGGCGCTGCTGCCGATCCGCGGCAAGATCCTCAACGTCCAGAAGGCCTCGGTCGGCGACATGCTGAAGAACGCCGAGTGCTCCTCGATCATCCAGGTGGTCGGGACCGGCACCGGCCGCAGCTTCGACCTGGACGCGGCGCGCTACGGCAAGATCATCTTCATGGCCGACGCCGACTCCGACGGCGCCCACATCCGGACGCTGCTGGCGACCCTGTTCTTCAAGTACATGCCCGAGCTGATCGCCGCCGGCAAGGTCTACACCGCGGTCCCGCCGCTGCACCGGATCGAGATCTCCAACCCCAAGAAGGGGATGGAGAAGTACATCTACACCTACTCCGACCCGGAGCTGCAGCGGAAGCTGGCCGAGCTGAAGAAGAAGAACGTCACCTGGAAGGACCCGGTGCAGCGCTACAAGGGTCTGGGTGAGATGGACGCCGACCAGCTGGCGGAGACCACCATGGACCCGCGCCACCGCACGCTTCGCCGGCTGACGTTGGACGACGCCGACGCGGCCGCGGCGGTCTTCGACCTGCTGATGGGCTCCGACGTCGCTCCGCGCAAGGAGTTCATCGTCGCCGGAGGCGGTCAGCTCTCCGAGACCGACCTCGACTTCTAGGGCCGTGACCTCAGCGATGGACCAGAAGGCAGCCCGGACAGCGGCGACCAAGGCGTTCAAGACCGGCGGCATGCCGCTGCGCAAGGGCCATCACCGGCTCGGTGACCCCAAGAGCGACGACATCGTGTGGTACATCGACCTGCGCGCCCAGGGGGCCGGACCGGGCGCGCCGCTGCGCTACGAGATCGGCTGCTGGGTCGCGGCGCTGGGCCACCCGGAGCCCGAGGGCGGTCCGGTCGACTGCCCGCTGCTGCTGGACCGGCCGGTCGCCGCCACCACGCCCGCCGAGATCGGCGAGGAGGTCGGTGACCTGGTGACGCTCGTCGCCGACCTCGACTCCGTCGCCGCGCTGCGCGACGCGCTGACGGAGGGAGCGCTGGGGCGGCCGTTGGTCGACCAGTCGCTGCGTACGTTCCTGGAGGAGTAGATACGCCGCTGACCCGCGGGTGTCACAGGCCGGAAATGCGGCTTCCTTAGCGTCGGGCTCGCTGTAGCCGAGGCTGAGGAGACGACGATGACGCATGACGGACGCAGAGCTGCCGAGCACCTTGCCGCGGGTCTGGGACGACGAAGGCTCGTGCAGGCGGCACTGGGTGTCGCCGGTGCCGGTGCGGCAGCGGTCGGTGCTCCGGGTGCGGCTCACGCCCATGGCTCCGCGGCACCGCGGAAACCAGGACGTTTCGGCGGCATCCTGCAGCCGGGCGAGGGCCGGATCGCAGGCGACGTCTACCTGCCTTCGGAGACCGACGACGTGCTGTGGGGCTACGTCCCATCGGTGCACGCTACGGCGGTGGCGCGGGTGCGGTCCGGGCGTACGGTGACGATCGACTCCATCTCCCACGAGGGCATCCTCGAGGATCAGGGCCGCGACCCGGTCGCGTGGTTCGGTGAGCACGGCGTACGCCGCAAGGACGTGCTCCGCGACGCGGTGGAGGTGGCCGCCTCCTATGACCGCACCCGGCGCAACTTCGACGTCGACGGGCCTCACGTCATCACCGGGCCGGTCTTCGTCGAGGGCGCCGAGCCCGGCGACGTGCTCAAGATCGAGACGCTCGAGGCGACGCCGCGGGTGCCGTACGGGATCGTCTCCTCGCGTCACGGCAAGGGCGCGCTCGCGCTCACCAGGGACGGAGCGGCGCCCGCGGGGATCACGCTGGGCGAGGTGATGCCGCCGGTGGCGACCGACGGGCGCGGGACCGGGGAGCCCACGGCCTACGGAAACGTGTCGGTCTTCGCCGAGCTCCATGGAGACACGGTGAGGATGGGCCCGGTGAGCTTCCCGGTGAACACCTTCTTCGGGACGATGGGCGTGGCCTACGCCGAGACGACCGAGCTGACCGCTCCGGAGGCGAACTCGATCCCGCCGACGCTCGGCGGCGGCAACATCGACATCAACCTGCTCGGGGCGGGCTCGACGTTCTACCTCCCGGTCAAGGCCGAGGGGGCGCTGTTCTACGTCGGCGACCCGCACATGGCCATGGGCAACGGCGAGGTCGCGCTCACGGCGCTGGAGGGCTCGCTGCGGGGCACGTTCCGGCTGACGGTGTGCAAGCCCGGGTCGGGGGATGCTCCATCGGTGGCCTACGACTACCCGTTCGCCGAGACGGACCGCGCCTACATCCCGATCGGCCTCTCCGACCCTGACGGGTCGGTCGGCGGCCAGGGCAGCGATCTCGATGTCGCGATGAGGCGAGCGGTCGTCAACGCCCTCGACTTCCTCGAGCACGACAAGGGTCTGGACCGGGCGATCGCGTACGCCTACCTCTCGGCCGCCTCCGACTTCGTGGTCTCGCAGGTCGTCGACCGCACGGTCGGCGTGCACGGGATCATCAGCAAGGCCGACCTCTCCTGATCCGAGGCGCCGGTCAGCGCTCGGCCAGCAGGGCGAAGAGGTCACCGACCTCGCCCAGGTGGCCGAGCTTGTCCGGGTTGAGGACGTTGTGCATGCGTACGATCCGGCCACCCTCGACGTCGAGCGCGATGACGCCGAGCAGGGCGCCGTCGGCACCGCGGGTGAGCATGGCCGGCTGACCGTTGGCGTGCGAGAGCTCGAGGCGCACGCCGAGACGCTCGCCCTGACGCATGAGCCCGAGCAGGAAGCGGGTGACGGCGACGGCGCCGAGCATCGGCTTCTGGATCGCCGGGGCCCGGCCGCCGCCGTCGGCGACGAACACGACGTCGTCGGCGAGCAGCCGCTCCAGGCCGGCGATGTCGCTGGCGGACAGTGCGGCGACGAACTGGGAGGCCAGCTGGTCGCGGCGCTCGCGGGACGGGTCGAAGCGGGGAGTGCCCTCAGCGATCCGCTTGCGGGCACGGGTGAAGATCTGGCGGCAGTTGGTCGCGCTCTTGCCGACGACCGGCGCGATGTCCTCGTAGTCGTAGCCCAGCACCTCGCGCAGCACGAACACCGCACGCTCGACCGGCGTGAGCGACTCGAGGAGGACCAGGAACGCGGTGCTGACGGTCTCGTCGAGCTCGAGGCGGTGGCTGGGGTCCTCGTCGGAGACCAGGATCGGCTCGGGCAGCCAGGGCCCGACGTACTGCTCTCGGCGGTGGCGGGCCGAGCGCAGGGTGTCGATGGCGATCCGGGTGGTGACGGTGGTGGCGTACGCATCGAGGTTGTCGACCTCATCGGTGCTGCGGTGCATCCGCAGGAACGCCTCCTGGACGATGTCCTCCGCCTCGGCGACGCTGCCGAGCATCCGGTAGGCGATCGAGAACATCAGCGGGCGGAGCCCGTCATGGGCGCTTGCGAGGTCCACGAGTGCAGGACCTTACGCCAGCTGTCACAGGAGCGCAGGTTGTTTCGTCGGTGGGATCAGACATCGACGAGAGGAACGAACGATGCGAATCTTCATCGCAGGTGGAACCGGCGCGGTCGGCATCCGGATGGTGCCGCTCCTGGTGGCTGCCGGGCACGAGGTCTACGGCTCGACCCGGCACGAGCCGGGGCTCGAGACCCTGGCCGACATGGGCGCGACCGGGATCGTGATGGACCCGCTGAGCGCGCAGAGCGTCGCCGACGCGGTCACCAAGGCCGCACCCGAGGTGGTCGTGCACCAGCTCACCGCGCTGGGCGGCCTCAGCGGCAACCTGAAGAAGTGGGACCAGGACTTCGCGATGACCAACCGGCTGCGTACCGAGGGCACCGACCACCTGCTGGCCGCGGCCCGGGCGGTCGGAGCGCGCCGGTTCATCGCGCAGAGCTTCGGTGGGGGATGGGCCTATGAGCGCACCGGCGGCTGGGTCAAGGACGAGACCACCCCGCTCATCGCCGACCCCGGCAAGGAGGCGCGGGGCACCCTGGCGGCGATCCGCCACCTGGAGGAGGCGGTGGTCTCGGCGGCGGACCTGGAGGGCGTGGTGCTGCGCTACGGGAACTTCTACGGCCCCGGCAACGCCGCCTCGCGCGAGGGCGCCATCGGTGAGCTGCTGCGTACGGGCAAGATGCCGGTGGTCGGTGGCGGCACCGGGGTGTGGTCGTTCGTCCACATCGACGACGTCGGCGCCGCGACGGTCGCCGCGGTCGACCGTGGTGCCCCGGGCCTCTACAACATCGTCGACGACGAGCCCGCACCGGTGAACCAGTGGATGCCGTTCCTGGCCGAGCAGGTCGGCGGCCGGAACCCGATGCGGCTCCCTGCGTGGCTGGCCAAGCCGCTGATCGGCGAGTTCGGCGTCGCGCTGATGACCTCCGTGCGGGGGTCGTCCAACGCCAAGGCGAAGCGGGAGCTCGGCTGGACGCCGTCGTACGCCACCTGGCGCGAGGGCTTCCGGACCGGGATCGGCTGAGCGGATCAGCGTTCTCGTGGCTATGGTGGCGCGGTGAAGATGATGGCGTTGCAGGACGAGTGGTGGCCGACGATGACCTGCTTCGGGTGCGGGCCGGCCAACGCCCAGGGGCTCCAGCTGAAGAGCTATCCGCAGCTGGACGGGAGCGTGACCGCGACCTTCCAGCCGTGGCCGCAGCACGACAACGGCGGCGGGTTCCTCAACGGCGGGATCATCGCGACCCTGCTCGACTGCCACAGCGCCGCCGCGGTGCATCAGGAGGCCTTCCTCAACGGCTGGATGCCGGCCGAGGGGGAGTCGCTGGCCTATGTGACGGCCGGGATCGACGTACGCTACCGGCGGCCGGCTCCGCTCAAGGAGCCGGTCACGCTGATCGCCTCCACCAAGGAGGCCAGCGAGGACCAGATCACCTCGCTGGTGCGGCTGGAGTGGGACGGGAAGGTCCGCGCCGAGGGCGAGGCGCTGTGGAAGCGCTGGCGCCCGCGCGACTGAGAAGATGAGAGAACGGCCCCCACCAGGTGAGGGCCGTTCCTGTCTCTCGGTCGAGCTCAGTCGAGCAGCTCGGTGACGGTGCCGGCGGCGACGGTGTGACCGCCCTCGCGGACCGCGAAACCGAGGCCGACGTCCATCGCGATCGGCTTCTCCAGCTCCACCCCGAGCTCGATCGTGTCGCCGGGCATGACCAGCGCGATCTCACCCAGGTCGATCCCGCCGGGCACGTCCGTGGTCCGGAAGTAGAACTGCGGCCGGTAGTCCGCGGCGAACGGGGTGTGCCGGCCACCCTCGGAGGTGGAGAGCGCGTGCAGGTTCGCCCGGAATCTCCGGTGCGGCCGTACGCTGCCCGGCAGCGCCACCACCTGGCCGCGACGGACCTCGTCGCGCTTGACCCCACGCAGCAGCACGGCCGCGTTGTCGCCCGCCTCGGCGGACTCCAGCGACTTGCCGAACGTCTCCAGACCGATGGCGGTGCTGGTGAGCGTCGCGCCGAGCCCCACGACCTCGACCGCGTCGCCGACCTTCAGCGAGCCGCGCTCGACGGCCCCGGTGACGACCGTGCCGCGGCCGGTGATGGTGACGACGTTCTCGATCGGCATCAGGAACGGCTCGCCGAGCTCACGCTCCGGCACCGGCACGTAGTCGTCGATCGCGTCCAGCAGGTCGCCGATCGCGGCGGTCCACTCCGGCTCGCCCTCCAGCGCCTTCAGCCCGGAGACCCGGACGACAGGTACGTCGTCGCCGGGGAACCCGTACTCGGAGAGGAGGTCACGGACCTCCAGCTCGACCAGGTCGAGCAGCTCGGGGTCCTCGACGGTGTCGGCCTTGTTGAGCGCCACCACCAGGTACGGCACGCCCACCCGGCGCGCGAGCAGCACGTGCTCGCGCGTCTGCGGCATGGCGCCGTCCTGGGCGGAGACGACCAGGATCGCGGCGTCCACCTGGGCGGCGCCGGTGATCATGTTCTTCACGTAGTCGGCGTGCCCGGGCATGTCGACGTGCGCGTAGTGCCGGGTCGCGGTCTCGTACTCGACGTGCGAGATGTTGATCGTGATCCCGCGCTGCAGCTCCTCCGGGGCACGGTCGATGCCGTCGAAGGCGATGAAGCGGTTCACGTCGGGGTCGCGCTCCGCGAGCACCTTGGTGATCGCGGCGGTCAGGGTGGTCTTGCCGTGGTCGACGTGACCCATCGTCCCGATGTTGAGGTGCGGCTTGGTCCGCACGAACTGGCCCTTGGCCATGAGTGTTCCTTTGTCTGTCAGAAGATTGACGGGTGAGCCAGGACCCTCCGGCAAGCCCTCACAGCGCTGTCACCGCGGTGAGGGGGCCGGTGCGGGCCACCCTCCTCCGCGGGTCCTGCAGAGCAGGAGGAGGGTCAGCTTCGCGCGCCGGTGCAATCGACTGACGGAGTCCACGTGGGAGCGCCCGGCAGGCTCGTGCCTGACAGGTCGAACTCGGAAACCACGCGGAACATGCGCATCACGATAGGCATCAACGCGGGCCCCGGCAAAGGAATTCCCCGCGAGATGCCGAGTCGGCTCGTCCTGACCGGATCCATCGCCGAGTCGGCGCGTCATAACGCGCCGACTCGGCGAGGATCTGGGTCAAGACCCGCCGACTCGGCGGGCTTTTGGGTCAGGACGGGCCGGCTCAGCGGGGGTCGAGGCGTACGACGACCGACTTCGAGGTCGGCGTGCGGCTGCCGTCGGCGTAGGAGTCGAGCGGGATGAGGACGTTCGTCTCCGGGAAGTACGCCGCGGCGGAGCCGCGCGGGGTGGCGTAGGCGACGACGCGGAAGCCCGCGGCGCGGCGTTCGCCGTCGGTCCAGACCGAGACGATGTCGACGGTGTCGCCGTCGGCGATGCCGAGCTCGAGGAGGTCCTCGGGGTTGACGAAGACGACGTGGCGGCCGCCCTTGATGCCGCGGTAGCGGTCGTTGTAGCCGTAGACGGTGGTGTTGAACTGGTCGTGGGAGCGCAGCGTCTGCAGCAGCAGGTGGCCCGGGGGAGCCGAGACCGCGGTCAGCGGGTTGGCGGTCACCCGGGCCCGGCCGGTCGTGGTGGTGAAGGTGCGCGAGTCGCGCGGAGGGTTGGGCAGGGCGAAGCCACCGGGCGCCTTCAGCCGGGTCTCGAAGTCCTCGAACCCGGGCACCACCGCGGAGATGTGCCAGCGGATCCGGGAGTAGTCCACGCCCATCGTGGCCCAGTCGATGCCCTGGTCCGAGCCGAACAGCGCCTCGCCGAGGGCGCAGATGATGCCGACCTCGCTGCGCAGCTCCTTCGAGCCCGGGAGCAGGCGGCCGTAGGAGGCGTGGACCATGCCCATCGAGTCCTCGACGGTGACGTACTGCTCGCGACCGCCGGTCTCGTCGCGCTCGGTGCGCCCCAGGCAGGGAAGGATCAGGCCCTCGCGACCGTGGTGGAGGTGGCTGCGGTTGAGCTTGGTCGAGATCTGGACGGTGAGGCCGACGTTGGCCAGGGCCGCGGTGGTGACGGCGGTGTCGGGGGTCGCGGCGGCGAAGTTGCCGCCCAGGGCGAGGAAGACGTCGACGGCGCCGTCGCGCATCGCCTCGATGGCGGCGACCACGTCGTAGCCCTCCTCACGCGGCGGCGTGATGCCGAACTCGGCACCGACCGCGTCGAGGAACCACGCCGGCGGCTTCTCCCAGATGCCCATCGTGCGGTCACCCTGCACGTTGGAGTGGCCGCGGACCGGGCAGGCGCCGGCGCCGGGCTTGCCGATGTTGCCGCGCAGCAGCAGGAACGAGGCGATCTCGCGGATCGTGGCGACCGAGTTCTTGTGCTGGGTCAGGCCCATCGCCCAGCACACGATGACGCGCTCGCGGGACTCGACCAGGTCGGTGAGGGACTCGATCTCCTCGCGCGAGATGCCGCTGAGCCGGGTGATCTCGTCCCACTCCATCGCCGCCCACGCCTGCGCAGCGACCTCGAAGCCGTCGGTGTGCTCCTCCAGGAACGGGTGCGCGACGGCGTCGCGCTCGACGAGCAGCTTGTTGATCCCGGCGAACAGGGCCAGGTCGCCGTTGACCTGCACGGGCACGTGGACGTCGGCGAGCTGGGTGCCGACGCCGGTGACGCCGCGTACGGTCTGGGGGTTGCGGAACCGACCCAGCCCGGCCTCGCGCAGCGGGTTGATCGAGACGACCTTGGCGCCGTTCTCCTTGGCGGACTCGAGCGCGGTCAGCATCCGGGGGTGGTTGGTGCCGGGGTTCTGGCCGACGACGAAGATCAGGTCGGAGTGTTCGGCGAGGTCGTCGTAGGTGACGGTGCCCTTGCCGATGCCGATGACCTCGCCGAGCGCGGTGCCGCTGGACTCGTGGCACATGTTGGAGCAGTCGGGCAGGTTGTTGGTGCCGAGCTGGCGGGCGAGCAGCTGGTAGACGAACGCGGCCTCGTTGGAGGCGCGACCGGAGGTGTAGAAGACCGAGCGGTCGGGGGTGGTCGCGCGCATGCGGTCGGCGATCAGCGAGATCGCGTCGGACCAGGTGATGGGGGAGTAGTGGGTCGCGCCGGGGGCGAGGTACATCGGTTCGGTCAGCCGGCCCTGCGACTCCAGCCAGTGGTCGTCGCGCTCGTTGAGCGACGCGACCGAGTTGGCCGCGAAGAAGTCGCGGTCGACCCGCTTGCGGGTCGCCTCCCACGCCACCGCCTTGGCGCCGTTCTCGCAGAACTCCGCCGCCTTGCGGTGGTCGGGGTCCGGCCAGGCGCACGAGGGGCAGTCGAAGCCGCCGACCTGGTTGACCTTGAGGAGCGTCTGCAGGCTCCGCCGGGGTCCCATCTCGCGTAGCGCGTACTCCATCGAGTGGGCCACCCCGGGGATCCCGACTGCGGCCGTCTCCGGCTCGCTGACGCGGAGGGTGGGTTCGGGCAGGTCTACGGAGTGCTCGGTGCTCACGCGAGGCACACTACTCCGAGGCGATCGCCTTGAGGACGTCTTCCCTCCCCGCGCGGATGGCCGGGAGGAGCGCTGCCAGGACGCCGACGACCACCGCGATCGCCAGGAAGACGGCCAGCTGGTCCAGCGGCACCGACAGGCTGGTGAGATCTTCGCGCAGGGCGTCGCGCAGCAGCACCCCGAACAGCACCCCGAGAACGAGCCCGAGGACCGCGCCGAGCACCGCGATCGTCACCGACTCCAGGGTGATCATCCGGCGCAGCTGACCGCGGGAGAGGCCGATGGCGCGGAGCAGGCCGATCTCGCGGGTGCGCTCGATGACGCTGAGGCCGAGGGTGTTGACGATGCCGATCACGGCGATCACGATCGCCAGCGCGAGCAGGCCGTAGATCATGTAGAGGAGCTGGTTGACCTGTCCCTTGATCGACTCGGCGAACTCGTCCTTGTCCTGCACCGCGACCACCGGCCGGTCCTCGACGAGCTTGTCGAGACGCTCGTGGACGACGGCGGGATCGGCTCCGCGCGCGAGCAGGATGCTGAGCGAGGCGTCCTCGCGCGGCACCTTGGCCGCGACGAGGTCCTCGATCCGCACCGTGATGTCGCCGGTGACCTGGGTGCGCGCGATGATGCCGCTGATCTGCGGGTGCGACTGGCGGCCGCTGACGAAGGTGAGGTCGATGCGGTCGCCGAGCTGCCAGTCGTGCTCCTTCGCGGCCTCGTCGGTGACCAGCACCTGGCCGGGCTTGACGTCCGCGCTGCCCTCGAGCACGTCGAGGTCGTAGACCTGCGGCAGGTGCTCGTCGACCCCGAAGAGGAACGCGACCTCGTTCTTCTTCGGGTTCTGCAGGTCCACCTTGCCGACGACGGCCTGGGCGATCTGCGAACGGGAGACGGTCGCGACGCCCTCCACCTTCTCCATCTCGTCACCGATCGAGGTCGGGAACGGGGTGAAGGTCGGGCTCTGCACCACCAGGTCGGGCTTGAACTGCTCCTCGACCACGTCGGAGATCGAGGCGTTCATCGAGGCGGCGAGCACGCCGATCAGCGAGACCAGGGCCAGCCCGATCATCAGCGCCGACGCGGTGGCACCGGTGCGCCGTGGGTCGCGCATCGCGTTCTGGCCGGCGAGCTTGCCGGTCATCCCGAAGAGCGCCCCCGAGACCGTACGCAGCGCCGCCAGCACCGGGCGGCCCAGGAACGCGCTGATCCAGGCGACCGAGAGGATCGAGACGCCGGCGCCGACGCCCACCCACAGCGCCGGGCTCGTCGGCACGTCGAACCCGCCGGGAAGGCTGATCTGCGGGACCCCGATCCGCGGCACCGCCGCGATCGCGAGCCCGGCGACCAGCAGGACGAGCCCCACCGACGTACGCAGGACGGTGGATCGGGCCGGAGGCTGGGTGTCCTCGCGCATCGCCGCCACCGGCGGGACCTTGCCGGCCCGGCGGGAGGGGAGCAGGGCCGCGGCGAGGGTGACGAGGACGCCCACGGCGTAGGAGATCCAGATGGTGCGCGGGGTGAGGACGAGGACGTCGGAGGCGATCTCCAGACCGGCCTGACGGAAGGCGGCGGCCAGGCCGTGGGCGAGCCCCCAGCCGGCGAGGATGCCGATGGTGGCCGCGATCAGCGCCATCACCAGCGCCTCGAAGAGCACCGAGGTGGTGACCTGGCGGCGGGAGGCTCCCAGGGCGCGCAGCAGCGCCAGCTGGCGGGAGCGCTGCGCGATCAGGATCGAGAAGGTGTTGACGATGATGAAGGCGCCGACGATGACCGCGATCACCGCGAAGACGATGAGGAAGACCGAGATCACGTCGAGGAACTCACCGATCGCATCCTCGGACTCCTCGACCATCTTGTCGCCGGTGACGGCCTCGAACCCCTTCGGGACCACCGTGTTCGCAGCCGCGACGAGCTCCTTCTGGCTGACGCCGGGGGCGGCGGTCAGCGAGATCCCGGAGTAGACGTCCTTGCCGTCGGTGAACAGGCTCTGGGCGCCGACGGTGCTGAAGATCAGCAGCTGCGCGCCGGCCGTGCCACCGCCGTTGAAGGAGGCGGTGCCGGTGAGGGTGACCTTGCGGCGGGTCTCGCCCTGGGGTGCGATCAGGGTGACGGAGTCTCCCACCCGATATCCGGCCTTCTCCGCGGTCGCCTCGTCGAGGACGAGCTCCTTCTTCCCGGTCGGCCAGCTTCCTTCGATGAGCTCCAGCGACGGCTCGCCGAGCAGGTTGGGCGTCCCGGTGTGGTTGAAGGCCAGCGTCGGTGCACCTGAGCTGCTGACCAGCTTGTCGTCGGTGTCGAGCACATAGAGCCCCGCTCCCTGGACCACCCCGTCGGCGCGAGCGACCTCCGGCAGCGTACGCAGCTTCTCGATGGCCTCCGGCTCCAACGTGGCCGCGCCGCCCGCGCCGGGACGGCTGGCCTCGGCCGAGCTGGCGCTGTTGGTCGGGCGTACCTGGCCGTCGGGCGTGGAGCCGTTGATGATCCCGGAGAAGGTGCGGTCGAGGCCGTGCGAGAAGGTGAGCACCCCGGCCAGGAACGCCACGCCCAGGACGATCGCGAGCGTCGACATGAGCAGGCGCACCTTGTGCGCGGCGAGGTTGCGCAGCGTCAGCCGGAGCACGTCGCCACCTCCGTTGCGCAAGCGCCAGGGTACGGACGTGGCGGCGTGCCGATCGTTTGGTTCACTCGCTGACGCTCGTTCACCTCAGGCGCCTTCGCCGATCGGAGCCAGGCCCATCGCCCGCGCCTGCAGGTCGGCCATGTGGGCCAGGATCTCCTCGCGGCTCGGCTTGGCCAGCTCGTCGACGATGCGGCCGTCGGCCAAGAAGATCACCCGGTCGCAGTAGGAGGCGGCGACGGGGTCGTGGGAGACCATGACGATGGTCTGGCCCAGGTCGTCGACGCTGTGCCGCAGGAAGTCGAGCACCTGGGCGGCCGAGGTGGAGTCGAGGTTGCCGGTCGGCTCGTCGGCGAAGACGATGTCGGGCTTGGAGACCAGCGCGCGGGCACAGGCGACTCGCTGCTGCTGGCCACCGGAGAGCTCGCTCGGCTTGTGCGAGAGCCGCGGCCGCAGGTCGACCGTGTCGATGACCTGGTCGAACCACCCCGGGTCCGGCTTCTTCCGGGCCAGGGAGAGCGGCAGCAGGATGTTCTCCTGCGCCGTCAGCGTCGGCACCAGGTTGAACGCCTGGAAGACGAACCCGATCTTGTCGCGCCGCAGCGAGGTGAGGCGGCGGTCGCGCAGCTTGCCGAGCTTGCGACCGCCGACGACCACCTCGCCCGTCGTGGGCTTGTCGAGCGCCGCCAGGCAGTGCATCAGCGTCGACTTGCCCGAGCCCGACGGCCCCATGATCGCGGTGAACTGCCCCGCGTAGAGGTCCAGGCTCACGCCGTCGAGCGCGCGGACCTCAGCGGCACCCTTGCCGTAGGTCTTGTGCAGGTCGATCGCCTGGGCGGCGATCTCGAGTCGGTCTGCGTCGGTCACGACCCCAACTCTCGCGCACCCATGGTGAGCGCGCATCGGGGTTCACACCGATTTCAGATTTTCTGGTTGAGCAGACCCGTGTCGACGTCGTAGATGAACCCGCCGACCTTGATGTCCTCGGGGACGAACGGATGCGAGCGGACCTTGGCGACGTCCTCGGCGAGCGCGCGGACCTGGTCGTCGACCACGACGGTCAGGTCGAGCCAGGAGGCGTCCTGGTCGGCGGACTCGGCGAGCTTGGCGCGCAGCTCGGCCTCGGTGTTGGAGGCGACCGCACACCGGGTGTGGGGCACGATCAGGATGCGCTTGACGCCCAGGAGGTGCACGCCGAGCACCAGCGCCTCCATCGCCTGCGGGGTCACCCGGCCGCCGGGGTTGCGGAAGATCTTGGCGTCGCCGAGGCCCAGGCCCAGCAGGGCGAGCGGCTCGATGCGGGAGTCCATGCAGGTCACGATGGCGACCCCGGCGTGGGCGACGCCGTCGAAGCCTCCCTTTTCGAACTTCTCGGCATAGTCGCGGTTCGCAGCAAGCAGGTCATCGAAATCGGCCATGGTGCCAAGGTAGCCGATATCGCGGGGACGTCCGCGGCCTGTGTCAGATAGCGTGCGCGATGTGATCGACGCCCTACTCGAGCCCAGTGACCTGCCCCACCGTCTGCCCCGTTTCGCGGACATCTCGATCGAGGACTACGGCCCGGCGATCGAGCAGGGGATGGCCGAGCAGCTGGCCGTGCTGACCGCGATCACGTCCGCCACCGAGGAGCCGACGTTCGAGAACACCCTCGTCGCCCTGGAGCGGTCCGGTGAGCGGCTGGACCGGGTCCTGCGGATCTTCTTCTCGCTCCTCTCCGCGGACTCCGACGACGATCTGGACGAGCTCCATGCTGCGTACGCTCCGCGGCTGGCGGCCCACCATGACGCGCTGCTCCTCGACGACGCGCTCTTTGCGCGGGTGAACGCGGTCTATGACAAGCGGGCCGAGCTGGAGGGTGAGGACCGCTATCTGGTCGAGCGCTACCACCGCGACTTCGTGCTCGCCGGCGCGGCCCTGGGGCCCGCGGAGAAGGCACGGCTGCGGGAGCTCAACCAGGAGATCTCCGGGCTGGAGGCCGCCTTCGGCCAGGCGGCGCAGGCCGACTCCAACGACCTCGCCGTGGTCGTCGACACCGTCGAGGAGCTCGCCGGGCTGACCCCGGGGGAGATCTCCGCGGCCTCGGCGGCCGCTGAGGGCAGGGGCCTGGCGGGCAAGTTCCTGATCACACTGACCCTGTTCACCGCCCACCCCTACCTCTCGGTGCTCGAGAACCGAGAGCTTCGACAGCGGCTGTTCGAGGCACAGCTCGCCCGCGGCTCGCGCGGCAACGCCAACGACACCCGCGGCATCGCGCTCGACGCGCTGCGGCTGCGGGCCGAGAAGGCGCAGCTGCTCGGCTTCGACAGCTACGCCGGCCTGGTGACCGCCGACAACACGGCCGGTACGCCGAAGGCGGTCCGCGACATGCTGGAGCGGCTGGCGGCGCCGGCGGCGCGCAACGTCCGGGCCGAGCAGGCCGCGCTCGAGGCCTCGGCAGGCGGACCGATCGAGGCCTGGGACTGGCCGTTCTACGCGGAGAAGGTCCGGGTCTCGGAGTACGACGTCGACCTGGCCGTCCTGCGGCCGTGGTTCGAGGCCGACCGGGTGCTGCGCGACGGCGTCTTCTTCGCCGCCGGCCGGCTCTACGGTCTGACCTTCGAGGAGCGCCCCGACCTGCAGGGCTACCACCCCGAGGTACGCGTCTTCGAGGTCGCCCGCGACGGCGAGCCGATCGGGCTGTTCCTGCTCGACCTCTACACCCGGGACTCGAAGAAGGGCGGTGCGTGGATGAACTCCTACGTCACCGCCAACACGCTGCTGGGTGAGCCCTCGGCGATCGTGACCAACAACCTCAACGTGCCCAAGCCGGCGCCGGGCGAGCCGACGCTGCTCACGTTCGACCAGGTCAACACGCTCTTCCACGAGTTCGGCCATGCGCTTCACGGGCTTCTGGCGCGGGCGACCTACCCGCGGTTCGCGGCGACGTCGGTCTACCGCGACTTCGTCGAGTATCCGTCCCAGGTCAACGAGATGTGGATGCTCTGGCCCGAGGTGCTCGCCAACTACGCCGTGCATCACGAGACCGGCGAGCCGATCCCGGCCGACGTGCTCGGCAAGCTCGAGGCCTCCGCCACGTTCAACGAGGGGTTCGCGACCTCCGAATACCTGGCCGCCGCGCTCATCGACCTGGCCTGGCACGAGCTCGGTCCGGCCGACGTGCCGACCTCACCGGAGGCGGTGGAGGAGTTCGAGGCGGCCGCGCTCGCGGCGGCCGGCCTGGACAACCCGGCGGTGCGGCCGCGCTACTACACGGCGTACTTCAAGCACATCTTCGGCGGCTACGCCTCGGCCTACTACTCCTACATCTGGTCCGAGGTCCTCGACGCCGACACGGTCGCGTGGTTCAAGGAGAATGGCGGCCTCACCAGGGAGAACGGCGAGGCGTACGTCCGCTACGTGATCGGCATCGGCGGCACCCGGGACCCGCTGGAGTCCTACGCGGAGTGGCGGGGGCGGCCGGCCCCGATCGCTCCGTTGCTGGAGCGCCGGGGCCTGGCCTGAGGGTCAGCGGTCCCGAGGGTCGGCCGGGCCTGCCCAGCTGGACTGCGGGTCGCTGGCGGGGAAGGTCTCTTCCTCCGCCTCGTCCTGGCGATCGCGCTCCTCGCCCTCCTCCTCGACCCGCTCCGGGGTGGGGAAGGGGATCGGCGCCTCCGTGCTCTCGTCCGCGCCGGTCACGGGGTCCTTGGTTTCCTTCTCGACCATTGTTCTTCTACTCCCATCTGAAGACTTCGATGTTGTCGTCGATGCCGTTCGGCATCCACTGTGCCATGTCAGGACCGGCTCAGCGCGTCCTTGACACGGTCCACGATCGAGTGGAACGGCATGGTGGCCAACTGCTTAGGCATCGACCCGGCGGAGCCGGGGTGAGGGTGGGTCGGGGCGATGAACTCGGTCGCCGTCAGCCGCTTGCCCATCATGTGCCGCGACGTCTCGTCGATCGTGGTGAGTAGCAGCGGGAACTCGACGCGCTCCTCCTCCTCGGCGTGCTGCTCGACGGCGATCCGGAAGATCGGGAAGGTCTCGTCGAACTCCGGGCTGTCGACGCCGACCTCCTCGAGCTTGGCCAGCATCTCGGTGGCCTCCTTCTCGTCGGCGTTGAGCGCCTTGGCGAGCATCTCGCCGCCATGGGTCGAGGTGACCGGGTGGACGACGAGCTGCTCGGCGGCCTCGTGCACCGCGAGCAGGACCCGGAGGTCGTCGAACGCCTGACGTCTGGCCGGTCCCTCGGAGTTCCCCACCGTCGAGCAGAGCTGACGGATACCGGCATGCTGCTGCAGCAGGATCCTGACCACGTCGCCCTCGGGTAGCTCGGAGGCCTTCTTGAGGTCTTCGGTCACATGGGACATGGGTTGCTCCTGTCTCAGTGCTCCTGGAATGGGCTTCTGAAATATGCTTCTGGATGGACGCCAGTTCTGGTACCCACGGCGTGTTGTCGCCATACACCTGTCCAACCGACCACCGATCTGAGAAAGTTCAATTGTGATTCGTTCGGCGGTATTGCGGGTAGCAGTGGTCAGCCCGCAGGAAGTTGTCATGCGGGGTCTCACCAGCATGCTCGCGGACTACCCTGACCGGCTGGTCGTGACGGCCCTGCCGTCCGTACGCAGCCGTGCGCCGGGAGTCGACGTGATCCTGTACGACACCCTCGGGCTGCATCTGGCCGACGGGTCCGACCTCGTGCACCTGCTGCGCGAGACCGACGCCAAGGTGCTGATCTTCAGCCGCGACATGCGCCCCGACCTGCGCGTCAAGGCCTACTCGCTCGGCGCCAAGGCCTGGGTCTCGATGAGTGTGCACGCCGGTGAGCTCGTCCGTTCCATCGAGCTGACCGGCGCCGGCGAGCCGTTGGAGGAGCGCCAGGACCGGCTCGGCACGGTCGCCGGGCTCACCACCCGCGAGGTGGAGGTGCTCGCCCTGATCACCCAGGGACTCTCCAACAAGGAGATCGCCGCCAAGCTCGTGGTGAGCGTGAACACGCTCAAGAGCCACATCCGGCAGGCCTACCGAAAGATCGAGGTCACCACCCGCAGCCAGGCGGTCAGCTGGGCGATCACGCACGGGTTCGCGCCACCCGACGAGAATTCCGTGGAATCGGGTGCATCCGTAGGGGCCAGGATGGTTACCGATACCGTATCGACAGAGCAGACTGGGTGACTTCCCGCTGCTACGGCCCTGGGGTGACACCACGTCCGCGCTGTCGGTGCCGCGGTCTCGGCAACGGACCCGGGACCGCGGTCCTAACCCCCAGGGGTGAGTACGCTGTGGGGGTTGAGCTCACCCCTGGGGGCCATTTCTCTCGCCGAACCGAGCCATGGGCCGGTTTGCGCGACAGACTCGGGCCATGGACAGGACACAGGAAGCAACGCCGCTGCCTCTGGCTCCCCTTCAGCAGGAAGACCTGGTCGTACGTCACCTCCCGGTGGCACGCTCGCTCGCTGCCCGCTACTCGGGCCGCGGCGTCGAGGTCGACGACCTTCGCCAAGCCGCCCACATGGGGCTGGTGAAGGCTGCTCGTCGCTACGACCCCGCGCAGGGTGCGTTCCTGAGCTACGCCGTGCCGATGGCCAAGGGTGAGATGCGTCGCTGCTTCCGCGACCTCGCCCGCTGCGTACCTCCTGAGCGGGTGGACGACGGGCTGGAGTCCCTCGTCGAGCAGCTCGGGGAAGTCGACGCAGGCTTCGAGCGTGCCGAGGCGCGGGTCCTGGTGGGGGAGGCGATCGGCGATCTCCGTGAGACCGAGCTGATGATCCTGCAGCTGCGCTTCGTCGACGGCCTGACCCAGGCCGAGATCGGCGAGCGGATCGGCGCCACCCAGGCGCAGGTCTCGCGCACCCTGGCTCGGATCATCCGCCGGATGCGAGTCGCCGTCGCCGCGTAACCCGGGCCCGTGGTGGGTACCGGGAGACATGACTACCCCAGCCGTCATCTTCACCGTGATCGGGCTGATCGTCGTCCTGGCCGGCATCGCCGCTTGGCTTTTCGACGCCCGCCGTAACAAGCACGTCGCCGACGACGACGAGCGGTTCGATCAGCCGACTGAGAGGAGAAACTGAGATGCCGCAACGTGCTTGGAGCAAGAAGCGCGAACGCCAGTACGAGCACATCAAGGACGGTCTGCTCGAGCGCGGCGAGAACGAGGACACAGCCGAGGAGATCGCCGCTCGGACCGTGAACAAGGAGCGCGCTCGCGAAGGAGAGTCTCGCGAACGCAGCCGTACCTCGACCGACGACATCTCCTCAGGCCGCCGCGGTGGCTTACGCAGCCATCGCGGCCCGGGCGGGCGCACCAAGGCTCAGCTGTACGAAGAAGCCAAGGACAAGAACGTCAAGGGACGTTCCAAGATGAACAAGGCTGAGCTCGAGAAGGCGGTTGGACGGTAGCTCTCGGTGGTCGAGCTTGTCTCGACCAGTAGTGGCAGGGCGGCGTAGTAACTCTGCCGAGTCGGGGGGGGGGGGGCGGGGGGGGGGGGGGCGGGGGCGGGGGGGGGGGGGGGGCGCGCCCCGCCCCCCCCTCGGGGGGGGTGGGGGGGGTGGG
>NZ_JBVJKY010000004.1:54696-509766 GCF_055585005.1 Nocardioides sp. NPDC054178
TGTCGGCCCGGGGGGCTCCCCCCCCGCGCCCGCCCCCCCCCCCCCCCCGCGCCGCCCCCCCCCCCCCCCCCCCCGCCCACCCCCCCCCGACTCGGCATTCGTTCGCTTTCGGTGGTCGAGCTTGTCGAGACCATCTGTTTCGTGACCGTTCTTCGTGGCTTACGTGGGCCGCCGACCCGATCACGAGGGTCTTCTCGATCTGGACCGGCGTCAAGGACGCCCTGCGGGCGCCGGCTTCGCCGGCCGCTTCGCGGTCCTGGACTCCGGACCAGATCGAGAAAAGACTTGGCTGGCTATCGGGGCGGCGGCCGGGGTGTGGCGCAGCGGATTCATTCCTGCGACGGTTGGTGTTGGTGGGGTGTGAGGGGTGGCCCTTCGGGCCACTTACCATCCACAGGTACGACGCTTTTCGCTCACCGCGAAAACCTCGCTTGATCAGGGAAAATAGATAGTAAAGAGAGCGGTTGAGGCGTAGAATCAGAGCCATCACAACACACTTTGGACGGAGTGACGGCGATGAGTCTCGGGCGCGACATCGACCACTGGGGCACCAACCCCGGTGACGCGATCGACGCTGCCCTGCAGGCCATCGAGATCGCCCTGCACGACCTCCTCGCCAGTGACCCCGCCTATTGGCGCACCAGCCAGAAGAAGGACCTGCTTGAACGGCTGGAGAAACTCCAGGCCATGCAGGCCGCATTGAAGCTGCGGGTCCTCGCATCTGCCGGCGACATCGCGGAAGAGACCGGCGCGAAAGATGCCTCGGCCTGGATGCGGGCCGAGCTGCTCATCGACAAGGGTGCGGCGCGCTCCCAGATCAAACTCGCCACCAAGCTCGCCCAATACGACCTGGTCGCTGCCGGCCTGGCCGGGGGCGTGGTGTCGTTGGACAAGGCCCGGGTGATCACGAGGGCGTTGGACAAGATCAAGACGGACCCGGTCGCTACTGCCGAGGATCTGGTCGTGGCTGAGAAGCTGCTGGTCGAGTACGCGCGCACGTTGACCGTGAACCAGCTGCGGATCGTGGGCAAACGGATCCTGGTCGAGATCGACCCGGTCCGGTTCGAGGACGCCGAAGCCAAGGCGCTGCTGGCTGAGGAGGAACGGGCCCAGCAGAAGACCGCGTTGCGGGTCTGGGACAACCACGACGGCACCATCGGATTCGAAGGTGTACTCCCGACCTCGATGGGGATGCGGTTCAAGCGGATGGTCGAGGCCTACGCCCAGCCCCGCAAACAGCAGCTGGTTGCCAAGGGCAGCCCGTTGCCGCCATGGGAACGGATGATGGGCCAAGGGTTCTCGCGGCTGTTGGAGACCATCGACCCGGCCGCGCTGCCCCGACACGGTGGCGATGCCACTGTGGTCAACGTAGTGATCAGCCTGGAGGAGCTGCGTAAGGACCTCGGGGTCGCGACGTTGGGCTATGACGAGACCAACGGGGCCACGATCAGCGCGGCCGAGGCCCGGCGGATGGCGTGCAACGCGACCATCATCCCGTGGGTGTTGGGTGGTGATGGTGAGGTCCTTGATGCCGGCCGTGCAAGTCGGTTCTTCCAGCCGATCCAGCGCAAGGCGCTGCGGTTGCGGCAGAAGTGCTGTCAGGCCGAGGGGTGTGACATGCCCCCGGAGTGGTGCGATGCCCACCACCTCGATCCGTGGGCCGCGGGTGGGAAGACCGACCTGAAGGACGGGGCCTTGTTGTGCCCGCATCATCACCGGCTGGCGCACAACCCCGCGTATGTTCATGAGCGCCTACCGGATGGGACCATCCGGTTCACCCGCCGCCCCTAACCGGCAGGGTCACCGTCGTGCCGGCCCGCATCCGTACGTGTTCCCCACCCGTGCGGACACTGCCCCACCCGCAATGAGGTTCCCCAGCTTCGGAGGCTGGGGAACCTTCATGCGAGTGGGGAAGTGTCCGGTTGCCTGGGGCATCAGCCCGTGGCGTCCACCCGATCGAGACCTCGAGCTTCCGTGGACACCAGTCAGGACCCCCAAGCCGGCACCCAACTGAATCTGCTGCGCCACACCCTCGCCGCCGACCCGATACAGGCGAAATCTTTCTCGATCGGGTACCGGGTCAAGGATGGCCGCAGGCCACCGCGAAGCGGCGGGCGCAGCCCGTCCTTGACGCGGTGCGTGATCGAGAAACAATCGAAGCAAGGGTCGGCGGCGAACCCCAAGACGGCCGAGCCTACGAGAGGCTAGGGATGCGGCCGAGAGACGTAGGAGTCGGCGTCCGGGGACTGCGCGGTGGGAGCCCGGTGGAAGCCGGGGCGCCCGATCGGGAAGGTCTCCGACATGATGCCGATCCGGTCGCGGGCCATGCCTACGGTCATGCCGGCTCCGTCGCGCAGCTTCTCGTAGGTGGCGGCGGGGTAGCGGCCGACGACGTAGCCGGCTACCCCACCGAGGGCGAAGGTGAAGAGGTTTCGTTTCGTCCTCACTTCTTGTCACCTGCCTTGAACTTTCGCAGGAGCGCCTCGGTGCCCTTCTTGCGGATGACGGTGGTGGCGACGGTGATCGCGACCGGGGTCACGAACGCGGCGACCGCCATGATCCGCTTGCCCCAGGACGACTCCTGCCACTTGGTCTTGGGCGTCGTGCCGTTCCACAGCGAGCGCTGAGCGGTCTTGGCGCGCTCGCCGGTGATCGTTGAGTACGTCATGCCAGTCTCCTTGTGTCGGGGTCGGCTTTCGTCATCCCGTACCCGTGGTGGGTGCGGGTCATGCGGCGATCCCTACGTCGTCGAGCTGTTCACGCAGGTCGTCGATGATCCGGGTCAGGATCCGGGAGACCTGGGTCTGGGTGACACCGATGATCTCGCCGATCTCTGCCTGGCTGCGGTCCTCGATGAAGCGCAGGCGGACGACGCGCTGGTCACGCGGGCAGAGACCGCGGATCGCCTGCTCGAGCGCGAGCCGGGTCTCGCAGTCGGCGAGTCCGCCGTCCACGGAGGGCAGCATGTCGCCGATGGTCGCCTCCCCCGAGGACTGCGCGTCGGTGGTGCGGAGCGGGGCGTCCAGCGACGTGGGGGTGAAGCAGCCGCGGGCGTCGAGGGCCTCGCGTACCTTCTGCTCCGGCACGTGGGCGATCTCGGCCAGCTCGGAGGTGGGCAGGTTGCCCCGCTCCGAGCCGATCCGCAGCAGCGTGCTCTGCAGCTCCTGGATGGGACGCGGCGGGCGCACGGTCCAGCCGTGGTCACGGAACCAGCGCTTCACCTCACCCCGGATCGTGGGCACGGCGTAGGTCAGGAAGTCGTCCGCGCGTTCGGGGTGGAAGCTCTTGGCGGCACGCACCAAAGCGGTGTACGCCACCTGCTCCAAGTCCGCACGGGGGATGCCGCGGCCGGTGTAGCGGTGAGCGATCGAGCGGGCGACCGCAGCGTTCAGCAGGATCACCTCTTCGAGGATCCGGTCCTGCTCCTCACCCTCCGCGGTCTGCGCCTTCGCCAGCAACTCTGAAGTCAGACGCTGTCGCTCGGCCCGGGGTAGGTCTGTCTCGAAAGTCGTCGTCGTCATGTGTAGTTAGTGCCCGGATCGACCGCCTCCAAACGGCTTCGCCGTGACTTTCACCCCGCCGGGTGTGCGTCCTGAAGACCGTGCTCACCCCTGGGGGTGGGAAGCGGGATGCCCAGGCTGTGTCGGGTGGCTGCGGGTACCGGTGCTGGTGACGCAGTGAACGGACACGGCCTGGGAGGAACACCATGAACGAGATGTTCGGCACGAACGGCCTCGACGGCAGGGTCGCCCTGGTGACCGGAGCCGGGAGCGGGCTGGGACGGGCGACGAGTCGCGTGCTCAGTGTCTCCGGGGCCTATGTCGTGGTCAGCGACCGCGATCCCGACGCCGCCAAAGAGACCGTCGCGCTGATCCGTGGTGAGCCGCGGCGTGGGGAGACGGAGGCCGTCGACCTGGACGTGACCTCGCCCTCGGCCGTCGACGACACGGTAGCCGACCTCTCCGAACGGTTCGGGCCGCGGTTCGACCTGCTGATCAACAATGCCGGCACCGACCGCGGCGCGGACCTGGTCGACATCGACGACGAGCAGTGGGACGGGGTCTTCGGCGTCAACGTGGACGGTCCGATGCGACTCTCGCGTGCTTTCGTACGCCACCGGCTCGGGCTCGAGGACGGGCCGGCCCAGCCGGTCGCCGACATCGTCAGCATCGCCTCGATCAGCGCGCTGACGGTGGGCGCGGGCGCTGCGGCGTACAACTCCTCGAAGGCGGCGCTGCTCAAGCTCACCGAGGTGATGCAGACCGAGGCACGCGAGCGGGAGTGGCCGGTGCGGGTGAGCGCGATCAACCCCGCGGCGATGGCCACCCCGATGATGGATCAGTGGGGGCTGCCGCCGGAGCGGATGATGGACCCGACGATCGTGGCGGACCTGATCCGGTTCGCGGTCTCGCTCCCCGAGGAGGCGTGCCTGCAGAGCGCCGTGGTGATGCTGCGCAACGAGGGGTACCCGCGATGAACGACTGGGAAGAGTCACTCGCCGGCGCCCGGGTCGTGGTCACCGGCGGAGCCGGGTTCGTCGGCTCGTGGGTGAGCGAGCGACTCCTGGACGCCGGGGCACAGGTGTGGGTCGTCGACAACATGCTCACCGGCTCGGCCGACAAGATCGCGCATCTCGTGGGCCGCCCCGGCTTCGCGGTCACCATCGCCGACGCCAGCCGCACGATCCCCGACCCCGGCGGCGTCGACCTGGTGATGCACCTGGCCTGCCCGGCCTCGCCGGTGCACTACCAGCGGCTGCCCCTGGAGACGCTCCGGGTGGCGAGCGAGGGCACGGTCAACGCGCTCGAGCTGGCCGCCCGCCACAACGCCCGCTTCGTGCTCACCTCGACCTCCGAGGTCTACGGGGAGCCCGAGGAGCACCCGCAGCGCGAGGAGTACTGGGGTCACGTCAACCCGATCGGCGTACGCAGCGTCTACGACGAGGGCAAGCGGTTCGCGGAGGCGACCACGATGGCCTACGCGCGCGAGCGCGGCGTCGACGTCGGCGTGGCACGTCTCTTCAACACCTATGGACCGCGGATGAGCCTCGATGACGGCCGGGTCGTCCCGGCCTTTCTGGGTCAGGCCCTGGCCGGGATCCCGCTGACGGTCGCCGGTGACGGCTCGCAGACGCGGTCGCTGTGCTGGGTCGAGGACACCGTCGAGGGTCTGCTCCGGCTCGCCTGTGCCGATGTGGCGGGACCGGTCAACATCGGCAACGACCATGAGGTCACCATGCTCGAGCTCGCCCGGTTGGTCATCGAGCTGACCGGCTCCGACTCGCGGATCCATCATGTGGCGCTGCCGGCCGACGACCCGCACGTACGCCGCCCCGACCTGACCCGGGCCCGGCTGCTGCTCGGCTGGGAGCCGGAGATGTCGCTCGAGGAGGGGCTCAAACGGACGGCGCGCTGGCGCGAGGACCTTCCCCTCACCCCGGAAGCAGGCGCAGCGCCGCGTCGTTGACCTCGTCGACACGCAGGCGCAGCAGCGCCGGGTCGGTGACCGAGGCGTGCGGGTCCCCGAGACCGTCGCCACGCCAGAGCGCCAGGTGAGGTCCCGGCGGGGGACCCCAGCGGGAGGGCGGAGTCGGTCCGAACAGGACCACGGAGGGCGTCCCCAGGGCCGAGGCCAGGTGGGCGATCCCGGTGTCGCCGCTGATGAGCAGCCGGGCCGCGCCGACCAGCGAGGCGAGCGCCATCAGATCGGTGCTGCCCGCGATGTTCGCCTCGGCCGCGAGACCGGCCCGGGAGCGTACGTCCTCGGCCAGCTCGCGCTCGGCGGCAGAGCCCGTGACGAGGACGGGGGCGCCGGTGAGCGTCATCCGGGTGGCGACGGCGGCGAACCGGTCCGTCGGCCAGCGGCGGCTCGCGTAGGCGGCGCCGGGGTGGATGAGGATCGCATCGGGGTCGGGAGGCGGCTCCAGAGCGGGAGGCGGGAGCCGGACGTCGTCGGGGTCGGCCTCGGCGCCGAGGGTCGCGGCGAGCAGCCGGCACCAGCGGTGGCGCTCGTGCTCGTCCGGGTCCCAGGAGGGTCCTCCGGGCTCGCCGAAGCCGATCAGCCGGCCGGGGCGAAGGACGCTGAGCAGGTCGCGGGAGGCGGGGCCGTTGCCGTGCAGGTCGATGGCGAGATCCGGGGGAGGCCCCGTCCAGGCGACCGGCTCGAGCTCCTCGGTGGGGACGACCTCGTCGACGACGGCGGCGAGCTCGACCAGCCGGGTCTGGGCCGCGGGCGCCGCGAGCACGATGCGGTGCCGCGGCAGCGCCCGGCGCAGGGCACGCAGCGCCGGCACCCCGGCGAGCAGGTCGCCGAGGCCCAGCGCGCGATAGACGAGCGCCGTCCGCATCAGCCCGGGATGGCCCGCGCGGTCTCGATCAGCGATGTGGTCGAGTGGCCGTCATGGAAGGGCACCACGACCGTTCGTCCGCCCCAGGTCGCCAGCAGGTCGCTCTCGGGGAGGTCGTCCTCGGCGTAGTCACCGCCCTTGACCCAGATGTCGGGGCGGATCCGGCAGAGGACGTGCGTGGGGGTGTCCTCGTCGAAGACGATGACCTCGTCGACGCAGTCGAGCGCTGCCAGCAGCCGCGCGCGGTCCCGCTCGGGGACGACGGGGCGGTCCGCGCCCTTGAGCCGGCGCACCGAGTCGTCGGAGTTGAGGCACACGACCAGGCGGTCACCGAGCCGCCGCGCCGCCTGGAGGGTGGCGACATGCCCCGCGTGCAGGAGGTCGAAGCACCCGCCGGTGGCGACGACCGTGCGGCCCTCTCCGCGTCGCTCGGCGGGACTGAACGAGCCTGCTCCACCCGCGGCCACGAAGTCGCCGGCGGCCTCGATGGCGGTCTTGACGGCGGCCTCGGTGGCCCGGGCGTCGGCGAGGCTCGCCGTCACGGTCGCCGCGAACCGGTCGCCGGCGCCGCAGGTGTCCTGCGGACCGACGTGGTGGGCGGGGATCGCCAGCGGCCCGTTCTCGCCCTCGGCCAGGACGGCTCCGTCCGCGCCGAGGGTGACGCAGACGGCCCGGGCCCGCCAGGCGTGCATCAGCGCGATCGCGTGCTCGCTCGCACCGGTGCCCGCGGCCTGGCCGGCGAAGGCGGCGGCCTCGGCCCGGTTGGGGGTGGCGAGGCGTACGCCGGGGACCGGTGCCTCCCCGCGCGGATGCGGGTCCCAGACGACGGGGGTGGACGTGGTCGCGGCGATGCTGCTCAGGGCTCGACGGAGGTCGCTCGCGCTCGAGAGCCCCTGCCCGTAGTCGGAGACGAGGATCGCGTCGGCGCCGTCGATCGCGTCGAGCGCGTCGGGAGGAAGGGGCTCGATGGCGCCGCAGGCGCCCTCGTCGAGCCGCGCGACCGGCCGCTGCTCGGCGATGATCCGGCGCTTGACCGGGGTGCTGCCGTCCTGCGGGACGGCGAGGACCGTGACCCCGGCGTCGCGGCACAGCTCGTGGATGCGCGAGCCCGCCGGGTCGGCCGCGAGCGCGGTCACCAGGACCACGTCGTGACCGTCGGCGGCGGCCAGGGCCGCTGCCAGGCCGGCTCCGCCGGCGCGCATGCGTTCTCTCGGAGCGTCGATCACCGGCGCGTTCGCCTCGGGCAGGCTGCGGCGTACGTCTCCGGTGACGTCCACGTCGAGCAGGACGTCGCCGACGACGACCATCCGCACGCTCATCGCAGCACCTCCAGGTCCTCGACGGACGTCTGCGTCGGCGCGCCGATGCCGAGCTCGCGGTCGAGGGCGGCACACATGATGTGCAGCGCCACGAGGTGCATCTCCTGCACGGTGGCGGTGAAGCGGGCCTCGACGGAGCAGTGCTCGTCGGAGAGGTCGGCCAGCGGGTTGGGGACCGGACCGGTCATCGACCAGATCCGCAGCCCCGCCCGGCGCCCGCGACGCGCGGCGGCGAGCAGGTTGCCGCTGCGACCGCTGGTGGACATCAGGACGAGTACGTCACCGGGCCGGCCGTGCGCCTCGACCTGACGGGCGAAGAGCTCCTCGGGCGGGTAGTCGTTGCCGATGGCGGTCAGGCTGGACGTCTCCGCGGAGAGACAGATCGCCGAGAAGGGGGCGCGGTCCTCACGGTAGCGACCGACCAGCTCGGCGGTCAGATGCTGGGCCTGGGCGGCGCTTCCCCCGTTGCCGGCGGCGAGGAGCCTGCCGCCGGACTCGAGGACCGGCGCGAGGCGTACGCCCCAGTCGTCGGCGATGTCGACGCAGCCGTCGAACCTCCGCAGAGTCTGGCTCAGCTCGGCGAGGTGTTCGTGGGCGCATGGGGTCGGTGTCATCTGACTGCCTCCTTCGCATCGGTGACGGGGGTGGACCTGGCGGGTCGGGTGACCCGCTCGTAGAGATCCTCGGTGGCAGCCAGGACGTGGTGCCGGTCGTACAGCTCGACCGCGCGCCGCCGACCGGCGTCGCCGTAGCGCCGTCGGCGCTCGGGGTCGCGCAGCAGGGCGGCGAGGACCCGGGCCAGCTCGACGGGGTCCCGCGGTCTCACCAGGTCGCCGGTGACGCCGGGCACCACGGTGTCGAGGAGCCCGCCGACGGCTGAGCCGACCACCGGGCGGCCACAGGCCATCGCCTCGACCGGAACGATCCCGAAGGGCTCGTACCAGGGCACGGTGACCACGGCGTCGCTGCTGCGGATCAGGCCGGGCACGTCGTCCCGGTCGACACTGCCGAGGAAGGTCGTGCGGCCGATGACATGGTGTCGATCGGCGCTCTGCTGCAGTCGCAGCGCCTCCGGATCGGAGTCGAGGTCCTTGCGCGACGGGCCGCCGGCGATGACCAGCTCGACGTCGAGCCCCTCACCGTGGACGAGGTGGGCGAGGGCCTCGATCGCGTTGCCGATCCCCTTGCGAGGCACCATCCTGCCCAGCACGAGCAGCCGGAGCCGGTCGGCGAGCCGGCCGGGTCCGGGACGGAACAGATCGGTGTCGACACCGCAGGGGATGACCGTCGCGCGGCCGTCGGGCAGGCCGAGGCGGCGGAGCTCGCGGACCTCGTCGGTGCAGGTGGCGATGACGGTGTCGGCCTCGAGGCACAGCCGGCGCTCGTGGTCGATCCGCTCGGGCGGGCTGGTGTCGGCCTCACCCTGCTGGCGGCGCTTGACGGAGCCGAGGGCATGGAAGGACTGCACCAGCGGTACGCCCTGCTCCCGGACGCCGGCGAGGGAGGCCAGCCCGCTCATCCAGAAGTGGGCGTGGACCAGATCGGGCGGCTCGAGGAGCCACGACTCCTGGAGCCGCCTGGACAGCTCCGGGATGTAGGGGAGGAGGTCGTCCTTGGCGACCTCGGCCGGCGGGCCGGCCGGGACGTGCTCGACCACGTAGCCGTCGGTGCTGACGCGGGCCGGCGTGCCGAGGTCGTCGCGCCGGGTGTAGACGGTCACGTCGTGCCCGCCCTCGGCCAGACCGGCGGCCAGGGCGGCGACGTGGACGTTCTGCCCGCCGGCGTCCTCACCCCCGAGGGCGGCGAGCGGGTTGGCATGTTCGGAGACGAGTGCGATGCGCATCAGCGGCTTCTTCCCACGAGTTCGGGCGGACGTACGCCGAGGGTGACGAGGCCGGTGACGACATCGTCGGGCGTGACGCTGGTCAGGCACGGGTGCCCGGGCACGGGGCACTCGCGGGCGCGGGTGTCGCGGCAGGGAGCGTGCTGGTCGCCGAGGAGCACACGGTCGACGCCGTAGGGTGCCCAGCGCTCGGCGCTGATCGTGGGGGCGTAGAGCGAGACGACGGGGGTGCCGACGGCGGCGGCCAGGTGGGCGGGGCCGGTGTTGCCGACCACGACCGCCTCGGCGCGCTCGAGAACGCCGGCGAGCTCGCCGAGGCCGAGAGCCCCGCCGAGATCGGTGCCGAGGTCTGTGCCGAGGTCCGTGCCGCCACCGCCTGCGACGTACGCCGTCAGCTGCCGCTCCTCGGCGTCGCCGGTCACGACGACACCGAGCCCGAGCGCTCGCAGCTGCTCGCCCAGGCGGCGGAAGTGCTGCGCCGGCCAGGCGCGTGCGGGTGCCGAGGTGCCCGGGTGAAGGACGACGTACGGCACCGGAAGGTCCGCGGGAGCCCGACCGGCACGAACGGCCAACCGACCCTCGTCACCGTCGGGAAGCCGGCCGCCGCAGGCGGTGGCGACGGCGAGCGCCCGTTCGGGCTCGGGGATCTCCTCGTCGACCCGCACCCGGTGGTCCAGCAGCGATCCGGGGTAGTCGGTGCTCACCGCGGCCACGCGGCCGATCCCGGCCAGTCTCAGGACGAGCGCGGTGGGCAGCGGCGACTGGTGGAAGCTGGTGAGGATCGCCGCGCGGTCGAACGAGCCGGCCTCGATCCGTTTGCGGAGCAGGTCGACCTCGGCGGGGTCGACCGGCGGCGGGTCGGCCACGATCCACGGCGCCTCCCAGCACAGCACCTCGTCGACCCCCGGCAACAGCTCCGCGGCCGCCCGGCCCCGCGGGCCGCACAGCATCGTCACGTGGTCGCTGGTCGCGGCCAGCGCGCGCACGGCGGGGCCGGCGAGCAGCACGTCGCCCATCGAGTCCAGGCGTACGACGAGGGTCCTCACCACGCGCCGCCCAGCATCTGGTCCACGGCCTGGACGAGACCGGCGGACGTGCGGGGCGCGGCGGCGACCTCTTCGCGACGGGTCTGCATCGTCGGGACCAGGATGCCGCTCACGCCGGCGCTCCTGGCGGCGTCGATGTCGCTGCCGATGTCGCCGACCATCACCGCTCGGTCGGGATGCACACCGGTGTCGGCCAGCGCCTGTTTGATCAGGTCAGGGCCGGGTTTGCGGCACTCGCAGCGGTCGTCGGGGGAGTGCGGGCAACGGAGCACCGCCTCGAACGGGCCGAGCAGCTCGGCGATCCGCTCGTCGACGGCGTCGGCCTGCTGCTCGCTGATGAAGCCGCGGCCGATACCGGACTGGTTGGTCACGATCATGAGCCGGACACCCTCTGCCCGGAGGCGGTCGAGGGCCTCGCGGACACCGGGCAGCGGGCGTACCAGAGCGGGGTGGCCGTTGTAGGGGACGTCCTCGATCAGGGTGCCGTCGCGGTCGAGCAGGACCAGCTCCGGGATCCCTCGCCACGGCTTCGCCCCGTGGTGGAGACGTACGCCTCGGAGCAGATGCCACGTCGCGGCCGCCGGGATCGCGGCGCTGGTCAGCAGCATGCGCCGGATCTCGTCGGCGGTCCCCGGCCCGGCGGCGATGCGGTGGCGGGCGAGCTCGGCGGTGCCGGCGAGCCAGCCCAGGGCCCCCACGGCAGCCGGCAGCCGCCGCCGCGACAGCAGACCGGCCACGGCAAGAGCCGCGGAGGCGGTGATGGCCAGGTGCGCCTTCCGACGCCCCTCGGGAGCCCTCGCGCGCTCGTGCCAGCCGGGCCCGTGGATCGCCCACATCAAGATGTCGTCGGCGTTGCCCGCCTGGGCCCGCAGGCTCGCCCAGTCGTCGGCGGGCCGCACGGGATGGGTCACGTGCCGGCTGCCGGTGACGATCCGGCCGCGGCCGGCGTCGAGGCGCAGGGCCAGGTCGGCGTCCTCGCGGAACGCCCGGCGGAAGCGCTCGTCGAACCCGCCCGCCGCCGCGATCCGCTCGCGGCGGTAGCTCATGTCGGCGGTGATCCATGCCGAGCTCTCCAGGCCCGCCGTGCCGCGCTCCCAGTCGGTGGGGGGACGATCCTCGGGGAGCGGGACGGTGAGCCGTCCCTGGCTCCCGGCGATCTGCTGCTCGGGATAGTCCTCGAGCAGGCGCAGGTCGGCGATGAGGTCGCGATACCAGGACACGTCCGGCACCACGTCGTCGTCGAGGAACGAGACCCAGGGCGTGCGGGTGTGCCGCCAGCCGATGTTGCGGGCGCGGGCCGGGCCGCCGCCTCCGGTCCGGACGACCTCGACGTCGACGGCCCTGTCCTCGAGGACCAGATCGTCCCCGTCGGGACGGTCGTCGACGACGATCACGGGGTGGTGCAGCGGGACGGTCTGGTTCGCCAGCGCGTCCAGGAGCACTCCCAGGCTCGGCCGGCCCAGGGTCGGGATGACGATCGTGGTCTCGATGGTCATGAGAACGTCCTTGCGCGTCGAACGACGAAGGGGCCGATGGCGAGCAGGTCGATCGGCGCCGACCCGAAGCACTCCAGGGCGTCCTGCGGCGAGTCGACCATCGGCCGGCCGGCGGTGTTGAGGCTGGTGTTGATCACGACCGGAAGCCCGGAGCGGGCCTCGAAGTGCTTCAGCATCCGCGCCACCAGCGGCTCGTCCTCGGGATCCACGGTCTGGACCCGGGCGGTGCCGTCGACGTGGGTCACCGCCGGGATCACCGCATGCCACTCGGCAGCGACGTCGTGGACGAAGAGCATGTACGGCGAGGGCAGCGGCCCGCGCTCGAAGATGTCCGCGGCACGCTCGGCGAGCACCATCGGCGCCACCGGCCGGAACTGCTCGCGACCCTTGACGTCGTTGATCCGCTCGAGGTTCTCCTGGCGTCCGGGGTGGGCGAGCAGCGAGCGGTGCCCGAGCGCGCGCGGACCGAACTCGCTGCGCCCCTGGAACCAGGCGACGATCCCGTTCTCGGCGAGCGCCTCGGCCACGGTCGCGGCGAGGTCGTCGGGACGCTCGTAGGCCACCCGGGCCGTACGCAGCGTCGCCTCGATCTCCTCCTCCGGCCAGTCACGCCCGAGGGCGGCGCCGGGCATGGGGTCGAGGACGTCGCCGTTGTCGGCGGCGAGCTGCAGGGCGGCGCCGAGCGCCGTGCCGGCGTCCCCTGCGGCCGGCTGGACCCAGATGTTCTCGTAGCCGCTGTGCTCGGCCAGGGTGGTGTTGGCGACGCAGTTGAGCGCCACCCCGCCGGCGAGCGTCAGGTGGCTGCCACCGGTCCGTGCGCGCAGCCAGCGGGCCAGCTCGACCAGGACCTCCTCGAAGCGCAGCTGCACGCTCGCGGCCAGATCGGCATGGTCGGCGGTCCACTCCTCGCCCGGCCGCAGCCGTGGCGCCAGGGTGGACCAGTCGATGGGCTCGGTGACGAAGCCGCCGTCGCCGGTGAGCCGGATCCGCTCGGTCAGCTCGTCGATCCGGTGCCCGCTGGAGGCGAGCGGCTTGCCGTAGGAGGCGAGCGCCATCACCTTGTACTCGTCGTTGGCGCGCAGGAACCCCAGATGCTCGGTGAGCTCCTCGAAGACGAGCCCGAGCGAGTGCGGAAGCTCCTGGGTGCGCAGGGTCGTCAGCGACCCGCGCTCGTCGTAGCGGCCGGCGAGGTGGCTGTGGCACTCGCCGCGGCCGTCGAGGACGAGCACGTCGGCGCCGTCGGCCACGTACGGCGAGGCCAGCGCCGCGGAGGCGGCGTGGGCGACGTGGTGCGGCACGAAGCGTACGGCGGCCGGGTCCAGCCCGGGCAGGATGTTGCCCAGGAAGTCGGGTGCGTGGGAGGCGTACGTCTGGCGGAGGCCGTCCCACGGGTCGTGCAGCCCCATCTCCTCGGCCGGCCGTGCCAGGGAGGAGTCGTAGGAGTACGCCACCGCGTCCAGGTCCCCGGGTTCGAGCCCGGCCTCGTCCAGGCACCAGCGGATCGCGTGGTCCGGGAGCTCCCAGGCCGCGAACGGCACCGGCCGGTGACCGTGCTTGCGGCGCGAGAAACGCTCCTCCTCGGTCGCGGCGACCGTGACCCCGTCGACGACGAGCGCTGCGCTGGGATCGTGGAAGAGGGCGTTGACGCCAAGGACCTTCATCGGTGCTGCCTTCCGGGGCGGAGAGAGATGCGAAGTGATCCGGGTACCCGGGGCGAGCCGCTTTGAACCGCCTCCCCGGCGAACTTCACCTGCCTGCTCGCATCACCGAAGGTGCTTTCGGGCACCGACAGGAAATGAGAATCCTGATCTGGCACGTGCACGGCTCCTGGACGACGGCGTTCGTGCACGGTTGCCACGACTACCTCCTCCCGACCACCCCCGACCGTGGCCCCGACGGTCTCGGCCGTGCCCGGACCTGGGACTGGCCCGCGGCGGCCCGGGAGGTGAGCAGCGAGGCCCTCGCCGAGGAGGAGGTCGACCTCGTCATCCTGCAGCGTCCGCACGAGGTCGAGCTGGCCGAGAAGTGGCTCGGCGGGCGGCGTCCGGGCCGCGACCTGCCGGCCGTCTACCTGGAGCACAACACTCCGGCCGGGGCGGTCCCCGACACCCGCCACCCGATGGCGGGCGGGGGCGTCCCGATCGTGCACGTGACCGGCTTCAACGACCTGCTGTGGGACTGCGACGGCACCCCGACGACCGTGATCGAGCACGGCATCGTCGACCCCGGCCGCCGCTACACCGGTGACATCGAGCGCCCCGGGGTGGTCGTCAACGACCCGGTGCGCCGCGGCCGCACCGTGGGCGCCGACCTCATCCCGGTGCTGGCCGAGGGCGTCGGCGCCGATGTCTTCGGCATGCGCGTCGAGCACCTGCCCGCGCACCGCGGGCTGCGGACCTTCGAGAACCTGACGCAGCTCGACCTGCACGACCACCTCCCGCGGCGTCGCGTGTACGTCCACCTCAACCGCTGGACCTCGCTGGGGCTCTCCCTGATCGAGGCGATGCATCTGGGCATGCCGGTCGTCGCCCTGGCCACGACCGAGACCCCGCTCGCGGTGCCGCACGAGGCCGGCTTCGTGACCACCCGCCGCGACGAGATCGTCCCGGCCGTACGCCACCTGATGAAGGATCCCGACGTCGCCGAGGAGGCCGGGCTCATCGGGCGCCGGCACGCGAGGAGGCGCTACGGCCTGGAGAGGTTCCTCGACGAGTGGGACGACGTGCTCGGGTGGGTCCTCACCGGCAGCACCGCGTGAGACGGGGTGCGATCAGGGCGGGCGCCGGGCATGTGAGGCGTCGGAGCGGGGTACGGGAGAACGAGCTCTGTCCCCGACCGAAGGACCGCTATGACTGACACGCCGAGCCCCGGCGCCTCTGAGCAGACCGAGTGGCTGACCACCTCGGGCGGTGTGCGCCTGCGCGAGACCGACAAGTCCCTCAAGGCGGGCGAGCGCGGCCCGACCCTGCTCCAGGACCACCACCTGCGCGAGAAGATCACCCACTTCGACCACGAGCGGATTCCCGAACGCGTCGTCCATGCCCGCGGAGCCGGTGCGCACGGCACGTTCACGGCGTACGGAACGGCCGAGACCGTGACCAGCGCCGGCTTCCTCGCCGAGGGCCGGGAGACGCCGGTCTTCGTGCGGTTCTCCACGGTGCTGGGCTCGCGCGGCAGCGCGGACACGGTGCGCGACACCCGCGGGTTCGCGACGAAGTTCTACACCGAGGAAGGCACCTTCGACCTCGTCGGCAACAACATTCCGGTCTTCTTCATCCAGGACGGCATCAAGTTCCCCGACGTCATCCACGCCGGCAAGCCGCACCCCGACCGCGAGATCCCGCAGGCCCAGTCGGCGCACGACACCTTCTGGGACTTCGTCTCGCTGCACACCGAGGCCCAGCACCACACGCTGTGGAACATGTCCGACCGCGGCATCCCGCGCTCCTACCGGATGATGGAGGGCTTCGGCGTCCACACCTTCCGGCTCGTCAACGCCGAGGGGAGGACGAGCCTGGTCAAGTTCCACTGGAAGCCGAAGCTCGGCGTGCACGGTCTGCTCTGGGAGGAGGCCCAGATGCTCGGCGGGTTCGACCCGGACTTCCACCGTCGTGACCTCGCCGAGGCGATCGAGGCCGGCGCCCACCCCGAGTGGGAGCTGGGCATCCAGGTCTTCCCGGACACCCCGGAGCAGACGTACGAGGGGATCGACCTGCTCGACCCGACCAAGCTGGTTCCCGAGGAGATCGCGCCGGTCCAGAGGATCGGACGCCTGGTCCTCGACCGGAACCCCACCAACTACTTCGCCGAGACCGAGCAGGTCGCCTTCCACGTCGGCAACCTGGTGCCCGGCATCGACGTCACCGACGACTCCCTGATGCAGGCGCGGCTCTTCTCCTACGTCGACACCCAGCTGACCAGGCTCGGCGGGCCGAACTTCAACCAGATCCCGATCAACCGGCCGCACGCGCCGGTCAACGACATGCTGCGCGACGGGTTCCACCAGGACGAGGTGCACCGTGGGGTGGCGCCCTACCACCCCAACTCGCTCGACGGCGGCTGTCCGTTCCTGGCCGGCGACCCGCAGGGAGCCTTCCTGGACAACCCGGTGACGGTGCCCGAGACGACCAAGCAGCGTACGCAGCCGGCCTCGTTCGACGACCACTACAGCCAGGCGCGGCTCTTCTGGCTGTCGATGACCCCGGTCGAGAAGCAGCACATCGTCGCCGCGTACGCCTTCGAGCTGGGCAAGGTCGAGGAGCAGGAGATCCGGGCGCGACAGCTCCAGTGCCTGGCCGAGATCGCCCCCGACCTGTGCGGCGGGGTCGCCACGGCCCTCGGTCTGGAGGCCCCCTCGCCGACGGGCGAGCTCGCCGACCCGGAGCCGAGCCCGGCCCTGTCGATGCTCGGCGGCTCCTATCCGCCGGACGGACGGGTCGTCGGGATCGTCGTCGGCCCCGAGAGCCCGGCCGACGAGGTCGACGGGCTGCGGACGGCGCTCCTCGGCTCGGGGATGACGCCGATGCTCATCGCCCCGACGGCCGCGCCGCTGGGCGGAGAGGTGGCCGTGCAGCGTACGTTCTCGACGGCTCGCTCCGTCGAGTACGACGCGCTCGTGGTCGCCGACGGGGCCGCGACCGTCGCCTCGGACGCGCACGTCCTCCTGCTGGTCGAGGAGATCTTCCGCCACGGCAAGGCGCTGCTGGCCTGGGGGAACGGGGTCGAGGTCATCGCGACGGCCGGGATCGCGGTCACCGCGCCGGGGGTCAAGGGCGAGGAGTCCGCCTCGATGGCCGCGGCCGAGCTTCCCGACCTGCTCGCCGCGCACCGCTCCTGGGAGCGGTTCGCGCTCTCCTGAAGGTTTGCCGAACCGGGGAGGTTTACGGGCGCCCGAACTGGGTACCGGGTGGAGTGTACGAACGAGAGAACTCACGAGGAGTGATCCGCAGGCCAACTCAGTGCAGGGAGCCGACGAAGCAAGTCCCTGCTCCGTAGCCGCTCGGACGACAAGGTCTGAGCATCCCCCGCAACAACTACACACAGAGGTGAGAACGACATGGCACTACTTCTCTGGCTGATCGCGGCAGTCCTGGTCATCGGCGGCATCTTGGCGCTGGTCCGAGGCCAAATTCTTTGGGGCGCGGTCCTCATCATCGTCGGCCTGCTGGTCGGCCCTGGTGGGGTCAGCATCTTCACATAGACACCATGCGGCCCGGTGCCCTTCGGGGCCCCGGGCCGGGTGGCGTCCAGCGTGAAGCGAAGACGAGAGGAACGACCATGGGTAAGTGCGTCACGTGCGGCAACGACTATGACGAGAGCTTCGAGGTGACGACGGCCTCGGGCGAGCGCCACGTCTTCGACTCGATCGAGTGTGCCGTGGCGGTGGTCGCGCCCGTGTGCGTCAACTGCGGCACCCGCATCCTCGGGCACGGGGTGCAGAACGAGCAGCACATGTTCTGCTGCGCCCACTGTGCCAACGCGTTCGGCGTGACGGGCGTGAGCGACCGGGTCACCAGCGGCTCCTGAGGCATCGGGTCCGGATCGAAAACCTCAGCGCCCTGCGAACCGCAGGGCGCTGTGGTGCTCGTGGGCCAGCCGACGCAGGCAGAGCAGATACTCCCCGAGGACGACCTGCCCCAAAACCATCTGCTCCATCATCGCCTCGCGGTCCTGGATGTCGTCGATCTGGCCCAGCTCGTAGGCTGCGATCGCATCGACGAGGGGGAGATAGGTCGCCGCGCCCTCGGGGTCGGTGGGCAGACCGCTGTCGAGGATGACCCCGATGATGCCGGCGAGGTGCTCGCGCTCGGGGGCATCGGCCCTGACCTCGGTCCATCCCGCCTGGGCGATGATCCCGTCGGCGAGGTCGCGGGTGTGCTCGCCCCCGGCCGCGGGCACGGTCGTCTCGACACGGAGCGCGTCGCAGGCCTTGCCGAACATGTCGTGCACCGAGGCGGTGCGGTCCTGGGTCGCGTCGACCAGCGCCTTGAGCGCCCCGACCGGGACGGCGCCGACATCGCGGAGCACGCGGAGCAGGCGCAGGCGGCGTACGTGCCGCTCGTCGTAGTCGGCCAGGCGCTCGGAGAGCTTCCTGCCGGGGGAGAGGAGGCCCTCGCGTACGTAGTACTTGATCGTCGCGACGCTCACGCCGGTCGAGTCGGCGAGCTCGGAGATCCGCATGGTTCCTCCGGGAACTGGTTGACAGCGGTGCTGGATAGGAGCACTATCCTATACTAGATACTATCGCTATCCAGTCAGGAGGACGGGGATGTCGAAGATCGCCCGGGGCTATCGAGAGGCTCCTGAGAACGTTCCGGACGGCGTCACGCCCGGGCACAGCGTCGCGGACGTCGGCGCCGATGAGGTCGTCGTGTTCCTGATCGGGATGCGCGTCCACCGCTGGCACAAGATGCGGAGCTGGTTCCCCGTCTTCGTCGCGATGCCGAGAATGCTCGCGGAGCTCGCCCAGAACAGGGAGCTGGGGCTGCTCGCCGCGCGCAGCTACTGGTCGGGAAGGGTGCTGCTGACGGTGCAGTACTGGCGCAGCGTCGAGGATCTCGGCCGGTTCGCCAAGGACCCGTCCCTCTCGCACGCTCCCGCCTGGGCCGCGTTCAACCGGCACGCCGCCTCGACCGGCGACATCGGGATCTGGCACGAGACCTACCGGGTCCCGGCCGACCAGGTCGAGACGCTCTACGGCAACATGCCGGCCTTCGGCCTCGGTGCCGCACTCGGCGTCGTCGAGCGGTCCGCCGGGCCTCGGAACAGGACCCACGAGCGGATGGGCTCCACCCGCCCGGAGTACGTCGAGAGGTGACCCCTACAGCGCGGTGACGGTCGCGCTGGGGGAGAGCGCCCGGGTCGGCGCGCCGCGCAGCAGCACGACGGAGAGCAGGGCGGCGATCGCGGCGCAGACGGCGGCGCCGGCGAAGACGGTGTGCTCCTGGGCGATGGCGGCGCCGATGAGCAGGTCCTGGTAGTCCTCGCACATGCCGCCGCCGGTGCACACCGAGGACAGCGACGGCAGGTCGGCCTGGGCGGCATAGTAGCTGCGCAGGCCGATCGTGGTGAGCGCCGAGATGCCCACCAGCATGCCGACCATGCGGGCCACGACGGTGAACGAGGTGGTCAGGCCGTGCATCGACTGCTCGGTCGTGGCCAGGATCGCCGCGTTGACCGGCGCCAGGGCGAGGCCGAAGCCGAGGCCGCCGGCGACGAGCACGACGGTCGCCGACAGCGAGCGCAGCGCGTCGGCGTCCCAGCGGGCCATGAGGACGAAGGCCACCGCGGCCAGCAGCATCCCGCCCCCCGCGATCACGCCCGCCGGCAGTCGCCGGGTGAGGAAGCCGCCCGCGACGGCACCCACCGGCAGCGCGACCAGGAACTCGAGCAGCACCAGGGCCGCCTTGAGCTGGCTGTCGCCGTAGATCGTGGTGCGGGCGAAGAGCGGCACGTCGATCAGCGCCGCGACCAGCGCCGCGCCGACGAAGAACGAGATCAGCACCGAGCCCCACGCCGGGGTCCGGGCGAAGGCGCCGCGCGGCACGATCGGGTCCTGCGCCCGGCGCAGGTGGACCACGAAGCCGAGCAGCGCCAGCCCGCCGGCGATGAGATACCAGACGCCCTGCTCGGAGAAGACCGCCACCTCGGGGTCGGCGGTCGCGAAGGCCAGGATCACCCCGGCCAGGGCGAAGGAGAGCAGCAGCGCACCGAGGAGGTCGACCTCGGCGGTGATCCGGCCGAGCACGCGGCGTACGCCCGGCCGCAGGCCGCGCTTGAGCAAGCTGTACTTCAGCAGGCTGGCGAGACCGCCGAGGATCGTGACCAGGCCCAGCGGGGTCAGCCAGCGGGTCGACCCGGCCAGGGGCACGTAGAGCGCGCCCCAGGTCAGGTCCTGGACCAGCGCGGTCGGCTCGATCGCCAGCAGCACGAACGCGGCGCCGGTGAGCAGCAACAGCAGCAGTGCGACCAGGTCCGGTCGCCGTGAGCGATCCCGGACCGCGTCCGAGCGGCCCAGCCGCCGGATCGCCACCGCCAGCACGACGCCGACGACGAGGTTGAGCACGAAGATCGCCCGCCAGTCCGCGACGGCGAGCACGGCCGCTCCGATGAGCGGCCCGAGCACCGAGCCGAGCTCCTGGACCGCCGAGACCAGCCCGAGCGGCACCCCGCGGCGCTCGGCGGGGTAGAGCGCCGCCACCAGCGCGAGGGTCGCCGGCACGAGCGCGCCGCCGCCCAGCCCCTGGAAGAACCGGCCGACCACCATCGCGGCCAGGTCCCACGACAGCGCCGTGAGGAACGAGCCGAAGGCGAAGACGACCAGTCCGCCGACGAGCACCGGCAGGTGCCCGAGAAGGTCGGCGAGCCGTCCGATCAGCGGCAGCACCGCCACATAGCCCAGCAGGAACCCGGAGATCAACGGCGCGGCCCGCTGCAGCTCCTCGATCGAGAGCCCGACGCCCGCCATCATGTCCGGCAGCGCCAGCACGACGACGTAGGTGTCCGCGGCGGCGAACGCCACCGCGACGGCCGCCAACCACAGGACGGCCCTCACGGCTTGGTGATCTCCTTCTCGACGTCGTACTCGTTGATGTCGATCGTGTAGGAGTAGGCCGCCTCGCCCTCACCGCTGAAGTGGCCCGTGATGGTGGCCTCGGTGAGGTGGTCGGAGTCGTTGATGATGTAGGTGACGTCGAAGTCGCCGGTCGCGCCGGCCAGGATCTTCTGGACCGCGGAGTCGGGGAGCGTGCCGGTGTAGGTCGAGAGGATCTCGTCGTTGTCGGCGCCGCCGCGCACCGACTTGCCGATCTTCACGTCCTCGGTCGCGGCGAGCAGCGAGGAGATGCCGGTCTCCGGCGCGATCAGCGCGGCCGGGTCGGGCACGCCGTAGTCGGCCGGGTCGAGCTCCTGGAACGCCGTCGTGAACGGCAGCTTCGCGTAGACGACACCGTCGACCGAGACCACCTCGACCTGTGCCTCGGCGCCCATCACCGGCACGGTCAGCTTGCCCTGGAACGCGGGCTGGCGGGTCAGCGTCCCGGTCGCCGCCTTCAGCGTCGTGATGCCCTCGGGCAGGTCGTCGGAGGCGATCGAGAAGTTGATCCCGCTCGTCTCGTCGAGGTGCTTCTGCGCCGCGGCGAGCACCTGCTTCGGCGTACGGCCCTTGGCCGGGTCCTCGTCGCCGCAGGAGGTCATCACGAGAAGCGCGGCCAGAAGGGCGACGAGGGCGAAGGCGAAGCGTGGCAGGCTCAGTGGCATGCGGCTCAGAATGCCACGCCCCGCAACCCTCGTGGTGTCCAGGTGGCCTCATCGGTGGGCCGGACGCGGAGTCTCCAGGCACCGGCGGATGGTGGTGACGATGTTGCCGGCGGTGAAGAGATCCTCGTCCGAGGATTCGCCGCGACGTACGTCGTGGATCTGGTCGACGAGCGCGGCCAGGGCATCCTGCGCGACCGCCTTGGCCTCCGGGTCGGCGGTGCGCCCGTCTCCCGACTCCACCAGGTCCGCGAGAGCGAGCAGCGCTCGCGCCGTCGGCGGGCGCAGCTCCGGGCCCAGACCGAGCTGATCGTTCCCCGCCCGTTCCTCCTCCTCCAGGAGCTGGGCGAGCTCCTCGACCAGGAGACACACCCGCTCGAGGCTCGCTGCCTGCTCGAGCTGCCTCGCCAAGCGGTCTCGGTGGTTCTCCCGCCGCATGTTGGCACGGGAGGCATCGAGGACGAGCTGCCTCGCGGCGCGCATGTCCTGCAGGGCCGGCTCCAGCTGGGCCAGGAGGTCGCTCCACTGGTCCTCGGTCGGTGGGCTGTCTCGGTGCAGAGCATGCGCCAGCCGCCGGAGCTGGATGAGCACCTCCTTCCGGACCTCGTCCATCGCCCGCTCCGCGGGCGCGAGAGGCAGCTGCGGGAAGAGCATCGTCATCGCGACCCCGATCGCGGCGCCGATCAGGGTGAGGCCGCCGAAGGCACTCACGAACGCCATGGGATCGCCGGTCCCGATGATCAGCACGAACAAGGCCGCCGTCGGGACCCAGTGGCCCTTGTCGTCGAGCCGGTGCCAGCTCCCCGCGATCGTGCCCACCCCGATCACCAGGGCCACCGTCGCGGGCCCTGGCTCGAGGACCGCCCCGATGGCCAGTGCGATGGCGGAGCCCAGCCAGATGCTGACGATGCTCTGGACGGACTTGCGCACCGAGCCCAGCACGGTCGAGGACATCGCCACCACGGCCCCCAGGGGCGCGTAGTAGGGGAACTCGCCAGCCGGGCCGGGGAAGACGGCACCGATCCAGAACGCGATGGCTCCCGCGACCGCCGTCGTCAGGGCCTGGCCCCACGGAAGCCGGCGGGCCCGCGAGCGGAGGCGAGCCGCTCGATCCGTGGCGGGCGTGGCTGCCTGTACGGCCATGCTCCCTCCCTCTGCGTCGGAGTGACCCGGTACCCGCCTACGCCGGTTCATGCCTCCGCAGGGCCGAGAGTCGGCTCCCGGGTCAGGCGGTGACGGCCACGTCGCGGGTGAGGACGCGGCGGGTGAGGAGGGCGAGGAGGACGGCGATGACGCCGACGAGGACGACGGCGGCACCGAGGCCGCCGAGGGCACCGGTGAAGGCGACGACCAGGAGCGGGCAGACGAACTCGCCGAGGAACAGGGCGGCGGTCCACAGGCCGGTGCCGCGGCCGCGCTGCTCGAAGGTGAGACCGGACTGGGCCCAGACGAGCAGGGTGGGCAGCATCAGGCCGGTGCCGGCCGAGGCGATCACCGCTCCGAGCACGATGACCGGCACCACCGAGGTCGCGCCGAGCACGACCAGCCCGGTCCCGGCCAGCCCGAAGGCGATCGGCAGCAGCGTGGCGGTGCCGCGGCCGGAGACCCGGCCGAAGGCGTACGCACCACCGGCCGTCGCGAGCGAGGCGAGCGCGGTGAAGGCGCCGATGACGGGGACGGCGGTGATGCCGGCCGCGTCGAGCACGTAGGGCAGCTCCACGATCGGGGTGTAGAAGACGACGCCGCCGACGAGGGTGACCGCGCACGGCAGGGCGAGGGCGCGGGTGGGCAACGGAGGCAGGGGAGCGCGCTCCCCGGCCCGGGCGGTCTCGCCGGCCGGCTGCCAGATGAGCGTCGCGGTGAGGACGAGGAAGAGCAGGCTGGAGGCGTAGAGCCAGAACGGGGTGCGCCAGTCCTGGGCGCCCAGCGCCCCGCCGAGGGCGAAGAACACGGTCGCCGACAGCGACGCGAACACGGTCTGCATGCCGAGCCAGCGGTCACGCTCGGTGCCGGAGAAGTAGTCGGAGATGAGCGTGGTGCAGCAGGTCATGATCGCCGCCTCGGCGACACCGACCCCCGCCCGACTCACCACGATCGCGGCGAGCCCGTCCAGCCACAGCGGGGCGGTGCCGAAGACGGCGTAGACCGCCAGGCCGGTCAGCAGCAGCCGCTTGCGCCCGAACCTGTCCACGATGCGCCCGGCGAAAGGTGCCAGGAGCGCGATCATCAGCGCCGGGACGGTGAGCGAGAGCGGTACCAGCGTGGTCGCGGCGCCGCTGTCGCCGAAGTGGTCCTGCATCCGCGGCAGGACGGGAGCGAGCAGCACGGCGCCGAGGACCGGCAGGCAGCTCATGAACATCAGCAGGAAGCCCTGCGGGCGTCCGGCTCGCCGGACGGGCGTGAGGGGGTCGGACATGGGGTCTCCAGGGATCAGGCCGAGACGTGTGACAGCAGTCACAGAATCGTGGAAGACCTGGCAGGTATTGCGGAAGCCAAACCTGCTTCTGCTGGGTATCAGCCGCGTCGATAGCCCGACATCAGTCCGGCTGCTCCATCCGCTCGGCGGCGCGGGCCATCATCCGGCGCAGCCAGCCGTGCGCCGGGTCCGCACGATGGGCGGGATGCCACCAGAACGCCTCCTTGAGCGGGATCACGTCCCAGGGGCACTCGAGGACGCGGACACCGGCGGCCCCCGTCAGCCGCGTGGCGAGCTGACGCTGCAACAGGGCGACGCGCGGGGTGCCGGCGACCAGGAACGGGACCGGGAGGAAGCTCTCGGTCACCACATGGACGTCGGGCTCGACGCCGATCATGCTGAGCTGGCGTACGGCCGGGGTGAAGGCGGTCGGGGCGTGGTGGGTGACGACCCACGGCATCTCGGCGAGCTGCCCCATGGTGATCGTCTCGCCGACCGCGTCGTTGTCGGCGGAGACGACCAGCAGCCAGCCGTCGGTGTGGAGCTCGACCGCGGGCAGGTCGTGGAGGAAGCCGTGGGGGAGGACCATCCCGTCGACGTGCCGCAGCGACTCCGGTGCCTGGTCGACGTCGGCGTGGGTCTGCAGCTGGAACCGCAGGCGTACGCCGGGGGCCTCCCGGGCCAGCTCGGTGGCGAGGTGGTCGCCGAGGACGGTCGTGGAGTAGTCCGAGGCGACCACGGTGAACTCCCGGGTCGAGGTCGCCGGGTCGAAGCCCGGCTCGGCCTCGAAGACCCGGCGTACGCCGGCCAGTGCTGTCGTGGTGGCCCCGCGGAGCTGGGTGGCCAGCGGGGTGAGGTCGTAGCGGTTGCCGGTGCGGACGAGGAGCTCGTCGCCGAAGTGACGCCTCAGGCGCCGCAGCGCGGCCGAGACCGCCGGCTGGCTCAGCCCGAGCCGTTCCGCGGCGCGGGTGACGTTGCGCTCCTCGAGCAGTGCGTCCAGGGAGAGCAGCAGGTTGAGATCGAGGTTGCGGAGGGGATCGGTGGCCATGGCGAGACTATAAACGCCATGTATAGGCAAGATCGGCGATCTGCTCTTCCTGAATAGTTCCGTGAGGGTGAGAGTGGTGCTCGTCACTCCACCGCCCCACAACCATGGAGATCTCATGCCCGCCATCAGCTCGGTTCTCGTCATCGGTGCCGGAACCGCCGGGACGGCGACCGCGATCCTGCTCGCCGAGCAAGGCATCTCGGTCGACCTCGTCGAGGCGAAGCCGGACATCTCGGTCCTCGGCTCCGGGATCACCCTGCAGGGCAACGCACTGCGGGTGCTGCGCGACCTGGGGGTGTGGGAGCAGCTGCACGCGGAGGGCTACGGGTACGACACCCTCGGGCTGCGCGCGCCCGACCCGGCCGGCACGCTGCTGGTCGAGCTGGAGGACCACCGCACGGGCGGGCCGGACCTGCCCGCGACGGTGGGGATGTACCGCCCCACGCTGGCTCGGATCCTCCTCGACCGCGCCGTCGCGGCCGGCGCCAAGGTGCGCTTCGGGACCTTCCCGTCCGGCATCGAGCAGGACGAGACGGGCGTCGACGTCGCCTTCGCCGACGGGTCGGACGGACGCTACGACCTCGTCGTCGGTGCCGACGGGGTGCGGTCCTGGACCCGCCGGGCGATCGGCATCGACGCCGAGCCCGAGCCGGTCGGGATGGGGATCTGGCGGGCCTTCACCCGGCGTCCGGCCGAGGTCACGCGCACCGACCTCTTCTACGGCGGACCGTCCTACATCGCGGGCTACTGCCCGACGTCGGAGGACGCCCTGTACGCCTACATCGTCGAGCCGGCCCAGGACCGGAGCGGCCTCTCGCCACAGGAGGGGCTGGCGGTGATGCGCGAGCTCGCCGAGGCGTACCACGGGCCGTGGGACGAGATCCGCGCGTCCCTGACCGACGCCGCGCGCGTGAACCACACCCACTTCGAGAGCCATGTCGTCGACGGCCCCTGGAACCGCGGCCGGGTCGCGATCATCGGCGACGCCGCGCACAGCTGCCCGCCGACCCTCGCCCAGGGCGCTGCCCAGGCGCTCGAGGACGCGGCCGTGCTCGCCGAGCTGCTGACCAGCACCGACGACCTGGACGCGGTCTGGCCCGCGTTCACCGAGCGCCGGCTGCCGCGCGCGAAGGCCGTCGTCGAGGCCTCGCTCCAGCTCTGCACCTGGCTGAAGGCGCACGAGCGCGGTGACGTCCCCGGGCTGATGGCCCGCGTCGCCGACCTCGTCAGCGACCCGGCCTGACTTCCGCTATCCCACCAAGGAGAACACCGTGACCGACCCCGTCATCGAGACCCCGCCCGCCGAGCGGCTGATCACCCACCTGCGCCACGTCGACCTGGCCGTGCCCGACTACGAGCGGCAGCTGGAGTTCTACACGAGCACCTGGAAGCTCACGGCCGAGACCACCGACTCCGGTCTGGCGTTCCTGGCCGCGGAGGGCTCCCCGGAGCACTACTCCGTGCGCCTGCGCCGCGCCGACGACAAGCGCCTGGACCTGATCGCCTTCGGCGCGGCCAGTCCGGCCGATGTCGACGCGATGGCCGAGCGGCTCGGCCGGGCCGGGGTGAAGCTCGTCAGCGAGCCGGGCCCGGTCCTGACGCCGGGCGGCGGCTACGGCTTCCGCTTCTTCGACAACGACGGACGCACGGTCGAGGTCTCCTGCGATGTTGCCGTGCGTCAACATCGGAAGATCGAGGAGGGCGAGTCGGTCCCGGTCAAGCTCTCCCACGTCGTCATCAACTCGCCCAACCCCGAGCAGACCGTGGCGTTCTACCAGCGCCACCTCGGCTTCGCGCTCTCCGACACCCTGATGCACCCGCGGATGGGCTCGATGATGTGGTTCCTGCGCACGAACCGGTTCCACCACAGCCTGGCGATCGCCCGCGGGCCGCACGTCGCCCTGCACCACGCCTCCTTCGAGATGCGCGGCCTGGACGAGTACATGCGCGGCACCGGGCGGCTGCTGCGCGCCGGCGTGGAGAAGATCTGGGGCCCGGGGCGGCACCTGGCCGGCAACAACACCTTCAGCTACTTCCTGGACCCGCACGGCAACACGATCGAGTACACCACCGAGCTCGAGGAGCTCGCCGAGGACACCTGGCACCCGCACCTCTACGACTTCAGCGACCCCGAGGTCACCGACCAGTGGGGCACCGCCAACCCGATGGACGAGCTGATCGCCGGCAAGTCCTTCAACGACCCGGACAAGGGCGTCTTCGTCGCCCCGCCGGTCTGAGGAGGACCGATGAAGCTCGCCACCTACCTCGACCACGACCTGCGGGTGCCGCGCGTCGGCCTGGTCACCGACGAGGGTCTGCACCCGTTCGCCGTCCGGCACTCCATGCGCTCGCTGATCGCCGCCGGACGCGACGCGCTCGACCGTGCCGCCGACCATGCCCGGGCGGCGGATCCCCTCGACCTTGCCGAGGTCGAGCTGCTGGCGCCGCTCGAGCCGGCCTCGATCCGTGACTTCGTCGCCTTCGAGGAGCACGTCGAGGGCGTACGCCGCTCGGTCGACGGCGCGGTCGGCGTCCCCGATGCCTGGTACGACGCCCCGGCCTTCTACTTCACCAACCCGCACGCGATCCTCGGGCCGGACGCGGCGGTCCCGTTCCCGGCGGCCTGCGAGGCGCGCGACTTCGAGCTCGAGGTCGCCGTCGTCGTCGGCTCCGAGGGCCGGTCGGTCCCTCCGGAGGAGGCCTGGACATACGTCTTCGGCTACACGATCCTCAACGACTGGTCGGCCCGCGACGTGCAGGGCCGCGAGATGCAGGTCGGCCTCGGGCCGGCGAAGGGCAAGGACTTCGCGACCACGCTCGGGCCGTGGATCGTGACCGCCGACGAGCTGGCGCCGTTCCGGGACGAGGACGGCTTCCTCGACCTGCTGTGCACGGTGTCGGTCAACGGCATCGAGGTGGGCCGCGACCTTCTCGCCCACAGCGGCTGGACCTTCGAGACGATGATCGCGTACGCCTCCCGCGACTCCCGCGTGGTCGCCGGCGACGTCCTCGGCTCGGGCACCGTCGGCAACGGCGGGTGCCTGGCCGAGCTGTGGGGCCGTCATGGTGCGCAGGAGCCGAAGCCGCTGCAGCCCGGTGACGTGGTCACCCTCGAGGTCGAGGGGATCGGCACCCTCACCAACACCGTCGCGGTCGCCCCGCCGGCGCCCGAGCTGCCAGCGGTGCGCCGCCGTGACGGTGCCGCCCGGGCGGCTGCTCGGGGATCGCGATGAGCTCGCTGGCCGGACGTACGGTCGTGGTCACCGGTGCCGCTTCGGGGATCGGGGCGGCGGTCGCCGCCGCCGTGACCGCGTCGGGCGGGACGGTGGTGGGCGTCGACCGGGAGAGCGCGCCCGGCGTACGGAAGCTGGACGTCCGTGATGAGGACGCCTGGGCCGGGCTGGCCGGCGAGCTCGCCGGGCAGGTCCATGGGCTGGTGAGCTGCGCGGGCGTGACCCGCCGTGCCCGCGTGGGCGCGGCGAGCGTCGCCGACATGCGGGACGCCCACGACGTCAACGTGCTCGGGCCGTTGCTCGGGATCCAGGCGCTGGCGCCGCTGATGCCGGCCGGCGGGTCGATCGTCACCATCGGGTCGCTCGCCGCCCTGCAGGGGCACTACCCGGTGGCCTACACGACCAGCAAGTGGGCCGTACGCGGGCTCACACACACTGCGGCGCTGGAGCTCGGGGAGCGCGGGATCCGCGTCAACGCCGTGCACCCGGGCTTCATCGAGACCGCCATGACCGCCTCCGCGCCGCCCGCGTTCCGCGACGCCTCGGTCGCGGCCACCCCGCTCGGCCGCGTCGGCACGCCCGAGGAGGTCGCGTCGGTCGTGGTCTTCCTGCTCGGCGACGCAGCGGCGTACGTCACCGGTGCCGAGATCCCCGTCGACGGCGGGGTCGCCTCGCACGCCGGCGCCAAGGCCGTCTCCGACGCCCTGCGCTGAGATTCATCACAACGAAGAGGACAAGAGATGTTCGAGTACTTCCCCGGCAACTACGTCTGGAACCTGGGCGTGGTCGCCACGCTCAACTCCGGCGGCCTGATCGACGAGGTCGACCGTGCCTGCCGGCCGCTGCGAGAGCTCGCCGCCCAGGGCTCCGACGTGGGCACCGCCGAGTTCATGGCTGCCTGGCGCCGTGTCGCCGACCAGCTCGAGGAGCAGGCCGGCGAGGCCGAGAAGGCCGGCCACCGGCGTACGGCAGGGCAGAAGCTCTTCCGCGCCTCGGTCTACGTCTCCCAGGCCGAGCGGATGCAGAGCGCGAAGGACCCGGGCCGCAACGCCGAGTACCAGCGCAGCGTCGACCTACTGGTCCGCTCCTTCGAGCTGCTCGACCAGCCGACGGTCAAGGTCGCGATCCCGTACGTCGAGAACGGCCGTGAGACCACGCTGCCCGCCTACTTCCACCCGGCTCATCGGGACGGGACGCCGGCGCCGGTGATGATCGTGTGGAACGGCCTCGACTCGACCAAGGAGATGATGGTCGGCGCCGGCGTCCACACCGAGCTGGCCGCTCGTGGCATCTCGACGCTGATGGTCGACTGCGGCGGTGCCGGGGAGGCGCTGCGTCTCGACGGGCTCACCGCCCGCGTCGACACCGAGGCGTGGGCCGCGGCCTGCGTCGACTGGCTCGAGACCCGCTCGGACGTACGCGCCGACCGGTTCGGGCTCGTGGGCTGGTCGCTGGGTGGCTACTACGCGCCCCGCGCGGCGGCGTACGAGAAGCGGCTGGCGCTGTGTGTCGCCTGGGGCGCGAACCATGACTGGGGTGCGGTGCAGAAGCGACGCCTCGAGCGTGAGGGCGAGAATCCGGTGCCGCACTACTGGGACCACGTGCTGTGGGTGTGGGGGCAGCCCGACGTCGACACGTTCATCCGGTTCGCCGAGGACATCAACCTCGACGGGGTGGTCGAGGAGATCACGGTGCCGTTCCTGATCGCCCATGGTGAGAACGACCGCCAGATCCCGCTGTCCTACGCCCGTCGCTCCTACGACCAGGCGGTCAACAGCCCCCAGCGGGAACTGCGGATCTTCACCCCCGAGGAGGGCGCCACCGAGCACATCGGGCTGGACCACCTCCCACACGTCCTGGGGTTCGTCGCCGACTGGGTCGCGGACACCTTCGCCGAGCTGGACGCCTCGTGAGCGTCCTGGATCGACGCGACCCCGAGGGTGAGATCGCGAAGACGGTCGCCCGGGTCTCCAACTGGGGACGCTGGGGCGAGGACGACGTCCGCGGGACGATGAACTTCCTGACCGACGCCCGACGGGTCTCGGCCGCGGGGCTGGTGCGGACCGGGCGGTCGTACTCGCTCTCCCTGCCCTTCGACATGGACGGGCCGCAGAACGGCTGGCGACGGCGTACGAACCCGGTGCACACCATGCTCGACACCGGCACCGACGCGGTGACCGGTGTCCAGGGCTTCCCGCACGGGATCGGTGGCGCGGACGACGTCATCGCGATGCCGTTGCAGTGCTCGACCCAGTGGGACGGCCTCGGCCACATATTCGACCACGGGCGCGCCTGGAACGGCCGCCCGGCGGAGTCGGTCGTGACCTCGCTGGGTGACGGCGTCACCGGGATCGAGACGGTCGCCGACGTGGTCTGCGGTCGCGGGGTGCTGCTCGACGTCGGCCGCGCGGTCGGCACCGACGGAGAGCTGCCCGACGGGTTCGCGATCACCGAGGAGCACCTGGCGCAGACGATCGCCGCGCAGGGTGCGAGCGCGGCCGTGGGCCGCGGCGACATCGTCGTCGTCCGCACCGGTCAGCTGACCCGGGCCCGCCGGGGTGTCGCCGCCGGCGAGGGCTGGGGTGGCTACGCCGGCGGGCCGGCTCCCGGCCTCTCCTTCACCACCGCCGACTGGCTGCACCGCACCGAGATCGCCGCGATCGCGACCGACACCTGGGGCTTCGAGGTGCGTCCGAACGAGTTCGACGACGCGTTCCAGCCGCTGCACCAGGTCGCGATCCCGCACCTGGGGCTCTTCCTCGGCGAGATGTGGGACCTCGACGGCCTCGCCTCCGCGTGCGCGCAGGACGGTCGCTACGACTTCCTCCTGACCGCGGCCCCGCTGCGCGTCACTGGCGCCGTCGGTGCCCCGGTGAACCCGATCGCCCTGCGCTGATCACCGCTGGTCGAGCCGGATTCGTTCGTTCCTCACGAATCCGGCTCGACCAGCGGAGCGGTTGGCGGGGGCTATCGGTTGGCGACGGGGCCGGCGACGGCGTCGATGGGCTGCTCGAGCGGGATGCCGGAGCCGTCACGGCGCGGGTCGATCTCGGGGAGGTCGATCGGTGCTCCCGACGCTGCGGCTGCCATCGCAGGTGCGGCGCCGACCCAGGCGAAGACGATCGAGTCCTCGCCCTTGAGGTAGCGGTGCGCGCGTACGCCGCCGGTGGCCCGGCCCTTGGCCGGGTACTCGCTGAACGGTGTGGTCTTCACCGATCCGGTCTCGGTCCCGGGCAGAGCGCTCGAGGACCCGGCGACGGTCACGACCGCGGCCCCCTCGGGCGCGTCGGGGGAGACGACGCCGAAGAAGACGACCTTGGACCCGTGGGCCATCCGGACGCCGGCCATGCCGCCGGCGCTGCGGCCCTGGGGACGGACCACGTCGGCCGGGAAGTGCAGGAGCTGGGCGTCGGAGGTGACGAAGACCAGCGACTCGGTGCCGGTGCGCAGCTGCGCCGCGCCGACCACCTCGTCGCCGTCGGCGAGCTTGATGACCTCCCACTCGTCCTTGTTGAGCAGCACCTCGGGGTTGACCCGCTTGACGACGCCGAGCCTGGTGCCGAGCGCGATGCCGGGACCGTCGGTGGCCAGCGTCGTGAGCGCCAGCGCGCGCTCGTCGGACTCCAGGGAGAGCAGCGCGGACAGCGGTAGACCGCCGGACAGGTTGGGGTCACCGTGTGTCGGCGGCATCGCCGGCAGGTCGAGCACCCCGAGACGTACGAGACGGCCGCGGGAGGTGAGGACGCCGATCTGGCCGCGCGCGGTGGCCGGGACCACCGAGACGATCACGTCGTGGTTGGCGCGCGCCGAGCCCGTCGAGAAGGGCTCGGCATCCGAGGAGCGGGCCAGGAGGCCGGTCGAGGACAGCAGCGCGAAGCACGGGTCGTCGGCGACCTCGAGGCTCATCGCCTCGAGCGCCGGGGTGCCGGCGGAGGCGAGCAGCACGGTGCGCCGCGGGGTGCCGAACGTCTTGGCGACCTCGCCCAGCTCGTCGGAGACGACCTTCCGCAGCATCTCGTCGTCGCCGAGGATCGAGTCGAGGTACTCGATCGTCGAGCGGAGGTCGTCGCGCTCCTTCTCCAGCTCGATCTTGGAGAACTTCGTCAGCCGGCGCAGCGCCATGTCGAGGATGTACTCCGCCTGCGGCTGGCTCAGGTCGAAGACCGAGATCAGCCGCTCCTTGGCCTCGCCGGCGTTGTCGGAGGAGCGGATCAGCTGGATGACCTCGTCGATGTCGAGGATCGCGATCAGCAGCCCGTCGACCAGGTGGAGCCGGTCGGCCGCCTTGTCACGACGGAACTGCGAACGACGACGGACGACGTCGTAGCGGTGTCCCAGGAAGACCTCGAGCAGCTCCTTGAGGCCGAGCGTGCGCGGCTGCCCGTCGACGAGCGCGACGTTGTTGATGCCGAAGGAGTCCTCCAGCGGCGTCATCTTGTAGAGCTGCTCGAGCACGGCCTCGGGCACGAACCCGTTCTTGACCTCGATGACGAGGCGGGTGCCGTGCTCGCGGTCGGTGAGGTCCTTGAGGTCGGCGATGCCCTGGATCTTCTTGGACTGCACCAGCGTCTTGACCCGCTCGATGATCTTCTCGGTGCCGATGTTGAACGGCAGCTCGGTGATCACGATGCCCTTGCGTCGCCCGAACGGCTCGATCCGCGTGGTGGCGCGGATCTTGAAGGAGCCGCGGCCGGTCTCGTACGCATCCCGGATCCCGTCGAGGCCGACGATGGTGCCGCCGGTGGGCAGGTCGGGGCCGGGGATGAACTTCATCAGCGTGTCGAGCTCGGCGCCGGGGTGCTTGATCAGGTGGCGCGCGGCGGCGATGACCTCGACCAGGTTGTGCGGGGCCATGTTGGTGGCCATGCCGACCGCGATGCCCGTGGCGCCGTTGACCAGCAGGTTGGGGATCGCCGCGGGGAGCACGCTCGGCTCCATCTCCCGCGAGTCGTAGTTGGGCCGGAAGTCGACCGTGTCTTCCTTGATGTCATCGGTCATCGCCTGCGCCGCCGGGCCCATCCGGGCCTCGGTGTAACGCATGGCCGCCGCCGGGTCGTCGCCGCCGGGGGAGCCGAAGTTGCCGTGCCCGTCGATCATCGGCAGCCGCATCGCCCACGGCTGCGCCATCCGGACCAGGGCGTCGTAGATCGCGCCGTCGCCGTGCGGGTGCAGCTTGCCCATCACCTCACCGACGATGCGGGCACACTTCACGTGGCCGCGGTCGGGACGTACGCCCATGTCGTTCATCGTGTAGAGGATCCGCCGCTGAACGGGCTTGAGGCCGTCGCGGGCGTCGGGCAGCGCCCGCGAGTAGATGACGGAGTAGGAGTACTCCAGGAATGAGGACCGCATCTCGTCCCCGATGTCGGTGTCGAGGATGTGCTCCTCGAAGTCGTCGGGTACGTCCTGCTTGGTCTTGCCGCGTGCCATAAGGGGCATTGTCTCGAATCCCTGTGCGAGTGCGACATCGGGCTCGCCGACTGTGCCGATTTCTGGAGGAGATCCGAGGCAGGTCGGCCTTCCGTACGCCGCACATCCGCGTACATTGGCTGTAGAGACCAATCCGTCCAGGAGTCACCGGTTCAACGCACATGGAGGTGCTTGAAGATGGCTGTCACCCAGATCGAGCTCGACAACGAGCTGCTCGCGGAGATCCAGCGGATCTCCGGCGCTACCACGCCCCAGGAGGCGGTGGAGTTCGCCGTGCGCGAACTCGTCATCCGCAACCATGAGGGCGACGCTCCCAAGCACGCCCAGAAGCTGGCGCGGAACTGGGACTATGACGGCTGGCGGGTGCTCAACGAGCGCGACCGCGCCAACGCCGTACGTCACTGAGGGGTTCTTCGCTGCCGCGTTGGCCGCCACCTCGAAAAAGATTGGCTGGCTGTCGGGTCGGCAGCCAGCCCTGTCGGGCTTTGATTTCAGTTGGGTGCCGGCACTTGCCAGGGTGGGTCGGCGCGGCTTGGTTCGGGTGGCGTATCGACGCCAAATCACCACCCGGAACTGGCGTAAATATGTCGTCTGACCAGGCAAAATACGTGCGATCTTGCCGGTGGGTGCTGGTAAAATATCTGGCATGGAAGCACTCCTCGACCCCGACGACACCACCAGCGGTCTGCTGGCCGTGGTGCGTACGTCTCGGGCGGTCGCGGAGCAGGCTGACCGGGATGTGTTGATCGCTGCGGCACGGTTCGCCGCGTTGCATTCGGTCGACACTGTGGAGGACGCGGCGCGGCTGGATGAGGATGCGTTCGGGGACCGAATGCTGCCGTTGGCCGGGCCTGGGGCACCGCTGGTGTCCGAGGCAGCAGCCGTGGAGTTCGCCGCCGTCTGGGGGCGCTCCACCCAGGCGGGGAAGAAGTTCCTCGGGGACGCGGTCGAGCTGCGTTACCGGCTCAAGCATGTGTGGGTGCGGATCTTGGACGGGTCGCTGCTGGCCTGGCGGGCCCGTCGGATCGCGGACCTGACCCGGAACCTCGATGCCGACGTGGCGGCGTGGGTGGATCAGCATGTCGGGCCGTACGCCCACCAGATGGGGCCGGTCCAGTTGGAGCGGGCCATCACCCAGGCGGCAGCACGGTTCGAACCCGACGTTGCCGCCGCAGTCTCTGAATCCGATGCCGTCGAGCATCGTTCGGTCACCATCACCGCCAACGAGACCGTCCCGTTTGTCGGCGCGGGTGCCGAACAAGGCCAAGCCGTCCTTGCTTTGGGGTACATCGATGGCGTCCTCGACGCTGCCGATGCCCTGGATCTGGAGCAGGCTGTGGCCGCGGTCGCGCACGGGCTCCTCGACCAGGACGACTACGCCGATGCGAGCCTGGACGTGCGGCGGGCTGCGGCGCTCGGGATCCTGGGCCGGGCCTACAACTCCGGCACTTTCGACGGTGTCCCGGGTGTCGCGCGGGTTGTCGAGCTGGTGATCCACGCCGAGACCCGCGACCTCGCCGGCACCGGCCTGGCACGGCTAGAGAACACTCGTGGCTTGGTCAGCATCGAACGCCTCGAGCAGTGGGCCACGGTCCCCGGGACCGTGGTCAAGCCGGTCATCGTGGTCGACCTGGCCGAGGACATCGAAACCGCCGGGTATGTCCCGACCGCCCGACAGCGACGCCAAGCCGCGCTGATCCACCAGAAGTGCAGCTTCCCGTATTGCCAGGCTCGCGCCGAATACTGCGACCTCGACCATCGTGTCGCCCATGCTGAGGGCGGCAAGACCAGCAGTCAGAACCTCACTCCGCTGTGTCGACGACATCACCGGATGAAGACCCACCACGGGTGGCGCTACCAGCGCATCCGGACCGGCACCTACCTATGGCGCAGCCCGCACGGTTACGAGTACGTCGTCAGCCCGGTCGGCACCATCGACATCAGCGGCGACCTCGACCCGCCGCTCGTACGAGCTGCCTGACCAGTCGGTCAGGACGTTCGGACACGCGTCGACATCAGGTGGCCGACGGGTCGTGGAGCACCAGGTCGAGCAGCCCGGGGAACCGGCGGTCGAACTCCTCGCGCCTGAGCCGGTTCATCCGCCGGTTGCCCTCGTCGCGCTGCTCGAGGAGACCGGCCTCGACGAGGGACCTGAAGTGATGGGTCAGCGTCGACTTCCCCACGGGGAGGTCGAGCTGACCGCACGCGATCGTCCAGGGGTCGGCCGAGGCCAGCTGCCGGAGGATCGAGCGTCGTACGGGGTCGCCGACCGCATCGAGGGCGCGCTGGAGCTCTGCGTCGGCTGCCGGGGAGCGGGAATCGGTTGACATGTTCGATCTCCGTCGTACAAGGTTGAGATGTTCGATCACCGTCGAACATAGTCGATCAGATGGGATTCCGGCATGCCCGACCAGCAGAAGGTGGACGAGCTCAAGAGGCGGCTGACGCCGTACGGGGTGTGGACCGGTGCGCAGCAGTGGTCAGACCTCGGCCGGGCGCGCGAGGTCGCGGCCGAGGTGGAGAGCCTCGGGTACGGCGCGATCTGGGTCGGGTCCTCCTCCATGCCGTTCGCGGTGCACGAGGCACTGCTCGCCGGCAGCACCGACCTGCTCGTCGTCACCGGGATCGTGAGCATCTGGGAGAACCCCGCGGCCGCGGTGGCGGCTCGCTACGCGGAGCTCGACGCGACGTACGGCGGTCGGTTCGTGCTCGGCCTCGGCAACAGCCATGCCCAGCAGGTGGGTGAGCAGACGTACGTCAAGCCGTACAGCCGAACCGTCGCCTACCTCGACGAGCTCGACGCTGCGGGCACGGTCCCGGAGGAGGGCCGGCTCCTGGCCGCCCTCCGTCCGCGCATGCTCGGTCTGGCCGGCACCCGCACCGCCGGCGCGCACCCCTACCTGATGCCGCCCGAGCACACCGCGCACGCACGGGCCGTGCTCGGAGCGGGGCCGCTGCTGGCTGCCGAGCAGAAGGTGGTCCTCGAGGCGGACCCGGCACGCGCTCGCGCCGTCGCCCGCCGGCGCCTGTCGATGTACCTCGGCCTGCCCAACTACACCGGCGCACTGCGGGACTACGGCCTGGTGCCGGAGGACTTCGAGGGCGAGGGCAGCGACCGCTGGGTGGACCTGGGCGCCGCCTGGGGCGATGAGGACGCCGTGCGGGCTCGTCTGCACGCCCACCGCGACGCCGGAGCAGACCACGTGCTGGTCCAGGTGCTCGCCGAGCGCGGCCTTTCCGATCTGCCGCTGCCCGAGTGGCGCAGGCTTGCGAGCGCTCTCCAGCTCCCGTGACGAGCCCACCCGGGTCTCGCCATGAGCGTCGACCTGGGGCCAACCGCTAGATTTCTCTCGTGACCGCGCAGCAGACCCCGCCGTACCCCTCCCACTGGGAGGCGGACGTGCTGCTGCGCGACGGGCGGACGGCCCACATCCGGCCGATCCGGTCGGCGGACAAGGACCTGCTGGTCGACTTCTACGACCACCGGGTCAGCGACGAGTCGAAGTACTACCGCTTCTTCTCGCCGATGCCGCACCTGTCCGCGCGCGATGTCGCGCGCTTCACCGAGGTCGACCACAAGGACCGGGTCGCCTTCATCCTCACGCTCCGCGGCCGGATGATCGCGGTCGGGCGCTACGACGTGGTCAAGCCCGGAGAGGCCGAGGTCGCCTTCCTCGTCGAGGACGACTACCAGGGCCGGGGGATCGCGCAGATCCTGCTCGAGCACCTCGCCCAGGCCGGGCGTGAGCGCGGGGTCACCAAGTTCACCGCCGACGTGCTCCCCGACAACGCGCGGATGATCCAGACCTTCCGTGACGCCGGCTACAAGGTCGCCAGCGTCTACGAGGACGGGGTCATCTCGCTGCAGTTCGGGATCGACGTCACCGACACCGCGGTCGGCCGGCTCGCCCTGCGCGAGCACGAGGCCGAGTCCGCCTCGATCCACCGCTTCTTCAACCCGCGCTCGGTCGCGGTCATCGGCGCCAGCCGGCGGCAGGAGACCGTCGGCCAGGCGCTGGTCCGCAACCTGGTGATCGGTGACTTCACCGGCCGGGTCTACATGGTCAACCCCAGCTCCACGGCGGTCAGCGGGATGCCGGCCTACAAGAGCGTCCAGGACATCCCCGACGACGTCGACGTGGCCATCGTCGCGGTGCCCGCCGACGCCGTCCAGGACGTCGTGCTCGACTGTGCCGCCAAGGGCGTGCACGGGCTCGTGGTCATCTCCAGCGGCTTCGCCGAGACCGGTGAGGAGGGCCGCCAGCGGCAGCGGCGGCTGGTCAACCTGTCCCGCTCCTACGGGCTGCGGCTGATCGGGCCCAACGCGCTCGGCGTCATCAACACCGACCCGCAGGTCAAGATCAACGCCAGCCTCGCTCCGACGATGCCGCCGCGCGGCCGCGCGGGCTTCTTCTGCCAGTCCGGTGCGCTCGGCTCGGCCATCCTGGAGAAGGTCAACAACCGAGGCCTGGGTCTGTCGACCTTCGTCAGCGCCGGAAACCGCGCGGACGTCTCCGGCAACGACCTCCTGCAGTACTGGGAGGAGGACGTCTCGACTGAGGTCGTGATGATGTACCTGGAGTCGATCGGTAACCCGCGCAAGTTCTCCCGCATCGCCCGCCGCGTCTCCCTGCGCAAGCCGATCGTCGCGGTCCGCTCTGGCCGCACCACCCAGGGTGTGCCGATGGGTCACGCGGTCCGCAAGATCAGCGCCCCGCCGGCGGCCGTCGACGCGATGTTCCGCCAGGCCGGCATCATCCAGGTCGACACCCTCGACGAGATGTTCGACGTCGCCCAGCTCCTCGCCCACCAGCCGCTCCCGCGCGGTCGGCGGGTGGCCATCGTGGGCAACTCCGACGCCCTGGGGCTGCTCGCCGCCGACGCCGCCGTCTCGGCCGGTCTCCAGGTCAACAAGCAGGTCCCGCTGCCGACCGAGCCGAGCGCCGAGGACTTCGAGGACGCGCTCGACGCGGCCATCGACGACCCCGAGGTCGACGCGGTGATCTCGGTCTACATCCCGCCGCTCAACGTCTCCGGCGAGGAGATCGCCAACGTGCTCGCCGCGGTGGGGGAGCAGTCCGACAAGCCGCTGGTCACCAGCTTCCTGGGTGCCGAGGGTGTCCCCGAGCTGCTGCGTGTCCCCGACGTGGCCGGCTCGACCGCCGGTCGCGGCTCGGTGCCGTCCTACTCCTCGGTGGAGTCGGCCGTACGTGCCCTGGCCAAGGTCGTGGAGTACGCCGTGTGGCTGCGCTCCGCCGACGGCGAGACCCCGTGGCTCAGCACCGATGAGTGCGACCCGCGCACGGCACGCAAGATCGTCACCGACGTGCTCGCCGCGCGCCCGGCGGGCGGCGACCTGAGCCGCGAGGACCTGAGCATGGTGCTGGCCGCCTACGGGATCAAGCTGTGGAACACCCACAGCGTCAGCACCCTCGAGGAGGCGATCGCCGCCGCGGAGGACCTCGGCTGGGGTGTCGTCCTCAAGGCGACCGTCGAGAGCGTCCGGGAGCGGCCCGACCAGGCCCATGTCGTACGCAACATCGACGACGTCGACGAGATGACCGAGGCCTGGGAGCTGATCACCAGCCGGATCCCGCCCGAGACCGGCGGGTTCACGGTGCAGCGCACCGCGCCCCCGGGGGTCCCGGTCGCGATCCGCTCGATGGAGGACCCGCTGTTCGGCCCCGTGGTCTCCTTCGGCATCGCCGGCCCGATCACCGAGCTGGTGGCCGACAAGGCCTACCGGATCCCGCCGCTGTCCGAGCGCGACGCCGCCTCGATGGTGCGTGAGATCAAGGCGGCGCCGATGCTCTTCGGCTACCGCGGCGGCGACATGGTCGATGTCGACGAGATCGAGCGGCTCGTCCTCAGGGTCGCCCAGCTGCAGAACGACCTGCCCCAGATCTCCTCCCTCGACCTCTCCCTGGTCCTCGTCGGGCTCGAAGGATCCGCCGTCCTCACCGCCGGTGCCAGGGTCGACCTGGTCGCCGACCCGCGGTCGGACTGGTTCGTACGTCGCCTCAACCCGGCGGTGGGCGACACCCTTCCTGGCTAGGCGGCCCGTGGCGGCGCGTGGAAGGATGGGTGTCATGAGCACCCGCACAGATGATCTCGACCGCGCCGACGACCTGCGCGCCGAGATCGACCGCACCGGCTACTACCCCGAGGTGGTGGCCGACTGTGTCGCCTCCGCCGTGGCGGGGGAGAAGGTGTCCTCCTTCTTCCTGCACCACGAGCCGACGTTCGACCGTGACGAGGTGCGCCGCCACCTCTCCGTGCTGGTGCTGACCCCGACCCGGCTGATCCTGGCGCACACCGACGAGCACGCCGGCGACGACCTGCTGCCCGAGCCCTACACCTCGACGTCGACCGAGGCCGTGCGCATCGACTCGGTCAACTCCGTGGTGGTGACCCGGATGATCACCAACCCGACCAAGGGGTCGAGCAAGCCCGCCGAGGTCGTCATGACCATCGGCTGGGGCGGCGTCAACCGGGTCGACCTGGAGCCTGCGGGCTGCTCCGACCCCAACTGCGACGCCGACCACGGCTACACCGGCGTGCTCACCCCTGACGACTTCTCGCTGCGCGTCTCGGCCGCCGCCGACGGTCACGACTCGGTCGCCCGCCTGCTCTCCTTCGCGGAATCGCTCTCGGCTCGCACCCACAACCGGTAGGAATCGGTGACCGGGTTTCTCGCCCCCGCCTACGGGGAGCGCTCACTGGGTGATGTCCTGCCGGCGGTCGCCGCCGCCATGGACGTCCCGCTGGGCACGCCCGACGGGCGAGCGGGTCTCGAGCTGCCCTCGGCGGCGGCGTACGTCGTCTTCCTGGTCGACGGGATGGGCACCAACCTGCTGCGCCGCTATGCGCACGCGGCGCCGTTCCTGGCCTCGCTGAGCGAGGACCAGACGCCCGGCACGGCCGGGGTGCCGTCGACGACGGCGACCAGCCTGACCTCGTTCGGGACCGGGCTGACGCCGGGTGGGCACGGCCTGGTCGGCTACACCTCCCGGATCCCCGGCACCGAGCACCTGCTCAACGCGCTGCAGTGGCGCAAGGACGTCGACCCGGTCGAGTGGCAGCCCAACCAGACCGTCTTCCAGCGGCTGGGCGAGGCCGGGGTGCCGGTCACCGTGATCAACAAGCGGGCCTTCGGCGGCTCGGGGCTGACCATCGCCGCCCACCGCGGCGCGGAGTTCGTCGGCGCCGACCGGGTCGGTGAGCGGATCGCCTCGGCGGTCGCGCTCTCCCGGGTGCCGGGCTCGCTGACCTACCTCTACGACGGCGATCTCGACTGGACCGGCCACAAGTACGGCGTCGCCTCCTCGCCGTGGCTGCAGCAGCTCTCGATGATCGACGCCGAGGCCGAGCAGCTGCGTGATGCCCTGGACCCGTCCGTACGCCTGCTGGTGCTCGCCGACCACGGCATGGTCGACTCACCGGCCGGCTCCCGCACCGACATCGACGACTTCCCCGAGCTCAGGCACGGGGTGGCCCTGGTCGGTGGGGAGGCCCGCTTCCGGCATCTCTACTGCTCGCGCGGCGCGGTCGAGGACGTGGTCGCGACCTGGTCGGAGACGCTGGGGGACAAGGCCGAGGTGATGACCCGGGAGACCGCGATCCGGCGGGGCTGGTTCGGTCCGGTCACCCCGTCGGTGCTGCCGCGGCTCGGCGACGTCATCGTCGCCTCTCGCGGCGTGCATGCGGTGGTCTCCACGAGCCTGTTCAACTACGAGACCACGCTGGTCGGGCTGCACGGGTCGCTGACCCCGGACGAGATGCTCATTCCGCTGCTGATCTCCTAGCCGGGGGAATGAACCCCGCCGCTAATGGTTACAACCCATGTATCCATTAGTGACACGTGGTGTCCGGCGGGAAGGTTTTGTCATGGGTGAGCACAGCATCGAGGGCCGGCGATGACCGGCCACTACGGAGAGGTCGCGTTCACGCCGCTGGTGGCCGAGCACCAGGCGGTCCACGGGAGCGCCGCCGCGTACGCCCGGATGATCGACGGCGAGAGCGTGCCGGACCGGATCGGCAGGGGAGAGGCCGCGTTCATCACCTCGCGGGACAGCTTCTTCCTGGCCACGGTCAGCGAGACGGGGTGGCCCTATATCCAGCACCGCGGCGGGCCGGCCGGGTTCTTGAAGGTGATCGACGAGACCACGCTGGGGTTCGCCGACTTCCGGGGCAACCGCCAGTACATCACCCGCGGGAACCTCGACCACGACGACCGGGTCTCGCTGTTCCTGATCGACTACCAGCTGCAGGCCAGGATGAAGATCTTCGGTCGCGCGCGGGTCGTCGAGCCCGAGGACGACGCCGAGCTGGTCGACTCGCTCGCTCCAGTCGGTCATCCGGCGCGGGTCGAGCGCGGGATCCTGATCGACGTCGAGGCCTTCGACTGGAACTGCAAGCAGCACATCCCGCAGCTGGTGCCCCTGGCGGTTGCCCGGAACACCGTCGCGGAGCTGACCGAGCGGATCAGCGAGCTCGAGGCCGAGCTTGCCCTCGTCCGCGGCCAGGTGACGACCGAGCCCTAGAGTGACCATCAGATCGATGACGAAGGAGGCGGCCGTGGAGCTGCAGGTGCCGGTGCTGTATCCGACCCAGCCCCGGGCCGTACGCCTCATGAACACGATCTGGGCCGACCGCACGGCGCTGCACGACTCCCTGGAGAGCATGGCGCACCTCGAGGCCTGGGCCGAGGAGGCAGGTCTCGGACGCCACCAGGACCTGGACGAGCACGATCTGGGTCGCGCCCGGGCGCTGCGGGACGCCCTGCGCCGGTTGGCCGCCGAGGTGACCGGCGACGGCCGGGCACACAGCGTCTCGGAAGGGGTCAGCACCGACGTGGCGCTCTCGGTGCTCAACGAGTTCGCGTCTCACTGCGCACCGGCCCTGCGCCATGACCCGCAGGGCGGCTACGCGCGCCAGTGGCTCAGCGACGGCTCCGGTCTGCAGCGGGAGCTGAACCTGGTCGCGCTGGAAGCATCCGAGGTGCTGGCCCAGGAGGCGCCCCACGAGCTGAAGGCGTGCGGTGGCCCCGGCTGCGTCCTCTACTTCGTCCGCGACCACCCACGCCGGGAGTGGTGCTCCGAGGGCTGCGGCAACCGGGCCCGGGTCGCACGCCACTATCGACGGAACAAGACCGGCGACGAGGGTCCTGCCACGAGCCGCGGCTCGGCCCACTAGGCTTCCGCGAGTGGCTGAGCTGACCTTCTGGACCGGGACGATGGACGCGGGGAAGTCGACCCTCGCGCTGCAGACCAACCACAATCACGCGGCTCGCGGCAGAGTGGGGCTGATCTTCACCGCTCACGACCGCTCGGGCGAGGCGGTGGTCACCTCGCGGCTGGGCCTGACCCACGACGCGATCGAGGTCACCGATGACTTCGACTTCTGGCGCCACGCCGTCGACGCGCTGACCCACGGCGCCCGGATCGACTACCTGATCTGTGACGAGGCGCAGTTCTACACGCCCGAGCAGATCGAGGCGCTCGCCAAGATCACCGACGAGCTGCAGATCGACGTCTTCTGCTTCGGCATCCTCACCGACTTCCGCACCCGGCTCTTCCCCGGCGCCGCCCGTCTGGTCGAGCTCGCAGACCGTACGGAGGTGCTGCAGGTCGAGGCGCTGTGCTGGTGCGGCAAGCGCGCCACCCACAACGCCCGGGTCGAGGACGGCGTCATGGTCACCGAGGGCGACCAGGTCCTTGTCGGCGACACCGACGAGGCCCCCAGCGCGGTCTCCTACGAGGTCCTCTGCCGCCAGCACCACCGGCGCCGCCTGACCGCGGCCCGGGCCCAGTCGGTCTCCCTGGTGCCCGAGCCGCTGCCGTTCGGCTGACCGCCACGCTGGTCGAGCCGTCACACGCTGGTCGAGCCGCGAGCGCCAGCGAGCGTGTCGAGACCAACACAGTCCCTCGAGCGCGGACGGGACCGTGTTGGTCTCGACACGCTCGGCCGCAGGCGGCCTCGCGGCTCGACCAGCGGTGGCTTTGCGGCTCGACCAGCGGCGGCTCTGCGGCTCGAGCAGCGGGGTCAGCGGTTGAGCGTGGGCATGGGCACGTCGGCGTACCTCGTCCCGACGGGGGTGCCCTGGGTGTCGAGCTGGACGCCGGGGCGGCCGTTCTCGACGACGTAGGTCGCGCGGGTGGAGACCGGGGCGCCCGGGCGCTGGACGTACGGCACGACCCGGAAGTCGCTGGAGAGCTCCTCGGGCGTGACCGTCACGCGGACATAGCCGCGCTGGCTGTTGAAGAACTTCAGGTGGTCGTTGGCCCGGAGCAGGCTCTCGCCGCCGGTGGTCATGTCGGCGCCGTCGCCGCCGCTGGCGATGGAGGTGCCGACGAACTCGCTGCCGACGACGGCCGACTCGGGGTCGTCGTAGTCGGCCAGCAGGTTGCTGGCGTAGTTGTGGTGCCGGTCGCCGGTGATGACGACCAGGTTCTCGATGCCGCTGGTCCGAGCGCCCGCCAGGAGCCGGTTGCGGTTGGCGACGTAGCCGTCCCACGGGTCCATGTAGAGGGTCTTGGCCTCGGTCTCGTCCAGGTCGGCCTCGGCCATCGGCGCCTGGTTGGCGAGCACCTGCCAGCGGGCGGTCGACTGCCGCCAGCTGCGCTGGAGCCACCTCTCCTGCTCGAAGCCCATCATCGAGCGCGACGGGTCGTAGATGTCCGGCGTCAGCTCCGGGCTCGCCGGGTCGCTGCCGTCACCGTAGGCCTGGTCGTCGCGGAACTGTCGGGTGTCGAGCACGTTGAAGTCGACCAGGTCGCCGTAGCGCAGGCTGCGGTAGATCTGCATGTCCGGACCGTCGGGCAGCGCGCCGGCCCGGAACGGCAGGTGCTCGTAGTAGGCCTGGAAGGCAGCCGTACGCCGCGGCATCCACAGCTCGCCCTGGGACTGGCTGCGCTCCTCGGGGTTCTCGTCGGCCCAGTTGTTCTCGACCTCGTGGTCGTCGGGTGCGACCACGAAGGCGTGGGACTGGTGGGCGGCCATCAGGTCCGGGTCGGACTTGTAGAGGCCGTACTGCAGGCGGTAGCGCGCCAGGTCGAGCGTCTCGCCGGCCACGGCGGGGGTGACCTGGGTGCCGCGCCAGTTGTTCTCGGGGGTGACGCCGGACTCGTACAGATAGTCGCCCAGGTGGAAGACGACGTCGACGTCCTCCTCCGCCAGGTGCCGGTAGGCGGTGTAGAAGCCGTGGCTGTAGAGCGCGCAGGAGGCGAAGGCGAAGCTCATCCGCGAGAGCGAGGAGCCGTACGCAGGGGCGGTCCGGGTGTGGCCGGTCTGGCTGACCTCGCCGGCGGCCAGGAAGCGGTACCAGTAGTCGCGGCCGGGGCGCAGGCCCCAGACCTCGGGGTGGACGGAGTGGCCGAAGTCCGGGGTGGCCGTGACGGTGCCGGACTTCACCACCGTGCGGAAGAGGGGGTCCTCGGCGATCTGCCAGCGGACCTTGACCGGCTCCTGCGGCATGCCGCCGAGGCCGTCAGGAGCGAGCGGCTCGGGGGCGAGCCGGGTCCACAGGACGACGGAGTTGGGGAGCGGGTCGCCGGAGGCGACGCCCAGGGTGAACGGGTAGCCGGAGAGCGACGTGGCGCCCTTGACGGAGACCGCGTCGGCGGGGATCGCGCCGGTGCCGAGCAGCATGGCTGCGGATGCGGCGAAGCCGGTGGTGGCGGTCGTGGAGAGGAGGGAGCGTCGGCTCAGCGAGTCGGGCAGGGGCATCGGGGGGCCTCCGAGAAGGGTGGAAGTGCTTGCCTCCACTCACTTCATCGGGGGCGCGTGAACTGCACCCGACCCGCTGCCGACTCTGTCGGGTCGGGTCGCCGACGCAACACGGACCGGCCGATGGCCGGTCCGTGAACGGGTTCACACCAGTCGGTTCACTCCGACTTGCCGCCGCCGAACATGATCTCGTCCCAGCTCGGGACCGAGGCGCGCTTGCGCCGCGCGGACGACTTCTTGGCCGGCTTCGGCTGAGCCTCTTCGGGCTGCTCGGGATCGGCAGGAGCCTCGGCGGCCGCGTGCTCGGCGACCGCCGGCTCGAGCTCGGGTTCGGCCGGGACCGGCGCCTGCTTGTCGGTCGGGGCCTCATCGCCCAGGAACGCCTCGAGCGGGGTGTCGACATCGACCTGTGCGGTCTTGGCCGGCTTGGTCTCCTTGACCGGCTTGGCGGCCGGGGGAGGAGTGACCGGAGTCGGTTCCGGGGCGGCCACCGGGGCCGGAGCGGGTGCCGCCGGGGCCTGTGCGGCCGGGGTCGAGCTCTGGGCGCGGCGCCTGCGGGCGGCGAGCATGTCGTCGGTGATCGGCTCCGGCTCGGGCGACGGGGCCTCGAGCTTCTCGCCGGTCAGCCAGCGGGCGTCGTCGTTGTCGAGCTCGACGAAGTTGCCGGGGGCGTCGTAGGTCAGCTCGGCGATGCCGGAGCGCTCGGGCGTCTCGTACTCACCGGTGAGCTTCCAGCGCCCGTCGGGACGCCGGTAGGAGTCCCAGTTGACCGACTCCGGGTCGATGTACATCGTCTGGAAGTGGGCGTTGACCGCCTCGCCCAGGGTGCGGGCGGTGCTGGCGGCCTCACCGGGCCGACGGCGCACGGAGGCCTGCTGGGCGCGCTGTGCCATGTGCTCGCGCTCGGCGAGGACGGGACCGGCGAAGGCCAAGATCTTCTCGACCGTGGTGCCGGCGACAGCGGCGACCTCCTCGGCACTCTCGCCCGAACGAATACGGGTCTGAATGTCACGGGGCCGCAGGCTGCTGCTCGGGGTCTTGTTCACGGTTTGCTCCGATCGGCGGGTCGACACAGCCTCGAGTGCTGCACGGAGACGGTCGTCGATGTCGGCGGTGTATTCACGGTCCTCGTCATCGACGAGAAGCATGCGTAAACCATCGTCACTGACCGAGATGAGCCGCAGAAGGACGGGTCCAGCCTCATCCGGTGCCTGCTCTTCGAGCTGGCCCGGAGTCAGGGGCAATCCTTCGGCTGACATCCTCTTCTCAATTCTAGATACGGTTGTGACGACCCTACGCCACTGACCTGCATCGTATGGGGTGGCCATGCGGCGTGGTCGTGGCATTTGGGGTTTTTGAGGCGAACGAGGCGACCATTTGTCGGTGGAACAGACGCTGACCCTCCTCGTGCTCGACCTGGTCGGGTGCTTCGTCTTCGCGCTCTCCGGCGGTCTGATGGCGGTCCGCAAGGAGCTCGACATCTTCGGCGTGATCGTGCTCGCCTGCGTCACCGGCCTCGGCGGCGGCTTCCTGCGTGACATGGCCATCGGCGCGACGCCCGTCGCCGCGCTCTCCGACTGGCGCTACCTCGTGGTGCCGATGACGGCCGGTCTGCTGACCTTCTACTTCCATCCGGCGCTGGGCCGTCTCGGGCCGCTGATCAACGTCTTCGACGCGCTGGGTCTGGGGCTGTTCGTCATCGCCGGGGCGGTCAAGGCCCTCGACTTCGGGCTCTCCCCGCTCGCGGCCGCGATCATGGGGCTGGCCACCGGCGTGGGCGGCGGGGTGATCCGCGACGTGCTCGCCGGTCAGGTGCCGATCATCCTGCGCCGCAGCGTCTTCTACGCCATCCCCGCCTTCGCCGGTGCGGCGATCGTGGCCTTCGGCCTGTTCCTCACACTGCCGCAGTCGCTGGTGATGACCGCCGCCTTCCTCGTCTGCGCCGGCTGGCGGCTGATGGCGATGTGGCGCCACTGGGAGGCCCCGCTCCCACGCGGCTCCGCGTCGGTCTGAGGTCGCTGCCGAACGCCGGGGTCAGTGGTCCGAGCAGCAGGGGATCTGGTGGCGGACCTCGAACGGCACCAGACCGGCGGCCGAGCGCTGGACCAGGAGTACGCAGCGCCCCTCGCGCCACACCGGCCGCGCGAACCCGGTGAGATCGAGGGTGTCGGCCGGGTCGAGCGTGATCCCCGCCAGCCCCTCGACGACGTCGACGACACTGTCCGCCTCGACCGCGGCCACCGTGGTCACGGTCTCGATCCTGGTGCGTCCCGGGTAGCGGGCCAGCCGCCCGGCGCTGCGCGCGAGGGCCTCGTGGATCGCGGGGGAGTCGGGGGTGACGTACGCCTGGAGTCGGTCGGACAGGAGCGCGGTCAGCTCCTCGACGGCCGGCCCGCCGGGACAGTCCAGGACGGCGACGAAGCGGGCGGTCGGCTCGCGCACGACGTGGGTGCTGATGACGTACGCATCCTCGGGCCGGCCCGGGCCGAGCACCTCGTCCAGGCGGTGGACGAGGTGCTCGGCGGCGGCGAGGTCCCGGGCATCGGCGTCGACGGCCAGGGTGGTCATCGAGCTGTGCTCATCGGGTGGGGACGACCCAGACCGGGTTGGTGTAGAACCACAGGTCGACCCACGGGTCGGCGTCGCCGACGACATCGATGGCGGGACCGGCCGGGTCGACGCTCGCGCCGAGGTAGCCGGGCTGGGACCGGTTGGCGTCGGTGCCGCGGACGCGCACGTAGAACGCCTCCTCGACCCGGCCGAGGTCGTAGCGCAGCTGGAAGGTGCCGGCGCGGCCCGAGGTGTCGGTCTGCTCGATCACCTTGGTGTCGGGCGCCTTCCAGGTGTCGCGGTCGGAGACGTACGTCGGGTCGACCGCGCCGCGGATCACGTCGACCCGGTTGAGGCTCGGAACGAACTGCGACCAGTTCGGGACGTCCTGGGCGGCGATGGTGACGACCAGCGAGATCCGGCTGCCCCGCTTCGCCTTCAGGGTGCCGCCGAGGCTCTCCGAGCCGCCGTCGGAGGAGACGACCCGGACGTCGACGGACTTCACCAGGGCGCCGTGGTCGACCCAGACGCGGCCGTTGCGAAGGCCCTTCATGACCGCGCCGTAGCTGCGCTCGGCGGCGCCGACGTGGGTGCGGCTGTAGTAGCCCGGCCAGAAGTCACCGGCGGTGGTGTTGAGGGAGCCGGCGTAGACCGGGTCGCCGTAGCGGCCGTTGGCGTTGAAGGAGGCGGAGTCCGATCCGTCGGGGCGGCGCGAGGTGGTGCCCCAGTTGACGTGGGAGTCGGAGTTGGCGCTGATCGACCACGGCTTGCCCTCGGCCAGCAGCGAGTCCCACAGGCCGCCGACGGTCGAGGTGAACCAGTCGAACCCGCCCCAGGAGCGGTAGGACTCGGCGGGGTAGCCGGGGAAGGAGTTCGGGCCGGCTGAGTTGCCGTAGTAGCCGCGGGCGCTGCCGGGGCCGTAGCCGGCGGGCAGTCCCGCGGCCTGGTGGCCGGGCGCACCCTCCCAGCCGATCGCGATCCGCGGGTCGGCGTCGCGCCAGGCACGCACCTCGTGGGGGCTGTCGATGCCGTTGCGGGCGGGGTGGTTGGCCAGGAAGAGCGCGTCCGCGACGCGGCGCTTGTCGACCTGCTTGCCGAGCCACTGGATGCCGGCGACGGCGAGGGCCTCGTTCTCCGGGGAGTTGCCGCTCGCGCCCTTGACCGAGCCGTCGTAGTCGTTCTCGAACTGTTTGAGCACCGCGACCTCGTGGGCGCCGGGGGCGACGAAGACGGTGCCGTGCTCGGCGGCCGGGATGTTCCACTCCAGGCCCTGGAAGATCAGGGTGTCCTTGAGGACCTTGCGCGCGGCCACGATGTCGGGGTTGACCAGGTCGACGCCGAGCTTCGCGTGGGTCGCGCCGCCGTGGTCGGTGATGACCAGCCAGTCCAGGCCGTACGCGGCGCCGTGCTGTGCCTGGTCGATGACCCGGTACATCGCATCGGAGCTGTGCTGGGTGTGGATGTGGTGGTCGCCGGCGAGCCAGTGCCGGATCGTGTCCCGGGGCCTGCTCTTCGCGGTGGCGGTGGTGGCGGTCTCGGCCATCGCCGGGGTCACGCCGGTCATCCCGGCCATCCCGGCGGTCACGGCGCCGGCGATGCCGGCGGCGCGCAGCAGGTTGCGCCGGGAGACCTCGGCGGGACGCAGGTCGCCGTCGGACGCGTCCGAGGAGGCGGCGAGGGTGATCTCGTCGACCTCGTGGGAGTGAGTGTGGCTGTGCGCGTGGCCGTGCGCGTGGGTGTGCTGGTGCCCGTCGGGCCCGTGCGAGTGGGGGTGGTGCTCGTGTGACACGTCGAAACCTCCGCGTGGGATAAGGGGTCTCCGCGTGCCCGAGCAGCGGGGCTCACAGCCAATCGGCGCCCGATGGCCGGGGTACGTCGCCCGGTTGCCCACTCGGTGAAATTTTGCCGAGGCGTCACCCCGGTCGGCCGACTGGTCACGTACGCGGACCGAGGCGTCACCATCTTTGCAAGTAAGGCTAACCTTACTCGCGTGACGACCACCGACCGCCGCAACGAAGACGCCGAGACGCTCGCCGACCTTCTCGGAGGCGCTCGGGGCGCGATCGACGCCACCGTCCCGCCTGTCGCGTTCGTGGCCGGCTGGCTGGTCAGCGGGGAGCTGTGGATCGCGACCGTGGTGGCGCTCGGGCTGGCCGCGGTCGTGGCGGTCTGGCAGTGGCGCAAGGGCCGCAAGCCGCGCGCGGTGCTGCTGGGTGTGGCAGGCGTCGCGGTCGCGGCGATGATCGCGCTGCGTACGGGCCGGGCGGAGGACTTCTTCGTGGTCCAGCTCGCCGCCAACGCGGCCAGCGCCCTGGTCTGGGTGGTCAGCATCGCGTTCCGCTGGCCGCTGCTGGGGGTGGTCGTGGGCCTGATCCTGCGTCAGCGCGGCGCCTGGCGGCGCGACCCGGCTCTGCTGCGCGGCTACTCGCTGGCGAGCTGGGTCTGGGTGTGTCAGTACGTCATCCGGGTCGCCGTCTTCGGCCCGCTGTGGTGGTCCGGCGACGTGGTCGCCCTGGCGATCGCCCGGGTCGCGCTCAGCTGGCCGCTGGTCGCGCTGTGCCTGCTGGTGAGTTGGTTCGTGCTGCGGCGCTCGCTGCCCGAGGAGCACCCCGGGCTGCGCCACCCTCAGGTCAGCCCGGCCTGAAGCAGGTCGTAGAGGCGGCGGGTGGCGCGCTGCTGGTCGCCCTCTCGGATCACGAGCGCGAGCCCTGCGCGGACCTCCGCGTCTTCGAGCGGCGTCGCGACCAGGTCGGTACCGGCCGCCATCGACTCGGCCAGCACACAGATGCCCAGCCCGCGGGCGGTCAGACCGAGCAGCGTCTCCGGGTTGGACCCCGACAGGTCGACCCTTGGCTCCACGCCCGCCCGCGCGCACGACTGCTCCAGGGCCGTCCGTATGCCCGTCCCCGGCGGGATGCAGAGCACCGTCTCCTCGTGGAGGTCGGCGAGCCGAGGCCGCGCGCCGGCAAGGCGATGGCCGGCAGGGGTGATCACCGCGAGCCGCTCGTCGCTGACCGACTCCGTGGCCAGGCCGTCGACGACCGGACCCGCGTGGGAGATCAGCGCCAGGTCGAGCTCGCCGGCGAGCGTACGTCGCTGGAGACGGTCGGAGGTGTCCTCGACGAGCTCGACGCTGACGCCGGGATGCTCCCGGTGGAAGGTGGCGACGGCGTCGAGGAAGCCGGGGATCGTGCAGCCGGCGATCATCCCGAGGCGTACCTGTCCACGGATCAGGTCGCTCAGCTCGTCGGCGCTCTGCCGCACGCCCTCGATCGCCCGGATCGCGTCGCGGGCCCGGGGGAGGAGCGTCTCGCCAGCATGCGTGAGACGTACGTTGCGAGGGCCGCGCACGAGCAGCTCGTGGCCGAGCTCGCGCTCGAGCTTGGCCAGCTGGGCGCTGATGCCCGACTGGCTCACGTGGAGGCGCTGCGCCGCGGCCGTGAACGAGCCGTGGTCGACGACGGCGACGAAGTAGCGAAGCTGTCCGATCTCCATAAGCGTTGATGCTAGCAATCAGCAGAACTATCTGTTTGAGTGTTGGTCCGATCCGGGTCAGGCTGGGTGGTGAAAGCCGAACCGACCTGAGGAGATCCGATGACCGCATCCGCTGCCGAGCTCGCCGAGGCGTACTTCACCGCCTGGCAGGAGCGCGACTTCACCCGCCTGCGCACGCTGCTGGCCGACGACGTGAGCTTCGCCGGCCCGCTGGCCACGATCGAGGGCGCCGAGGAGTGCGTCGCCGGCCTGGCGGGGATGGCGCAGGTGCTCGACAAGATCGAGGTGCACGAGCGGCTCGCCGACGGGCCGAGCGTGATCACCTGGTTCGACCTGCACACCACTGTCGCCGAGCCTGCCCCCACCGCCAACTGGATGCGCGTCGAGGACGGGCTGATCACGGAGATCCGGGTCGCCTTCGACCCGCGCGGGATCCTCGCCGCGCGAGGCTAGATGATCTGCTAGGCGACCTGCTGGTCGCGCGGTTGCGTCCGGGCGGTCTCGCGGATGACCTCGGCCACCAGGTCGGGGTCATCGTTCATCGGTACGTGGCCGCAGCCCGCCAGCCACCGGTGGGTCGCGTGCGGAAGCCGCCGAGCGGCCACCTTCGCCTGGTAGGGCAGGAGGGTGAGGTCGCGCGAGGCCCAGGCGATCGTCGTCGGGACGTCGGTCCGCGTCGCTCCGGGGTAGCGGTAGGCGCCGCTGAAGAAGGTCTTGATCCCCGCGCGCGAGGCGACCATGTTGGCCGTGTCGGCGGCCGCCATGGCCGGGTCGATCCGGTCCGGGTGAGCGAAGAAGCAGCCCATCGTGACCGTACGTGCCACCCGCGACTGCAGCAGCGTGCCCGACACCGGTGCCAGCGGCCGCGCGACCGCCTGGATCCCGGTGAACACGCCGCGGACGTAGAGGTAGTCGATGCCGTTCATCCAGAACCCGGCGGGGGAGAGTGCCGTCACCGAGCGCGCGTGGCCGGCATCGCCCATCTCCAGCGCGAGCAGGCCGCCGAGGCTGTTGCCGGCGACATGTGGCCGCTCGATCCCGAGCTCGCTGCGAAGCGTATGCAGCTCCTCGGTCACCGCCTCCCGCACCGTACGCCCCGCCAGCTCGAACGCCGGCGACTCACCGTGCCCCGGCAGATCGACCGTGATCACCTCGAACTCCTCGGCCAGCCGCTCCACCACCGCCGCCCACGCCTGTCGGCGGTGCCCGATGCCATGGAGCAGGAGCAGCGGCTCCCCGCTGCCGGTCCGTTCGTACGCGAGCATCGTCGCTCCTTCGGTTGCCTCTGGGTGTCGTGCCGATGCCTGGGAGCCTACGTCCCACGTATCCCCGAATGTGGGTCCGGCGAGCGCATGCGCTAATGTTTCACCCGCAACGCGTGATTGGCGCAGTGGTAGCGCACTTCGTTCACACCGAAGGGGTCACTGGTTCGAACCCAGTATCACGCACCATCCGAGAAACCCCGTCTGATCTGGTACTTCACCGATCAGGCGGGGTTTCGTCTATCAAAAAGTGCTACGAGGATGCTATGTCGCGTCGGTGCGTTGAGGTCCAAACCCATTCGCGTGATCATGAACCGTGCAGGGAGGTCGACTACGATGGCCAGAACTGACCATCCGGGCCAAGAGCGGGCAGGAGCGATCACACTCTCGGGACCTCGAAACAGATAGACCTGACGATCCCGCGGACCCGCATCTGGTCGGTCAAGTACGCCGAGGCCTCAAGCATGCCCAACGGCAGAATCGCCCTCACCGCCCCCAACGGCAACCGCGACCTGCTGCGCGTCCGTTGAGGCCGACGCAACCAGCCTTGCCGCGAGCTGGCCGAAATGCTCATCCCCAACAGCACGAGACCCGCCAACGCATCAGCGGGCCTGGCACTCACCCCATCCCCGCCATTTGCGGTTGACGCCTCAACCGCAGGCGAGTTCGAATACGGTTGTCTTTACCTAAACGCCTTCATGCCAGCGAAGACGTCTCAAACCCGCACCAAGCGGGGGATCTCGGGGGATTCAGTTGCGTTCTCATCGTCCATTTCGGCTCGGTGTCGCGTTCGCCGCAGTGCTAGCGGTGACTGCACCACTGCCCGCCGGCGCCGAAGACTTCAACCACCTGCGCTCATCGACGACGGCCCCATCGCCACCACCGTCCGCATCGGCTGCGGCCGGCACCCAGGTGCCCTCGGCGTACGAGCCGGGGAAGGTGGAGACCTTCAAGCCGAAGCCGGCGCCGGGCAACTGGCAGACCTTCAACAACTCCAAGGCGAAGGTGAGCTTCAAGGTGCCACCGAAATGGAAAGAGGACGAGGAGTTGGCCTCGGCTCCCGACCTCCAGGTCCCGGGCGACGGTGGAGATGACAAGGTCGTCGTCTCGGCACCGCCGTGGGGACCCTCCACAGTGCAGTGGACCGGATTCCTCACGTTGGAGTCCCAAGTACCGCTGTCTTTCGGCGGCGGCGACGACGGCAAGCCGCCCAAGGATCCCGCCCGGTTCGGGGAGTACCTCGACCAGGAAGTCGGGGTTCACTTCACTCATCCCGACAGCGGGTTCCGGCTGCCGAACGTCCAAGCGGGCGGTAAGCAGCTCTACCACTTCGTGGAGTACAACCCCGACGGCGGCGAGGTTGGTTCTCGGGAGCACTCATTCGGCACGTGGCACAACGGCCGACACATCTGGATCAACTTCACCTTCAGTTCCCACGCCTCCGGTGCCGAGGTACAGGACTACCTGACCAACGTCATGCCCACCTTCAAGTTCAGCTGACCGAGGAGATACCACGATGCGTAAGACAGCACTGGCCTTCATGGTCACCGCCGCGATCGCCTTGGCCGGCTGCGGGCAGAGCTCAACCGCGAGCGGCAACGCCGGCGAGGCCACCGAGAGCGAGGATGGGACCAAGGCTCCGGCAGAACTGACGCTCTCCAAACGCGACCAGGCCTTCTGTGCCAAGGCGACGGAGCTGCCCGACCTCGAGGACGACAAGGACGGACTGTGGAACGTCCTGTTCTTGATGATGAGCGACTACGCGGAGAACGCCGACCTCCAGGCGACCGCAGAGGAGCTCCGGTCGAAAGCCCCTGTCGGAGCGGAGCGACGCCCCTACCTCGATCAGGTGCTCAAGACCTGCACCGAGAACGGGATGAGCGCAACCACTGATGAACAGTCTGACTCGTCGGGTTCGTCGGACGGTCCCGGTGAAGCGGCGTCGATCGATCCGGCGGCGTGGCCGCCGAAGCTCGGCGATCAGATCCCTGGGATCTGGGTCCCTGACGCCACGATCACCGTCCCCGACGACAAGTGGCACTTCGTACTGGCCGGCGACAAAAAGCGGAGCCCCGTCGCCTACTACGACAAGCTCGAGAAGGACCAGAGCGCCCCGATGAAGATCCAGGTCAGGAACCTGGCTGCCGGCGGCGAAGGCGGGAAAGCCACCGCCGAGGACCTCGACAAGATGCTCAAGTTCGAGCTCCCCCACGATGAAGGACTTCTACGACAACGTACGACGACACGACGACGTCACCTCCGACGGCGGGCTCCTGCTCACGCACGTCAGCTATGAGTCAGATGACTTCTGGTTCGAGACGTACAAGACCATGCTCTACGGCAACACCCTTGAGGTCGAGTTGCTCTGTTACAAGGACAAGCGATTCCCCGACAATTCCGCCGAGGCCTGTGCGTCCTATGGCGAGAAGGTCGCCGCGGGCATCCACCCGAACTAGACCCTTGCCCATTTCTCTGGCGGCACATCGGACCCAGGAATAGCTGAGGGCCCGCGCGGTGAAGTCCGCCGGGCCCTCAGATCTCGGTCGCTAGCTGAGAGACATGCCTCCGCCTTCGCCTCAACGCCTAGACAAGAGATCGGCGGCTTCTCGATGAGCTACGACGGTCGTTGGAACCCGTCCGATGCGGGCACATCGATGCCGTTCGCCGCGCCCACGCACGGCCTTCGATCTGCTGCCAACTGAGGGCCCCTTAGCGCCTGCTTTGCGCCGAGACCCGTCGCTCACTTCTCGAGCCTGAGCCACATAGAGGCACGATTGCCGCCGAGACGGCCAAGACACCAGCCGTCTTCTTCACCAACTTTTGCCAGCGGCCCGTTCTGACTGCCGAACCTTGCCCCTTCGGAGGACTGGAATTCCTAGCACGTCAGTACTGGTCGCAGCGCACGACATGGGGCCGCTCTGGGCCATGTTGCCAGAACAGCCCCGCGCCGGCTGCCGCTTGTCACCAGGGTAGGTCTGACCTATGGGCGAGGGAGGCCTGGCCTCGTCACCGCTTCTTCACTCGCAGTGTGGCGAACACGGCGTTCGCCAGATTCGTGCACTTCTTCTCTGTGTAGAACTCGCCCCGGCACTCGATGACCGTCTGGATGCCGTCGGCACCGTTGCCGTCCTTGCGCATCGCGACGCCGATGTAGTCCAGCCTCCAGGTGTCGATCTTGCCCCGGTCTTCTTTCCACAGCGACTTCTGTCCCGACGCGATGACGTCGTAGACCACACCGTCCTTGGTGATCGATGGCTTCTGGGTCGCCGGGCCCCAGGTCTGCCGGTTCTCCAAGTCGATCTTGGTGACCTCAGTGCGCATATCGTCGACGTCTAGGTCATTGCCCAGGGCATGGGGATCGTAGTCATGGATCTCCAGACTGACTGTCGCCTTGCTCTTTCGACGGTTGGGCTTGCTGTCGTCGTAGACGATGGCGGCGCTCTTGGAAACTCTGTAATCCGAGGAACCTCCCGGCGACACCGCCAGGTCGTTTTCCTCTCCCCTTGGCACCGCGAGCCACCCCTTGCCCGGCAGTCGGACGACAGCTGACTTATAGGACAACGCGGACACTGGCGGCCAAACCTCGGGCGTAGGCAACCCTGACTCCGGCGCCCGCGAACAGGGCACTGACCAAGCGAGGCATCCCTCCTCGGAGGGACTGCTCGACGTGTTGCTCGTTGGGTCGGCTTTGCCGGCCGAGGTCTCATCGCCCGCTTGGCATGCCGTCGCGAACGAGGAGAGCGCGACGATCGTCAGCGCTACACGCGAGAACTTGAACTCGGCCACCCGATTGACCCCTTCACAAGCGCTCATGTAAGTAAAGCCGATTCAATCCGCGCTGGAGTCGATGGTCAAGCACCGACCGCGGGCGCCGTCTACTCCCCGGCTCGTAGGCGCCGTCGGATCCGTGCAGCACTGAGCGACTTCCACAACACGCTCGCCTTATCAGATGTACAGGACGATATCGACGAGGACGGGTCGGCCAAGACCTGCTCGGCGGACTGCCAGCGTGACTGATCGAACTCAAGTCACGCGCATTAGGCAACCGGAAGAAGAACGACCGTGGCTGACTCATCACGGGTCACCTCGATAGGACCGTCCTGCGGTTGACCGACTCGACTGGGCGTTGGCCCCGGGCAACCGCCAGATCCCGGCCGGCCCCGTCGAACCAGCATCACGCACTACAACAGCGAGTGCCCTGGACCCGGATACGGGTTTCAGGGCACTCGCGATTCACGCTGGGTCTGCCCACCGATGGTCGACCGCCCTGCGTGATCACGGATAGCGTCGGCGTGCGGCACGGAGAGCAGTGCTCAGACCCGGATACTTTCATCGAGCCTGACGTCGTAGACGGTTCGTGGCGCGGGTGGCGTCACGCAGGACCCCCGAGCGTCGACACCAGCGTGGTGAGAGCCTCGGTCTCGGAACGCTGGTCGGGGCTCGAGGCGCGCACGGCGCTCAGGGCATCATCGATCTCCTGGTCGAGGTAGGTCCACGTCACGCAGTCCTTGGTCGCGAGGCGCGATTCGGCGTTGTCCCAAGAGGTCTCGAGGTCGGTGATCCTCGAGGCCGCGCCGGACTGGTCGTCGGCCTGAACGAGGGCCAGGGTGTCTTGTGAGATCGAGCGGAAGTGGCTGACGTCATCCCGAGGGAAGGCGGACGCGGTCTGCTGCTGTGCTTCGGCGGGGCTGAGCGAGGATGTGTCGCCGGAGCAGGACGGGGCCTTGCCCTCCTCCGCGTCGAGCGCGCTCGCGTGCGGCTGGCTGTTGGCATAGGCCAGGATCGCGCAGGTCGCGATGGCGACTGCTCCGAGTGCGGCCAGGGAGTTGCGCTCGCGCCGCGGGCTGTCCGGTGCGGGTGTCCTCTGTCCACCGGTCACGGTGTGCTCGCCGCCTCCTTCGATCACGTCGGCGCGGGAGAGCGAGAGGTAGATGACGGTGGCCAGGATCGCGGCGAGGAAGATCAGGCTGGTCACCATGGTGCCCAGGCCGAGGCCCTTCTCGCTGGTCGGGGTGACGAACCAGTCGCCGATGTTCGCCCCGAGCGGACGGGTCAGGACGTAGGCGAGCCAGAAGCTGAGCACCGAGTTGGCGCCGTAGCGCCACAGGGCGGTGATCATCAGGATCAGGGCCAGCGGAAGGAGGACGGACTTGCCGGGACCCCAGCCGGTGAGCTCGAGCGTCCAGTCGCCGGTGGCGGTCCCGAGCGCGAAGGTGACCAGGACGGTGAGCCAGTAGAAGGACTCGCGGGGCCTGGTGACGATGCTGTGGATGGAGAGGGTGCGCTCGCGGGCGTACCAGATGCCGAACACCGCGGCGAGGAGCGTCGAGAACACGGTGGTGCTGATCCACAGCGGCACGGCGTACTGGTCGGTGAGGATGTCGGTGTAGAGCGTCCCGGTGACGCTGACCACGACGACGGTGAGCCAGTAGATCGCCGGCACGTAGCGCCGTAGCCGCATCTGGATCGTCAGGACGATGGCGAAGGCCGCCGTGAAGATGACCGCCGTCGGCACCAGGCCCACGCCGAGGGTCTCGTTGATGTAGTCGGCGAAGCTCTCGCCGACCGTGGTGCACAGGATCTTGATCACCCAGAACCACAAGGTGACCTCCGGCACCTTGTTGAGCATCTGGCGCGCGCTTGGTCGTACGTCTATGGCTTGCATCGAAGAAGACATGGGCAGAGCATCGGTCGCTCCGCCTGACACGAACCTGAACAGGTCATCGAGGGAGTTCGGGCAGACCGTCACGCTGCGGGGAGGGTGATGACGAGGCGGGTCGCCAGCGGCCCGTCGGCCACGCGTACGTCTCCACCCATGCTGCGCGCGACCCGGCGCGAGAGCGCGAGTCCGAGACCGGCTCCGTCACCGGTCGTGTGGCCCGGTTCGAAGACCAGCTCGCGCCGGCTTGCCGGAATGCCCGGACCGTCGTCATCGACGTACAGGTCCACGTAGCCGGGGCGTGGGGTAGCGGAGGAGACTTCGATCCTTCGGGCCAGGCGGCCGGCGTTCGCGACGATCGGCGAGATCGCTCGCACGGCGAGAGCCTGGGGCAGCAGGACTCTGACGGCCGGGTCGACGGCGATGTCGATGCTTCCGTGGTCGAGCGGGCCGACAGCCTCGAGGACCGCTTCCCGCAGGCCACAGGCTCCGGGCAGCCCCTGGCCGGTGTGGGTGCGGGCGAGCTCGAGGAGGCCCTCGATCGTCAAGCCCATCTGCTTTGCCGCTGCCGCGATCTCCTCGAGGCTGTCTCGCGCTGAAGCGGGGCTGAGGTCGCGGCTCAGGGTCAGGTCGGCGTTGGCCCGGATGGTCGCGAGCGGGGTGCGGAGCTCGTGGGCGAGCTCGGAGGTGAGCCGTTGCTCTGAGCGGATGGCGATCGCGACGCGCTCGAGGAGTCGGTCAAGGGTGCGCCCGAGGCTTGCGATCTCGTTGCTGCCCGGGCCGAGGTCGAACCGATGGGTGAGGTCGTGCTCGCTCCAGTCGTCGGCTGCGCGGGTCATCTCGGCGACCGGTGCGAGTGCGCGTCTGCTGACCCACTGGGCTAGCCCGGCGGCCAGGGCGATCATCATGAGGCCGGCGCCGACGCATACCAGGAGCGCCTGGCGCTCGGCGCGTTCATAGGGCGAGAGCCGCTCGGTGACCACGACGACACCGGAGGTGCCGTCACCGGTGGTGAAGGGCTCGGCCAGCACCCGGCTCTCGTCGGATCCGGCGTGATCGACGGTGCGACGATGGCGGACCGTGGCGAGGTCGGCGTAGATGGTGCGCTGCGAGCGAGGGATGCTGCCGGCCGCCAGTCGCCCGTCGGCGCCGTAGACGGCGACGCCCGCGTCGAGCAGGTCGTCCGGTACGAGGAGCCCCCCGTCGGGCGCCGTCGAGATCGAGCTGATGACCGTCTCTGCGCGGTCCTCGAGCACCGTGTCGAGACTGTGCTCGGTCGATCGGGCGAGCACCAGCTGCACCAGAATGGTCAGGGCGACGACACCGATGGCGGTGACGGCGGCGGTCAGGGCGACGAGCTGGCGGCGAAAGGACCCTCGTGGGTCGAAGATCATCGGATCTCTCGCTCGTGACGATCGTCGGGCTCGATGGGATGCAGGCGAAAGCCGATGCCCCGGAGAGTCTGGATCTCCACAGGGGCGTCGACCTCGGTGAGCTTGCCCCGCAGCCGCCGCATGAGGGAGTCGACGGTGTTGTCGCTGACCATCGCACCGTCCGGCCAGGCGGCGGCGACGACCGCATGTCGCCTGACCGCCTCCCCGGAGCGGCCCGCGATCGCGGCCAGCATCCGGAACTCCGTCGGTGAGAGCAGCACCTCGCCGGCATCGGTACGCAACGAGTGCGTGGCGGGGTCGAGGATCAGGCCGGAGTGGTTCGACCCGTTGGTGAGCTGCCGACCGCGTCGCCCCAGGACCGCGACCCGAGCAAGCAGCTCCTTGATGTCGAAGGGCTTGGCGACGTAGTCGTCGCCACCCGAGCTGAACCCGGACAACCTCTCGTGAACCGCGCCGAGGGCGGTCAGGAACAGGACCGGAGCCTCTTGGCCCGCGGTCTTCAGCGCCTGGCACACGTCCCGGCCGTCGGCGTCGGGGAGCCCGATGTCCATGACGACGACGTCGAGCCCGGCGCCGCGCCCGAAGAGCTTGAGGGCTTCGCCGCCGGTGTGTGCCATGACGACGTCGTGACCCGCCAGGTCGAGTGCCTGACGCAGGACGCGACGCAGCGAGGGGTCGTCTTCGCAGATGCCGACGGTGAGTCTCACCCGACCGATGGTGCCAGCACGAGATCAAAGCGCGACGCACAGGCCGAATGTGTCGCCGAGCGACGGCGCCGAGGTGGCCATGCTCGGTGTGCACCCGGGCCTGGGACGGGTGGGCCCCACATGACCGATCCGCTGCCTCCGCTCACCACCTCGTCCTCCGTTCCACGGACGGCCATCAGATAGTCTAGTCATTTGACATGGTGTCTACCGAAGCCTACCGTGACTGCGGCCACAAGGTGGTCGAGTCGTGCTGCGAAGGAGACACATGGGCAAGATCGTGAACACCGTTCTGGGGCCGGTCCCCGCCGGCGAATTGGGGCTGACGCTGACCAACGAGGCGCTGTTGTCGGTGCTGCCCGGAGCGCAGTACGCCTACGACATCGATCTCGACCGAGCAGCTGTGTTCGAGGCGCTTGCGACGAAGCTGCGCGCCTTCAAGAAGGTCGGTGGCGGAAGCATCGTCGACGTCACCGGCCAGTTCGCCGGTCGTGACCTGCGCTTGTACGAGGCGCTCTCCCGCGCAACCGGCATCCACGTGGTCGCCTCCACCGGACAGGGGCCGGAGGGCATGCTCGGCGGCTACTTCCTGACCCCGCAGACCAACCCGCCGACCCCGTGGCCGGCCGAGAAGTGGGCAGACCTGTTCTGTGCGGAGGTCACCGACGGCATGGTCGTGCCGCGGGTGGAGCGCCGCGGACACGCAGGGGTCATCGCTACCGCGGTGACCGCCGAGGGGGCTACGCCCACCGACGTCGAGCTGCTACGCGGCTCGGCCCGTGCCGCGCTGGCAACCGGTGTGCCGGTCACGTTCGTGGCCGGAGCCGATGCGGTCGCCGAGCTCGCCGTCATCACCCAGGAGGGCCTGAACGCCAGTCGGGTCGCGGTCTCGAGCCCCGGATCCGCCGCTGCGAAGCTGGCCGAGCAGGGCGCGTACGTCGTCCTCGCAGGGGCATCCGAGGCTGCGGCGCTGGCCGAGTCGGGGCATGCGGATCGAATCCTCCTTGCCACCGGGCGAGCGGGGCAGGCCCTCGGCCACGAGGTGCCGGAGGCGGCGTACGACCGTCTGATCTCCGCCGTGCGGGCGGACCTGCCCGGGGAGCTCGCCGACCAGATCTTGATCACCAACCCGGCCACGTTGCTGGCTGTGAAGGAGGACTGAGCGATGGGCTCTGTGAACACCGTCCTGGGGACGATCCCGGTCGAGGAGCTCGGCTTCGTCGCCGTCCATGAGCACATCGGCTACGGGATGCCGGGCTCCGAGCTGGACACCCGGTGGTGGAAGACCCCCGAGGTCCGTTACGAGGAGACCGTGCCGAAGCTGCGGAGGTTCGCTGAGAACACCCGGCCCTACGGCGCTGCGACGTTCGTCGACGCCACTGGCATCTGCAACGGCCGCGACGTCCCCTACTACCAGTCGCTCTCGGAGAAGACCGGAGTGCACATCGTCGCCTCGACCGGGTTCGTCGGCGGCGACACCGCGCTGCCGTTCTTCGAGCGGGCCTCGGTGGAGTACCTGACCGAGCAGTTCGTCCACGAGATCACCGTCGGCATCCCCGGCACCACCGCGCGAGCCGGGATCATCAAGGTCGGCGTCTCCCGGGGATTCCGGATGAAGCCGCTGGACCTGCGGATCTACCGGGCCGCCGCCCGTGCTGCGCTCGCCACCGGAGTGCCGATCTTCACCCACCTCGCCGTCGACGTCGAGCCCGCCGTCGAGGTCTTCGCCGAGGAGGGGCTGCCGCTGCACCGGGTGCTCTTCGGTCACGCCGACGACGGTGTCTCCCAGGGCAAGGTGAAGGACCGCTGGATCGCTGCGCAGGGCGGGCGGATCGGCTTCGACACCTTCGGCTACGACCTGGAGCTGCCCGACCCGCCGTTCTGGGGGCGTCCCCGCGCCGAGCGGCTCGAGCACTTCCTCGGTTACCTGCGCGACGGCCTGGTCGACTCCGTCCTCGCCTCCGCGGACGCCAACTGCTCACCGCTGGGCTGGCCCGGCGTCAAGGGCCACACCGTCAACTACCTCTTCGAGACCCTGCTGCCCGCCTTGCGCGAGAACGGCGTCACCGAGGAGACGATCCACCGGATCTTCGTCGAGCTCCCCGCTGCCTTCTTGGACCAGCAGAGCCTGGGCCGGCAGGGCCCCGCGCTGTCCTCTCTCACCACGAACTGAAAGACCACCATGGACCTGAAGAACCTCACCATCGCGATCGTCGGCGGCGGCTACGGCGGCCTGGCCGCCGCCAAGGCGCTCTCCGTGGCCGGCGCGAACGTCACCGTCTACGAGCAGGCCTCCGAGATCAAGGAGGTCGGCGCCGGGATCGGGCTGCGACCCTCCTCCTTGGCGCAGTTCCGTGCCTGGGGCGAGCTCGAGGCCATCACGAGCGTCTCCAACGCGTCGGAATCGTTCCAGATCCTCACCGCCGAAGGTCACCCGATCGCCGAGGAGATCTGGCCCGAGGTCGACGTGCACGGCGTGACCACCCATCTGATCCACCGCGGCGACTTCATCGAGGCACTCTTCGCCACTCTGCCGAAGAGCATGGTCAAGCTCGGCCACCGGCTGGAGAAGATCGCCGACAACGGCCCGAGCGCGACGTTGAGCTTCGCCGATGGCCAAAGCGAGACCTACGACCTGGTCGTCGCCGCCGACGGGATCAAGTCGGTGATCCGCGAGCAGCTCTTCACCGATGCCCAGCCGGTCTTCGCCGGGGAGCACGCCTACCGAGTCGTCGTCGAGGACGCCGACCTGCTGAGCCTGGTCGCCGACGGCAAGCTGCGGATGTACATCGGCCGCGGCACCAAGGTCTACCTCCTCCCGCTGCTCTCCCGGGGCCAGGTCTCCTTCGACATCACCGCCCTGGACGTCGACGGCACCTGGGCGCCCGAGGTCGACCTCGACTACATCCTGAAGACGGTGGAGGGCTTCGACCCCCGCATCGTCGACGCCACCCGACGGCTCGACCTCGCCGCGGTCAACAAGCGCGCGGTCTACGACATCGACCCCGTCGAGCGGTGGTCCACCGACTCGGTGGTCCTGCTCGGCGACGCCGCCCACGCCATGTGTCACCACCAGGGCCAGGGCGCCAACTCGGCGATCCTGGACGCCGGCGCTCTCGCCGGCGCCCTGGTCGCGGCGGCTTCGGTGCCGGAGGCGCTCGAGGCGTACGTCGCCGAGCGCAAGCCGGTCACCGACGAGCTGCAGCGGATCTCCCGTCAGGGCTGGAGCGAGGACGAGGTCAATGACGTCTTTCCTGGTCAGAAGCCGAACTCCGGACGTCAGGAGGGCTGATCACAGATGCCCATCCATCCCGAGGTCGCCAAGGTTCTGGCGACGCTTCCCGCCCCTTCCGCCGTGCTCGACCCGGTCGCGATGCGCGCCGGAGAGGCCAGCCAGGTTCCGCCGCTCGGGGACCGGCTGCCGATCGCGTCGGTCGAGGACATGTCGGCGGGTGACGCACCTGTCAGGCTCTACGCCGACTCCACCGACGCGTCCGGTGTCATCGTCTACTTCCACGGCGGCGCGTTCTTCCTGGGGTCGCTGGACACCCACGACCACGTCGCGCGCCATCTCGCGAGGGCGACCGGTCTGAAGGTCGTCTCGGTGGACTACCGGCTGGCTCCGGAGAACGAGTTCCCGGCGGGCCTCCACGACTGCTACGCCGCGGTGCGGTGGGTGCAGGAGAACGGCGAGAAGCTCGGCTGGGACGGTTCGACGCTCGCTGTCGCGGGCGACTCCTCCGGCGGCACGTTCGCGGCGGCGGTGGCCGCGATGGCCACGGACGACGGCTACGACGCCGTGACCCACCAGATCCTCTTCTACCCCTCGCTCGACCTCGACTTCGACGAGACGCGCTACCCGTCACTGGTGGAGAACGCGACCGGCTACGGCCTGGAGACTGCCGGTTTGAAGCCGTTCAACGCGTTCTACCTCGACTCCGGCGCCGACCCGGACAACCCGCTCGTCTCGCCGATCAAGCGGACCTCGTTCGAGGGCCTGCCCAAGGCGCTGGTCGTGACCGCGGAGTTCGACCCGCTGCGCGACGAGGGGGAGCGCTATGCCCAGAGGCTGCGGGAGGCCGGGGTCGAGGTGAACGCGGTGCGCTGGGAGGGCGCGAACCACGGGTTCGTCCAGAACTTCTCTCAGATCCCGGAGTTCGCCCAGGTCTTCGAGACCGTCGCCGCCTTCCTGCAGGAGGGCTGATGGTGGTCGATGTCCACCCGATCGCCGCTCCTTGGGGGCGGTTCGCGCTTTTCAGCTTCCTCATCGACGCCCCGGAGCTCGCCCTCGTCGACACCGGAGTCGCCGCATCGGCCGCCGCGGTGCCCGCCGAGCTCGAGAAGCTCGGGAGACGGATCGAGGACGTGAGGTGGATCCTGCTAACGCATGGTCACATCGACCACGTCGGAGGCGCCTACGCATTGTGGGAGGCCACCGGCCGCCAGGCGAAGGTGGTCATCTCGCAGACCGACGCACACTTCCTCCGTTCCCGGCGTGCGCACGTCGAGGAGGCGCTCGCGCTGCGCGGTGACTACGTGGACGCGACCGCACTCGAGGCGAGGAAGTCCGCCGAGGCGCTCGAGGCGATATCGGGTGAGATGACGCCTTCCCTGACCGTCGCGGACGGCGACGTGCTCGACCTCGGCGGGGTCTCGGTGCGCGTCGTCGCGGTGCCGGGGCACACGCCGGGTGCAGTGGCGTACGTCATCGAGGGGGCGAACGACGTCTTCATCGGCGACGCCGCGCAGGGCTACGGCGCGGCCAGCGGCTTCCCGGGGTTCGAGGATCCCGATGCCTACCGCGGCTCGTTGCAGAATGTGCTCGCCCTCGAGCCGGGCCGGCTGTTCCTCGGCCACCCTTACCGGCGCGCCGATGGCAGCCCGTTCCCGGTCGTGCTCGACGCCGCCGGCGCTCGCGAGGCGTTGGAGGCGAGCCTGGCCCGGGAGGCCGAGATCCGGGCTGCGATCACCGGCTTCCAGCCCGTCGAGACCGACTCGCGCTGCTCGCCCTTCGAACAGCTCGCCACCGAGCTGGGCTACGACGGCGACCCGACGCTGGAGCCGTCACCCTTCTTCACCTCCCTTCACGGTTACCGGGTGCTGAAGGAGCACTCATGACCGACATCCGCACGATCCAGGTGGGCACCGAGCAGGTCGCCGTCCACAAGGACCTCAGCGTGCCCATGCGCGACGGCGTGAAGCTCGCCGCTGATGCCTACGGAGGCGACGTCGGCGCCCCGCGCCCTGCGCTGGTCGCGCTCTCGCCCTACGGCAAGGAGCTCCAGGCGCTCGCCCTGACCATCCCGCCGCAGCGCCGGCCGTCCCCGCTTTGGGACGGCTGCATCGAGGCCGGTGACATCGCCCGCGTCGTGGCCGAAGGCTACGTCCACGTGATCGGCGATATTCGTGGCTCCGGAGCCTCCGAGGGCGACCACGTCGGCAACTACAACGCCGGTGGCGTGCCGCTGGGCCAGGATGCGTACGACTTCATCGAGTGGGTCGCCGCGCAGCCGTGGTGCGACGGCAACGTCGGCATGATCGGCATCTCGTACTTCGGGTCGATGCAGGTGCTCGCGGCGGCCGAGCGCCCGCCCTCGCTGAAAGCGATCTTCGTCTCCGGCGGGCACTACGACTTCTACGAGACGACCTACCACGGCGGCGTCATGTGGTTCATGCCGCGCGCCGCCCGCGAGGGGCGCGGCGGTGACTCCGGCTGGGCCTTCACCGACCGCACCACCTCACGGATGCTCGAGTGTGTCCCCGAGGAGGAGGTCAAGGCTCGAGTGGCCGAACGTCTCGCCGACCCCGATGTCCAGGCCTGGCCGAACCTCGTCCACACGCTGCACTACCCGAAGCACCACGAGGCGTGGTTCGACATCATCACCAACGACCTCGACGGCGAGTGGTACGAGGAGCGCAACCCAGTCAACCTCGCGAAGAACATCGACATCCCGGTCTGGCTCAAGATGGAGCAGGGTCGCGGCTGGACGCTCGACTCGACGATCGAGACGTTCCTCAACATCGGTTCGAAGCACAAGAAGCTGACCATCGGCCCGTACCCGCCGATGCAGTCGCGGCCGTGGGTCGAGGACCACGACGAGATGTTCCGCTGGTACGACAAGTGGCTCAAGGGCGTCGACAACGGTGTCGAGGAGGAACCGGCCGTCTCGGTCTTCATGGAGGGCACGAGGCGGTACGTCGAGGCCGAGGCGTGGCCGCCGAAGGCAGCCGAGCACAGGGCGCTCTACCTGCGTGGCCGTCAGAAGCTGTCGGAGACGCCGGAGCGCTTCGCCTCCGATGTCGCCGGTTACGAGGGCTATTTCCAGGCCCCGATCATCACGACCGACACGATCGGGATGCTGACCTGGTCCACCCCGGTGCTCGAAGAGCCGATGGAGCTTCTCGGCACCGGTGCGCTCCACCTCCACGCGGAGATCGACCAGGACGACACCAACTTCATCGCACGGATCTGGGACTACGCGCCGTCCGGCAAGCGCCAGCTCGTCTCGACGGCCTATCTCAAGGCGAGCCAGCGCGAGCTGGATCCGGAGCGCACCACCGAGGGCAGCCCGGTGCACCCGCACACCCGCAAGGTGCCGGTGGTGCCGGGCGAGATCAACGAGTACGTCCTTCGCATCTACCCGTTCGCAGCCACGATCCTGCCGGGGCACCGGCTCGTCGTGGAGCTCTCCGCCAATGAGCCGATGCAGGACGAGCACAACGCGCTGCTCCCGCCCGACTCGTTCCACCTGCCCATCGGGCGACCGACCACGCACAAGATCTACCGCGATGCCGAGCATCCTTCGCGGCTGGTGCTGCCGCTCGTCACGACCTGAGCACGCCACAACAGCACCGGGGCCGGTCCTCCATGGACCGGCCCCGGTGCTCTTTCTGGTGTCGCGCTCAAGCTTTGGCGGCGGCCAGGCGCCGCATCCTGGGGATCGGGATGCGGTAGTCGAGCGCGACCACGGTGGCCGACCCGTCGGCGTGGTGCCAGCGCATCAGCGCCGGCCCGCCACGGCCGCCGTCGACGTACTCGGGTCGGCCGGCGACCGGCATCGGGCCGACGGCCTTGAGGCTGAGCCCGAACGCCTCGGTCCAGAAGTACGGCCGCGGCTCGAGCATCGGGGCGTCCTGCCCGTGCAGCAGTGCAGCCGAAGCGACCTTGGCCTGTTCGATGGCGCTGTTCCACAACGGCGTACGCCGGTGGCCGCCGGCAACGGGCGCAGCGGCGACGTCGCCGACGGCCGCCACGTCGAGCGTGACCAGACAGCGCTCGTCGACGTGGACGGCGCCACGGCCGGCGCGTAGCACGCCGGAGCCGGAGAGCCACTCGGTGTTCGGCACATCGCCGACGGCGCCCACGACCAGGTCCGCGCTCAGGTCGGCTCCCTCGGCGCACACGACACGGCCGCGGCCGGCGATGGTGGCGCCGGCCGTCTCGACGATGTTCGCCCCGCGCTCGCGCGCGGCCCTGGTGAAGACCTGTGACAGGTGGGGGCCAAGCTGGGCGGCGAGCGGCGGTCCCTGGGAGACGACGGTCACCGGGCAGCCTCGGGCGAGCGTGCCGGACGCGATCTCCATACCGAGCGGACCCCCGCCGACGACCACCACGCTCGGGGTGGAGGTGAGGCGGTCGCGTAGCGCCTGCGCGTCGGCGAGACCGCGAAGCGTCATCTCCTCAGGCTGGTCGCTGAGCCTCCGGGCGCGGGAGCCGGTGGCGATCACGACCTTGTCGTACGCCACCTCCCTGCCATCCGCCAGGACGACGACCTTGCGTGCCTGGTCGAGTCCTGACGCACGGGTATCGAGGATCTCCTCGGCACCGTGGTCGCTGGGTGGCAGCTCGTGCGACCCGCCGTCGGCGGGGTCGGCGAGGAGCGCCTTGGAGAGCGCCGGGCGACTGTAGGCAGGCTCGTCCCCGATGATCGTGAGGTCGCCGTCGAACCCTGCCGCGCGCAGCGCATCCGCGGTGGTGAGCCCGGCGATGCCGTGGCCCACGACGACGACTCGTTCCGTCAACGCGCTCATCCGATACGGAGCGCTGCTACGGGGCAGACCCGGGCCGCGGCGCCGGCGGCCCGGGCGTCGGCCTCGCCGACCTCCTCGACGTCGATGACGAGCTCACCGTCGTCGTCGAGGTGCATGAGGTCGGGGGCGGCCTCTTCGCACAGGCCATGGCCCTCGCAGCGAGGGCGGTCGAGCAGGATCCTCATGCGGAGACGACCTCCATGACGGGGAGCCCCTCGATGCTCCGGGTGATGTTGCTGGCGACACGGACCTCGTCGCCGAGCTCGAGTCGCACGACGCGGCGCGAGAATGCCTCGATGACGGCGTGCACCTCGAGCCGGGCGAGGCCCTGCCCGGCACAGCCGTGCGGTCCGTACCCAAAGGAGAGGTGGTCGACCGGGTTGCGCTCGACACGGAAGACGTCGGGCTCCTCGTAGTGCCGTGGGTCGCGGTTGCCGGCGCCGAAGAGGATCCCGACCTGGGCGCCCGTCGGCACGACGAGACCGTCGATCTCGACCTCACCTGTGGCGCGCCGGCCCCAGACATGCACCGGTGCCCAGTAACGCAGCACCTCGTTGAACGCCGCCGGGACCAGTGCGCGGTCGGCACGGATCGCGGCGAGCTGTTCGGGGTGCCGGCCCAGCAGGGCGACGGCGTTGCCGAGCGCGGCGACGGTCGTGTCGACGCCCGCGCCGAGATACTGGTGGATGATGTGTCCTGCAGTGCCCGGCGGGATGTCGCCGCGGGACTCGGCTTCGAAGACGCCCCGGCCGACGGAGCCCGGCTGCAGGTCCTCAGCAGTGACGCTCGAGCACCAGGCGTACAGTTCACCGGCGATCGGGAAGCTCTCCGCCGTGCGCTGGTTCATCGGCCCGATCACCTGCATCGCGGCTTGGCCCCAGCGCAGCATGTTGGCGCGTACGTCGCCGGTGAAGCCGATCAGGTCGGCGACGATCTCGAGCGGGAAGGCCCTGGCGATCTGGTCGATCGCCTCGAAGGTGCCTCGTTCGACCAGGTCGGCGACCAGCGCGTCGGCCTTCTCCTCGATCTGGGGCTTCAGGCCGCGCAAGGCCCGCGGCGATAGATTCTCGGTCAGCGCCGCACGCAGCCGGGTGTGGTCCGGCGGATCAGAGGCGAGCGAGGTGCCGGTGAGCGCCTCGTTGACCGCGGGGTTGAACCCGATCGCGGCCGCCGAGGAGAACGCGTCGGTGTCGCTGAGCGCCCTGCGGATCGCGTCGTAGCGGGTCAGTACGTAGACGTCGTTGGCAGGCAGGTGGACGACCGGGCCGAGGTCCCGCAGCGCGGCGTAGGTGGGGTAGGGGTCGATCAGGATCTCATCATCGAAGATGTCGACATCGGAGGTTGGCGGCGTGCTCATGGCTTCCTCTGGTGGTGGTGGACAGGTCGGTGGGCGGAAGATCAGGCGGTCGCCGGAACGTCGGCGGAATCGAGGTCGGCCGGGGCCTGCGCGCCGACGAGCCCCACCAGCGTGAGGACCGCGGCGACGGCGGCGCAGACGCCGCAGACCAGGAAGGCGAGGTTGTACGCCGCTCCCAGCGACTCCATGGCCAGGCCGGCGATCTCGGCCGGCATCCGCACCGGCTCGCCTCCGGGGATGACCGGCATCGAGTTGAGCGCCATCGCGCCACCCTCGTGGCCGATCCCGACCGCCGCGTCGGCGTGCGCCTCATCGAGCGTGCCGGAGCCGACGAGCTCACCGACCACGCCCTCCAGGTCGGCGACCAGGCGGGCGTTGGCCGACGCGGTCGCGACCGCTCCGACGAGCACCGGCCCGAGCGCGAAACCCAGATCACGCAGCAGGTTGGTCGTAGCCGAGGCCATCCCGGCCAGGCGCAGCGGAACGGTGTTGATCGCGACAGCCGTGATGGAGCCGACCGTCATCGCGAACCCGACCCCCAGTGCCAGCATCGGCGCGACGAACCGGGTCCAGGTCATGTCGTTCACGTCGAAGGTGGAGCACCAGATGCCGGCCACCGCCATCGACGCGAATCCGATGCTGAGCACCCACCGTGGCGAGACGTTGCTGATCAGGCGGGAGACCACCGGCACCAGCACGAAGGCCGGTCCCTGGATGAAGAGGAACAGGATGCCGATGCGTACGGCTTCCTGGTGCTGGATCGCGCCGAGCCAGATCGACATCGAGAAGCAGATCCCGAGGAAGGCGAACATGCCGATCACGGTCGCTATCGCGACGACGGCGTAGGCGCGGTTGGCGAACAGGCCGAGCTGGATGAGCGGCACCTCGGTGCGCAGTTCGATGCGCACGAACGCGGCGAGCAGGACTGCGCCGAGGCCGGCTGCGGCGATGATGATCGGCTGGCCGAACCCGATCTCGGAGCCGTGGGTGGCCGCGAACAACAGCGCGATCAGGCCGACCGCCAAGGTGACCTGGCCGGGAACGTCGAGCTTGCGCCCCTCCGGTGCGGAGGAGTCGGAGGCGGCGAACGTGACCAGGATGGAGACCGCGGCGGCAACGATGACGATGAGGTACGCCGCACGCCAGTTTCCTGCGGAGGCGAGTGCACCACCCAGCATGGGGGCGATGGCCGCACCGATGGACAGGAATCCCGCCCACAGGGCGATCGACTTCGCGCGCTGCTCCGTGCTCGGTGCCTGCGCGGCGATCATCGCGAGGGAGATCGGGTAGAGGACGGCAGCACCGAGACCAGCCACGATCTGACCTACCCACAGAACCTCGACGCTGTCGGCGACGTACGTCACGACCCCGCCGAAGGCAGTGAGGAGCGCTCCGGCCTGCAGCAGGCGCTTGCGCCCGAAGAGGTCGCCGATGACGCCGGTGGTGAGCTCGAAGACGACCATCGGGATCGCGAAGGCAGCGCTGATCCAGGTCAGGTCGGTTCCGCTGGCGGAGAACTCCGACTGGAAGGTGCCGTTGAGAGCGCCGGGCAGCGAGTAGGCGACTTGGGCGAGGAGAACTGCGAAGCAACCTGCGACGACGGTCGCGGTGTATCGGGGCGCCTTCACCGGCGCCACTGCTGTGGACATGAGGGGACTCCTGAGGACTCGAGCCGTCTCCGAGTGTGATCGGCATCACGACCGGACGCAGGCAATCTGACATGTCACTAGACATAGTGTCAAGTCACAGGTCTCATTGTCTTCCTATCGTGGCGGCTCCGTGGGCCGCGGTCGGTCGCACTAGAGTCGCGCCATGGCCAACCTGCGCGCAGCCCAGAAGCGGATGACCCGCGAGCTCCTCCTCGACACGGGCCTGAACCTCTTCGGGGAGAAGGGGTACGCGTCGACGACTGTCGACGACATCGCCTCGACCGCGGGCGCTACCCGTGCCACCTTCTATGCTCACTTCCCCTCGAAGGTGGAGCTGATGAAGGCGCTCATCAGAGAGCGGCTCAACGTCGAGCTCGGTCGGGTCCCCTCGGAGGACCATGGGAGTACGGCACGTGAGCTGGTGGACGTGGTCGCCGACGGCAGCGACGAGCGGATTCGCGGGTGGCTCGAGGACGTCTCCACTCATTGGGACGCCATCCGCCCCTACACCGTCACGGCGTTCCAGGCGGCTGCGGTCGATCCCGAGATCCAGGCGCTGCTCGACGAGTGGACCGACGAGGTGGTCGGCGACATCACCGAAGGGCTCAACCGCGCCGGCCGGTTTGCGCCCGCGACTCGACGCCTGCGCGGTGTCATCGCTTTCACGGAGCTCGACCATGTCGCGCGACACTGGACGCCGGGACACTGGGGAGTGGACCGCGATGAGGTCCTCACCGTTCTGACCGAGAGCTGGTGCGGCACCATCGGACACGGCTCTGCTGAGGCCGGGCACAACCTGGCTTGAGTGCCGCGGGGCGTCACACCTGCCTGCGCGCGCAGGCCTGTCGATGCGCCCTCGGCTCTGCAGACACGTGCCCCACGATGCATCGGCACAGCGCTTCCTGGTGAGGAAGGCGGCGGCCGCTCGCCCTCGGCATGACGACGTCACGGGGTGTCGAGAAACGGCCGTTTGCCGGCGTCCGGTTCACAGAAGCTCGTCGGGCGAGGCGAGGCCGTGGGTGATGGCCCAGCTGACCGCCTGGCTGCGGGTGGTGACTCCGACCTTCCGGTAGGCCTGTCGGATGTGGGTCTTGAGGGTGTTCCCGCTCATGGTGAGCTTCTCGGCGATGTCTTGGTTGGGAAGCCCCTGGGCGATCAGGTCGAGAACCTCGATCTCCCGGGTGGTGAGCCCGGTTCCTGTGCACTGCCGGTCGCTCTGGGGCTCCCTGGTCGGCTCGCCGGCGGCGGTGAGCTCGATGCTGCGGACGAGGTCGTCGGCGTACGCGCTCATCGAGATCCAGGCTGTGGCGCCCAGTGAGTGGGCCTGGGCCTGTAGGTCGGGGCGCAGGTCTCGACTGAAGATCAGCACCTTCGCGTCCGCCTCGTGCAGCAGCTCGGAGAGCTCGTGCCCGCCGGCAAGGAAGAGGTTGAAGGTGTCGTAGAGGATCACGTCGACACCGACCGCGTGAGCATGAGCGGACGGAACTGTCGCCACGACCACGCGTTCCGGATAGTCGTCGAGCATCGCGATGACTCCGCGCATGACGACTTCCTGCGGGCTGACCACCGCGACGCGTACCACCCCTGACCCCACCACAACCTCGACCTTCTCAGAACGGTGCGGGGATTGGTAGAGCCCTTGGTCGGAACCCGCCCAGCGGCGTCGCGTCTGGGTACGTCGTCCTAGTCTGCCCTCGTCAGGCGGCTTCCTCGCCTGGCGTGAGGTGATCGGCGGGCAGCGCGGAGCCGGGCATCGAGGTCGGCTCGCAGTCGCATCGGCCACCGCACGCCAGGTAGACGTGTGCCGGATGGCCGCACCGCGGGCACGGCAGGTCGTGCGAGAGATGTAGCGCGTTGATCTGGGAGATGTTCCACATGGCCGTGCCTCCTCTCTGGTCTCCAGGTACCCAAACGCAGTGCTGCTCACCCGCGGGCCGGTTCATCCGCTGGGGGTGAATCGTCGGTGCGGACATCGGTCCTACGGTCTGAGGGCTGGCGTCGGTCCAGCTGGATACCTGGGTCGTCCGGTGTGCCGTGGGCGAGTCGGGGGAACCTGGAGGAACCCGTGACCACATCGGACGTCGGTGCCCCGCAGCCCGGGCTGAGAGTCGGGCCGACCAGCGAGTTCAGCCTGTTCTTCCGGGTCAAACCGGGTGCTGCGTCGTCCCTGCGGGACGCACTGACGGCGCTCCAGGACACGCCCGGCTACCGGCCGGGCGACTACGGGATGGCGATCCAGACCATCCACGAGGCGCGGTTTGTGCTGTTCGACGACGACACCCGGCTGGCGTTCATCACCAGCTTCGACGGTCCGTGGGACGCCTACATGGAGGACTTCTTCACCTCGGGGCCGACGCTGTCCCTCTTCGACGTGATCTTCAGCCACGTCGAGGGGTACGACGGGCTGCCGGACGTCGCGGCCGTGCGCTCCTTCGTCCTGGGAGCCGAGCAGCGCGCCGCGGCCTACGCCCGCAACTACGGCGGGACGGTCAAGGAGATCCGCAAGGCGCTGCGTGTCAACAGCGCCTTCCAGCAGGTCCTCGACCATCCGCAGGCCGCCGAGATCCTCGAGCACCCCGCGATGCGGCCCCTGCTCGACGAGGCCGCCGACTAGCCGCGCGGGCGGGGTGAGGAGCAGCGATGTCCGACCACATCTCCGGGCCGCGCGCGCTGGCCGACCCGATCGCGGACATCACCGACTTCTACGCGTTCCCGAGCCCCGACTCCCCGGGACGCCTCGTCCTGGTGATGAACACGCTGCCGATGGCCAGACCCACCGACCTGTTCTCGGCGGGTCTGCTCTACCGCTTCCGGCTGCGGCCGCTGAGCGTGCCCGTCGCCGGCACGAGCGGCGCGCCGTTCGTCGCGGGCGAGGACGAAGTGGTCCTCGACTGCGTCTTCGACCCGCCGGAGCACGTGGCGAACCCGGAGACCGGTCCATCCGGCCACGAGCAGCACGGCAGCTGCGTGACGCCGGGCGGCGAGGAGGTCACCTTCCGCGTCAACGACGAGGCCGGAGGTGCCGGCGGCGGCGTACGCGTCTTCGCCGGGGTGCGGTGGGACCCGTTCATCATGGACGCCCGCGCCGCGCTGGCCACGATCGCGACGCGGAAGCTCGCGTTCACCGAGGAGGGGTCGATCTTCCTGGACGGCAAGAACGTGCTGAGCATCGTGGTCGAGATCGACGCCGGTCTCCTGCCCGGGCCGACGCTCGTCGGCGTGGTGGCCGAGACCCTGACCCGCGGCGAGTTCAACGTACGCATCGAACGGGTCGGCCGGCCCGAGGTGAAGAACATGATGCTGGCCCCGAAGGACTTCGACCAGGTCAACCGGGATCTGGAGATCCGCGACCTCTACAACATGGAGGACGTCTTCCACCTCGGCGAGTCCTACTGCGGGGCCTACCGGGCGCGCCTCGATGCCAACCTGGCGTTCTGGGACGGCCTCGACGGCACGCAGGACTGGCCGCTCGGAGCCGACGGGAGCCACCCGCTCACCGACCTCGTCCTCGCCGACTATCTCGTGGTCGACCCCACCCTGCCGTACGCCGAGCAGGGATCCTTCCTCGAGATCGAGCTGGCCGCGCGACGTGGCGAGCCGCACCGGACGTGCGGGGGCCGGGCTCTGAACGACGACGTGATGGACGCGCTCTTCACCCAGCTCGTCAACGCCGGCCGAGGCCCCACGATCCGTGACGGCGTCGACGCCGCCACCCGCCCGGCCACCACCACGTTCCCGTATCTGGCTGCGGCGAACCCGAACCCGCCCGAGCCTCCGGAGCATCACTGACATGGACACTTACCTGGACACCGACATGGACGGGGTATCCCTCGAGCTGGACGACATCCAGTCCGGTGCACTGTTCGAGCGCCCCTCGCCGTACGTCGGCGTCTACCTGCTGCTCAGCATCCGTGATCGCCGCGACGGCCGTGAGCTGGTCCGGCGGCTGCACCGGCTCCTCGCCGAGGACGGCGAGGCCAGCGAGGCGGGGGAGACCTCGCTGACGGTCGCGTTCACCTATCGGGGGCTGGAGGCGCTCGGCGTGCCGCAGGCCTCCCTCGACAGCTTCGCCCCCGAGTTCCGGCAGGGGATGGCGGCGCGGGCCGAGATCCTGGGTGATGTCGGGGAGAGTGCTCCCGAGCACTGGGAGGAACCGCTCGGCAGCAGCGACGTGCACGTGGCCGTCTCCGTGCTCGCCCCGGACGAGGACCGGCTCGGGCTGGTCGCCGAGAAGGCCCGCCGAGCGCACGCCGAGCTGCCCGGGATCGAGCTCGTGTGGCGCCAGGACTGCTACCAGCTCGCGACGGGCCGGACCTCGTTCGGCTTCAAGGACGGCATCGGTCAGCCGGCTGTCGAAGGAAGCGGTCGGCCTGCCACGGACTCGCACGAGCCTCCGCTCAAGGCGGGGGAGATCATCCTCGGCTACCCCGACGAGACGGGCGAGCTCGCGCCGATGCCGTCGCCCGAGGTGCTGGGACGCAACGGGACCTACGTCGTGTTCCGCAAGCTGCACACCAAGGTGGCGGCGTACCGGTCCTATCTGCGGGCGAGGGCGGCGTCGCGGGCGGAGGAGGAGCTTCTCGGCGCGAAGATGGTCGGTCGCTGGCCCAGCGGCGCCCCGCTCGCGCTCGCGCCGGAACGCGACGACCCCGAGCTCGGGAGCGACCCGGACCGCAACAACGACTTCGCCTACGGCGATGACCCCCGCGGCTTCAAGTGCCCGGCCGGTGCCCATGCGCGCCGCGCCAACCCCCGCGACGCCCTCGACCAGGAGGGCAGCGTCGACGTACGCCTCCACCGGATGATCCGGCGCGGCACCAGCTACGGCCCGGCACTGCCCGAGGGCGTGCTCGAGGACGACGGGGCCGAGCGCGGCATCATGTTCGTGTTCGCCGGGGCGCACCTGAAGCGGCAGTTCGAGTTCGTGAAGACCCAGTGGCTCAACGACGGGATCTTCATCGGCGCCCCGCTCGAGTCGGACCCGCTCGTCGGCCCCCGTGCGGAGGCCGGAATGTTCACGATCCCGCAGCGACCGATCCGGCGCCGGCTCCAGGACCTGCCGCCGTTCGTGGTCACCCGCGGCGGCGAGTACTGCTTCGCCCCGAGCCTGAGCGCGCTGCACTGGCTCGCCGACCTGGAACCCGACGACCCCGCCACGCAGGGAGGACGCAGATGAGCACCTCGAGCACCGATCGCTGGGCAGCACTCGATTTCGCCCCACCGGACCCCGACATCGAGGAGACCGAACCACCGGTCCTCCTCGACTACCTCTCCGACGGCAGGGTCGCCCGGGTCACGCTCAACCGCCCCCATGCCGACAACGCGATCTCGACCGAGATGGGCACCGCGCTGACCGAGGTCGTCGAGGAGATCGCGGTGCGCACCGGCGTACGGGTCGTCATCCTGACGGGCGCCGGCGAGCGCGCGTTCTCGGTCGGGAGCGACCTGCGACAGCGCAAGGCGATGACCAAGGAGGACTGGCTGCGCCAGCGGCAGGCCTTCGACCGCACCCTGTACACGGTGCGCCAGCTGCGCAAGCCGATCTTCACCGCGGTCAACGGGATCGCGTACGGCGGCGGTTGCGAGCTGGCTCAGAGCACCGACTTCATCATCGCCTCGACGACGGCGACCTTCGGCCAGCCCGAGGCGATGCTCGGCCTGGCGGCCGGGGGCGGCTCACCGGCGCTGCTGCCTCGCCTGCTGCCGCGCGGCAAGGCGCTGCAGATGCTGTTCACCGGCGACCCGGTCCCCGCGACGGAGGCCTACCGGCTGGGCATGGTCAACGAGCTGCACGAACCCGGCGACCTCGCCACGGCGGCGCTGGCGATCGCCGACAAGATCGCCGGCAACTCGCCGACCGCGGTCCAGGCGGTGAAGCGGGCCGTGCACCTGGGGGAGGGGCAGCCGATCGAGCAGGCCGTCGCGATCATGATGGACGCCCACTGGCGCTCCGCGGTCCACCCCGACCGCGTCGAGGGCATCGGCGCCTTCAACGACGGCCGCGATCCCACCTTCGCCGACTCCGACTTCTGACCCCACACCTCACCCGTCCCCAGGAGGCTGAACCAGCATGACCGTTGATGATGAGCTCGAGGCGGCCCGTGCGGCCCTGGTGATGATCAACCCCGCGCCGTACAACGCCGAGGCGCCGCCGGCCGCCCTGGCCGAGGACCTCACCCCTGTCGAGCTGCACTACGTACGCAGCAACTTCGCCGTGCCCGACCACGACGGCACGCTGGAGATCGGCGGCGCCGTCGGCAGGCCCACGACCCTGACGCTCGAGGACCTGCGCGCGCTGCCCGCCCACCAGAGCACGGTCACCCTCGAGTGCGCCGGCAACGGCCGCCTGGAGATGAGGCCGCTGCCGACCGGCGAGCCGTGGGGCGACTTCGCGGTCTCCACGGCACGGTGGACCGGAGCCCTGCTCCACGACGTTCTCGCGAGCGTCGAGCCGGCGGCCGACGGGGTCGAGCTCCTCGCCACCGGCGCCGACCACGGGCCGTACCACCTGCAGGCGGTCCTTCCCGAGACCGACCAGGACGATCTCACCTTCACCCGCGCGCTGCCGCTGTCGCTGGCCACCGACCCGGAGTCGGGGATCCTCATCGCCTACGAGATGAACGGCCGGCCCCTCGAGCGCGACCACGGCGCCCCGTTCCGGCTGATCGTCCCGCACTGGTACGCCGTCGCGTCGGTGAAGTGGCTCGACCGGCTCGACGTCCTGACCGAGCCGTACTCCGGAGAGTTCCAGACCGGTCACTACATCTACGAGTGGCCCGACAGGCCGCACGAGCCCGTCACGCTCATGCGGGTCCGCGCCCGCATCACCCAGCCGGAACCCGGCTCGGTCCTCACCCAGGAGACCTGCACCGTCCGCGGGAAGGCCTGGTCGGGGACCGGTCCGGTCACGAAGGTCGAGGTCAGCCTCACCGGCGCGGGCGACTGGGAGCCGGCGCAGCTGGAGCCGGCCGCCGCGGGCGACTTCGGCTGGCAGGACTGGAGCTTCACCTGGGACGGTATCGGCGTCGGCCGGCACACCCTCCGAGCCAGAGCGACCGACGCTGCCGGGAACGTGCAGCCCGACGTACCGCCGTGGAACCGCCTGGGCTACGGGAACAACGCCATCGAGGTCATCTACGTCGACCGGCGCTAGCCCCAGGTCCGTCGCCACAGGCCCGGTGCGTCAGCGGGCGAGGTCGGCGCGTGCCTGCTCCAGGACCCGGTCCAGGTCCGCGTAGATCTCGTCGTGCCGCTTCCGGAGGTCGTCGAGACCTGCGACGTCGTTGAGGTCCCCGATCGCCTCACGGAGGGCTTGGAACCGCTGGGGGATCTCCCCGCCCGCGCTGAGGACGCTCAGCTGGCCGATGGCGGCACGGGCGGCCGAGTTGTTGCGGTACGCCTCCTGCCGCAACGACTCGCGCTCGGCGTCGGAGAGGTCGGCGAGGCGAGCCTTGACGCGGCTGTAGGTGACGCGCTCGAACTCGTACAGGCTCGCGGCGCACTGGCCGTAGACGCGGACCCTGGCGTCGAGCAGCTGCAGGTCACGGGTGTTCCGGTGCTGCCAGAACGCGCCCCACCAGGCGCCGAGGAGGGTGGCGAGGATGCCCATCCCGGCCACCACGACAGTCGTGGTCACGTCGGAAGACCGTAGGGCATGCGACCTCGCCGCGCAGGCGATTACGGTGCGTGCCCGCGTCGGAGCCGAGGGCAAGCGGCCGAAGACGTGGGACAGCGCGGTCATGGGGTGCCGATCACCATCAAACGCGCTCTACGGGTTAGGTTCTGCGGCGGCATTCCCCCGATCTTGGAGTTTCTCGATGTCAGACCTGACCTATCAGATGCTGGCGTTGGTGGCCTATATGGTCGCCATGCTCGGCATCGGCGCCTGGGCGTACCGGCGCACCTCGAACCTCGACGACTACATGCTGGGCGGGCGCGACCTCGGCCCGATGGTGAGTGCGTTGAGCGCGGGTGCCTCGGACATGTCCGGGTGGTTGCTCATGGGCCTGCCCGGTGCGATCTACGCGACCGGGCTGATGGAGGGCTGGATCGCCGTCGGCCTGACCGTCGGCGCCTGGCTCAACTGGAAGGTCGTGGCACCGCGGCTGCGGACGTACACCGAGGTCTCGGGCGACTCGATCACCGTGCCCAGCTTCCTGGAGAACCGGCTCAAGGACACCTCGCGGCTGCTGCGGATGGCCTCCGGGGCCGTCATCCTGGTGTTCTTCACCTTCTACGTGTCCTCGGGCATGGTGGCCGGCGGCGTCTTCTTCGAGAGCTCCTTCGGCACGGACTTCCACACCGGCATGCTGGTCGTCGCCGGGGTCGTGGTGGCGTACACGCTCTTCGGTGGCTTCCTCGCGGTCTCCTACACCGACTTCGTGCAGGGCGCGATCATGCTGCTCGCGCTGGTGCTGGTGCCGGTCGTCGGTCTCTTCGTGACCGGCGGGCCCGCCGAGACCCTGGACAGCATCCGTGCCGTCGACCCGTCGCGGCTGAGCATGCTCGAGGGGGCGACCGCCCTCGGCGTCATCTCGGCGGTCGCATGGGGGCTGGGCTACTTCGGCCAGCCGCACATCATCGTCCGCTTCATGGCCCTGCGTACGGCGGGGGAGGCCGCCTCCGCGCGGCGGATCGGCATCGGCTGGATGATGCTGAGCCTCTTCGGCGCCGTCGGCACCGCCCTCGTCGGCATCGCCTACTACCAGCAGAACCCCGATGCGACGCTCGAGGACCCGGAGGCGGTCTTCATCGTGCTGGGGCAGATCTTCTTCCACCCGCTGGTCGCGGGCATCATGCTCGCCGCCGTGCTCGCCGCGATCATGAGCACGATCTCCTCCCAGCTCCTGGTGACCTCCTCGGCGCTGGTGGAGGACCTCTACAAGGCGGTCTTCAAGAACGACGCCTCCGACCGTCAGCTGGTCCTGTTCGGCCGGCTCGCCGTGCTCGGGATCGCCGTCGTGGCCGCTGTCCTGGCCTGGCCCAAGAGCGGGACCGTGCTCGACCTGGTCGCCTACGCGTGGGCGGGATTCGGTGCCTCCTTCGGCCCGATCATCCTGCTGGCGCTGTGGTGGCGGAAGCTCACCGCGGCCGGCGCGCTGGCAGGCCTGGTGGTCGGTGCCGTGACGGTCGTCGTGTGGGGCAACATCGACGCGCTCAGCTCGCAGATGTACGAGATCGTGCCGGGCTTCGCGCTCAACGCGATCGTCGCGGTGGTGGTCAGCCTGGCGACCTACCGGGAGAACCCGGACATCGATGCCGAGTTCGACGAGGCGATCCGGCTGCTGGACCCCGCCGGTTCGCGCGAGGAGACGGCTCGCGTCTGACCCGACGGGCCCGGGATCTCGTGGAAACCGCGATCCCGGGCCCGATGGCGTACTGTTCAAAGCGTTGAAGGGACGGCTCTGTAAGCCGTCCTGGCCGCACACCACGTTGCGGCTTGTATCTTTTATCTGGTTTTCGGTTCGCTGGACATCAGCACAGATGGATGTCTTCAGCGGCTCGGGGCACAGTGCCCCGGCACCGAACAAAGGAAAAGATCATGGCTCAGGGCACCGTCAAGTGGTTCAACGCTGACAAGGGCTTCGGCTTCATCGCGCAGGACGGCGGCGGCGAGGACGTGTTCGTTCACTTCTCCGCCATCCAGACCAGCGGTTACAAGTCGCTCGACGAGAACCAGAAGGTCGAGTTCGACGTCACCGCCGGCCCCAAGGGCCCGCAGGCCGAGAACGTCCGCGTCGCCTGATTTTCAACGAAGGGCCCCGACCGCAGCCGCGGTCGGGGCCCTTCGTGCGTGTGGCGGCCGCTCACCCGGGTCGCCCGCCGAAGTCCCACGGGTGAACCTCGACCGCCGCGAAGCGAGCGGGGGAGAGGATCCGCTGCGCGTCGCCCGCTGAGGCCGCCTCCAGCAGCACGGCCGCCCCGACCACCACGGCTCCGTCGTCGGACAAGAGCGGTCCGCAGGCGATCAGCTGCTCGCCGTCCGGCAAGTCGATGTCGTCCGTCGGCTCGCAGAACCCGAGGACGAGGTATCGGTTGTCGCCCGGCCCGCCGTCGCCGAACTCCCACATCGTGCGGCCGAGCGTGTTGCGCCACCGCCGCAGCAGCACGTCCCGGTAGGCACCGGCCTGGTAGCCGGGCTCCTCGAACGCGAACGCGCGGGCTGTGGTGGCATCCGGGAGGTCGAGGATGTGGACGCTCCCGGTCAGAGTCTCGTCGTCGGCGGCGAAGGTCGGTCCTCGCGCGATCATCGTCGCGGCGAACCGATCCATGTAGGTCCAGTGCTCCTCCACCATCTCGGTGCGCAGTGGCGTCGACCCCGGGCGGTCGCGGTGGTAGCAGAAGAACTCCATGGGCTGAGACTCACCGCACCCGTCCTCCCGCGCAATCGGTTATCTCGGCGGGTCCGTAGGGTGGAGCCGAGGAGGCTGACATGGCGGGTGATCGCGACCGGAACGACCAAGGGCGGGCGCAGCAGGCTCGGCCGCGCGACGCGCTCGGCCGTCCGCTGCCCTACGGTGAGGTCGGGGTCGAGCCCATCTCCGAGGAGCCGCTCCCGCCGGCGGAGACCTTGGCGTACGCCCGCGAGCTCCTGGACCAGGGGCGTCCGTTCGCGGCTCACGAGGCGCTCGAGGTGCGGTGGAAGTCGTGCCCGGAGGAGGAGCGTGAGCTGTGGCAGGGGCTGGCCCAGCTGTGTGTCGGCCTGACCCACCACGAGCGCGGCAACGCGGTCGGCGCCTCCCGGCTGATCGAGCGCGCGGCGCGGCGGCTGGAGACGTACGAGAGGGGCGAAGGCCCGGCCTACGGCCTCGATCTCGGCGCGCTCGTCGGGTGTGCCCGAGACCGCGTGCCGAGCGACTGAGCCCGGGCGGCTAGGGCCGGTCGGTGTCCGCCTTGAAGTCCTTGGACTCGACGACGAGGGACACCAGGACTCCGCCGAGCAGCGCCCAGAGCGGGGCGGAGATGTTGAGGATGGTCACGCCGCTCATGGCGATCACGAGCGCGGCGAACGCTCCGGTCTGGAACCTGGTGCCGCCGAACGCTCCGCGGAAGGCCGAGACCAGCACTCCGATCATGGCCAGCCCGGCCACGGCGGCGATCAGCGTCGGAGGCAGGATCGACACCAGGGCGACCGCCACCCCGGCGAAGACGCCGAAGAGGGCGAACAGGATGCCGTTGACCACGGTCGCGACGTAGCGGCCGTCGCGGTTCTCGCCGGCCTGCTCCGAGGAGCAGATGGCGGTCATCGGCCCCGCGATGTTCGCGTTGTGGCCGCCGAAGAACGAGGTCAGGATGCCTCCGACGCCGCTGATCAGGGTCATCGCGTTGACCGGAGGCCGGTACTTCTCGGCCATCAGCACTCCGGTGGCCTGGGCGTTCTCGGCGCCGATGACCAGCACCGCGAGCGGGATCGCCACGGCCAGGATGGCATTGAGGTCGAACGCGGGTGCCACCAGCTGCGGGGCGGAGAGCGCGAAATCGGCGTCCGCGGACCCGAAGGCCCCGGTGGCCAGCGAGGCGACGATGCCGAAGACCAGCGCACCGACGACGCCGGGTACGGACCTGACGAAGCGGGTGAGCAGCAGATAGCCGACCGCTGCGGCGATCACGATCACCGGGGTGCGGACGCCTGCGTCCACCACGCCGGTGCCGAAGCGGATCAGCGCGCCGGCGATCATCGCCATCACGATCGGCACCGGGAGCCATGCGGCCAGCCGGGGGAGCAGCCCGGTGAGGCCCAGCGCGAGCACGAGCACACCGGCGGCCAGGAAGGCGCCGGCCATCTCGCTGAACTCGAAGTCCGCCAGGGCGCCGACCACGAGGACCGCGCCGGGGATGCTCCAGGCGCCGGTGACGGGCATCTTGTAGTAGAGGCCGAGGACCAGCGAGATGAGGCCGCCGAAGACGTAGATGCCGAAGATCCACGAGGTGACGAGCGCGTCGGACAGTCCTGCCTTGTGGGCCCCGTTGATGATGATCAGGGCGGGCCCGGTGCACCCGAAGATGGCGGCGACCAGGCCGGCGCTCACCGGAGCCACCCCCACGTGTCGTCGTAGGTCGCGAAGTCCTGACCTGAATCCGGGCCCCGGCTCGACCAGAGTGCGGCCGGCGCGAGTCGCTGGGGGAGTGGGCTGGCTGGTGGAGCCAGTGGTGGGGCTGGTCATGGGGGCCACCTCGATGTCACGACGTACGGTCTGAAAGCGACCGTCTGGTTTGGACTATCGAAACCTAGGGCTGCTCCCAGAGCGCTGTCAAGGGCGGCTGTTCGGGTGCCCGGCTAGCTGCGTTCCTTCTCGAGCTTCTCCCAGAAGTCGAGGGCGGCGTGCTCCATCGCCAGGCCGAGCCCGAGGGGGACCATGCGGTCGGCCACGTCCTCGCGGTCCTTGAACATCTCCTGCATCCCTGTGTAGACCTTGATCCGCTCGCGGTGCTGTTCGATCTGCTCTCGCGCCAGCTGGAGGACGTCCTCGGCCTGGGCGAACTCGGCGAAGAAGAGCTTGAGCTCGGCGACGTCGCGCACCTGCATCTGCTCGGTCGTGGGCTCGCTCAGCCACGACTTGAGGGCATCGAGGCCGGCAGGGGTGGCCGAGTACAGCTGGCGTCGCCGGCCGACCTCCTCCTGGTGCACCTCGAGGAGGCCGAGGTCGACCAGCCGCTTCGGCTCGGAGTACAGCTGCGCGTGCGGGAAGGGCCAGAAGTAGCCGACGGAGCGGTTGACGGCGCGCTTGAGGTCGTACGACGTCGACGGTCCTCGCATCGACACCATGCCCAGCACGACGTAGGAGGTAGGGGTCAGTTTCGGTGTTGACACGGTCTGAAGCGTATCGTAGGGTCCTGAACGTCCGAAACAGACGATACGAACTGTACGGTAGGAGTCGGCATGATGGACCTTGCGACAGCCCTGCGGTGGACCACCGAGAGATATCCGCACCGCCGCGCGGTCGGCGGCTCCGAGCCGATGTCGTACGCCGAGTGGGACGAGCGCACCGAGCGTTGTGCCCACGCCCTGCACGAGCTCGGAGCGGGCGAAGGCAGCCGCGCGATCTTCATGCTCCAAGGAGGCGAGCCGCTGGCGACGCTGCACCTGGCTGCCCAGAAGGCCCGGGTGACGTCGCTGCCACTCTCGACCCGTATCGGCATGGAAGAGCTCGCCTACTGCATCGGCGACTGCGATCCTGCGCTCATCGCGGTGGACGAGCACACCCACGACCTCGTCCTCGGAGCCCTGGAGATGGTCGAGAAGCCTCCGCCGCTGGTCTGGGCGGGTCATCGAGACCACGCCCCGGCTGGGGTCCCGTCCGTCGCGCGAGTCGCCGAGCGGGCGCCGAGCACGGTCGTGCCGGCCAGACCGCAGAGCCACGACATCAGCGTCATGCTGTACACCTCCGGGACGACCGGGAAGCCCAAGGGCGTCCCGCGCACCCACAGCGCCGAGCACTACGCCGCGCTGGCGCACCTGGTCCAGACCGGCCACGGTCCCGGTGAGGCGACCCTCGGCGTCATGCCCCTGTTCCACACGATGGGTCTGCGTACGCTGCTCGCGAGCGTGGTGTCGGCGGGCACCTGGGTGCCGCAGGCCCGGTTCGACGCTGATGAGGCGCTCGAGCTGATCGTCGCCGAAGAGGTCAGCTCGCTCTACCTCGTCCCGACGATGTACTGGACCCTGATGCAGGGCGACCGGCTTGGCGAGGCACCGTCGGTGCGCAACCTGGCCTACGCCGGCGCCTCCATGACCCCGACCCTCGCCCGACGGCTCGTGGACGCGGTCGATCCCGCGCGCTTCGTGAACCACTACGGCAGCACCGAGATCTACACGTTCACGATCGGCCCCGAGAACATCAGCAAGCCCGGCTGTGCCGGCCGGGCCGGGCTGTTCTCCCGGATCAGGCTCATCGACCCCGATCCCGGCGCGAGCCCCGACCAGATCGTGGCGGACGGTGAGCGCGGGCAGGTGATCGCCTCCCTGGACAGCCCCGAGGCGTTCGCCGGCTACTGGAACCGGCCCGACGCCGACGCCAAGGCCATCCGGGACGGCTGGTATTACACCAACGACCTCGCCGTCGCCGACGAGGACGGTGACCTGTGGGTCTCGGGACGCGTCGACGACATGATCAACTCGGGCGGCGAGAACATCTACCCCGAGGAGATCGAGCACGCGCTCGCCGCCTGCCCGGACCTGCAGGAGGTCATCGTCGCGGCCACCCCGCACGACAAGTGGGGACAGGCGGTCACCGCGTTCATCGTGGGACGCCCGGAGGACTCTGCCGAGACCACGCTCTCCAAGGTCGAGCAGTTCGCCCGGGACGGATCGGGCCTGCCGTCGCTGAAGCGACCCAAGCGGTACGTCGTGGTGGACCAGATCCCCAAGTCGGCCGTGGGCAAGATCCTGCGCCGCCGCCTCACCGCAGGTGAGTTCGAGACCCTTGCCGACACCGAGGAAGGTGCTCCCGCGTGACCCGGCTCGCTCGTATCGAGGACGCCGCGCTGCTGACCGGTCAGGGGCGCTTCCTCGATGACCTGGACCCGCTTCCGGGGACCCTCGTGGCGGCGGTGGTCCGCAGCCCCCACGCGCACGCCCGGATCCGGTCGATCAACCTCGACAAGGCCCGCCGGATGCCCGGCGTGGCGGCAGTGATCGGTCCCGAGGAGGTGCTGGCGACGCTCAAGCCGTTCCCGCTCTCGGTGAAGACGCCGCATCCTTACTACCCGACCGCCACCGACAAGACCCGCTTCGTGGGCGAGCCCGTCGCGGTCGTCGTGGCCTCCGACCGCTATCTGGCCGAGGACGCCGCGGAGCTGGTGGAGATCGAGTACGAACCGCTTCCGGTCGTCGTCCGCACCGACCAGGCGCTGCTGCCGGACGCCCCGTTGCTGCACGAGGAGTCCGAGAGCAACGTCGCGACCGACCGTGAGTTCACCTTCGGCGAGGTCGAGACCGCCTTCGCCGAGGCGCCGCACGTCGTCTCCCGCAGCTACTCCTTCCCGCGTTACTCCTCGACACCGATGGAGTGCTACGTCGTGGTCGCCGACTGGCGTGAGGGCGCCGACGGCCCCGAGATCACCGCCCACGCCAACTTCCACGGCCCGTTCTCGATGGCACCCGTGGTCGCCGGGGCGCTCGGTATCCCCACCTCGTCGCTGCGCCTGGTGGTTCCCGCAGACATCGGCGGCAGCTTCGGCATCAAGTCCGGGGTCTACCCGTACGTCGCGCTGATGGCTCTGGCCAGCAAGCACGCGGGCCGGCCGGTGCGATGGACCGAGGACCGGCTCGAGCACCTCCTGGCGAGCTCGGCCGGCTCCGACCGGATGATGACGTTCGAGGCCGCGGTGGACGACGACGCGGTGATCAGCGCGCTGCGGGTCGACCTCGTCGACAACGTCGGCGCCTACATGAGGCCTCCGGAGCCGAGCACGCTCTACCGCTGCTTCGGCAACATCACCGGCGCCTACCAGATCGACGCCGTGGGCATCCGGGCACGCGCCGTGGTCACGAACAAGGCGCCCACCGGGCTCAACCGTGGATTCGGTGGGCAGCAGCTGTACTTCGGTCTGGAGCGGCTCATCGACGACATCGCCCGCGAGCGCGGTCTCGACCCCGCGGAGGTCCGTCGGCGCAACCTGGTCTCGGCGGACGCCTTCCCCTACGCCACCCCGAGCGGCGGCATCTACGACTCCGGGGACTACCAGCGAGCCCTCGAGCTCGCCCTCGACAACGTCGGCTACCAGCAGCTCCGCAAGGAGCAGGCGGTCGCCCGCGAGAACGGTGAGTGGATGGGGATCGGGGTCGCGACGGTCGTCGACCCGTCGGCGACGAACATCGGGTACGTCGGACTGGCTACCCCGGTCCGGGACCGGACCGCCAAGCGTGGCAAGTCGGGGTCGACCGAGCACGTGCGCGTCACGGTCGACCCGCAGGGGATCGTCGGCGTGCTCCTCGGAACGGTCCCGCAGGGGCAGGGGCACGCCACGGTGGCCCGCGACATCGTCGCCGAGCACCTCGGCCTGCCGGCCGACCAGGTCCGCCCACGGGTGGAGATGGACACCGCCACCACGCCGTGGACGATCAGCTCGGGAAGCTACTCCTCGCGGTTCTCCCCGCTCCTGACGAGCGCGCTGCTCGAGGCCACCGACCGGATCGCGGAGTCCATCAAGGTGGCCGCCTCCGTGCTCCTCGAGGTGGAGCCCGAGCGGCTCGAGCTGGCCGAGGGAACGGTGCGGGTCGTCGACGACCACGAGCGGTCGGTCGCGTTCCGGCACGCGGCCGGGCTCATCCACTGGGATCCCGGCTCCCTGCCGGACGGCTTCTCGGCCCGGCTCTACGAGGAGGCGGCGTACACGCCCCCGCAGTCGAAGGCGGCCTCCCGCACCGACCAGATCAACTCCAGCCTCTGCTACGGCTTCGTCGCCGACGTCGTGGTCGTGCGGATCGACCGGGAGACGCTGACGGTGAGGATCGAGGATCTCTCCACCGTCCACGACGCCGGCACGATCTTGAACAAGACGCTCCTGGAGGGCCAGGTGCACGGCGCGATCACGCAGGCGCTGGGCGGCGCGCTCTACGAGGAGATGACCTACTCCGACGCGGGCCAGCCCACCGCGGGCACCTTCATGGACTACCTGTGCCCGACGTCGGCGGAGTCGGTCTTCCCGCTGACCAGCGACCACCTGGAGACGCCCTCACCCCTGACCAGGCTCGGTGCCAAGGGCTGCGGTGAAGGCAGCTCGATGAGCCTCCCGGTGGCGATCGCCAACGCCGTCGCCGACGCACTCTCCGGCGAGGGCGTCACGGTCGACTCGCTGCCGCTGCACGGAAACGTACTGCACGAACTGCTCACCACATCGAAGGGAAACTGACATGCCACTCACCGGAGGCGAGATCCGGCTCGAGCACAGCCACGACGGGCGCGTTGCCCACCTGGTGCTCGACCACGGGCGCTACAACATCATCACGATGGAGACCCGTCGGGTGATGGCGGAGCGGTTCCGGGAGATCGACGCGGACGATCGTGTCCAGGTCGTGGTGATCCGGGCCGAGGGGGAGCACTTCACCTCGGGCGGTGACATCGCCGGGTTCATGGAGGTCGAGCCCGTCGACCTCACCGACCTCGGGCAGGACGTGACGGCGGCGGCCCGAAGCCCCAAGCCGGTCATCGTCGCCATCGACGGCTACTGCTTCGGCGTCGGGCTCGAGCTCGCGCTGTCGGCCGACATCCGCATCGCGACGGACCGCTCCCGGTTCGCGCTGCCGGAGATGAAGCTCGGGATGATCCCCGGCAGCGGCGGAACCCAGCGTCTGGCGCGGCTCATCGGGCTCTCCCGCGCCAAGTACCACATCCTGACGGGGGAGCGGATCACCGGTCAGCAGGCGCTCGACTGGGGCCTGACGTCGCACAACTGTGCCGACGCGCAGGAGCTGGAGAAGACCGTCGACGAGGTCGTGAGCAAGCTGCTCGGCTACTCGCCGATGGCGATGCGGACCGCGAAGGAGGTGCTCGACCGAGGGGTCGACGGCCCGCTCTACACCGGCATCGAGCTCGAGCGGAAGGCGTACTCGATGCTCAGGGCCAGCCACGACTTCGCCGAGGGCGTCGCCGCGTTCGGGGAGAAGCGCCCGCCGCGCTTCGAGGGCCGGTGATCACGTGAAGGCCGCGCCGTTCGCGTACGTCCGGCCCGGCAGCGTCGCCGAGGTGGTGGCCGAGCTGTCCCGTGACGGGTCCAAGGTCATCGCCGGTGGACAGTCGCTGGTGCCGGTGCTCGCGATGCGTCTGGGGCGGCCGGCTCAGCTGATCGACATCAACGCGGTGCCGGAGCTGAGCGGGCTCTCCCGCGACGACGGGTCCCTTCGGGTCGGCGCCACCGTTCGCCAGCGGCAGCTGCAGCGGGACCAGGTCGCCGCGGCCGTTCCGCTGATCCGGCTGGCCCTCCCGTGGGTCGGCCACCGCGAGGTACGCAGCCGGGGCACCGTGTGCGGCAGCATCGCGCACGCGGACCCGTCGGCCGAGCTGCCCGCCGTGGCTGCCTGCCTGGAGGCGACGATGGTGCTGAGGAGTGCTCGCGGCACCCGGCACGTGCCCGCCGCCGACTTCTTCACCGGTGCGCTCTCGACGGTGATCGAGTCGGACGAGCTCCTCGCGGAGGTGGTCTTCCCGGTCGCGAAGCCCGGTGAGGGGTTCGGCTTCGGGGAGTTCGCCCGCCGGCACGGCGACTTCGCCCTGGCGGGCGTGGCCGTGCGGGTTCGCGCCTCGGACGAGTCGGTGGACGCGCGGCTGACGTGTTTCGGTGTCTCGGACGTACCGGTCACCGTGGATGTCTCGCCGCAGCTCCACGCTGCGCTCCAGATCACCGGCCCGGATCCGTCGCGGGCGGATCTGCTCTCCGCGCTCACCGAGCACACCGCGTACGTCGCCGAGGAGGTCGTCGACACCGGAGGCGACAGCCACGCCAGCCCCGCCTACCGCCGCCGGCTGATCAGCGCTCTCGCCGCCCGCGAGGTGAGCCGCGCGTACGTGTCAGCCAGACATCCCGAGTCCGAGGAACGCTCCTGATGAACCTGCCGCAGCCGCACGCCCGCACCGAGGCCGACCAAGCCGTCGATGTGAACCTGACCATCAACGGCACCGAGGTCGCGCTGTCCTTGCCCGCCCGCGTCACCCTGTCCGATGCCCTGCGCGATCACCTCGGCCTCACCGGCACCCACGTCGGCTGCGAGCACGGGATCTGTGGCATGTGCACGGTGCTCGTCGACGGCGATGCGGCGCGAGCCTGTCTCCTGTTCGCCGTGCAGCTCGACGGCGCCGAGATCACCACGGTCGAGGGGCTGGGTCGGCCCGACGAGCTCCATCCCCTCCAGGAGTCGTTCGGCCGCCACCACGGCCTGCAGTGCGGCTTCTGCACACCGGGCTTCCTGATGAGCTCCTACGACCTGCTGTCCCACGAGCCAGAGGTGGAGCGCGACGACCTCCCCACCGAGCTCTCCGGGGTCCTGTGCCGGTGCACGGGATACCGCAACATCATCGACGCCGTGGACGAGGTCGCCCAGGGTCATCGCGGGGCTCTTCCCGCTCCGGGCAACTGCGGGCAGCGCACCCTCGTGGGACGTACGAGTGCGATGAGCCCGGGAGCCGGCACGGCCGAGAGCACCGTCGAGGATGAGCCGGTCGAGCGTCCCCAGGAGATCGAGATCCCTGCCGGCGACCCGACCATCCAGATCGATGTCGTCAGCCGGCTGGCCTCCGGGCCGGACGAGGTGGCGCGGGTCTTCGACGACATCCGGCTGCTGGCGCGCTGCCTGCCGGGTGCGGAGCTGACCGACGACCTCGGCGCCGGCTGGTACCGGGGCCGGGCGCGCATCGCCCTCGGCCCGATGCGGATGGCGTTCAACGGGATCGCGCACATCGAGGAGCAGTCCGCCGATCGCATCGTGATGAGAGCGCAGGGCAAGGACACCGGCGGCGGGGCGCAGGCCCGGATCGTGATGACGGCCGCCGAGATCGACGGCGGCGGGACCGCCTTGCAGGCCGAAGCCAGCGTCTTCCTGACCGGACGCATCGCCGGCTTCGGCCGGTCGCTCGCCGGCGACGTGAGCCGACGGATGTTCGAGGAGTTCGCTCGCGCCGTGGACCGAGCCGCGTCGGGGGAGGAGGAGCCGACCGGGGGTACGCGTCCGCCCGGCGCCGTCTCCCTGCTGCTGGCCACCATCGTCGACGGGGTCCGACGGTTCTTCCGGCGGCTGACCTCACGCGGCCGGGGCGCCTGAGACGTACCTCGTCTGTGGCATTGCCCCGGCCGGCTGTTGACCACGAGCGCCCTCGGCGTGCTTGGGTGGTTCCATGAGTCGCACGGTCGATGTCGACTACCTGGTGGTGGGTGCCGGCGCCATGGGGATGGCGTTCACCGACGCGCTGACGGAGCACGCCGACGTACGGGTGGCGCTGGTCGACCGGCGCCACGGGGTGAGCGGACACTGGCTGGAGGCATACCCGTTCGTGCGCCTGCACCAGGCCTCCGCGTTCTACGGCGTCGCCTCGACCCTGCTCGGCGGCGGGCAGCTGCAGCAGCGCGGGCCCGAGAAGGGGCTGCAGGAGCGGGCCACCCAGGCGGAGATCTGCGCCTACTACGCCCGGATCCTCGACCGGATGGTGGAGTCCGGGAAGGTCCAGTTCTTCCCGAACAGCGAGTACGTCGGTGACGGCACCGTCGTCTCGCACATCTCGGGGGAGCGCCTGGAGATGCCCGGGGCGCGGATCGTCGACGCCCGCTACCTGGCTCCGAGCATCCCCGCCGAGAAGCCGCCGCCGTTCGGCGTCGCCGAGGGCGCCCGGGTGCTGGCGGTCAACGAGCTCGCGCGCCTGGAGGACGCGCCGAGCCAGTACGTCGTCGTCGGCTCCGGCAAGACCGCGACCGACGCGTGCATCTGGCTGCTCTCGCGCGGCGTCGACCCCGACGCGATCTGCTGGGTGCGGCCGCGGGACCCGTGGATGTTCAACCGGGCCGTGGTCCAGCCTGACCCCGCGATCTTCCTCGGGATGGCCGCCGACACGATGCAGGCCGCCGAGCAGTCGGCCTCGCCCGAGGACCTGTTCCTCCGGCTCGAGGAGGCCGGCATCATGCTCCGCATCGACCGCTCGGTCATGCCGACGATGGCCAAGGCGCCGACGCTGGCGACGTGGGAGCTCGAGCAGCTGCGTACGCTCGAGAACGTCGTACGCCGCGGCCACCTCCGCCACGTCGACCGCGGCTCCCTCGCCTTCGCCGACGGGTCCGTCGCCGTCGCCTCCGACGCCCTGGTGGTCCACTGTGCCGCCGACGGGCTGAAGTATCCGCCCCTGGTCCCGGTCTGGCGCCCCGAGGCGATCACGCTGCAGCCGATCCGGGCCGGCTTCCCCTGCTTCGGCGCAGCCGTGACGGGCTACGTGGAGGCGACGCGCGACTCCGACGCCGAGAAGAACAGGCTCTGCCCGCCGAGCCCGTTCCCCGACACGATGGCGACGTGGGCGCGGATGAACGTCCTGGGCACCCGGGCCGCCATGTCGTTCACGGCCGAGCCCGACATCAAGGCATGGTCGGACGGGGTCGCACTCAACCCCGCCCGGGTCCCGCCGGGGTATCCCGCATCCGCAGCCCTCGACGACGCGCGCGAGCGGCTGGCGAAGCACACCAAGCCCGGGCTCGCCCGGCTCGCTGAGCTCGCTGGATCGATCTGAGCGTCACCTCATCAGCTGTAGCTCCTCGACCCGCAGCGCCGATCCTTCCCGCAGCGGCTCCCACACACCGGTCGACTCGAAGCCGCGGGCGACATAGAGCCGACGCGCGACGTGGTTGCCCTCGGTCACGTGCAGACGTACGCCGAGATCGCGGTCCCGGCACCACTTCACCAGATCGGTGAGGAGCCCGGCGGCGTACCCACGGCCGCGTGCCTCGGGCGCCGTCCACATGCCCCAGACATAGGCGACCGTGCTGTCCGGGGGAGCGAAGACGCCACCCATCGCGACTCCTCGGCCGTCTTCCAGCACCACCAGGATCGGTGCCGACCCCTCGGCCCGCTGCCGCCAGAAGTCCTCCGTGAGTGCTTGGGCCTCGGCGAGCGTCCTTCTGAAGGCGTCGGGGGAGTCGGCCAGCGCCCGCAGGCTGACCTCGCGGAGGAGAGACCAGTCATCAGCGGTGATGGTGCGTACCTCGACGTCCATGGCACCGACATTGACAGCAACCCCGTCGGTACTGCCACCCAGTTTGCGACTCGCCGACGGATTCGCATGGCAAACTGAACCGATGCCATCGACCGCGCTCGACGATGCCCGTGTTCTGTGGGACTTCCATCAAATTCCCGAGGAGCCTCGCACGACCGATGTGGCAATCGCGCTGGGTAGCCATGACATCGGGGTGGCTGAGCACACAGCGGACCTTTTCCTTGCCGGTCGATTCCCACTGATCGTCTTCACCGGGGCGAACGCGCCGACGACTGTGAAGGATTTCCCACGCGGCGAGGCGGTCCATTTCGCCGAGCGTGCCGAGGAGCTAGGAGTGCCGCGCAGCGCGATCCTCGTGGAACACCGTGCGACCAACACCGGCGAGAACCTCACGTATAGCCGCGACCTCCTCGTCGAGCACGAGGTCAGCGTGGCGACTGCGACCTTGATCAGCCGCCCGTATCAGCAGCGGCGAGCGTACGCGACGGCTCAGAAGCTGTGGCCAGAGCTGGATGTGGTGTGTGCGGCTCGCAGGCAGGATCTGGGCGCGTATATCGCGTCGATCGGCAGCGAGAAGCGAGTGCTGGACATGCTGGTCGGCGACACCCAGCGCCTGTGGGTGTACGCAGAACAGGGATTCGCGACGCCGCAGGAAATCGACGACAGGACGATGGCCGCGTACGAGCGTCTGGTCGAGGCTGGGTACACGAGTCGCCTGGTGGCCGAGTCGGTCTGACAGATCCGGGTCCACGCTCAGGCCACCCCGACGCGCTCGGCGAGTTCGACGAGGCGCAGCGGCGGCTTGCCGCGCTGGGTGCGGATCCAGGTCTGCACGAGGTGGCGGCTGAGGTAGTGGTATCGGACCTGCTCGGGGGCGACCTGCTCTGCCTCGAGGATCGTGGCGAGCGCGTCGTCACGCTGGTTGGCGCTGCTGTAGACGCGGGATAGCTCGAGCGCGTGCCGAACCCGACGTTCGGTGGGGACGCCACTCGTATCGAGCGTGGGACCGAGCGAGAGCGCGACCTGCAGATCACCGAGTTCCATGGATGTCGAGACTCGGTGGATGGCGACGTTGGTCGGCCCGAACGCGGTCCACATCAGGTTGTGATCGCTGCCCAGGCGCGTTGCCGCCCTAGTGGCGCCATCGAGGAAGTCTCGGACGGTGGTTCGGTCGTCGGCCCGTGCGGCTGCCATCGATCCGGCGAGCAGCGCCATGCCATAGACCGAGGTGAGCGTGCGTCCAGCGCTGGCCATGTGGGGGTCGAGGAACTCGATGGCGTCGTGGGTTAGACGCACCGCCTCAGCGTATTCGCCGGCGGATTGGAGCGAGTGTGAGAGCGACCGTAGAAGCGATCCGATCACGACAGGGTTCTCGCTGAGCCGCGCCGCTTCCATACCTCTGTTGGAGGCAGTCCAGGCGAGGTCGGTCTCGCCGAGCTTGGTGAGCAAAGTCGCGGAGAGGTGGTAGGCGAGCGCAAGTCTGCCGGATGCAACGCGGCTGTCGTCGCCGTCGTACGCCACGACAGCACTCTTGGCGTCCGGGATGAGGGCGGCGACTTGGGCCGTGACGTACCCAAAGCGCGCCGCTTGGTAGGCGTTCCAGGCATCGTCCAGCCGCGTGATCAGGTCTGCCAGGGTTGTCGGGTTCATGGTCGGCGCGCTGAGGAACCCGGTGCCGGGGCGGTAGTCCATGAGGACGGACCTGAGCGCTGGCACGGTGTGCTGCCCGCTGTCTTCGGTCCACTCCATCAGGGATGGCTCGGCGATCAGGTCTGCCAAAGTGATGTCGAGGGCGTCGGCGATGAGCCGAAGCACCGAGAGCCGATCCAGGTCGATACGGCCGTTCTCGATCTTGCTCAGCCAGTCCGCCGTGCGCCCAACGCGGCCGGCGAGGACTTCTTGTGAGAGACCACGGCGTCGCCGATACCAGGCGATGCGCTCGCCCACGGTGAATTGCGTCGTCATCCCTCGCACGGGAATGAGCCTGCCACCGGAAGGGTGCAGTTGTCTCCCGTGCGTTTGGGGCCGGCGAGGTGACCCCAGAAATTCCTTCCGGGTCGGAATTTCCTGCGGGGCCATGAGACCGAGCGGCCCATAGCGTCAAGAACGATCCGGCGTCGAGGGCTCCTCGGCGCTGGGTCAGCCAACCGGACGACCGCGGGAGTATTGAGATGGCGACTGCAACCGAGACCACGGACCCGCCAGCAGACGTACTGATGTACGTGTATCGCACCCGAGCAGGTGCATTCTGGCATCTGGCGCGGCCCGGCCTGGTCGGACGCGCGAGTTATGTCTTCACTCGCTGTGGGCGTCGGCTGGGCCGATGGAACCTCGTGCCAGCGCGCCCGCGGGCAGACGTCAGAGACGACGTGCTTTGCGTGGCATGTCGTCGCAAGGTGGCGCGCTGATGCGGTCGCAACATCCGTCGTCGGCGGCGTACGAGCGTTGGATCGCGCCTCGGCCGAGCCTGGTGGTGATGCAGCCGACCACGCTGTGCAATCTGGACTGCAGTTATTGCTACCTGCCCGAGCGGATGCGACGCCGTGAGATGAGTGTCGAGGTCGCTGCAGCCGTCGCGAGCAGCATCGCGGACCAACCGGTCGACGACGTGGTCGAGGTGTGTTGGCACGGCGGAGAGCCGCTGGCGACGAGCCGTGACCACTTGATCGGGCTCTGGGAGGAGTTCGAGGCGCTGCGTCGCGCGGGGAGACTGGTCCACAGCCTGCAGACGAATGCCACCCTCATCGACGACTCCTGGTGCGAGCTGCTCACCGCGTACGACGTGAAGGTCGGTGTCAGCCTCGATGGGCCGATACACCTCAACCGGGAGCGAGTTGACCGAGCCGGTCGCCAGTCCTTCGAGCGCGCCACGGCAGGGATTGAACGGCTTCGTGCCCACGGGATCGATTTCTCGATGATTGCTGTCGTCGACCCGGGTCGCGCGGCCGCGACTGAGGTGTTCGACTTCGCAACCGAGCTCGGCGCCTCATCGGTCGGGATCAACATGGAGGAGCGCGAAGGGATCAACCTCGATCGGCCACTTCCTACGACCACCGCCGCACGGGAGTTCTGGGCCAGCGCGATCGCGTGGTCACTCGAGCACTCGGGGACCGAAGTGCGCGAACTCGAGCGGATCGGGAGCTACCTCCGCCTGATCCGGGGCGGCCGCCGCGACTCGTGGGAATCGCACCGGTTCGACCCATTGCCCACCGTGACATTCAATGGGGACGTCGTGTTGCTCTCCCCGGAACTCGCCGGAATCAAGGACGGGCATTATGGCGACTTCGTCGCCGGCAACGTTCGCCACCAGAGCATCAGCGAGATTCTCGCTTCGGCCAGCGGTCTGCGGTACGTCGCCGAGTTCCTCGACGGTCTCAATAGATGCCTTGCCACCTGCCGGTTTTTCGACTTCTGCCGGGGTGCTCAGGCGGGAAACCGGTACTTCGAGAACGGCCGCTTCGATACGACCGAGACCAACTACTGCCGGGTGAGCAGGCAAGAGCTCGTCAAAGCCCTCGTCGACACGACACCGATCTAGGAGAGAACAAACATGGCGACGTCCTTTCAGACCATGCCGGATCCGGGCACCGAGCTCACCAGGCTCCTGCGCACCGGGCATCCGATCCTTGATATCGCGACGCATTCGGCAGGACCGTCTCCGACGGCGTTCGACAATCGGAAGTCCTGGGACAACTGGACCAAGACCGGGCCCAAGCGCTTCGACAATCGGCCGACCTGGGACAACTGGAAGAAGAGGTAGATGCGGACCCTGACTCGCCCGCACATAGGGTGAAGGCCCATGGAGACGTTCACGATCCGCGATACGCGCGTAGCGTTGCCGGCCCTCGACGAGCGTGATCTGCAGGTGGTGTCCACCCTTGAGGCGGCCGACGACCCGATCACCTATTTCTCCTACCGCGACCAGAACCTCCGTCTCCTGGAGGTTGTCGACTCGCGCCTCCACGACGGCCGGATTCAGAAGGTCGCTACCGAGCGGACGCACGTCGCCGGTGTGCGCCTATCGTCGATCGAGTTAGCCGACTGCGAACTGGCCGGGCTGATCATCGCTGACAGCAGACTCACTCGCGTCAGGTTCAGTAACTGTCGGCTCCTCGGCGCCAGGTTCAGCGAGGTCACCTTGGAGGACGTCGTCTTCGAGCGGTGCCGCCTCGACTATGCGACTTTCACTCATGTGGTCGCGAAGGGCGCCGTCGCGTTCGTGGGGTGCTCGCTGACGGAGGCTGAGTTCGACGGCAGCGACCTGAGCCGAGTTGCTTTCACCGAGAACCGGCTGTCGCAGACCAGGTTCGGGCCGGGCACCTACCGCGGCACGGATCTCCGTGAGAACGACCTGTCTGCGATCTCCGGGGTTGTCAACCTACGCCAAGTGCTCCTAGACCATCACCAGCTCGCTGACCTCACCGGCGCGCTGGCTGACGACCTCGATCTCACTTTCGCGGACAATCTGGACTAGCCCCTGTGGCGTTCGAGATGGCCCAAAGCCCCGAGAACCCGGGCCTTCCACGTCGTACAGCAGAGTGGTCGGCTCTAAGTGGGCTCAGCGCTGCTGCCCCAAGCCGATTCGAACCATGGCGACAAGATGGACGACCGCACCGAGCGCGGTGCCGAAAGCGCCGCCGACCAGCGCGACGTAGATCAGCCATTCTCAGCCCGCCCCATTGCCCGTCGACAGCTCGAAAGGAAAGACCTGCGCGCATCAGCGGCCGTCGGAGGACGCGCGGGAACGGTTGGCGAAGCAGACCAAGCCAGGGCTCGCCCGGCTGCTGAGGCGGCCGACCGATCTGAGCCGACGTCGCAGACGGTGCCGTCCGCCGCTGACATCCTCCTACCGATCGTTGTGCCCTGCTCCAGCAGGCAGCGGGCGAGTACTTGTGAATGCAGGTGCGGCGATCTCCATGTCCGGCGGGGGACAAGCCGCGATGCCGGCCTCGAGCAGAGCGCCCAGCCGCGCGTCACAGTCGGGGCCGGCGCTCGTCACGACGCCCTCGACGGCGCACCGGACCATCGTCGGCGCGCAACGCTTGGCGAAGATGCGTGCGTCGACCCGGCCTCGGATCCCGAGTCGATCGACCCAGGCGACCGCGCCAGGGACCATCTCGAGTGCGAGCTGGGCCTCCCGGCGGGTGGCCGCCAGATCGGGCTCGGCCTCCGCGCACAAGCGCTCGGCTTGAAGCAGGCCTGCTGCCAGCGCGCGCTGCGTCCCTTCGGGGACGTCGAGGATGGTCTGCGCCACGACCGCCACCGCGACCGTGAGCCAGGTGCGGTCGTTCCCGCGCCGGCCCACGACCGAGGGGACGAGTGGCACCAGCTGCTGGCGTCCGTCGTCACTGGTGTGATCGTTCACCAGCCTTGCCAGATACGCGAGCAAGGGATGAGTGCACGAGGGATGATCGCTCCACCGCTCACCGGCGAGGACCGAGGCGAGCTCCATGAAGCATGCGCCGCGTCGTGGCGTTCGATGCCGGCCATGTGACAGAACCGGGATGCCGTCGGGAATGCGTGAGGGTTTCATCGCAACCTCCTACTCCGAGGATGCGCCGATGCGCTGGCGCGATCAACCTTTGTCGCTGCTCGGTTTCAGTCGACCGGTGGGGGACAGGCGATACGGACGAACTCGTCGTACTCATGGGCGAGCTCGGTCGCGACCTTCGCGAGCTGATCGAAACCGGCTTGGCTGGCGCTGTGCGCTTCGGCGTGCATGAGGACGGCCGATTCCTTGTACTGCGCGCACAGGACTGCCATCGGCCCAGGCGCAGGGAGCGACTCGGGTTGGTGCTGCTCTTCCTCCGGCAGCGCCTTCCATTCCTGGTTGGCGGACTCGATGGCCGATCCCAGTCGCTCGACCGGGTCTCGCGGGATGTTGGTCGTGTCCATCCTGCTGGCGGAGAAGCCGTTGCCGATCTGGTTGCCCTGATGGGGACCGTCGAATCCCGCCGATCCGCTCGGGTCCTGCTCGCCGTTGCCGCCATAGCGGAGCCAGCGCAGGTCACCGTTCGCATCGACGAAGTAGAAGACGCGCGCAGGCGCCGACTGTCCTTCGAGGCCGGGGCGGTCGGTCATCCCGCCGAACAGGTGACGCACCGAGTCGAAGCCGTTGCCGATCTGATTGCCCGAGTTGTCCTCCACGAACCCGTTCGCCCCCGACGGGTCGAGTTCACCGTTACCTGTGTAGCGGAACCAGAGCAGGTCGCCGTTGTCCCGGATCGCGAGGAACGCACCGTCGCCGACGCCCACGATGCGGCGGAAGCCGAGGAAGCCGTTGCCGATCTGGTTTCCCTGGTTGGGGCCGGGGAATCCGCGGACCCCGGTGGGGTCGTGCTCGCCGTGGCCTTCGTACCGGAACCAGCGCAGATCACCGTTCTCGGCGACGGCGAAGATGGTCGTCGCGTTGGTCTGTCCTTCGCGGGGAGAGACGAACAGGTGGCGGAAGCTGTGGAAGCCGTTGCCGATCACGTTGCCCGGGTTGTTCTCCACGAAGCCGTTGGTCCCGCTGGGGTCGTGCTCGCCCGCCCCGGTGTATCTGAACCAGGTGAGGTCACCGTTCGGTGCGACCGCGAGGATGATGCCGTTGCCGCCGCCCAGGACATGGAGGAAGTGGTTGAAGCCCCGGCCGATCTGGTTGCCCGAGTTGTTTCCCACGAAGCCGTTCGCGCCTGTCGGGTCCTGCTCGCCGAATCCGTCGTACCGGAAATAGCGCAGTGCGCCGTCGTCCTCGACCGTGAAGAAGCGGCCGACGTGCGGACGCGCGACGCCCGGAGGCGCGGTGCCGTTACCGGTGTAGAAGATGTGCCGCATGCGTGGGCCTCCGATCGCCCTCTGCTTTCGCTCGTTCATCAGCGTTTCAACGGCGGCGCTCGTCTGCATCGCCCAGATCGAGGAAGTGCGGCTTCAGCGGGGGTGGGAGACGCGTGCCGATCCGCGAGCGCGCAGTCGAGGTCGTGGTCAGGTGGTGCCAGACCCCGCGGCGCTCCGTGTCAGCGACTGCTGGACCTGCCATGCGGCGAAGGCGACCAGCAGGCCTCCGGCAATGCCGACCCACCCGGCGGAACGCACCTCGCCTTCCTCGCCGATCGCCTGCCAGGCCGCGATGACGACCCCGACGTAGTGGACTGCGGTGAGGGCACCGGCAGAGATCAGGACGGCGGTGGCGAACCGACGCCGGGAGGAGAGAGACAGGATGCCGACGGCCAGGCAACCGACCGCTGCCGCCGGCTCGAAGATGTACTCGGCGCTCACGCCTTCCTCGACCTCGGTCCAGAACGAGCTGAAGCCGTCGTAGGGGAGGAACAGCGCGAGGGCGGCCAGTCCAGCGCCCGCCATGACGGATACGAGCCAGACGGGCTCGACAGGACCGAGGTCGCGATCTTGCGGCGACTCGGTCGAGCACGCCCGGCCTGCCACGAGAGCCCCCACTCCGCCGCACACGACAAGAAGACTCAGCGCAACGCCGATGCCGCCGATGTCCTCGAGGGAGAACTTCACCAGTCCGATGCCGGCGGCGCTCATGAGGACACCGACCACGACGAACAGTCCTGCTGCGGTGGCGGTGGCCAGCTGGTGACGGCGGAGCCGTCCCGCCGCGAGGAGGAGAGCAAGGGCGGCAAGCGCTACCTCGAACGGAGTGACGACGGCGAACGAGTTCCAGGACGTCGTGGTCTCAGCCAGGAACGGCAACGGAACCGCGGCCAGGAGCCCCACCGCAGCAACCGAGGCGACGGCCGGTACCCACGCGGGGGCCTGATGTTCTGTCGCCGCCACCGGCCGCTGGCTCTGCTCAAGCTCGGGCTCCGGCTCGCGCGCGACCGCGGCTTCGGCCGCCGGCGTGGGTGTGTCCGGTGTGTCAGGTTCGGGTGGCACGACTGTCGGCTGCTCCGGCGCGGCCGGCGGCGGTGGGGGAGAGGCCTCGGCGGGCCTGCCAGCTCGTCTGGCCGACCCTCGCACCACACGCTCTGTGTCGTGCTCAGCCATCTCTTCCAGCGCTTGGCGAGCCGCGTCGGCGCGAGCGGAGTCCTCGTCGTCCAGCAACCCGGCCAGCTCCTCCACAGCACCGAGACGTACGTTGGTGAACGGGCTCGAGATGGCGCCACGCAGGTCGGCCAGCAGGTCGACCGGTTCGGGCGGGCGGTTGCTGCGGGCGATGTAGAAGTCTCCCTGCACGTCGAAGACCCACTTGCCCGGAGTCTGCGACGGCGTGACGGTCCGCACCCGGTCGAAGGCGAAGTCGTACAGCTCGTCGACCGACACGAAGCCGTCACGATCCCGGTCCGCCTCGCCGGTGGCCAGGCCCTCGACCAGGGCCGAGGTGAACACCGACGGCTTGCCCTGGCCGGCGAGCTGGTCGCCCTCGAACGAGTACTCCATCGCGCTCGACGCCGTCAGCACGATGCGCCCGCGGCCGTCGAAGCGCTCCATGATGTCCATGCGCTCATCGCCGCGGTTCATCATCCCGCGCGCGAAGGCGCCGCTGTAGCAGCAGTCCAGGAGCAGCACGATGCGCCGGGATCGACTCTTCGTCATCTGTCTGTTCACGTAGTCGGCGGGCAGGGACGTGGCGTCCAGGTGGTCGACCTCGGTGTCCGGGGTGGCGAAGTAGAGCCGCCCGTCCTCGTCCTTCACCCCGTGACACGACAGGTGCAGCAGGAGGAGATCGTCGAGCCCGCGGTCGTCGAAGAAGCTCGAGACCTTGCGGCGGACCACGTGCTCCGGCTCGTTCAGCGACACCTCGACCTCGAAGCCCCCGATCTCGGCGTTCCGGAGGACGCCTGCCAGCTGCTCGGCGTCGGTGGCGGGCGCACGAAGCCTGCTCAACCGCTGGTCGCGGTAGGTGTCGTTCGCCACCACCAGTGCGCTACGCCGACCCGTGGTCATGGCACGGGTGAGGAGGCAGGTGGCTCGGCCTCCCCGGAGCCGTGCAGGGCTGCGACGAACTCATCGATGAGTCGATCCTGCTGCTCCCGCGACGCGGAGTCGATCTTGAGCGTCTGGTCGCCGATGGTGAGCTCGACCGACTGGGCCCCGCGAGCAGAGGACATCCACCCCCGTATCACCCCCACGATGGCGGTCACGGCGACCAGTGGCTCCTGGAAGGCCACGAGCAGGACCCCGATCGCCGCGACGTCGACGCCACGGGTGCCGGCAGGCGCCTCGCCCGCGCTCGCGCGTTCGACATCATCGACGCCGAGGTCCAGCAGCTCCCGGCGCAAGACGGAGCTGAGCTCATCGAGACGCTCCACGTCAGGATCGTGGATCGTGACGGTCATCTGGCGACTCATCCTCGGCACCTCCCTTCATCAGGACTACCCGTTTCCTCAGAGGATCTCTACGTCTGGAGGGCGCGGCCAGCAGCACGGGGGCTGATGTGGCCGGCCTCGACGAGCCAACGAACGGTGTCCCGCATGGACTCAGCCAGAGATCGTCCACCGACCCCGAGCTCGTCGGACGTCGCCGAGAAGTCGACACGGGTGTGGAGCGCGACGAGCCGGCCGCCCTCCAACGCGTGCGGGAGGAACGACCAGCCGGTGCGGTAGCCGAGCTGCAGCACCGGAAGCGCGGCCCACAGCGGCAGGCGTGCTGCGGGGAGTCGGCGTCCCGTCACCGTACGAAGCGTCTCGTGCGGGGTGGTGACGTTCTCACCGGGGACGAGGTAGCGCCGTCCGGGCCGTGTGAGTGCTGCGACCACCACCTCGGCGGTGTCACGTACGTCCACCCACTGCATGTCGCCTCGTGGCCAGGTGGGAAGTCGGTCGCACAGGATGTCGCGGACGACCTGGTCGCTCTCGCCGAGGTAGGGGTCGTGGGGACCCAAGATGCCGCCCGGGTTGACGATGGCGACCGGAGCGTCGGCCTGCTGTCGCTCCCGGGCCGTACGTTCGGACTCCACCTTGCTCTGGGTGTACGGGCCGAGGACCACACCCGTGGGGCTCTGGTGATCCAGGATCGCGCCGCGCCGCAGCAGCGCTGCGGTCGAGGAGACGTGGACGATGCCGCTGCAACCGGCATCGATCGCCGCGTCCAGGACCGTGGACGTGCCGATGTGGTTCTCGCGGACCATCCGGTCGGCGTCCCGGCGGCGGTAGGAGTACGTCGCGGCGGCATGGATCGCCTGGTCGCAGCCGCTGGCCGCCTCCTTCACGGCGCCGGCGTCGGTCATGTCTCCGCGGACCACCTGGATGCGTCGATCGTCCGGGTCCACGCCGAGCGGCTCGAGGTTCTGGCGCAGCTTCGCGGGGGCCCGCACGAATGCGCGGACCTCATGGCCCTGATCGAGCAGGCGTTGGAGGATGTGGAGGCCGAGGAACCCCGACGCCCCCGTGAGCATGACAACGCTCATGAACCGCACTGTAGGGCCGTCCTGGACGCGCGGGCATCGCTCATCCAGGGGATCGATCGACAGGTGGAGGCCCGATCCGGTCAGGCGAGTGCTGCCTTCAACCGCGCGGCGAAGGCCTCGGGATGGTCCACGAAACCCGTGTGGTCACCGGGGAACCGGACGGCGGTCAGCCCGAGCCGCGCGGCGAGCGCCTCGGTCGTACGCTCGCAGAGCTGGCCGGCCGACTCCTCGCCGATACCGAGGACGATCCGCGGACCGCGTCGCAGCGCGTCCACGTCCGGCTCCCACCGCACGGACGCCGGCAGCTCCTCGGCGTACCAGAACGCCTCCTCGGCCAGAGCGCTCGAGCTGCGCTCGCCGCCGAACATGGCTTCGAGCATGCCGCTCGGCACGGTGATGCCCGCCTGGTCGAAGAACATGCCCCACGCGCCGACCACGTCACCGTCGGCGTAGCGACGCCGCATCGTGTCGGTCAGGGTGCGCTGCTCCTCCCGGTCCTCGAGCAGGTCCAGCAGCGGGGGCTCGTGTGCCACGATCGTCGTGGCGAGCTCGGGATGACGCTGCGCGAAGGCGAGGGCCGTCACGGCACCGCCGCTGGACCCGAGGATCGCGACGGGGCCGAGGTCCGTGCGACGTACGAGCTCGGCGAGATCGTCCGCGCGCTGCTCGGGTGTGGAGCCGACGGATCGGTCGGCCAGGATGCTCCCGCCGTGGCCGCGTGGGTCGTGGGTGAGGACGGTGTGGTCGGCCGCGAGCGCGTCGGCGAAGGGGGCGAACTCCGCCGCGGTCATCGGCGATCCGACGAGCGCGACAGCGGGCCCGGAGCCGCGCAGCTCGTAGTGCACGCGCGTCTCGGGCAGGTCGATCTGGGCGGTGGTCGTCTCGGTGAGCACGATCCTGGACTCGGACATGGGGATTCCTCTTTCGTTGGGTGCGGTCATTCCGCACGGGTGGTCGAGTGGGCGAGCAGGGGCGGGTCGAACGCGAGGGCGGGGGCACGGGGCGGCGCCAGGCGCAGGAGCCGGGAGACGAGGGGTGGCGCGGCCACAGCCAGCAGGACCGTCAGCGTCGCGGGCAGCGCCATCGCGGCGGCCAGGCCCACCCCGGCGGCGAGCCCGCCGATGAGAGCGGGCCCGACGAACCCGCCGAGATAGCCGATCGTGGTGACGAGCGAGAGCCGCCGCGGATCGATCCGGGAGGCGCCCAGGCTGCCGATCACGATCGGCCAGACGAGGGCCGTGCCCGCGCCGGCCAGCGCCCATCCTCCGGTCGCCACCGCGACCCGGGCACCTTCGGCGACGACAGGGGAGAGGAGGACGAGGACGAACCCGACGGTCGTCGTCGCGGCGGCGGACGCCACGAGGACCGGTGCGACGACGGTGCTGCGCAGCCGGTCTCCGGTGAAGCGGACGGCGGTCATCGCGGCGAAGAAGACGGCGTACATCGTCGCTCCGGCCGCCGGTTCGGCACCGAGGACGCGCGTGGTGTGGATGCCCGCCCAGTCGGTCGCGGCCCCCTCCACCACGAAGGCGGCGGCCGCCACGGCACCGGCGCCGAGGAGCACCGGGCTCACCGCGAGGGTCTGGCCCCCGGTTGCGTTCGGGTCCGTCGCCGCGTCCCGGTCGGTGCCGGTACGGCCGGCCGGGAGCCGCAGCGCGAGCAGCGTGAGCAGGGCGCCGACGCTCAGCGCGGCCGCAGGCAGGAGCAGGAGGCTGTCGCCGCCGGCGCGGAGCGCCGCTGCCAGCGCCGAGGACCCGAGGACGGCACCGAGCGTCCAGCACCCGTGCATCCGGGCGATCACGGGCCGTCCCGCCGCCCGCTCGGCGACCGTCGCCTGCGAGGTGAGCCCGACGTTGATGCCGCCGCAGCAGAGGCCGAAGACGGCAGCGAGCGCGATCATCGGCTCGGCGGCGGGCATCGCGCCGATCATGGCGAGCACGAGCCCGGCCGTGGGGACGGCGACGCGCAGCACGGCGGCGTCGCCCCAGCGGTGGGCGAGGTGTCCCGCCAGCGGCATCGCCGCCGCCGCGCCCAGTGCGAGGGTGAGGAGCAGGAGCCCGAGGCGCGTGGGGCCGAGATCGGCTCGGGCGTCGAGGACCGGGAGCCCCGCGCCCCAGACCGCGGTGAGCATGCCGACGCCTCCGTGCAGCGCGGTGACGATGCGCAGGGATCGGAGCGAGGAGGGCATGTCCACCAGGTTCCTCGCGGTCTCGGAGGCACGTCCAACACCGGCGAGGCCCCGATCGACGCACTTCTGTTGTCGATCCGCTGTCGCCCGCCTCACCCAGGGGACAGAATGAGCCCGTGGCAGGCGACCTCGAGATCAGGCTCCTCCGCCGTTTCGTGGCGGTCGCCGAGGAGCTGCACTTCGGGCGCGCGGCCGAGCGGCTCTTCATCGCCCAGCAGGCGCTCAGCCGAGACGTACGCCGGCTCGAGGAGGTGGTGGGCGTCCGCCTCCTCGACCGCTCCTCGCGCCGCGTCGCCCTCACCCCGGAGGGCCGCCGTCTCGTGGGCCGGGCGCGCGAGCTCATCGCCCTGCACGACCGCGCCCTGCGTGACCTGCGCGCCGACACCGGCAGCCTCGTCGTCGACGCCGTCGCGCCCGGAACCACACCAGCTCGGGTCCTGGACGCGGCCCGGCGCGCAGCCCCCGACATCGAGTTCATCGTCCGCTACGGCGGCGGGTCGGCCGACACGGTGGTCGGCGCCGACGTCGGCTTCGGCGCCACCCCGCAGGGCGCCTCGACCCCGCGCCAGCAGGCCGTACGTCACGAGCGGGTCATCGTGCTCCTCCCCGACGACCACGAGCTGACCGCGCTCGACGCCGTCCCGCTCGAGGCTCTCCTGACGGCTCGTGTGTGCATGCGCTCGGGCGACCACGTGACTCCGGCCTGGACCCGCGCGATGGGTCAGCTCCTCGCCCCGTTCGGCGTGGACCCGACCGACGGGCATCCCCATGTCCTCGGCGGTGCTGAGCTGGGTGCGCACCTGCGGCTGCACGGTGCACCGGGGTTGGCGTTGGCGAGCCAGCCGCCGATCGAGGGCATCGTGACGCGCCCGCTCGTTGAGCCCGTCGCGCTCTTCCCTTGGGCGATGCGCTGGCGTGCGGATCTCGACCACCCCGGGCTCGACGTGCTCAGAGGCAGCGCACGCGAGCTGTCCGAGGCGCGTGGCTGGCTGACGGTGCCCGACGGCGCCATGCTCCTCAGCGCCTGATCTGCCCGGGCGCGGAGGTCTGTTCGGAGCGATGACGCCGAGATCGGCGGGCGAGTATCATGGGCAGGCGGCTCTACCTCCTAGTTCTCAGGAGGTGTTGATCATGTGGATGAGTCGTTCACACCTCGCTGTCATCGCCAGCGCACTGCTCCTCGCCGCCTGCGGGTCGAGCGACGACGGGTCGGAGGTGGACCCGACGGATGCGAGCTCCGCGACGAGCGGGCAGGTGGATCCTGATCCCGACGACCCGACCGATCCCGACGAGCCGGTGGTGGCCGTGCCGACCCTCCCGATCGGCGGCGGGTCCTACCCGCTCGACGGCACGCCCGGCGTGGTCTGCGGCGACGTCAGCTGGCTCTGGCCCAGCGGCAACGACCCGTCGATGCCCGAGGGTGTCTCGGTCCGGGTCACCGACTACCTCGTCGATCCGGAGGTCTTCGAGCCGGCGGATGCGGCCTGCGACGGGGAGTCCTGTCTGGACGGCTTCGTCTTCACCGCCGACTCGCTGAGCTGCAAGGTCGCGATGCTCTCGCTGGTTCCGTGGACCGATGAGCAGGAGGGCGAGGACGCCGTGCTCCGGCTCAGCGGCGAGATGACCTGCCCGGACGAGCCCTGCGAGCTCGAGGACGTCGAGGGTGGTGACACCGAGGTGACCCTGGACGCGCCCGAGGTCGACACCGAGTCGACGGACCCGACAGATCCGTCGGAGTCGACGGACACCTCGGACACGACCGAGTCTGGCTGAGCCGTGTCCGAGACGTCGCCGGGGATCGATCGCTGGGTGAGCCTGGCGACGAGCTTCGTCGCGCCGGTGACCCTGATCAGCGCCGTCCTCTTCTACTTCGGGTACGTCGCCGCCCGCGCCCAGTACGACTACTTCGGCCTCGACGTCGACGTCATCGGGCTCAGCACCCGTGCCTACGTCATGCGCAGCCCGCAGCCGCTGCTGACCCCGATGCTCGTGCTGACGCTGGGTGGCGTCGCGGTCGTGGCCTTCCACCACTGGGTCCGCCGACATGCCGCGACGAGCTGGTTCGGTCGGGTGGTCAGGGCCGTCCTCGGCACCGGGCTGGTCCTGCTGGCGGCGGGAACGCTGCTGCTGGCCGCGTTCTCCCTTCTCGGCGGCTGGGCCTACTACTCACTGGTGACGCCGGTCCTGCTCGGTGGCGGCGCGGCGCTGGTGGCGTACGCCTTGCGGCTTCGCGGTCCGCTCGAGCCGCGCATCGTGCTGCTCTGGGTGGGCGTGGCCGCGTGTGTCGTCTGGGCGACGGCCACGACCGCGCAGTGGACCGGCCGCGGCCTGGCGATGGAGCAGGCCCGCAACCTGCGCAGCCTGCCCAGCGTCGTCCTCGACACCCGCGAGCGGCTCTACATCCCGGCCGCCGCAGGAGTCGAGGAGGCCGTACGCCCTGATGCCGGTGAGGACGGCTACCCCTACCGCTACTGGCGGCTGAGGCTGCTGATCCAGGGCGACGACCGGATGTTCCTGGTGCCCGAGACCTGGAGCGCCGGTGGCACGACGATCCTGGTCCGGCTCGACGACGACGTGCAGGTCCAGTTCCAGTTCCGCAACTCCCCACCGGACTGACCGATGATGTCAGTTTCCCCTGCACGCCTGTCCGGGCGACGGCACGAACGACTTGAGGCCGGCTCGTACGAAGCCGCCGTAGCTCTGGACGCCGTGGTAGCGGTCGGTGCCGCCGGGGCTCTGGTTGCCGCGTACGGCCAGCGTGTCGTCGTCGAACCCTGGCGGGTTGTTCTCGATGGAGTCCGCGGTGTCCTGACCCGAGAACACGCACTCCGACGCGGCGCGCTCCGGCGCAGGGATGTCGCTGCCGTTGCCGTTGACCTCGCCGGCGCTCGCCGCCCCGGCTCCGGCCAGCACCAGGCCCGCAGCGATGGCACAGCTTCCGATCCAAAGCTTCATGATCTCTGTTCCTTCCGTCTCCGGTGCCCGCGACCTGTCGTGGCACCGAGCTGCGGTTGGCGTTCTGCTCAACCAGACGAATGGCCAGGACGGCCGAGATGTCGTTGGGGCTTGGATTTTCATCATCAGTCGGCGTCGAGGTGTTGTCATACGCCAATCTGGGGGAGTCCGACGCGCTACCGATGTGCCGAGCGGCGATCTGTCTGCACCCTGTTGCATGCGCTCGCGCGGGGTCCGAACCGACCAGTTCCGTCCTACGGAAGGGATGCCCATGGCTCAGGGCGATGACACCGAGACCGGGAGCGAGGACTGGGGTCTCACGAAGGACTACCTGCGCAGCGACCCGACCAAGTGGAACAGCCTCTCCTGGATCACCGCGCGCTCGCTGGTCGACTCGGTCAACGACGTCTTGGGGAGAGGTACGCAGGGGCTCGTCGAGAGCCTGCGTGTGCACTGGACCAGGAAGGACGACGACCTGACCATTCGCCGCCCGGGGGTCTCGAGGTTCCTGGTCATCGGCGACACCGGCGAGCAGGACGGGTCCCAGTACGTGGTCGCGCCCGCCCTGGCGCGAGCCGCGGCCGAGCGCGTGGACCGGCACGGGCACGTGGAGCAGCGACAGGCGGGCTTCGTGCTCGTCCTGAGCGATGTGATCTACCCGTCGGGCAACGTCAACGACTACGTGGACGGCTTCTACAAGCCGTACCGGTCGAACCGGGTGGAGGGACTCCGGGCGCCGGTCGAGGTGCGGGACAGGTTCGCGCTTCCCGAGAGCGTCCCGGTCTACGCGATCCCGGGCAACCACGACTGGTACGACGGTCTCTACGGCTTCGCCCACCAGTTCCTGTACGCGGCGAACGAACCGCCGACGTGGCCCGGCGATCTCCTGGCGCCGTCGTTCGACGACACGCTCGGGGGAGGGCAGCTGATCGGGGACCGCTTCGGCCGCAGCATGTGGCGTACGCCCAGCGAACCGGTCGGCACCACCGCTCCGGCGCGGTGGGGAGAGCCGGCCGACGACGGACGGCCGGCACCCGAGGCTCGGCTGCAGCCGGGGCCGTACTTCGTCATCGAGACCGAGCACGTGGACCTGGTGTGCATCGACACCGGCATCGACGGGACCATCGACGGCCCGCAGTTCGACTGGCTGAGCTCGCTGCCCGGCGAGATCCCGAAGATCCTGATGACCGGCAAGCCGCTGCTCGTCAACGGCGAGCGCCGCAGGTGCGAGGTGTCAGGACGACCCGGCAAGACCGTCTATGACGTCGTGTCCACGGAGAAGCACCGCTACGTCGCGACGCTGGGCGGTGACACGCACAACTTCCAGCTGTACGACCCCTCGAGCCCCGGCAGCTCGCGCGACCGCCTGTGGCACATCGTCAGCGGTGGTGGCGGCGCGTACACCCATGCCACCCACCCCATCCGGACGGCCACCTCGGACGCGCGAGCCGACATGGACTTCCGGCCGACCAAGCTCTTCCCGGGGTCGGCCGAGTCGCTGTCGTACTTCGCCCAGCAGCTGGTCCCCAGCATCTGGCGGCTGCTGCTGACCGTCGTGCTGTTCGGCGGGGGAGTTGCCCTGGGTCGGTGGCTCGCGACCACCGGGTGGAGCCGCGAGCTCCAGCTCGGGGACCAGGTCGTGCGCGTCGGTCCCGCGGGGGTGGCCATCGCCGCGATGATGGCGATGGTGCTGGTGCACCAGCTGCCGCAGCGTCCCGGGCACAGCCTCTTCGGACGCCGCCTGCTCGTACGTCTCGAAGCGCTGGTCGCGGGGGTGCTGGCGACGCTGTTCCTGCACCACTACCTGCCTGATGCGGCCGGGGCGCTGCTGGTGCTGTTCGGGGCGAGCACCCTGTGGATCTGCCTCAACGCCTGGTGCCTGCGCTGGTCGAGGTGGTGGAACCCCGTCGAACAGGTCCCGGGGTGGCAGCACGTCGCGTTCGGGTGCCTGCTGGCGGCTCTCGCGGCCCTGGCTCTGCTGCCCTGGGCCTTGGCCGAGGGCGGCCCGGGCGACGGACGTACGGTGCCCTGGCTCCTGGTCGTCGCGGTCGGCATCTACGCCGTCGTGGCGATCGTCGGGTGGCGGAGACGGATCGTCGAGAACGTGGACGATGACAGCGCCGCGCGCTGGCTCGAGCGCTCGGTCGTGTGGGCCTCGCTCGCGCAGGCGGCCGTCGTCTCGGGCGAGATGGTGCGCGTGCTGAGCCGCGAGGGCTGGACCGTGCTGTTCGTCGGTGGCCTGATCGGGCTCGTGCTGCTGGCGGCGATCGCGGTGGTGCTCCTCGCGGTGCCCCTGGCCCCGGACCTGCTCACCCGCCACCTGCGCAACGAGCCCGTACGCCGGGCGCAGGCGTGGCTCGGCTGGCGGCGCTGGATGGTGCAGCCCCTCGTCTTCCTGGCGGCGCCCGTGATCCTGGCGCTCTGGTGGTGGGTCGCCGACGCCGTCGACTCGGATTCCATGCGTACCGCCTTCGCCCTGCCGGCGCTCATCGCGACCACCGCGATCGGCCTGCTGGTCCTCGACTGGCTGCGACGCGAGCACGAGCTGCTGTACATGCCGCTGGTGGTCGTCGCCGTCCTGGTCGTCGGCGGCCTGCTGCTGGGGGTGGCGGCGCCCGGTCTGCTCGACGTAGCGGGCTTCGACTCGCCCGGTCACGTCGCGAACGAGCTCAGTACGTGGTGGCCGGCCGTGGCAGTCGGCGCGGCCCTCGTCACCGCCGTCGCGGTCGGCGCTGCGCTCGTCCTCGCCCACCTGGTGTTCCTCGGCGCGCACTCGCTTCTCGCGGACCCCGGGGCGTGGGTGAGCCCCCGCTACCGCCGGGGCGGCCCGACGCACTTCGACTTCATCAGCGAGGCCGACGCGACGTGCATCATCAAGGCCGAGCAGGAGCGGACCGGTGGCCGACCCGCAGTGGTCGAGGGCGTCGATTGGCGGACCAGGCGCCGCGCGCAGATCGCCTTCCCCGGTCTGAACCCGCCGTTCGGGCCGATCCAGAGGTTCGTCTCCGAGATCTACTCGCTGGACGAGCCGCCGTTCTTCAAGCACTTCCTCGAGTTCGAGACCTCACCCGTCGAGGTCGTCGTGAAGATCCACCGTGTCCGTGGCGACCGGCCTGTCGAGATCGAGGAGGTGGCGAGGATCAGCCTCACCGACACCGCCCCGCAGACGCCATCACGCCAAACGTTCAGGAGGTCGACGTGAACCAACGCGACAGCGTCTGCGATCCCATCGTGCTGTCTCCGGATGCGCCGGGGATGCCGCGGTTCCAGTTCGTCGCCCTCGGCGAATACGAACCGCGGGGCGATGTCACCCGCATCGAAGACGGCATCAACCTGCATTCATTCCCCTGGTTCGCCGAGATCGTCGGACGCTGCTCCGATCGCGAAGGCCGACCGATCGACACCTGGTGGTGCGTCTACCGCATGCCGGTCGTCGGCACCGACTTCGAGCTGCTGGCGGCATGCATCGACGGCGCCCCGGAGTCCCTGTTCCACGTACTGTCGGGACGCGACCACGGCGACGCCCTCGCCGGCGTCCTGAGAAGAGACTGGCCCGACATCCACGGAATGCTCGAAGCCAGTACGTCGGGCGATCTCAGCCGCCGGCTCCTGCTCACCGTCGACGCCGGCAGCGGCCGGCAGTGGATGGTCGCGGACGTCGTGGTCGGTGAAGCGCGGCACAACATCGCGCCCGCGCAGGTCGAAGACCTGATCATCACAGCTCTCTCCGTCGCCCTGCGCACCAACGACTGGGTCACCCAGCTCCCGGGCATCCTCGAGCTCGGCCCCGACCTCACCACCCGCCGTCTCCGAGGCATGGCCGGAATCCTCGGTGGAGTCGCAGATGTGGGAGGAGGGCTCCAAGCGCTCGCGCAGGGCAACCTCAAGCCGCACGATCTCGCGTCTGCAGTCGAGGCCGCTCGTGGGCTACCCGACCACGTTCGATCGGTCTTCCGCTAGCAGAGCGTGCGACGGAGACCTGCTCGATGGGGACCTCCTCGGAGGTTCACTCGCGGAAGAAGGTCGCGGCCTTCCCGCAACTTATGGTTGACCGAGTGAATGACGTTGCCGATGAACTGGTCCGTACGCCGCCGGCGCTCGAGGACTACCTGCACCTGAGGGCCGCTTCGGGGCTGACGCCGAAGTCGGCTGCGCAAGGCGAGGGTGCACTGGCCGGCAGTTGGCGATGGAGCGTCGTCAGGCGAGACGGACGGGCCGTCGCGATGGGCCGCGTGATCGGTGACGGCGGCTGGTACTTCCACATCGCCGACATGGCCACGTTGCCCGAGCACCAAGGCCGCGGCCTGGGGCGGCGAGTGCTCGCTGACCTGTTGGCGCAGATCGAGGAAGCTGCGCCAGCGGAGGCGTACGTGACCCTCATGGCCGACGCCCCGGGACGTCGGCTCTACGAATCGATGGGATTCGTGGAGACGGCGCCCAAGTCGCTGGGTATGCGCCTTGCGCACTGATCCGCTCCACTCCTCCCGCGGCACCTGAGGGCTGATGCCCCCTCGATCGCGACCTCCCCGTGTTCCGAGCGTCGACAGATCCGGGCGCATCCGCGCGAGGTATCCCGGGCGAAACTATCTACCGTGCCGCACCCGGCTCTCGGCATCCGATGCGGCGAAGCGATGCGAGATCGAATCTACGCCCGGAGCGTCAGCCAATGATGGCCCTGACGGTCAGGCGAGGCACGCCGTCATGCGAATCGAGACGAGTAGTCCTGGTATCTCGGCTCCCAGTTTGGCTGCGTAGCGGGTTGGTGGATCAGCCGGGAACCAACGCGCGTATTCCTCGTTCATCCCTGCGAAGTCCCCTGGGTCGGTCAGCAGCACGCCGACCTCGACGACGTCGTCGAGCGTCGCACCGGCCTCGCGCAGGATGGCCTCGCAGTTCGCCATCGCCTGGCGGGTCTGAGCCTGGATGCTGTCGCCGGCCAGTCGACCCGTGGTCGGGTCGATTCCGGTGGTTCCCGAGATGAACACTTGGGAGCCGGCTTTGACTCCCTGGCTGAAAAGCGGCGAGCTTGGTGCGTTCGGTGTCGTGATGATCTGACGCGGCATCTCGGAACCTCCTGTTCTGATAGTCCCATCAGGGAGATGTACCGGGAAGTGTCCTCGGCTGCAGCGTTCGCACGCGCCCGACAGGCGGCGGAAGGACGCACGTTCGAAACGCGCTACTCGCGGCCGGCTCCGACATGCGTTTGTCAGGCAGAGTTGAGGTGCGCCGGACGGCTCAGATCGTCTCTTCGAGCTGCGGGTCGTAGCACACAAGGCCGCGCGCCCGGGCTTCCGCAGCAATCACTGAAACGGCGAAATCCGCCCCTGGAAACGTCATGGTGATGTAGATGCACGAGCCGGATGCCTCCCCGATCTCCGGCCCCATCGCCCAAGGCGACTTCTCGTCTCCTGGTTCGCCAAGCGCCGGCCATCGTGCGAGCAGCGAGCTGACGAGGTCATTGATCACACCGGTGCTCGGCTCCGCAAGCGCTTCGTCGTCTAGGAGTTCGGAGACCACCTCATAGGCGGCGTCGGGGCTAAGTCCAGCGAACGGCGGTACGTCGGCCCACACCGCTAGGTCGTAGCTCATGGGCTGAGTTTGTCAGAGCAGGTAGGTGCTCCGCCGGTCGTCGCTCTCAAATGGCCAGGTGGAGGGCATCGCGACAAGGTCCGTGTGCCCGGCCCGCGGCGGTGTGACGCGGGACCCTTTCTGTCAGCCGGGGTTGCACGCCAGGTCAAAGTTCGATGCGTAATGGCAAGATGACTGCATGGCATCGGACTCCCGGATGGTGGCATTGGGTTTCGGAAAGTTCGCGCGCGCCGACCGTATTTTCGCCCTGGAGCGCATCACTGGGGAGGAACGTGGCGATGGCCGCCGTACTCGAGTCTGGATCGACGGGGTCACCGATCCTTTGATCGCGTCCAGGACCGAGGTCACGATCCTTCGGGATATGGGCCAGGAGTCCGCGGTCACCACACCTGAGCTCGACGAGGCAATGGACCTTGCCGCGCGTCTGGCGGCCGCGGCTGAGGAGGGTCGGGTGGATCTGAGCGATCTGGGTCGTCGTGCGCGACGCCTCCTCGCCACGACCACGCCATAGGAAGGGAGACGACGGCCCGCCGTTCGGTGAGTGACCCATCGCGGCGATGTAGCGCGCTCGCGGCGGAGTGACGCAACTTCCCGCCGCTTGAGCTGGGTCAGGTGCGCGCTGGCTGTTCATCGACTAGACCGAGGGTGCAGGGCGCGGCTAGCGAGGCCGCGCGATGGCTTCCTGGACCAGCGGGGTGATGTCCGCTGCCGGGTTGCGCCAGTCTGCTCGGCCAGGGTGGGTGACCTGGACGACGTTGACGCCGCCCGTGCCGGCATACGCACGACTGGTCCATCCACGACGGTTCTGTTCGACGAAGGTTCCCCATGGCTCGCCGAAGGCGCCGAGCTTTACCCGCACGTAGTCAGCGACACGGGCTCCAAAGCAGACGACCACGCGGACCTCCAGCTCTTCTATGACCGCCTGGTGGACCGGCCAGCAGGCATCGGCCAGCGCGTTGAGTTCATCCTCAATATGGACGGCCTGGCGGCTGCGGGGGAAGACCAGGTTGCTTGACGGGACCTCGCCGGGATCGAGGCCGAGCCGGTCGAGGAGGTGCAGCACGCGCGGCTGGAGTCCCCAGGTGCCGGGCTTGGCTCCTGGTCCCCACGGTTCGTCGCGGTAGCGCGACCAGTTGTCTGGCTCGTCGCGCAGGGCAACTTCGAGGTGATGTTCGATCGTGCCGCCGATGACGTCGGCATCGCCGCCGGGGTTGAGGCCCAGGAGGTAAAGCGGCGATGGGCTGCTGAAGGCGTCGCGACCGGAGTAGAACACGACGCCGGAGCGGATGGTGATCTCGGGCGGGACCAGGGCGGCGAATCGTTCTATCGACGGCCGTGATGCGCCGCCGCCGACCTCGGCACCAGGGCCGTTGGTGCTCAACATGGTCCTCAGGGTAGGGGTTGCTGGATCGTCGATTGTGTGGGTTTGGGCATGCCGGCTTGTTGAGTTGGGCGGCTACGCATGGCCGCTCTCGCGGCGGAATGACGCACTCGTCGGGGCTAAGACCTGACCTTCCCCAAAGGGTCCATGTCAAACTCCTAACCGTGTCCACGTACGAGACAGGATCGCGTGTCCAAGTGATGCAGGACCCGGAATTCGGCCCAGGACCGTGGCCAGCCGAGCCGACTGGTCAGATCACGGCGTTTCACTCAGGCAATCCGTTCAGTGTTGTCGAAACTCGACGAGGTATCGAGCGGATGTGGTGGATCAGGTTCGACGAGCCGCAGCGCGACGTCGATGGCGACGGGCCATACGCGACAGCGCAGGTGCTGGAGCGATACCTCCGACCGGCTGAGTAGCTGCTCGCTGCAGATCGGAATGTCCGTCAGGCTGCGGTGTGGCGCAGTTCCGAAGCCGAGGGAGCTGGCCCGAGTGTGCACGCTGAAGCGACTCGCCACGACTGTTGCGTCAAGATGTTGATATGACGAGCCTCATCCGTGTCGGGTATTGGTGTAGCGAGTACGAACCCACGCTGCCAGATCCGCGGGGGCACCTTGATGCGACTTGGGATGACGACGAGCGGGAACTCGTGGTCGCTTACCTTCGAGGCGGGCTGCCCGTGCTGCACATGATGGGGTTCTCGCCCTGTCGGATCTGCGATCGTTCGGCCAACGGAAACGCAGAACTGACCGACGGGTCGTATCTGTGGCCGGAAGGGCTCGCGCACTACGTCGAAGACCACGGTGTGCGCCTACCGCGTGAGTTCGAACGACATGTCCTGGACCGCTGGGAGAGCTTGGAGGTGGCGGCGATTCGGGCTCACAACGCGCCGCCTGATCGTTGGATGCGCATGACGCAGCAGCTGTAGGAGTCTCACACACTCGCGGCGGAAAGACTCGCTCAGACCGGACCGGTGCGTCGCGACGATGGCAGCTTCGTCCTCGGTCAATAGCGGTATCGCGCCTCCACGTTGAACGGCACTGCGCACGTCGCCACTTGGGGCCCACGATCGTCAGACCATTCGACTCGGATCTGGTTCTGCCCGTACGCGCGGTAGCGAAGCCAGAACGGTAGAATCAACTCCTGCCCAGGTGAGAGATGGGCTACCGGCCGGGGGATCGGGAGTTCCCAAGGAATCTGGTAGTAGCCCAGCGGAGATTCGCCGCTGTGGCCGCCAACCAAGTGCGTCGACTCTGTGAGTTCAACGAGCCTTTGGGCAGCAACTCGGTCCTCGCTCTCCATGATCGCGACGTCAATCCCGCGTGCTTCGGCTGGGCCGTGGTTAACAATCGTGATGCTTACCTTGTCTGATGCCTGCGCGCCCCCAGGCCTTTCCAAGTCGAACGACACCACTCGGACGTCGGCGACCGCGCTGGCCCGCTGCACCTCAGCCGCGGCGGCGACCTCATCGAGACGCCGCGCTTCCTCGATCCGGGTCATTCGCTCTTGAACCGCCAGTTGTTCCGCATGCTGGCGCCACTGGAGGAGTAGGGCGATGATCGAGATCACCAACGCCCCAGCAGCGGCAAGTCCGCTGACCCAGTCCGCATCCACAGTCAAACTATCCTCGGCTCCATTGCGGGTTTGCGTTGATGACCGGGACTCCGACATTCAGGTCCCGGCCTCGATGCCGGAGAGCAACCGCCTCGCGTCCGAATGATTCAATGTCCCCGCGAGCCGTCTTCCGAAGCGTTGAGACGCCTCTACCTCAACCGAGGTCAATAGTGACGAAGTCGCCTACCCACGCCCCGACAAGGGTGAACAGCAGGGATGCACCGACTAGTGGGAACTTCCCGGCAACGGAATTGGCAAGGTCCGCAAGCGACGAGCCGGTGTCTTTGACCTCCTTCTTCGCCTCCTCAGCCTGCACCTTTGCTTCGGCGGCGTCGGTCTTGGCAGTCACTTCTTGCTCGGCGATCTGATCGATCAGACCTTGCGCGTCCTCCGTCGGCTGGAAGGCATGGCGCCTCGGACGCGAGCCGAGCATTCCTCGAGCATCGGTGAGGTTGCCGGCCGCGCCCCGGATCTTGTCGGCCGCATGCACGACCTTGTCGGCAGCTTCTTGGAGCTTCTTCTTCGCCTCCTCGCTCGTGCCAGCAGGTGGCTTGACGATGGCAATAAACTGCATCGCGAGGCAGATGGCCGCGAACCCGAGGATGACAAGCCCGAAGACGTGCTTCCACTCCAGATCGTCCATCAGGCTGCCTCCGGAGTTGGCAGTCTCCTCCGCCGTACGCACCATGACCAGATTGATGGTCAAGGCTCCAGCTGCGAGTACGGACATGGGGTGCTCCCTCTTGGTGAGGACCTCCCCCAGAGATCGGCAGAATCGGACCGGGGTGGCTCTTTGCAGCCTAGAGATCGGCGTCCTTTCGGCGCTGAGTCGGTCGAGGCTTTACCAGGTTTGGGGGATCGTCAGAGCCGTGAAGCACGACTGGAATGTCGTTGGGCTCATCACGAGGTGAGGCCTGTTGGCGTCACGAGATAGAAAGGTGACTGGCGAGATTGGCGTGCACCGTGAACTGATGCGATCGTCAGACCCGTCCTGCGCCGCGTCCAATGGCATCGGGAGTCGATCGCTGTCCCGAATAGCGTTCGGCCGTCGCCAGTTCGCGGCGGACTGACGCATCCTTCGGCAGTAGCGGACCGCGGGGAAGACGGTGTCGCCGAGTATCAGAGCGGCCTCTCCTTCCTCCTGCAATTAGAGGAGCAATCGAAGGAGGCACCGTTGCCTGATCCGCACCGCGTTCGAGTGAAGTTCATCTGTCGCTCTGGCCACGAGCATGAGATGTGTAGGCCCACGGGCCGTGGCCTGCCTCCGGAGTTGAGATGTGAGGCCCAGGCGCCCCAGGGCTTCGGAGGCGGGGGTGGGTGTCCGATTCCTCCCGACATCGATGCTCGTGTGAGTAGCGAGCTCGGACGGAACCTGCTCGAGAGCAAACGACGGGGATACGTGCTCATCGAAGAGTAATGCCGTCGGCGCAGATATGGGACGGTTCGGACGCCCGGCTCGCGGCGTTATGACGCACCCCAGTGCGGCGCGTGAATGGTGGACACCTGCTCGCGCGCCGCAGGCTAGGAACCAGCGCTGCACCGAGAGCCGCTGGGTCGTTCGTGTGCCGCACTCGTCCGGAGCGCGGGCCGGGCGTAGCCAGCCAGGGTCAGCCCAGCCACGGCCGCATACTCAGAACGGATGGGCCACTTGCGGCGTGGCCCGTGCAGGATCCGCGAACTCGTCGTCGCTGAGGTCTGGCTGGCCGGCGCCGTAGTCCGGGTCATCGTAGACGTCCAGCCCGGCTCCGGTGCCGACGAATCGGTAGATGGGACTTACGAGGACACATGCTGGAAGGATGAACCGGCGCACGAACGGAACTGCCTCTGCATCTCGTCGGACGTACGACCGTCCGATGGGCCCGTTGAAGTAGTAAGGGCTGTCGCCGATCGGAGTGAAGATGCGCTGGACCAGCTCACAGAGCTGCGTGACAGCGGCCAACGCTTCATCGCGAGCATCCCCGCTGTCAAGGTCCGAACGATAGTGAACGGCAGCGTGCCGCTTCTCCATCAGGCTCAGGTAGAGGCGGGCTGTGTCCTCATCGAAGACGCCCCACTCACGCAATGTGCGGACGCACTTCTTCCAGTCGTCCAGCGCCTTCTTGTTAGCGACGTGTCGTGTCGCCTCGTGGTCGGCATAGTCCTCGCGCAGCGTGAGAACCAACTGGTTCAGGATGCGCTCGCCGAGCCCGCAGGCACCGAGCAGAGCGGGGTAGTACTGCGTTGCCACGAAGGCATTGCGGACTTGGCTCAGGTAGAGGTTGTGGAGCGCGACAACGGACCACGGGGCGGTCCCGAGGTCGATGAAGTTCTGGATCTTCTGCTCGTAGTCGTCTGCGCCGAACTCGTGGATGAGCCCTTGGCGGACATGTGCTTGGTTGGTCTGCCACTGCTGCCGGATGTCTGGTTCCCAATCGTCTTGGATGACGGTCGCCAGCAGCATCGGGCGCGTGTCGAACGAGACGGCGTCGGGCAGGAATCGCCGCGATCCATCGTCGCTGCCGCGTTCCCGTCCGACGTCAACCTTTACGGCAACCATCCCTATATGTTCCCGTACTGCCGTCCGGCGCCGATCCACGGGGCAACAACCCGCTGCAACTTCGCGTCGATCTCGCGCAGGGTGTCGTCGCGGCGGGATAACGCAGGTGCGAAGCGCTAATGGCGATAGATCCGCGCGCTGTCCGCAGCGCACCACGCATCAAGGCTCCAACTCATCGTCCGCTGGGGCCAAGGTGTGGTTCCGTCAGGGTCAGTCCCATCCCTGTCAGCGGTGAGAGCTCGGCGCTGGCAGCAAGATCGACCGAGCAGTTGGTCACAGGAGCGGCGCAATGGCCAATAGTCGAGACTTGGTTGCAATTCCTGCCGACGACCCGGGGGCGTGTGCATTTGGCTGGACGGTAGCGATGGCCGTGTCGATGGCTCGCTCGGGCTATTCCCAATGCGTGATCAGGTAGGCAAGATGGCTTGATCTCGTTGGCGTAGCGCAGCCGGGTCGAGAACTGGAGGCTCTGTTGGACGGCGACTTTCCTACCCTGGGCACGGAGAAGGTGTTGAAGGGGTTCCCGGACCTCGAAACTGGGCGGGTCCCCAAGGGTTTCCCGGACCTCGAAACTGGGCCGGTCCTCAAGGCGTTCCCAGACATCGAGATCGGTCAGGTACTCAAGATCCATCGCGACGAGCTGGGCGACCCTCATGACGAAGGCGAAAACCTTACCCTGGTGATTCTGAAGCCCTTGCCTGGCGACGAGGGACTGCGCATCGGCCCCGTTATCGAGGCCCCAGACGCAGTGGAAGGCACGGCCGTGGCTGAGCCCGAAGCCTTAGGAGCGGTCGATGTGACCGTTCTCGAGGACGAAGGCGACTGGGCTGTGATTGTCTCGGTCGCCGAGATACGCGAGGCCTCAGATGACTAACCTCCAACAAGGGGACGGTGACAAGCCGGCCCTGGCGTCGGCCGCGGCCCTGAAGTTGATCGAGGATCAACTGGCGGAGGAGCGGGCGACCAAGGCCGCCCTCGAAGCACGCGCGAACACGGTCATCACCAGCGCCGGAACGCTAACCACTCTCCTGTTCGCGTTGGGTGCTCTGGCGACCAAATCCAACACCTACGACCTGCCCGACCTTTCCAAGGGGCTGCTGGTTCTGGCGGTCTTCTGCTTCCTGCTCGCGATCTTGTTCGCCCTATGGGCTGCGGCACCTGCCACCTACTCGGAGTTGGGCGTCAAGTCGCTACAAGCCGTCGCGACCCCCGAGGCGTTCAGTGCGCCTGCTTCGGACGCGGAACCGAAGATTGCTGCCGCGCTGGTCGAAGTCATCAAAGGGGCCCGGACAGGCAACAAGAAGAAGGCCGACCATTTCAAGCGTGCAGTTAGGGCCGAGCTGGCTGCGGCGACCGTGCTCGCGATCGCAGTAATCGTCGTTCTGACTGCCTGATCGCCTCTGTCGTCAACCAAGATGCCGTCGTCATGCGAACTCCGTGCCGCACTTTCGCTGCGTCTTTGTGGGCGAAGTTGCCATGCCTTGCTGAGCGGTCAGACGCCGGCGACGTAGGCGGTGAGGAAGTGGACTCCGTGTCGGTCGAGGTTTCCGCGGGCGCGGTCGTAGTGTTCGGTGGTTCTGGGGTCGGCGTGCCGGGCCAGGATCTGGGCGTCGCGGAGCGGGACGCCGGCGTCGAGGGCGTTGGTGATCGCTGCGTGGCGTAACGAGTGCGGGCTGATGTGCCGAGGGATTCCGGCAGCTTTGCGACCCGGGTGACCATCCGGTACGCGTCGGGTCGGTCGATCGGATTGCCCGACATGGGTCGCAAGATGAGTCGTCCAGTGGTCCGTTCGCCGCGGCAGGCATCCAGGACGCGGAGGACGGGGACGGTTATCGGCATGGTCGCGGGCTTGTCGCCCTTGCCGACGAGGTGGAGCACGCGGTGGCCCCGCAGTGTCTCGGCGAAGTCCTCGATCCGGACCGCTGCCGCTTCGGAGGCACGTAGCGCGTTGATGCCCAACATGTAGGCCGGGGCACCGTGGTGAACAGTGATGGCCTGGGCGACCTGAAGGAAGCGGATCAGCTCGAGCCGGTCGAGACCTTGGGCTCGGGATTCGTCTGCGTGCACCTTGGGCAGCCGTGCGTAGACGGCGCGGTCAGCCGGAATCAGTCCGTCGACGTGGGCGAACCGGAAGTAGCCCCCGGACCCCGTAGCTCGGCGGTCGTCATCGACGGTGGCTGGGACGGCAGCAGCTTCGACGTGGTGGTGGACATGCGACACCTCGTGCGACGACCCACAGCGAGGCCTGGCCATGCTCGCCGCCAACACGGCAAGGCGCTCGGATAGATCAACGCTAGCGACGTTGGGGCGAGCGCCGCTGGCGGCGGATTGGGGCACATTGCGCAGCGGCTGTCGGCGGGATGCGTCATGCTCAAGGCGTCCAACGCGTTCAACCTTGGAGGGACCTCCTGAGCATCCACAAGTTTTCGTTGTCCTTCGCCCAGATCACATGCAGCCGCTGCGGGACTCCGCGGATCCGGGCGGTCGAATGCCCCGACTGCGGCGAGAGGCCGGCCCGCTGGGAGACTGACCCGGTTGGTCAGCGGCGTCGTGTCGTGGCCACGAGTCTCCTGGAGACGGTTGCCGGTGCCGTCGAGGCGCGTGGTGCGTCTGCTTCCGCCACTGACAAACAGTTGGAGGAGTCGCGCGAACTCGCCGAGTGGCTCACGAGCTTCTGGACCGGGCTTCACGCGGCGACCGACTCGGACTTTCAAAATTGCGACGCGCTTCTCGCATCCGGACGAAGCCTTGCGCGGCTGCGAGGGGATCTCGCTGGCCTAGATGCGACCCGACCCTTTGCACGCGGTGTCAGGGCGGCCCAAGATATGGCCGATGCTTGCCTGCGCATGGTGGAGCACTATGCAACGGCTCTGCTCGCCGGCACGCCGATCGAGGCGCAGGTGGCGGCCAGCCGTGCTCAAGACGCTCTTGACGAACTCGCCTCCTTGTGCGAGCGCTTGAATGATTGGCTAGCTCGCCAGCACGCCATGACGTCCGCGTCGTCAGTACAGGAAAGTCTTGGGCTCCTGATTGCTGAGTGCTTCAGCGCGACGGGTGCTGACTCCCTCGTGACCTTGGTGTCAAAGCTGCAACCGCGAGTGGCTGAGGTGGCTGGCGTGCAGGCCGGCCCGGACGCCGCGATCAGCTACGGCCTAAATGCGGCATTCGTCGATCTGTTCCTCTCTCCTGACGACTTCAACAAGAAGGTTCGCGAGGGGGTCGCACTTTTGCTCGCCGCCGACGAGCGCATCCGGCTGATGATGCGTGACTCCGACTTTCAGGCGGACGCTAGGCGCCTGCGCTTGGAGATCTTTGACAGCGGGGTCGCGTGTCAGGCCGCGATCGCGGCGGCTGCCCACCAGCGGCAATCCGCGAGGGCGGTGGTGGAACTTCATGCGACTCTCGTCGAGTCTGCAGGCCGGGTGCTGGCCATTCCTTTCCTGACGGCTGCCGGGCAGAAGAAGGCTCCATACGCCTCACTGCGCGGCGGGAACTCGACCGAGCACCTTCGCAAGGCACAGTCGAATCCCACGTCTCGCGACTTGTTTGATGGACTCGACGATCACCTAAGGACTGCCCACTCCCACAAGGCCATCACATACGAGGCCGAGCGCTTGACCACTGACCTGAGTTCGGGCCGGAGGGAATACTCATACACCGATCTCATCGACTCAACCTTCCATGCCGTCGAGTCCACCCTTGCTGGTCTCATGTCGATTCAGATCGTCTGCTCAGCAAAGGGCTGGGCGGAACCGGATGACACAGGGCTAGACGCGTTGGGCTTCTCGCCAACGGAAACCGCTGAGCTTGTACTTACATCCTTCGGTATTCGTTACGACTCGGTTCGCGTCGCTGACGGCACGTTGGAGGTCGATCTACCTGGTGACATCCGTGGCTTCACCGTTGCCATTGGGGCGTTGTTGCCGTCATTGCCGCCTGGATCGTTTGCGACGATCCGGGTGGCGCCTCTGAATGGGGCTATCTGGAGTTGCCCGATCGAGCCCTATGCCCTCTTCCGTGAAACCTCAGACGACTTTGCCAAACAGATCGCGCTCATGCGCGTCCAGTGGTCTTGGCGGTCAGAAGAAGGCGCCCCATGGCTTCCCGAGCGAGCGTTCCGAAAGTGGACAGCGACTCAGTTGGTCGAGGCCATTGATCTCGACACCCTTGAAAAGTTCCGTCGTTTCCGACTGCTTCGCAAGCTTGCGAATGAGGTCGAAGATCAAGAGGCAGAGAACCTCGTGCGCGGTTACGTGAGGTTCGCACGACTCCAGTTGGCCGACCAGCCCGCGGGCCAGAGCGAACGACAGACCTTGCAAACCGTCATCTCTTGGTCGACGTCACCCGTGGACGTCGATCTCATCTGAGCATCCTGGTGGTGCCCCATTCTGGGCGGTGTGTCGCGCTCAGCTACGGACGCGGACCGCGAGCCAGCACTTAGCCGTCGAACGCTTCGACCAACTCAGCTGGGGCGGCGGCGAGCCAGGCGTCGACCAGTAGGTCGCGGAGGTCGCCTGGGTCGATGACGCTGAGCTCGATGAGCACTGCGGGGTAGTTGTTGAAGTGCTCGATGGTGAAGACGCCGTCGATGCCGGCGGCGAGGACGCCTTCCTTTTCGTGCAGGTCGGCGGTGTTGACCGCGAGGATCGGCTGGGCGGGTGGGGTCTGGTCGCCGAAGCGCTTGATGTCGGCCTTGCTGAACGGGCGCAGCCAGGCGATGCTCTTGCCGCGTACGGACCAGGTCGGGTGTCCGTGGTGCTCGCCCTCGGTGGCCTCGGGCAGCTCGGCGATGATCCGGGCGAGGTCTTCGAGCGTTGCCATCCTTGGAGCGTAACTCCGGTGCCACCGGTTCGGGCGAGATCGACCGAGCCCGTCGGTAAGGTCGGTTCGGTGACGTCCATGATCGACTCGGTCGTGTCCCGGCTGCTGCGGACCCGGGCGGTCGTACGTGCTCCGATCTGGCTCTATCGCCACAACGGCGGCTGGCTCTTCGGGTCCCGGATGCTGATGCTCGAGCATGTCGGCCGCCGATCGGGGGTCTCGCGGTACGTGTGCCTCGAGGTCGTCGAGCGGCCGAGCGCGGATGAGATCGTGGTGGTGAGCGGCTTCGGCGAGGGTGCGCAGTGGTACCAGAACCTCCTGGCCGAGCCCTCGTGTCGCGTCAGCATCGGGGCGCGCGCCGGCGTCACGGCGCGGGCACGGTTCCTCTCCGAGGAGGAGTCCGCTGCTGCGCTGGGTCGTTATCAGCAGGCACACCCGAAGGCCTGGCAGCGGCTGCGCGGTGCGATCGAGGCGGCGGTCGGTCATGAGGTCGAAGGACTGCCGATGGTGAACCTGAAGCTCGTAGGAGGCTGAGATGCGTCGCAGGTGGCTGTGGCTGTTGAAGAACTCGCTCAACCGGGTGACGACCCGGGTCGCTCGCTCGGGGCACGGGCCGTTCTCGCTCGTGCGGCATGTGGGACGGAAGTCGGGGAAGACGTACGAGACGCCGATCATGGTCGCGCGGGTGCCGGAGGGGTTCATCGCGGAGCTGACGTACGGCGAGGACGTCAACTGGTATCGCAACATCGTCGCCGCCGGTGGCTGTGAGCTGCTGGTCGACGGCCAGTGGCATCAGGTGTCCGCGATCGAGCCCTATCCGTCCGAGGCCGGTCGCGACGCCTTCGGCTATCCGGCCAAGCTGGTGCTGCAGGTGCTGCAGCGGCACGAGTTCAGGCTGCTGCGTACGGCCTGATCATCGTGCGTCGGCCTCGTGGCTCGGCATCGCAGGCCGACCGGCGACCGACGGGGCTCGTTCGAGTCGTGCGGCTTCGGGGGTGGTCCCGGTCCAGGTCTTGAACGCCCGGTAGAAGGAGTTGGTGTCGGCGTATCCGAGCAGGTAGGCGATCTCGGAGGTGCGGAGGTTGTCTTGGCGGAGGTAGTGGCGAGCCAGGTCGTGGCGGGTGTCGGCCAAGACGGTCTGGAAGGTGGTCCCTTCGTCGCGGAGCTGGCGTTGAAGCGTCCGCGAGCTCACGGCCAGCTCGCCGGTGACGGCTGCGATGGAGGGGTCGCCACCGGGGAGGGTCTCCAGCAGCGCCGCGCGCACGCGGTCGGCTACGGATGCGGTCGCCTGGAGGTCGAAGAGCCGGCGTCGCAGGTCGGGTGCGAAGACCCGCCACATCTGGTCGTTCTCGGTCAGGAACGGACGCTTGGCGTCGAGCGCGGTGAAGCTGATGGAGAACGTCTCGCTGGTGAGGATGCGAGTGCAGAGGTGGGATCGCAGCGCCTCGGTGCGCGGCACCCAGGTCGGCGCCGTGACGACGACCGGTCGGACGGCCTCGCGAGTCCCGATCCGAGCCAGTGCCACCCAGAAGACGAGCTCGGCGGTCGCCAGGAGCGGCGGTACGTCCTCGCCCGGGGGCCAGCGATAGGTGATGGTGAGTCGTCCGGCGTCGTCGGAGTCGACGTCGATGCGCAGCGGCCCGATGAGCGGCTTGTGTGTGGCGAGGCGGGTCGCGGCGGTGGCCAGGTCGGGGCTGCACAGCGCGGCGAAGATGGGTGGGGCGAACATCTCCACCGAGATGGCGTTGCCGATCTCGACCGCCAGGTCTGCCCGTCCTGCGGCCGCTGCTTCGGCGTCGATCGCCTTCCAGAAGCGGTAGTACTCCGCGACGCTCAGCTCGATGGGCCGTTGGGCGAACAGGTCCGCGGGCAGCTCCGCCCGGCGCAGCACCCGCGACACCGGGATGTCGAGGTCGCGCAGCAGCGCCTTGATGCTGGGTTCGAGATCGAAGCGTGTGCCTGCCACGAGGTCAGTCTACGAACGACCGAGGCGAGCCGGCTTGCCTGTGGTGCCACATCACCTGCAATTCGCGCCAGGCCGCCGGTGGCGGGAACTGCAGGTGGAACGGCGCCTTCGGCTAGAGGATCGGCGCGGCTTCGTCCCTAGCGTTGAGGGTGTCCAGGATCCGCAATCCTCTGCCGATCAACAGCATCCGAAGGGACCACCATGACCGCCACCACCAAGGTCGCCCTCGTCACCGGAGCATCCTCCGGCATCGGCGAGGCCACCGCACTCGAGCTCGCCGAGGCGGGCTACACCGTCTACGCCGCAGCACGCCGCGTCGAACGCATGGAGCACCTCAAGAGCTTCGGCATCCGCCCGATCAGCATGGACGTCACCGACGACCCCTCCCTGATCGCCGGCGTCGGGCGGATCATCGACGAGACCGGTCGCATCGACGTCCTGGTCAACAACGCCGGCTACGGCTCCTACGGCGCCCTCGAAGACGTACCGATCGAGGAGGCCCGCTACCAGTTCGAGGTCAACGTCTTCGGTGCCGCCCGACTGACCCAGCTCGTCCTTCCGCACATGCGTGGCCAGCGTTCGGGCAAGATCGTCAACATCACCTCGATGGGCGGCAAGGTCCACACCCCGCTCGGTGCTTGGTACCACGCCACCAAGTTCGCGCTGGAGGCCATCAGCGACTGCCTCCGAGTGGAGGTCAAGCCCTTCGGCATCGACGTCATCATCATCGAGCCCGGCGGTATCAAGACCGAGTGGGCAGGCATCGCCGCCGACAAGGTCCGCGCCGTGTCCTCCGAAGGCCCGTATGCACCCCAGGGCAACGCCGTTGCCAACTCGCTGTCCTCGGAGTCGACCCAGAGGCGATCATCGCCACCCGAGCTGATCGGACGCACCATCCGCAAGGCCGTGGCCGCCCGCAAGCCCAAGACCCGGTACGCCGTCGGCTTCGGTGCCAAGCCGATCATCTTCATGCACGACGTCCTCCCCGACCGCACCTACGACGCGATGATGCGCCGAGTCACCGGCGTACCGTCGAGCTAGCGCTCGCAGGGTTGGGTCGACAGGCAGCTGAGGCGGTCCGGCCAAGTTGGTGCTGCATATGCTGCAGCAGCGGCATGAGTTCAGGTTGCTGCGTACGGCTTGATCATGTGCCGGCACTAGGCTCATTCGGGTGTCCAGCATGGTGATGAGAGCCAGCAGCGAGGCGCGTCGTCTCGTGGCGCCACTCGGGCGCCGCTGGTCGCATGTGCAGGCGGTGGCCGCGGCGGCTGATGGCGTCGCAGCGAAGACAGGCTTGGACGCCGAGACACTGGTTGCTGCGGCGTGGCTCCATGACATCGGCTATGCCGAGGAGCTGCGTGAGACAGGCTTCCATCCCGTTGATGGCGCCCGCTTTCTGAGGCGCATGGGTTGGGACGAGGAAGTCGTACGTCTGGTGGCGCACCACTCATGCAGCAGTTTCGAGGCTGGGCTGCGCGGGTTGAGCGACGCGCTCGGCGAGTTCCCACGCCCGTCTCCCGAGCTCGAGGACGCGTTGTGCTTCTGCGACATGACGACGGGTCCGGGAGGTGAGCGCGTGACGGTGACGGATCGCCTTGCCGAGATCCAGGCCCGCTATGGGTCAGCCGATGTCGTCGGCCGTTTCGTGGATGCCGCGCGTGGCGAGCTCATCGAGACAGTGCGTCGGGTCGAGGACCGTCTTGTGAGCGCTGGGTGATCAGGGGTTGGGGTCCACGTGTGGGTCACTGTGGCTGAGGGCCCAGTCGATCCGTACGCGCTGGCTCCGGTCCATCTGGAGGCTCGGGACGATCTCGGGGGAGACCCATTCGACGTGGGTGCTCTCCGCTGAAGGAGTGGGTTCGCCGGCGAGGTAGCGGCCGGTGTAGATGATGGTGAACTCCTGACGGACCTCGCCGTCAGAGGTGTACTCGATGCGATGGCGCGGGTCCGTCCAGATCCCGACCAGGCCCGTCACCTCGATGCTGATGCCGGTCTCCTCGAGCGTCTCGCGGACCGCACACGCCGTCAGAGACTCACCCGGGTCCATCGCCCCGCCCGGCATCGACCAGTTGCCGTTGTCGTCACGGCGGATCAACAGGATGCGGCCGAGGTCGTCGCGTACGAACGCGCCGGCGCTCGGTTTGACGCTGTTGACCTCGGGAGCGGAGGGGTCGTCGTACCAGTCGATTCGTCGGCCCATGCGACTCAGCCTATGGGGGCGGGTGGCCGGCCTGTCTCCCAGACACGGTCGAAGGCCTTCTCGTAGTAGCCGAACAGTCCGCCGCTTCCGACCCGCTCGTAGTGGAACACCGGCGAGTCCTTGGCGCCGATGCCATGGGTGTGCGGATTGACGAGCATGTCGTCGTCGAACCGGTAGATCGAGGCGTACAAAGGCACGTCATGGACCCGCACCTCGACGCCGGGAAGCGCGCGTACGTCACGGAGGTAGTCCAGTGTCGAGGCCGCACGAGCGGGGAGGGTCGGAAGGCCCTCTGCCACGCCCCGGCGCCGGACCTCTTCGGAGTCGGGGTCGCCGAGCAGGATCCGGACCAGGCCGTCGCCGGCGGCCATTCGCCTGATCTCGCGCGGCATCCCGAAGGCCTCGACCACGAAACCGCCGGAATAGACCAGCACATCGAGTCGGCGGCTGACGCGTGAGGACATCGTCCGCCACACGTCGCCGGGGATGCTGTCTCGTGTTGGCCACACGGTGACCAGCTCCGAGGACGTCGCGGCGGTCGTGCCCGGACCCATCCGGAGGCTCGGCCACAGGTAGGTCTCGTCGTGACCCAGCGCAGTCGCGACGCGAGCGCGGGTGCCGCGATGCGGTACGCGGTCCTGGGTGAGCCAACGCTCCACGCTCTTCGGATCCACGCCGACGGCAGCGGCCAACCCCGTCGTGGTCATGTCGTGCGCGGTGAGCGCGGAGTGGAGCCTGTGATTCGGCATGCCTTCAACGTAGCGGACAAACGTCCCCATATGTCCCTTGTGGGAGGTGCAAACGTCCCGGGTTTCGAGGCGATGGTGGTTGAAGTCCCCGGCGCGCCGGACCGCACACGGCGCCGGAGCGCTGGGGACTTCCAGTCCGAGACGACTCCCTGCGGAGGGACCCGATGAGCACGTACGCGCCTGCAGGCGCCGCCCGCCCGGGCCGGCCTCGAGTGGTCCCGCGCGCGGTGAGCGCGGCCGCTCCGCGCGACGAGATCCTTCACGCGGCGGCGGAGCTCTTCGTCGGCCGTGGGTTCGCGGCGACCTCGACGCGGGACATCGCGGAGAAGGTGGGGATCCGGCAGGCGTCGCTCTACTACCACTTCGAGGGCAAGCCCGGGATCCTCGCCGAGCTCCTCGAGCTCTCGGTGCGGCCGAGCCTGGAGAAGGTCGAGGAGATCGAGCTGGAGTGTCCGGCCGATGTCCCGGAGACGGCGCTCTACCTTCTCGCGTTGATCGACGCGGACACCCTAGCGACGGTGCCGCACAACATCGGCAGGCTCTGCCGGATGCCCGATGTCAGGAGCAGCGAGGTCTTCGGGGAGTTCGAGCCTGCGCTTCGTGAGCTGGTCGCCGCGTACGGTCGGCTGGGTGCCGCGGTCGTCAGCGACACGGTTGCCGCGACGGTGGGCGTGGACCAGCTGGGTGGGCTGCTGGTCCAGGCGGTCGAGGTGGTGATCCGGATCCGGTCCCGTGGCGACGAGGTCGCCGGTGGCTACCGGCAGGCGATCGCGGAGACCTGCCTGCGGATCTGCGGCGTGGCGGAGGAGGGGATCGTTCGCGCGGCGGCCGCGGCCGAGGGGATCAGGGGTTGGGGTCGAGGTGGGGGAAGTTGCGGTTGAGGGCCCAGTCGATCCGTACGCGCTGGCTGCGGTCCATCTGCAGGCTGGGGACGATCGTGGGATAGACCCACTCGGCGTGGGTGTTCTCGGCCGAGGGAGTCGGCTCGCCGGCGAGATAGCGGCCGGCGTAGATGATGGAGCACTCCTGGCGTACCTCGCCGTTGGTGGTGTTCTCGATGCGGTGGCGCGGGTCGGTCCAAATCCCGACCAGGCCGATCACCTCGATGGTGATGCCGGTCTCCTCGAGGGTCTCGCGGACCGCGGCCGCCGTCAGCGACTCGCCGGGCTCCATCGCCCCGCCGGGCATCGTCCAGTTGCCGGTGTCGTTGCGGCGGATCAGCAGGATCCGGCCCGGGTCGTCGAGCACGAAGGCGCCGGCGCTGGGTCGGATGCTGTTCACCTCGGGGGCCGAGGGATCGTTGTGCCAGTCGACTCGCTGGCCCATGTTGCCCGGCCTGGGGGCGCGCGGACGTGGCGGTTGTACAGACGCGTCTGATGTCGGCCGAGATCCCACGGCGCCGAGCATAGCCGAATCTGCCGAGGTCAGGCGCAGAGAAGCAGCGCCGCGCCGGCCACCAGTTCGATCCAGAAGTAGAACCAGATGGGATAGAAGCGTACGGCCGTGTCGAACAGGCGCGAGACGAGTCGGCCGCCGGCCATCCCGATGAGGGCGAGGCCGACGGTGGTCACGGCGCCGGCCCGGACGTCGCCGAGGTCGAGAGCGGCGGCGCCGAGCACGGCGGCCATGGCGATGCCGAACCCGCCGTAGACCGCGCGGACCTCCGAGCGGGACTCGGGCGACCGGGCCGAGAGGCCGAACGGGGCGACGAGGGCGCCCGGGGTGATCAGGGCGTACGTCCCCATGGCGAGGAAGAAGACGCCGATGACGGCGACGGTCAGGCTGGCCACGGTGCTCACCGTGGGATCATGACGCGCATGGCGACCGAGCCGCTTCCGGATTCGTGCTGCGACGACGCGCGACCGACGGTGTGGCTCTGGTCGGGACATGCGGCCTATCGGGGGCCGTCGCTGCGGCTGGGCACTCATTCCGGGTCGGTGACCTGCTTCGCGCTTGGCCTGGACGCTCCCTTCGTGCTGCGCTCGGGTCCGGGAGTGACACGGTCGGCGCGAAGTGCGCTGATCCCGGCGCGTACGTCCCATCAGATCGTCGCGGGGGAGGAGCAGTCGATGCTGTTCTTCTATGCCGACCCGGGCGCAGCCGGGACGACCCACCTGCTCGGTCAGATGGCCGACCGGACGAGCACGATCGCGTATGACCATCGCGAGGAGGCGGCGCTGGTCGCTGACTGGCGGCAGGGGCCGGTCACGGATCCGGAGATGCTGCGACGACGGCTGCTCGATGCCGGTGAGGCGAACCCGACCGACGAGCGGATCCGCGTCGCCCTGCGGCTTCTCCGTGAACGGCCCGGTGAGCGGGGGATCGCGGCGGAGATGGCCGCCGCGGTCAACCTGTCCCAGTCCCGCTTCCTGCACCTCTTCTCGGCCCACGCCGGGACGAGCTTTCGCCGCTACCGCCTCTGGGCCAGGATGCGGTACGCCGCAGCCGCCGTCAGTCAGGGCGCGGATCTGTCGACGGCCGCCAGCGATGCGGGCTTCGCCTCACCGAGCCATTTCAGCGACACCTTCCGAGCGATGTTCGGACTCACCGCCACGCAGCTGATCTCTCGCCAACTCCGCATCGTGGTGATGGGGCCGCAGTGATCGTTGCGAGCACGTCGCGCCCCTGCGGGTGACGCGGACGGCCGCCGCCTAGCCGTCCGGAGACAGCGGCGCCAGGATGCTTTCGATCTGGTCGTGGCCGGCTTCGGGGCCGACCTCGTCCCGCCGTCCGGCCCGGGACCAGCCCAGCGGCGTACTGTCGAATCTGGTGTCGCGGCGGGTGGGGTCGGCACCGTGCTCGATGAGATACCCGACTCCGTCGGCCCGTCCGTAGTATGCCGCTGCATGTAGAGCGCTCGACCCGTCCCGGTCCAGTCCCTCGATCGGTGTGTCTGCCGCCAGCAGCTGGTCGATGACGCCCAGGTGGCCGCGTTCCGCGGCGATGCGTAGCGCCGCAACCCGATCGGCTTCGGGCGTCGCCGGCGTCAGACGCCCCGCCACCGAGCCGGTTGCCGCCGCGTGAACAAGATCGTCGGCTCCGGCCGCGATGAGCACGTCCGCAACGTCGGTCATCCCGAACACCACCGCGTGACGCAGTGCGGTGCCGTTCGGCACTCCTCCCGCGTGGGGCGACGCGGTTCCCGTCAGGCTGGCCCCGCCCTCGACCAGCACCTTGGCGACCTCGACGTTGCCGTAGCTCGCGGCGGTCATCAGCGGAGTCTCGGGGTCTCCAGGTGCGCCGTCGACCGGCGCGCCCGCGCGCAGGAGCTCTCGCGCGAGCGGTCCGGTGCCCTCGACGACTCGCCACGCACTGCGCATGGTGTCGAAAGGCATGGCCGCCAGGTAGCTCAACGGCGATATCCCGAGCGGGTGATCACACCAGCCCCGCATGTTCAGGATGGCCAGGTCGGGATGAGCGGTGAGGAGCTCGCGCAGGCGAACGGCGTCGACGGCATCGAGAACGTGGCGGCGCTCGACCTCCAGCTTGAGCCCTGCCCAGCTCTCGAAGCCGAACTCGCGAGCGAGTGTCAGCTGTGCAGCGCTCAGGATCAATCGATCCGAGGCAGTGCCGATCCGGGTGAGCGCCGCAGCTTCGCCACGCTTCGCGGCACGGAGAAGGTCCTTGGCCTGCCGGCGGAGCTGCTCGAGGTCGGCGGGCGGAACAAGTACGGACACGACGGCTCCTCATCGGCCGGCAGGCCCACGATGCCGGACAAGGAGATCGTCAGCACTTCACGCAATCTGAGATCACGAGGTGGACTCAGTCCTGTCCGCGGGCCCGGCTGCGCCCTCGCGCGCGCCTGCCAATCTAGCAGGAGGTCTGTTGGGCTATGGCATCCCGTGAGCCTGGGGAGGGCTGTCCGAACCAGGCTCGGACAGCCCCAGGTTCGCCGGAGGGATCGGCAACATGATGCGCGTCAGGCCGGTGCATCCTCGTCCACCGGGTCGACGCCGGTCGGCAGCGTCTCGACGTACTCCTCGGTCGGTCCGAAGTCGGGGTCCGGGTGGACCTCGACGTACGTCGCGGAGGTGGTGAGGTCGAGGACGGCGACCTGGTTGGCGCCGGTGTGCCACAGAGGAGCGGGGGCGTAGAGCCGTCGCTGGGGCCCGCGACTCCACAGCCTGCCGAGGAAGGTGCCGTTGAGCCAGACGAACCGGTCGCCGTCGCCGGGGACGGCGAGCCAGCCGTCTGCCGGCGCCTCGACGTCGATGGTGGCACGGGGGAGACCGTCGAGAGCGTCCCAGCGGTCGAGGGGCGCGAGGTGGTGGTCCCAGCCGTGGACGAGACGCCGGTCGACCTGGACGCCACCGAGGATCCCCTTGTGCTCGCCGAGCAGCGGGCCGTAGTTGACCCGGCCGAGCGCCTCGACGACGAGGGTCAGCTCGGCGACCGCGCCGAGGCCGGGAAGCGTCAGCACCGCGGGCTCGGCGTCGTCCCGCTCGAGGGTCCCGAGCGGATCCCCGTCCAGGAAGACGTACGCCCTGTCGTGCAGCCCCCGCACGGTGAGATGGACGTCGTGGCCGGGGAGCGTGACCGAGGCACGGTACGTCACCAGGCCGGTGTCGATGCCGAGTTCCTCGAAGCTCAGCGGCCTGGCTGCGCGCGTCGAAGGCCCGCGGTTCACCAAGGACAGCAGGTCGGCGCCCGGCGACACCGGCACCGAGGTGAACTCGTGACGTGCAGCGTCAGGCGGCAAGGCCGGGAGCGCGTCGACCGTGCGCCCGGTGGCGGGCGCCAGGATGTCGCGGTAGAGCCAGAACTTCTCCGAGACCCGGCCGTCCTCGCCGACCGGGGCGTCGGAGTCGTAGCTGGTGACCGTGGGCTGGAGGCGGCGGCCGTCGTGGTTGGCGCCGGCCCAGAGCCCGAAGTTGGTGCCGCCGTGCGCCATGTAGACGCTGACCGAGCCGCCGAGGTCGACGATCTCCCGCAGCGTCCCAGCCGCGCTGGAGGGGGAGCGCACGTGGTGGTTCTCGCCCCAGTGGTCGAACCAGCCGTTCCAGAACTCGGCGCACAGGAAGGGCTCGCCGGGCCGCCGCGACGTCAGCATCGACCGAGCCTCCTCGGCGCGACTCCCGAAGGTCGCCGCGGCGAGGGTGTCCTCGACCATGCCGGCGTCGAGCATGACCTCGGTCGGGCCGTCGGCGGTGTAGAGCAGCTCGGTGACGCCACGGTCGAGGAGACCTTGCCGGAGCCAGGCGAGGTGGGCGGCGTCGTCGCCGTAGGAGCCGTACTCGTTCTCCACCTGCACGGCCACGACCGGTCCGCCGTGGGCGGCCTGGAGCGGGACCAGGTGGAGGAGCAGGACGTCGAGCCAGCGCGCGACCACGTCCTGGTAGACCGGGTCGGTGCTGCGCGGCGCCCGGGTGCGGGCGGTCAGCCACGAGGGCAGCCCGCCGTTGGTCCACTCGGCGCAGATGTAGGGGCCGGGGCGCACGATCACGTCGAGCCCCAGGTCACCGGCGAGAGTGACGAAGCGGGCAAGGTCGCGAGGCCCGCTGAAGTCGGGGGACCCCTCGTCCTGCTGGTGGAAGTTCCAGGCGACGTAGGTGTCGACGGTGTTGAACCCGGTGGCGGCGACCCGGCGCAGCCGGTCCTCCCAGAGGTCCGGGTGGATGCGGAAGTAGTGGATCGACCCGGACAGGATCCGGTGGGGGACGCCGCGCTTCAGGAACTCGCCGTCGCGCCAGGTCAAGGTGGGGATCACCCGCCGAGGCTATGACAACTTTTGCGCATAACGTAGCCAATCCGCGCAAAACTCTGCATGATGGACGAACCTCAGGCCCACCCCCACCCTCGGGAGTCACGATGCCGCAGCGTTTCCCCACCGCCCTCCTCGCGTCCGTGACGGCCTTCGCCGGCGTGGTCGCCATCGCGCCCGAAAGTCACGCCGCCGCCGCGAGCGGCTTCACCCTGACCTCCTCCCAGCTGAGCGTCCAGGTCGCCGAGGACTTCCCGGCCGTGCTCGGCTACCGGCACACCGCCGGCGGCGAGATCGGTGGTGCCGCGACCCCGCCCACCTCCGTACGGATCAACGGCACCGCGCACACCGCGACCGTGACCGGCACCCAGGTCGACGCCGACACCGCGACCTACCGGCTGACCTTCGCCGACCTGCCCGGCGTCGAGCTCGACGCGAAGCTCGAGGTCGCCGGCGACGTCGTCACCTTCGCGGTCACCGAGGTGACCGACACCGCCGAGCACCGGGTCGGGACCCTCGACATCCCCGGGCACGACCTCCTCTCGGTCAGCTCCGACCAGGCCGGGGCGACCGTGAGCACCGCCGTCGTGAGCGCGGACCGCACCAAGAACGGCGACACCCACACCGAGGTGACCGCGGACCTGGCCACGACCGCGAATCCGGTCGGCTCGGCGTACGCCATCGTCGACACCGACCGGCTGGCCGCCGCCATCGAGACCAACTCGGTCTACGACCAGAGCGGCGGCGACGCGACCAACGAGCGCGGCCGGATCTGGCGCAGCGTGAGCGCCACCGAGAGCGGCCGCCGGGTCGGGCTGTGGAGCGGCCAGTGGACCTACCGGGCGACCGGCTCACCCTACACCGAGGAGCTCCCCTGGGCGAAGGTCACCATCACCCCCGACGCCAACGACGACCAGCGAGTCGACTGGCAGGACGGCGCGATCGCGCTGCGCGACATCCAGCGGCCGATGAACGGCGCGGAGGAGACTCCCGAGCGGGTCGTCACCCACATCCCGTTCAACTTCGCCAGCCAGGCGACGCATCCGTTCCTGCGTACGCTCGACGACGTCAAACGGGTCTCGCTGGCCACCGACGGGCTCGGGCAGCTGGCCGTGCTGAAGGGCTACGGCTCCGAGGGCCACGACTCCGCGCACCCCGACTACGGCGGCAACTACAACACCCGCGCCGGCGGGCTCGAGGACCTCAACACGCTCGCCCGCGAGGGTGAGAAGTGGGGCGCCGACTTCGGTGTCCACGTCAACGCGACCGAGGCCTACCCCGAGGCCAAGGCCTTCGACGAGACCCTCGTCGACAAGAGCAAGCCCGGCTGGGACTGGATCGACCAGTCCTACTACATCGACCAGCGCACCGACCTCGCGACCACCAACATCGTCGACCGCTTCGCCCAGCTGCGCCGCGAGACGCACCGCAACCTCGACTTCGTCTACATCGACGTCTACTACTCCTACGGCTGGCTCCAGGAGCGGCTCGCGCAGGAGCTGCGCGGACAGGGCTGGAACATCGGCACCGAGTGGTCCTACCACTTCGAGGAGGACGCGCTCTGGTCCCACTGGGCCAACGACGAGTCCTACGGCGGGGCCACCAACAAGGGCCTGAACAGCCAGCTGATCCGGTTCGTACGCAACGGGCAGAAAGACACCTGGAACCCGGACAAGCTCCTCGGGCACACCGAGATCGTCGAGTTCGAGGGCTGGACCGGCGAGAACGACGTCGACGCCTTCTACGACAACATCTGGCGGACGAACCTGCCGACGAAGTACCTGCAGAGGAACCCGATCCTGCGCTGGGGCCCGGACGAGGTCGTCCAGGACGGTGGCGTCCGCGTGGTCAACTCAGGGGAGACAGAGGCGACCCGGAAGATCTACCAGGACGGCGACCTCGTCCTCGACGGCGACGCCTACCTGCTCCCGTGGAAGGACGACGCGAAGCTCTACCACTACAACGCCGACGGCGGCCGGACCACCTGGAGCCTCACCGACGCGTGGAGCGAGGCCGGCCGGCTCAACGTCTACGAGCTCACCGAGCAGGGCCGCGCCGCGGCCGGCAGCGTGCCGGTCCGCAACGGCAAGGTCACCCTCGAGGCGGAGCCCGGGACGGCGTACGTCCTGACGAAGGCTCCCGGGAGGTCGGCCGACCCGCAGTGGGGTCAGGGCAGCCACGTCGCCGACCCCGGCTTCAACGCCGGCGACCTCGACGCCTGGCACCCGAGCGGCCCGGCCACCACCGGTCGGACCTCGACCGGTCAGCAGGTCGCCGTCCTGGGCGCCGGCGGTCGGGCCACGATCAGCCAGCGGCTGAACGGCCTGCGCAGCGGCCGCAACGCCCTGGGTGTCTGGGTGGAGGTCGAGCCCGGCCACAGCCGCGCGACCACGGTCACCGTCACCTCCGGCGGGAAGACCTACCGCAACCGTGTCGAGCGCTCGACCGCGAAGAACCTGGTGGCCGCCGACGAGCTGCACAGCACCTACTTCCAGCGCGTCGAGGTCCCCTTCGACGCCGGCCGCGACGGAACCGCGACCGTCAGGATCTCCGCGGAGGCAGGCGCCGGGAAGGTCCGGCTCGATGACGTACGCGTCGTCGCGGTCGAGCGCGACCTGCCGGCCGCGCCGGGGGCGAAGGTCATCGCCCAGGAGGACTTCGAAGAGGTCGTCCAGGGCTGGTCGCCCTTCGTCAAGGGCACCTCGGGCGGCGTCACCGACCCGCGCACCCACCTGGCCGAGCGGCACGAGCCCTACACGCAGAGCGGCTGGAACGGCAAGGCCACCGACGACGTGATCAGCGGCGACTGGTCGCTGAAGTCGCACGCCGAGAACGGCGGCCTCGTCTACCGCACCGTCCCGCAGACCGTACGTCTCGAGCCCGGCCACCGCTACCGGGTCTCCTTCGACCACCAGACCGAGCGGGCCGACGACTACGAGTGGGTGACCGGCTACGACTCGGTCGCGAGCGGTGAGCCGCGATCGGTCGAGGTCGGTGCCCGCGCGATCGGCCGGCAGGTCGAGACGGCCCGGTTCAGCGATGAGCTCGTGGCCGGCGGCTGTGGCGACTACTGGGTCGGTCTGCGGACCGCCGACGACGACGGCGCGAGCGGCGACATCAGCATCGACGACTTCACCGTCGAGGACCTCGGTGCGGCCGCCGACCTGCCGGCCTGTGCCACCCTCGCCGTCGATGCCGGCGAGGAGAAGCTGCTGCCGGGCGCGGCCAGCGAGGTCACCACCACCCTGACCAGCGACGAGGCGTCGGCGACCGGCGCGGGCGAGGTCGCCCTCGAGGTCCCCAACGGCTGGACCGCGGAGGCCGCCACCCCGGCGGCCTTCGACTCGCTCGCACCCGGGGAGAGCCACGCCGTGACCTGGACGGTCACACCGCCGGCCGACGCGGCCGAGTCGAGCTACCGGCTCACCGGCTCAGCGACGTACGACATCGGGGGCGAGACGCGCACGGTGACTCGCGCGGCCACGGTGCAGACCGCGCCGCCTCCGCCGACCGCGGACACCTACGCCAGCGATCTCGGCTGGATCTCGGCCACCAACGGCTGGGGACCGGTCGAGCGCGACACCAGCGTGGGGGAGAACGGCTCCGGCGACGGTGGCCCGATCACGCTCGCCGGCAAGGTCTACCCCAAGGGGCTGGGCGCGCACGCGGTCTCGAAGGTCCGCTACTACCTGGCCGGCAACTGCACCGCCTTCACTGCCGACGTGGGGGTCGACGACGCCCAGACCTCGCGGGGCTCGGTGACCTTCTCGGTCGTCGCCGACGGGCGGACGGTCGCCGAGACCGGCACCCTGGGGCCGGCCAGTGCCACCGCACAGGTCACCGCCGACGTCACCGGCGCCGACTACGTCGACCTCGTGGCCGGCGACGCCGGCGACGGGAACGGCAACGACCACGCCGACTGGGCCGACGCGAGGTTCCACTGCGGCGCCTGAGGCGCCGGAGATGCGTAGGCTGTCCGGGACCCAGGAAGGGGGCCCATGAGACAACAGCGACTCAACCAGCTGCTCGAGCTGATCAGCGAGCACGGGCACGTGTCGATCGCCGAGGTCGAGAGCGCGCTCGGTGTCTCGGCCGCGACCGCCCGCCGCGACATCGGGCACCTCGCCGACCAGCGGCTGGTCACCCGGACGCACGGCGGCGCGACCGCGCTCGGCTCGGCGTACGAGCTGCCCTTGCAGTACAAGATCGGCCGCCAGGCCGACGCCAAGCGGGCGATCGCGACCGCGGTGGCCGACCTGCTCGTCCCCGGCGAGACGGTCGCGCTCAACGGCGGCACGACCACCAGCGAGGTGGCGCGCGCGATCGGGCGCCATCCCGACCTGGCCGAGGACGAGAGCATCACCGTGGTCACCAACGCGCTCAACATCGCCTACGAGCTCTCGATCCGGCCCAACGTCAACATCGTGGTGACCGGCGGGGCCGCTCGCACCCAGTCCTACGAGCTGGTCGGTCCGCTGAGCGAGGGAGTGCTGTCGAAGATCCACATCGACACCGCGATCCTCGGCGTCGACGGCATCAGCACCCGGGCCGGGCTGACCACGATCCACCCGGCCGAGGCGAAGGTCAGCGCCGACTTCATCGCGGCCGCGCAGCGCACCATCGTCGTCGCCGACAGCACCAAGCTCGAGCACCCGACCTTCGCGCGCATCGGCGACCTCGACGGCGTCTCGATGCTCGTCACCGACCGGGCGGTGCCGGAGGCGCTCGCGAAGGCGCTGGCCGAGCACGAGACGGAAGTCATCGTCACAACTGATCGATAATGATCGCTTTGGCTGCTTTGTTGACAGAAACGCGCAATGCGTTGGATGATTCGGGTCCAGCCGGCAACACATCGGAGGGTGACCCGACGCCATGACCGCATCTGCACCGACGACGCATCTCGCCGCCGAGATCGCGACGCAGCCCGCCAACTGGATGGCTGCCAGGAGCACCGCCGAACGAGCTGCCGATGCCCTGCCGAAGCCGGGGGAGAAGGTCGCGGTCATCGGCTGCGGAACCTCGCTCTACATGGCGCAGGCCTACGCCGCGCTGCGCGAGGAGCAGGGCCACGGCGTCACCGACGCCTGGACGCCGACGGAGGCCCGGATCGGCCGGGGCTACGACCGGTTGCTCGCGATCACCCGGTCCGGCACGACGACCGAGGTCGTCGACCTGCTCGCCCGGGTCGGTGGCCGGATCCCGGCGACGGTGATCTCGTCCTCGCCCGGCACTCCGGCTCTCGAGCTGGCCGAGCCGATCCTGGTGCCCGAGATCGACGAGAGGTCGGTGGTCCAGACCCGCTTCGCGACCACCACGCTCGCCATGCTGCGCTGGCACCTCGGTGAGGACCTGAGCCTGGCCGCCGAGCAGGCCCAGCAGATCATCGACGCCGGCGAGGGCGGGTTCGGTCCGGCGCTGACCGCCGAGCAGCTCACCTTCGTCGGCCGCGGCTGGACCAACGGCGTGGCGCAGGAGGCCGCGCTCAAGCTCCGGGAGTCCGCGCAGGTGTGGACCGAGTCCTACCCGATGATGGAATACCGCCACGGCCCGCTCTCGATCAGTGCTCCGGGCCGGGTCGTGTGGGCCTTCGGCGACCTGGTCCCGGGCTTCGCCGAGGACGTCGCGGTCACCGGCGCCGACCTCGTGCACCACGGGGTCGACCCGCTCGCCGAGCTGGTGCGGGTGCAGCTGCTCTGCGTGGAGCGGGCCCGGCGGGCCGGGCTCGACCCCGACGCGCCGCGCAACCTCACGCGCTCGATCATCCTCGACCCGGCCGCTCCTCCGTCTGCGTGATGCGATCTCTTGCCCTTGCGTTCGACGTCGGCGGCACCTCGGTGCGGGGGGCCGTGGTGGGGGCCGCCGACGTGGTGATGGCCGAGTCGCGGGTGGCGACCCGGACCGGTCCGGCCGTCCTCGACGACATCGCGCGGATGGGCGAGGAGCTGCTCGCCGGGCTGAGCCCCGCGGCTCGGGCGGAGGTGGCCGGGGTCGGCGTCGCCTTCCCCGGTCTCGTCGACACCGAAGCAGGCATCTCCCGCAGGGCGGTCAACCTCGGTCTCGTCGACACCCTCGTCGCGGCCCCTCTCGGTGAACGCCTGGGCCTGCCGGTCACGGTCGTGCACGACACGGCCGCCGCAGCCGCCGCGATCTGGGCGGACGCCGGCTCGCCGGCCTCCGCGTTCGTCGCCGTGCTCGGGACGGGTGTCGCCGGGGTGACGTACGTCGGGGGGACGGCGGTCCTCGGGGTCTCCGGGCAGGCCGGCGAGCTCGGCCACCTGGTGGTCGACCCGGCCGGGCCGCGGTGCGGCTGCGGGCTGCGCGGTTGCGTGGAGGCGTACGCGGGTGGGCGCGCGATGCTGGAGAGGTACGCCGCGCTGGGTGGCGACACCACGATCTCCGGCGTCGCCGACCTGGTCGCACGCACTGAGCACGACCGCCTCGCCGCCCAGGTGTGGTCCGAGGCGATCACCGCTCTCGCCGACGGTTTCCTCGCCGTGGGAGCGCTGCTCGCGCCCGGCGAGATCATCCTCGGCGGTGGCGTCGCCGAGGCGGAGGAAGCGCTGCTCGCCCCGCTGCGGACCCGGATGGGTGAGCGTGCCGGCGTGACGGCGGTCCCGCCCGTACGCCTCTCCACGCTCGGAGGCCGTGCCGGCCTGGTCGGTGCCGCCCGGCTGGCCCTGGATGCGGTGAGGACGAACCCGTGATCATCACCGTCACGCTCAACCCGGCGATCGACGTGACCTACCGGCTGCCCCGGCTGACCGTGGGCGAGGTCCACCGGGTCACCGAGGTCACCAGCCGGCTCGGCGGCAAGGGGGTCAACGTCGCCCGCGTGCTGCACCAGCTGGCCGAGCCGACCCACGCCGTCGGTCTCGCCGACGACGACTTCGCCGAAGCGCTCGCGCGTGAGCTGCCCTCGACCTTCCTGCCCGAGCTCGCCGAGGTACGCCGCACCGTGGTCGTCGCCGCCGACGAGTCGACGACCTCGCTGTGGGAGCCGGGACGGCAGGCCGCCCCCGGCGCCGACCTGCGGCTGCTCGACCTCCTCGAGGACTGGGTCATGGACGCCACGGCTCTCACCGTCTCCGGCAGCCTGGCGCCCGGAGTGCCCACCGACCTTCCGGCACGGATCGCACGCCTCGCCGCGGCCGCCGGGGTCCCCGTGCTCCTCGATCTCGACGACGCGGCCCTCGCGGCCGCGGTCGGGACCGGCGCCGTCCTGACGCCCAACGAGGACGAGGCCGCACGCCTTCTCGGGTATGCGCCCGAGGACCCGGTCGCCGCGGTCACCGAGCTCGCCACCCGCCACGGGGGAGCGGTCGTGCTGACCCGGGGACGCCTCGGGCTGGTCGCATGTGCCGACGGCGTCTGCTGGGAGGTGAGCCCGCCCGCCGGGATCGCCGGGAACCCGACCGGCGCCGGGGACGCCACCGCCGCAGGGATCGCTCGCGGCCTGGCCCACGGCAGGCCGTGGCCGGAGATCCTCCGCGATGCCGCCGCGCTGGGTGCCGCCGCCGTGGCCACGCCGGTCGCCGGCGAGATCGACACCGAGACGTACGCCTCGGTCCTGGCCGGTCTCGGCGTCGCACGGATCGACCACAAGGAGCCCTGACATGCCCCTGGCACCGATGTCGCTGCTGCTCGACAACGCCCGCGGGACCGGAGGCGGGCTGGGCGCGATGAACGTCATCCAGCTCGAGCTGGCCGAGGCGATCGTCGCCGGCGCCGAGCAGGCCGGCCGTCCGGTGGTCCTGCAGATCTCGGAGAACACCGCCGACTACCGCGGCAGCCTGGCGCCGTTGCTGGGAGCCACCCTCGCGATCGCGGAGCGCGCCACGGTGCCGGTCTGCGTACATCTCGATCACGCGACCCGGGTCGAGCTCGTCGAGGAGGCCGTCGAGCTGGGGTGTCCCTCGGTGATGTTCGACGCCTCCAGGCTCGACTACGACTCGAACGTGGCGGCCACCGCGAAGATCGCGGCCTGGTGCCACGAGCGCGGCGTCTCCGTCGAGTCCGAGCTCGGCGAGGTCGGCGGCAAGGACGGGGTGCACGCCCCGGGGGTCCGCACCCAGCCGGCCGAGGCGGCGGAGTACGTCGAGGTCACCGGAGTCGATGCGCTCGCGGTCGCGGTCGGCTCCTCGCACGCGATGACGACGCGCACGGCCAGCCTCGACAACGAGCTCATCACCCGGCTCGCGGCCGCCGTCGAGGTGCCGCTCGTGCTGCACGGCTCCTCGGGGGTCCCGGACGAGGGGATCGTCGCCGCCGTCCGTGCCGGGATGACCAAGGTCAACATCGCCACCCACCTCAACGCGACCTTCACCCGGGCCGTCCGTGCGGCGCTCGCGGACGAGGGGAAGGTCGATCCGCGCAAGTACCTCGGCGTGGGCCGCGACGCGGTCGCGGGCGAGGCCGCGCGCCTGCTCGCCCTGATCGGTGGACCGAGGGTGGACCGCGCGGTGTGACCCACGCTACAGTCGCCCTCGACTTCGATTGATTCTGACTAATTAGGGCGTGATGCGATCATGTTCAATCAATCATTCCGACAGTTTCTGGTCGCGGGAGTCGCGTTGGCGGCAGGCCTGGTCGCGCTCAGCCCGGTGAGCTCCGTGGCGGCCGAGGCGAGCAGCGAGCTCGGCGACGTCACCGGCTTCGAGCGCGACGGCGACAGCTACACCTTCACGTCCGGCGAGGCCGCGCTGCGCGTGACCTTCGAGGACGCCGACATGGTGCGCGTCCGCCTGGCTCCGAACGGTGAGTTCGACGACCCCGCCAACGACGACCCCACCGAGCCCGGTGCTCCCGACGCCGACATCGTCGTCAAGCGCGACTACCCCGGCGGGCGCTCGTCGGTGAAGGAGACCGACGCGGCGTACGTCATCAGCACCGCGGCGGCCGTGCTCACCGTGACCAAGCGGCCGATCACCCTGCGCCTCACCGATCCTGACGGGCGGGTGCTGATGGCGGAGGCCTCGCCGCTGACCTGGGACGCGCAGGGCACCGCCCAGCACCTGGAGCGCGGCGCCGAGGAGCAGTTCTTCGGCGGCGGCATGCAGAACGGCCGGTTCAGCCACCGCGGCCAGACGATCAAGATCTCGCGTGACTTCAACTGGAACGACGGCGGCAACCCGAACGCCGTGCCGTTCTACGTCTCCTCCCGCGGCTACGGCGTGCTGCGCAACACCTTCGCGCCCGGCAGCTACGACTTCGGTGCGCCGACCACGACCACCCACGACGAGCAGCGCTTCGACGCCTACTACTTCGTCGGTGACGCCAAGGGCGTCATCGACTCCTACACCGAGCTGACCGGCCGGCCGGTCGCGGTGCCGATGTACGCACTGGAGGTCGGCGACGCCGACTGCTACCTCCACAACGCCAACCGCGGTGAGCGCGAGACCCTGCGTGACTCGACCGCGATCGCCGAGGGCTACGCCGAGCACGACCTGCCGCTGGGCTGGATGCTGGTCAACGACGGCTACGGCTGCGGCTACGAGGACCTGGCCGAGACCGGCGACATGCTCGACGACCACGGTGCCGAGCTGGGCCTGTGGACCGAGGACGACCTCACCGAGCAGGAGAGCGAGGTCAAGGCCGGTGTACGCGTCCGCAAGACCGACGTCGCCTGGGTCGGCCCGGGCTACCGCTTCGCGCTCGACGCCTGCGAGCAGGCCCGCGACGGCATCGAGACCCACAGCACCGACCGCTCGACCGTCCTCACCGTCGAGGGCTGGGCCGGCACCCAGCGCTGCGCCGCGGTATGGAGCGGCGACCAGTCCGGGAGCTGGGACTACATCCGCTGGCAGATCCCGACGTACGCCGGGTCCACCATGTCCGGCCAGCACCTCGCCACCGGCGACGTCGACGGCATCTTCGGCGGCAGCGCCGAGACGTACGTCCGCGACATGCAGTGGAAGATGTTCCTGCCGATGACCTACCTGATGAGCGGGTGGGCGGCCTCCGACAAGCAGCCGTGGCGCTACGGCGAGCCCTTCACCTCGATCAACCGGAAGTACCTGAAGCTGCACGAGCGGCTGCTGCCCTACTTCTACACGCACACGATGCGGGCCAACCGCAACGGCGTGGGAGCCGTCAAGCCGCTCTACCTCAACTACCCCGAGGACCCGAAGACCTGGGGCGACGCGGTGAAGTACGAGTTCCTCGCCGGTGACGACTTCCTGGTCGCGCCGGTCTACGAGGACGCCACGACGCGCGACGGGATCTACCTCCCCGAGGGCACCTGGGTCGACTACTGGAGCGGCCGGGTCCACCAGGGACCGACCACGATCGACGGCTACAAGGCTCCGCTGGACACGCTCCCGCTCTTCGTCCGCGCCGGTGCGGTCGTCCCGCAGTTCCCCGAGGGCACCCTCGACTGGCAGCAGGGCAAGAAGTCGGGCCGCCTCGACCTGGACATCTACCCGCAGGGGTCCTCCTCGTTCGTGAACTACGAGGACGACGGACGCAGCCAGGCGCACGCCTCCGGCGAGTCCGCCACCCAGGAGTTCGAGGTCGACGCCCCCGAGCAGGGCCGCGGGCGCGTCGTGGTGCGGCTGGGCGAGGTCGACGGCACGTACGCCGGCAAGCCCGCCTCGCGGGAGTACGGGCTCGCTGTGCATGCCGATGCCGAGCCGGGAAGCGTGGTCCTGGGCGGTAGGGAGCTGCCGCAGCGTGGCTCGAATGCGGCGCTGGAAGACGCAGCGACCGGATGGTTCCACGACTCGGCGACGGGCGTCACGCACGTGAAGACCGGGAAGCTGTCCACGTCGTCCGCTGCTGTGGTCGTGTTGAACGGCTCGTCGGCTGTCGGTGGCAGCCACCCGGGCGACCGCAACGTGAGCCTCGACGGCACCACCCCCGCGATCGCGGTCGCCGGTGAGGCCGCCGAGGTCAAGGCCACCTTCACCAACGACACCGACTCCCGCGTGCAGCTCACGTCGATCACCGCCACCGCGCCCCAGGGCTGGGAGGTACGCACCACCTCTGCAGCGACCGGTGGGCTCGCGCCGGGTGCCTCCCGGACCGCGACCTTCGGCGTCACGCCGCCGGCGGATGCCGAACCCGGCCGGGTGAAGATCGAGGTGGGCGCGACGTACGTGACCCACGACCGGACGTACGCAGTGTCCGACTCGGTCACCACGACGGTTGCTCATCCGGACCTGGCTTCGGCGTTCGACAACGTCGGCGTCACCAGGGCCGAGGATCCGGGTCCGGGCGACATCGACGGTGGAGGCAGCAGCTTCCTTGCCGGCAAGCTCGCCGAGAAGGGAGTCACGCCCGGGGCGACGGTGAGCGCGAACGGCTTCGACTTCACCTGGCCGTCTTCGGCGCCCGGAACCCAGGACAACGTGGCCTCCGGCGGCCAGACCATCCGGGTCAGCGGCCGCGGCAATGCGCTGGCGTTCCTGGGGACCGGCACCAGCCTGTCGGCATCGGGGAAAGCCACGGTGCACTACACCGACGGCACCTCCTCCACGGGGACGCTGGGCTTCCCCAACTGGTGCTGTGCGGCCACGGACAGCTACGGCGCCAAGGTGGCCGTCACGACGCTGGGCAAGAACACGCCGAGCGGCCCGGCCTATCCGACGGTCTCCTACCGGCTGTTCACCAAGACGCTGCGTACCGATCCGGCCAAGGAGATCGCGGCGGTCACGCTGCCCGCCAACGCCGCGGTGCACGTGTTCGCGATGACCGTCGGTGAGGAGGAGGTCGTGCCGCCGGCCCTGGCGGACGGCCAGTACTCGCTCGGGAACGCCGCGTCCGGGCTCGCGCTCGACGCCGCAGGTGAGGCCACCGACGGTCAGCTGACCACCTCGGCGGTCGGGGCGGCGGCGTCGCAGAAGTGGGTGGTGACCCGGAACGAAGACGACGGCAGCTACCAGCTGAAGAACGCCGGCACCGGTCTGTGCGCCGACGTCGCCTACAGCTCGACGACGAGCGGCGACCCGGTCGTGGAGTACACCTGCACCGGCACACCCAACCAGCGCTGGGTGATCGCGGCCGACGGTGCGGCCCTGAAGATCTCGGCCAAGCACAGCGGCCTCAGCCTCACGGTCGACGCCGACGGGTCGGTGATCCAGCAGACCGACAGCGCGAACACCTCACAGCGCTGGCGCGCCACGCCGAACTAGGCGATCGGCGGCCCCCTCGGCCGCTACGACAGTGGGCCTCACCTTGTGAATCGCTTCACGAGGTGAGGCCCACTGCCGTAGGCGCCGGGGATGCAAGGTTTCCGATGAGATGCGCCCCGATGAGGTGTGCGCTGTGACATAGATCGGTTCTGCTTTCAGGATCTTCGTCGCACTGCTTACATGACCTCAGGAACCGCGCAGTCGAGAAACCGCGCAGTCGGTGACAGGGAAGGGTGGTGAGCGGTGCGGTCTGGCAGCCGTCGTGAGGCCGTGCTCTGCGCCGTCCTGGCACTGATTGCGCTGGGCTGGATCATCGGCGGGCTGCGTGCCGACTCCGGTGAGCTGCACGAGGCGCCGGTGGTGCTGGTCGGCCCGGACGTCGTCACCGCGCCTCTGGTGAAGCAGGTGAACGCGGTGCCCGGGCGGCCGTTCGCGGCCGGCGCGGTCGACGACCCGGCCGAGGCGGCGGAGCTGCTGGAGAGCGGTGAGGCCGTCGCCGCGGTCCACCTCGACCTGTCCGGGACGCGTGACGAGCTGCGGATCGCCGCCGCTCACCGGCCCGAGCTGGCGAGCGCGATCCGGGCCGAGGTCGCGCGGATCGAGAAGACCCGAGGACGGACGGTGGCGCTCGCATCCTCGAGCGAGCGGCTCGAGGAGCGGTCGTTCGCCCCGGTGACCTTCGTGACCGCGCTGGCCGGCTTCCTGCTGGTGTGCGTCGTCTCGCTCGTGTGGGGGCCGCTCGCACGTACGTTGCCCCGGCTCTTGGCGCGGCTGACCGCGCTCGGTGCCCTGGCGGTCGTGGCGGCCGGCGGTGGCTGGTTGCTCGCCGCGCCGGCACCGGCCGGGGAGCGCCTGCTCGTCGCCGGGGTCCTCGCGGCGACGGTGGTCGCCGCGGGTGCGCTGACCTTCGCCTGCGAGGTCATCGGCGGGTTGCCGGGGCTGCTGCTCGCCGCGACCCTGATCGTCGCCGGGCCGTTGCCGCTCGTCCTCGCCGGCGACCGGCTGCTGCTCGCGGATGCCTGGTCGATCGGGTCTCGATGGACGATCGCCGGCTCGGCCGAGTCCCTGCTCTGGGCGGCGACCGGAGACGTACGGACCGGCCTCGTCCAGCCGGTCGTGACCATCGCCGGCTCGGCGCTGCTCGGTCTGGTCGTGCTGGTGGCGACCCGGTGGCTGGTCCGCGCCGGTCTCGCCGGCGAGGGGGCCCGGCCGGTGCAGGCGTGGCGGTGGAACCTCGGCATCGTGTTGACCGCGGCCACCTGTCTGACCGTGCTGGTGACCGCGGTGACCTCCGCACTCCACGCCGAAGCCGTGCCGCGCCCGCTGCCCAGCCTCGCCTCCACAACTCAGTGCGTCCCCTCGGGGCCGGTCGAGGACGTCGACGACCTCAACCGGATCACCAGGCTCCGCGCCGAGCCTGCCCTGCAGGGCGGCGACGTCGGGGTGAGCGCCGACCTCGGCGACGGGCGGAGCATCTGGATGTTCGGGGACACCCTGCGTGACAAGAAGCTCCCCGGTGCCGGCTTCGTACGCAACTCGATGCTGCTCGTCGAGCCCGACTGCCTGCAGGTCGTGCTCCCGGAGTCCGGCGGCGCCGTCATCCCCGACCGGGACGACGGCGTCGGCTACTGGCCCATGTCGGTGACCACGCTCGACAAGCCCGGCTACGCGCTGGTCGTCGTGGCCGCGCAGCGGGTGCGGACGACCGACTCCGACGACGTGTTCGGCTTCGAGGCGCTCGGGCCGGCCATCGCCCAGTTCGTGGTCCCGGACGGGGGAGTCCCGCAGCTGATCGCGGTGACCGACATCGGGGCCGACGACGCCGACACGCGGCGGCCGATGTGGGGCGCCGCCGCGGCGGTCTCGGGGGAGTGGCTCTACCTCTATGGCACCGCCCGCGAGCCCGACCCGCCGCTCGGCACCGGCTTCGCCCTGCACGTCGCCCGGGTCGCGCCGGACGACGTCGCCGACCCCGACCGCTGGACCTACTGGGACGGCACGAAGTGGAGCAGGCGAGCGGAGTCGTCGAGCGAGCTGATCCCCGCAACGGGAGGCGGCGTCTCCCAGACGCTGAGCGTCTTCGAGCGCGACGGGCGCTGGTACGCCTTCAGCAAGAGCGGCGAGTTCCTCGGCGACGACCTCGTCTTCTGGACCTCGTCCTCGCCGACCGGCCCGTTCCGGGCGCAGCCGCCCGTCGGCGCCCTCCCCTCCGGGGTGGCACGTGGCAAGCTGCGCTACATGCCGTTGGCGCATCCCGACATCCTCGAGAAGCCCGGCTCGGTGATCGTGTCCTACAGCCGCAACAGCACCGACCTCGGCGCGGTGCTGCGCGACCCGCTCCTGTACCGGCCGAAGTTCATCCGGGTGGACCTGCCGGGCAGCTAGCGCCGCCGCCGTTCGGTCAGAGCCGCAGGTCGCCGCTCAGGATGCGTGCGACGATCGCGCTGGTGGGGCAGCTCTCGACGAAGGAACGCGCGCGGATCAGTGCCAGGGCGTCTTCGACGCTGCAGTCGGAGTCGACGGCGACGATCCCGGCCGCCTGGTGGAGCCGGCTCACCCCGTCGATGTCGGCCAGGTCGATGGAGGCCGGGGCCTGACCGACATCGACCGTGCGGGCCAGGAGGAGGGCGAAGGCGTCGGCGGCGCCTTGCAGTGCGCTGCCGCCGTGAACCTGGGCCGGGGGGTTGTAGAGAGTGAGCGCGCCGAGCACCCCGTCGGGGGCGCGGATGGGGACGGCGAGGACCGTGCTGATCCCCAGCCCCTGCAGCGGGGGTCCGAGGTGGGGCCAGCGGCGCGCGATCTCGTCGCCCTCGTTCAGGACGGGGCGCCGCGAGCTCCAGGCCGAGCGCGACGGGCCCTCTCCGTGCACGAGCTCGAGGTCCTGCGCCGTCTCGCCGAGGCCGTCGGTGGCTTGAGAGCCCGCCGCGACGCCGTCGCTGGTGAGGAGCAGCAGCGCGACATCGGGTGCCTCCGTCGCCTCCGAGACGGCCGTGACGACGGAGGCGCCCACGGTCTGGGTGGTGATCTGGCGCGCGATGGACCGGTGGAGCCTGGCGGTGGCCCGGTGGAGCTCCTCGTTGCGACGGTGGACCCGGGCGGCCGACGCGTGGAGGTCGTGCATCTCCGGCGCGCACCTCATCGCGCGCAGCTCGGCCTCCGCCGCGCGTGCGGCCGCCGAGTCGGCGCGGATGTCCTCGGCGGCCGCACGCGTCAGCAGGAGGTTGAGGTCCCTTCGACCGGAGCGGGCCATCTGCCCAGCGTACGCCTGTGCGGGCGGGTCAGGATCGGTCGACCGGCTCCATGATGATCACGACGCCGCCGGTCTCGCCCACCAGCGGTGAGCAGGTGACCTGGCAACCCAGGGCGCGGCCCTTGCGGTCGATCGCGGGCACCTCGATCGGGCCGGTGCGGATGTCGTCGGCGCGGGCCTGCTCGACGATGCCGTGGATCTCGGCGACCGGCAGCCCGAAGTCCAGCCGGAAGAACGCCTCGTCCCGCACCTCCTCGGCGCGCAGCCCCCACATGTCCTCGGCGGCGGTGTTCCAGCTGCGTACGGTGAACCGGTCGTCGAGCACGACCACCGCGAGCCCGACGCTGGAGAGCACGCTCTGCAAGAAGGTGCGCGTCTCGTCGAGCTCGCTCGAGCGGATCCGGAGCTCCTCGTTCATCGTCTCGAGCTCCTCGTTGCCCGACTGGAGCTCTTCGTTGGTGGTCTCGAGCTCTTCGTTGGTGGACTGCAGCTCCTCGTTGGTGGTCTCCAGCTCCTCCATCCCGGACTGGAGCTCCTCGTTGGTGGTCTCGAGCTCTTCGTTGGTGGACTGCAGCTCCTCATAGGCCGTCTCGAGATCCTCGCGCACGCGCTTGACCTCGTGCTCGAGCAGCACCTGGGCGGAACAGTCGATGAACGAGATCGAGGCGCCGAGCAGCTCGCCGCCCGCGGTGGTCAACGGCTGCACGACGACGTCGTAGTACTGGGACTCGGTGGTGTCTCCGGTGCGGCGCTCCACTCCAGCGAGCCGGATCACCCGACGCTCGTTGGTCGCCTTCTCGATGACCGAGCGCACCTCCACCGGTCGGTAGGAGATCTCGAGATCGCGGAACGGCCGGCCGATGTCGTGCACCCCGATCCCGAACTGGGTGCGCGCGGTGCTGCTCGCGGAGACCAGCACGCCGTCGTAGTCGATGCCGAGGACGGCGTACGGCGCGACGTCGAGCAAGCTGTCACGCAGCTGTCGCTTCCGGCCGGTGCCACCGGTGTTGATCTCCGGGTGAGCGGACTCGGCTCGAGGCCGTACGGCCGGTGCTCTTCCCAGGCCGTGCTTGCTGGTGCGCCGGAAGATCCGCTGACGCATGTTCACGACGCCGAACCGGTCGCTCGAGGTGAGCATCTCGGCCTTGCCGAGGAAGAGGAAGCCACCCTCGCCCAGCGCGAAGTTGAACCGTTCGATGATCTCGTGCTGGGCCTCGACGTTGAAGTACATCAACGTGTTGCGGCACACCAGCAGGCTGAGCCGGGAGATGGGCGCGTCCCGGGTGATGTCGTGGCGTCCGAAGATCACCCGGCGACGAAGATCGGGGCGGAAGCTGTAGTTGGTGCCGTTGTGCTCGAAGTAGCGCTCTCGCAGTCCCTCGGGCAGGTTCTTCAGCGCTCGCGCACCGTAGACACCCGACCGCGCGTGCTGCAGCTCTTCCTCGTCGACGTCGGTGGCATAGATCTTCACCCGGTCCAGACACTCCTGAAGACCCATGGCCTCGGCGAACGCGATCGCGAGCGAGTAGGGCTCCTCGCCGCTGGAGCATCCGGCGCTCCAGACCCGGATCTCCTCATCGCCCTCCGTGCCGGCGAGGATCTTCGGGATGATCTCCTCCTGGAGGTACGTCCAGGCCTCGGCATCGCGGAAGAAGCTGGTGACGTTGATGAGGATGGTGTTGAAGAGATAGCTGAACTCGTCGGCATCGGTCTCGAGCCGGTCGCGGTAGTCGGTCCAGCTCTCCACGCCGATGTCGGTCATCCGCTTCTTGATCCGCCGGGCGAGCGAGGACCTCTTGTAACCGGTGAAGTCGAACCCGCGTGCGTCGCGGATGAACACCAGCAGGTCCTCGAGCTGCTCATCGATCGACGGCTCGGCGTGTGGGGCCTGGTCCTGGGGATCCTGGTCGTCTGTCATCATGCTCTCCGCTGCCTGACCAGCCCGTCGAGGACGCTGGCGATCTCGTCGAGGGGGAGGACGAAGTCCGCCGCTCCGGTGGCCGCTGCGGCCTCGGGCATCCCGTTGAACTCAGCCGTCCCCGGGTCCTCGACGATCACCGTACCGCGACGGTCGCTGACCGCGGTCACCCCCATCGAGCCGTCGACCCCGGTGCCAGTCAGCACGCAGGCGATCGCGCGGTCGCCGTAGGTCGCGGCCACCGACTCGAACAACAGGTCGGCCGAGGGACGCACGAAGTGGACGAGCTCGCTCTCGGTGAGGGTCAGCACGCCGCCCTCGCGGACCAGGAGGTGGCGGTCGGGCGGCGCGATGTACACCATCCCCGGTGCTGCGCTCTCGCCGTCCTCGGCGAGCTTGACTCGCAGTGGGGACCGGCGTTGCAGGACGTCGGCGATGACGGTCTCGTGGCGCGGGTCGAGGTGCTGGACGACGAGGAGCGGGACCGGTAGGTCCGCAGCGAGTCCGGAGAGCACGAGACCCAACGCGGTGACCCCGCCCGCCGAGGAGCCGATCGCGATGACGTCGAACGCCGTGGATCGCGCCGGGGCTGCCGCAGACACGTCATCGAGCATAGCGAGGACACGTCCGTGAGGGGGCCTTTAGCGGGGTGTCCGGCATGACTTATCCAGACGTACGCCGGGAGCGCGGCCGCGGTGGCACCCGCGACGGCTGCGGGCCGGGCCGGTATCCGTTGTTCACGACCGCTTCGGCGACGCTTCTCACCGTGACGCCCCGGCGGCGCGCTTGGTCGCGGAGCCTGCCGAAGGCCTCGTCGGCGTCGATGGCCTCGCTGGCGACCAGGACCCCCTTGGCCTGCTCGATGATGACTCGGGAGTCGAGTGCGTGCTGGAGCTGGCCGACGGTGCTCCTCTCGTGGGCCAACCGCGTCGCCGAGGTCAGGAACGCCGATGTCAGCACGCCGAGGAAGCCGGCGAGTCCGAGTTCCTCGCCGGTCCAGCGGCGCGGGCTTCGGGAGTAAAGGGTGAGGCTGCCTTCGCCGTCCTCCTGGACGAGGGGAAGGAGGACGTGCGCCATCGCTCGGACACCGAGACGGTCGGCGACTTCGAGCTCTGCCGTCACCGACTCCTCGGTGACGGGTACGTGGCGCAGGTCCCGCACCACGGCGACGGTGGCCGTGCGGGCTTCGGCCAGCACGAGGAGCCGGTCCCCGAGCAGCGGCGGGACGGGGAGGGCTCTCAGGGTGGTGAGCCGCGGTGTGGCCCGAGAGAGCACGGTGTGGTGGGCGTCGCTGAGCACCGCCGCGTCGACGGACATGAGGCGGCAGGCCGCTGCCGTGATCACGTCCAGGTCGTTGGACGGTGTCTCGCCCGCAGCGAGCACGGTGACAAGGTCGCCCAGGTCTGGCCAGGGCGTCTTCGGGTTGCTCACGCTCGCGTCTCTCTCCTTGCATCGATCATGCCGTCTCGGGACGCGTCGCGCCACTCCTCTGTGGTCACCGGGCAGGGTGAGGCCCGGCCTGCGTGGCAGGCTCGAGGGTGGTCTCCACCGGGGTGTACGGGATGTCCCAGTGCGCGACGGAGCCGCCGTCCGGGTCGAGCGTGAAGGTGCAGCGTCCGCCCAGGTGCTGGGCGCGGTCGAGCATCCCGACGAGGTCGAGGCCGGCGCGGTCGCTGTGCTGCCAGGCGCCGCCGTCGGCCACCAGGACGTCGATGGCTGCCTCGCCGATCGCGATCGTGATGTCGGGCCGGACGCGGCCCGAACCCGCGGCCGCCGAGACGACCACGCCGCCGAGGAGCTCGGCCAGGCCTCGGGCAACGGTCGCCGGAAGCCGGGTGAGGTCGCCGTGCACCGAGATGCTCGCGCCGGGCGCCGACAGGTCGGCGCTCGCGTCGAGCAGTGTCTGCAGGATGAGCCCGTTCGCCTCGTGGTCGGCGTCCTGGTCGTCGCGACGGTCGAGTCCGAACGCCAGTCTGCGAAGGCCCCGGATGATGTCGTCGATGTCGCTGACGGCATCTCGCAGCCGGTCCGCGGCGGGTCCTTGGACCGAGCTGCTGATCGAGACCAGCTTGAAGCCGAGTGTGAGCAGGTGTGCCATCGCGACGTCCCGGAGCTCTTCGGCGATGCGCTCGCGCTCTTGCAGAAGGTCTCGGCCGGCGTCGTCGGCGGCGGTTGGTGTTGACATCGCTGCTCCCCCAAAGAGCCGAGACATGACGGATCGACTACCGGGGTCAGGGGCATTTCCCTCGTGGTCGCGGCGGACCATGAGATCAACAGCAGGCTATCAGCAGAGCGACACCAGTGACACAGATGTGGTGGTCAGCGGGCGAGCGTGTGGAGCAGGCCCGGGACGCCGTCACGACGCCGTTGCGAATCAGCCACGGCCGCGGCGTACGCCCTTGTAGATGCCCCACCGCACGATCCACGGCTGCAGGACGGTGTTGATCGTCCACGCGGGGAATCGGAACGGGCGTCCGTTGGGCGCGAAGACCTGGAGCCCGTCTCGCTGGACGCCGATCACCGAGCCCCAGCGGCGACGGGGTGGCCGGTAGCTGTCGAGCGGCCTCGCCTTGAGAGCTGCCTTGAGGTTGCGAGCGAGGAGTCGGTCGGCGCGGTTCCTCGCGGAGGATCTCAGCTCGTCGGTGGCCGCGACATCGCCCACCGCGAAGACATCGCTCCGGCCCTTGACCTGGAGATTCGGCTCCACCAAGACGAACCCGCGGTCGTCGAGGATCTCCGCGGGAAGCCAGCCGGTGTTGGGGTGCACGCGGCCGATGGCCCAGAGGACCGCGTCGGCCTTCGACGGTGGTTGGCCGGTGCTCCACGTGACCGCGTCGCTGGTGATCTCGTCCCCGACGAAGCCGCGCCGTAGCTCGGCGCGATGGCCCGGGTGCAGCCCGACGCCTGACTCGACAAGACGCTTCTCCAGGCTCTGCCACGTCCTTCGATGGTGCTGGGGGAGGGCGCGCTCGCCCGGGTAGTAGAGGTCGACCTGCTTGTCGGGCCAGGTGCCGCTGATGTTGGCCGCACTGCTGACAGCCGCTGCGCCACCGCCGATGACGATCACCGAGGCCGCTCTCCGCAGCTGTTGGTGGACACGCTGCAGGTCGGCATCGATCTGGGCGTCCGTCTGGAAGCCCGGCGTTCTCCAGAACCCGTTGGTGACCCCCGTCGAGATCACCAGCAGGTCGTACGGCACGGGTCGGGTGCTGCCGTCCGGCAGCTCGACATGGACGGCCCTGTGCGCGAGGTCGAGACCGACGAGCGTGCCGTGGATGGCCTCGACCCGATCGAGTCCGCGGAACCGGTCGAACGAGATCCGGTGGTCGCGCTCCCACTCGACCGGCCTGCTGACTCGAGCGCCGAGCTCTTGGCCGCTGACCAGCCCCGGTTTGGCGGAGATCCCGACGATGTCGGCGTGCTTCGAGAGGCGTACCGCTGTCAGGACACCCGTGTCGCCGAGCCCCGCGATGACGACCCGCTTGCGCCTCACCCTGCCGCCCTGGGTGGTCTCGGCACGAGGCGGGGCACCCGGTCGATGACGTCCTGGTAGGCCGGCCGCCGCGCGAGACTGCGCTTCTCCATCATCGGGATGCTCGCACCCAGGAACATCGCCGTCATCGCGACGGTGCCCGCGAACAGCCACCACCAGCTGTCGGGCGAGGCGGCCAGGCCGAACAGAGCGAGGGAGAACCAGAAGCTGATCTCTCCGAAGTAGTTCGGGTGCCGCGACCAGCCCCAGAGTCCGCGGTCCATCACCTGGCCCGGTTGGCTGTCGCGGGTGAACCGGTGCATCTGAAGGTCTGCGCCGAACTCCAGAGCCACGGCACCGAGGCCCAGCGCGCAGGCGGCGACGTCGAGCCAGCCGACGTCCTGACCTGTGCGGGTGACAGCGACGTAGATCGGCAACGATCCCACGAACACCTGGAGGGTCGGGATGAGGTGGATCGCGATGAGGTCCACGATCAACGCGAACCTGCCGGCCCGTTCGCGAAACAGCGGGTAGCGCCAGTCCTCGTGGTGGAGCCCGGGGAACGCGTACACCCAGTTGCCGGTCAGCCGGATCGACCACGCGAGGACCACCAGCGCTATCAGGATGACGCGGGCGTCGGGGACGTCCTCGCCGGCCGAGGACCACCAATAGAGAAGGAGAAGCGGAGGAACGACGCTCCAGTACGCGTCATAGAAGCTGGAGTTCTTGTGCAACCGGCTCGCACCGAAGATGACCAGCGTCGCGAGGACGTCTGCGATCAGGGCGTCGAGCCACAGGTGACGCGTGTCGGGTCCCCAGATCAGCCAGGCCGAAGCCACGGCGAGGGCGATGACGTACGCCGCGGCGACGCGGACGAGCGACTCTGACTTGCTCACCGCTCGACGGTAGTGGACCTTTCGAGAAATTGGAACATGTTCTAGCTTGCGTCGAGTGGTCAGGCGTCAGCGAGCGAGCGTGTGGAGCAGGCCGGTGACGGCGGCCGCGGCGGCGTCGGCGTCCTGGGCGCGGATCGCGTCGAAGACGGCGGCGTGCTCGTCGGCGATCTCGGCCGTCTCGTCGTCGAGGTGGATGGTGGCGCGCAGGGTGTCCTCGAAGCCGGCGTAGAGCTCGATGAGGAGCGGGTTGTGGGTCGCGGTGACCACGCCGAGGTGGAACTCCGCGTCGGCCTCGGCGAAGGCGTCGGCGTCCCCGGCCGCGACGGAGGCTGCGCGGCGTTCCATGATGGCGGTCAGGGATCGCAGGTCGTCCTCTGAGCGCCGCTCGGCGGCCAGCGCCGCGGCGCGGGTCTCGATCGCATGGCGGACCTCGAGGACGTGCTGCAGGTCGACGCGGCCGACTTGGCGCCGCATCATCGCGGCGACCTCGTTCGAGGCCGCGACGTACGTCCCGTCGCCGCGTCGCACCTCCAGTACGCCGGTGTGGGCCAGCGCCCGTACGGCCTCGCGCACCGTGTTGCGGCTGACGCCGAGCGCCGCGGCGAGCTCGGGCTCGGGCGGGATGCGGGCGCCGACGGCCCACTCGCCGTCGGTGAGCAGGGCGCGCATGCCGTCGATCGCCTGGTCGACCAGGGAGCGAGGCGTGGTGGTCGAGAGCGGCACGATGCCGTCCTTTCATCCAATCATCCGATGTCTGGCATCCTAGTGGGCGTGAAGTCGCGTCTCCAGTCCCGCCCCGAGTCTCCGCCGTCGAACACAGCCGTCCGGTCGACGGTATGGCTGTTGATCGCGGTCCTGCTGGTGGCCGCGAACCTGCGCGGGGGCATCACGTCCCTCGGTGCCCTGCTCGACAGTCTCGACGGGCTCTCGGCCGGCACCCGCGCCTTCCTGACGTCGCTGCCGGTGCTGTGCTTCGCGGTCGTCGGCGCGACCGGGATGACGCTCGCGCGTCGGCTCGGCGTGCACCGTGGCATCGGTGTCGCGCTCGGCCTGCTCGTGGCCGGGCTGCTGGTCCGGGTGGTCGGTGGCCCGTGGCTGCTGCTCGCCGGCACCTTCGTCGCCTGCGCCGGCATCGCGCTGGCCAACGTGCTGCTGCCGGCCGTGGTCAAGGAGGGCTTCCCGAACCGGGTCGGCGCGGTCACCGGTGCCTACAGCGCGGTGATGTCGCTGGGCGCGGCGATCGCCGCGGGGGTCACGGTCCCGATCGCCGATGCGGCCGGAACCTGGCGGGTCGGTCTGGGGGTGTGGGCGTTGTTGGCCCTGCTCGCCCTGCTGGCCTGGGTGCCACACCTGCGCGAGCACGGTCGTCGCCGCGGTGGCGGCACCCGGGTCTCGCTGTGGCGCGAGCCGGTGGCCTGGGCCGTGACCCTCGTCTTCGGCACCCAGTCGCTGTTCGCATACGTCGTGATGAGCTGGCTGCCGAGCATCTACGCCGACGCGGGCTTCAGCCACGCGACCGCCGGGCTGCTGCTCGCGGTGAGCATCCTGGTCGGCGTACCCGTGTTCTTCCTGGCGCCGACGCTCGCGATTCGCTCGTCCCAGCAGGGCCACCTGGTCGCGGTCCTGACCGCGCTGCTCGCGATCGGGTTCGCCGGGCTCTGGCTCGCCCCCGTCACCGGCGCCTGGCTCTGGGCGGTGCTGATCGGCATCGGCGGCGCTGTCTTCCCGGTCGCCCTGACCCTGTTCAGCATCCGCACCGCGACCACCGCCGGCACCGCTGCACTGTCCTCGATGGCCCAGAGCATCGGCTACCTGCTCGCCGCCGGTGGCCCGTTCGTCGTCGGCCTCCTGCGCGAGTCCACCGGCTCCTGGTCGGTCCCCATCGTGCTCCTGCTCGGGCTCGCCATCGTCCAGGTCGGGGCCGGGTACGTCGCCGGTCGTCCGGTCGTCATCGGGGACCCGGCTGAGGACTGAAGCGCTCGCCCGGGCCTCGGATCCGGGTTACACTTGCTTCAGTTGGCTCCAGATGTGCAGAGGGAGGTTCTGAGGTGTCGGAGATGCTGAACGACGACGTGCGGATGCTCCGTGCGGCACTCGACGACGCGGACGAGACGGTGCACGTCTCCTTGAGCCTGCCGCGAGCCAGTGCAGAGAAGGTGCTCGCCCTCCTGGATGCGGAGCGTACGTCTGGCGCTGTCGTCGTGCCGATCAAGGAGGCGTTCACGACGACTGAGGCAGCCAGCTTCCTCGGGGTCTCGCGCCCGACCTTGATGAAGATGATCGCGGCCGGCGACATCGAGCACATCATGGTGGGATCTCACCACCGGATCCCCGCCGAACCGTTGGTGGCGTTCGAGCGGGCGAGACGAGTGCGGCGGGCGAAGGCGGCAGAAGCTCTGGCCGAGTTCTCGAACGAGATCGGCTTCGTCGATTGACCTTCAGCGTTGTTCTCGCGGACGCGAACATCCTCTACTCCCGCACGCTTCGGGACTACTTCCTGTACGCCGCTGATGCGGGTGCCATCGAGATCCACTGGTCCCAGGAGATCTTGGATGAGATGTCCCGCAACCTGCGCGTCGGCCTCGGCCTCCGCGTCGAGGACACTGATCGGCTCGAAGAGTTGATGAACGACTACCTGGAATACGCCATCGTCGAGGTCAGTGACGAGGTTGTGAACGAAATTTCGGACGTCGAGATGGACGCGAAGGATCGACACGTTCTGGCGGCTGCGATCTCGGCTGACGCCGACATCCTGCTCACCGACAACCTTCGGCACTTTCCGAAGGCCTGGATGGATGAGCGTGGCATCGAGCTGATCGGTTCAGGGGATCTGGTCGTTCGCCTAGCCGACTCGATGCCGGGGAAGGTTCGCTCGGCGCACGAGATGACGTTGCGGTACTCGAAGAAGGATGAAGAAGATCTTCTCGCCACACTCGCGCGATGCGCGGGTGATCGCGCGGCCGCTGCGGTTCGGCGGGCGCTGGCCGGAGATTGACCGACACGTGGGTCCTGTACCTGCGCCAACGCTGACGGACGGCAATACTGCTGGACATGATGGAGACCGCGGAGCGGACGGATCGGGTCGGACTCTCGGTGGTGGCGGCGGTGGTCGTCGTGGCGGTGGAGGCCGCGCGACTGCTGCTCCTGAACCGGCTTCGGTGGGAGCTCGGCTATCCGGAGACGTACGCGGTCCAGGGTGTGCTGTTCACGCTGGTCTACCTGACGTACGCGGCGGTGCTGGTCTGGCGCGGACGAACGTTCGTTCGCCGGATCACGGCCCCGCTCCTTCTGCTCGTGCCCTGGCTCTTCGATTCTTTCTGGCTCGTGGTGAGCTTCCTGATAGGGCGCGGATCGTTCGGCCTGCCGCACGGTGAGTGGTGGCTGTGGATGATCCGGCTCCAGATGGTGGTCACGGTGCTGTGCCTGACGGCCGCATGGGGGATCGCGCGGCGCCGGGGCTACCTCTGGCCGGTCGGGCTGGTCGTGCCCGGGGTGTTGATGCTGGTGTGGATCAGGTGGGCGGACAGGGCCTGGGAGACGCTGGGCGGTCAGCCGGTGGTCTCCGACCTCTTCATGCTGGTGTCCACTGCGGCGATCCCGCTCATCGGCTGCCTGGCCTGCTGGGGCGTCGAGGCCCTGTCGCGGACGGCTCGACAGGCCCAGGTCGCAGCTGCCTGACTGCTATCTCGCAGCCGGGGGATTCTTTGCCTTCTTAGGCAGTTCTGGGTCGATCGGGGTGACCCGGACCCCGAGGGCGGAGTGGGCGTAGCTGGCGAGCTGCTGCTCGGCGCGCTCCAGGGTGAGCGAGGAGTTGTGGGCGAGCAGGTGGAGGCCGAAGGCGTCCTCGAGGGCGACGAAGTTGCGGGCGATCGCCTCGGCCGAGTCGGTCGGCGTGAACACGCCGGTCGCGCGGCCGACCTCGAGCACCGCGACGTAGAGCGAGACCTCGCGGTCGAAGAGCAGCGTCATCAGGGTCGCGTGCATCGGGCTGCGGCTCGCGTTGACCGAGATCTCGTCGAGGACCTGGCTCAGGAGGAGGTCCTCACCTCGGGGAAGACCTGAGTACATCAGGCGGCCGAGCTTCTCGGCGGGGGAGAGGTCGCCCTCGATCGCGCGCTGTCGCGACCAGTAGTAGCGGTCGGTCGCGGCTTGGTGGGCAGCCTCGATGAGGCCGTCGAGCTCGGGGTAGTAGTAGGCGATCAGCCGTGGCGAGATGCCGGCCTCCGCGGCGATGTTCTTCATCGTGGCGCCGGCGAGGCCGTGGGTCGCGATCACGGTCAGAGTTGCCGCGGTCAGATGTTCGCGCCGAGCGGCCTGGTCCTTGCGTCGAGCCATGCTCAACCGTAACGCGTATGTGAAATCTGCGGGCGGATGATTGACACCTGGTGTGGCGCGCCTCATATTTGCGGTGAAGCGCAAAGAAAGGACTTGCTTGTGCGTACCCACCAGGACTGGCGACAGCTCGCCGCCGAGGTCCGGCTCCGGACACGACCGTTCGTCGGCGGCCGCTCCGTCGACACCGCGGAGGGCTCCTTCGAGAACCGCAACCCCGCCACCGGCGCCCTGCTCGCCGAGGTCGCCGACGCCGGCGCCGCAGGGGTCGACGAGGCGGTGCGCGCGGCGAGGGCCGCGTACGACGACGGGGGCTGGTCGCGGGCAGGTGTCGCCTTCCGCCGCGAGCGGATGCTCCGCTTCGCCGACCTCCTCGCCGAGCACGCCGCCGAGCTGGCGGTCCTGGACGCGCTCGACATGGGCAAGCGGGTCGTGGACGCGTACGACCTGGACCTGCCGTTCTCGGTGAACCTGTTCCGCTACTACGCCGAGGCGATCGACAAGATCAACGACGAGGTCGCGCCGACCCCGCCGGGCACGACCGCGCTGATCCGCCGGGTGCCGCTCGGCGTCGTCGGTGCGGTGGTCCCGTGGAACTACCCGGTCGACATGCTCGCCTGGAAGGTCGCTCCGGCGATGGCCGCGGGCAACAGCGTCGTGCTCAAGCCGGCCGAGCAGTCGCCCTCCTCGGCGCTGCGGATCGCCGAGCTCGCCGCCGAGGCCGGCATCCCCGACGGTGTCCTCAACGTCGTCCCCGGGCTGGGCGAGACCACCGGCAAGGCGCTCGGCCTCCACCCCGACGTCGACGTGCTCGCCTTCACCGGCTCGACCGAGGTCGGCGCCTACTTCCTGCAGTACGCCGGCCGGTCCAACCTCAAGCAGGTCTGGCTCGAGTGCGGCGGGAAGAGCCCGCACGTCGTCTTCGCCGACGCCGAGGACCTCGCGGCCACCGCCAAGCAGACCGCCTTCGGCATCTGGTTCAACCAGGGCGCGGTCTGCTCGGCGCACTCCCGCGTCCTGGTCCAGCGTGAGGTCCACGAGGAGTTCGTCGACCTCGTCGCCAAGGAGGCCGCGGCGTACGCTCCTGGAGATCCGCTCGACCCGGCCGCCGGGATGGGCGCGATCGTCTCGCCCGAGCAGACCGACCGGATCATGCAGTACGTCGAGGAGGCCAGGACCTCGGGCGCGCGCCTGGTCACCGGCGGTGAGCGGATCACTCGCGACGGCAGCGACTGCTACGTCCAGCCCACCGTCTTCGACGACGTCGACCCGGCCTCCGCCCTCGCCCGCGAGGAGGTCTTCGGGCCGGTCCTGGCGGTCACCGCCTTCGACACCGAGGACGAGGCCGTCGCGCTCGCCAACGACACCCCGTACGGCCTGGCCGCCTCGGTCGCGACCGGCAGCCTGAGCCGCGCCCACCGGCTCGCCGAGCGGATCCACGCCGGCACCGTCACCGTGAACGGCGTGGACGCCTTCAGCGCCTGGACCCCCTTCGGCGGGTTCAAGGGCTCCGGGTTCGGTCGCGACCTCTCGCTGCACGCCCTCGACAAGTACGTCGGTCTCAAGACCGTCTGGATCAACCACTGACCGGCCCGGCCAGTCATCCGAGAAGCCATCCGAACAGCCAGGGACACACCATGACCCAGACCAACCAGCCGACCGCCCTCGCGGCCGAGCAACAGTCACATCTGCGCAAGACGCTGAGACGCTTCGACATCGTCTTCCTGCTCATCGCCGCCGTCGTCGGCCTCGAGACCCTCGGGCAGGTCTCGCTCTACGGCGCCGAGGCGTTCACCTGGGCGCTCGTGCTCGCGGTGTTCTTCCTCGTGCCGTACGGCCTGATCTTCGCCGAGACCGGCGCGGCGTTCAGCGAGGAGGGCGGGGCCTACACCTGGGTCCGGGACGCCTTCGGGCGCCCGGCGGCCGCGGTGGCCGCGATCCTCACCTGGATCACCCAGCCGGTGTGGGTCGGTGGCTCGATGGCCTTCCTCGCCGCGGAAACGGTGAGCGTCTACATCACCCCGCTCGAGCACGGCTCGTTCGGCGACTACATGTTCAAGATCGTGTTCATCTGGATCACCGTGGTGGCCGCGATCGCGAGCCTGGCCAAGGGCAAGTGGCTGCCGACCAGCGGAGCGATCCTCAAGGTCGGCCTGCTCGCGTTCTTCGTGCTGACCACGATCATCTACGCCGCGCAGAACGGCGTCGTCGACCTCAGCGGCGACGACTTCAGCCCGACCCTGCTCGGTCTGTTCGGGTCGGTCCCGATCCTGCTCTTCGCCTACCTCGGCTTCGAGTCCTCCAACAGCGCCGCCGGCGAGATGGAGAACCCGGCCCGCGACGTACCGGTCTCGATCTTCCGCTCGTGCGCGACCGCCGCGGTCTGCTACCTGGTGCCGATCTTCGCGATCCTGCTCGTCGTGCCCAGCGACGACATCACCGGCATCGGCGGCCTCCTCGACGCGGTCGGCACCGTCTACTCCGTCTACGGCGCCGCGGCCGAGCCGCTGCTCACGCTCACCGCCGTCGTCTTCGTCTACATCCTGATGAGCCAGGGCGCGGCGTGGATGATCATCTCCGACCGGATGCAGGCGATGACCGCCGCCGACGGCGCCTTCTTCGGCGGGTTCTTCGGCCGCTTCCACGAGGGCCTCGGCACCCCGGTGCGGGTCAACATGCTCTCCGGTGTCGTGGCGACGGTGTTCCTGCTCGTCGCGATGCAGGTCACCGGCGACGGCGCGTCGATCTTCGGTGTCGTCCTCACCATCTCGATCTCCACCTTCCTGCTCAGCTACCTGCTGGTGATCCCGGCCGCGATCCGGCTGCGCACCCGCTATCCCGACCGTCCGCGTCCCTTCCGCGTCCCCGTCTCCGACCGCGGCTTCGCGCTGCTCGGCTGGCTGGCCTTCGCCTGGGTGCTGCTCGGCTCCTGGGTCGCGGTGTTCCCCGGCACTCTCGAGCGGCTGTTCGGCGAGGCGTACCCGTTCAAGGAGATCTGGGGCGTGAGCCAGCTGACCTTCGAGGTCTTCACGCTCGGCACCCTCGGCTGCCTGCTCCTGCTGTGCGGCATCGGGTACGTCCGAGGTGCCCGCGTCCGCGCCGAGGTCGGCGCCCCCGTCCCGTCCGTTCCCACCGAGGAGCCCACCCGATGACCGAGAGCAAGCCCGTGGCGGCTCCGTACGACCTCCTGTTCGAGCCCGTCCAGATCGGCCCGTTCACCACGAAGAACCGCTTCTACCAGGTGCCGCACTGCAACGGCATGGGCTACCGCGACCCCAGCGCCCAGGCGGCGATGCGCAAGATCAAGGCCGAGGGCGGCTGGTCGGTGGTGTGCACCGAGCAGGTGGAGATCCACGCGACCTCCGACATCGCGCCGTTCATCGAGCTGCGGATCTGGGACGACCAGGACCTGCCCGCGCTGAAGCGGATCGCCGACGCGATCCACGAGGGCGGCGGCCTGGCCGGCATCGAGCTCGCGCACAACGGCATGAACGCGCCGAACCAGCTCAGCCGCGAGACCCCGCTCGGGCCCGCGCACCTCCCGGTCGCCCCCGACACGATCGCGCCGGTCCAGGCCCGGGCGATGTCGCTGCAGGACATCGAGGACCTGCGGCGCTGGCACCGCAACGCCGTACGCCGCTCGCTCGAGGCCGGCTACGACATCGTCTACGTCTACGGCGCCCACGGCTACGGCACCCCGCACCACTTCCTCTCGCGGCGCTACAACGACCGCACCGACGCGTACGGCGGCTCGCTGGAGAACCGGATGCGGCTGCTGCGCGAGCTCCTCGAGGACACCATCGAGGAGGTCGCCGGCCGGGCCGCGGTGGCCTGCCGGATCACGGTCGAGGAGGAGGTCGACGGCGGCATCACCCGCGAGGACATCGAGGGCGTGCTGCGCGAGCTCGGCGAGCTGCCCGACCTGTGGGACTTCGCGATGGGCAGCTGGGAGGGCGACTCGGTCACCTCACGGTTCGCTCCCGAGGGGCGCCAGGAGGAGTTCGTCGCGGGGCTGAAGAAGCTCACCTCCAAGCCCGTCGTCGGCGTCGGTCGGTTCACCTCGCCGGACGCGATGGTGCGTCAGGTCAAGGCCGGCATCCTCGACCTGATCGGCGCCGCGCGCCCGTCGATCGCGGACCCGTTCCTGCCGAACAAGATCCGCGACGGCCGGCTCAACCTGATCCGCGAGTGCATCGGCTGCAACATCTGCGTCTCCGGCGACCTCACCATGTCGCCGATCCGCTGCACCCAGAACCCGAGCATGGGGGAGGAGTGGCGCCGCGGCTGGCACCCGGAGCGGATCCGGGCCAAGGAGAGCGACTCCCGCATCCTCGTCGTCGGTGCCGGACCGTCCGGCCTGGAAGCGGCCAGAGCGCTCGGCGTACGCGGCTACGATGTCGTGCTGGCCGAGGCCGGCCGCGACCTCGGCGGCCGGGTGAGCGCGGAGTCGAAGCTGCCGGGGCTCTCGGCCTGGGGCCGGGTCAAGGAGTACCGCGAGGCCGTCCTCGCCGACCTGCCCAACGTCGAGATCTACCGCGAGAGCCCGATGGCGGCCGCGGACATCGTCGAGTTCGGCTTCGAGCACGTCATCACCGCGACGGGGGCCACCTGGCGTACCGACGGCGTCGCCCGTTTCCACACCAGCCCGCTGCCGATCGCCGAGGGCGCCCAGGTGCTCGGGCCGGACGACCTGTTCGCCGGCCGCCTGCCCGACGGCAAGAGGGTCGTCGTCTACGACGACGACCACTACTACCTCGGTGGCGTCGTCGCCGAGCTCCTCGCGCAGAAGTGGTACGACGTCTCGATCGTCACCCCCGCTCCGCAGGTCTCGTCGTGGACCAACAACACCTTCGAGATCAACCGGATCCAGCGCCGGGTCATCGAGAACGGCATCGCCCGGGTGCTCGACCACGCCGTCGTGGCGGTCGGTGCGGGCGGGGTGACGGTCCGCGAGACCTACACCGGCGCCGAGCGCGACCTCGACTGCGACGCCGTCGTCATGGTCACCGCCCGCCTGCCCCGGGAGGAGCTCTACCTCGACCTCGTCGCCCGCCGCGACGCCGGCGAGATCGCCTCCGTACGCGGCATCGGCGACGCCTGGGCACCCGGCACCATCGCCGCCGCGGTGTGGTCGGGGCGGCGCGCCGCCGAGGAGTTCGACGCGGTGCTGCCCGCCAACGACGAGGTGCCGTTCCGGCGCGAGGTCACCCAGCTGGCCTGAGGTCGAGCTCGAGGACCCGGTGGTCGGAGACCTCCGGCTCCGTCAGGACCCGGAAACCCGCGACGGCTTCCGGGTCCGAGACGAGCAGGTAGCTCGCGTGCCGCACGGGCTTGGGATAGGACGACGTGCGGGTGTCGGCCGTGCCGACCAGGTCGTGCAGCCCGATCCCGCGCAGCACGTCGAAGGTCGCGCTGTCGGGCAGCAGGTTGAGGTCACCGGCCACGACCACGAGGTCGCCGGGAGCACGGGCCGTCTCGACGAAGGCGGCGAGCCGCTCGGCCTGCTCGCGCCGGGCCGGGGTGTCGCCCTTGCCGGCCGGGTCGCGCAGGCCGTGCAGCTGCACGACGCACACGGTGCGGCCGGCCGCACGGTCGACGACCCGCACCGCCTGCACCGCGCGGGGCCGGTCGGTGACGGTCCACTCGTCGTGGTCCACGAAGCAGCCGTGCACGAACGCGCTCGCCATGCCGATGACGGGCAGTTCCTCGCTGAGGTAGGTGCCGAGGCCGAAGTCCTGCTGGTGGCGGCGACCGGCGTCGTCGGTCACGGGCCCGGCGTCGCTGGCCAGGAACAGGGCCTCGTGCGACGGCAGCAGGCGGCGTACGTCGTCGTGCAGGTTCGCCCGCTGGGGGAGCGCCCGCTCGCCGTCGGCGAACGACGTCCAGCCGGACAGGCCCGCGGTGCGGGTCACCTCCTGGAGGCAGACGACGTCGGCGCCGGCGGTGGGGAGCCAGGCCGCGAGATCGTCGTAGCGGGCACCGCCCCATGCGTTGACCGAGAGGATGCGCATGCCCGGATTCTGTCAGAGGACGTTCCGGGCGGAAGACGGCGTCGATGTCAACGATCCTCGGCATCTGTTCTGCCGATGCAGAGCAACGAAAACCGGTGTTGGTCGGCTCCCTCCGCCCGGGCCTACCGTGAGCAAATCGCGGGCTCGGGCCCCACCCCGAGCCGGCATTCCAGGAAGGAATCTCCGATGCAGCACGACGCAGCCGAGGCGACCATGGCGGTCGAGAAGCGCACCATCGACCACATCCCCGTGAGCGAGCGGCACGGCCGCGCGCGAGACCTGTTCACCATCTGGTTCGGCTCCAACATCATGCTGCTCACCGTGGCCACCGGCGTGGTCGCGACGGCCGTCTACGGCCTGCCGGTCTGGGCCGCGGTCATCGCGCTCGTCCTCGGCCATGCGGTCGGTGGCGTGGTGATGGCGCTGCATGCGGCGCAGGGCCCGCAGATGGGCGTGCCGCAGATGCTGCAGACGCGAGCCCAGTTCGGCTCGTACGGAAGCCTGCTGGTCGTCATCCTGGTGATCTTCATGTACGTCGGCTTCTTCGCCTCCAACATGGTCCTCGGTGGCCAGGCGGTCTCCAGCCTGTTCGGGCTCGACGAGACCCTCTCGATCATCGTGATCGGCCTGGTCAGCGTCGTCGGCGCGGTCGTCGGCTACCGGATGATCCACGCCCTGACCGGCCTGATGAGCCTGGTCTCGGGCGTCGTCCTGGTCCTCGCCTTCGTGTGGATGCTCGGCGTCCACCAGCTGCCCACCGGCACCTTCCACACCGACGGCGCCACCCTGTCCGGCTTCATGGGCACGGTCTCCCTCGCCGCGCTGTGGCAGATCGCCTACGCGCCGTACGTCTCCGACTACACCCGTTACATGCCGCGTGACACCGGGGTGCGGCCCGCCTTCTGGGCGACGTACGCAGGTGCCGTGCTCGGGTCGCTGTTCCCGATGCTCCTCGGCGCGCTCGTCGGCGCCGCGCTGCCCGAGGCCGACACCGTGACCGGCCTGCAGGACCTGACCCCCGGCGTCGGTGGCCTGATCATCGCGGTCTTCGGCATCGGCATCGCCTGCACCAACGCGATGAACCTCTACTGCGGCGCGCTGTCCACGATCACCGTCGGGCAGACGATCTTCCCGAGCTGGGTGCCCGGCGCCTCGGCGCGCGCGGTCGTCTCCGCGGCCCTGTTCCTCGGTGCGGTCGTGATGGGCCTCGCCGGCAAGGACAACTTCCTGGTCAACTTCACCAACTTCATGCTCCTGCTGCTCTGCGTGCTGGTGCCGTGGACCGCGGTCAACCTGGTCGACTACTACGCGCTCAAGCACGGCGACTACGACATCGACTCGCTCTTCGAGCGCGACGGCGGCCGCTACGGCCGGTTCAACCTGATCGCGGTCGCCTGCTACTTCCTCGGCATCCTGGTCCAGATCCCGTTCCTGAGCACCACGATGTACGTCGGCCCGCTGGCCGAGCGGCTGGGCGGCGTCGACATCTCCTGGATCGTCGGCCTGGCCGTGATCAGCCCCCTCTACCTGTTCCTGATGAAGCGCTTCGCCCGCTTCTCCGGCCACCGCCCGGTCGTCGAGGCGGAGGGTGTCGCATGACGCCCGACGAGACGACCTTCGACTACCTGATCGTCGGCGGCGGTACGTCCGGCAGCCTGCTCGCCGCGCGCCTGAGCGAGGACCCCGACGTCACCGTCGGGCTCCTGGAGTGGGGCCCGGACGACGAGCACGAGCCGCGCGCCCGCGAGCTGCGGCGCTGGGCGGAGATGCTCGAGGGCGAGTACGACCTCGACTACCGCAGCGTCCCGCAGGAGCGCGGCAACTCGGCGATCCGCCAGGCCCGGCTCCGGATCCTCGGCGGCTGCTCCGACGGCAACACGATGATCTCGTGGCGTACGCTCGCCGCCGACCTGGACGAGTGGGTCGAGCGGGGCGCGGCGGGCTGGTCGGCCGAGGTCGTCCAGCCCTACTACGACCGGCTGCTGACCCCGATCCAGCCGGTGGCTGCGGCGGACCGCAACCCGATGGTCGCCGACATGGTCGCCGCCGCGGCGACGGCCCTCGAGATCCCGCTCCAGGATGCCTGGAACGACGGCCGCCTCGACACGCGCGCCGAGGGCGCCGGCTTCTTCGAGGTCGGCTACACGCCCGAGGACAACCTCCGCTCCTCGACCTCCATCCACTACCTGCACCCGGCCCGGGCGACGCGGCACAACCTCCGGGTCGTGCTCGGTGCGCGGGTGGAGCGCGTCGACGTCGTCGACGGGGTCGCCCGTGGGGTGACGGCCCGGATCGACGGCTCGCCGGTCGAGCTCACGGCTCGGCGCGAGGTCATCGTCTGCGCGGGCGCGATCGACACGCCCCGACTGCTGCAGCTCTCCGGCATCGGCCCGCGCGCCGTGCTCGAGGCGGCCGGCGTGCCCGTGGTCCTCGACCTACCCGGCGTGGGGGAGAACCTGATGGACCACGCCGAGGGCCTGGTCGTGTGGGAGCTCGAGGAGTCGCCGCCGCCGACCTGCGCGAGCGGCTGGGACGCCGGCGCGCTGGTCAGCGTCATGGAACCCGACAACCGTCCCGACGTCCTCATGCACTTCCCGGTGGAGCCGTGGGCCGTCCACGCCGAGGCGTACGGCGCCGAGCTGCCCGAGCGGATCTGCTCGATCGCCCCCAACGTCGCCCGCCCCGCGTCCCGCGGCCGCGTCTGGATCACCTCGGCCGACCCCGAGGTCGCGCCGTCGATCGACTACCGCTACTTCACCGACCCCGACGGCCGCGACGAGGCCGTGCTGGTCGCCGGCGTACGCCTGGCCCGGCGGATCGCGGCGGCCGAGCCGTTCGCCTCTCGGCTCGTGCGCGAGGTCTTCCCGGGGCCGGACGTGCAGACCGACGAGCAGATCAGCGAGGTCGCCCGGGCCACGCACCAGACCGTCTACCACGTCAGCGGCACCTGTGCGATCGGCGCGGACGACGACCCGCTCGCGGTGCTCGACCCGTCGCTGCGGGTGCGCGGCGTCGCCGGGCTGCGCGTCGTGGACGCCTCGGTGTTCCCGCAGTTGGTCGCCACCAACCCGGTCGTCACCATCATGATGGTGGCCGAGCGCGCCGCGGACCTGATCCGCGGCGCGCACTGACCCCTAGGCCTCGCGCAGCTCCTCGGCCAGCTCGGCGACGATGGCGAGCTGGTGCGAGAGCGTCCGGGCGGACGGCTGCTGGGCGATGAAGGTCTCCTCGAACGGGTCGACGACCTCGGTGCGGATGCCGGAGAGGGTCTCGACGATGGCGAGGCCGCAGAAGGGCACCTCGGACTCGGCGTACCCGCCCTCGTGGACCGCGACCACGCGGCCGTCGCAGACCTCCTCGGCGACCTCCATGACCAGCGCGGTCATCTGCCGGAAGCTGTCGGCGTAGAGCAGCTGACGGGCCAGCGGGTCGACCATGTTGGCGTCGAGGCCGCTGGCGATGACGATCAGCTCGGGCGCGAAGTCGCGGACCGCGGGCAGCACGATGTCGCGCATCGCCGCCAGGTACGTCTCGTGGCCCGACCCCGGCGGTAGCGGCACGTTGAGGTTGAAGCCCAGGCCGGCGCCGCGACCCCGGTCGGTGGTGGCGCCGGTGTCGACCGGGAAGCAGTTCTCCTGGTGGAGGGAGACGGTGAGGACGTCGTCGCGCTCGTAGTAGACCGCCTCGGTGCCGTTGCCGTGGTGCACGTCCCAGTCGATGACGGCCACCCGGCCGAGACCGTGCTCGGCCTTGGCCGCCTCGACCGCGATCGCGATGTTGGCGAGCAGGCAGAAGCCCATGCCCTCCTCGGGCAGGGCGTGATGGCCCGGCGGGCGGGAGAGCGCGTAGGCGTTGCGGTAGCGGCCGGTCACCACGTCGGCGACCGCCCGCTTCGCGAGCCCCGCGGAGAGGGCGGCGATCTCGAAGCCGCCGTGCGAGAACAGTGCCTCGGGGCCGATCTCGCCGCCCCTGCCGGCGCTGAGCTCCTCGAACCGGTCCAGGTACGCCGCCGGGTGCACCCGCTCCAGGTCCGCGCGCGTCGCCGGCTCGGCGCTGTGCACGTCGAGCCGCTCGGTCAGACCGGAGACGTCGAGCAGCGACTTGAACCGCCGCTTCGACTCCGGCGACTCCGGGTGCCCGCCGGTCGCGAGCGGCTGGAGCCACCCGCCGACCGGCAGGAACAGCACGGCCTCACCGGTGCTGTGCCACAGGCAGCGCTCGTCGTGGTAGAACGCCGTCCCCGAGGTGGTCATTACGCACGCGCCTGACGGTCGTACGCCGCGTAGCTGCGCTGCGTCGCGATGTGGCCGGCCACGTGCTTGGCGTCGTGCCAGACACCCCAGATGAAGGACGAGCCGCGGCGGGAGAGCCAGGGGAGGCCGACGAAGTAGACACCGGGCTCGGTGGAGACGCCGCGGCGGTGGGCCGGGCGGCCGCTCTCGTCGAGTGCGTCGACCTTCAGCCAGCCGTAGTCGGTGGCGAAGCCGGTCGCCCAGATCACCGTGGTGATGCCGGCCTCGGCCAGGTCGAGGGAGAGCAGGGGCGTGGTCGCAGCCGAAGGGGCGGGGCCCAGTTCACGGGCCGAGGGCTCCTCGGGCAGGTCGATGCCGTTGCGGGTGACGTACTCGTCGGCGGCGTCGAGGAGGGCGAGGTAGTTGGCGTCGCCCTGGGCGATGTTCTCGGCCAGGTCCTCGCGGAAGGTGAGCGTGCCGGCGTCGAAACGGTTGGTCATGCCGACGAGCCGGATCCCGCCGGCCTCGAGGGCGCGGAAGTCGACGGTGTGGCCGCCGCGGGCGCCGCTGACGGCGATCGTGACGTGCTCCGCGCCTGCGGCAGGGGTCTCCAGGTCCCACAGGCCCAGGACGCCGAGCCACCAGCAGAAGTCGCGGCCGCGGTAGCTGCGCGGGGGACGGTCGTGCGGGCCGACCGAGAGGTGGACCTGGCGGCCGGAGCGCTGCAGCTCGTCGGCGATCTGGACGCCGGAGGAGCCGGCGCCGACGACGAGCACGTTGCCCTCGGGAAGTTGGTCGGGGTTGCGGTAGTCGCTCGAGTGCAGCTGCAGCCGGACCGCGCCGTCGGGGACGATCGGCGGGTAGACCGGCCGCTGGAACGGGCCGGTCGCGGCGACGACGAACCGGGCGTCGATGACGCCCTCGGAGGTCTCGACCCGGAAGCCCGGGCGGCCCTCGTTGCGGGTGACCGAGGTGACCTCGACGCCGGTCCTGATGGGGGCGGCGATCTTCTCGGCGTACGCCTCGAAGTAGGCGGCGACCTGGTCCTTGGTGGCGAACGCGTCCGCGTCGACGTCCTGGAACTCCAGGCCCGGGAACCGGTCGTGCCAGGCGGGGCCGTTCGCGACGAGCGAGTCCCAGCGCATCGTGCGCCAGCGCTCGGCGATCCGGTCACGCTCCAGCACGAGGTGGGGTACGCCGTTGTCGCTCAGGTGCTCGCTCATCGCCACGCCGGCCTGACCGGCGCCGACGACGAGGACCTCGATCTGTTCGTTGGACATACTCAGATCCTGAGCCGCCGGATTGCCTGTGTCCAACAGATGTTGTTGGCCTTACCCATCGGATCGACCGATGCAATGGCCGCGGCCGTCATTGCATCTGTTTCATTGAAGATGGTCGTTGGAAACATCTGTTGGACACATGCCTCGGGACGAGGTGGACTGGTCGTCGTGGAGACCAACAAACCCAGCAGCATCGTCGTCGGCGGACACACCCGGATCCGCCCGTTCAACACCAGCGTCACCTACCCCGAGCAGAACCTCGACAACGACCTGTGCCAGGCCGTCGTCGCGGGCAACACGGTTTACGTGCGCGGCCAGATCGGGCAGGACCTGGACACCAGCGAGTCGGTCGGCATCGGCGACGTCGAGGCGCAGACCGAGCAGGCGATGGCCAACATCAAGATGCTGCTCGAGGAGGCCGGGGCTCAGATGGAGCACCTGGTCAAGCTCACGATCTACATCGTCGACCCGCGCTACCGCGAGACGGTCTACCGGACCATCGGCCGCTGGACCAAGGGCGTGCACCCGATCTCCACCGGCCTGGTGATCTCCGCCCTGGCCCGCCCGGAGTGGCTGGTCGAGGTCGACGCGATCGCGGTCATCCCGGAGGTGGCGAAGTGACCTTCTCCGTCCTCGCCACCGACGGCAAGGGCGCCGTCGGCATCGCCGTGACCTCCTCCAGCCCGGCCGTGGCCGCGCGCTGCCTCCACCTGCGCCCCGGCGTCGGCGGCGCCTCGTCGCAGAACATCACCGACCCGCGCCTGGGCACCGAGCTGCTCGACGCGCTCGCCTCGGGGCTCGACGCCCGGGCCGCGCTCGCGTCGGTCACCCAGGGCCGTGACCTGATCGAGCACCGCCAGCTCACCGTGCTGTCGCTCGACGGCGCGGGCGCGGCGTACAGCGGTTCCGGGTCGCTCGGTGTCCACCACCACGCCGTCGCCCCGCAGGTCGTCGCCGCGGGCAACCTGCTGGCCGGCACCGAGGTCGTCGACGCCGTCGTCGCGGGTTTCCAGGCCGCGACCGGAGACCTCGAGGAACGGCTGCTGGCCGCGCTCGAGGCCGGACTGGCCGCCGGTGGCGAGGCCGGGCCGCTGCACTCGGCGGGTCTCTCCGTCGTCCGCGACGTCGCCTGGCGGGTCACCGACCTCCGCGTCGACTGGAGCGATCGCCCGGTCGAGGACCTGCGCGACCTGCTGAAGGTCTGGATGCCGCAGCGCGACGACTACGTCACCCGCGGCCTCGACCCCACCGCCGCCCCGTCCTACGGCGTGCCCGGGGACGAGTGATGACCACCGCGAAGCAGTCTGCCGCGACCACCGTCAGCGGCGACGCCGAGCGCCTGATCCGGCTCTCCGAGCAGCTGCACGCGAACCCCGAGACCGGTTGGCAGGAGCACAACTCGTCCCGATGGGTCGCGGAGTCGCTGGAGGAGGCCGGTTTCACCGTCACCCCGGCGTACCTCGGCCTGGAGACCGCCTTCCTGGCGACCTTCGGCAGCGGCCCCTTCCGGCTCGGCCTGTGCGCCGAGTACGACGCGCTGCCCGGGCTCGGCCACGCCTGCGGTCACAACCTGATCTCCGCGATCACCGTCGGCGCCGCCCGCGCGCTCGCGCCGCTCGCCGACGCCGCCGGTCTGACCATCGAGGTGTACGGCACCCCGGCCGAGGAGGGCGGTGGCGGCAAGATCGAGCTGCTCGAGCGCGGCGCCTTCGCCGGCCTCGACCTGGCCATGATGGCCCACCCCGCGCCCGTCGACGTCGCCGAGGCCGAGCCGTTCGCGGTGTCCCACTCGCACGTCGAGTACCAGGGGAAGGCCGCCCACGCGGCGGCCTATCCCGAGCAGGGCGTCAACGCCGCCGACGCCTTCACGATCGCCCAGGTCGCGATCGGCCTGCTCCGCCAGCAGCTGCCGCCGACGGTGCGCGTGCACGGCGTGATGACCAACGGGGGAGAGGCGCCCAACGCCATCCCCGCCCGCACCGAAGGCCGCTGGTACGTCCGCGCCGAGAGCCTCGCCCAGCTCGCCGAGACCGAGGAGAAGGTCTGGCGCTGCTTCGAGGCCGGTGCCCTCGCCACCGGTGCGAAGCTCACCGTCGAGCCGGAGAGCAAGCCGTACGCCGAGTTCCGCACCTTCACGCCCGCGCTGGCGGCCTACCGGCGCAATGCCGAGGAGATCGGCCGGGTCTTCGACCCGGGCACCCCGGCGCGCCGGATGAACCGGGCCTCCACCGACATGGGCAACGTCTCCCAGGTGGTCCCGGCGATCCATCCCTACGTCGGGATCAACTCCGGCACCGCCCTCAACCACCAGCCCGAGTTCGCCGCGCACTGCGTGGGCGGGGACGCCGAGAAGGCGATCCTCGATGCCGCGACCGCGCTGGCCTGGACCGCGCTCGACGTCGCCGAGGAGGCGAGCGGACGATGACCACCCTCGACGCCCCGACCACCCGCACCGAGCACGACTCGCTCGGCCCGTTCGAGGTCCCGGCGAATGCCTACTGGGGCGTGCACACCGCCCGGGCGCTGCAGAACTTCCCCATCAGCGGCACCACGGTCGGGAGCCACCGCTCGCTCGTGGCCGCCCTCGGCGCGGTCAAGCTCGCCGCCGCTCGTGCCAACCACGGGCTCGGTCTGCTCGACGACCGCCGCCACGGCGCCATCGCGGCCGCCGCACAGGAGGTCCGCGACGGCGCGCTCGACGACCAGTTCGTCGTCGACGTGATCCAGGGCGGCGCCGGCACCTCGACCAACATGAACGCCAACGAGGTCGTCGCCAACCGGGCGCTCGAGATCCTCGGCCTGCCGTTCGGCAGCTACGACCAGATCCACCCGCTCGACCACGTGAACCGCTGCCAGTCGACCAACGACGTCTACCCGACCGCCGTCCGGCTCGCGCTCGTCGGCGCCGTCGACCGGCTGGTCGAGGCGACCGAGGCGCTCGCCGACTCCTTCGCCCGCAAGGCGGCCGAGTTCCGCTCGGTCCCCAAGATCGGACGTACGCAGCTCCAGGACGCCGTCCCGATGACGGTCGGCCAGGAGCTCGGTGCCTTCGCCATCACGCTGCGCGAGGAGCTGGCCCGGCTGGCCGACTCGCGGGTGCTGCTGTGCGAGATCAACCTCGGCGCCACCGCGATCGGCACCGGGATCACCGCGCACCCCGACTACCGGCGGCTCGCCGTCGAGCACCTCGCCGAGATCACCGGCCTGCCGGTGGTCGGCGCGGGAGACCTGGTCGAGGCGACCAGCGACACCGGCGCGTTCGTGCAGGTCTCCAGCGTGCTGAAACGGATCGTCGTCAAGGCGTCCAAGATCTGCAACGACCTCCGGCTGCTCAGCTCCGGCCCGCAGGCCGGGCTCGCCGAGCTCCAGCTCCCCGCCCGCCAGGCCGGGTCGAGCATCATGCCCGGCAAGGTCAACCCGGTCATCCCGGAGATGGTCAACCAGGTCGCCTTCTGGGTGATCGGCAACGACCTCACCGTGACGATGGCTGCCGAGGGCGGCCAGCTCCAGCTCAACGCCTTCGAGCCGGTGATGGCGCACGGCCTGCTCCAGGGCTTCGCCTGGACCGCAGCGGCCTTCGACTCGCTGCGGGAGACGTGCGTCGACGGGATCACCGTCGACGCCGCCAAGCTCGCCGCCGCGGCCGCCGGCAACGCCGGCCTCGCCACCGCCCTGACCCCGCTGCTCGGCTACGCGCGCTCCGCCGAGATCGCCAAGGCCGCGCTCAGCGGCGCCGGGGCCGTACGCGACCTCGCCCTCGCCTCCGGAGGCCTCGACCCCGCCGTGCTCGACGCGCTCCTGCGCCCCGAGACGCTCGCGAACCTCGACGGCGTCAACGGGGCGAAACGGGAGTGACTTCGGGCAGGATGGCCCGCATGGCCGAGCCGTCCTTCACCCTGACCCAGCTGCGCTACTTCGCCGCGGCTGCGGAGCTGGGCTCCATGACCGCCGCGTCGCGGCAGCTCGTGGTCTCGCAGTCGGCCGTCTCGACGGCCGTCGCCCAGCTGGAGAAGGAGCTGGGCGTCCAGCTGCTGCTGCGCCACCATGCGCGCGGCCTGACCCTGACCGCGGCCGGCGAGGAGTTCTACCGCGAGCTGCGCAGCTATCTGGTGCACACCAGCGAGCTGGTCGAGGTCGCGCGCTCCGCCGGCCAGGCGCTCGTCGGTGACCTCACCATCGGCTGCTTCACCACGCTGGGCCCCTTCGAGCTGCCGCGGCTGCTGGCCGCCTGCGAGCAGGACCACCCCGGCATCCACGTCTCCGTCGTCGAGGACGAGCACGCCGCGCTCAAGCACGCGCTGCGCTCGGGCAGCTGCGAGCTGGCGCTCATGTACGGCTACGACCTCGACGACGACATCGACCACGTCCGGGTCGGCCTGGCGGCGCCGTACGTCCTCGTCGGCAAGGGCCACCGGCTCGCGCGCCGCAAGAAGGTCGCGCTCGCCGAGCTCGAGGAGGAGCCGATGGTGCTCCTGGACCTGCCGCACAGCGGCCAGTACTTCGAGCGTCTCGTCGAGTCGGCCGGCTTCCGTCCGCAGGTCCGCCACCGCAGCGCCGGCTTCGAGACCGTCCGGGCGATGGTCGCCAACGGCCAGGGCTGGTCGGTCCTCAACCAGCGCCCGGCCAGCGACACGACGTACGACGGTGCGCAGATCGTGACCCTCGAGATCACCGACCCGGTCGAGCCTCTCGAGGTCGTGCTGGCCTCGATGAAGGGCGTACGCCTCACCGCGCGCGCCCAGGCGTTCGTCCGCTCCTCGGGGCGGGCAGCACGACGGCGGGAAGGCCGCTGACGCGACCTCCCCGCCGAGGGAGTGCTGGGTGACTCAGGCGTGCGAGGCGAGCGCCAGCTCGCTGGGCGCGAGCTTGCGGCCGCGGGCCAGCAGGTAGTAGATCGGCGCGGTGGCGACCAGGCCGATGATCCAGCTCAGGTCGGCGCCGTCGAGCTTGTCCGCGACCGGCCCGGTGTAGAGCGGCGTCGCCATGAACGGGATCTGGACGACGATGCCGATCACGTAGGCCAGGATCGCCTGGCCGTTGAAGCGGCCGTAGATGCCGCCGTCGGCCGCGAAGATCGAGTCGAGGTCGTAGTTGCCGCGGTGGATCAGGTAGAAGTCGATCAGGTTGATCGCGGTCCACGGGACCAGCACGACGAGCAGCGCGAGCACGATGTCGACGAAGTGCGAGATGAAGTTGCCGGAGACGCCGATGGCGAAGTACGTCGAGGCGGCCATCACCAGCAGCGACAGCACCACGCGGCTGCGGGCGGTCGGGATCCAGCTGGCGACGAACGTCTGCACGCAGGTGATGAGCGAGAGCACGGTGCCGTAGAGGTTGAGCGCGTTGTGGCTGATCACCGAGAGCAGGAACAGCACGAGCAGCGGCGTACCGAACGCGCCGGTGGTGTCGCGTACCCCGGTCATGACCTCGACGCCCGGCTTCATCGCCAGCGCCACGATCGCGCCGAAGACGAACGGCAGGATCGAGCCGAGGGTGCAGCCGAGGTAGGTGGCGGTGAAGGTCGCCTTCACCCCGACGCTGGCCGGCAGGTAGCGCGAGTAGTCCGAGACGTACGGCGCGAACGCGATCTGCCACAGGGCGCCCAGCGAGACCGTCGCGAGGAAGCCGGCGGTGCTGTAGCCGCCCTGCGTCCAGAAGCCGGCGGGCACGCCGGAGACGAAGATCGCGACCGTGCCGAGCACGATGCCGATGCCGAGGACCCAGGTGGCGACCTTGTTGAGCGAGTGGATCACCTTGTAGCCGATCACCGCGATCAGGCCGGAGCCTAGCGCCCCGAGGACGATGCCCGCCTCGACCGGGATCGGGTCGGCGATGCCGTGCAGCGACTGGCCGGCCAGGACGATGTTGGAGGCGAAGAAGGCCAGGTACATCACGGCCGCGATCACCACGACGATCAGCGCCCCGTAGGAGCCGAACTGGCCGCGGCTCTGGATCATCTGCGGGATGCCCATCTGCGGGCCCTGGGCCGAGTGCAGCGCCATGAAGATGCCGCCGACGAGGTGGCCGACGATGATCGCCACGACGCACCAGAACAGATCGAGGCCGAAGACGGTGACGCCAGCGGCACCGGTGACGACGGGCAGGGGAGCGATGTTCGTCCCGAACCACAGGGTGAAGAGGTCGCGCACCTTGCCATGGCGGTCCTCGGGTGGGACGTAGCCGATGGTGTGCTTCTCGACGACTGGTTGGTCTGGCATGTTTCATTCTCCAAAGGTGTGAGGCGCAGCACCAATGGTCGGGACCACCACCTTCCTCTGGCAAACGAATCCTTTTGGTCTAATGCATCGGCAGAACCGATGACTGCCCCGTGGGGCCGGTCGCGGTCATCTAGATTGATCGGGTGAGGATCACGGTCGTACGCGGGGACGTCACCGACCAGCGGGTCGACGCCGTGGTCAACGCCGCCAACTCCTCGCTGCTGGGCGGAGGAGGGGTCGACGGGGCGATCCATCGGCGAGGCGGGCCGGCGATCCTCGAGGAGTGCCGGCGGCTGCGGGCCGGCCATCTCGGCGGCGGGCTACCGACCGGACAGGCGGTCGCGACGACCGCCGGTGAGCTTCCCGCGCGGTGGGTGATCCACACGGTCGGCCCTGTGTTCACCAGCGGCCAGGACAACGTCGCCCTGCTGACCTCGTGCTTCCGTGAGTCGCTCCGGGTGGCCGACGAGCTCGGGGCGCGCACCGTGGCGTTCCCGGCGATCTCGACCGGCGTCTACCGCTACCCGCTCGAAGAGGCGGCCCACGTCTCCCTGTGGACCCTCGCCCGGACCCCGACGGCTGTCGAGGAGGTGCGGATGGTGCTCTTCGACCAGAAGGCGTACGACACCTTCGACCGCGCCCGCGTGGCCCTCGATCCCTCCGATGCGCAGGTCGAGGACGAGCTACGGAGCGTGCCGGAGGCGAGGTGGCGGGAGGCCTTCGATGCTGCCGCCGCGTTGACTGCCCCGGACCCCGACCCGGTCCGCCGGCTGCACCGCACGCTGCCGGTCGTCACCATCGACTGGATGAGATGGATGCGCGGCAACCCGCTTCTCGCCGACCCCGGCCGCATCACCACCGCGCCGCTCGCCGACGCCGCCCGCCTCGCGACCGTCTACGTCCTTGGGGACCGCCTCGACGAGGGTGCCTTCGGTCGAGCCGTCCGCGACGGCTCCATCGACCTGGTCATCGCCCGGCTGCGTTCCTGGTTCGACAGCGAGCGCTGAGAGATCATGAGCCCTGTCTCGGGGCTGAAGGGGAACTGGTGTGAGCGCTCGTCGTGCCGTGATCGGCGTTGTGATCGTTCTGTTGGTGGTAGCCGGCGGCGTCTGGAAGTGGCGTAGCGGGCTGACGCCTCACTACGAGAAGGCCACGGTGTGTGGCGTACGGACAGCTCTTGTCGAGGACCTGTTCGGCACGGACAGGTTCGTGGAGAGGTACGGCTTCGGGAAGCGCTGCTCGGCCATCGTCGGCGGCGAAGGGCCGGACGACGGCGAAGGGCCGGACGACGGCGAGGTCGAGTTCATGGTGCTCGCCGACGATGCGGCGAGCTGGCCGAGGCGCATCCGGTCCGTGGAGTCTCGCGCTCACCGGATGACCTTCAACGGCGGGCGCGGCGGCTTCGAGCGTACCGACGGCAGCTTCGAGGGCACCTGGGTGTGCTCGCGCTACTGGCCCGGGCTGCCGGCGATCTCCGTGTGGTCCTCCGCCGAGGTCGAGGGCTCGGCCAAGGCCTTCGGCAAGGTGTTCCGGGCGGCCGCCGAGTACGCCGCCGGCTGCGACGCCGATCCACTGGACGGACCCTTCGAGACGTACGCGGCGCCGACCGCCTGCGGGATGAGCGCCCGCCGTGTCGCCTCGGTGCTCGGCACCGACCAGTTCAGGAGCGCCGACCCCGAGCCGCTGCCCCTACGGGGCGGGGGGAGTTGGACCTGCGACATCCTCACCGACACCGTCGGTGGCGAGGTCGGCAGCATCGTGGCCGCGGCATCGGTCGAAGAGGACGACTGGGCCGACGAGCACCGGCGCATCGGCACAGTGGAGGACTCGTTCGCAGTCGCCGGCGGACGAGCGTACGTCGATGGCGGCGGCCGCAGTGCGCGTCCCTTCTGGGCATGTGATCTTGCACCGGACGTCGATGGCGGTGGCACGATCGCCACGATCGGTGGTGCGGGTGTTGCTCAGCGGTCTGTCTCCTTCGCCGACCTTCGGGCGATCGTCACCGAGGTTGCGCGCGCTGTCGGCTGTGGGGCGGGCGACGGGTGAGCTCCGCCGTGGTGGGTAACCCTGCCGAGTCGGCGGATCTTGACCGGTGTCTCGCGATGCGAAGCCAGCGAGCCGGCCAAGATGCGCCGACTCGGCATTCAGTTGCTTTCGGTGGTCGAGCTTGTCGAGACCATCTGTTTTCGTGACCGCTTCTTCGGGGCTGGTGTGGGCCGCCGACCCGATCAGGGCGGGTCTTCTCGATCTGGACCGGCGTCGCGGCGATGTATCGAGCTTGTCGAGATGGCGCCTTGCGGGTGTCGGGTTTGCCAGCCGCGTTTAGGGGTCTGGGTCGTGGACCGGTGAGGGGGTAGTCGAGAGCTTGTCGAGAACAGCAGCGGCAGGGCGGCGTGTAACCCTGCCGAGTCGGCGGATCTTGACCGGTGTCTCGCGAAGCGAAGCGAGCGGGCCGGTCAAGATGCGCCGACTCGGCATTCGTTCGGCTCTCGGTGGTCGAGCTTGTCGAGACCATCTGTCCCGTGACCGTTCTTCGGGGTTGGTCTGGGCCGCCGACCCGATCTTGGAGGGTCTTCTCGACGGGCCCCGGAGTCAAGGACGGCCTGCGGCCGCCGGCTTCGCCGGCCGCTTCGCGGTCCTGGACACCGGGGCCCGTCGAGAAAAGATTTGGCTGGCTATCGGGGCGGCGGCCGGGGTGTGGCGCAGCGGATTCATTCCTGGGATGGATGGTGTTGATGGGGCGTGAAGGGTGGCCCTTCGGGCCACTTATCATCCACAGGAACGAGGACGTTCGCTCACCGCGAAAAACTCGTCTGAACAGGGAAAATAGATAGTAAAGAGAGCGGTTGAGGCGTAGAATCAGAGCCATCACAACACACCCTTAAAGGGAAGGAATGGCGATGAGTCTCGGGCGCGACGTCGACCACTGGGGTACCGACCCCGGTGACGCGATCGACGCCGAACTGGCCGCCATCGAAACCGCCCTCGACAGGCTGTTGACCAGGGACCCCGCCTACTGGCGCACCGGGCAGAAGAAAGACGCGTTGAAGCGGCTGGAGACACTCCAGACCAAGCTCGGCGCGGTCAGTGTTCAGGTGCTCGCCAGCGCCGGTGACATCGCAGAAGAGACCGGCGCCAAGGACGCCTCGGCCTGGATGCGGGCCGAACTGCTCATCGACAAAGGCGCGGCCCGCTCGCAGATCAAACTCGCCACCAGGGTCGCCAAGTACGACCTGGTGGCCGCCGGTCTGGCCGAGGGCGTGGTGTCGTTGGACAAGGCCCGGGTGATCACGAGGGCGTTGGACAAGATCAAGACGGATCCGGTCGCCAGTCCCGAGCACCTGATCCTCGCGGAGAAGCTGCTGGTCGACTACGCCGGTGAGTTGACCGTGAACCAGTTGCGGATCGCGGGCAAACGGATCCTGGTCGAGATCGACCCGGTCCGGTTCGAGGACGCCGAAGCCCGAGCGCTCTTGGCTGAGGAGGAACGAGCCCAGCAGAAGACCGCGCTGCGGGTCTGGGACAACCACGACGGCACCGTCGGGTTCGAGGGAGTCTTGCCGACCTCGATGGGGATGCGGTTCAAACGACTCGTCGAGGCCTACGCCCAGCCCCGCAAACAGCAGCTGGTCGGCAAGGGTGCCCCGTTGCCGCCGTGGGAGCGGCTGATGGGGCAGGGGTTCTCCCGGTTGCTGGAGACCCTCGACCCCGCCGCGCTGCCCCGACACGGGGGTGACGCGACCACCATCAACGTGGTGATCTCGCTGGAGGAGCTGCGTAAGGACCTCGGGGTCGCGACCTTGGGTTATGACGAGACCAACGGGGCCACGATCTCCGCGGCCGAGGCGCGGCGGATGGCGTGCAACGCCACCATCATCCCCTGGGTGTTGGGTGGTGATGGTGAGGTCCTCGACGCCGGCCGAGGCAGCCGGTTCTTCCAACCGATCCAGCGCAAAGCACTCCGACTCCAGCAGAAGTGCTGCCAGGCCGAAGGGTGTGACATGCCGCCGGAGTGGTGCGACGCCCACCACCTAGACCCCTGGGCCGCCGGCGGGAAGACCAACCTCAAAGACGGGGCACTGCTGTGTCCGCATCATCACCGGCTGGCGCACAACCCCGCGTATGTTCATGAGCGACTACCGGATGGCACCATCCGATTCACTCGCCGACCCTGATTGTGCGTCGGATACCCGCCGGACCAGGCGGGTCGTGAGCCCTAGGTTCGAGACATGGGAACGCATGTGGACATCGATCCGGCCATCCTCTACTTCGGCACGCCGGTGGTGGTGCTCTCGACTCTCAACGAGGACGGGACCACGAACCTGATGCCGATGTCGTCGGTGTTCTGGCTGGGACGTACGGCGGTGCTCGGGATCGGCGCCTCGTCGCAGACGGCGCGCAATTTGAGGGACCGGCCCGAGATCGTCCTCAATCTTGCCTCGGTCGACCTGGTGACCCAGGTCGACCGGCTGGCGCTGACCACGGGCAACGGGGCGATGTCGGCGGCGAAGGCGGAGCGTGGGTATGTGCACGTGTCCGACAAGTACGCGCACGCCGGACTGACGGCGTACGGATCGGACACGGTGCTGCCGACGTCGGTCGGGGAGTGCCCTGTGCACATCGAGGGGACGGTGTCGGCGCTCCACGAGCTCGGTGAGCCGAAGCTGCTCGCCGTGGAGGTCGCCGTGACCGCGGTGCGGGTGATGCCGGACGTACGCCTCGAGGGTCATCCCAACCGGATCGACCCCGATCGCTGGCGGCCGCTGGTGATGAGCTTTCAGCAGTTCTACGGGCTGGGGGATCGGGTCCATCCGTCGCGGCTGGCGAGCATCGATGAGGAGCTCTACCGGTGACCGGCGCCGGACCGATACATCGGGCCGCCGGATTGTGGGTCGGGTCGACATAGACCTGTGGCGGTCGTCACACCTACGGTCGATCTGCCTGTCGGGAGGCGGCAGGCGGGTCTCGTTCAGGAGGATCGGTCATGGGTCTCGGGTCTCGGATCTCGTCCAGGTTCCGGCAGCAACGCATCGGTGTCGCGCTCGCGGGCCTCGGCCTGCTGCTGGCCGGTGGCGCAGTGGTTGCCGTGGCGCCCTCTGCAGGTGGTACGGCCGCAGCCGCGGCGGGCACGTGGACGGCACGGACGGCGGGCGGGATGACGACCCAGCTGTACGTCCCCGGCACCGCGCCTACGCTCGGCACCGGGCGTGCGCTCATGGTCAGTCTGCACGGCTGCGTCCAGACCTCGGCCAACCTGCGCGACGGCGGCAACTGGGCCGCGACCGCGGACGCCCGCGGGATGGTCGTGGCGATCCCTGCGGCGCCGAACGGCGGCGTACTCCTCGGCTGCTGGGACTACTACGACGGCAACCACTCCCGGACCTCGCCGGGGCGGCACGACGACAACCTGCTCCAGCTGGTCAGTGACCTGCTGGCCGACCCGGCACTGGACATCGACCCCGACCAGGTCTACCTCTCCGGGCTCTCCTCGGGCGGTGGCGAGACGATGGTGATGGGCTGCCTCGCGCCTGACGTGTTCGCCGGGATCGGGATCAACGCCGGCCCCTCGGTCGGCACGACGTCGGGGCAGATCGGGTCGGTCGCGGTGAGCCAGTCACAGGTCACCAACACCTGCCGGACGTTCGCCGGGTCCGCCTCCTCGGGCTTCGGCAGCCAGGTCACCTCAGTGATCTACGGCTCCAACGACACGACCGTCGCACCCGGCTACAACACCCTGAACGCGCAGGTCATGGCCGGGATCTACGGCGCCACTGCGCAGTCATCGTTCTCGCTGTCGGGCCTGGCCGGCAACAACACCGCCGGCTCCGGCACGCTCTGGTCGGACGGCAGCGGCCCGCGGGTCTCGCTGATCCAGAACACCGGGATGGGCCACAACTGGCCGGCCGGCGGCGGCCCCGGTGGCTCGTACGTCACGACGAACTCGATCGACTACCCGGCGTACGTCACGGACTTCTTCTTCGACAACAACCGCCGGGTCGAGCGGGGCACCGAGCCGACCGACCCGCCGACCGACCCGCCCACCGACCCGCCGACCGAGCCGGGCCTCTACTGCGGCTCGGCGACCAACGCCCAGCACCAGGCCGCCGGGCGCGCCCACTCCTACGGCACCAACCCCTACAACCCGTTCTACGCGGACGTCTCGGAGGACTACATGGGCCAGGGCGACGCCACCGTGACGACCCTGCAGGAGTCCGCGGGCGGCCGCTTCGACGTGGTCACGACGTGCTGACGTAGGCTTCGTCTCCCGACCGGAACGAGGTGCAGCATGACAGCGAGCAAGTCGGCTCGTGAGCGGAAGGCAGCCTCGCAGGCCGGGCCGCTGGCCACGGTGAGGATCGATCTCGACGCCCAGCAGCAGTTCGTCTACAAGGTGACCTGCACGGAGTGCGTCGTCAGGGACCGGATCAAGTGGGCGACCTATCGCGCCGGTGAGGACAACGGCTTCATGGCGGCGATGGACCGATGGATCTTCCACCTGACGCAGAAGCACCCCGAGGCCGACGCGCCGTGCCTGAAGTTCCTGCCCGAGGCGCAGCAGCGGCAGCAGGAGCGGCGCGAGGGCCGATCGGCCGAGTAGCCGATCGGCCGAGCAGCCGGTCTCAGCCCCGCAGCGCGGCGGCCTTGATCTCCTCGAACTGCTCGCCCATCCGGGCGGCGAGGGCCTCGGCGGCGCGCAGCGGGCGGACCATCACCTTGAAGTCGACGATCTTCCCGTCCTCGTCGTAGGTGAGGAAGTCGCAGCCGTTGAGGTCGAGGCCGTCGACCTTGGCGGTGAACTCGTAGGCGTGGTGGACCCCGTCGTGGATCTCGCGGACGTAGGTGAAGTCCTCGAACACCTTGACCACCGCGCGCAGGATCGCGGCGGTGATCGCCCGGCCGGGGTAGGGCTTGAACGCGACCGGGCTGGTGAACACGACGTCGTCGGCGAGCATCGCCTCGACGGCATCCATGTCCTTGGCCTCGATCGCCTCACGGAAGGTGGTCATGCGCGCTCCTCCTGGGTCGGTTGCTGGGGAGAGCCTAGAGGGACGGGTGGTGCGGCGCGCTCCGCGGCAGGCTCCGGTCCCGGCTGTCGAGGGCGTAGCCGAGCGCGATCCCGACCGCAGCGGGGGCGAGAACGAGCCCGGCCACGAACGGTGTCAGGTAGCGCAGGTCGCTCAGCAGTACGCCGACGTCGCGGCCCTCCTCGAACCAGATCTTGAGCGGGCCGCTGAGCCCGACCACCAGGGCGACCACCGCCCAGCGTACGAAGACGGGCGGCAGGGAGGTCGCGTGGTAGCCGTCCCACAGACCCCACGCCCCCGAGATGACGAGCAGGGCCGCGAAGTAGATCAGGCCGGCGCCGATGTCGGCGTCCTCGGTGGGGAAGACGTTGGTCATCACGAGCGAGTACAGGATGCTGGCGCTGAGGATCACAGCGAGGCGTACGAGGAACTTCATGTCTCCAGGCTGCCTGATCGGGCCGCGCGGCGCTTGAGTGTCGGTACTCAACCGATGGAAGCCGGAATTCTGTAAGACAGAATGTTGAGTTCGCGAAGTGGCGGCCGCCACATCATGGGCGCCATGGAAAATTCCCCTCTGCGGTCCGGCGGCGCCCGCCCGGCCTGGTTGGTCATCGCGCTGTGCTGGCTGATCGTCATCTTCGACGGCTACGACCTCATCATCTACGGCGCGACCATCCCGTCCCTCCTGGCCGAGAGCTCCTGGGGGCTCACGCCGGACTCGGCCGGCAGCATCGGCAGCGTCGCGTTCCTCGGCATGCTGATCGGCGCGATCGGGGCAGGTGGCATCGCCGACCGGCTCGGGCGGCGGCGTACGGTGCTGGTCTCGGTGGTCTGGTTCAGCCTGTTCACCGGCCTGTGCGGCTTTGCGAACAGCCCCGAGACGTTCGGCGCGCTGCGGTTCCTCGCCGGGCTCGGCCTGGGTGGGCTGGTGCCGTCGGCGAACGCGCTGGCCTCCGAGTTCGTCTCGCCGCGCCGCCGCTCGATCGTGGCGACCGCGATGATGTCGGGCGTGCCCATCGGAGGCTGCATCGCGGCGCTGGTCGCGCTCCGGGCGATCCCGTCGCTGGGGTGGGAGTCGCTCTACCTGTTCTCCTTCCTGGGACTCGGGCTGGCGGTGATCGCACTCGTCGCGCTGCCGGAGTCCCCGACCTGGCTGAGGGCACAAGGGCGCCGCCTCGAGGCCGAGAGCGTCGAGCGGACCTACGGCCTCGTCCCGGCACCCGAGGAGCAGAACGAGAAGGCGTCCCTCACAGCCATCTTCAAGGGCCGGTACGCGGTCGCGACCGCTCTCTTCTTCGTGGCGACCACGGCGACGATGTTCGCCTGGTACGGACTGGGCACCTGGCTGCCCAAGCTGACCGACGCCGATGTGAGGTTCGACCTGGGCAGCAGCTCGCTGACCTACCTGTTGGCGCTCAACCTCGGCGCCGTCGCGGTCTCGGCGGTGACGGCCTGGGCAGCGACCCGCTTCGGGGCGCTGCAGGTGGCGGTCGTCGCGGCCTTCCTCGGTGCGCTCAGCCTGGCCGCGCTGACGACGTTCCCGTCCTCGCTCGTGGTCGTCTACCTCCTGCTGATCCTCGCCGGGGTCGGCTCCCACGGCACCCTGTGCCTGATCATCTCCGCGATCGCCGGCCACTACCCGGCGAACCTGCGGGCGAGCGCGCTCGGGTCCTCGCTCGGCGGCGGACGGGTCGGCGCGGTGATCGCGCCGACGGTCGCGGGAGCGCTGCTCGCCCAGAACCCGACGAGCGCCACCGCCAGCATCGTGGTCTTCGCCTTCGCCTCCGCGGTCGGTGCGGTGCTGCTGCTGGCGGTCTACCTGGTCACGCGAACCTCGAGCACCCCCAGCGCCGAGCCGGTGGCCGTCCACTAGATTCGAGGCGTGAACAGCTCGGCGGGTCGGCGCGCTCTGGTGGTCGGTGCGGGGATCGGAGGGCTCACCACGGCGCTCGCGCTGTCCCGGATCGGGTGGCAGGTGACCGTGCTCGAGCGCGCCCCGGAGCTGGGCGAGGTCGGGGCCGGCCTCTCGATCTGGCCGCGGGCGTGGAAGATCCTGGCCGACCTCGGGGTCGCCGATCGCCTGGCGGACGGCGCCCGGCCGGCGATCCAGGCGGGGCTGCGGCGGCCGGACGGGCGCTGGCTGGCGAAGGTGGGTCCCGACGCCGCCGACCGGACCCCGGTGATGGTGCACCGGGCCCGGCTGCACGAGGCACTGGTGGCCGAGCTCGCGACGCGCGACGGGGTCGAGGTACGCACCGGGGTGGCCGTCACCGGCCTGGCCGATCTCGACCACGTCGACGCCCGCGGCCCGGCCGACGTGGTGGTCGCCGCCGACGGGATCCGGAGCACGATCCGGAACGAGCTGCACCAGCGCGAGGACGTACGTTATGCCGGCTACACCGCCTACCGCGGCGTCACCGCGGAGCCGGTGCCGGGCGAAGCCTCGACGACGGGCGGGGAGACCTGGGGGACCGGGGTGCGCGTCGGCCACGTCCCGCTGGTCGATGGCCGGACCTACTGGTTCGTCACCGCCAACCGGCCGGCGGGGGAGAGCGGCGGGGACCACCACGCCGACGTCACCGCACTGGTCGGCGACTGGCACGAGCCGATCCCGCAGCTGCTGGCGGCGACGCCGCCGAGCGCCGTGGTCCGCGGAGACATCTGCGACCTGCGGCTGCCGCTGAAGCGGTTCGACCACGGCCGGGTCGTGCTCCTCGGGGATGCCGCGCACGCGACGACCCCCAACCTCGGCCAGGGTGCCTGCGCCGCGATCGAGGACGCTGCCGTCCTGGCCGCGCAGCTCGCCGGCCACGCTCGCATCGAGAGTGCCCTGGTCGCCTACGACCGCACCCGGCGCCCCGCGACCCAGCGGCTGGTGCGGGCCTCCCGGCTGGTCGGCGTGCTCGGCCAGGTCGAGAACGGGCCTGTGGTCGCGGTCCGTGACGCCGGCCTCGCGGGGCTCGGCGCGATCGCGAGCCTGCTGAGCAGGTAGGTCGGCGTCACAACGGTGGGGTCGCCGGTGTCTGGATGGCCATGACGGCCACCTATCTCACCCTGACCCTCGTCGCCTCGATCGCCGCGCTTGGCGGGGCGGTGCTGAACCTGACCGGGCACCGGATACCCGTGACCGAGGCCCGGCGGCTCTCGGTGCCGGTGGAATGGTTGCGGTTCCCGATCGGTGCGTCCTACGGGCTGGGCTTCGTGGGCCTGCTCGTCGGCCTGGCGGTCCCGGCCGTCGGGATCGTCGCCGCTGCCGGGTTCGTGGCGTTCTTCGTGCTCGCGATCGGTGCACACCTGCGGGTGGGGGACCGGAGCCTGGGGCGCGCCGGGGCCGGTCTCGCGCTGGCGTCGGCCACGCTCGTCGTCACCGGGATGTACGCGGCGGGGCGGGACGATCTCGGCGGGGTGGTCGCGGCGTACGTCCGTGAGGTTCCGGACCCGTGGTGGCCGGTCGTGGTGCTCGCGGTGATCCAGCTCGGCGACGCGGCGATGTGTTTCCGGCCGGTCGGCTTCATCGCCCGGTGCTTCACCGACGTCGGGCTGCCGCGGGCGCTGTGGCCGGTGATGCCCTGGGTCAAGGTCGCCGCCGCCGCGGGGCTGCTCGCCGGTCTGTGGGTGCCGTACGTCGGGGCGCTGACCAGTGCGGCGCTGGTCGTCTACTTCGTCTGCGCCGTCTGCGCGCACCTCCGGGCGCGCGATCTCGGCCGGAACCTGTTCCTCAACGCCACGTTCTCGCTGGTCCTGTGCGTGGCGGTGCTCGGCTTCAGCTTCCTGCGCTGAGCCCGGCCGATCTGACGTGGTCGAGGAGGTCGGCGGCGGTCGAGGTGTAGCGGTCGACCTCCTCCCCGCTGTCGCAGGTGCACAGCACGATGGTCACCTCGCCGGCGCGCGGCCAGATCGCCTCCCAGGTCGCGCCGGCCTGCTCCCAGCGGAGCAGCCGCTCGAGGTCGTACGTCATCGGGTGATCCGTTCGGTCAGCCGAGGACGGCGTCGACCGACCGGGCCCAGAGATCGGCGGCCTCGTCGATGGCCGCCGAGTCGACGACGAGGGCGGGGATGAACCGCACGACCTGGCCCCAGGCGCCGCAGGTGAGCAGCAGCAGGCCGCGCCTGGCAGCCTCCTGCTGGGCCGCGGCGGCGGTGGCGCCGTCCGGTTCACCCTCGGGCGTGCGGAACTCGTTGCCGAGCATGAGCCCGAGGCCGCGTACGTCGGTGATCGCCTCGTGCCTGCTCGCGACCTCCTCCAGGGCGGAGCGGAGCTCGGCACCGCGCTCGGCGGCGTTCTTCACCAGGCCCTCCTCCTCGATGACGTCGAGGGTCGCCAGGGCAGCGGCGCAGGCAACGGCGTTGGCGCCGTAGGTGCCGCCCTGCGAGCCGGGCCAGGCCTTCGACATCAGCGCCTCGCTCGCCGCGATCGCGGACAGCGGGAACCCGGAGGCCAGGCCCTTGGCGGTCATGATGATGTCGGGACGCGAGCCGAAGTGGTCGTGTCCCCAGAACTCGCCGGTGCGGCCGAAGCCGGTCTGCACCTCGTCGATGATGAGCAGGATCCCGTGCCTGTCGGCACGCTCGCGCAGGCCATCGAGGAAGGTCTTGTCGGCGGGCACGTAACCGCCCTCGCCGAGAACCGGCTCGACGAGGAACGCGGCCGTGTCGGCCGGGGCGCTCTGGGTCTGCAGCGTGTAGTCGAGCTGGCGCAGCGCGAACTCCGTCGCCTGCTCCTGTGGCCAGCCGAAGTGGGGTGCATCGGGGAAGGGGGAGACCACGACGCCGGCCATCAGCGGACTGAAGCCGGCGCGGAACTTGGTGCCCGAGGTGGTCATCGACGCGGCCGCGACGGTCCTGCCGTGGAAGCCGCCGTGGAAGACGACGATGTTGGGGCGGCCGGTGGCCTGGCGGGCCAGGCGGATCGCGGCCTCGGCGGCCTCCGAACCGGAGTTGGCGAAGAAGAGACTGTCGAGACCGGCGGGGAGCACGGCACCGAGGCGGTCGACCAGGTCCAGGAGCGGGCGGTGCCTGACCGTCGTGTACTGCCCGTGGATCAGATTGGCGATCTGGCGCTGGGTGGCCTCGACGACCTTCGGGTGGCTGTGGCCGGTGCTGGTCACGCCGATGCCGGCGGTGAAGTCGAGATAGCGGCGGTCGTCCTCGTCGAAGAGCTGGACGCCTTCGCCGCGAGCCGCCACGACCGGGGTCGCCTGCTTGAGGATCGGGGAGAGCTTGGCCACCGTGGCCTCCTGTTGATTGTCGACAATCCGACTGGCTACTACAGTAGGCCAGCGTCGGTCGGCTGTCAGCCGGACGGCCGTACGCTGACCTGGGAGGCTGATGCGGGATGAGCAAGGAACCGAACGAGGCGCGGGTCGTGGCCGAGGTGCCGAAGGGGCTCCTGGTCGCCGGTCGCTGGGTGGATGCCGGCGACGGGGCGACCTTCGACGTGCTCGACCCGTCGACGGGAGAGGTGCTCTGTGCGGTCGCCGACGCGACCCCCGAGGACGGCGCCCGTGCGCTCGAGGCGGCGGCAGGTGCGCAGAAGGAGTTCGCCGCCACCGCGCCGCGCGCCCGGGCCGACATGCTCATGGCCGCCTTCGACCTCCTGCACGAGCGGATCGACGACCTCGCCCTGCTGATGACGCTCGAGATGGGCAAGCCGCTGGCCGAGGCGAGGGGCGAGATCGCCTACGCCGCGGAGTTCTTCCGCCACTTCGCCGAGGAGGCGGTGCGGATCGAGGGCGGCTACCAGACCGCGCCCGCCGGTGGCTCCCGGTTCCTGATCACGAAGCAGCCGGTGGGCCCGGCGCTGCTGATCACGCCATGGAACTTCCCGATGGCGATGGGGACCCGCAAGCTCGGACCGGCGATCGCGGCCGGCTGCACGAGCATCGTCAAGCCCGCCCAGCAGACGCCGCTCTCGATGCTGGCGCTGGGGGAGATCCTGCGCGAGGCCGGTGTGCCCGAGGGCGTCGTCAACATCCTTCCGACGACCCGGCCGGGTGAGCTGACCGAGCCGCTGCTGCGCTCCGGCGTGATCCGCAAGCTCTCCTTCACCGGCTCCACGGCGGTTGGCCGGGTGCTGCTCGCGCAGAGCGCGGAGCAGGTGCTGCGTACGTCGATGGAGCTCGGCGGCAACGCCGGCTTCGTCGTCTTCGAGGACGCCGACATCGACGAGGCGGTCGCGGGCGCGATGGCCGCGAAGATGCGCAACACGGGAGAGGCGTGCACGGCGGCCAACCGGATCTTCGTGCAGCGCTCCGTCATCGAGGAGTTCGGCGACCGGCTCGCCAAGGCGATGTCGGAGCTGCCCGTCGGTCGCGGCGTCGAGGAGGGCGTACGCGTCGGGCCGCTCATCGACGAGGCGGCCAGGGAGAAGGTGCAGACCCTCGTCGATGACGCCGTGGCCGGCGGCGCGCGGGTGCTGACCGGAGGCACGGCCCCCGACGGGCCCGGCTACTTCTACCCGCCGACCGTGCTCACCGACGTGCCCGCCTCGGCCAAGATGGGCAGCGAGGAGATCTTCGGGCCGGTCGCGCCGCTGACGCCGTTCGACACCGAGGACGAGGTGGTCGAGGCGGTCAACGACACCGAGTACGGCCTGGTCAACTACGTCTTCACCAACGACCTGCGCCGCGGCCTGCGGGTCGCCGAGGCGCTCGAGTCCGGCATGGTCGGGCTCAACCAGGGCGTGGTCTCCAACCCCGCCGCTCCCTTCGGCGGCGTCAAGGCCTCGGGACTGGGGCGGGAGGGCGGGCGTACCGGGATCGAGGAGTTCCTCGAGACCAAGTACGTCGGGATCGCGATGTGATCTAGACGTAGCCCTCGTCGTTGTCCTCGGCGTGGATGAGGCGCCGCAGCGCCTCGTCCATGTGCAGCTCGACGCGCTTGAGGGTCAGCTTCACGTCGCCCGCCTCGATGGCGTCGACGATCTGGTTGTGCTCCTCGACCAGCTCGAGCGGCTGCTGGTAGGTGCCCTCCAGCGCGGTCAGGCACATCCTGGTCTCGACGATCAGGGTCTGGTGCATCCGGGCCAGGCGCCGGCTTCCGGAGCACTGCACCAGCACGTCGTGGAAGTGGAAGTCGGCATCGCTCAGCGCTGCCGGGTCGCCCAGCTCGAGCGAGGTGGTCATCGCGTCGCAGGCGGCGCGGAGCTCGCGCAGCGCCGCCGGGATCCGTGCCTTGGCGATCATCGTGGCGGCGGCGCCCTCGACGGCCGCCCGCGCGATGTAGATGTCTCGGATGTCGGCCTCGTCGAGCTCGATCACGAAGAGCCCGCGGTTGGGCTCGCTGCGGAGCAGGCCCTCCTGGACCAGCCGCTGCATCGCCTCGCGCAGCGGTCCGCGGCTGACGCCGAACTGGGCCGAGAGCGCGGTCTCGCTCAGCTGTGCGCCGGGCCGCAGGGTGCGCTCCATGATCGCCGTACGCAGCTGGCGGGCGATGACCGAGGCCGTCGACTCCCTGTGCACGGGTTCGAAGCTCGATGTCACTGTCAACGTGGTCTCCGATAGGTCACCGAGAAAGAGTTTGATTGTTGACAATCATTGCATGTGGCCGGTCTGTGGTGCGCGGATCGACCGAGCGTCCCGGGTGCGGGTGCCGCGCCCGGCACGCTCGGTCGCCGTCGTCGGTCAGACGACCTTGTCTGCCTTGTCGAGCTCGGCGAGCTCCGCCTCCGACTCCGGCGTACCCGGGATCTCGGTGCCCCGGATCGACTTGCCGGCCGTCTCGACGACGAAGAACAGCGCGATCAGGCCGACCACCGACCCGGCGATCATGTAGTAGGCCGGCATCAGCACGTCGCCGGTGGCATCGATCAGCGCGTTGTTGACGTACAGGGCCGTGCCGCCGAACGCGGCGGTGGAGATGTTGTAGCCGATCGCCATGCCGCCGTAGCGCACCTGCGAGGGGAACATCGCCGGGAAGGTCGCCGAGATGGTCGCGAGCTGGGCGACGTAGACGATGCCCAAGACCGTGAAGCCGAGGACCGCCGGCCAGAAGCCCTGGCCGATCAGGAGGAACATCGGGACCGACAGCACGATCAGACCGATGAAGGAGCCACCCCACAACGGCTTGCGGCCGACCTTGTCGGAGAGCGCCCCGGCGATCGGCAGGAAGACCAGCATCGCGATCTGCCCGAAGATGACCAGCAGGTCGGCGTCGGTGCTGTTGAAGCCGGCCTCCTCCTGCAGGTAGGTCGCCATGTAGGCGAGGAGCGTGTAGTTGGCGATGTTGAGCGCGGCGACCAGGCCGATCAGGGTGAGGATCGGCTTCCAGAACAGCGCGAAGAGGTCCTTCAGCGCGGCCCCGGCGCCGCTCTCGACGGCGTCCTGCGTCTCCAGCTCCTGGAAGACCGGCGTCTCCTCGAGCTTGGTCCGGATGTAGAGGCCGATGAGGCCGATCGGACCACCGATCAGGAACGGGATACGCCAGCCCCACTCGGTCATCGCCGCGTCACCGATGATCGACTCGGTGGTGAAGACGACCGCGATGGCGGCGGTGAAGCCGACGATGGTGCCGAACTCCAGGAAGCTGCCGTAGAACCCACGCTTCTTGTCGGGAGCGCACTCGGCCATGTAGGTCGCGGCGCCGCCGTACTCGCCACCGGTCGAGAATCCCTGGATCACCCGCAGCAGCACGAGCAGGACCACGGCCCAGATGCCGACCGAGTCGTACGTCGGCAGGCAGCCGACCAGGAAGGTGGCTGCCGCCATCAGGATGATCGTCATCGCGAGGACGCGCTGGCGACCGATGCGGTCGCCGAGCGGACCCCAGAAGATGCCGCCGAGCGGTCGCAGGATGAATGAGATCGCGAAGGTCAGAGCCGTGCCGGCGAAGCCCATCTCCGGGAAGAAGTTGGCGGTGATCTCTGTCGCGACGTAGGCGAAGGCGCCGTAGTCGAACCATTCGGTCGCATTGCCGACCGCTGAGCCGGTGATGGCTCTTCGGAGCTTCGATTTGTCGGGTTGTGCCTCGTTGGAGGGGATGGTTGGGGTTCCTGACATTTCTTCTCACCTATTCGGTGTGATTGATGGCTGGGGACCGCTTTTGACCCGCAGTGTCGACAGTAGGGTTGTCAACAATTTGCGCCACGTTAGCGCTGTCTCTGTGCCCTGGCTAGGGCGCGCGGAAGGTGGCGCGGGGTGTGACGGGAGGTTTATGTAAAGCCGCGACGCTACCTGAACAGGGTTCCGAGCCCGGGCAGGGGGCCGGAGCTCCCGGCGAGTCGCAGGCCCTCCCAGACGGTCACCTGGTTGGCCGTCAGCACGGGTTTCCCGAGCACTTTCTCCACCGTATCGATGCAGGTCAGGGTGTGCATCGCGGTGTCGGGGACGAGGACGGCCTCGGCCTCGGGAACGTCGACCGCCAGGGCCATCTCGAGGACCGCGTCCGGGCCGAGACGGGCGACGTCGACGGCGGTGAAGATCCCGCTGGCGCCGAAGGAGACGATCTCGATCCCGTCGTCCGCCAGGAAGGAGGCGAAGTGCTCGGCCAGCTCCTCGGGGTAGGAGGCGGCGACGGCGACCTTCCGGAGCCCGAGCGCCCGGGCCGCCTCGACGAACGCGATCGAGGTCGAGGAGGCGGGGCAGCCCAGACGCTCGCTGATCGCGGCGGCCTGGGCCGTGGCGCCGGCCCGTCCGAAGACGAAGCTCCCCGACGTGCACGCCCACATCACCGCGTCGGGGGAGTGGACCGCGATCGCGTCGGCGCCCGCGGCGAGCCTGTCCGCGGAGCCGGTGTCGCGAAGAGCCGCGACGGTGTGCTCGTCACGACCCATCGAGGTGTGGACCAGCGGTAGCCAGATCGCGCCGCCGAGCGCGTTCTCGAGCGCCGGGAAGTCGTCCTCCGCCGCGTGCCCGGGATAGAGCAGCCCGACGACCGGCGGCCGGGTCATGAGGCGTGCCCCCAGACGTTCTCGGCCGTCGGCGGGGTACGCCCGACCATCCGGAGCGCGGCCTCCATGGTCGCCCGGTTGGCGGAGATCACCGGTTTGCCGAGCTCGGCCTCGAGACGGCCGATGATGTCGTACGTCGCCAGGTTCGTGCACGAGACGACGACCGCCTCGGCGGCGTCGGTATCGGCGGCCCGCACCAGCTCGAGCGTGGTCTCGTAGGGAACCTCCCAGATGTGGTGGCCGAGTCCGAGGTCGCCGGTGCTCACGACGGTGATCCCGGCCTCGGCCAGGAAGCCTGCGAACCGGGCGGCCAGCGCGACGTCATAAGGAGTGGCGACCGCGACCTGGGAGAGGCCGAGGGCGGAGAGCGACTCCAGCACGGCGCCGGAGGTGGTGACCGCGGGAGCGCCGCCGGCGCGGCGCATCGCCGCGGCCAGCCGGCGCTCACCGTGCCGGCCGTGGACGAAGCTGCCGGAGGTGCAGGCGTAGACGTAGAGGTGGGGTTCGGCGGCCGAGAGGTCGCGCACTGCCTGCTCGAGGACCGCGGTCTCGCTGATCTCCTCGGCCATCTCGAGGGTGACCTCGCGATCGGTGTAGGGCGTCCGGGTGAAGAGCAGGCTGGTGTCGGCCGGGGCCCACCGCCACAGCTCGTGGTCGAGCACCATGTCATGAGGGACGACCACGGCGATGCGTACCGTTGAGGACATCGCACCTCGCTAGGATTGTTGACAATCTGCAATCTGGCCTCCTAGCGTAGTCTCGGATTGTTGCCGAGGTGTGTCGAGTGCGACGGAGGAATTTCTTGGAGACGTCCCGGCGCCCCGCGATCACGATCCTCTGTCCGCCCGACGGCGGCAGACCGGCCGGGATGGAGCGCCTCCAGGCAGAAGCCGAGCTCACCTACACCGATGCCGCGGGACTTCCCGATGCGCTCCGCGGAGCCGAGGCGCTGCTGCTGTGGGACTTCTTCTCCGAGACCGTCCGTGACGCGTGGCCGAGCACCGGCTCGCTGCGCTGGATCCATGTCGCCGCCGCCGGGGTCGACAAGCTGCTGTTCCCGGAGCTGGTCGCCTCCGACGTGGTCGTCACCAACGCCCGTGGGATCTTCGACCGGGCGATGGCGGAGTTCGTGCTCGGCTCGATCCTGGCCGTGGCCAAGGACATCCACCTCAGCCACGACCTGCAGTCGTCACGGAAGTGGCTGCGCCGCGAGACTCGCCTGATCGCGGCCGAGACCGCGCTCGTGGTCGGCACCGGCGCGATCGGTCGCGAGACCGCGCGGCTGCTGCGCGCGGCCGGGATGGACGTACGCGGCGCCGGCCGCACCGCCCGCAGCGGCGATCCCGACTTCGGTGAGGTCCTCGCGAGCACCGACCTGGTCGCCCACGTCGGCTGGGCCGACCATGTCGTCGTCACCGCCCCGTTGACCGCGGAGACTCGGGGCCTGATCAGCGAAGACGTGCTCGCGGCGATGAAGCCGGGCAGTCATCTGGTCAACGTCGGGCGTGGGCAGATCGTCGACGAGGCCGCGCTCGTCTCGGCGCTCCGCGACGGCCCGGTCGAGGCGGCGTCCCTGGACGTCTTCGAGGTCGAGCCGCTGCCGGCGGAGAGCCCGTTGTGGACGATGCCGGGGGTAGCGGTCTCGGCGCACATGTCGGGCGACTACGAGGGCTGGCGGGAGGCGCTCGCGGACCAGTTCGTCGACAACGCGCGGCGCTGGACGAGAGGCGAGCCGCTGCTGAACGTCGTCGACAAGCAGCGCGGCTTCGTCGTCGCGGAGCAGGAGGGGCGATGACCGACCCGAAGCCTGCGTCCGGATCCGAGCTGAGCGCCTTGACCGCTGCCGAGCTGGTGGCCGGCTACGGCTCGGGCGCCTTCACCCCGCTCGACGCGACGCGGTCGGTGCTCGACACGATCCAGGAGCGCGACGCCGCGGTGAACGCGTTCGTCCGGGTCGACCCCGACGGCGCCCTCGCCCAGGCGACCGCATCCACCGAGAGATGGCGGGCCGGGCGTCCGCTCGGCATCGCCGACGGCGTACCGACCTCGGTCAAGGACATCCTGTGGACCGTAGGATTGCCGACAATCCGCGGCACCAGGCTCATCGACGAGACCGGGCCGTGGACCGAGGACGCGCCCGCGGTCGCGCGGCTGCGCGAGGCCGGCGCCGTGATCACCGGGAAGACGACGACACCGGAGTTCGCCTGGAAGGGCGTCACCGACTCGCTCCGCCACGGCTCCACCGGCAACCCCTGGGACCCGGGCCTGACCTCGGGCGGCTCCAGCGGCGGTGCCGCGGCGGCGGTGGGTCTCGGCATGGGCCCGTGGGGGCTCGGCACCGACGGAGGCGGCTCGGTCCGGATCCCGGCCTCCTTCACCGGCACCGTGACGATCAAGCCGACCTACGGACTGATCCCGCTCTATCCCGCCAGCCCCTTCGGCACCCTCTCCCACGCCGGTCCGATGACCCGGACCGTGACCGACGCGGCGGCGCTGCTCGACGTGGTCGCCGGTTTCGACTCGCGCGACTGGTCGGCGATGCCCACGCCGCGGACCTCCTTCCTGGCCGGCCTGGACGACGGTGTCGACGGGTTGAGGATCGGGTTCTCGCCCACGCTCGGGTACGTCGAGAACGACCCGGAGGTCGAGCGGCTGGTCCGCGCCGCAGCCGCCGTGCTCGAGTCCGAGGGCGCTCAGGTCGAGGAGGTCGACCCCGGTTTCACCGACCCGGTGGAGGCGTTCGAGGTGCTCTGGTTCTGCGGCGCGGCGAAGGTCCTCGACGCCTACCCGGCCGGCGCGATCGACCGGATCGACCCGCTGCTGCGCGAAGGCATCGAGACCAAGGGCCGCGGCTCCGCGGCCGACTATCTGGACGCGACCGCCGTGCGGATGGACCTCGGCCGGCTGATGGGGCGGTTCCACGAGACGTACGACCTCCTGATCACCCCGACCATGCCGATCACCGCCTTCGAGCGGGGGCTCCAGGCCCCCACGGGCTGGCCCTCGCAGTGGTGGCCGAGCTGGACGCCCTACACCTACCCGTTCAACATGACCCAGCAGCCGGCGGCGAGCGTGCCCTGCGGCACCACCGAGGCGGGTCTGCCGGTCGGCCTCCAGATCGTCGGTGCCCGCCACGACGACGCCCGGGTGCTGAGAGCGGCGCGCGCCTACGAGCGGGCCAGCGGTGAGCTGTTCGTCCGACCTGTCGACCATCCACGAGGAGCCCGATGAGCCGCTACATCACCGTCACCCTGGAGCGCCGCGGTGTCTCCTGCCTCGCCCGTCTGCTCGACGAGGAGGCGCCACGTACCGCCGGTGCCGTCTGGGACGCGCTGCCGCTCAGCGGCCAGGTCTTCCACGGCAAGTACGCCCGCAACGAGATCTACCACCTGGTGCCCGCCTTCGCCGCGAAGGAGCCCGGCAAGGAGAACACGACGGTCACGCCGATCCCCGGCGACCTGTGCTACTTCGCCTTCTCCTCCGACGACCTCGGCAACCCGTCCTACGGCTATCCGGAGGACCGCGGCCCGGGAGAGATGACCCAGATCGTCGACCTCGCACTCTTCTACGGCCGCAACAACCTGCTCATCAACGGCGACCAGGGGTGGGTGCCTGGCAACGTCTTCGGCACGGTCGTCGACGGCCTCGACGACATCGCGCAGGCCTGCCAGGACGTCTGGATGAACGGCGCCACCGACGAGATCCTCACCTTCGCTCGCTCCCACGACGACACGCGGTAGCCGACGGCTGGCAACCCGACGGATCGGGTATCGGTCCGGTGTTCGAGGACACCGTCGATAGGGTTTGGGACATGTCGTGGTCGCAGAGCAACACCCATCACTGGGACGACTGGTCGCTGGCCGACCTCGTCGCGGCCAAGCAGGGCCAGCGGGTGAGCCTCGTGGTCCCGGCGCGCAACGAGGCCGCGACCGTGGGCGGCCTGGTCGACAAGCTGCGCACCAGCCTGATGGAGACCTCGGACCTGGTCGACGAGCTCGTGGTCATCGACTCCGACTCCTCCGACGACACCGCACGGATCGCCGCCGACGCCGGTGCCGACGTCTACGCCTCGGCTGCGATCCGGCCGGAGCTCGGCTCCTACCCCGGCAAGGGTGAGGCGATGTGGAAGTCGCAGTTCGTGACGACCGGTGAGCTGATCGTCTTCATGGACGCCGACCTGACCGACTGGGACACCCATTTCGTACGCGGCCTGGTCGGCCCTCTTCTCAACGATCCGAAGATCGAGCTGGTCAAGGGGTTCTACAGGCGCCCGGGGGAGCACGGCCTCGACGGCGGCCGGGTCACCGAGCTCGTCGCCCGCCCGCTGCTGGCTCTCCACCGCAGGCCGCTGCGGGACCTGATCCAGCCGCTGGCGGGGGAGTGGTCGATCCGGCGCTCGCTCTTCGAGCGGCTGCAGGTCCCGACCGGCTACGGCGTGGAGCTCGCCGCCCTGGTCGACACGATGGACACGCGCGGGATGGACGCGATCGCCCAGGTCGACCTCGGCCAGCGCGACCACAGCCACCAGGATCTCTTCGATCTCGGCCTGATGGCGACCCAGATCGTGGGCATGATGTCGCGCCGCCTCGGCACCGGTCCGGCGGGCGACGACGTCGAGATGCGGCAGTACATCCCGATCGACGGCTCGACCAAGGTCGTCGACCGCTCCGTGAGCCTGCTGGAGCGGCCGCCGGTGCGCGACGGCTCGGGCGGTATGGTCGCCTGATGCTGCGCCTGGGACGACACGCCTTCGGTGACGAGGATGCGCTCATGATGGCGATCGTCAACCGCACCCCGGACTCGTTCTTCGACAAGGGAGCGACGTGGGCCGAGGACGCGGCCTTCGAGCGCGTACGCCTGGTGGCCTCCCAGGGCGCGGAGATCATCGACATCGGCGGGATCAAGGCCGCCCCCGGCGCCGAGATCGGTGCCGCGGAGGAGAAGGCCCGCGTGGTCGACTTCGTCGCCCGGGTGCGCGAGGAGTTCCCGTCGCTGGTGATCTCGGTCGACACCTGGCGCGCCGAGGTCGGCGACGCGGTGTGCGCGGCCGGCGCCGACCTCCTCAACGACGCCTGGGGTGGTGCCGACCCCGAGCTCGTCGACGTCGCCGCTGCGCACGGCGCCGCGATCGTGTGCACCCACACCGGCGGCGTGACGCCGCGGACGCGGCCCTACCGGATCGAGTACGACGACGTGGTCCGCGCGGCGATCGACGACACCCTCGGCTACGCCCAGCGGGCCCTCGACGCCGGCGTCGCCAAGGACTCGATCGTGATCGACCCCGCCCACGACTTCGGGAAGAACACGTTCCACTCCCTCGAGATCACCCGCCGGCTCGGCGAGATGGTCGCGACCGGCTGGCCGGTGCTGGTCTCGCTCTCCAACAAGGACTTCGTGGGGGAGACGCTCGACCTGCCGGTCGGGGAGCGCCTCCTCGGCACCCTGGCCGCGACGACCGTGTGCGCGATGGCCGGTGCCCGTATCTACCGGGTCCACCAGGTGCCGGAGACCCGGCAGACCGTCGACATGGCCTGGACGATCGCCGGCCGGCGACGTCCGAAGCGAGCGATCAGGGGGCTGCAGTGACACGAGTGGCGCTGGTTCCCGGATGCCTGGCCCTGCTGCCGGAGTACGCCTCGCTCGAGGATCCCGTCGACGAGCTCCGCTCGGCCTGCCTGGCCGCCGCGGCCTGGCTGGGCGAGGGCGTACGTGTCATCGCCGGTGCGCAGGGCGCCCGGGTGGCGGCTTCGCTGCTGGCCGAGGTCGGCACGGCTCCGGTGGGCAGCGGCGAGGCGGCCTACCTCATCGTCGCCAACGGCTCGGCCCGCCGCAGCGAGAAGGCGCCCGGGCACCTCGACCCGCGGGCCGCCGGGTTCGACGACGTGCTCGGCACGGCGCTGGCGACCCCCGACCCCGAGGCGCTCGGCGCGCTCGACCTCGGGCTGGCCGATGAGCTCTGGGCGGACGTCGGCCCGATCGTGGAGGCCGCCTCCCTGCTGCGCACCGTCAGGACGGTGGCGGTCGACTACGACGACGACCCCTACGGCGTGCGTTACTGGGTTGCCCGCTGGGAGGGGGATCTGGGGTAGTCCGGTAGCGAACTGTCCATTTACCGGCGAGTAATAGACAGTTCGCTACCGGACTACCCCTGCCTGGCCGAGCAGGTCGGCGAGCCCTGCAGCGTAGATCTTCGGCGTGACGTCACCCAGCATGATCCGCTGCAGGATGAAGCCCGGTAGCAGACCGGTGAGGACCATCGCGATCCGTTCGGGGTCGGCGCCACGGCGGAACTGGCCCGCGTCGATGGCCTTCTCGGCGTAGTTGTGCCAGGCGGCGCGGATGCGACGAGCCTCGGGGGCCATGAGCGCGTGGATCTCCGGGTCGCGCGCGGCCTCCGCCCAGGTCTGTAGCGCGATCCGGGGGAGGTCGACTCCCAGCTCGGCGCCGAGATCGAGGACATGCTGGGTGGCGGCCTCGATCGCCCACTCCGGCGGGGGAGCGTCCATGCCGGAGCCCTCTTCGGGGATGAGGCGGTTGATCGCGTCGGTGACACCGGTCAGGCCGGACTGGGCGATCGCGTGGATGATGTCGTTCTTGCCGCGGAAGTAGGTGTAGACCGAACCTGCCGAGAGGCCGGACTCCTTGACGACCGCGGCCATCGTCGTCTTGTGGAAGCCGTCGCGCTCCACGCAGCGCAGCGTCGCCGCGATGATCTGCTGGCGTTTCTCAGCACGGTGCTGCTCGCTGACCTTGGGCATGTGAAGAGAGTACCTCAAAAGAAAACGAACATTCATTCTTGATAAATCTTGCGGAGGAGAGGAGAGTTCCCCCAAAGAGAATGAACATTCGTTTTTTTAAGAAGGAACAGACATGCCCAAGTCAGTGCAAGCCGTGATCGGGGTCAGCCTCGGTCTGGTCACCCTCCTCACCCTGCTCATCACCGCATTCGCCTGGCCCTCCAGCGAGATGGAGCCACGGGCGCTGCCGTTGGCCGTCGCCGGTCCGGAACAGGCCGTCGCCCAGATCGAGACGCAGCTCGCCGCCACTGCGGGCGAGGACGCCTTCGACGTCATCGCGGTCGCCGACCGCGACGCGGCGGTCGAGGCGATCGAGGACCGCGAGGCGTACGGCGCGATCGTCGTCGCCCCGGAGGGCCAGGAGGTGCTGACCGCGACCGCCGCCAGCGCCAACGTCGCCCAGCAGCTCACCGCGATGGCGACGGCGATGGGCGCCGAGACCGGCACCGCCCCGAAGGTGACCGACGTCGTCGCTGCTCCTGAGGACGACCCGCGCGGACTCGTCTTCGGCACTGCGGCGCTGCCCCTCGCGCTCGGCGGCATCATGGCCGGGGCGATCACCTCGCTGGCGCTCAAGCGCACCCGCGACCGCGTCGCCGCGGCCTTCCTCATCGCGATCGGAGGCGGGCTGGCGATGACCGGAGTCATCCAGGGTTGGCTCGGCGCTCTCGAGGGCACCTACGTGGTCAACGCAGGCGTCATTGCCCTGGGCATCCTCGCGGTCGCGCTGCCGATCGTGGGCCTGCGCCACTTCATCGGCATGGCCGGCGTCGGGATCATGGCGCTGCTGATCATGTTGGTCGGCAACCCCCTCTCGGGCATCTCCTCGGCCCCGGAGATGATCCCGCTCGGTTGGCTCGGCCAGCTCCTGCCGCCGGGTGCGACCGGCTCGGCCCTGCGTGGCCTGTCCTTCTTCGACGGTGCCGGTTCCACGGTTCCGCTGATCGTGCTCGCCTGCTGGGCTGGCGCGGGTCTGCTCCTGACCCTCCTCCCGCACCGTGAGAAAGGCGGCTCGGAGACCGAGGAGAAGGTGGGTGACCTGGAGCCCGTAGCAGGGTAGAACTGTGGGGATGACTCATCCACACGAGCCGGTCGGCGAGTGGTGGCGCGACCAGGTGGCCGCGCTCCACCGCTGGGGCCGGCTCGTGCTGCGTGACGAGGACGACGCGGTCCACCAGATGCGCGTGACCGTACGCAGCCTGCGCAGCGTCCTGGCGACCTACCGCCCGCTCCTCGACGCGGAGCGGACCGAGCCGCTCCGCGAGGAGCTGAAGTGGCTGGGTGCCCTCCTGGGAGACGTACGCGACACCGAGGTGCTGCGCAAACGGCTGGCGCGCTGGGTGGCCAAGCACGGCCCGGGACCGACCGCTGTCGACGCACTGCGGGCGGCGCTCGCCGAGCGCCAGGCCCAGGAGCGCGCCCGGCTGCTGCCGGAGCTGGACGGTGAGCGCTACCGCGCCCTGACCGCCGCCCTCGCCGCTGCCGACGGTCTTCCCTGGTCGGAGGGCGCCCCCGGCAAGAAGGCGTTGCGAAAGCGGGTCCGCCGGAGCTGGCGACGTCTGGTGGCTGCTGTCGACGCAGCCGATCACACTGACGACGCAGCCGAGCGTCGCCGGCGGCTCCACGAGGTGCGCAAGAGGGCCAAGCGGGTCCGCTACGCGGCCGAGTCGCTGGGCGCGGTCTTCGGCAAGGACGCCGAGCGTCTCGCCGGTGCCGCCAAGTCGGTTCAGTCGAACCTCGGCGACCTCAACGACGCCGCCGTCATGATCCGGACGATCGCGCTGGTTCCCGCGCCCGACGACGCCATCCGCGAGCTCCTCGAGGCCGAGGAGGCCGCCGCCGAGGACGCCGAGGAGCGGTTCGCCTCCGTCTGGAAGGAGGCGAACCGCTCGAAGGTCCACGGCTGGCTGAGTTCCTGAGTCAGCCGACGGGGAAGTCGAAGTAGGTCTCGGGGAAGGGCTCCTCGACCAGCGAGTAGTGCCACCACTCGTTCTCGTAGCGGCTGAACCCGCACGACTCCATCACCGAGCACAGGTGCGACCGGTTGCGGGCCGCGACCTCGGAGACTCCGGTCGCGCCGTGGTGGGAGATCTCGTCCATCAGGTCGTGGTCACCACCCATGTCGAGCAGCGCACCGGTGGCCAGCGAGAAGAGGGTCAGGTCCACGGTGCTGCCGCGGCTGTGGCCGGACTTCGTGGCGACGTACCCCTTCTCGAACATCTCCGGGCGGGTGATCGCCGGATAGTGCACGGGCTTGCGGGGATCGTTGTCGCCCGCGGGCTCGGCGGCCCAGCGCAGGAACGCGTCGACGGCGCGCTGGGGGCGGTAGCCGTCCCACAGCAGGATCCCGAAGCCGAGGGTCGCGGCCTTGTCGCGCGCCTGGGCGAGTGCGGCGCACAGCTCGCGGGTCCCGACGATGCGGTTCACCAGGTAGCCGTCGACCGGCTTGCCGGTGAAGTTGTCCCAGGTGGCGTACTTGCTGTCCCAGCGGACGCCCGGCACCAGCTCGTCGACGAAGGTGAAGCCCTCCCTCATCGGACCGTCTCCTCCAGCGCGAGGGTGACCGCACGGTCGAGGAGCTCGGTCATCGAGATCCCGGCCGCCGCCATCATCCGCGGGTAGCGGCTGTAGGAGGTGAGCCCGGGCAGCGTGTTGACCTCGTTGAGCACCACGGTGCCGTCGGCCTTGAGGAACATGTCGACCCGCGCCAGCCCGCGGCAGCCCAGCGCGCGGTAGACCCGCTGCGCCTCGGCCTTGACCAGCTCCTGCGCCTCGGCCGGGATGTCGGCGGGCACGATGAAGGTCGCGTTCTCCGAGCCGGTCTCGGGAGCGTCCTCCTGGTGGATCTTGAAGAAGCCGTGCGTGAGTGCGACGTGGTCGACCTCGCCGGTGACCAGCTCGCCCTCGTTGCCGAGGATCGCGCAGCCGATCTCCTCGGCGACGACCCCCTCCTCGATGAGCACCTTCTCGTCGTAGCGTCGTGCGGTCGCCACCGCGGCCTCCAGGTCCGCCGCCGAGGTCACCTTGCTGACCCCGAACGAGGACCCGGAGCGGGCGGGCTTCACGAAGACCGGATAGGGGAGTACGCCGGGATCGCCAAGAGTCTGCACCGTGTCGCCGGGGGACAGGGTCCAGAACGTCGGTGTCGGGATCCCCGCCTCGCCGACGACCGTGTAGGCCAGCGACTTGTCCATGCACAGTGCCGAGCTCTGCACGTCGCAGCCGACGTACGGGATCCCGGAGAGCTCGAAGAGGCCCTGGATCGCGCCGTCCTCGCCGAGCTTGCCGTGCAGGACCGGGAGCACGACGTCGAGCCGGATGGTCTCGTAGCGGCCCTCGTCGAGGACCAGCAGCCCGTGGATGCTGCGGTCGGGGGAGAGCACGACCGGGCGGTGGGCGCCGTCCTCCCAGCTCGCCTCGGGGCCGTCGCACAGGCGCCAGTCGCCGCTCTTGGTGATGCCGATCCAGTAGGCCTCGTACTTGTCGGCGTCGAGGAACCGGTTGACCTCCTGCGCCGACTTCACCGAGACGGGGTGCTCCTCGAAGACGCCACCGAAGATGATGCCGACCTTGAGCTTAGACATGCGGAAACCTGCTTTCGAATTCACGACAGTTCACGATGGAGTTCTCGACCGTGTCCAGGAGGGCATGGTCGGTGAAGTAGGCGATATGGGGGCTGACCAGCACATTCGGCATCTCTTGGAGCCGCGCCAGCCAGCTGTTGGGGAGCTCGCGTCCGCGGAGGTCGGCATAGAAGACGCCCTCCTCGCCCTCGATGACGTCCAGGGCCGCGCCGCCCAGCCGGCCCTCCTCGAGCGCGGTGATGAGCGCCGGCGTCTCGACGAGCGCGCCACGTGCGGTGTTGACGACGTACGCACCGGGACGCATCCGGTCGATCCGCCGCCGGTCCAGAAGATGGTGCGACTCCTCGCTGAGCGGCGCGTGGAGGGTGATGATGTCGCTGCGCTCGACCAGCGTGTCCAGATCCACGTGCTCCACCCCGGCGATCGTCGGCCGGGGCCGGATGTCGTAGGCGAGCACGTCGCCGCCGAACCCGCGCAGCCGGTCGATGACCGCGGCGCCGATCCGTCCGGTCCCGACCACGCCGACGGTCAGGTCGCGCAGCTCGCGGCCACGCGTGGTCGCGGGACGGTAGTCGTGGACGTCGGTGCGCCGGATCGCCGCCTTCGCCCGGCGCAGCGACATGAGCATCAGCATCAACGTGTAGTCGGCCACGGAGTCGGGCGAATAGGCGACGTTTCCGACCGTTATCCCGATGCTCGCCGCGAAGTCGACATCGATGTGGTCGAGACCGACGCTACGCGTTGAGATATACCGGACACCGCTGCCTTTCAGCGCGAGAAGCGTCTCATTCGATATCGGCGACTTGTGACTGACGCTGACGCAGCGGTCTCCGGCCGCGAGCGCGGCATTCTCCTCGCAGACCGGCTCGGTCGTGGTCCTCAGGACGACGCCGAGAGAAGGTGCCAAGGAGTCGAAAAGGAGGCTCTCATCAGGGGCGCAGCCGTAGACCGTGATCCCGACGGTGGGCGGGATCACGGTCGTCTCCATCGGCTCGGTGGTCGCCGTCAGGGTCGGCTCGTGGTAGATCATCCACGCCAGCAAACCTCAGCTGCGGTTGCGGTCCCGTATGGAATTTCCGATATGCCGACGATAGGCAGGCCTGTGATCCCGGGCTGACTTATCGTCCGTATATCGATGAGCGGATACGCTCCGGCAACGTAGGATTTCGAACACTGTTGGGATGATTCCCCTCAGCTTGGACGAGATCGCCTCCTTGGTCGGCGGGAAGGTCGTCGGCGACAGCTCGGTGACCGTGAGCGCGCCGGCCGTGATCGACGGTCGCGAGGCCGACCCGGGCGGCCTCTTCGTCGCGTTCGCGGGTGAGCACACCGACGGTCACGAGTACGCCCCACAGGCCGCCGAGGCCGGTGCCGTCGCCGTGCTCGGCTCCCGCCCGACGGCGCTGCCGACGGTGGTCGTGGACGACGCGCAGGCCGCGCTGCAGCTCCTGGCCGCCCACGTCGTCGCGCTGCTGCGCGAGGAGCTGACCGTGGTCGCGGTCACCGGCTCCCAGGGCAAGACCAGCACCAAGGACATGATCGAGGCCGTGCTGGCGAGCGCGGCACCGACCGTCGCGACCTCCGGCTCGTTCAACAACGAGCTCGGCGTACCGCTCACGATGCTGCGCGCCGACGCCACGACGAGGTTCCTGGTGCTCGAGATGGGGGCCCGGCACATCGGCGACATCGCCGACCTGACCGGCCTCGTTGCGCCCGACATCGCGGTGGTGACCAACGTCGGCCAGGCCCACCTGGGCGAGTTCGGCTCGCGCGAGGCGATCGCGGCGGCCAAGAGCGAGCTGGTGCGGGGCATGGCGAGCAGCGGCACCGCCGTGCTCCACGCCGACGACCCGCGGGTGCTCGCGATGAGCGACCTCACCGCCGGCCCGGTGCTCGCCTTCGGCGCCGGCGAGCGGGCGAGCGTACGCCTCGGCGACCTCGCCCTGGACCGGCTCGGCCGGCCCTCGTTCACGCTCCAGAACGACGACGATAAGGCGGTCGTCACGCTCCCGTTCGTCGGTGCCCACTGGGCCCTCAACGCCGCGGCCGCCGCGGCGGCGGGGCTGGCCGCCGGGGTTCCGCTCGAGCAGGCCGCGACCGCGCTCCACACCGCCTCGATCTCGAAGTGGCGCATGGAGCTGCGCGCGCTGTCCAGCGGTGCGACGCTGATCAACGACTCCTACAACGCCAATCCCGAGTCCACCCGCGCCGGCCTCGACGCGCTCGCCTCGATCGACGCCAGGCGCCGCATCGCCGTGCTCGGCGAGATGCTCGAGCTCGGCGAGACGAGCCGCGACGCGCACCACGAGATCGGGACGTACGCCGCCACCCGGGCCGACCTGGTCCTCACCATCGGCGAGGCTGCCGCCGTCATCGCGGACGGTGCGGGGCAGCAGGCGGTCGCCCTGCCCGACAACGCCGCGGCGATCGACTGGCTGCGCCGCCACCTCGCCCCCGGCGACGTGGTGCTGGTCAAGGCGTCCCGCGGAGCCCGCCTCGACCAGGTAGCCGCCGCGCTCGTCTAGCTCGAGGCCCGCCGCGAAGCCCACCGGATTCGGGTGAGGCGGCGCGACCGCCGTCGCGCCAGCGTCGAGCCATGACGACAGCTCCTCGTGATGCCACGGCCGCCATCGCCGACCAGCAGCGTGCGCTCCTGAAGCGCTTGCCGTTCTCGGACACCGAGGACTTCGACGACGCCGACAGAGGTCTCCTCGGGCGCCGTCGACCCAACGCCGTCAGCGCCGAGGACGGCCGCGTGGTGTGGGACAACGACACCTACGCCTTCATCGAGGGCGATGCGCCGGACACGGTCAACCCGAGCCTGTGGCGACAGTCGAGGCTGGTCGCGGCGGACGGACTCTTCGAGGTCGTTCCCGGTCTCTACCAGGTGCGCGGGCTGGACCTGTCGAACATCAGCTTCGTCGAGGGCGAGACCGGTGTGATCGTGATCGACCCGCTCATCTCGACCGAGACGGCCGCAGCCGCGCTCGCGCTCTACCGCGAGCACCGCGGCGACCGGCCGGTGACCGGGGTGATCTACACCCACTGCCACGTCGACCACTTCGGCGGCGTCAAGGGCGTCACCACCCAGGAGGACGTCGATGCCGGGAAGGTGCCCGTGCTCGCACCCGAGGGATTCGTCGAGCACGCGGTCTCCGAGAACGTCTACGCCGGCACCGCGATGGGACGACGTGCCGGCTACATGTACGGCGCCGCGCTGCCCCGCGGCCCTCGGGGAGCGCTCGGAGCAGGGCTCGGACAGACCACGTCGACCGGCACGGTGACCCTGATCGCGCCGACCCTCGAGATCACGACGACCGGCCAGGAGGAGGTCATCGACGGGGTCCGCATCGTCTTCCAGATGGCGCCGGGCACCGAGGCCCCCGCGGAGATGCTGTTCTACTTCCCCGACCTCAAGGCACTGTGCGCGGCCGAGGACGCCACCCACACCCTGCACAACCTCCTCACCCTGCGCGGTGCGTTGGTCCGCGACCCGCACGTGTGGTCGAAGTACCTGACCGAGACCATCGACCTGTTCGGGGCCGAGGTCGAGGTCGTCTTCGCCTCCCACCACTGGCCGACCTGGGGCAACGAGCGGGTGGTCGAGTTCGTCTCGCTCCAGCGTGACCTCTACGCCTACCTGCACGACCAGACGCTGCGGATGCTCAACAAGGGCCTGGTCGGCTCGGAGATCGCCGAGCAGATCACGCTGCCGCCCGCCCTCGAGAACGCGTGGTCCACCCGCGGCTACTACGGCTCGGTGAGCCATAACGTGAAGGCGATCTACCAGCGCTACCTCGGCTGGTTCGACGGCAACCCCGCCCACCTGTGGGAGCACACCCCGGTCGAGAAGGCCAAGCGGTACGTCGGCCTCGGCGGCGGCGCGGACGCCGTGGTCGCGAACGGGCAGGCTGCCTACGACGAGGGCGACTACCGCTGGGCGGCGGAGGTGCTCAGCCACGTGGTCTTCGCCCAGCCCGACCACGCAGCGGCTCGCGACCTGCTCGCCGACACCTTCGAGCAGCTCGGCTACGGCGCGGAGAACGGCACCTGGCGCAACTTCTACCTCTCCGGTGCCTACGAGCTCCGCAACGGCCAGTTCGGCACCCCCACGGTGACCGCGGCTCACGACATGGTCGCCCAGCTCGGCCCCGAGATGCTCTTCGACGCCATGGCCGTCCAGGTCGACGGCCCCGCGGCGTGGGAGGAGAAGCTCAGCATCGACGTGGTGATCACCGACACCGGCGAGCGCTACCGCCTGCGCCTCGTCAACGGCGCCCTCACCTACAGCTCCGCTCCGCAGACCGGCGACGCCGACGCCACGCTCACGACGAAACGGCGCAGCCTGCCCGTCCTCGCGATGGGTACGCCCACTCCCGAGCGGCTCGCCGAGGCAGGCATCGAGATCGCCGGCGACCGCTCCGCGCTGGGCAGGCTCACCGCCGTGCTCGATCAGGGCGACCCCGACTTCGCCATCGTCACTCCCTGAGCCCGGCGGGGACGCGGAGGGTCGCCACAGGCGGTCGAGCCGGTGGCGACCACCTGGCGCGCGCCCGCCACCACGGCCACGACAGGATCGCGGCGGCGGTGGCGCCACCGGCGTTGAGGATCACGTCGTCGACCGAGGAGACCCGGTCGAGCACCAGGACGTACTGCAGCACCTCGATCGAGACCGACACCGCGACCGCCAGGCTCAGGACCCGCCACACCGAGCGCAGCCCGCGGAACCGGATCGGGGCGAAGAAGCCGAGGGCGGCGAGCAGGATCAGATTGCCGACGATGCCGATCCGTCCCATGGTGGGCATGTCGGTGAACGGCTCGAGGCTGACGGCTCCGGAGACGAGGCCCGCCTCGCTGCCCGGAACCATCGTCAGCAGCAGCCCCGGCACGGTGCCGTAGACGATGGCGACCTCCGCCAGCGAGTGGCGCCAAGCCCGGCGCCAGGCGACGCCGAGAACCCGACGCAGCACCGCCAGCACCGGCACCGCCAGCGCGGCCACCGGAAACGCCAGCACCGTCAGCACGACGATGCCCGTCTCGGTCAGTGAGCCCGATTCGTTCACGATCATCCGAGGTCCTCTTTCCCGATCTTCCTGCTCGTCATCTTCGTCATCTTCGTCATCGACCCCGCCGGCTCATGTAGAGTTCGAAGGCCCGGTAGAGGATCGGCCGCAGCGGCAGGTCCCACTCGCCCACGTACCTCACCGCCCGCCCGCCGGTGCCGACCTTGAACTGGATCAGGCCGACGTGGGAGTCCTCGGCGGACAGGGTCGGGGTGATCCCGCGCAGGTCGTAGACGTCGCACCCGGCGGCCAGCGAGTCTTGGATCATCGCCCATTGGAGGGCATTGGAGCCGCGTACGTCCCGCTTCTCGGTCGAGGAGGCGCCGTAGAGGTACCAGGCGTGACCGCCGACGCGGACATAGATCGTCGCGGCCACCAGGTCGCCGTCGTGATGGGCGAGGTAGAGCCGGATCCGCCCGGGGTCCTCGGGCGCCAGCGCCGCGAACATCTTCTCGAAGTAGGCGAGCGGCCGGGGCGTGAACCCGTCGCGCCCGGCGGTGTGGACGTAGAGGTCGTGGAACGCCTTCAGGTCCTCGCCGCCGGCCGAGGTGGTCACCTCGACGCCGGCCTTCGCGGCCTTCTTGATGTTGCGCCGCCACAGCTGGTTCATGCCGCGGAGCACGTCGTCCTCGGACCGCGCGGTCCCGTCCGGGTGCCGCAGCGGGATCTCGTACGTGAACTGCGGCTGCCCCGCGCCGAACCCGTCCTCGGGGTTCTGCGGGATCCAGCCGGAGTCGCGGAGGTAGCGGGTCACCTCGGCGCCGACCGGGTCGGGGCGGCCGGGGACGTCGGTGAGGCGGGCGACGCCGGGGTCGGCGATGCCCTCCTTGACCTGCGTCGCGTCCCAGGTGTCGGTGGGCACCGGGGGAGCGACCCGGATCGCGAACGCGCCCTGCGAGCGCAGGTAGGAGACCAGCGGCGGGAACCAGACCGTGAGCCCGCCGGCCCAGTCGATGTCGGGACCCCACGGCAGGTAGGCCAGCGTGCAGCCCAGCCGCGGCACCGGCCGGTGCAGCACCAGCCCGGTCCCGGCGAGCCGGTCGCCGGCGTACCAGCCCAGCGACTCGCCGCGCCACTCGGGCTTCACCTCGGCCCAGGCCGGGGTCTGCAGGAAGCTGACCGAGCGCCGCGACCTGACGTGGTCGAGGTGCTCGGCGGGGCTGATCGGTCGGACAGTGAAGGTCACCGTGCCAGTCAACCCGTCCGGGTGTCGTCAGGGCGTATGACATTTCGAATACGTCAGCGATATGTCATCGACCTAGGATCAGAGCATGCGGGTGCTGGTGGTCGAGGACGAGCCGTTGATGGCTGGAGCGATCCGGGACGGCCTGAGGCTGGAGGCGATCGCCGCCGACATCGCCGGTGACGGCGACACGGCTCTGGAGCTGCTGAGCGTCAACGCCTACGACATCGCGGTGCTCGACCGCGACATCCCCGGGCCCTCGGGCGACGAGGTCGCCAAGCGCATCGTCGCCGCCGGCACCGGGATGCCGATCCTGATGCTCACCGCCGCCGACCGGCTCGACGACAAGGCCTCCGGCTTCGAGCTGGGCGCCGACGACTACCTGACCAAGCCGTTCGAGCTGCGCGAGCTGGTGCTGCGGCTGCGGGCGCTCGACCGGCGCCGCGCCTACAGCCGGCCGCCGGTGCGGGAGATCGCCGGCCTGCGGGTCGACCCGTTCCGGCGGGAGGTCTACCGCGAGGGCCGCTACGTCGCGCTGACCCGCAAGCAGTTCGCGGTGCTCGAGGTGCTCGCCGCCGCCGAGGGCGGCGTGGTCAGTGCCGAGGAGCTGCTGGAGCGGGCCTGGGACGAGAACGCCGACCCGTTCACCAATGCCGTACGCATCACCGTCTCCGCCCTGCGCAAGCGGCTCGGCGAGCCCACGATCATCGCGACCGTGCCGGGTGTCGGATACCGGATCGATGTCGACTCCTAGGCGCCCGGGCATGAGCGTCAGGCTCAAGCTGACGCTGAGCTATGCCGCGGTCATCGTGGTCACCGGGGTGCTGCTGCTCGCGGTGGTGTGGGTCTTCTTGCTGCGCTACGTCCCCGACGGGGTGTGGATGGAATGGCCGCAGCAGCCGGGGAGGCCGAGTGCTCCCTTCGTCCCGAACCGCTCCGACCTGGAGCGCGCGTTCGTGCCACGGGCCGCCACGATGATGGGCTTCCTGCTCGTGTTCGGGCTGGTCGGGGGCTGGATCCTCGCCGGCCGGATGCTCGCGCCGCTGCGGAGGATCACCGACGCCACGCGTACGGCCGCGACCGGCTCCCTCTCGCACCGGATCGAGCTCGAGGGCCCCGGCGACGAGTTCCGTGAGCTCGCCGACGGCTTCGACGACATGCTCGAGAAGGTCGAGTCGCAGGTCGCCGAGCAGCAGCGGTTCGCAGCCAATGCGTCCCACGAGCTGCGCACCCCGCTGGCGATCACGCAGACCCTCCTCGACGTCGCCGCCAAGGACCCGAACCGCGACGTCGACGAGCTCGTCGACCGGCTCCGGCTGATCAACTCCCGCGCGATCGACCTCACCGAGGCCCTGCTCGTCCTCAGCCGTGCCGACCAGCGTTCCTTCGCCCGGGAGCGGGTCGACCTCTCGCTGGTCGCCGAGGAGGCCGTCGAGACGCTGCTGCCGCTGGCCGAGCAGCGCGGCGTACGCATCGAGACCTCCGGTGAGCAGGCCGCGGTCAGCGGCTCGCCGGCCCTCCTGCTGCAGCTCGCGACCAACCTGATCCACAACGCGATCGTCCACAACCTGCCCGAGACGGGGTCCGAGGCCGGGTCGGTCTCGGTCACGGTCGCTGCCAGCGAGAGGAGCGTGGTCCTCACCGTCGCGAACACCGGTGAGGAGCTCTCCCGCGAGCTCGTCGCCACGCTCACCGAGCCGTTCCAGCGCGGCACCCAGCGCATCCACGGTGACCACGCCGGCGTCGGTCTGGGGCTGGCGATCGTCAAGAGCATCACCCGTGCCCACGACGGCAACCTCGCGGTCCTGGCCCGGCCCGGCGGCGGGCTGCGGGTCTCGGTGGAGCTGCCCCGGATGCCCTAGAGAGGTCCGTCGACGACCGGGGTGCCGTGGGTGTGGAAGGACTCGATCGTTCTCAGGCCCCAGGCCTGGCCCTTGGCACGCTCGGCCTCGGTCCAGGTGATCAGCGGCCAGTCGGGGGCCAGGACCAGCCGGGTCAGCGGGTTGCACAGCTCGATCCGGTTGCCGCCGGGCTCGTAGACGTAGAGGAAGAACGTCTGCTGGATCGCGTGCTTGTGCGGTCCGGTCTCGATGAACACGCCGGTGTCGAGGGCGAGGTCGGCGGCCCGCAGGATGTCCTCGCGGGTGTCGGTGGCGAAGGCCAGGTGGTGCAGCCGGCCGGTCGACCCGGTCCAGTCCTCGGTGTAGACGAGGTCGTAGGACTTCTGGGTGAAGGTCGACCAGCGGGCGCCGATGTGGCCGTCGTCGAGCCTGATCTGCTCGGTGGGCCGCGCGCCGAGGGCGTCGATCACGAAGCCGGTCGTCGCCTCGACGTCGCGGGCCAGGTAGTTGATGTGGTCCAGGCGCCGCACCGCGACCCCGTGGCCCGGCTTGGCCTGGGGCTGGTTCTTGAGCCCCGGCCGGAGGTCGTCGGAGGGAGCCTCCCAGTAGTCGGTCTCGTGATAGAGCGCGAACTCGTGCCCGTCGGGGTCCTGGGTCACCCACAGCGGCCCGATGCCTGGCTCGTCCTGCTGCCACTCTCCGCGAGCCCCGGTGGCCTCGACCGCCTCGATCCGACGCTCGAGCGCCTCGGGTGAGGAGCACCGCAGTGCCGTACGTCCGATGCCCGGAGTGGCGCGCCCGGTGACGACGACGCTGTGGTGCTCGTAGTCGTCCCAGGTGCGCAGGTAGGTGTGGTCACCGTCCTGATCCGAGACGGTCAGGCCGAGGAAGTCGGTGAAGAACGCGACGGTCTCGGCCGGCTTCGGGGTGAAGAGCTGGGCGTGGCCGATGTGTGCCACCTCGCCCAGCGGTGGGCGGGTGGGGGAGTCGGCGACCATCCGCCTGAGCGAGCTCAGGTTCTCCGGAACGGGGTGGGGCATGGTCACTCCCTTCAGTGAGCCGGGATGGCGGCGGCCTCGGCGGCCAGCCGGGCCTTGCGGGTGGCCGGGCCGAAGATCGCCAGGGCGAGCGCCCCGACCACCCAGGTGCCGGCGATGAAGTAGAAGACGGCCTGGTAGCCCAGCCCGCTGTAGAGCCCGGCGATGATCAGCGGGCCGGCCGCGTTGGAGAGCCGGCCGAGGCCGTAGGAGACCGAGGTGCCCAGCGAGCGGCCCCTGGTGTCGTAGAGCTCGGGGGAGTAGGCGTAGGCCAGGGCGGTGTAGCCGCGTTCGAACAGGTTCACCAGGAACCCGAAGGCGACGATCAGCAGCGGCGTGAAGGTCAGCCCGTAGAGCAGACCGGAGCCGGCGATGATCAGGCCGAAGACGACCAGGCACCACTTGCGCTCGTAGCGGTCGGTGACCAGCGAGGCCAGGAAGGAGCCGAGCGGGGCGCCGATGGTGGTCAGGGCGACGTAGAAGATCGAGTCCTCGACGCTGACGCCCTCGGCTGCGAGCAGCGTGGGTGCCCAGGACGAGAAGCCGAAGAAGCCGATCGTCTGGGAGATCCACAGCACCGAGAGCAGGATCGTCGGGTAGAGGAACCGCTTGTCCTTCAGCATCGCCAGCCCGGCCCTGGTGGCAGGGCCGTCCTCGACCGGTGCCGCCGGCTCGGGCAGCGGGCCGTGCTCGGCGGCCGCGTCCCGCTCCAGGCCGACCAGGATCTCCTCGGCCTCCGCGTGGCGACCCCGCGACTCCAGCCACTGCGGCGACTCGACCAGGCGGCGTACGAAGAAGAGGAAGAGGACACCGAGGGCGCCCCACAGGAAGACCAGGCGCCAGGTCCAGTCGGCGATCGGGACCACCGCGGAGGCGATCAGGTTGGTCGCCGGGGTGCCGCAGATGCCGATGACGATGACGTAGGCCTGGAACTTGCCGCGCTTGGCGCGCGGGAAGAGCTCGTTCATGTAGACCACGGCCACCACGGTCATCGCGGAGAGCCCGGCGCTGGTCATCACCCGGAAGAAGCCCATCGCGACGATGTCCCAGGCGAAGACGCTGGCGAAGGACCAGATCGAGAACCAGATCGTGGTCGCCACGAGCGTACGTCTCCGGCCGAGCCGGTCGGCCAGGCCGCCGGCCACCACGGACCCGAGGAACATGCCGACGAAGGAGAGGGAGGTGACGTACGCGATGTGGTTGATCGTCACGCCCCACTGCTCGCGCATCACCGGTGCCGTCGTGGCGAAGGTGTTGATGTCGGCGAACTCGAAGAAGTAGGCGAACGCCAGGGCGACGGTGGCGAGCTTGTGGAACCGGGAGATGGGCAGCCGGTCGAGCCGGTTGGCTGCGTTGGTGGGGGTGGGATCAGGCACTGTGCTCTCCTTCGGGCCAGTACAGGCGCATGGGGTTGTCCACGAGCAGCGCCTGCTGCAGCTCGGGTGTGGGGGCGATGTGTGGAATGTGGTCGACCAGCAGCCCGTCGTCGGGCATGTGGTCCTTCAGGTTGGGGTGGGGCCAGTCGGTGCCCCACAGGACGCGGTCGGGGAAGCGCTCGACGACCTTGCGGGCGAAGGGGACGACGTCTCGGTAGGCCTCGGTCTCGCCATCGAGGGCGGCGGGTCCGGTCACGGTCAGGCGCTCCGGGCAGGAGACCTTCACCCAGACATCGCCTGCCGCGACGAAGTCGAGGAACTCCGCGAACTCGGGTCCCTCGGGATCCTTGGTCACATCGGGCCGGCCCATGTGGTCGACGACCAGCGGCACCGGCAGGCTCGCGAAGAAGTCCTTCAGGTCGGGAAGGTCCGCGGCCTCGAAGTAGATCACCACGTGCCAGCCGAGCGGGGCGATCCGGGCCGCGATGGTCTCCAGCACCTGGGTGGGCGTGACGTCGACGAGGCGCTTGACGAAGTTGAAACGTACGCCACGCACCCCCGCCTCGTGGAGGCCGGCCAGCTCCTCGTCGCTGACGTCGGCACGGACGGTCGCGACCCCGCGGGCCCTTCCTCCGGAGTGCCGCAGGGCATCGACGAGGGCGCTGTTGTCGGCGCCGTGGCAGGTCGCCTGGACGAGGACGTTGCGGGCCAGGCCGAGGTGGTCGCGGAGCGCGAAGAGCTGGTCCTTGGAGGCGTCGACCGGGGTGTACTTGCGCTCGGGCGCGAACGGGAACTCGGCCGCGGGGCCGAAGACGTGGCAGTGGGCGTCGACCGCGCCCTCGGGGAGCGTGAAGGTGGGCTCGGTGGGTCCTTCGAACCAGTGCAGCCAGCCGGGGGTGACCATCGGATCAGTCCTTGTAGGTGAGGCCGAGCGCGTCGAGCGCGGGGCGCATGTCGTAGATGTCGAGGCCGAGCTCCCCGGCTTCGAAGCGGGCGCGCTTGCCGGCCTCGGCCTCCTCGCGCCGGCGGGAGGCCTCGGCGACCTGTGCCGCGCGGGCGGCCGGGACGACGACCACCCCGTCGGCATCGGCGACGACGACGTCACCGGGGTTGACCAGCGCGTTCGCGACGTTGACCGGGACGTTGACCGAGCCGAGGGTCGCCTTGACGGTGCCCTTGGCGTTGATCGCGCGGGAGAAGACCGGGAAGTCCATCGCGCGCAGCTCGTCGACGTCGCGGCAGCCGCCGTCGATGACCAGGCCGCGGGCGCCGCGGCTGCGCAGCGAGGTGGCCAGCAGCTCGCCGAAGAAGCCGTCCTCGGACTCGGTCACGCAGCCGGCCACGACGACGTCACCGTCCTGGACCTGCTCGGCGGCGACGTGCAGCATCCAGTTGTCGCCCGGCTGGAGCAGCACGGTCACGGCCGTGCCGCAGAGCCTCGCGCCCTCGTAGACCGGGCGGAGGTAGGGCCGCATCAGCCCGAGCCGCCCCATCGCCTCGTGGATGGTCGCGACGCCGAACTCGGACAGCGCCTCGACGGCCGCGGGGTCGGCGCGGTCGATGGTCGTGTGAACAACTCCGAGCTCGTGCACGGTGGTCTCCTGGTTGGGGTGGGTGGCGGGGGTGGCGGGGTGTAACACGCTGTTCGTAGGACTATCCGGTCGTTCAGATAGGGCGCGTAGTCCTACGAACGACGTGTTACAGGGGATTCGGCCGCCCGGATCCGCCGATCCAGGCGCGGGTACACCCGGCGGGCGTTGGCCTCGGTCAGGTCTGCGAGCTCGGCCTGGGTGAGGCCGTGGCGGGCGGCGTACGTCTCGACGTAGCGGCGGGTGTCGTCGAAGTGGTGACCGGTGTCGGGGTCGACGCCGCGTACGGCGCCGATCATCTCCGAGGCGAAGAGCACGCTGCTGTGCGGAATCACGTCGAGGAGGAGGTCGATCCCGGGCTGGTGGTAGACGCAGGTGTCGAAGAGGACGTTCCTCATCAGGGTCTCCGTCGGGTCCGGCTTGCCGAGGGCCTGGGCGAGGCCGCGGAAGCGGCCCCAGTGGTAGGGGACCGCGCCGCCACCGTGGGGGATCACCAGGCGCAGGTCAGGGAAGTCCGCGAAGAGGTCGCCGGTGAGCAGCTGCATGAACGCGGTCGTGTCGGCGTTGAGGTAGTGGGCACCGGTGGTGTGGAAGGCCGGGTTGCAGCTGGTGGAGACGTGGATCATGGCCGGTACGTCGAGCTCTTCGAGCTTCTCCCAGATGGGATACCAGGACCGGTCGGTCAGGGGAGGGGAGTCCCAGCGGCCGCCGGACGGGTCGGGGTTGAGATTCACCGCGACCGCGCCGAGCTCGGTGACCGCCCGCTCGAGCTCGGCGACCGTGGTCGCGGGGTCGACGCCGGGTGACTGCGGGAGCATCGCGCCCGCGGCGAACCGGGTCGGGTAGAGCTCGGCGACCCGGGCGCACAGGTCGTTGCAGATCCGCGCCCACGCCGTGGAGGTCGCGAGGTCGCCGACGTGGTGGGCCATGAACGAGGCCCGCGGGGAGAAGACGGTCAGGTCGATGCCGCGCTCGTCCATCTGCCGCAGCTGGTTGGCCTCGATCGTCTCGCGGATCTGGTCGTCGGAGATCTGCGGGCCGGCCGGATCCGGGGCGGCGCTGGGGTCGGTCAGCGCAGCCACCTGTGCGTCGCGCCACGAGCCCAGCGGCGCCGGTGCGGTCGTGTAGTGGCCGTGGATGTCGATGATCATGCAGGGGTCTCCTGGGTCCAGATGGAGCTCGGGACCATGGCCTGACCGGCCATGATCAGCCGAGCCGTACGCAGCAGGGCGGATCGGGTCACGCGGGTCGGGTCGTCGGGGTCGAGGCCGAGCGTCACGCTGAACTCGCCGGTGGGGTGCTCGACGCTGAGCGTGGTCTCGGACCCGTCCGGCGTCGTGGTGACCGTGGGCAGCACCGCGAGATCATGGGCGACCGAGCCCGGCAGCACGGCCGCGGTCGCGGCGGTGACGGCGGCCAGGACGCCGATCGAGCGGTGGGTGCGGTGGGGGATCAGGCTGCGGGTGCTGATCGCGCCGCCGTTCCTCGGGGCGGAGACGAGCGTCATCTTCGGGAAGGGCCTGCTCGTCACGTCCCCCAGACCCATCGCGCGGCCGGTGAGGAGTCGCAGCGTCTCGATCCGGGCCCGGAGCGCCTCGTCGGCATCGATCTCCTCGGGGCTCTCGGCGCCGGTCGCGCCCAGAGCCCGGGCATCGACGATCACCAGCGGCTGGCCGTTGTCGATCAGGGTCACCTCGACCGGGCCGACGCCGGGGACCTCGACGGTGTCGCGTACGTTGCCGGTCGGCAGCAGGCTCCCGGCGACGGAGCCGGCGGTGTCGAGGAACCCGATCCGCACCGGCGCGGCCGTCCCGGGGACGCCGTCGATGCGGGCGTCGCCGTCGTAGCGTACGAAGCGCTGCCCGTCCGGGCCGGCCGGCGTCTGCACGGTGATCTCGGCGACCGCGCCGGTGTTGCGGGTGAGGACGCGGGCCGTGGTGGTGTCGCCGGCGGGAGTGACCATGCCGGTCTCGATCGCGAAGGGCACGACAGCGGCCAGCATGTTGCCGCAGTTGGGGGTCGTGTCGACCTGGTCCGAGTCGGGCTGGAGCTGGGCGAAGGTCCACTCGATGTCGATGCCCTGCTCGTTGCCGGCGGCACCGGGCGCGACGATACCGGCCTTGCTGGTCAGGGGGTGGCCGCCGCCGATCCCGTCGACCTGGAGGGGGTCGGGCGAACCCATCGCCGCCAGCAGCACCGCGTCGCGCTGCGTGGTGTCCGCGGGCAGGTCGCGGGCGTCGAAGAACGGTCCCCGCGAGGTCCCGCCGCGCATGAGGAGACACCGCACGGGTGTCTGGTTTCGAAGGTGTGGGGCATGACGCACGTCACAGACCATAGATCATCAACAAGATTGTTAGCAATCTCGTCAACGAAAATCTGTGCGGTGTCGGTCAGCGGGGTGTGGCTCCGGTGCGCAGCAGGTCGAGGGTGCGCGGCTCGATGAGGGTGGAGAGCGTGACCACGCTGGTCGAGCGGACGACGGCGTGGGACTGGTCGATGCGAACGAGCACCTCCTGGAGCTTCGCGTGCGACCCGGTCGCGACCTTGCAGAAGACGTCGAAGGAGCCCGTGGTGACGTACGCCTCCAGCACCTCGGGGATCTCGGCGAGGTCGCGGCGTACGTCCTCGAGGGCTCCTTGGGAGATCTCCAGGGTCACGAACGCCTGGACGGCGTGCCCGGCCGCGGCCGGGTCGATCGTCGGCGCCCAGTCGCGGATCACGCCGGCCTCGGCCAGCTTGCGCAGCCGGCTCTGCACGGTGGCGCGGGCGACGCCGGCGACCCGGGAGAGCTCGAGGTCGCCTACCCTCGGGTGGGCGTGCAGAGTCTCCAGCAGGGTGACGTCGAGGTCATCGAGGTTCATGGCTCGATGGTAGTCAGATTGACTAGCAAGATGCGATCCGCGCTGGTCGGATTCGACAGATTGCTTAGTGCGCAGTGGTCAACTTGTTTGGTGTGACTCGGCCCACTTGACTTGCCCGCATGACGCTTGCAGACACCCTGACCAACCAAGAGAAGCTCGCCGGACTCGGGCTGGCCGAGCTGGAGCAGCTCGTCGGCCTGGTGGCCTACGACGACACCTCCGACCCGTTCCCGGTCACCGGCTGGGACGCGGTCGTGTGGGCTGTCGGCAACGCCACCCAGACCGCCCACTTCTTCCAGAGCGCCTTCGGCATGGAGCTGGTCGCCTACTCCGGTCCCGAGACCGGCAACCGCGACCACCACTCCTACGTGCTGCGCAGCGGGGGAGTGCGGTTCGTGATCAAGGGCGGCGTCGCGCCGGAGAGCGAGATCATCGCCCACCACGCCCGCCACGGTGACGGGGTCATCGACATCGCCCTCGAGGTGCCCGACGTCGACCGCTGCATCGAGCACGCCCGCAAGCAGGGCGCCCGCGTCCTGGAGGAGCCGCACGACGTCAGCGACGAGCACGGCACCGTACGCATCGCCGCCATCGCCACCTACGGCGAGACCCGCCACACCCTGGTCGACCGCTCCGGCTACGACGGCCCCTACCTGCCCGGCTATGTCACCCGCTCCTCGACGCTGAAGAAGCCCGAGGGCGCCCCGAAGCGCCTCTTCCAGGCGCTCGACCACGTCGTCGGCAACGTCGAGCTCGGCAAGATGGACGAGTGGGTCGACTTCTACGGCCGCGTCATGGGCTTCACCAACATGGCCGAGTTCATCGGCGACGACATCGCCACCGACTATTCCGCGCTGATGTCGAAGGTCGTGGCCAACGGCAACCACCGGGTGAAGTTCCCGCTCAACGAACCGGCGATCGCCAAGAAGAAGTCGCAGATCGACGAGTACCTGGAGTTCTACCAGGGCCCCGGCGCCCAGCATCTCGCGCTGGCCACCGGCGACATCCTGGCCACCGTCGACGCGCTGCGCGATGCCGGCATCGAGTTCCTCAACACCCCCGACTCCTACTACGAGGACCCCGAGCTGCGCGCCCGGATCGGTGAGGTGCGGGTGCCGATCGAGGAGCTGCAGTCCCGCGGCATCCTGGTCGACCGCGACGAGGACGGCTACCTGCTGCAGATCTTCACCAAGCCGATCGGCGACCGCCCCACGGTCTTCTTCGAGCTGATCGAGCGCCACGGCTCCCTCGGCTTCGGCAAGGGCAACTTCAAGGCCCTCTTCGAGGCCATCGAGCGCGAGCAGGAGCGCCGCGGCAACTTCTGACCACCGCTGGTCGAGCCGCCGGAGCCGCTAGGCGGAGGCGTGTCGAGACCAACACGGTCGCGTACGAACTGTGTTGGTCTCGGCACCGGCTCGCTGGCGCTACCGGGCTCAACCGACGGGTCGCCGGTCAGCCGGCCTGGGTGACCAGGCGGACCGGGGCATTGCCGGCGCCGTAGCCGTCATAGCGCTCGCGGCGCTCGACGAGCTCGAAGAAGACCTCGCCGACGGTCTCGGTGTAGCAGTGCAGGTATTCACCGTCGGCGTCGCGGTCGTAGAGCAGATCGAGCTCGCGCAGGGTGGCGACGAGGTCCTCGGGCAGAGCGAAGCGGGCGACCAGGTCGTCGTAGTAGTTGCCCGGCACCTCGAGCGGTCGCAGGCCACGCTCCCTGGCGGCCGCGACGACGCCGATGATGTCGTGGCAGGCGAGCGCGATGTGCTGTGCCTGGCCCTGCTGTCCTGCCTGGGGCTGCCCGGTCGGGAGCAGGTTGAGCGGAAGACGTACGCCGCCGGCCGGTGAGCTCATCACCTGGCTGCGGACGAGGCCGGAGGGGCCGGCGACCTCCTGCGTCGGCTGCGGGGTCAGCGACAGGACGCTGGTGTAGAAGAGGACCGCCTCGTCGAAGCTGTGCCAGGGCTGGACCAGGTTGACGTGGTCGATCCGTGCTGCCTGGCGGTCGGAGCTCGCCGCGCCGCCGTCGAACTCGCCGATCCAGTCCTCCGCATGGGAGAGGAACACCTCGGTGCCGTCCGGAGAGGTGAAGGCGCGCAGGGCCTTCTCGCCGGCGTACGTCCGGCGGTGGACCGGCGGCGCCATCAGCCGCGCGGCGCGCTCTGCGGCCGGGTCCGAGTCGGCAAGGTCGAAGCCGACGGCGGCGATGTGTGGCTCGGGGGAGGCGCTGGGGACGTCGTTGCACACGATGCGGGCCTCGCCCCAGGTCCACAGGCGGACCTGTTTGCTGCGGTGGCGGCCGCCGAAGTCGAAGCCGAGCTGCTCGAGCAGCACCTCGACCCCGGAGGTGTCCGGCGCCTTGATCTCGACGAAGTCGAAGGCTTCCGGCGCGGCCACCTCGGGCAGCCGGGGGAGCGGTCCGGCGGAGAGGCCGGCCTCCTCGCCCAGCAGGTCGGCGGTGCGGTCGGCGAGCCAGCGCAGCGAGCGCTGGGCCTGACGAGCGGTGCGCACCGGGTCGGTCTGACGGAAGGTGTCGTTGAAGACCTCCAGCGAGAGCGGACCGTCGTAGCCCGCGCGCAGGACGTGGCCGAGGAAGGCCGGCAGGTCGAAGCTGCCCTCGCCGGGGAAGAGCCGGTGGTGGCGGCTCCAGGAGAGCACGTCCATGCTCAGCGCGGGAGCGTCGGCGAGCTGGAGGAAGAAGATCTTCTCGGCCGCGATGTCCTCGATCTGCTTGGGGTCGTGGCCGCGGGAGAGGATGTGGAAGCTGTCCAGGCAGACCCCGACGTTGGGGTGGTCGGCGAGCTCGACGATGCGCCACGAGCGCCGGTAGTCGTCGACGAACCGTCCCCAGGCCAGCGCCTCGTAGGCGAGCCGGATGCCGTACGTCGCCGCGAGCTCGCCCAGCCGTCGCAGCTGTCCCGCGGAGACCTCGTCGTCATCGACGGTCGCGGTGCCGACGTTGCTGCAGACCAGCATCAGGTCGATGCCGAGCCGCCGCATCAGTCGGAACTTCGCCTCGGCCCGGTGCAGCACGTCGCCGAACGCCGCCTCGTCGACGCCCTCGGCGTCGCGGAAGGGCTGGTAGAGGTCGAGGGTGAGCCCGAGCCGGTCGGCCAGCGCCCGGATCTCCTCGGGGGACTGGGGCGCGGCGATGAGGTCGGGCTCGAAGATCTCGATCGCGTCGAAGCCGGCCTCGGCCGCGGCGTACATCTTCTGGACCAGGCCGCCGCTGAGGCAGACGGTGGCGATCGAGGTGCGCATGGGTCTCCGTTCGTGGCTAATGTACGAAACGGTACATACATTGTCGCGCGATGGGAAGTGGATCGTGCTCTAGGCTCGGGGCATGGTTCAGTCGCGTGATGCCGAACGCACCCGGTCCGAGCTGCTCGAGGTTGCCACCGAGGTGTTCTCGGAGCAGGGCTACTCGGGCGCCCGGGTCGACGAGATCGCCGAGCGCACCCGCACCACGAAGCGGATGATCTATTACTACTTCGGCGGCAAGGAGGGGCTGTTCCTGGCCGTGCTCGAGGCTGCCTACCGCCGGATCCGCGAGCTCGAGCAGAGCCTGCACGCTGGTGATCTCGAGCCCGTCGATGCGATCCGTCGTATCGCCGAGCTGACCTTCGACCACCACGTCAACCACCCCGACTTCATCCGCCTCGTCTCGGTCGAGAACATCCACCGTGGCCGGCACATGGAAAAGGTCGAGTCGCTGCGCGAGCTCGGCGCCCCGGCTGCCAGCGTCCTCGACGAGGTCCTCGCCCGCGGCCGCGCGTCCGGTGAGCTCCGCGCCGACGTCGACGCGGTCGACGTGCACATGATGATCAGCGCCTACTGCGTCTTCCAGGTCGCCAACAGCGCCACCTTCGGCTTCCTGTTCGGTCGCGACATGCTCGCCCCCGACGTTCGCGAGCGTCACCGCCGCATCCTCGGCGACATCGTCGTTGGCTGGCTCACCGCCTAACGCCGAAGAGTCAGTTCTCGACGCCGAGAGGTCAGTTCCTGACGCCGAGAAGTCAGTTCTCGACGTCGAGAAGTCAGTGTTCGTACGCCGGCGAACACTGACTTCTCGACGTCGAAAACTGACCTCTCGCGTTCAAGAGTCGACCTCTCGGCGTCAGATTTCGACGTCTCGCGGGGCGGGGTGAGCCTGGGGAGGGGTTGACGACCCGGGGCGTGATGTGATCCCCTTCACTCTCGTAACGTACTAGTTCGTACATTAAGGATCGCCCAGATGAAGTCTTCGTTTCTTGTCGGCCTGATCGGCGCGGGCGTCGGACCCTCGCTGAGTCCGGCGCTGCACATGCGCGAAGGGTTCGAGCACCGGCTGTCGTACGTCTACAAGACGCTCGACATCACCGATCTGGGGATCCCGGCCGAGGGTGTGGGTGACCTGATGCGGGAGGCCCGGCGACTCGGCTTCGACGCGCTCAACATCACCCACCCGTGCAAGGAGCTCGTGATCGAGCACCTCGACCGGCTCGATGAGACCGCGGCCCGGCTCGGTGCGGTCAACACCGTGGTCTTCACCGAGCAGGGTGCGGTCGGCTACAACACCGACACCACCGGCTTCGGCCACGCGCTGCGTACCGGGATGCCGGACGCCCCGCTCGGCACCGTCGTGCAACTGGGTGCGGGAGGGGCGGGCTCGGCCGTCGCTCACGCGCTCGTGGGCCAGGGTGTCGAGCGGCTGGTCATCGCCGACATGGACCTCGACCGCGCCCAGGCGCGGGTCGAGGAGATCCGGCGCCATCACCCCGAGAGCACCGTCGAGGCGAGCCACGTCGACAAGCTGCCGGCGCTCGTCCCCGACGCCGACGGACTGGTCAACTGCACCCCGGTCGGCATGGCCGACCACCCCGGTACGCCCCTGGACACGAGCCTCCTCCGCCCCGACCTGTGGGTGGCGGACATCGTCTACCGGCCTCTGGACACCGCGCTGCTGCAGGCGGCGCGTGAGGTCGGCTGCCGGACGCTCCACGGAGGCCACATGGCGGTCTACCAGGCCGTCGACGCCTTCCGGCTGATCACCGGCATCGACCCCGATGCCGAGCGGATGCTCGCCCACCTGCGCGAGCTGGCCGCGGCCGGCTGACCTCGTCCGAGAACTCGAAGAGCCACACCCAAACCACCCCCACAGCCCGCGGTCAGGACCGCGGGACAGACCCCGAGGAGGACCCGATGGCGGGACCTGTCACCGAGAACCAAGAAGGCAAGACCCCGGTCCGGGCCGCGCTGGCCAGCTTCATGGGCAGTGCTGTCGAGTACTACGACTTCTTCGTCTTCGGCTCTGCCGCGGCGCTGATCTTTCCGCACGTCTTCTTCCCCAGCGCCGGCGACGCCGCGCTGGTGATGTCGTTCGCGACGTTCGCCTTCGCGTACGTCGCCCGTCCTGTCGGCGCGGTCTTCGTCGGTCACTTCGGTGACCGGATCGGCCGCCGCAAGGTGCTGCTGTTCACCCTGCTGCTGATGGGTGGCGGCACGTTCCTGATCGGCTGTCTGCCGACCTATGACCAGGCCGGCTGGATCGCGCCCGCGCTGCTGGTCTTCTGCCGTCTGCTCCAGGGGCTCTCGGCCGCGGGCGAGCAGGCCGGCGCCAGCTCGCTCACACTCGAGCACGCCCCCGACGACAGGCGCTCCTTCTACACGTCCTGGACGCTCACCGGCACCCAGGGTGGCCAGATCCTGGCCGCTCTCGTCTTCATCCCGGTCGTCGCGCTGCCCGACGACATCAAGTACAGCATCGGCTGGCGGATCCCGTTCTGGCTCTCCGCGATCGTGGTCGTGGTGGCCTTCTTCATCCGTAGCCGCCTCAACGAGACCCCGGAGTTCGAGGAGGCCAAGGCCAACAACGAGGTCGCCAAGCTGCCCCTCGCCGTGCTGCTGCGTGACCACTGGGCCGACGTGCTGCGGGTCATCTGCTGCGCCTTCATCGCGGCCGTCTCCACGGTCTTCGGCAACCTGGCCATCGCCTACGGTGTCGCGGTCGGCATGGTCGACTCGATCACGCTGTGGCTGGTCGTTGCGGCCAACGTCGTCGCGCTGTTCACCCAGCCGATGTTCGGCCTGCTGGCCGACCGGATCGGCCGCAAGCCCGTCTTCATCTACGGTGCCGTGGCCAGCGCGGTGATGATGCCGTTCTACCTGCTCTCGATGAGCCAGGGCAGCGAGCTGCTCGTCTTCGCGCTCGCGATCGTGACCTTCTCGTTCGGCTACGCGGCCGCGAACGCGACCTGGCCCTCGTTCTACGGCGAGATGTTCTCGACCCCGGTGCGCTTCTCCGGCGTCGCGATCGGCACCCAGATCGGCTTCCTGCTGGCCGGTTTCACGCCGTCGATCGTCACCGCTCTCGGTGGCGTGCAGGAGGGCGGCTGGGTCGTCACCGCGGGCTACACCGCGGTCGTCTGCCTCGTCGCGTCGATCGCCGCCCTGACCGCCCGCGAGACCAAGGACGTACGCACCGCCGACCTCGGTCTGCGGTCGGCGCCGGCTCCGCAGGGTGCCGCCGCCTGACGACCCCTCCGCTGGTCGAGCCGCTCGCGGCTCGACCAGCGGCATCACTGCCCGCGGCGGTGTCGGTTGCGGCGGCGTACGACGTCCTCGAAGTCCGCGACCGGGCCCAGGTGACCCAGCTTCTCGGGGTTGGTGACCGAGCGGATCCGCTGGATCTGGCCGTCGAGGATGTCGAGGGTCCAGGTGCCGAGGATGGCGCCGTCGGCGTCGCGGAGGATGGCACCCGGCTCGCCGTTGAGCTCGCGCTGCTCCAGGCGGGCGCCGATGGCCAGCAGCGGCGGGACCGCCGCGATCAGGATGCGCGCGGCCTTCTCGGCACCGAATCGGCCACCCACGCCACCGGCCACACCACCACCGTCGTTGACGGTCTCGACGTCGGCCGCCAGCAGCGCCTGGAGCTGGCCCAGGTCGCCGTCGCGCAGCGCGTCGAAGAACCGGCTGGACAGCTCGGCCCGCTTGCGCCGGTCGGCCTCGAACCGCGGCTTGCCCTCGTCCATGTGCCGCCGGGCCCGGGAGGCGAGCTGACGGCAGGCGGCCTCGGAACGGTCGACCGCCGCGGCGATGTCGGCGAAGCCGAAGTGGAAGACCTCGCGCAGCACGAAGACCGCGCGCTCCAGCGGGCTGAGCCGCTCGAGCAGCAGGAGCGCGGCCATCGAGACCGAGTCGGCCAGCTCCGTCGCACGCTCGGGACTGGCGTAGAGGTCCGCATGATCATCGACCCCGGTGTCGGTCGGCAGCGGCTCGGGGAACCACGGCCCGACGTACGTCTCCCGCCGCACCCGCGCCGAGCGCAGCACGTCGAGGGAGATCCGGGTGACCACGGTCGAGAGGTACGCCTTGAGCGACTCGGGCTCGGTCGAGGCGTTCTCCAGCCTGATCCAGGTCTCCTGCACCGCGTCCTCGGCCTCGCTCACGCTGCCGAGGATCCGGTAGGCGATCGAGAACAGCAGCGGGCGGAGCTCCTCGAACTCGATCTCTGTCTGTGGTGTCACGATGGTCCTCATCTCCAGGCTCGGTCGACATCTTCCACCCTGGGACGAGACAGCGCCTGGGACTGTGACATCCGGACGCGCCCGGCGCGCGAACGGTCCTTGAACCCGAAGGCGGATCCCGGCCGGCGTGCTTCCATCCCGAGCGCCCAGACCGTGCTGCGGCAGACCAGCTCCTTGACCTTGGCCGCGGGCAGACCACGGAGGTGCGCACCCACGGCGGAGTCGTCGCGGCGGGCGAAGTTCACCAGTCCCAGCCCGCGGCCGATGCTGATGCACTGACCCACGAACCCGATGCTGACCGGCTCCGGGTTCGCGCCGGCGAGCCGGGTGAGCACCGTCTCCGCGGCCAGCGGCCCGAGCTGGTTGGCGGCCTGGCAGCTCATCCGGTACGCCATCCCCGACGGCGCCGCGGCGTCCCCGGTCGCGATGATCCGGTCGTCGTCGACGCTGGTCAGGGTCTCGTCGGTGACCAGCCGGCCGAGCTCGTCGGTGGTCAGCCCGCTGGCGCGGGCCAGGTCCGGCGCGGCGAAGCCAGCAGTCCAGATCGTGACCTCGCTGGGCAGCTCGCGGCCGTTGTCGAGCCGTACGTGGCCCTTCGTCACCTCGGCCACCCGGGCTCCCTCGACGATGCCGACGCCCAGCCGCCGCAGGGCGCGCTCGGCGACTGCTCGGCCTTTCTCGTGCAGCCACGGACCGAGCCTGTCTCCGCAGATCAGAGTCACGTTCCGGCCCGCCTCGGCGAGCTCGGAGGAGACCTCGATGCCAGTCGGGCCACCGCCGACGACGACCACCGGGGCGTCGGCCGGAGCCGCGCCCAGCGCCACCTTCAGGCGGGTCGCCTCCTCGTAGGTCGAGACGCCGAAGGCGTGCTCCACGGCGCCCTCCACCCGGGTCGTTCCCGAGCTTCCGACGGCGTAGACCAGATAGTCGTACGCCAGCTCCTGCCCGCTTCCGAGCGCGACCGTCCGCGCCCCCGCGTCGATGGATCCCACGGTGTCGACCACCAGGCGCACCCGCTCGCCGAGCACGTCGGCGTAGGCCACCACGGCCTCCGAGGACCCGGCGGCCAGCTGGTGCAGCCGGATCCGCTCGACGAAGTGGTCGCGCGGGTTGACCAGGGTGATCGCGACGTCGTCGCGCTTGGTGAGCCGGTTGGCGGCCATCACACCGGCGTACCCGCCGCCGACGACCACCACGTGGGGCTTGCTCAGGGATTCGTTCTGCTTCTCGAGGTTCATACCCCTAGGACACCGGGAGCCTGCCGGCTGTGACAGCGTGCCGCGCCTCGTCAGCGGTCGTTGCTCAGGCTCGGTCGGTCAAGAAGGCGTCGAGCCCCTCGAGGTCGTCGGTGTTGATGTGGTCGACGCCGGCGGCCAGCAGCTCGCGCCAGACCGCCTCGCGGGCGGCCGCGGCCGTGTCAGGTGTCGCCCAGAACCGCACCCGGTAGCCCTGCGAGTGGGCGTGGTCGACGATCTCGTGGAGCCGCCGGCGCTCGGTCTCGGGCATGGGGCCGATGCCCTGCCAGGTGAACACCTTGGTCCAGTTGTCGCTGACCAGGGGCATGAGGGACGCAGGGCTGCCGGAGTAGAGGTCGCTCATCCGGCCGTCGTAGAAGCCGAACCGCTCGGTCCTGTTCCGCATCGTCTCCAGCGGCCGGTCACCGCTGATCACGGCCTTGACCGGCCCGTCCTTGACGGTCCCGTCCTCGTAGCGGGTGAAGAGCTCCTCGTAGCCGGCGAGCTCGTCCTCGATCGCCGCGCACGTCGCTTCGCCGGTGTTCTTGACGTCGATCAGGAGCTGGAAGGTGCCGTCGTACCCCGGGTAGACGTCGCGTCCCCGGCCCTTGACGAGCTGCTTGAGCGGCTCGAGGTAGAGACTCTCCAGGGTCCGTGTGGGGTCGAGGTCCACGGCATCGTGCGCGACCAGGAGCTCACCGTCGACCAGCCACACGTCGGCCTCGACGCTGGTGAACCCGCTGGCCAGCGCGTCGTGGAGGGGACGCTCGTGCTCGTAGTCGTTGTGCGCATGAGCCTGCGGGTGCGGCGTGCCGAGCTCGGTCCCGCTCGCGGTCGCGGCGGTGGGGGAGAGGAACGCCGCGGCGGCGAGGATCGCGGCCAGGGAACGGACGAAGGTACGCATCAGGATCTCCATCGGTGAGGGTGGCCCTCAACCTGTCCTGGTCACGTGATGCGGTGGCAACCGGCGTACGACGGCTGCTTGAACTCCTCCCGACGCAGCACCAGCGGTGGCGGCCGGAGCTCAGCGGAGGTCAGCGGAGCAGATCGGTGAGGTCGATCTTGACCGGGAACGGCACCGGGACGTCGAGCCGGTCGCGGAAGATCCCGATCGGGACGTAGGTGTGGGTGAGGTCGTCGCGCTCGTAGACATGGATCGCCGGCGCACCGTCCTCGTTCTCGATGCGCCAATAATGGGAGATGCCCGCCTCGGCGTACTTCTGCGGCTTCACCGCCCGGTCGCGATGCTCGGACTCCGGCGAGACCACCTCGACCACCAGCACCACGGAGTCGGCATCGTAGAACGAAGCCTGGTCGGAGATCCGTGCCGTGCTCACCAGCACGTCCGGCTCCGGCCGGTTGCGCCTGTCGAGCACCACCGTCAGCTCCCGATCCACCTCGAACCCGTCGGGAGCCTGCGCCGTCAGCGCGTTGGTCAGGGCCGTGACGAGCCGACTGTGCCAGCGGCGCTGCGGTGACATATTGAAGACCAGGGCTCCGTCGATGAGTTCGGTATGACGCGGCGCCTCGACGAGCATGTCGAGGTCTTCGGAGTACCACCCCTCCTCACGGGGAGGGTGCATCCACTCGGGCAACGCGGTCATGTTTCGAGGATACCGCCTGATTCTTCTCGAGGATCGCGTAAGCATCTGTTCCCTCGTGGGTTCGCCGCCGACCCTTGCTTCGAGTGTTTCTCGATCACGCACCGCGTCAAGGACAGGGTGCGCCCGCCGCTTCGCGGTGGCCTGCGGCCATCCTTGACCCGGTACCCGATCGAGAAAGATTTCGCCTGTATCGGGTCGGCGGCGAGGGTGTGGCGCAGCGGATTCAGTTGGGCACGGGCCTGAGGCTGTGGCTGGCGTCCACGAGAGCTCGAGGTCTCATCGTGTGCACACCAGCTGAAGCCCCACCTATCCGAACTCTTCCCCCTGCATCGGGAGGCTCCCCATGCTCCGGAGCAGGGGAACCGCCGTGCGGGTGGGGGAAGTGTCCGCACGGGTGGTGAACACGTGCGGATACGGGCCGGCACAACGGTGGCCCGGCCGGGACGACGCAGGACTCGGGCCGGTTCAGGGGCGGCGGGTGAACCGGATGGTGCCATCCGGTAGTCGCTCATGAACATAGGCCGGGTTGTGCGCGAGCCGGTGATGATGGGGACACAACAGTGCCCCGTCCTTCAGGTCGGTCTTCCCGCCGGCGGCCCACGGGTCGAGATGGTGGGCATCGCACCACTCCGGCGGCATGTCACACCCTTCGGCCTGGCAGCACTTCTGCCGCAACCGGAGTGCCTTGCGCTGGATCGGCTGGAAGAACCGACTTGCTCGACCGGCGTCGAGGACCTCACCGTCTCCACCGAGGACCCAGGGGATGATGGTGGCGTTGCACGCCATCCGCCGGGCCTCGGCCGCGCTGATCGTGGCCCCGTTGGTCTCGTCATAGCCCAACGTGGCGACCCCGAGGTCCTTACGCAGCTCCTCCAGCGAGATGACCACGTTGACCACGGTGGCGTCACCCCCATGGCGGGGCAGCGCAGCCGGGTCGATGGTCTCCAGCAACCGGGAGAACCCCTGCCCCATCAGCCGTTCCCACGGCGGCAACGGGCTGCCCTTGGCGACCAGGTGCTGTTTGCGGGGCTGGGCGTAGGCCTCGACCATCCGCTTGAACCGCATCCCGATCGAGGTCGGGAGGACACCCTCGAACCCGATGGTCCCGTCGTGGTTGTCCCACACCCGCAGCGCGGTCTTCTGCTGGGCCCGTTCCTCCTCAGCGAGGAGGGCTTTGGCTTCGGCGTCCTCGAACCGGACCGGGTCGATCTCGACCAGGATCCGTTTGCCCACGATCCGCAGTTGGTTCACGGTCAACTCACCGGCGTAGTCGACCAGCAGCTTCTCCGCGAGGATCAGGTGCTCGGGACTGGTGACCGGGTCGGTCTTGATCTTGTCCAACGCCCTCGTGATCACCCGCGCCTTGTCCAACGACACCACCCCCTCAGCCAGCCCGGCAGCCACCAAGTCGTACCTGGCCACCCTGGTCGCCAGTTTGATCTGCGAGCGCGCCTCGCCCTTGTCGATGAGCAACTCTGCCCGCATCCACCCCGAGGCATCCTTCGCGCCGGTCTCCTCCGCGATGTCCCCGGCGCTGGCGAGCACCTGAACACTGACCGCGCCCAGCTTGGCCTGGAGCTTCTCCAGCCGCTTCAACGCGTCTTTCTTCTGCCCGGTGCGCCAGTAGGCGGGGTTCCTGGTCAGCAGTCTGTCGAGGGCGGTTTCGATGGCGGCAAGTTCGGTGTCGATCGCACCGGGGTTGGTTCCCCAGTGGTCGATGTCGGGCCCGAGACTCATCGCCGTCGCTTCCTTCAGAGGTGTGTTGTGATGGCTCTGATTCTACGCCTCAAGCAGCCTCTCGGCTACCTATTTTCCCTGATCAAGCCGGGTTTTCGCGGTGAGCGAACGGCGTCGTTCTTGTGGATGGTAAGTGGCCCGAAGGGCCACCCTTCACGCCCCAGCAACACCATCAATCGCAGGAGTGAATCCGCTGCGCCACACCCGGGGCCGCCGCCCCGATAGCCAGCCAAATCTTTTCTCGATCTGGTCCGGAGTCCAGGACCGCCGCAGGCGGCCGGCGAAGCCGGCGCCCGCAGGGCGTCCTTGACGCCGGTCCAGATCGAGAAGACCCTCAAAGAACGGGTCGGCGGCCCACACCAGCCCCGAAGAAACGGTCACGAAACAGATGGTCTCGACAAGCTCGACCACCGAGAATGCCGAGTCGGCGCATCTTGACCGGCTCGCTGGCTTCGCTTCGCGAGACACCGGTCAAGATCCGCCGACTCGGCAGGGTTACGTCTTGACCGGCTCGCTCGCTTCGCTTCGCGAGACACCGGTCAAGATCCGCCGACTCGGCAGGGTTACGTCTTGACCGGCCCGCTCGCTTCGCTTCGCGAGACACCGGTCAAGATGCGCCGACTCGACAGGGTTGCGCGTCGCTGCGGCTCGACCACTCAGCCGAAGTCGATGAGCCGCCCGTCCTCGTGCATGACGCATCCTCGCCCGATCCAAGCGACCGCGTGCTCCTTGTCCCCGACGGCGATGTGGGAGTAGCTCGGCGGGACCCAGACGAGGTCGTAGTCGACATCGCCGAGGGCTTGCTCGGTGGCGCGGACGACGTCGTCGGAGGGGTCGAGAGTGCGTACGGCCTGCTCGACGGAGTCGAAGTATCTTCGGCCGGCTTCGGAGAGCTCCTTGGCGCACCATGCGCACGTGCCCAGCGACTCGATCTGCGCGGGGGTGGCCCTGATCGGGGCGTCGAGGCCGAGGAGCTGGGGGCAGGCCCGGACGTGCAGGAGACGACCCGTCGCGTGCGCCACGAAAAGGGTCTCGGGGGTCTCGGAGGGCATCCACGGAGACTAGGGGAGAGGGGCTATGCCCCGGGAGGTACCCAGACGAAGTCAGGACGTTCGGCCCCCGTGATCGGTGTGGTCCAGGTCACGTACGATCCGAGGTATGGCGCATTACCAACAGCGCGGGCAGATTCCACCCAAGCGGCACACCCAGCACCGCGACGGCGACGGGAATCTCTACTACGAGGAGCTCATGGGCGAGGAGGGGTTCTCCTCGGACTCCTCCCTGCTCTACCACCGCCACATCCCCTCGGCGGTGAAGGACGCACGCATCTGGGAGCTGCCCGACCACGGCACGACCCCCAACCACCCCCTGCGCCCGATGCACCTCGGGCTGCACGACCTCTTCCCCGGTGAGGAGTGGAAGAGCACCGACGCGGTGACCGGTCGCCGCCTGGTGCTCGGCAACGGCGACGTACGTCTCCACTATGCGGTGGCGGGGGAGGTCTCGCCGCTCTATCGCAACGCGATCGGCGACGAGTGCGTCTACGTCGAGTCGGGGACCGGCGTCGTCGAGACCGTCTTCGGCGACCTGGAGGTCGGGGAGGGCGACTACGTGGTGATCCCGCGCGCCACCACCCACCGCTGGGCGCCGAACGGCGACGAGCCGCTGCGGGTCTACGCGATCGAGGCCAACTCCCACATCGCCCCGCCGAAGCGCTACCTCTCCCGGTTCGGTCAGTTCCTCGAGCATGCCCCCTACTGCGAGCGGGATCTGCGGCTCCCGACCGACCCGCAGGTGATCGCCGGGGAGGATGCCGAGGTCTACATCAAGCATCGCGGCCCGGGTGCCGGCGGCATCGCCGGCTCGGTCCACGTCGTCCCGCACCACCCCTTCGACGTCGTCGGCTGGGACGGCTGTCTCTACCCCTACGTCTTCAACGTCGCCGACTACATGCCGATCACCGGCAAGGTCCACCAGCCGCCGCCCGTCCACCAGGTCTTCGAGGGCAACAACTTCGTGATCTGCAACTTCGTGCCCCGCAAGGTGGACTACCACGAGCTCGCGGTGCCGGTGCCCTACTACCACTCCAACGTCGACTCCGACGAGGTCATGTTCTACGTCGGTGGCGACTACGAGGCCCGCAAGGGCTCCGGGATCGGCATCGGCTCGATCACCCTCCACCCCGGCGGCCACGCCCACGGACCCCAGCCCGGCGCGATGGAGCGCAGCCTGGGCGTGGAGTACTTCGACGAGCTCGCGGTCATGGTCGACACCTTCCGCCCGCTCGAGGTCGGCGAGGCCGGGGCCGCGGTCGACGACGGCAAGTACGCCTGGACCTGGGCCGGAGGCCGCCAGTGACCTGGCTGGACATCAAGGACAGTCAGTTCGGCCTCGAGGCGCTCCCGTACGCCACCTTCCGCACCGCCGCGGACCCGGCGCCGCGGCTCGGCGCGCGGATCGGTGACCTCGTGCTCGACGTCGCCGCGGTCACGCGCGTCGGTGCCGGCGGGCTCGATGCCCTGCTCGCCGCCGGGCCGGCGGTCTGGCGGGACGTACGCGCCGAGATCACCCGGCTGCTCAGCGACCCCGCGAGCGAGCAGCAGGTACGTCCGCACCTGGTGCCCATCGAGGAGGCCGAGCTGCTGCTGCCGTTCACGGTGGCCGACTACGTCGACTTCTACGCCTCCGAGCACCACGCGTCCAACGTCGGGAGGATGTTCCGCCCCGACTCCGAGCCGCTGACGCCCAACTGGAAGCACCTGCCGATCGGCTACCACGGCCGCTCCGGCACGGTGGTCGTCTCCGGCACCGAGGTCGTCCGGCCGACCGGGCTGCGCAAGACCCCCGACGGGATCCTCGACGGCCCCTCGATCCGCCTCGACATCGAGGCCGAGATGGGGTTCGTCGTCGGTGTCGGCTCCGACCAGGGCACCCCGGTCCCGCTCGCCGAGGCCGCCGACCACATCTTCGGGATCACGCTCCTCAACGACTGGTCCGCGCGCGACATCCAGGCCTGGGAGTACGTCCCGCTGGGCCCGTTCCTCGGCAAGTCGTTCGCCACCTCGATCTCGCCGTGGGTCCTCCCGCTCGCGGCGCTCGAGGCGGCCCGGGTGGCGCCACCGGAACGAGACGTCCCGCTGACCGGCTACCTGGACGACTCCACGCTGGAGCCCTGGGCCCTCGACCTCGCCCTCGAGGTGCGGCTCAACGGGACGCTGGTCGCCGAGCCGCCGTACGCCACGATGTACTGGACCGCCCCGCAGATGCTCGCGCACATGACCGCCAACGGCGCCTCGCTGCGCGTCGGCGACCTGTTCGCCAGCGGCACCATCAGCGGCCCCGAGCCGGGCCAGCGCGGATCGCTGCTCGAGCTCAGCTGGTCCGGGGCCGAGCCCTTCAAGCTGGACGACGGGTCGGTGCGTACGTTCCTGGAGGACGGCGACGAGGTCACCATCAGCGCCACCGCACCCGCGCCGGGCGGCGGCCGGATCGCTCTCGGCGAGGTCACCGGCCGGATCCTGCCCGCGAAGGAGCGAGCGTGACGACGGTCTACGAGTTCACGCCCCGCTACCTCGAGGTCGACATGCAGGGGGTCATGTTCAACGGCTGGTACCTCACCTACGTCGACGAGGCGATGACCCACTTCATCGACACCCGTGGCGTGCCGTACACCCGGTGGCAGGAGCTGGGCGTCGACGTCCAGCTCGCCCACGCCGACCTGGACTGGAAGGCCGGCATCGGCTTCGGCGACCACGTCCAGGTGCCGGTGCGCACCACCCGGATCGGCACCAAGAGCTTCACGCTCGAGTTCGAGTTCCGCCGCGGCGAGGAGGTCGCCTGCGCGGTGTCGGTCGTCTACGTGGTCGTCGCCGCCGACGGCTCGGGGTCGACCGGCATCCCGCCGGAGATCGCTGCCGCGATCGAATAGTGCCGCAAGAACGGTCAAGCAGACCCGGGGCAGCGGGTGTGAGACTCGTCGTGTGCTCGAGACAGACGAAGAGATCACCGACCTGCAACGCCTCCTGGACGCCTCGATCGGCCGCGCGAGCGGCCACCTGACCAGCATCGTCGACGGCGAACAGCGCCTGAACGCCCGTCAGCTCGTCGCCGAGCTGACCGGCATGAAGGTGCTGGTGCTGGCCACCGTGACCGCCCGCGGTGAGCCGCGGACGAGCTGCGTCGACGGCCACTTCCGCCACGGTCGCTGGCTGTTCGGGACCGCTCCCACCGCCATCAAGGCCAAGCACATGCTCGCCCGGCCGGCGGTCAGCGCGACCTTCGTCGACGGCGAGCGCATCGGGGTCTTCACCCACGGCACCGCGCACGTGGTCTCCGAGGGACCGGAGTTCGAGGACCACAACGCCTACTTCACCGAGTTCTACGGCTCCGACCCGCAGACCTGGGACGGGCCGGGCGTCGTCTACGCCACCATCGAGCCGAGCTGGATGGTCGCCTACGCGGCCGACGCGGCATCGTTTCCCGATCACGAAGGAAGCAGCCGAACGGACGCAGACTGAGGCTAGTGACAGAAAAGGGTGAGTGGGTGGGGACTTTTCTGACAGCGGCGAGGCGGAGCGTGGTGGGTGTCCGATCCACGACACCCACCAAGGAGACCATCATGAAGCTCACTCGAATCGCCGCCGCCGCTCCGCTCGCCGCCGCTCTGATCGCCGGGGGTGCCCTGGCGAGCTCGGCCTCGGCCGCGACCGCCGAGGGCGGCTGGGAGTACACCGGCCGCGACTTCTACTGGCAGGACGACTGTGCGGCCGCCGGCCAGCAGATGTGGTACGCCGGGCAGATCGAGAAGTGGCGCTGCGACGGCTCCGAGTCGCCGTTCGACGACTACTCGCTGTTCGTCGTCTGGGCCTGAGTGCTTTTACGGCCGAGTCGGCGCATCTGCCCCCTCTCGCTCGCTTCGCTTCGCGAGGGACGGGGGCAGATCCGCCGACTCGGCACCACTAATTTGCTGTCAGCTCCCTCTTGATCTCGGTCTTGAGCACCTTGCCGACCTTCGAGCGCGGCAGGTCCGGCCAGACCTCGATCTGCTTGGGGGTCTTGACCGCGCCGATCCGCTCCTTGACGTACGCCTTGAGCTCGGCGACGTCGACCTCGGCGCCGGGCCGGGGGAGGACGACGGCGGTGACGCGCTCGCCCCACTTCTCGTCGGGGAGACCGACCACGGCGCAGTCGGCGACGGCCGGGTGGGTCATCAGCGCCTGCTCGACCTCGGTGGAGTAGACGTTGAAGCCGCCGGTGATCACCATGTCCTTGGCGCGGTCGACGATGTGCAGGAAACCCTCCTCGTCGAGGAAGCCGATGTCGCCGGTGTGGTGCCAGCCGTGGGCGCTCGCCTCAGCGGTGGCCTCGGGGTTGTCGAGGTAGCCGCGCATGACCAGGGAGCTGCGGACGACGATCTCGCCGCGCTCCCCGGAGCCGAGCAGCTCGCCGCGCTCGCCCATGATCGACACGGTCACCAGCGGTGCCGGACGGCCGGCCGAGGAGAGCCGCTCGGTGGCGACGGTGCCGTCCCCGTGGAAGTGGTCGGTGGGCGACATGGTCGCGATCATCATCGGCGCCTCGGTCTGCCCGAACAGCTGCGCCATCACCGGTCCGATCCGGGTCAGCGCCTCCTCGAGCCGCGTCGCCGACATCGGCGCCGCGCCGTACCAGAAGCAGCGCAGCGACCTCAGGTCGGTCGACCGGAGCGCCGGGTGGTCCAGCACCAGGTAGATCAGCGTCGGCGGCAGGAACGTGTGGGTGACCTGGTGCCGCTCGATGTGCTCGAGGAACGCACCCACGTCCGGCGTACGCATCACCACGATCGTGCCGCCCAGGCACAGCACCGGGAAGCAGAGCACCCCGGCCGCATGCGTGAGGGGTGCGAGCGCGAGGTAGGTCGGCCGGGCCGGAGCACCGGGCCAGGGGTAGGCCATCAGCGTGATCGCCGACATCGTCTCCAGGTTGGTGCCGGTGAGCATGACGCCCTTGGGCCGCCCCGTCGTCCCGCCGGTGCCGACGACCATCGCGAGATCGTCCTCGACCTCGACCGGCTCGAACCCGTCGGGAGAGCCGAGGAAGTCCTCCCAGCCGATCGCCCACTCGAACGAGCCGTCCAGGCAGACCAGGGTCGTCAGCTCCGGCAGGTCGCCACGGATCTGGTCGACCAGGCCGGCGAAGGCCGACTGGAAGATCAGCGCCGAGCAGCCGAAGAGCTCGAGGAGCTCCCGGTTCTCCGCCGCCTCGCTGCGCGGGTTGATCGGGCACCAGACGCCCGCGGCGCGGCTGATCCCGAAGACGGAGGCGAAGGCGACCGGGTCGTTGGCCGAGAGGATGGCGACCTTCGCCCCGGGGGCGACGCCGCGGGCCCGCAGGCCCGCGGCGACGCGCACCGAGAGATCGACGACCTCGGCGTACGACCAGGTCTCCTCGCCGCAGACGAGACAGGGCGCGTCGCCTCCGAGCGAGGCACCCTTGTCCAGATAGTCGACGAGTCGCATCCGGCCGTCCTCAGCCGCGCTGCCGGGTCACGACCGGCTCCGAGACCAGCCCGAAGGCCTGGAGCTGGCCGAGGAGCTCGCGGTGGCCGAACGCCTGGCAGCCCGAGGCGAAGCCCACCCGGCGAGGCGGCTGCTGCAGCAGCGAGTAGGCGACGTACGCCTGCAGCAGCCCGGTCTGCTTGTAGTTCTGGTTGCCGTGGATCACGCAGTGCGCGCGCCCCAGCGGGCCGGAGGCGTGCACCGAGTCGAGCGACTTGTTCAGTCGCGGGTTCTCGCGCGGCGGCATCTGGTTCATCACCTGGGCAGCCGTGGCCGTCAGCGCCTCGTCGCGCTGCTCGGCGTCCATGTCCTTGGTCGCCTCCAGCGCACCCGCGACGATCTGCGGCACACCGTTCATCAGCGCGGCGTTGAAGACACCGCCCTGCGCCTTGCAGGTGGCCACCTTCGGGTCGCGGCGGTACCAGACCGGGTGCGAGGTGCCGCCCCACGGCAGCGAGAGCGCCAGCTCGTGCTGGCCGGGGACCACGAGCGGGACCAGCCCGGCGTTGGGGTCGAACTCGACGTACGCGTTCTGCTCGAGGTAGTGCGCCTTCGAGGTCGCCGCGTTGACCAGGATCGTGCGGGTCGAGGCGATCGTGGGGGAGCCACCCCAGAAGACCGCGATGTCGAGGGTGTCGAGGCCGGGCTGCTCGAGGCAGATCTCGGCCGCGATCTCGCCGGTGGTGTACATCTGCGCGATCCCCGGCGCGAGCAGCAGCCCTTGTGCCGCGTAGTCGGCGCCGTACTTCTCGTCGCAGGTGATCAGCCAGTCCTGCTCACCGGTGGTGTCGGTGTAGTGGACCCCGGCGGCCAGCGCGGCCTCGACGACCTCGGGACCGAACGAGGAGAACGGGCCGACGGTGTTGAGCACGACCCGGGCGCCGGTGAGCAGCTCGGTGAGCGCCTCGACGGAGTGCTCGACCTCGGCGATCTCGTAGTCGGCGGTCTCGATGCCGGGGACGTTGGCGGCCATCGAGGCGACCAGCTTGTCCTTGGAGCGGCCGGCGGCCACGAACGGCACCCCGAGCTCGCGCAGGTATTCGCAGACCAGCCGGCCGGTGTAGCCGGAGGCGCCGTAGACGACGACAGGCTTGTTCTCGCTCATGCTCACATCCCCATTCCACCGTCGACCGGGAGGCCGACGCCGTTGATGAACCTCGCCTGGTCGGAGGCGAGGAAGACGACCGCGTCGGCCATGTCCTCGACCGTGCCGAGGCGTCCCGACGGGGTCAGCTCGACGACCCCGCCGACGGCGGCCTCCGGAGACTCGAACAGGCCGAGCTGGGCGACGTCGTTGGCCAGGCCGGCGCCCATCTCGGTCGGGACCAGTCCGGGATAGACGCAGTTGACGCGTACGCCGTAGCCGAGCTTGCCGCTCTCCATCGCCGCCACCCGGGTGAGCCGGTCGACGGCGCTCTTGGTGGCCGAGTAGACCGAGATGCCGGGGAAGGCGATGGTGGCCGCGACCGAGGCGACGTTGACGATGACGCCGCCGTTGCCGGCGGCGCCGTCGGGCCGCATCGTGCGCAGCCCGTGCTTGAGGCCGAGGGCGGTGCCGAGCACGTTGACCTCGAGCATCTTCCGTACGTCGTCCGGGTCGAGCTCGGTGACCAGGCTGGTGATCTCGACCCCGGCGTTGTTGACCAGGATGTCGAGCCCGCCCAGAGCGTCGACCGCGGCGGCGGTGGCCGCCTCCCAGGAGGCGTCGTCGGTGACGTCGAGGTGCACGAAGGCGCCGCCCACGGACTCGGCGACCTTGGCGCCCTGGTCGTCCTTCACGTCGGCGACGGCCACCGTGGCGCCGGCCGCCGCGAGCGCCCGGGCCATGCCCTCGCCCAATCCCTGGGCACCGCCGGTGACGAGTGCTCTACGTCCACTCAGATCGGTCATCTGTGACTCCTTCGTCGCTCTGATGTCGCTGTGATGTCGCTGTGATCCGGCTCACAGACAATCGCGAATCTTGACGACTGTCAAGATTTCTCTTGACGATTGACCAGAAAATGGTCCGGAGGGCATCGGACGAGGCCCGGGAGGGGGTATCGTTGCCGCCCATGACCCAGGTCGCCGCCCCGAAGGCGTCTCGCCGCACCCCCGCCGACAAGCACGACGAACGCCGCAAGGCCCTCGCCGAGTCGGCGCTGCGTACGTTGGGGGAGCTCGGCTACGCGCGCGCCAGCCTGCGTGAGATCGCCAACAACTCCGAGTTCAGCCACGGCGTCGTGCACTACTACTTCCACGACAAGCTCGAGCTGATCGTCTACTGCGTGCGCTACTACAAGCAGACCTGCGTCCACCGCTACGACGGTGTCGTCGCCGAGGCGACCTCTCCGGACGACCTCGTCGCCCGCTTCGGCGCCAAGCTCGTCGAGACGATCATCGAGGAGGCGCCGATGCACCGGCTCTGGTACGACCTGCGCTCGCAGTCCATGTTCGAGGAGAGCCTGCGCGAGGCGGTCACCCAGATCGACCAGAGCCTGGAGGACATGATCGCCCGGGTCGTGGACCGCTACGCCACCCTCTCCGGCGCCGAGGCGGCGATCGCCGCGCCGGTGGCGTACGGGATGTTCGACGGCATCTTCCAGCAGGCCCTGCTGGGTCACCTCAACGGGCGCGAGAGCGCCCTGGAGGATCTGCGCGACCAGGTGGTCGGGCTGATGCCGATGCTGCTCGCGCCGAAGGCGTAGCGGTCACCCCCGACGGTCAGCGGCGCACCGCGCGGCCGGGATAGACGGTGGGGTCCAGGGCACCGTCGCGCACGACGAACGTGCCCTCGACGAGGAGATGGACGACGCCGGCGGAGGGTCGCGTCGGGTCGAGGTACGTCGCCCGGTCGGTGACCTCGTCGGCCGAGAGCACGACGAGGTCGGCGTCGGCGCCCGGGGCGAGGTAGCCCTTGGTGCGCATGGCCGGCGTGAACGGGGCCAGGACCTGGGCCGGCAGATAGGCGCAGCGCCGGAAGGCCTCCGGCCAGGTCCAGGCGCCGCTCTCGCGCACCATGCGGCGCAGCGAACGGGCGTAGGTGCCGGCGGTGCGTGGATGGGTGTGGCCGCCCGGTGGCAGCGGCCACTCGCGCGTGTCGCCGACGCCGCCGGGCCATTCCACCCGCATGGCGTCGCTGGCCACGATCGCGTCCGGGAAGGCCAGCGCACGCTGCAGCATCGCGTTGTCGGTGGGGGAGTCCTCGTCGAGGAAGTGGACCACGCAGACAGCGCCGGGGTCGGTGGCCCGCAGCTCGGCCAGGCGCGCGAGCGAGCCGATCCGCTCGCCGGTGGTCACCATCGTGATCGAGGACGGCACCAGCCCCCAGGCGCCGAGCCGCTCGGGGTCGAGGAAGAAGGCGCCGATCGCGGTGGAGCCCGCGCCGTAGGGATAGGCCTCGACGCTCACCTCGGACCCGGCCGACCGGGAGTCGCCCAGAAGGCCGAGGACACGGTCGACGTGCCGGCGGGAGGTGCTGTTGACGTGGCAGTGGTGCATCCGCGCACCCGTCTCCGCGGCCGCCCGGGTGATCTCCTCCGAGCCGTCGACCGGCGTGGTGGGGTCGGCCTCGACGATCTCGCGCACATGGGTGAAGGTCGCGGTGCCGGTGCGGGCGGCGAGCCGGGCGACGTCGAGGAACTCGGCGGGGTCGGAGCGCGGGGCGTACCCCATCAGCACGCCGATCCCCAGCGCGCCGGCGGCCAGCTCGGACTCGAGCAGCTCGAGCCACGCGTGCCGCTCCGCGGCCGAGGACGTACGCTGCCAGGCAGGGTCGCCGAGCATCGCCAAGGAGGCCTCCAGGTCGGCCTTCGGCGTGATCCCCAGGTGCGCGACGGCTCGCGCGTCGCCCCACGAGGCCGAGAAGCCGTAGTGGAGCACCCGGCCCTCGGCCGCGGCCCGCTCGTAGGCGAGGTCGAGAGGGAGCAGCCCGGACTCCAGGTCGAGGGTGGTGGTGACCCCGTCCATCGCCTGCAGCCGCTGCCCGGCGATCGAGTGGACGTGGCTGTGCAGGTCGACGAACCCCGGACCGATGACGAGCCCGGTCACGTCGACCACCTCGGCCGCAGGATCCTCGGGCACGCTCCCGACAGCCACCACGGACCCGCCGGAGACGGCCACGTCGGCCAGCTGCTCGGTCCCGGAACGGGGGTCGACGACGAGGCCACCACGGAGAATCAGCACCCCGCCATCCAACCGCCGCCGGCGGTGCGAGCCATGGTGCGATCGGACAACAGCAGGGGCCGTTGACTGTCCGATGGGACGAGCACGGGCGCCGTGCCCACTCCCTACGTTGTCAGCATGTCCCTCGACACCAGCCCCGATGCCGCCCAATTCCTGCAGCAGGGCTTCGCCGACCTCGTCGCCGAGCACGGTGTGCCCGGCGCCTCGGTCGCCGTGCTCACCGGCGGCCGGGTGATCACCGCGGCGGCGGGAGTGACCAGCCTGGCGACCGGGGTCGAGGTCGACACCGAGACGGTCTTCCAGATCGGCTCGATCACCAAGATCTGGACGACGACGCTGGTGATGCAGCTGGTCGACGAGGAGCTCCTCGACCTCGACCGGCCGGTCCGCGACTACCTGCCCGAGCTCGTCATCGGCGACCAGGCGGCGGGCGAGGTGATCACCACCCGCCAGCTGCTGTGCCACACCTCCGGCTTCGAGGGAGACATCTTCACCGACACCGGACGGGGTGAGGACGCCATCGAGCGCTACGTCGCGACCCTGACCGACCTGCCACAGCTGTTCGCGCCCGGCGAGACCTTCTCCTACAACAACACCGGCTTCGTCGTGCTCGGCCGCCTGGTCGAGGTGCTGCGCGGCGCCCCGTTCGACCAGGTCCTCCTCGACCGGATCGCCCGACCGCTCGGCCTCACCAGCGTCTCACCGAGCCCCTACGAGGCGATCCTGCGCCGGGCCGCCACCGGCCACGTCCCCGGGGCGGACGGCACCCCCGAGCCGGCCTCGGAGTGGGCGCTGGCCCGTTCGAACGCCCCGGCCGGATCGATGCTCGCGATGACCGCGACGGACCTGATCGGGTTCGCGCGGATGCACCTGGACGCCGGCACCGCCCCGGACGGCACCCGGCTGCTCTCCGCCGCGGCCGTCGAGGCGATGCGGGAGCGTCAGGTCGAGCTGCCGGTGCTGGCCGGCATGGGCGACGCCTGGGGCCTGGGCTGGGAGCTGGTCGACACCGACCAGGGCACGCTCGTCGCCCACGACGGCGGCACCATCGGGCAGGCCGCGTTCCTCCGGGTCGTCCCGGAGCAGGGGCTGGCCGTCGCGCTGCTCACCAACGGAGGCGAGGTCTTCGGGCTCTTCAACGCGGTCGTGGCGCGCCTGCTCGAGGAGCTCGGCGGCGTACGCCTTCCCGAGCGCCCTACACCGCCGGCCGAACCGGCCGCGGTCGAGGTCGGCCGGTTCGTCGGCCGCTACGCGGACACGATCTACGACATCGAGGTCACCGACGACGGCGCCGGTGGGCTCGTCCTGGACCGCACCCCCAAGGACGTCATCGCCGAGATCGGTGAGCAGCCGATGCGGTTCTCGCTCGTCCACCTGGAGGGCGACTCGTTCATCGCCGCCGAGCCGGTCCGTGGCATCCATGTCGTCTTCGCCTTCATCGGTGAGGTGGAGGGCAAGGCGAAGTACGTGCACTACGGCCGCGTCGTCGCGCGCGCCGACTGACCATCCCCCCGAGAACAGAAGAGGTCGCCCCATGAACCCGCCCCGCTCCCGGCCAGCCCTGCTGGCACTGACCCTGTCCCTGGCCGCGGCCGGCCTCGCCGCCTGCGGCTCCGGCTCCGGCTCCAGTTCCGACTCCGGATCGGGCGAGACCGAGGCGTACGCCGAGGGCAAGACGTTCACGATGGCCCTGTCCTCCGACCCCGGTGCCCTCGACCCGCAGGCCGGCGTGACCAGCACGCTGTTCCAGCTGAGCCGGTTCGCCTACGACTCGCTGGTCGACGTGGACGCGAAGGGTGAGATCGGCCCGCAGCTCGCCGAGAAGTGGAGCGTGGAGGGAACGACCGTCACCTTCGACATCAAGGAGGGCGTGACCTGTGCCGACGGCTCGGCGTTCACCGCCCAGACCGTCGTCGACAACATCAGCTATGTCGAGGACCCGAAGAACAAGAGCCCGTTCCTCGGTGTGTTCATCCCCGCCGGCGCCACCGCCGAGGCGTCCGGACAGACCGTCACGGTCACCCTCGCCGCGCCTTCACCGTTCGTGCTCGCCTCCTTCGCCAACCTCCCGATGGTGTGCGACAGCGGACTGAAGGACCGGGCGAGCCTGAAGGCGGGGACCGCGGGCACCGGACCGTACGTGCTCACCGAGGCCGTTCCCGGCGACCACTACACCTACGAGGTCCGCACGGACTACACCTGGGGTCCCGACGGCGCCGCCACCACGGCGAAGGGCACGCCGGACGAGGTCGTGGCCAAGGTCGTCGCGAACCAGACCACCGCCGCCAACCAGGTGCTCTCCGGGGTGCTCAACGCCGCCGCGATCAGCGGCCAGGACGCGACCCGGCTGGACGCGGCGAAGGTGACCCGGGTCGACGCGCAGGCGGTGGTCGGCGAGCAGTGGTACAACCACGCCGAGGGTCATCCCACCGCCGATCCCGCGGTGCGGGCGGCGCTGACCCAGGCGCTCGACCTGGCCGAGCTGCAGAAGGTGATCACCGCCGGGAAGGGCGGGCCGGCAACGCAGCTCGCGGTCGTCGCCCCGGCGGGCTGCACCGGCTCCTCGGTCGAGGGCAACCTGGCCGACGACGACGCGGCCGCCGCCGAGAAGGCGCTCGAGGAGGCGGGCTGGACCGCCAGCGGCGACGGGGTCCGCGCCAAGGACGGCAAGCCGCTCGCGGTCAGCTTCGTCTACGACTCCTCGCTCGGCGCGGCCGGGACCGCCGCGGCCGAGCTGGCCGTCGCCGCCTGGAAGGAGGTGGGCATCGACGCCACCGCTAAGTCGCTGGACCAGACCGCGATCCAGACCGCCATGTTCGGCACCGGTGACTGGGACGTCGCCTGGGAGCCGGTCAACATCAACACCCCCGACCAGATCGTCCCGTTCCTCTCCGGGCCGGCGCCGGCCGAGGGTGGCAACAACTTCGCCGGCATCGCCAACGCCGACTACGAGGCGGCGGTGGAGAAGGCGATGGGCAAGAACGGTGCGGAGGGCTGCGCGGACTGGCTCGCCGCGGAGGCGAGCCTGTTTCAGGCCAACGACGTGGTGCCCTTCGCCAACAACCTGCTGCCCTTCTTCTCCCGAGGCGCCGAGCTCGAGGTCGTCGGCAACGTGGTCCCGACCAGCATCCGGATGCTGGGCTGAAGGCACTCACGATGACGACAGCACCGGCGGCCTCACGCCGCCCGCCCGGCCTCCTGACCGGAGCCGGCCTCGGTCGTGGCCTCGGCCGTGGGGCCGGCGGTCGATGGACCCGCTTCGCGCTGCGCCGTGGCGGCCGGCTGCTGGTGTCGCTGCTCGTGCTGGTCACCGCCGCGTTCCTGATGATCCATCTGGTGCCCGGTGACCCGGTGCGGGCCGCACTCGGGATGACGGCTCCGACCGAGCTCGTCGAGGCGCGGCGGCACGAGCTCGGGCTCGACGACCCGCTGCTGACGCAGTATCTGCACTACCTCGGCGGCCTGCTCCGCGGTGACCTCGGTGAGTCGATCCAGACCCAGCTGCCGGTCGGGGAGACCATCGGCCAGCGGCTCGGCGCCACCGTCTCGCTCGGGCTGCTCGCCTTCGCGCTGGCCCTCCTGGTCGCCGTCCCGCTGGGTGTCGCCGTCGCGGTCGCGACCCGGCGCGGGCGCCGGCAGCGTACGTCGCTGGGGTTCGCCTCCACGAGCGTCGTGATCGGCTCCATCCCCGACTTCCTGCTCGGTGTGGTGCTGGTCGCCGTCTTCGCCGTCGGGCTCGGTTGGCTCCCGGTCGCGGGCCGGGAGGACGGGGTGGCGTCCTACGTCCTGCCGGTGCTCGCTCTCGCGATCGGCCCGGCGGCGATGCTCGCCCGGATCGTACGCATCGAGATGGTCTCCGTACTGGAGTCCGACTTCGTCCGCACGGCGCGGGCCAAACGGCTCCCGGCCCGACGGATCCACCTCGTGCACGCGCTCCCGAACGCCCTCACCGCGACGCTGACCCTCGGCGGGATGCTGCTGGCCTCGATGGTCGCCGGCACGGTGCTGGTCGAGAACGTCTTCGCCTGGCCCGGGCTGGGCAGCACGATCGTGCAGTCCATCGTCACCAAGGACTACCCGGTCGTGCAGGGCACGGTGCTCGTCTACGGGGTGATCGTGCTCCTGGTCAACACGCTCGTCGACGTCGCGCTCGCCGTTCTCGACCCCCGCTCGACGATCGGGGAGGCGTGATGCGGTCACTGCGTACGCCGACGGGTGCGGTCGGGGCGGGCCTGCTCGCGCTCGTGCTGGTCCTCGCCGTCCTGGCGCCGCCCCTGCTCGGCGACCGCGCGGCCGCCGTCGACACCGATCAGCTGCTCGCCGGGCCCTCGGCGGAGCACTGGTTCGGCACCGACAACCTGGGCCGCGACCTGTTCCTGCGGGTGCTGGTCGCCACCAGGCTCTCGGTCGCCCTGGCGCTGGTCGCGACCGTGATCGCCGTCCTCGCCGGGCTGGTGCTCGGCGCGCTGCCCTGGCTGCTCGGGCCGCGGCTCGGGCGGCCGGTGACCGCCCTGGTCAACATCCTGGTCGCCTTTCCCGGTCTGCTTCTGGTCCTCACCCTGGCCACCGTCTTCGGCGTCGGCGCCCGCGGGGCGGTGCTGGCGATCGGGTTCGCCGGCGCACCCGCGTTCGCCCGGCTCTGCCACACGCTGGTCGCGGGCGTGGCCTCCCGCGACTACGTCGCCGCGGCGCGGATCGCGGGGATCGGCAGGATCCGGATCCTGCTCCGGCACGTGCTGCCCAACATCGCCGAGCCGCTCGTCGTCAATGCGACCATCGGCGCCGGCGGCGCCCTTCTCGCCTTCGCCGGGCTCTCGTTCCTCGGCCTGGGCGTGCAGGCGCCCGCCTACGACTGGGGCAGGCTCATGCAGGACGGCCTGGCCGGGATCTACGTCCACCCGTTCGCCGCCCTCGCACCGGGGATCGCGGTCGTGATCGCCGGCCTGGCCTTCAACCTCACCGGCGAGACGGTCGCCGGGGCTCTCGGGGTGACGCCCGTCGTGGGCCCGCGGGCCTGGTCGGTGCCGGCCCGGACGGTGTCCGCGAGGCCGCGTCCCCCTGCCGACGACACCGTGCTCGACGTCCGTGACCTGACCGTCTCCTTCCCCGCTCCGTCGGCACCGGTGACACCCGTACGCGGCGTCTCTTTCCTGCTACGCGCGGGCGAGGCCGTCGGGATCGTGGGTGAGTCGGGGTCGGGCAAGTCGCTGACCGCGCTCGCGATCGCACAGCTCGTCGAGGAGCCGGGACAGGTCGCCGGCGAGGTCACCTTCTGCGGCACCGACCTCGGTCACGGCCGCCACGACGAGCTGCTCGGCACCTCGCTCGCGGTGGTCTTCCAGGACCCGATGACCTCCCTCAACCCCACCATGCGGGTCGGCCCACAGCTCGCCGAGGTGAGCCGGTTCCACCAGGGCCTCGGCCGGCGGGACGCACTCCTGCGGGCCGTCGACCGGCTCCGCGCGGTGCACCTGCGCGACCCGGAGCGGGCAGCGCACGCGTACCCGTTCGAGCTCTCCGGCGGCATGCGCCAGCGTGCCATGATCGCGATGGGCCTGATGGGCACCCCGCGGCTGGTCATCGCCGACGAGCCCACGACCGCCCTCGACGTCACCGTCCAGAAGCAGGTCCTCGGCCTCCTGGAGGACGTACGTCGCGAGCACGGCACCGCCGTCCTGCTGATCTCCCACGACGTCTCCGTCATCGGTGAGCTCTGCGACCGGGTGCTGGTCATGTACGCCGGCCGGATCGTCGAGGAGATCGCCGCCGCAGACCTCCACGACCGTGCCCGGCACCCCTACACCCGGGCCCTGGTCGCCGCGGTCCCGTCGATGACGACGTCCCTGCACGAGCCGCTGGCCACCATCCCCGGCCAGCCGGTCGACCCCGCCGCGCTGCCGCCCGGATGCGCGTACGCCGACAGGTGCCCGCTCGCCACCGACCGGTGCCGCAGCGAGGACCCGAAGCTCCTCGACGGGGTCGCGTGCTGGCGCGCGGGCGAGCCGTTTCCGATCGAGCTGGAGAGGGAGGCGAGCGCATGAGCCGGCTGCTGTTCGACGGGGTCAGCGTGCGGTTCGGGCGCACGCAGGTGCTCCACGAGGTGAGCCTGGAGGTTCCCGACGGCACGATCGTCGGGCTGGTGGGGGAGTCGGGGTCGGGCAAGTCGACCCTGGCCAAGGCGGCCGTGGGGCTGGTGCCGGTCAGCGCCGGGCGCATCCTGGTCGACGGGGTCCCGCCCCGACGGCGTACCCGGGGCTCCGGGGTGCAGATGGTCTTCCAAGACCCCTACTCCTCCCTCGACCCGCGGATGAGCGTCGGCGAGAGCATCGCCGAGACGCTGCCCGGGCGGCAGTCCAGGGCCGAGCGGGCGAGCCGCGTCGCCGGTCTCCTCGAGATGGTCCATCTCGACCCCGGCTGTGCCGGTCGGCGTCCGGGCGGCCTCTCCGGTGGCCAGCGGCAGCGGGTCGCCCTGGCCCGGGCGCTCGCCGGTGAGCCGACGGTGCTCGTCGCCGACGAGATCACCTCGGCGCTCGACGCCTCGGTCCAGGGGGCCGTACTCAATCTCGTCCGGGAGATGCAGCGCGAGCTCGGCCTCTCGATGCTCTTCATCTCCCACAACCTCGCGGTCGTGCGCTACGTGGCCGACACGGTCGCGGTCATGAGCGAGGGCCGTGTCGTCGAGCACGGACCGGCCGCCGACGTCCTGCAGAACCCGGCCCACGACTACACCCGCACACTTCTCGCCGCCATTCCTGGTGGCACCCCGCACACCCTCACGAAGGAGTCCCGATGACCATCGACACCGCCCACTGGGAGACCAGGCTCGCCGAGCTGACCGCGAAGCACGGCGTCCCCGGCGCGCAGCTCGGCATCCTCCGCCTCGGCCGCGACGGAGCCGAGGACGAGCTGTTCACCACGGCCACGGGGGTCCTCCACCTCGGCACCGGCCAGCCCGCCACCACCGACTCGGTCTGGCAGATCGGCTCGATCTCCAAGGTCTGGACCGCGACCGTGGTGATGCAGCTGGTCGACGAGGGCAGCTTCGGCCTCGACACCCCGGTCAAGGAGATCCTCGAGGATCTCGACCTGCGCGATCCTGGGGTCACCGAGAAGGTCACGATCCGTCACCTGCTCACCCACACCAGCGGCATCGACGGCGATGTCTTCACCGACACCGGGCGCGGTGACGACGTGCTGGAGAAGTACGTCTCCCGCCTCGGCGAGGCCGCCCAGAACCACCCGTTGGGCGCCACCTGGTCCTACTGCAACTCCGGCTACGTGCTGCTCGGCCGCGTCATCGAGGCGGTCACCGGTCAGACCTGGGACCAGGCGATGAAGGAGCGGCTCTTCACCCCGCTCGGCCTCACCCACACCGGCACGCTGCCGGAGGAGGCGATGGTGTTCGCGCACGCCATGGGCCACCTCGGCGGCGGTGACGACCTCACCGTCGCGCCGGTCTGGGGACTGCCGCGCTCGTGCGGACCGGCCGGTCTGATCACCGCGACCGCCACCGATGTGCTCTCCTTCGCCCGGATGCACCTGAGCGGCGGGCTGGCCGCCGACGGCACCCGCGTCCTCTCCGCCGACTCGGTGGCGGCGATGGCCGACTTCCAGGTCGAGTGCCCGGAGAAGGACCTGCTCGGCGACTCCTGGGGCCTGGGCTGGTTCCGCTGCGACTGGCACGGCACCCGTGCGATCGGCCACGACGGCAACACCATCGGTCAGGCCGCCTTCCTCCGCCTCGTGCCGGAGGCCGGCCTCGCGGTCTCGCTCAACACCAACGTCGCCAGCGCGATCCCGCTCTACCAGGACCTGTTCGAGGAGATCTTCGCCGAGCTCGCCGACATCCGCCTCCCGGACCGTTTCGAGGTGCCCGCCGACGCGCCCGCGGTCGACATCACGCCGTACCTCGGCGAGTACTCGCGCGAGTCGGTGCTGGAGGAGGTCCTCGTCCTCGACGGCCGGCCGGTGCTGCGTACCACCGTCTCCGGGCCCGTGGCCGAGCTCGAGGGGGCATCCGAGCCGGAGGTCCACGACCTGGTGCCGGTCGCCGAGGCGCTCTTCGCGGTCAAGCCCGACAAGTCCGAGGCGTACTTCCCCGTGCGCTTCTACACGTTGCCGACGGGTGAGGAGTACCTCCACTTCGGTGCCCGTGCGACCCCGAAGAAGGCCTGAATGAGTCGACCTCAGCTCGATCTCCACCGGCTCCTGGCCGACATCCGGGAGCTGGTCGAGACCGAGTCACCATCCGCCGACCTGGACGCCGTCGCGCGCTCCGCGGAGGTGGTGGCGCGCCTCGGCACCGCCCACCTCGGTGTCGCCCCGGAGCGGCTGGTCGTCGACGGGGTCACCCACCTGCGCTGGCGCCTCGGGCAGGGTCCGTACGTCCTGCTGCTCGGTCACCACGACACGGTCTGGCCGCACGGCACCCTGGAGCGGATCCCGTACGCCGTCACGGACGGCGTCCTGCGCGGCCCGGGCTGCTTCGACATGCTCGCCGGGCTGGTCATGGCCCTCCACGCGGTCGCCGCGCTGCCGTCGGCCGACGGCGTCTGTCTCCTGGTCACCGGTGACGAGGAGCTCGGCTCGCCGTCCTCGCGCGCGCTGATCGAGACCGAGGCCCGCGCGGCGTCGGCCGTGCTCGTGCTCGAGGCCTCCGCGGACGGCGGCGCCCTCAAGACGGCCCGCAAGGGCACCTCGTTGTACGAGATCGAGATCACCGGTCGCGCCGCCCACGCCGGGCTGGAGCCGGAGAAGGGGGTCAACGCGACCCTCGAGCTGGCTCATCAGGTGCCGGCGGTGGCCGCGCTCGGCGACGCGGCGGCCGGGACCACGGTGACGCCGACGGCGGCATCCTCGGGCGCGACGGTCAACACGGTGCCGGCGACGGCCCGGTTCGCGGTCGACGTACGCGCCTGGAGCAGTGCCGAGCAGGAGCGGGTCGACGCCGCGATCCTGGCCCTGGAGCCGGTGCTCGACGGTGCCAAGCTGGTCGTGCACGGTGGGATCAACCGGCCTCCGCTGGAGCCGGCGCTCTCGGAGACGCTGTTCGCGCGGGCCGCCTCGGTCGCCTCACGGCTGGGCCTGCCGGTGCCGGAGCGCGCCGCGGTCGGCGGCGCCTCCGACGGCAACTTCACCGCCGGCGTCGGCACCCCGACCCTCGACGGGCTCGGCGCGGTCGGTGGCGGTGCCCACGCCGAGGACGAGCACGTCCTGGTCGACCGCCTGCTGGACCGGACCGTGCTGCTGCACGGGCTGCTCGAGGACCTGAGGGGCCGTCGGTGAACGAGGCATGGGGGGCGTACGAACGGGCCGCCGCGGCCGCCCGGATCACGGTGCGTGAGCTGGACGGGATGGCCGAGCTGCAGCGCGCCGAGCAGGTGCTGGGCGGGATCTGGGGCGTGCCCGACGACCCCCCGCTCGGCTCCGAGGTGATGCGCGCGATGCGCAAGGCCGAGGGGTATGTCGTGGGGGCGTTCGACGGGCCGGACGGCGGCGAGATGGTCGGTGTCTGCGTCGGGTTCCACTCCGTGCCCGCGGCGCGGACGATGCACAGCCACATCGCCGGTGTCGTCTCCTCGATGGCCGGCCGCCATGCCGGCTTCGCGCTCAAGCTGCACCAGCGGGCGTGGTGCCTGGCGCACGGGATCACGCTGATGGAGTGGACCTACGACCCGCTCGTGGCCCGCAACGCCTACTTCAACCTGGCCAAGCTCGGAGCCCGGGTCGCGGAGTACCTCCCCGACTTCTACGGCGCGATGGGCGACGGCATCAACGACGCCGAGGACGCCAGCGACCGCATCCTGGTGCACTGGGACCTGGCCTCACCACAGGTCGCCGCCGCGTGCGCCGGCCGGCCGGTCCGGGTGGCCGAGACGGTCGAGGTCGGAGACGTGGCCGGCGGTTCCTGGGTCGAGGTGCCACGAGACATCGAGGCGCTGCGGATCTCGGACGCCTCCTCGGCCCGGGAGTGGCGTACGAAGGTCCGCGAGCAGCTGCTGCACGGTCTGGAGTCGGGCCGCGTGGTCGGCTTCGACCGGGAGCGGGGCTACCTGCTGGCAGACACGACCGAGAGGGAAGGAACCAGATGAGGCTCGAAGGCATGGAGCTGCGCCGGGTGTCGATGCCGCTGGTGTCGCCGTTCCGGACGTCCTTCGGCACCCAGACCGAGCGCGACATCCTGCTGCTGCGCGCGGTGACCTCGCAGAGCGAGGGGTGGGGTGAGTGCGTCGCGATGGCCGACCCGCTCTACTCCTCGGAGTACGTCGAGGCGACCGCCGACGTGCTCCGCCGCTTCCTGCTCCCCGCCCTGGCGGCAGCACCGGAGGAGCTGGAGCGGCACGGGGCGTACGCGATCGGGAAGCTGCTGCACCCGTTCAAGGGACATCGGATGGCGAAGGCCGCGCTGGAGATGGCCGTGCTCGACGCGGAGCTGCGCGCGGCCGGACGATCCTGGGCGCGAGAGCTGGGTGCGGTGCACGACCGGGTGCCGAGCGGTGTCTCGGTCGGCATCTTCGACTCGGTCCCGCAGCTGCTCGAGGTGGTCGGCGGCTACCTGGACGCGGGCTATGTCCGGATCAAGCTCAAGATCGAGCCGGGCTGGGACCTCGAGCCGGTGGCCGCGGTCCGGGAGCGGTTCGGCGACATCCCGCTCCAGGTGGACGCCAACACGGCCTACACGCTGCGCGACGCCCGCCACCTGGCCGGGCTCGACCCGTTCGACCTGCTGCTCATCGAGCAGCCGCTGGAGGAGGAGGACGTGCTCGGCCACGCCGCGCTCGCCCGGCAGATCCGCACCCCGGTCTGCCTCGACGAGTCGATCGTCTCCGCCCAGACGGCGGCCGCGGCGATCAGCCTCGGCGCCTGCTCCATCATCAACATCAAGCCCGGCCGGGTCGGCGGCTACCTGGAGGCCGTACGCATCCACGACCTCGCCGCCGCGCACGGCCTCGCGGTCTGGTGCGGCGGCATGGTCGAGACCGGTCTGGGCCGCGCCGCCAACGCCGCGCTCGGTGCGCTGCCCGGGTTCACGCTGCCCGGCGACATCTCCGCCTCCGACCGGTTCTACCGCACCGACATCACCGAGCCGCTCACCATCGAGGACGGCTACATGAGCGTCCCGGCCGGGCCGGGCCTCGGCGTGGCTCCGGTCCCGGACGTCCTGGACGCGTTCACGACAACGAGTGAGTGGGTGCCACTAGGCTCCCGGGCATGAGCCAGCGTCCGCGCGCGAGTCTGGGCCGCGTCCTCGACGACCTCGGCGACTCGCTGCTGGAGCTGCTGGCCGGCGACCCGGCCCACGAGGGCGAGATCGGGGGAGTGGTCATCCACGACCCCGACGACGAGCCGGTCCATCCCGCCGGGGCGCTGGTCCTGGCGGTCGGCGTGCCGGCGGGTGAGCTGCCCGGTCTCGTCCGCGAGGTGGGCCGGCGCGGGGCCGTCGGTCTGATCGTACGCGCGCCCGTCGTGCCGACCACGGCCCTGGACGCCGCGATCGAGGAGGCCGGGATCGCCCTGCTCGGGCTGCGTCGCGGGGCGACGTGGGCGCAGCTGACCGCGCTGCTGCGCTCGCTGCTGGCCGAGGGTGACATCGGTCCGGCCGAGGCCGAGACGCTCGGCGGGCTGCCCTCGGGCGACCTGTTCGCGGTCGCCAACGCGATCGGTGCGCTGCTGGACGCGCCGGTGACGATCGAGGACCGCAGCTCTCGCGTGCTCGCCTTCTCCGGCCGCCAGGACGAGGCCGACCCGTCGCGGGTCGAGACCGTCATCGGCCGTCAGGTGCCCGAGCGCTACGCCCGGATGCTCACCGACCTCGGCGTCTTCCGCGAGCTCTACCGCGAGCAGCGGCCCGTCGTGGTCGACCCCGCCCGGCTCGACGAGGACCGGATCAGCAAGCAACGGGTCGCGATCGCGGTGCGTGCCGGCGACGAGATCCTCGGCTCGATCTGGGCCGCCATGGACGGCGAGGTGACCCCCGAGCGCAGCGCCGCGATGCGCGACGCCGCCAGCCTGGTCGCGCTCCACATGCTGCGCGTGCGGGCCGGTGCCGACGTGCAGCGCCGGCTGCGTACGGACCTGGTGAGCTCGGTGCTCGAGGGCGGTGCGGGGGCGCGGGACGCGCTGGGCCGGCTCGGGCTCGCCGGTCGCGCGGTCGTGGTGCTCGCGCTGGCGCTGCGGCACGAGCCGTCGACGGAGCACGAGCACGAACCCGGTCCCGACGGCGCCAGCAGCCTCGTGCGCGCTGCCGATGCGCTCGCGGTGCACCTCTCGGCCGCCGTGCCGGCCTCGGCCGTGGCGGCCGTCGGTGGGATCGCGTACGCCCTGGTCCCGCTGCCCGGCGAGGGAGTCGAGCCCGAGGAGCGCGCCGCCCGGCTCGCCCGGGACTTCTGCGAGCGCCTCGGCGCCCGGCTGCCGGTCGTCGTCGGCATCGGCGGTGTCGGCGTCGACATCAGCGGCATCGTCGCCTCGCGCGAGGCTGCCAACCGGGCGCTGCGCGTGCTCCGTGACGGAGTCGCGCCGGGCACGGCCTCGCGCTCGGTGGCGCGGCTCTCCGAGGTCTACACCCAGTCGCTTCTCCTCGAGCTCCGCGACCTCGCCGCCGCCCGTGGCGAGCGCCCGGTCGGGCCGATCGCGCGGCTGATCGAGTACGACGAGCGCAACGAGTCCGGCCTCGCCGAGACCCTGGACGCGTGGCTGGACGCCAACGGCGAGGTGCGCAGCGCTGCCGCCGCCCTCTTCATCCACCCCAACACGCTGCGCTATCGGCTGCGCCGCCTCGAGCAGGTCAGCGGCCTGGACCTCTCCGATCCCGAGCAGCGCTTCGCGGCGATGCTGCAGCTGCGGATCCTGGCACCGCGCTGAGGGCTCAGACCACCATCGCGACCACGGCGGCCGCGGCGAGGACCGTCGCGGCCACGCGTACCCTCCCGATCGGCTCGCGCAGCACCAGGGCCGCCGAGAGCGCGACCCAGATCAGGCTCGAGCTGCGCACCGCGGCCACCAGCGAGACCGGGGCGTGCAGGGTGGCGTAGAGGCTGAGGACGTACGAGGTGGGGATCAGCACCGCGAGCACGGCCACGGTCCGGGCGTGGCTGCGGAGCTGCCGCAGCCCCTCGGCATACCTCCCGCGCACGATCACGCTCCACAGCGCCACCTGGATCACGGTGCCCACGGCGTAGTAGGCGATCGGGTCGAGGCCGCGCTCGACGACCACCCAGCCGTCGTAGGTCGTGTAGCCGGCGATCGAGACGGCGATGCAGCCCGACCACAGCAGCGGCTTGGCCTGCAGCGAGCCCCGGGTGCGGACCGTCTCGAACAGCAGCGCCCCGACCGCCGCCGCCATCAGGAGCACGCCACCCCACTGCGCCCAGCTCAGCCACTGCCCGAGCACGACCATGCCGGTGAGCGCCACGACCACGGGTGCGAGACCGCGGGAGAGCGGGTAGATCTGGCTGACGTCGAAGTCCTGGTAGGCGACCTGGACCAGCCCCATGGTCAGCGCGTGCATCGCGGTGCTGCCGAGGGAGAGCAGGAGGAGCTCACCGGAGACCGCGACGCCGTGGCCACGCACGATCATCACCACCGCGGTCACCGTGACGACCAGGCAGCTCTCCACGATCGCCACGGCCCACAGCGCCGGTCTTCCCGCGGGGGCGATGGTCTTCGACGCCGTGTTCCAGGCGGCATGGGCGATCGCCGAGCCCAGGGCGAGAACGACTCCGAGCAGCAGCATTCGGGTGAGCCTACGGCGTCGTTGCACACCCGGTGACCGGACTGCTCCTAGGCTGGGCCACCCCAACCCACAACACCGAGGACTTCTGTGATGGACCCCGTCGACCTGGCTCTGATGCTTCTCCGTCTGGCGGTGGGTGGCACGATGATCGCCCACGGCGTCAACCACTGGCGTGGAGGTGGCAAGATCGCCGGCACCGCCGGCTGGTTCGAGAGCCTCGGCCTGCGCCACGGCACCCTCCAGGCGTGGGCCAGTGTGGTGACCGAGATCGGTGCCGGCGTGCTGCTGATCCTGGGCCTCATCACACCGCTGGCCGCGGCCGGCGTCGTCGCGGTGATGCTCGTCGCCGCGCTGCTCGCGCACCGGCCCAACGGGTTCTTCATCTTCAAGGACGGCTGGGAGTACGTCATGATCCTGGCCGTCGTCTCGGTCGTCCTCGGCGTGACCGGCCCCGGCACCATCTCCCTCGACGCGACCCTCGACATCGTCTACGACGGCTGGGTCGGCGGCGCGGTCGCGCTCGGCGCCGGTCTCCTCGGCACCGCCCTCCTCCTCGCCGCCTTCTGGCGCCCGCAGCGCGAGCCCGCCCCGGAGGCGGACAACGCCTGACCCCTCGCCGAGTCGGCTCGTTCTGACGTGAACCCTCGTCGAGTCGGCTCGTTCTGACGTGAACCCTCGTCGAGTCGGCTCGTTCTGACGTGAACCCGCGCCGAGTCGGCTCGTCATGACGAGCCGACTCGGCGCCGCTCGCCGACCGGCCACCCCGCGCGAGCGGGTCTTTTTCTTCGACACCCCCCCCCCCCCCCCCCACCACCCCCCCCCCCCCCCCCCGCGCCGATCTCGGTCAGGATGCGCCGACTCGAGGTGCTCCGCCGGGACAGACGCGCCGAGTCACCAGCACCCCGGCGGCGGGGTCAGCGGCGCGAGCGCATCCCCAGCCGCGCGGTCTCCCCGGTGGCGGAGCGCTCCAGCTCGGCGATGAGGGTGCGCGCGTCGTAGCGGCCCTCGTGGCGGTGCTCGCCGACGAAGAACGTCGGCGTTCCGCGGGCGCCGCTGTCGTTGGCCGTGGCGATGTCCTCGCGGACGTGCTCGGCCAGCGCCGGGTCCTCCAGGTCACGGAGGAACTGCTCCACGTCGAGGCCGAGGACACCGGCGTAGCCGGCCAGGTCCTTGTGCTCGAGCTCGCTCTGATGGTCGAAGAGGTGCTTGTGCATCTCCCAGAACCGGCCCTGTCGCCCGGCGGCCTCGGCGGCGAGAGCGGCCAGCTCGGCGTGCGGGTGCTGGGGGAGGGGGAGGTGGCGTACGACGTAGCGGAGCCGGGGGCCGAAGTAGTCGCGGACCTCGTTGGCGGTGCCGGTGGCGCGGGCGCAGAAGGGGCACTCGTAGTCGAGGTACTCGAGCAGGGTGATCTCGGCGTCCACCGCACCGTGGATGTGGTCGCGGTCCGGGTCGACCGGGACCGCGAGCACCTTCGGCAGTGCCGCGTCCCGCTGCCCGAGGAAACGGGCGGCGAACAGGAAGATCAGCCAGCCGAGCGCGGAGGCGATCACCACGGAGATGAGCACGCCGACGATCGCGTCGCGCTGCAGGGTCTCGGAGTCGAAGGCGAGGCTGGTGATCAGCAGCGCGACGGTGAAGCCGATCCCCGACAGCGCCGCGCCGCCGAGGACGTGGCCGCCGCCGACGCCCTGGGGCAGCCGCCCGAGCCGCAGCCGGGTGGCCACGAGCGCGCCGCCGCCGATGCCGAGCGTCTTGCCCAGGACCAGGCCGGCCACGACACCCCAGGTCACGGGCGACCTCAGAGCCTCGCCGAGCACGCCGTCACGCAGGTCGACACCGGCGTTGGCGAGCGCGAAGATCGGCACGATGAGATAGCTCGTCGGCACGTGCAGCGACTCCTGGAGCCGCTCGTTGACCGAGATCGTGCGGGTCAGCTCGTCGCGGGTCTCGCGCTGCAGCGTCGGCAGCGGCGACTGCCGGAACGCCCGGAACCGCGAGGTCGCGACCTCCATCTGGGCCCGGGTCGGCTCCGCGGCCGGCACCAGCAGCCCGGCCAGCATCCCGGCGATCGAGGCGTGCAGGCCGGCTCCGAGCGTGGCCACCCAGGCGATCAGGACGAGGAGTACGTAGGGCCCGGCCCGCCACACCTTCACCCGGTCGAGCACGAAGATCCCGACCAGGGCGAGCCCGGCCACGACCAGCGGGCCGACCGAGAGGTGCTCGGTGTAGGCCACCCCGATGACGCTCACCGCGACGATGTCGTCGATCACGGTCAGGGTGAGCAGGAAGATGCGCAGCTGCGTCGAGACCGCCGGCCCGACCAGGGCGAGCATGCCGAGCAGGAACGCGGTGTCGGTGCCGATCACGATGCCCCAGCCGCGCGCCGCCTCGCCCGCGGGGTTGAGCAGGAGGTAGATCAGCGCCGGCAGGATCAGGCCGCCCGCGCCGGCGATCAGCGGCACCACCATGCGGCGGCGGTCGGTGAGCTCGCCGACGGCGAGCTCGCGGCGTACCTCCAGGCCGACGACGAAGAAGAAGACCACCATCAGGCCGTCGTTGACCCAGTGGTGCAGGTTCATCGAGAGCCCGACGTCGCCGAACCGTACCGAGACCACCGTCTCCCACAGGTGCTCGTAGCCGTGCGACCACGGCGAGTTGGCCCAGGCCAGCGCCAGCAACGAGGCGACCACCAGCAGCGCGGCGCTCGTCGACTCCAGATGCATGAAGTGTCGCAACGTCGTGCCGAGCTGTCCGGTCAGATCGTCGTCACGCCGGCACTTCGTCTGCTGTTGGTTCCCCACGGGAAGATCCTAGTGGTGACCCTCCGCGATGGCGGCGCGCTGTGTCTCGGCGACCTCGCTGAGCCGTCGGGCGACGCCGTGCTTGGCGACGACGAGCTGGTCGATCACCGCGAGCGGCAGCTCGAGGACCTCGGTCAGGGTGACTGCCGTCGCGGTCAGGGTGCCGCTCTCGCGCAGGAGCGCCTCGGCGGTGACCACCTGGCCGCGGTCGAGGCGGGCCACCACGACCGCGCCGCCGGAGCCGTTCGGGGAGCCGTTCGAGGAGCCGGCGGGGGCGGTGACCTCGACCACGCCACTCGCGACGAAGCCGTACGCCGTCGGGACCCGCCCCGGGCGGATGATGTGCTCGCCCGCGCCGAACGTGTTCAGGCGGCACTGCGGCGCCAGCGTCTCGATCTCCTCGTCGCTCAGCTCGAGGGTGGTCGAGACGGACCGGAGCGCAGCCTCGACATCGGCCCTGGGGCGAGGCTCGGCGGTGACGCCGTCGAGGGTGAGGCCGGCCCGCCGGGCGGCGTACCAGAGCCGGGTGCGCAGGGTCGAGCTCGCGACGCCGGCCTCGGAGGCGGTGGCCAGCGGAAGGGTCACGTCGTAGGCGCCGCCACCGGTGGCGCGCACGGTCGCGACCGATCCCGGCCGCAGCGAGGGCAGGGCCGCGGCGGTCGCGGTGACCGTCTCGACGACCTCGTGGGGCGGGTCGGCCGGTCCGAAGGCCAGGGCGAGGATGTGGTCATGGGCGCGGGTGGGGCGGCTGTCGTTGGTGAAGGAGGCCGCGGCCAGCGACGAGTTGGGGATGATCTGGACCCCGCTGCCGGTGTCGAGGTGAGTGGATCGCCAGTTCATCTCCACGACCCGTCCGCTGACGCCGCCGACGTCGAGGGTGTCGCCGAGCCGGAAGGGCTGCTCGAAGAGCAGCAGCAGCCCGGACACGACGCTGCCGATGGCGTTCTGCAGCGCCAGGCCGATGACGATCGACCCGACGCCGAGCGTCGCCCACAGCCCGCCGACGTCGAAGCCCCACACCATCGAGGCGACGAACGCGGCCCCGGCCACCACCAGCACGAGCCGGGCCAGGTCGATGAAGATCCCCGGCAGCCGCTCGCGCCAGCTCCCGCGCACGGCGTTGCCGAAGAGCAGCGCGTTGAGCGCCCCCAGGGCGATGCTGACCGCCAGCACGCCGACCACGGTCGCCACGATGCGTACGCCGTTGTTCTCGGCCGGGAGGTTGCCGACCTGGGTGAGGAGCACGAGCAGCGCGGCACCGGGCAGCAGCCACAGCCGCAGCCGGTTGACCGGGGCGGCGAGACTGCTGCCGCGGCGCGCCAGGCGCAGGTGGATCTCGGAGAGGACGAGCAGGAGGATCGGCAGCCCCACGATGAGCACCATCGCCCACCCGAACCACCCGGTGCCGCCGATGTCGGCGATGTGCGTCATGACAGCACCACCCGCCAGACCGGGCTGTCCTCGATGGTGCCGACCTGCTCGAAGTCGTACGCCGAGGCGAGCTGGTCCTTGACCTCGTCGGTCACATAGATACCGGCGTCGCCGGCGACCGTCCGCACCCGGTACGCCAGGTCGACCGCCTCGCCCCACAGGTTGTAGACCATGTCGCCCTGCCCGACCAGGCCGCCGCGTACGTCACCGGTGTGGACGCCGGCGCGCAGCACCAGCTGGGCGCCGTTGGTGACGTTGAACCGCTCGACCATCCGGGCCACGTCGACCGCGAAGTCCGCGACCCTGCGGACGTGGTCGACGCGCTGGACGATGAGACCGCTGCTGCCGATGTAGCCGGTGCCGACGCTGCGTACCTTCTCGATGCCGGCGCGGTGGGCGGCCGAGTCGAAGCCCGCGGACAGCTCCTTGAGCATCGCCAGGGACTCCTCGGCCGGGCGCTTGCCGGCGAACGCGTCGAAGCCGTCGATCTCGGTGTAGACGACCGAGGCGTTCTGGTGCTCGGCCGAGATCGTGGTCTCCCCGTGCTGGTAGCGGTCGGCGACGGCCTCGGGCATCAGCGAGCGCAGGATGCGGGAGTTCTCCGCCTGCTGGGCGTCGACGAGCTCCTGCTTGGCGGCCAGGTTCGAGCTCAGGTCGTTGAACGCGGTGGCCAGGTCGCCGAACTCGTCCCGCGATCCTGCGTCGACCTGAGCGCCGAGGTCGCCGCCGGCCACGGCACGCACCCCGCTCATCAGCCGTCCGACCGGTCGGGTGAAGACCCGGGCCAGCAGGATCGAGACGGCGCAGACGAGCAGGATCACCGCGGCCGTGGCCAGGAGTACGTTGCGGGCGAACCCCTGCACCGGCGCCAGCGCCTCGTCGGTCTCCATGGTCGCGACCAGCGACCAGTCCAGGCCTTCCACCTCCAGCGGCGCGTAGGCAGCCACCACGTCCTTGCCCGCGTAGTCGGTCATCTCGGCGACCCCGGTGCTGCCCTCCTTGGCCACCGCGGCGATGTCCGGCCCGGCGGAGAGGAGCCCGACGGCCAGCTTCATCCGGAGCATCTTGTCGACCGTCTCCTCGCTCGTCCCGTGGGCGCGCATCTGCTCGGCGAAGCCCTTCGGATCCGCGAGCAGCTTGCGCGAGTTGGTGCGCAGGAGACCGTCGGTGCCGACGATGTAGGACTCGCCGGTCCTGCCCAGACCGGTGACCGTGTCGGCGGCGCCCGAGCCGGTGGTGAGCATCGTGATCGCGTTGGAGGAGACCTCGTAGACCAGCACACCGGTGGCGTCGCCGCCGGTGCCGATCGGGGACGCCACGAACATCCGTGGCCGGCCGAACGCCGGCTGGTAGCTCTCGTAGTCGGAGATCGCCACGTAGTCACGGTTGTTGGACCGCAGCGCCTCTCGCCACAGCGCCTCCAGCGCGCCGTCGCGGAGCTCGCCGGTGTCGACGTCGCTGCCGAGGTCGGAACCCTTGTCGGTGGTGTAGACGATCCGCCCGTCGGTGTCGATCATCATCACGTCGTCGAGACCGAGGGAGTCGCGTACGGCCCGCCAGTAGGGGTTCCACCTCTTGTTGGCCTCCGTCCAGGCGGAGCCGTCGCCGGCGTCGTCGACATCGGAGACGGGGCGCGAGGTGTCGGTCTCGGTGGTCGCATTCACCGTGTAGCGCGCCTGCAGGTAGGTCCGCGCCGGTGAGGTCGGGATGAAGGCCTCGGCGTTGATCTCGCCGCCGACGTTCTTCTGCAGACGAGGCGCGTAGTAGTCGTCGTAGTAGCGGGTCAGCGCCGCGGTGTCGGCCGGGTTCACCGTGCCCCGCGCCAGCTCGTCGTAGGCCGCGCCGAACTCGGCCATCGACTCGGGGCCCACACCCTGGCTGTCCAGGACCACGCCACCGGAGACGTTGTTGATCATCGCCGAGACCCGGGAGGCGCGCTCGTCGAGTACGTCCTGGAGCCGGCCGCGGGTCGACTCCTCGAGCGCCTGCGTGCCGCTGCGGTAGCCGAAGTAGCCCACCACGATGGAGGACAGCACGCTGGTCAGCACCAGCATCAGCAGCAGCTTGGACTGGATGCTCCCGAAGCCCCCGCGGCTGCCGCGCCGCCGGGTCGCCAGGGGTTGGCCCGGGCCCGCCCCGTCGTCTCCGCCGAGCGCGGACTCGGCTCGGCCGGCTGCTGCCTGTGTCTGTGTATCTGTCTGCGTCTGTGTAGGTCTCGCGTTGCCGCCTGCCCGCTGGACGACTGCGTCACTCTGCCCCATGTGCACTTCCCCCTGCCGTGCGCACCCGTGGCGGGAGTCCCGAGACGAGTGCTCCAGGCACCGTGAGATTTCACTTGTCGGTGGTGTGGGGGAGTTGTTGCGTGAGCGGCTCGACCGGCTGCGCCGCCCGTGCGAGCGTACCTGCGAACGGAGCCAACGCGCAGCGATCGGCGTCAGATCGTCTCATCCGGATGCATCACGAAGCATCTGATCCGATGGGGAGCCCTCAGCGCCGCACGGCGACCAGGCCCGCGAGCGTGCCCTGGAGGAGGGTGCCGTCGGGGAGGATGGTGCCGACCATCTGCAGGGTGTTGGCCAGCGGCCCGAGGCCGAGGAAGGTCTCGGAGAGGATCGTGCCGTCGGCCGGATCGATCCGGGCCAGGCGCCAGGTCAGACCGCTGCCGCGGCGGGTGACGGTGTAGAGGACGTCCTCGCCGCGGGAGAGCCGGGGGACCGCGGCCGAGGGCACCTCGTTGCGCCAGACAGACTCGCAGGTGCCGGAGCGCTCGTCGACGTCGATGCGCTCCATGCCACCGGCGAAGTCGGCCGTCGCCGGGACGGACTCACCCGCGTCCTCGGTCGCCTGCGCGGGGTAGGGGTAGCCGTACGTGCTCGCGATGTAGACGGAGCGTCCCCAGGCCACGGGGGAGTTCTCGGTGCCGCTGCTCTCCTCGGTGAGGATCGGGAGCCGGCAGACCTCGCGCCCGTCGCGCGCCCGGTAGACGAGGAGGTTCTCGCGCGGGGACGCGTTGTCGGTGATGACCACGAACTCGGCTCCGGTTCGTTCTCCGAAGAACGTCGGCGTCGACCCGCTGCCGTGGCTGAGCTGCCCCGGCTTGCGGGCCTCCCCGCGGTCGTAGGCCTGTCGCCACACGGTGCGCACGTCGTCGCCGTCGCGGTCGGCACGCAGGAGGTACGTCGCGTGGTCGGTCGTGACCGCGACCCCGCTCGGGGCGCTGGAGATGGAGTTGGCGACCTTCTCGTCGCCGGCACCGAGGCTGGTGGTCACGACGTGGCCGCCGGGGGTGACGTACCCGGCCCGGCCCTGGGCGGTCGCGAACCAGACGTTGGCGTCGTAGCCCGGTCCGACGGTGGTGACCGCGTCGCCCTCCGGCAGCGTCAGCGGCACCTCGCGCTCGACGTCGATCGACCAGCCGATCCCGGCCTTCGAGTGCGTCAGCCAGAGCAGCGACCCGGAGCCGTCGACGGTGACGAGCCGCGACTCGTCGTCGACATAGGCGTAGACGCCGCCGAGGAGCGAGCCGGCCGAGAGGTGGCGCCGGGCGACCGGGAGGAGCGTGGTGGGATCGAGGAGGTAGAGGCTGGGCGCCCGGTCGATGTACTCGGTGCACAGCGCCTGCACCATCCCGTCGGCTCCGCTGAGGATCGTCGGGCACACCGCGGGCAGTGGCACCGGCTGTGCGGGCGCGGGGTGGGCTCCCGGTCCTTCGAACGGCGTCGTGTCCGAGGCCCCGGCGTCGCCGTGCATGTTCCAGGTGCCGTCCGGTCCGGCGTACGGGTTGGGCGGCATGGCCGCACCGGCAGCCGGGCCGGCCGCCGGGCCTGCCAGGAGGGTGCCGAGGGCCAGGAGAACGGTGGCGGGGGCGGTCCAGCGACTCATGGCAAGGATCTAAGCATGAGTAAGTCGACCAGATCGGTCGATGATCATGTGGCGGTCGCCACAGGCGTGACACGAATGTCCAACAGATGCGTGACCTGTCACCCACACCGTCGTTAGCCACTGTGACGACGGGTAACAGCCGGACGACAGCGCCGAAGCACAGGGCGCCACCCGGTGCCGAGTCGTTCATGGGGGCTTCCGGTGTAGGTGTCCGCGAGAGTGCGGGCGCAAACACGCACATCGTGGACCTAGCCCGATCGAACTATGTCCAATAGGTCCTACGGCTCATATTTTGTAGAGGATAAAGTCCTTTCAAGTCTTCCTTGAAAGTCTGGATGGGAGTTAGATGGGCAACATGACAACTAGGCGTTCTCGGCCCGGCCGCCCTAGGCATGTTCCCGACTCCAGCACGACCTCACCGCGCGATCAGATCCTCGATGCCGCATCGAGGCTGTTCGTCTCCCAGGGGTTCGCGGCGACGTCCACCCGCGAGATCGCCGACATGGTCGGCATCCGCCAGGCGTCCCTCTACTACCACTTCGCGGGGAAGGACGAGATCCTCGGCGAGCTGCTCCGGCGGTCGGTCCGTCCGACCACGGACAAGGTCGAGAAGATCCTCGACCAGGTGCCGCCGCTCGACTACGAGACCGCGCTCTACCTGCTGGTCCTCGTCGACGTACGCACCCTCGCCGACGTGCCGCACAACGTCGGCATGCTCTACCAGCTCCCCGACGTGGCCAAGTGCGAGGTCTACGACGAGTTCCGCAACGAGCACGCGGAGCTGGCCGGCCACTACGCGCACCTGGCCGGCGAGATCGCCTCGAAGACGGTGCGGTCGACGGTCAGCCGCAAGCAGCTGGGTGACCTGCTCATCCAGCAGGTCGAGGGCGTGATCAACATGCGCACCGAGGACCCGAATCGGAGGATCCCGTGCCGCGAGGCCTGGGCGATCGCCGCCACCTGCCTGCGGATCTGCGACGTGCCGCAGGAGAAGATCGACGCCGCCGCGCCCATCGCCATCGACCTGCTCCCGCAGTTCATCGACGAGAAGGTCGTCGAGCCGGCCTGAGGCCCGCTAACCCGGTGGACACGGGTGCACGCGTAGGTTTCGATGTCCGCATGACCCTCTTCGTCTCGCACACCACCATCGACTGCCACGACGCGTACGCACTCTCGGAGTGGTGGAAGGCGCTGCTCGGCTACGTCGACGTGGAGGGCGACCCGAACCTCCCCGGTCACGAGGAGTGCATGATCCTCGACCCGGAGACCGGCCACCGGCTGCTGTTCATCGAGGTGCCCGACGAGGAGCTGCCCGCCAAGCGGATCCACCTCGACCTGCGCCCGCGCACGAGCACCCGCGACGAAGAGGTCGAGCGGCTCCTCGAGCTCGGCGCGACCCAGATCGCCGACCATCGCGGCAAGTACGGTCCCGGGACCGGCTGGGTGATCTTCGCCGACCCCGAGGGCAACCAGCTCTGCGTGCTGCGCTCCGAGGCGGAGGTCGCTGCCTGGGAGGCCGAGCGGGCCCAGGTGTCAGGGGCGTAGCAGCTAGAGGAGCAACCGCGTGGGGCCGACGTCGGCCACTTTTCGTTGCTTTCCGCCTGTTCGATTCGTTGCTCTGCAGAATCGTCGGTTTCTTTGTCGATGAAGCCCGTTCGGGTCGCGCGCATCCTAGGGTTGGGTCCAGGCCTCGACTGACCGGTTGAGAACGAGTCGACAGGATCTCCACATGGCATCTGCGTCTCCCGATTCGAAGGCCGGGCCCTCCCGCCCACCTGACTGGGTTCCGGTGGAACGCCGCTGGTGGGGCCTCGACCGTCGCACCCTGCGTCCGGCCCTGGTCGTGGTGGCCTTCGCGCTGGTCGCGCACTTCGGTGTTCCGGCGGTCGATGCCGCGCTGCCGAACGACGACGAGACCTCCGCTGGTGACCGGATGCTGCTGAAGAAGGGTGTCTCGTTCGTCGCGGCGCCGGGGTGGAACATCGAGTCGGGGATCGTCGAGGGTGACGAGCCGATCAGCGGATCGCTGCCGCGCACCACGGTCCTGACGTCGGGGGAGGTCTCGTTCACGGTCACCGTCGGGGACTTCGACGGGGATCTCCGCGGACTCATGGAACAGCTCAAGAAGACGACCGACGCCACCAACGGCAGCGACGGGTTCCACATCACCAGCGATGCGTACGGCATCCGCAGCTCCGACGGCGAGGAGGGTCTGCTGGCGCGCTACAGCAGCATCGACGCCGACGGGGCTCTGGCGGCATTCCTCCATGACGGCACCGGTGCTCAGCTGACGTCGACAGGCCCCGCGGGCACGGACGAGGACGTCGTCGAGCAGGTGGCCGAGATGATCCTCAGTGTCGAGTTCGGAGAGGAGGAGGACGCATGATCACCACGTCGTCGACCGATCTCGCTGCCTTGGACCAGGAGCGCAGGACGGCCATCACGGAGAACGGCTGGGGAGCCCGCTTCGCGTTCTTCCAGCCCCGCAACCTCGCCTTCTGGGTCTGGGGTGTCTTCGTGATCTGGGGAACCTGGCACAACCTGCTGAGCACGGTCGCGGCCAGCTACTACGCGCCCGCGATCGGCCTGGCGTTCGTCGTCTTCGCTGTCTACGGAGCGGTGTTCTGGTGGTTCACCCAGCACATCGACCGGTACTCGTCCCAGCCCGCGCTGCTGCGGGTGATGGCCTTCCTGTGGGGCGGCTTCGCGGCGACCTTCGCGATCGCGGCGCCGGCGAACGACGCCTTGCTGAGCATCTACGCAAAGCTCTTCGGCCAGCCCTTCGCGATGGACTGGGGCCCAGCCCTCGCCGCTCCGTTCACCGAGGAGTGGGGCAAGGGGCTGGGCATCCTGCTGCTCGTCGCGCTGGCCCCTCAGGTGATGCGGACCGCGTACGACGGCTTCGTCGCCGGCGCCTTCATCGGCCTGGGGTTCCAGATCCTCGAGGACGTCCTCTACGTCGCCCAGTCCGCACCGACCCAGTTCGGGGCCAACCAGATCGGCGCGTCGCTGGGGACCTTTGCCGTACGGATGGCCTCCGGCATCGGCTCGCACATCCTGTTCAGTGCCATCTTCTGCACCGGTCTGGTGTACGCGATCGGTCTGCCCTCTCAGCCCCGTCGGCTCGGTCGCGGCATCGGGCTGATCGTGCTGGCGATGGTGCTGCACGGTGTCTGGGACGGGCAGAGCGCGATCGTGGCCAGCCTGTTCAGCGGCGGCGCGGCGATCACCATGATCATCCTTCTGATGTGCTGTCTGCCACTGATCGGTGTCGCCATCGTGGTCCGGGTCTTCGGCATGGCTGTCGCCGAGGAGCGCGCCAGCGTCCGCCCGATCCTGGACCCGGAGGTCGTCCGGGGCGTGCTGACCCAGGCGGAGGTCGACGCGGCAGCGGGAGACCGCAAGGCGCGCAGGCGCTATCGCAAGGACGGCCAGGGGCCGGGCCACCGCCACCGCAACCGCCACGTGCTCGAGGCGGTCTTCGACCTCGCGCACGAACTCGGCCGTTCGGGAGGCGAGAGCGACGACCGGGTCGAGTTCGCCCGAGCCGAGGTCCTCAGGCTGCGTGAGGCGCCCGAGCCCGCTCCGTCGGCTTGACCACGCGCGCGCACGCCCGTGTGTCCTGGGCCTACCCCGTCGCGACCGGGAGGTCGTGGTTGCTCCACTGGCTCCACGAGCCGGGGTAGAGCGCGGCGTCGTAGCCGGCGATCGCCAGCGCGGCGACCTCGTGGGCCGCGGTGACCCCGGAGCCGCAGTAGGCGGTCACGGGGGCGTCCGCCTCGACGCCGAGCGCGGCGAAGCGGGCACGGAGCTCCTCGGCGGGCAGGAAGCGGCCGTCGGGGCCCAGGTTGTCGACGGTGGGCGCGGAGACCGCACCGGGGATGTGCCCGGCCTTCGGGTCGACCGGCTCGACCTCGCCGCGGTAGCGCTCGGCGGCGCGGGCGTCGAGCAGCAGGCCCTCGTACGCCTCGACCTGCTCGAACGGCAGCACGGGCAGGTGGCCGGGGGTGAGCGTCACCGTGCCGGTCGCGGGCACGACGTCGTCGGTGGCCAGCGGGTGCCCGGCGGAGGTCCAGGCGCCGAGGGCACCGTCGAGGAGGCGTACGTCGGTGATGCCCGCCCAGCGCAGCAGCCACCAGGCCCGGGCGGCCGAGGTGTTCCCGACGGCGTCGTAGGCGACGACGGTGTCACCCTCGGAGATTCCCCAGCGGCGGGCGGCCGCCTGCAGGTCCGGGAGCTCGGGGAGCGGGTGGCGGCCGTCGGTGGGCTCGCCGTGGCGGGCCAGCTCGGTGTCGAGGTCGACGTAGACGGCGCCGGGGAGGTGGCCCTCGAGGTAGGACTCGTGTCCGGGCGGGCCGCCGAGCTGCCAGCGTACGTCCAGGAGGACCGGGGGGCGGTCGGAGGCGAGAGCGGTGGCGAGCTCGTCGGCGTCGATGAGTACGTTCACAGGGGAAGTCTTTCAGGAGAAGGTGGGCGGCTCGTAGGCGCGTACGGGCGGTGCCGGGCCGTCGTGACGGGTGACCGAGACCAGGACGTGGGCACCGGTGTTGGACTGGGTCAGCGACGAGGTGGGCACGTCGCGGGTGAGCACGTTGACGTCGCCGTTGACGCAGTCGGCGATCTCCGGTGCGCTGGGGTCGAACCAGGCGCCGGTGTGCATCTGCGCGACGCCCGGCAGCAGGGCGTCGGTGATGCGTACGCCGGCCAGCAGGGTGCCCTGGGCGCTGCGGACGAGCGCCAGGTCGCCGTCGGCGAGACCTCGGGCGGCGGCGTCGTCGGGATGGAGCCGGATCGGCTCGCGGCCGGCAACCTTGGTGGCCTGGCTGGCCGTGCCCATGTCGAGCTGGCTGTGCAGCCGGTGGGAGGGCTGGTTGGCCAGCAGGTGCAGGTCGTACGTCTTCGCCGACGGCGATCCCCACCACTGGTCGGGCTCGCGCCACTGGGCGTGTCCGGCGAGGTCGCCGAGGCCGAAGCCGTCGATGGCCTCCGACCACAGCTCGATCCTGCCGCTCGGGGTGCCGAGCGGGTGCTTGCGGGGGTGGTGGCGGAAGCTCGAGAACACGGTGTCCCGGTAGCGGTCCTGCGGCAGGTCCACCCCGCCGGCGGCCCAGAACTCGTCGAAGGCTGGCACGTCGGCCGGTGTCGTCGGCAGCTCGCGCCACTCCTCGTAGAGCCGGCGCAGCCACTGGTCCGAGGTGAGCCCCTCGTCGACATCCGTGCCCAGCCGCCGGCCGAGGTCGCCGTAGATCCACAGCTCCTCGCGGGCCTCCCCGGGCGGCTCGGTGACCTTCGGCATCGTCCGCAGCCTGCGGTCGCCCGCGCCGGCGGCGAGGTCGGCCCGCTCCAGCGCGGAGGCGACCGGGAGGACGATGTCGGCGTGCCGGGCGGTCGGGGTCCAGTGGGTCTCGTGGACGACGAACGTGTCCAGCCGGGCGAAGGCGGTGCGCAGCCGGCCGAGGTCCTGGTGATGGTGGAACGGGTTGCCGCCGGCCCAGTAGGCGAGCCGGATCTCGGGGTAGGTCAGGACCCGGCCGTCGAAGGCGAACGGCTCACCGGGGTGGAGCAGCAGGTCGGCGATCCGGGCGCACGGGATCAGGTCGGCGACCGGGTTGGCCCCCTGCGGGAACGTCGGCAGCGGCACGGGAGCGACGCCGACCCCGTAGTCGCCCATCGACCCGTAGCCGTGCGTGAACCCGCCGCCGGGCAGCCCGATCTGACCCAGGAAGGCGGCCAGGGTCAGAGCCGCCCAGACCGGCTGCTCGCCGCGCTCGCCGCGCTGCAGGGCGTAGGCGACGTTGACGAGGGTCCGGCCCGCGGCCATCTCGTGGGCCAGCTGCCGGATCCGCTCCGCGGGCGCCCGGGAGATCGCCGCGGCCCACTCGGGTGTCTTCGGGACGCCGTCGGGCTCGCCGAGGACGTAGGCGCGGACCCGGTCGGCGCCCACGGTGTAGGTGCAGAGGAACGCGTCGTCGGCGAGACCGTCGGCGACGAGCACATGGATCAGCGCCAGGATCACCGCGGTGTCGGTGCCCGGCATCACCCCGACCCACTCGGCGTCGAGACCGGCATAGGCGTCGTCGTGCTGCGCGGTCAGGGAGACGACGCGCGTGGTCTCGCCGACCCGGGACGCCGCCGCGGTGCCGAGGTGGCGGTCGTGCCCGCCGGGGACGACCCAGGTGTTGGAGCGCCGCAGCCCGCCGAAGGTCACCAGCAGGTCGGTGTGCTCGGCGATCTGGGGCCAGGAGACCGGCCGCGAGCGGAGCTCGGCCGTCGCGGCCTGCCCGATCAGGTGGGGGAGCAGCACCAGGCTGGCGCCGCGGCTGTAGTCGCTCACCGAGCGGGTGTAGCCGCCGATCCGGTTGAGGAACCGGTGCAGCTGCCCCTGGGCGTGATGGAGCCGTCCGGCGCTGCTCCAGCCGTAGGAGCCACCGAAGATCGCGCTGTTCCCGAACCCGTCGACGACGCGGCGCAGCTCGCCCGCGAGCAGGTCGAGCGCGGTGTCCCAGCCGACCTCGACGTACGTCTCCTCGGGGGAGCCGCGTCGCTCGCTCGGCCCCGGTCCGCCGTCGAGCCAGCCGCGGCGGACCGCCGGGCGCCGGACTCGGCTGCGGTGGCGGTGGCCGCTCACCACGTTGCCGATCGCGGGCGAGGCGTCGGGGTCGTCGGCGTGCGGCCGGGCCGTGAGGAGCTCGCCGTCGGGATCGAGCTCGACCTCGAAGGTGCCCCAGTGGGCGCTGGAGGAGAGCGTCATGCGGTCCGCTCGGCGATCCGGTCGGTGTGGTCGGTGAGCTCCCGGCCGGGGATCGCCGCGACCAGTTCGCGGGTGTAGTCGGTGAACGGGCGCGACAGGACGCGGTCGACGGGTCCCTGCTCGACGATCCGGCCGCGGTTCATCACGGTGACAGTGTGGGCGATCTGCCGCACGATGGCCAGGTCGTGGGAGACGAAGACGTAGGTCAGCCCGAGCTCGGCCTGCAGGCCGAGGAGCACGTCGAGGATGTCGGCCTGCACGCTGACGTCGAGCGCCGAGGTCGGCTCGTCGAGGACGATCACGTCGGGCCGCAGCACCAGGGAGCGGGCGATCGCGACGCGCTGCCGCTGCCCGCCGGAGAGGTTCGCGGGGCGCCGCTCGAGCAGCCCCTCGTCGAGCCCGACCGCGGACAGCGCCTCCCGGACCCGCTCGTCCCGCTCCTGCTTGGTGCCGACGCGGTAGCGGTCCAGCGGCTCGCGGACGATGTGCCGGATCCGCCAGGTGGCGTCGAGCGAGGTGAACGGGTTCTGGTAGACGAGCTGGAGATGACGGCGTACGCCACGCAGGTCCGCGTGGCTCCGGTGGCTGACCGTCTCGCCGTCGACGAGCACCTCGCCGGTGGTGGGCTGCTCGAGCCCGAGCAGGAGACGTACGGCGGTGGTCTTGCCCGAGCCGGACTCGCCGACGAGCGCGTGGGTGGTGCCCGGGGCGACGGTGAAGGAGGCCTCCGAGACGGCCGGCAGCTCCTGGCCCTCGACGGTGAACGTCTTGCCGACCTCGCGGAACTCGATTTTCGGGCTCCCGGCCGTGGGGAGCTCGCGGTCGCGCAGGGTGGCGTAGCGGTCGGGGTTGAGCGCGGGTACGTCGCCGTGCAGCTTGCGGGCGTAGGGGGAGGCCGGTGCGGCGAAGACCTGGCGGGTGGGTCCCGCCTCCTGGACGGCGCCGTCCTTGAGGACCACGATCTCCTCGGTGCGGTCGGCGGCGATGGCCAGGTCGTGAGTGATCAGGAGCAGGCTGATGCCGCGCTCCTCGCGCAGCCCGGAGAGGAGGTCGAGGATCCGCTTCTGGATGGTCACGTCCAGCGCCGAGGTGGGCTCGTCGGCGATGATCAGCCTCGGCTCGGGGATGATGGTCAGGCCGATCAGCACCCGCTGCAGCATGCCGCCGGAGAGCTGGTGGGGGTAGGAGTCGAAGACCCGTCGTGGGTCGTCGAGGCCGACCCGGGCGAACGTGTCGAGCACGAGCTCGCGTCGCTGCGCCCTGCTGCGCTCGCCGTCGAGGAGGCGGGTGGCCTCCATGGCCTGCGAGCCGACGGTGCGCACCTGGTTGAGCGAGCTGGTCGGGTCCTGCGGGATGAAGCCGAGCTCGCGGCCGCGCAGCGGCCGGAAGCGCCGCTCGGGCAGGCCGAGGATCTCCCGGCCGGACAGGCGCACCGAGCCGCTGGCCCGGCCCAGGTCGCGAGGGAGCAGCCGCAGCACCGAGCGGGCGATCGTCGACTTGCCGGACCCGGACTCGCCGATCAGCGCGAGGCTGGAACCCTCGGAGAGCGCGAAGCTGACATCGGTGACCACCTGCGTACGACCGTAGGAGACCGAGAGCGACTCAGCCGTCAGCAGGGCGGACGGGGTCGTGGGGAGAGGCGTGTTCGTCATGGGGTGCTCCGAGGTCAGGCGGGCCGGCGCAGCCAGCGGCTGATCCGGTTGAGGGCGAGGACCGTGGCGACGATGACCGCGGCAGGGGCGTAGATCATCCACGGGGCGAACGGGAACTTCTCGCCGTCGGCGACCAGACGGCCCCAGTCGGAGGCCGGTGGCGGGTCGCCGTAGCCGAGGAACGCGAGCCCGGCGATGACCAGGATCGCGGCGCCGAACTGCAGCACCGCCAGCGGCACGATCGAGCGCGAGGCGTTGGGCAGGATGTGGGTCAGCAGGATCTGCCATCGGGTGCCGCCCTGCAGGTAGGAGGCCTCCACGAAGGTGGCCTTGCGCACCTTGATCACCTCCGCGCGCATCACCCGGGCGAAGACCGCGACCGCGACCACACCGGTCGCGACCGCTGCGTTGACGGTCCTGAACCCGAGCGCGGAGACGATGACGACGGCGAAGAGGAAGCCGGGGATCGCCAGGAGCACGTCGACGAACCGGGCGAGCACGGTGTCGACCCAGCCCTCCAGGAAACCGGCCAGGAGCCCGATCAGGCTGCCCGCGACTACCCCGATGGCCACCGAGATCAGCGCCGAGCTGACCGAGGAGGCCGAGCCGTGCACGACCCGGGCGAAGAGGTCGCGGCCGAGGTCGTCGGTGCCGAACCAGTGCCCGGCGCCGGGGCCGAGGAGCTTGTCGGTGGGTACGCCGGCGGCCGGGTCATGGCTGCTGAACAGCCCCGGGGCCAGCGACCAGGCGACGATCACGGCGAGCCAGAGCAGGGAGACGGCGACGCTCGGGGGGACCCGCCGCAGCGCGGCGGCGCGGGGTGCGTCGAGCGACGGCTCGGAGAGGGTGGCGACGCTCATCCTCAGCCTGCCTTCCGGAGGGAGAGCCCCGAGGGGGCGAACGGGCCCGGGGCCCGGCCAGGGGCGGGAACGGCCGCCCGCGGGCGCGACTCGGTGAGGCGTACGCGTGGGTCGAGCAGCGGGTAGACGAGGTCGGCCACCAGGTTGACCACCACGAAGACGACCGCGGAGAGCGAGACGACCGCCTGGAGAACCGGGGTGTCCTGGGTGGTCACCGACTGCTGGACGAGGCTGCCGAGCCCGTTGCGCCCGAAGATCTGCTCGGTCAGCACGGCGCCGCCGAGCAGCTCGCCGACGATGAGCGCGATGACCGTGACCACCGGCAGCGAGGCCGGCTTGAGCAGGTGCCGCACGAAGAGGCCCGCCTGGGTCAGGCCGCGGGAGCGGGCCACGGTGGCGTACTCCTGGGTGGACTCGTGGTCCAGGTTGGCGATGATCACCTCGGCCAGCTGCGCCGAGACCGGGATCGCGAGGGTGAGCGCGGCGAAGAAGGTGCCGACCGGCGTCTCGGAGTCGATCACCGAGAACAGGTGCAGCTGGAAGGAGAAGAAGATCAGCACCAGCAGCCCGACCACGTAGTTCGGCACCGAGAGGAACAGCGACGGGAAAGCCCGCAGCAGGTCCCGGCCGGCCCAGCGCGGCAGCGCGTGCGCGCCGTAACCGACCGCGAAGGCCAGCACGAGCGCGATGACGAGCGCGGTGCCGGCCAGCGCGAACGTCGAGGCCGCGACCTGTCCGATCATCGGGGCCACCGGGAGGTTGGTGCGCAGCGAGACCCCGAGATCGCCGGTGAGGAAGCGCGACAGCGACTCCCACAGCTGCACCAGGACGGGCTGGTCGAGCTTGTAGTAGGAGACGATCTGGTCGACCTGCTCGGGCGAGAACCCGTTCTCCGGGTTGTTGAGCATGCCCGAGACCGGGTCGCCCGGCAGCACGCTGATCACCAGGAAGGTCGCGATGTAGGCCAGCAGGACCACCACGACCGCCTGGCCGACGCGCCGGAGCACGAACACGGGGTAGGAGCTCTTCACGGCACTCACTCGATGGTCGCCGCGGCGAACTTCGCGAACGCCGTGCTGTCGGTCCGGACGCCCTTCAGGTCCGGGCTGGCGAGCAGCGGCCGCTGCACGATCTGGGTGATCGGCACGTAGTAGGCCTGCTCGAGCACGTGGCGCTGCAGCTCGGCCAGGTCGGCGTCGCGCTGGGCGGGATCGGTCGCGACCCGGATCGCGTCGCGCAGCTTGTTGATGGTGGCGTCCGACTCGCCGATGCCGAACCAGTTCTCGCCGCTGTCGGCGTCGGTGAAGACGTTGGCGGCGGTGGAGGCGTCACCGATCGAGCGGGTGACCTCGTAGGCGGCCACGTTCGGAGCCCCGACGGTGATCTTCTCGCCGTAGGTGATCACGTCGTAGGTCTGCACGCTCACCTTGAAGCCGAGCTTGCCCAGCTGCGCGGCGATGAGCTGGTCGACCTGCTTGGAGGTGGGCAGGTAGGGGTTGGAGTAGAGCGTGAACTCCAGCCGCTTGCCGTCCTTGGCCAAGATGCCGTCCGAGCCCTTGGTGTAGCCGGCCTCGGCGAGCAGCTTCGCCGCCGCGTCGGGGTCGTGGCCGAACTCCGCGGACTGGTCGGAGACGCCGGGGACGGTGTCGTTGAAGAACGAGGTCGCCGGCTTCCAGTCGGAGGTGTAGACGGTGTCGATGATCTCGTCGCGGTCGATGCCGTGCTGGACCGCCTGGCGCACCTTGAGGTCCTTGAAGACCGCCGTCTTGGTGTTGAGCGCCCAGCCGAAGGCGAAGCCCAGGTAGACCGGCGTGTGCACGCTGAAGCCCTGGCCCTTGAGGTCCGAGATCTGCTGCGGTGTCGGGTTGTAGGCGACCTGCGCCTGGCCCGACTGCACTGCGGCGGTGCGGACGGCGGCGTCGGGGCTGACCTTGTAGGTGATCTGCTCGATCTTCGCCGGGCCGGTGCTGCCGAGCGCCTCGGGACCCCACTCGTAGTCGTCGCGCTTCTCCAGGACGACGTTGTCGTCGGCCTTCCACGACTTCACGACGTACGGACCGGAGCCGTAGTTGGTGGAGAGCTCGGCCTGCTCCTCGGCGGTGCCGGCGATCGCCTCGGGGGCGAACAGCGCGCTGGCGGCGTAGCCGAGGGTGGGGATGAAGCCGAGCGTCGGAGCCGAGAAGCTCACCTGGACGGTGGTCTCGTCGACGGCCTTCGACCCGGCGTACGTCTTGGGGAACAGGCTGATCGGGGCGATGCCCTGGTCGGGCTGGCCCTTGGCCCAGTAGTCGAGGTTGGCGACCACGGCGGCGGCGTCGAGCGGGTCGCCGTTGGAGAAGGTGACGCCCTTCTTCAGGTGGAGGGTGAAGGAGGTGTAGTCCGCGTCGTTCTCCCACTTCTCCGCGATCCAGGGCGAGATCTCGCCCTGGTCGTCGACGTAGACGAGCTTGTCGTAGATCTGGCTGTAGACGTTGCCCTGGAAGCTGGAGATCGAGGAGGTGTTGGGCACCCAGGAGTTGCCGAGGGAGTCGAGCAGGAAGGTCAGCTGACCGTCGCTCGAGGCTCCGGAGGAGGCGCTGCCGCAGGCGGTCAGCGAGGCCGCGGCGGTGGCCGCGACCGCGGCGAGGGCGACCTTGCGGCGCCAGGATCCGAGGCGGGAGACGGGTCGGGCGATCTTCATGGGGTTCCTTCGGTGATGTGCGGGGGGTGGGTGACTCACGCGCCGAGAACGCGTCGGCCGGCCTGGACGAGGGCGAAGTCCTCCTGCGGCGGGTGCACCCGGATGCAGAGGGCGTCGCGCAGGTGGCGTTCGAGACGGTTGTTGCGGGTCAGGCCCGGGTTTCCGAGAGCGGCGACCGCGGTCTGGGTCGCCGAGACGACGGCCCTGGCGATGGCGACCTTGATCACCGAGAGCTGGGGGAGGACCGCTTCGTCGCCGGCCTCGAGCCGGCGCAGGGTGCCGTAGGCGAGGGTCTCGGCGGTCGCGATCTGCAGGTCGATCTCGCCGGCGACCGCCTGGATGCGCTCGGTCTCGGCGATGGGCTTCCCCAGCGCGCTGGGCACCCGGGTGCGGGCGAACTCGGCAAAGGCCGACCGGGCTGCGCGGGCCACGCCGATGTAGAGCGCGGGATGCGCGAAGCCGCCCGGGCCGGCCGTGGCCGCCGGGTCACGGTAGGAGCCGTCGGGCTGCCGCGGGATCTCGCGGAACGCCTCGTACGGCACCTCGACCCCGTCGTAGACGACGTCGTGGGTGTTGGAGGCGCGCAGGCCCAGGTGGTCCCAGGTCTCGACCCAGGTGATGCCCTCGGCGTCGCCGGGGACGGTGACGTGCCCGACCCTGGGCCGGTGCGCGGGCGTGTCCGGCTCGTCGGCGGTGGCCCAGACGCTGTGGTAGGTCAGGGCGGTCCCGCCGGTGGCGTACGCCTTGTGGCCGTCGATGCGCCAGCCGTTCTCGGTGCGGGTGATCATGGTCTTCGGGATCCCGCCGCGGGCCGGGGCACCCAGCTCGGGCTCGGCCCGGATCGCGTTCACGAACGCCGGCTCCGTGGTCGAGCGGCGCAGCAGGTCGTCGTAGTGCTCGGCGTACCAGCCACCGAGCTCGGCCTGGGCGGCGTGCGCCATCAGGGTGTTGGTCACGATCAGCGCCACCGACGGGTCGCCCTCACCGATGGCCTGGACGATGCGGACGGCGTCGATGGTGCCGACTCCCGGGCCGCCGTAGCGCTTGCCGACCGTCGCGGTCACCAGCCCCGCGCGCCAAGCTGCCTCCAGGCCCTTGACCGGCACCGCGCCGGAGCGGTCGTAGTCGGCGGCGTGCTCGGCGATCTCCGCTGTGACCTGCGCGAGCGCGGACTCGGAGAGGTCCGGGACCGGAAGGGCGTACGTCCCGTTGCCGGTGTCGTCGGGCGCGGTCATGCGCCGGCACCCTCGAGCGCCGCAGCCCTGTCCGCGGCGGCGACGAAGTCGTCGCTGTAGTAGCCGAGGTGCTCGGACTGGAGGCTGCCGCGGTGCCCGGTGGCCTCGCGGTGGGCGATCTCCTGGCGCACCAACGGGAGGACGTGCCTGCCGTAGTCGGTGGCGTCGGCGAGCGTGTCGTAGCCGCGGATGGAGACCAGGTCGGCGCCGGCGTCGACGTAGTCGAGGATCGCGGCCGCGACGGTCTCCGGGCTGCCGACCAGGGCGGTGGAGGCCCCCTGGCCGCCGGTCGCGGCCGCGGTGCGGGTCCACAGCGCGCGGTCGTAGCGCTCGGAGGCGCCGGCGAACTCGAGGGCACGCACCGAGCCGATGTTGGTGGCCTTCGACTGGTGACGGCGGGCGAAGTAGGCGGCCTTCTCGTAGGTCGCGCCGATCTTGCCGATGTAGTCGTAGGCCTTCTCCCAGGCCTCCGCGTCGGTCGCGGCGACGATCGGCCGGAAGGTGACCCAGATGCGCGGGTTCGGCCGCCCGGCAGCGGCCGCGATCGCGTTGACCCGGTCGATCTCGGTGCGCAGCTCCGGCAGCGGCTCGCCCCAGAAGGAGAAGATGTCGGCCTGGGTGCCGCCGATGTCGAAGGCCTCCTGCGACTGGCCGCCGATGGAGATCGGGACCGGTGCGCCGGAGTAGGTGGCGAAGCCGGGGCCGAAGTCCTCGAACCGGTAGAACTCGCCGTCGTGGCTGAACGGCTCCTTCTCGGTCCAGGCGCGGCGGAGCAGGTCGATGTACTCCCCGGTGCGGGCATAGCGCCGCGGCTTGGGCTCGTAGTCGCCCTGGCGGTGCTGCTCGTCGTCGGAGCCGCCGGAGATGAGGTGGACGACCGCGCGGCCCTGGGTGAGCTGGTCGAGGGTGGCCAGCTTCTGGGCCGCCACCAGCGGGAATGTCGTGTTGGGGCGCAGTGCGACGATCGGCCGGATCCGCTCGGTGAGCGTGCCGACGGCGGCCGCGGTGATGAAGGAGTCGGCCGAGCCCGAGCCGTAGGGGAGCAGCGTGTAGTCGAACTCCTGCTCCTCCAGCGTGGCCACGTAGCGCTTGAAGTAGTCCAGGTCGATGCCGTGGGGGACCTTGACCGGGTTCAGCTCGGTGGACGGGTTGAGGTGCGAGAGGCTGATGAACTCGACCTTGGGTGAAGCTGTCGCCGGGATCTGGGCGTCGAAGACTGGGGTGGTCACGAGGGGTTCCTTCCGGGGCGCACGGTTCAGTCGAGAAAGTCCACTGACTTAGTCATTAATGCTGGTGTGTCGAGGTCACGGCGTCCAACAGGAATGTGGGATGTGAATCCTTCGCGCTGGCTTATGCGTTGCTGATCAGGCGCAGGTTCGGGGTTCCGGCCAGGAAGTCGCGCCCGGCGACCAGCGCGGTCTCCTCGATCTCGGGGTCGAGCCCCCGGCGGGCGATCATCCGGAGATGGGCGGCGCCTGCCGCCGGGAGGCCGGTGCGCTCCTGGATGCCGCGCGGGCTGCCGCCGATGCCGGGGAGCAGGGCGGTCCCGAGACCCGCGCGTACGCCTGCCAGGACTCCTTCGAGGGTCGTCGAGGTCGCGGTGACCTCGACCTGGTGGCCGGCCTCGGCGAGCAGTGCCAGCGCCCGCTCGCGCAGGCCGCAGGGCTCCTCGAACGCGACCAGGCTGAAGGTCTTGTCCGGTGCCGGTTCGCGGTGGGGTGCGGCGTACCAGTGGAGGGGGAGGAGGCCGACCTCGTGGCCGGCGGCCTGGCCGCTGGGGTCGAGGACGAAGGCGAGGTCGACCGAGCCCTTGGCGACCGAGTCGTAGAGCTGGGTCGAGCGGCCGATCTCGAAACGGGTGCCCGTCTCGGGGAACGCCTGGGTCAGGGTGCGCAGGAGCTCGGGGAGCATCTGCTCGACGGCGTGCTCGACGCAGCCGACGGTGATCGTGGTCGGGTTGGCGACCTCGAGGAGCGCGAGCGAGGCGTCGTGGGTGGCCAGGATCTTGCGCGCCTCGACCAGCACCCGCTCGCCGTCGGGCGTGAACCGCATGGTGCGGCCGTCCTTCTCGAAGAGGCGGCGCTTCAGGGTGCGCTCGAGCAGGCGTACGTGCTGGCTCAGTGCGGGCTGGCTGATGTGTCTCGCCGCCGCTGCCTTGGTGAACCCGCCGCTCTCGGCGATGGCTACGAGCGTACGCAGGTGCTCAATGTCCAGCGAAATACTCATATATCCAGTGTGAGGCCTGCGCGGGGTTCGTGGTGGGCCCTCTCAGATACCGATCACGATCGCCGATGGATCAGGTGAGCAGATTGGACTTGGACGCCACCGGCCGGCCGCCCCGAGCATGGTGGGCATGACTGCCATCGCCGTGACCGACGTGCCCCACGCGTGGGACGAGCCCGACGGGATCGCTCCGCGCGGCACCCTGATCCTGCTCACCGGAAGGGGCGAGACCGCGGCGACGTACGCCCGGTTCGGCCGCCGGATCTCCGTCGACGCCTACAAGGTGCGGGTCGTCGAGGTCGACCTGGCCGACCTCGACGCCGCCCGGACCTCGGTCTCGGCGCTGCTGTCCGATGAGGAGCTGCCCGCGCCCAAGGTGCTGGTCGGCTCCGACGCCGGCGCCACCCTCGCCGCGCTGCTGGTCGGTGAGCTGCCGGCCGACGGCGCCGTGATCGCCGGCCTCGCGCTGCCCGGGTCGGGAGGCGAGCCGGACGAGGTGTGGGAGGACGAGCTCGAGGCGCGCAGCGCCTGCCCGACCTACCGCGGGACGATCTCCGCCGATGCCGGCTTCGCACGCGGCGCCCTGGCGACCCCGCTGCCGTGGCAGGAGGTCTCGCTGAGCGTGCCGCCGGTCCCGTTGCTGGTCGTCCACGGCCGCGACGACCAGGTCACCCCGGTCGGGGAGGCGCTGAAGCCGTGGGTCGGCGCCTCGAGCGTCGAGCAGCATGTCGTCGAGGGCGGCCGGCACGACATCCTCAACGACGTCACCCACCGCTCCGTCGCGGCCACGGTGATCCTCTTCCTCGAGCGCCTCAAGCTCGGCGCCGACCTCCCGGTCATCGTGCGGCAGGTCGGCCGGTGACCCTGCCCGAGAGGTTTCTGGGTGAGCTGACCGCCGCGGTTCCGGCGGCCTCGACCGCGACCGCCGACCGTGCCGCCGTCGCCGTCGACCGCTCCGGGATCGTGGCCGAGGGAGCGCCCGACGTCGTGGTCCGGGCGACCTCGGTCGCTGATGTCCGCACCACGCTCCGGCTGGCCTTCGAGCACGGCGTACCCGTCGTGCCCCGTGGCGCCGGCACGGGCCTGGCCGGAGGGGCGGTCGCCGCACCCGGCGCGGTCGTGCTCGACGTGAGCGGCCTGGACCGGATCGTCTCGCTCGACCCGGTCGACCAGACCGCCCGTGTCGAGCCCGGTGTGATCACCGCCCACCTCGACCGGGTCGCGGGCGAGCACGGCCTGCGGTATGCCCCGGACCCGGCTTCGGCCGCGATCTCCACGATCGGCGGCAACATCGCCACCAATGCCGGCGGGCTGCGGTGCGTGAAGTACGGAGTCACCCGTGACTCGGTGCTCGGCCTCGAGGTCGTGCTCGCCGACGGCACCCTGATCAGCACCGGCCGGGCGACGCTGAAGGGTGTCGCCGGCCTCGACCTCACCGGCCTCTTCGTCGGCTCCGAGGGCACCCTCGGCGTGGTCGTCGGCGCGACGGTGCGACTGCGACCTCGTCCCGAGCGGACCCTGACCGTGGCCGCGGCGTACGCCGGCGTGGAGGCCGCCGCGCGGGCCTGCGCCGCGCTGGCCCAGGACCGACGCGAGCCGGCGATGCTCGAGCTGCTCGACCAGGCCACCCTCCAGGTCGTCGACGAGGCCCAGCGGACGGCCTATGCCGCGCGGGGTGGAGCGCTGGTCATCGCCCAGGCCGACGGCCCGGCCGCGGAGCCCGAGATCGAGGCCATCGCGGCCGTGCTCGGCAAGGAGGCGACCTGGATCGAGCAGGGCGTCGACGAGGAGGCCTCGGCGCGGCTCGTGGAAGCCCGCCGCCTCGCCCTGCCCTCCATCGAGACCCAGGGCTCCGTGCTCATCGAGGACATCTGCGTGCCTCGCTCCCGCCTGGCCGAGGCGTTCGCCCGCGTCGAGGAGGTCGCCCGGCGTCGCGGCGTACGCATCTACTCCTTCGCCCATGCCGGAGACGGCAACCTGCACCCGCTGATCGGCTACCCGGCCGGCCCGGTGCCCCCGGAGGTCCTCGCCGCCGGCGACGACATCTTCGGCATCGCGCTCGACCTCGGCGGCACCGTCACCGCCGAGCACGGCATCGGCCTGCTGAAGCGCTCCTGGCTGGCCCGCGAGATCGGCCCGGACGCGCTCGGCGTGCACCGCGCCATCAAGGCGGCTCTCGACCCGCGCGGGATCCTGAACCCAGGGAAGGCCTACTGACCCGGGCTCACCGCACGAACGGCAGCTCCAGGTTGTCGCGGAGCGTCGCGCCGAGGTAGTCGCTCCCGACGATCCCGCGGCGGCGGAGCTCGGGCAGCAGTCCGTTGGCGACGAAGTCGTGGGTGCGGTCCTCGCCGAGGTCGCCGACGCTGACCACGTCGAGCACTCCGAGCCGGTAGCGCTCCTCGATCGCGTCGGCGATCTGCTCGGGGGTGCCGGTCTCGGCCCAGTGGCCGGTGTCCTGGGCGGCGATGACGAGGTCGCGCAGGGTGCGGCCCTGACGCGCCCAGGCGGCGAAGATCTCGACGCGGCCGCGACGGCGGTTGATGCCGGTGATCTCGGGCAGCAGCGACTCCGGGAGGGTCTCGTCGAGCCCGACCCCGGAGAGGTCGACGTCACCGAGCATGCTCTCCAGGCGGGCCCGGCCGGCGTCGAGGTCGATCGACTCGGTGCGCTCCCGGGTGAGCCGGAGGGCCTCCTCCTCGGTGGCTCCATAGGTGGCGTGCAGGGAGCTGAAGATCAGCGGCCGCTCGCGTCGTCCGAAGGACGCGGCCAGCGAGCGGATCCGGCCGGTGAACTCCTGGGCGACCTCGATGGTCGGCAGCGAGGTGAAGACGACCTCGGCGAAGCGTGCCCCGAGACGTACGCCGCCCTCGGACTGCCCGGCCTGGAAGATCACCGGCCGCCCCTGCGGCAGCGGCGGGATGTTGAGCGGCCCGGCGACGTCGAAGTGCTCGCCGTGGTGGTCGATGCGGTGCACCTTGCCGGCGTCGAGCCTGGCCGCGCCCTCGGTCGCCTGCAGCGCGCCCGGCTCCCAGCTGTCCCACAGCGCGTGGGTGACCTCGAGGACCTCCTCGGCGCGGGAGTAGCGCTGCTCGGGGGAGGGGATCTCGGCGTACCCGTAGTTCTCCTCGCCGAAGGCGGAGGTGACGACGTTCCACGCGGCCCGTCCGTTGCTGACGTGGTCGAGGGTGCCGAACTGGCGCGCCAGCGTGAAGGGGTCGTTGAAGGTCGAGGAGACCGTGGTGATCAGCCCGGTGTGGCTCGTCAGCTGGCTGAGCGCGGCCATGAAGATCAGCGGCTCCTGCGCTCCGATCGCGCCCTGGTTGCCGAACTGCAGCAGGTCGGCCAGGAACAGCGCGTCGACCTTCGCCGCCTCCGCGCGCGGTGCGATCCTCGCGGCGTCGGCCATCGTGGAGCGGGTCGGGTCGAGAGCCAGGTCGTAGATGCCCCAGTGCTGGCCGCCGGAGCCGGCCACGGTCTTGAGTGTGCGTCGCTCGGTCACATAGACAAGTAAAGCACTTGAATTACTCGTTATACCTCGAGTGTCCACGCCTCGCCACCGGGATCAGGGCGACCGCCGAGAGGAGGGTCATCGTGCCGGCGGCCACCAGGAACCTCCAGTCGCCCAGCCAGACCGCGCCCAGCGGGGCGCCGGCGCGGGCGAGCGCCATCGGAGCGGTCATCACGGCGAGGATGCTGGCGAAGTGAGCGACCCCGAAGACGTCGGCGATGATCGAGGGCCTCGCCACGACGCTGACCCCGTAACCCAGCCCGAAGCAGGCGACACAGGCCAGGGTCAACGGCACCGACGTCCCGGCCAGCGGAAGAGCGAGCAGGCCCACGCCCTGGATCGCGAAGGACGCCGCGGTCACCCTCCCCATCCCGAACCGAGCGGCCAGCGGCGCCAGCGCGAGCCGGGAGCTGATCTGCAGGAGCCCGACCGCCAGCGGGAGCGAGGACGCGACGCCGGCCGAGAAGCCGATGTCGCGGAAGTAGGTCACCATCGCGACCAGGAACGCCGAGGTCGCGCCCGCCTGGGCGACGAATGCGAGCAGCAGCAGCCAGAAACGTACGCTGCCCACCGCATGCCCGACCCGTAGGCCGGTGCGTGCCACGATCCGGCGCGCGTGCGCCGCCCGCCCGGGCAGCGCCCACAGGTGGGCCGGGAGTGCGATGAGCGCCAGCGAGGCGGCGAGCACCAGCAGTGTCGTACGCCAGCCGAGCTGGCTCTCCAGCCACCCGGTGAGCGGGTAGTAGAGGCTGGTGCCCAGGCCGGTGAGCATGGTGACGACGACGAAGGCCCGGTCGCGCCCGTCGGCCTCGGTCGCGACCACCAGCACCGCGAAGGCCGCCTCGTAGGTCGACATCGCCAGCGCCAGACCGACGAGCACGAACGCGGCGTAGAGCGTCGGCAGGTCCTCCGCCCGGGCGCAGACGAGCACACCGAGCACGCCGATCGCCGAGCCTGCCGACATCAGGGCCCGCCCGCCGTACCTGTCCAGCAGCGAGCCGACCGGGATGGCGGCGACGGCGCTGACCACGATGGCGAGCGTCGTCGCGCCGGCGACCGCGGTGCGCGAGGCCTCGAGGTCGCGAGCCATCGGCAGGAGCAGGACCGGGACGGTCTGGATCAGGGCGCCGTAGCCGACGGTGTTGGTGATGACGAAGACCCAGATCAGGCGTCGAGCGATCGGGCCGGAGCCGTCGTGCGCGAGGGGTGAGCGGGTGAGGCCGGTGGCGTTCGCCGTCATCCGCGCAGCAGCGGAAGCAGCTGCCGGCCCTGTCGCTCGATCTCGGGGAGGTACGGGGTGTCGGAGAGCACGAAGTGGGTGATGCCGAGGTCGGCGTACTTGCGCAGCGACTTGGCGACGTCCTCGGCCGAGCCCACCAGCCAGGTGGTGCCGGCGCCTCCGCCGCCGACCTTGCCGGGTGTCGTGTAGAGGTTGTCGTCGAGCACTTCGCCCCGCTCGGCGAGATCGAAGAGCCGCTGCTGGCCCACCGCGGTGCGGCGGTTGCCGGTCCACTGTCGCTGGGAGGCGCTCTCGGCGAGCCGGGCCACCTTGGCCTCCGCGTCGGCCCACGCCTCCTCGGTGGTGTCCCGGACGAAGGTCGTGATCCGCAGGCCGAACTCCAGCGGCGGGTGCTCCCGGCCGAGCTCATCGCTCAGCGTCCGGAGCCGCCCGATCCGCTCCTCGACCCCGGCCAGCGGCTCGCCCCAGAAGAGCTGCACGTCGGCCTCGGTCGCCGCCACCCGCTCGGCGGCGGGTGAGGCGCCGCCGAAGTAGAGCTTGGGGTGCGGCCGTCCCTCGCGCACCTGGATACGTGGGGTGATCGTGGAGCCGGTGACCGAGTAGTGCTCGCCCCGGAAGGTGACGTCCTCCTCGGTCCACAGCCGCCGCACCAGCTGGAGGAACTCCTTGGTCCGCCCGTAGCGGGCGGCCTGGTCAGAGGCGTACGCCGCGTTGTCGCCGTAGGCGTCGAGGTGGTCCTGCCCGGAGACGATGTTGACCCGGACCCGGCCGCCGGTGAGGTGGTCGAGGGTGGCCGCGGCCGAGGCGAAGTTGGCGGGGTTCCAGTAGCCGGGGCGGACCGCGACGAGCGGCTGGAAGGTGGTCGTGCGCGCCGCCAGGGCGGTGGCCACGGTGAAGGTGTCCGGGCGCCCCCAGCCGGTGCCGAGGAGAGCGCCGTCCCAGCCGTGCTCCTCGAGCGCGCGGGCGTGGCCGGTGAGGGTCTCGAGGGTGTTGTGGTCGGTGACCTGGTCGTCGCCACGGTGGCCCGGCTCGGACTGGTTGGGGATGTACCACAACCGGGTCTGCTCGGGCCCGGACGACGTGGTGGAGGTGGGGGACTGGGTCATGAGGTTCTCCTCGGAAGGTGGGGCGGGGTCAGGCGGCGAAGGCGCGCAGCTGCGCCTCGCGGACGGCGTCGGTCTGGCCCTGGACGAGCACGAAGAGGGCCGAGCGGGCGTGCAGCTGGGCGGTGCTGGTGCCGGCCAGGCCGCGCCCGGAGCGGGCGATGACGAGGGCCTGGGTCAGGCTGGTGAGGGCGTGGCCGCTGGCGACCTTCAGGTCCAGCCGGTCGGTGAGGGCGATGCTCTCGCCGCCGTCGGCACGGTCGATGAGGTCGTAGGCCCGCTCGCGGATGTCCGCCACCCGGGGTGCCCAGACCGTAGCGACCTCGCGGGCGAGCGGGTGCGACTCCGCGGCCAGCTCCTCGAGCACCGTGGCGGCCAGGCCGAAGTGGTGGGAGCGGGCGTCGGCTGCCGCGGCGACGTCCTTGGCCCGCCACTGCTCCAGCGGAACGACCTCGAGCACGTTCTCGTCGCGCACCGTGACCGAGGCCAGGTCGACCCGCTCGGTCCGGCTGCCGGCGACGGCGCCGAGATGGAGCGGGCTGGCGGTGGTGCGCTCCTCGACGGGGAGCAGCGCCAGCACCACGTTCTGGGTGGCCGCGTCGACGGCGGCGATCAGCAGCACCGAGTTGAGACCCCAGCCGCTGACCCAGGAGACCGTGCCGTTGAACACCCACCCGCCCGGCGCGCGCCGGGCGGTGATGTAGCGGTCGGGGAAGCGGCGTACGTCGCTGATGCCCGCCCCGACCAGGAGCTCGCCGCGCAGGACGGCGTCGACCAGCGTGTGCTCGGTGTCGGGGTTCTGGCCGCGCCACCCGGAGAGCCGGGCGATGCTCGGCGCGTGCTGGGCCCAGACCAGCCAGGTGTTGAAGCAGGCGCCGGCGAGGATCTCGTGGATGCGGCGGTCGACGGGCCGATCCGCCTCGGCGCCCCCGTAGACCCGTGGCGCCAGGTGGTTGAGAAGCCCGAGCCGGCGCAGGTCGTCGATCACGCCGGAGCCGACCTGGGTGGCGTCGGTCTCGAGCGCCCCCGGGCGGAGCACCCGTTCGGCGTACTCCCTCGTGGCGATCACGAGGGGGTGGTCGTCGGCGGCGTCGACGGCTGCTGCGCCGGTGAGCGGTGGGGTGGTGACCGATGGCATCGAGACTCCTCAGCTGGTTTTGAGACAGTAAGAATACTAGAAAAATAAAGTCGATAGACTCAGTGCACTTAATTCGGACGACCACTCGGGTGACACGTCAGCCGGCCCCACCAAGCGAAGGACCCACCACGAGATGAACACCAAGAGACTTCGTACGCTGCTCGCCTCCGTCACCGTCGCGGCGACGGCGGCGTGCGTGCTGAGCGCCTGCGGCGGCACCTCCGCCGCGGGCGGGGAGGCGGGCGAGCCCGTCCACGGCGGCACGCTCACCTTCTTCGACCCCGTCGACTACGCCGCGTGGGCGCCGACCAACTCGCTGTGGTCCAACAGCAACGTGACCGGCAACCTCGCCGAGCGGCTCATCTGGCAGGACCCCGAGACCGGCGACTTCGAGCCCTGGCTCGCCACGAGCTGGGAGGTCAGTGTCGACCACCTCGTCTACACCTTCAAGCTGCGCGACGATGTCACCTTCAGCAACGGCGACCCGCTCGATGCCGAGACCGTCAAGCTCAACTTCGACCAGCACGGCAACGGCGACGAGAAGCTCGGGATCCCTCAGGACCCGTTCTGGACCGACTACGCCGGCACGACCGCGGTCGACGAGCACACCGTGAAGGTCGAGCTGAGCAAGCCGAACGCGGCGTTCCTGCAGGTGCTCTCGAACTACCGGGCCAGCTCCATCCTGGGCAGGCCGTTCCTCGAGCAGGACCTCAACGGCCAGGGCGACCTGGAGAACTGGGTCGGCACTGGCCCCTTCGTCGTGGACCAGGTCGACGGCACCACCGGCGTGACCCTGAAGCGCCGCGACGACTACGACTGGGCGCCCGAGAGCGCCGCGCACCAGGGCAAGGCCTACCTGTCGAAGATCGTCTACAAGACCGTGCCCGAGGCCGGCACCCGGGTCGGTGCGCTGCAGTCGGGTGAGGCCCAGATCGCGCGCAACATCGCGCCCTACGACGAAGAGACCGTGGAGGCCGGGGGCGGCAAGCTCGTCGCCATCCCGGTCCAGGGCGAGACCAACGACCTCACCATCCAGGCCGGCGCCGCGGGCCCGACCCAGGATCTGCGGGTGCGCCAGGCGATCCAGGCGGCGACCGACCGCAAGGAGATCAACGAGACCGTCCTCTCCCCGAGCTACGGCATCCCGACCAGCGAGCTGGTCAAGGGGACGCCGCTGCGCGGGGACGCGAGCGACTACCTCGGCTACGACCTCGACAAGGCCACGAGCCTGCTGGACCAGGCCGGCTGGAAGGCCGGTGGCGACGGGGTCCGGGTCAAGGACGGCGAGCGGCTCAGCTTCCACCTCCGGGTGGCGCCGTTCTACCAGGTCTCCAAGTCCGTGCTCGAGCTGCTGCAGTCGCAGTGGAAGAAGGCGGGGATCGAGGTGAAGATCACCCAGCCCTCGCTCACCGACTACCAGGCCCAGGAGGCGGCGTCGCCCGCGGACTGGGTGTTCTCCCAGGGGCAGACCTCGACCGCAGAGGCCGGGGTGCTGCGTACGTCCTGGAGCATCAACCAGCAGAACTCGGCCGGCTTCACCAAGCCGGACGCGACCCTGGAGAAGCTGCTCGAGCAGCAGTCCCAGGCCTTCGACGAGAAGACCCGCAAGGACCTGATCCAGCAGGTCGAGGATCGGATCTTCTCTCAGGCGTACTCGATCCCGCTCTACGACGAGACCCAGGTCTTCGGGCTCTCCGACAAGGTCCAGGGGTTCGCCACCGAGTCGACGGCCCGGTCCTGGCTCTACGACACCTGGCTGGCGGAGTAGCCGATGCGCACCTATGTCGCGAAGCGGGTGGCCCAGGCGGTGCTGGTGCTGTGGGCCGCCTACACGCTCTCGTTCATCCTGCTCAGCGCGCTGCCGGGCGACGCGGTCAACAACCGCATCCAGGACCCGGAGAACCAGCTCTCTCCCGAGGCGGCCAAGGTGCTGCTGGAGTACTACGGCCTGGACCGTCCGCTGTGGGAGCAGTACCTGCACGGGATCGGCGCGGTCCTGCGCGGTGACCTCGGCTACTCGCTGACCAACGCGCGCCCGGTCGCCGACCTCCTGGCCGACGCGCTTCCGGCGACCGCCCAGCTCACCGGGCTCGGCCTGGTCTTCGGGGTCGGCTTCGCCGCGCTGGTCGCGGTCCTGGCCACCTACGCCCCGGTGGCCTGGGTGCGGAGCCTGGCCGGCTCGGTGCCGGCGCTGTTCGCCTCGGTGCCGACCTTCGTCGTCGGCATCGTGGTCCTGCAGTACCTCGCCTTCCGGTTCTCGCTGATCCCCTCGGTCGACGACGGCTCCTTCCTCGCCCTGCTGGCACCCGCCGCGACGCTGGGCCTGGTCATCTCCGCCTCGCTCGCCCCGGTCCTGGCCGCCTCCATCCGAGGTACGCGGCGGCAGCCGTTCGTGCACGTCCAGCATGCGAAGGGCGCCGGGGAGGCCTACATCTTCCGCAAGAACGTGCTGCGGAACTCGACGCTGCCGGTGCTGACGCTGCTGGGGCTCACCGTCGGTGAGCTGATCGCCGGATCGGTGGTGACCGAGACGGTCTACGCCCGCAAGGGCATCGGTCAGCTCGTCGTCGGGTCGGTCAACACCCAGGATCTGCCGGTCGTGCAAGGCGTGGTGCTGCTCTCCGCGGTGGCGTACGTCGCGATCAACCTCGTCGTCGACCTGGCCTACCCGCTGGTCGACCCCCGGATCCTGGTCGAGGGCAGGGCCGTCCGGGCGAGCTGGCAGAAGGAGCCGGCCGCGGCCGGGAGCAGGACCGAGGTGCGTACGCCGCGCCTCCCGGCCGAGGTGGCGATGCCATGACGACCAGCTCCTTCAGGACCGTCTCCGCCAGGGTCACCCTGGCGCTGGCGATCGGCGTGGTCGCCGTGATCCTGCTCTGGGCGGCCGTGCCGGGGCTCTTCACCGACCACGGCCCGCTCGCTGTCGACCCGCGCGCCAAGCTCCTGCCGCCCTCGGCCGAGCACCTGTTCGGAACCGACCAGCTCGGCCGGGACCAGTTCTCCCGGGTCGTGCACGGCACCCGGGCCTCGCTGACCGGCTCGGCGATCGCGGTCGCCGTGGCGGTCGTGCTCGGCTCGCTGGTGGGCGCGCTGGCCGGATGGTTCGGCGGGTTCGTCGACACGCTCGTCGGCCGCGCGATCGACGTGCTGCTCTCCATCCCCGGCTTCCTGCTGGCGATCACGATCGTGGTGGTGCTCGGCTTCGGGATCGTCCAGGCGGCGATCGCGGTCGGGCTCACCTCGGCCGCCACCTTCGCCCGGCTGATCCGCTCGGAGGTGCTCAAGGCGCGCACCAGCAACTACGTCGAGGCGGCCGTCACCAGCGGCACCTCCACCTTCGACATCCTGCGCCGCCACGTCGTGCCCAACTCGCTGGCCCCGACGCTCTCGCTGATCACCGTGCAGTTCGGGATCGCGATCATCTGGATCGCCTCGCTGAGCTTCCTGGGCCTGGGCGCCCAGCCGCCCGACCCGGAATGGGGCCGCCTCGTCTCGGACGGGCGCAGCTATATCGCCACCCGCGGCTACCTCACGCTCTGGCCGGGCCTGGTCATCGTCGCGGTCGTGCTCGCGATCAACCACATCTCCCAGCACCTGACGAGAGGACGGCAGGCATGACCGCCGACACCGCCCCGCTGCTCTCCCTCGACGAGCTCACCGTCGCCTACCGGACCGGGAAGGAGCTGAGGCAGGTCGTCGACGGGGTGAGCCTCGAGATCCTCCCCGGCCAGGTGCTGGCGCTCGTCGGCGAGTCCGGCTCGGGCAAGACCACGACGGGGCACGCGATCCTGGGGCTGCTCCCCGAGAACGGAGTCATCACCGGCGGCGTCGTCCGCTACCGCGGCGAGGAGATCCAGAGTCTCCCGCCCAAGCGGATCAGGGCGCTGCGCGGCACCGCGATCAGCCTGATCCCGCAGGACCCGACGGTCTCGCTGGATCCGGTGCGCCGTATCGGGCACCAGATCGAGGACGTGCTCGTCCTGCACACGAGCCTGGACGCCACCGCCCGCCGCAGCCGGGTGCTGGAGCTGCTCGAGCTGGTCGGCTTCGGCGACGTCGAGCAGCGCTTCGGCCAGTATCCGCACGAGCTCTCCGGCGGGATGCGCCAGCGCGTCCTGATCGCCGCCGCCCTGGCCGGCGAGCCGGACCTGATCATCGCCGACGAGCCCACCTCCGGGCTGGACGCCACCGTGCAGGCGCAGGTGCTCGACCTGATCGACGACCTGCGCCGGCGCACCGGGACCGCGGTCGTGCTGATCACCCACGACCTCGGTGTCGCCGCCGACCGCTCCGACCTCATCGGCGTGATGCGCGAGGGGCGCCTGGTCGAGGTCGGGCCGACCCGCGAGGTCCTCGACGACCCGCGAGACCCCTACACCCGACAGCTCCTGGCCAGCGTGCCCGCGCGGCTCGAGCTCGTCCGCGAGCGCGCGGGGGAGAAGGCTGCCGGCGAGAAGGACCCGGTCATCGAGGTCGCCGACCTGCGCAAGGAGTACGCCGGCTTCGCCGCCGTCGACGGCATCTCCTTCTCGGTGCGACCGGGGCGGACGCTGGCGATCGTCGGCGAGTCCGGCAGCGGCAAGTCGACCACCGCGCGGGTGCTCACCGGCCTCACCGAGGCGACCTCGGGCTCGGTCTCGCTGCTCGGCACCGAGATCACCGGCCTGTCCCGCAAGCAGTTCCGACCGCTGCGCCGCGACGTCCAGATCGTCTACCAGAACCCGTACGCCTCCTTCGACCCTCGCTTCGACGTGCACGACGTGGTCGCCGAGCCCCTGCGCGCGTTCGCCTCCGGCGCCCGTCGCGGCAGGAGCGCCCGGCGTGAGCACGAGGAGAAGGTCGTCGCCGCCCTCGAGTCGGCCGCGCTGCCCGCCGACTTCGTACGCCGCCATCCCCGCGAGCTCTCCGGGGGTCAGCGGCAGCGGGTGGCGATCGCCCGGGCCCTCGTCCTGGAGCCGAGGATCGTCGTGCTCGACGAGCCGATCTCGGCCCTCGACGTCTCGGTGCAGGCCCAGATCCTGGAGCTCCTGCGCGACCTGCAGGATCGGCTCGGTCTGACGTACCTCTTCATCTCCCACGACCTCGCCGTGGTGCGCGCGATCAGCGACGAGGTCGCGGTGATGCGGCAGGGGCGGATCGTCGAGCAGGGCGAGGTCGCCCGCGTCTTCACCGATCCGGCCCACCCCTACACCCGTCAGCTGCTCGACGCGATCGCGGGCAAGGACCTACTCGGCCGACCAGCGGCCACCGAAGGAGCTCTCCGATGACTCGTCAGCTGCACCTCAACGTCAACATCCTCAATGCCGGCGTCTTCGGCGGGTCCTGGCGCTTCCCCGGCACCGACGCGACCGCCAGCTACACCGTCGAGCACTACACCGAGATCGCCCGGAAGGCCGAGGCCGCGAAGCTCGACGCGGTCTTCCTGGCCGACGGGCCCGTGCTCGACACGAACATCCGGCACCGTCCCGGCAACAACCTGGAGCCCACCACGGTGCTGGCCCGGATCGCCGCGCAGACCGAACGGGTCGGCCTGATCGGCACCCTGTCCTCCTCCTACAACGACCCGGCCGACCTCGCCCGCCGGGTCGCCGACCTCGACCACCTCGCCGGTGGCCGCGTCGGCTGGAACGTGGTGACCACCGCCGGCCCGGTCGCCGCCCGCAACTTCGGCCGCGGGGGCGAGCCCGACCACGCGCTGCGCTACCGGCGGGCCGCGGAGTTCGTCGAGCAGGTGGTCGCGACCTGGGCGGCCCGGGACTCCTTCCCCTCGGCGCAGGGCCGTCCGGTCGTCGTCCAGGCCGGCGGCTCCAGCGACGGCCGCAGGCTCGCCTCCCGCGTCGGAGAGGTGATCTTCTCCGCCGACCAGGACCTCGACCACGCCCGGGCCTTCCGTGACGAGATCCGCCGCGGCGCAGCCGAGTTCGGACGCAGCCCCGAGGAGGTCGTGGTGCTGCCCGGCCTCTCGACGGTGGTCGGGAGCACCGAGGCCGAGGCGAAGCAGCGCCGCGAGCTGCTCGACGAGATCCTCCCCGACGCGTACGCACGGGCCCGGCTCGCCGGCCAGCTCGGGTTCTCCCTCGACGGTCTCGACGACGACGAGCCCATCCCGGCCGAGCTGCTCGTCGAGCCCGACGCCGCGGGCGGCTCGCAGACCTTCTACCGGGTGGTGAAGGACTACATCGACAAGGAGAACCCCACCCTGCGCCGGCTGCTCAAGCACCTCAGCGGAGGCGGCGGCCACCGGATCGTCGTCGGCACGCCGGAGCAGATCGCCGACGACGTCGAGCGCTGGTTCCTCGCCGGGGCGGCCGACGGCTTCAACGTCATGCCCGATGTGCTCCCCTCCGGGTTCGACCACTTCGTCGAGCAGGTCGTGCCCGAGCTGCAGCGCCGCGGCCTCTTCCGGCGCGAGTACGCCGGCACGACCCTGCGCGACCATCTCGGCCTCGGTCTGCCGCCCGTGCCCCAGGGCGTGTGGGAGCGCGCCCCGCTCGCCGTCGCCCGCTGACCTGCCCGGCCTTCCATCAACCCCCGAGGAGCTCATCATGACTCTCGCCCCACCCGTGGTCCTGCTGGACCTGGCCGTCGCCACCGCTGGCACCGGCTCCCCGTGGCTGCCCGACGCGGCCACGGCCGCCGAGGTCGCCGAGGCAGCCGAGCGCGCGGGCATCACCGCGCTCCGGATCCTCGACGAGACACCCGATGCGACCGCCCTGGACGCCACCGTCCTCGCCGGCCACCTGGCCGGCCGCACCAGCGCCCTGGCCTATCTCGTCGACGTACGCACCAGCCACCAGGCCCCGTACAACCTGGCCCGCAGACTCCTCTCGCTGGACCGGGCCACCGGCGGCCGGACCGGACTGGTGCTGCGACCCGGCGGGGGCGACGAGGTCAGCGCCGCGGTCGCACCCGACCCGGCAGCCTCCGACCCGGCGCTGCGCTGGCAGGAGTACGCCGCCATCCTGCTCCGGCTGTGGGAGAGCTTCCCCGCCGAGGCCCTCGTGGGTGATCAGGAGTCCGGGGTCTTCGTCCGCGACGAGCTGATCGCGCCGATCGCCCATGAGGGAGGCTTCTACCGGGTCGACGGAGCCCTCGACGGACCCTCCTCGGTCCAGGGGCGCCCGCTCCATGTCGTCGCCGACACCGATCTGCTCTCCTGGGACCAGATCGCCGCCACCGCGGACCTTGTCGTCGTCGACCGTGACCGGGCCGCGGGCGCCGACCAGGAGCTGGGCGCTGCGCTGCGGCGGGCCGGCCGGGAACGGGCCGACGTCGCCCTGGTCGGGAGGACCGCCGTGGATCCGGCGGTGCTCCGGTTCCCACGGGCCCTGGCCACCGATCTGCGCAGCTGGGCGGTCCGCGACGGCCTCGACGGCTTCGACCTCGTCCCGCTCGCCGAGGGAGCCAGGTCCGCCGGCGCCACCGCGCTCGCGATCCTGGAGACGCTCGTCCCGCTGATCGGGGCACGCTCCGGGGTGACCCTGCGCGAGGCCACCGGATCCACGCCGGCCCCGGCCGCCCCGGCCGCCCCGGCCGGGGCGGCCGTCGCGGGAACCGCTCCGGTGGAGGTCGCCTCGTGACCGCCGAGCTGACCGAGACCCCTGGCGACCTCGCCGCACCGGGCGGGGGAGAGGCACCGCCGACCGTCGCCGGCATCCGGGCCGGCGTCGCTCCGGTCCTGGCACGCCTGGCCGCGGGAGCCCGCAGCCGTGAGGGCACCCGTGACCACCCCTACACGGAGGTCGGTTCCCTCGCGGCGCACCGGATCACGCTCACCGGCATCGCGGCCGCCGATGGCGGCGCCGGCGGCACGCTCCGCGACGTCGTCGACCTGGTCATCGATATCGCCCGGGCCGATTCCAACGTCGCCCAGGCACTCCGCTCCAGCTTCCTCACCGCCCAGTCGGTCGCGACCAGACCGGACCTGCCCGACCGCGAGCGCACCCTGGACCGGCTGCGTGCCGGGCACCTCTTCGCCGGCACCGCCAACGAGCGCGGCGGAGCCTCGGGTGCGGTCGCGACCACGATCCGCGCCACCGACGGCGGGTTCCGGCTCACCGGCGAGAAGTACTACTCCACCGGAGGCCTCTACGCCCAGTGGTTCGGCGGCACCGCGCTGGACGAGGAGGGCAAGCTGGTCCGGTTCACGGTGCCGGCCGACCGCGACGGGGTCGAACGGCTCGACGACTTCGACGCGATCGGGCAGCGGCTGACCGCCAGCGGCACCACCCGGCTCCGGGACGTACGTATCGAGCCCGACGAGTTCGCCCGCGCCGAGGACCGCCAGCCGCGCAACCCGTGGCAGGGCTCCTTCGCCCAGCTCTACCTCGCCGCGGTCGAGGCCGGGATCGCCGCAGCCGCCTATGACGACGCGCGCTGGTTCGCCCGCGACGTCGCCCGCCCGATCAAGCACAGCCCGGCCGAGCGTACGGTCGACGACCCCTACGTGCGCCAGGTCGTCGGCGAGATCGCTGCCCGGGCCAACGCTGCCCGGGCCGTCGTCCTGCTCGCCGCGGAGACCCTCGGCGCGGTCGGCGGGGCCGGCGACGAGGAGGTGCGCGAGCGCGGCGCGGAGGCGTCGGTGGCCGTCGCCCAGGCGCAGTACGTCGCCGTCGAGTCCGCCCTGCGCGCGGCCGAGCTCGTCTTCGACGTCGGCAGCGGCTCGGCCACCGACCGCGCCCATCGCCTCGACCGGCACTGGCGCAACGCGCGCACGGTCGCGAACCACAACCCGCGCAACTGGAAGACCGCGGTGGTCGGCGGCTACCTCCTCGCCGAGGAGGACCCCCCGACCACCGGCCTGTTCTGAGCGCCACCCAGACCTGTCCCACCCGAAAGGAACCCATGTCCCTCGAACTCACCCGGCGGCTCGGCCGCACCGGCGTCCGGGTCAGCCCGCTGACGCTCGGCACCATGAACTTCGGCCGCTGGGCCGAGGAGGCCGACAGCATCCCGATCATCCACGCCGCGATCGAGGCCGGTGTCAACGTGATCGACACGGCCGACGCGTACGGCGCCGGAGGCTCGGAGAAGATCGTCGGCAAGGCCCTGCGGAAGGTCTCGGTGGCCCGTGAAGACCTCTTCCTGGCCACCAAGTTCCACGGTCAGATCGGCGAGAACCCTCAGCACGCGGGCAACAGCCGTCGCTGGATCACCCAGGCCGTCGAGGACAGCCTGCGCCGCCTCGGCACCGACTACCTCGACCTCTACCAGGCCCACCGTCCCGACCCGGACACCGATCTGCTGGAGACCCTGCACACCCTCGACGACCTGATCAGGCAGGGGAAGATCCGCTACTACGGCACCTCCGTCTTCCCGGCCCACCAGCAGGTCGAGGCGCACTGGCTCGCCGAGAAGCACGGCCTGATCGCCCCGCACACCGAGCAGCTGCCGTACTCCCTGCTGGTCCGCGGCGCCGAGCGCGAGGTCTTCCCGGTCGTGGAGAAGTACGGCGTCGGGGTGCTCAGCTACGGACCGCTGGCCGCGGGCTGGCTCAGCGGCGGCTACCGCATCGGCGCCGAGCAGCCCACCTCCGCACGGGCCGACCTGATCCCGGGCCGCTTCGACGTCGCCGCCGAGCGCAACCAGCGCAAGCTCGTCGCGGCCGACGCGCTCGCCCGCCTCGCCGAGGAGAACGGGCTCACCCTGATCGAGCTCGCCGTCGCATTCGCGCTCAACCACCCGGCCGTCAGCAGCGTCATCATCGGCCCGCGCACCGCCGACCACTTCGAGAGCTACCTCAAGGCGGCCACCGTCGAGCTGAGCGACGACGTGCTCGACCGGATCGACGAGATCGTCGACCCCGGCACCCAGTTCCTCGAGCGCGACACCGGGCGGGACACCCCGTCCCTGCAGCCGGATGCGCTGCGTCGCCGTCGCCGGCTCGCCTGACCTCCACACCGACAACCCACCACCACGACGAGAGGGTCACGATGACCGACCAGTTCCCCAACTACCAGCGAGTCCACACCGCGGCCGAGGACCGCTACGAGAAGGTCCCCTACCGGCGTACGGGCCGTTCCGGTCTGGACCTGCCCGCGATCTCCTTCGGCCTGTGGCAGAAGTTCGGCGCCGACTACCCGTTCGAGACGCAGCGGGAGATCATCCTGCACGCCTTCGACCTCGGGATCAGCCACTTCGACAACGCCAACCGCTACGGACCGCCGCACCGGGCGGCCGAGAAGACGTTCGGGCAGGTGCTGCGCCGCGAGCTGGCCGGCTACCGCGACGAGCTGGTGCTCTCCACGAAGGCCGGCGGCGTCACCGGCCCCAGCCCGTACCTCAAGGGCGGCTCCCGCAAGAACCTGCTCTCCTCGCTGGAGCACAGCCTGCGCGACCTGGGCACCGACTACGTCGACATCTTCTACCACCACACGCCGGACCTGACCACGCCGGTGGAGGAGACCGCGAGCGCGCTGGCGACCGCGGTGCGCTCGGGCAAGGCGCTCTACGTCGGCATCTCCAACTACAAGCCCGACCGGGCCGCCGCGATCGCCGACCTCCTCGACGCCGAGGGCGTGCCGCTGCTGATCCATCAGCCCCGCTACTCGATCTATGACCGCAGCATCGACCAGAACGGCCTCGCCGACCTCGCCCTGGACAAGGGCTTCGGGCTGATCGTCTACTCGCCGCTGGCCCAGGGCCTGCTCACCGACAAGTACCTGGAGACCATCCCGGACGGCGCACGGGCGCAGAACAGCACCTTCCTCTCGCCCGACGTGATCGACGAGACCTACCGCACCCGCACCGCCGAGCTGAACAAGCTCGCCGAGGCGCGCGGCCAGTCCCTGGCCCAGCTCGCCCTGCAGTGGGTGCTGCGCAACCCCGCGGTGACCTCGGCGCTGATCGGGGCCAGCTCGATCGAGCAGCTCGACCACAACGTCGTGGCGCTGGAGGCACCCGAGCTCACCGACGAGGAGCTGGCTGTCATCGACGAGTTCGGTGTCCACGGCACCGGTCTGAAGATCTGACGTACGCCATGACAGCGACGACCACCACCGGACCGACCACCGAGACCAGGGCGCGGATCGGCGCCGGAGTCGAGGACGGACGCCCGTTCCGCCTCGGCTTCCTGCTGCACCTGGACGACGACCTGCCGCCCGCGCTGGCCTACCGGCAGGCGATCACCCTCTTCCAGGAGGCCGAGCGGCTGGGCTACGACTCCGGCTGGGTCATCCACCGTCACTTCCGCCAGGGCAACGAGCACGTCTCCGCACCCCTGGTGCTGCTGGCGGCGATCGCCGAGCACACCACCACGATCGGGCTCGGCACCGGCGTCTACGTGCTGCCGCTGGAGGACCCGCTGGTCGTGGCCGAGCAGGCCGCGACCCTGGACGAGCTCAGCGGGGGACGGGTCGAGCTCGGTGTCGGGTCGGGGCCGTTCGTCACCGCCTGGGAGGCCTTCGGACGGGACCTCGAGACCCGCCACCAGCTCTACGCCCGCAGCGTCGCCCGGCTCCAGCAGGTCCTCGACGGCAAGCCGCTCAACAGCGCCGGTGAGGTGCTGCACCCGCCGGCCCCGGGACTCCGGGGCCGGCTGTGGCAGGCGACCACGTCCGACCCGGCCGTCGCGCTCGACTCGGCGGCGGCCGCCGGGAAGGTGGGCGACGGTCTCCAGCTCTCCCGCGCCACCGCCTTCAACCGCAACCAGACACCTGCCCGGCAGGCCGAGATCATCGAGGCGTTCCGGGCCGGCCATCTGGCCGCCCACCCGGACCGGGTGCCGCGGGTGCAGGTCTCCCGGGCGATCTACCCGCATCCCGAGCGGGAGGTCGCGGTCGAGGCCGTCGCGCCGGGGGCCCGCCGGTGGCAGTCGTGGATGGCTTCTCGGCAGGGGCAGCCCGAGCTGAGCGTCGAGGAGTTCCTGGAGCGCGACAACGCGCTGCTGGGGCCGGTCGACGCGGTCGCCGACGGGCTGGCCGCCGACCCGGCGCTCCGGGAGGTCACCGACCTGCTGGTCAGCTTCGTCCCCGGCGTACCACCGCTGGAGGAGCATCTGCGGCTGCTGGCCGCCTCGGCCGAGGTCGCCGGCCGGCTCGGCTGGCAGCCCGGCCCGACGGGCCACGGCCCGGAAGGGGAGGAGGACAGATGAGCTTCCACCTGGTGGCGTCGCTGATGACGCCCGGACACTTCCGCTCCGCCTGGCGGCTGCCCGCCGCCGACCCGGCGGCCCACCTCGACATCGACCACTACCAGCGGCTCGCCCGGACCGCGGACGAGGCGGGGATCGATGCGATCTTCCTCGGCGACAGCCCCGCGATCGGGCCGGACATCGCCCGCAACCCGGCCAACGGCATCGACCCGCTCGTGCTGCTCGGGAACCTGGCGGCGGTCACCGAGCGGGTCGGGGTGCTGATCACCAGCTCCACGACGTACAACTCGCCCTACAACCTGGCGCGGCGGTTCCAGGCGCTCGACATCGTCACCAAGGGCCGCGCCGCGGTGAACCTGGTGACCACCTACGCGCCGAAGGCGGCTGCCAACTTCGGGCTCGCCGAGACCCCGGACAAGCCGACGCGCTACCGCCGGGCCCATGAGTTCCTGCAGGTCGTACGCGACCTGTGGGACGGGTGGGAGGCCGGAGCGATCCTGGCCGACAAGGAGGCCGGCCGCTACGCCGACGCGGACCTCATCCACGAGACCGGTCACCGCGGCGAGTTCTTCGAGGTCGCCGGGCCGCTGCCGACACCTGCCGGTCCGCAGGGCCACCCGGTGGTGGTGCAGGCGGGCGGCTCCGAGGGCGGGCTCAGACTCGGCTCCGCGCTCGCCGACGTCATCTTCACCGTCGCCCAGACCCGAGCGAAGGCGGTCGACTTCCGCGACGACATCCGGGCACGGGCGGTAGCGGCCGGCCGCAGCGCCGACGCGGTGAAGGTCTCGCTCGGCGTCATCGTGCTGGTGGGGGAGGACGAGGCCGACGCCCACGCCCGGGCCGAGGAGCTCTACGCCACCCTGCCCCTCGACGACATCGCCCGGGCGAACCTCGCCGCCCTCGGGCTGGGCGAACGCGACCTGGACGAGCCGATCCATGCCGAGGAGCTCCGCGACGTACCCGTCGCCGAGGGCGGCTCGGCAGGCTTCCAGGTCAGCACCCGCGCACTGCTCGCCGAGCGGCCGCTCTCGGCGCGCGAGCTGGTGCGCGCCACCGCCGGCGTCCCCGGAGGCGGCCACCGTCTGGTCGTCGGCTCGGCCGAGCAGATCGCCGACGACCTCGAGGCCTGGTGGCGAGCAGGCGCCGCGGACGGCTTCACGGTCATGTACGCCGACACGGCCGTCGACTTCGACCGCTTCGCCCACCAGGTCGTGCCGATCCTCGTCGAGCGCGGCCTGTTCCGGGCGGCCACGCCCGGCACGACGCTGCGCGAGCGCCTCGGCCTGCCCCGCTGGGAGCGACACCGCGGCCGGGCCGCGGTCGACGCCTCCGCCTGACCAACACCCCCACTTCGCACGGACCGGAGAGAGACCCCATGAGTGACCTACGCAGCTCCATCGAGAACGCCACCGCGCGCGACCGCCGCAGATGGCCCTGGATCGCCGGCGCGGCAGCCGCCGTGCTCGTGCTCGCCGTGGGCGGCGGCATCGTCGCCGCACGAGGCGGTGAGGAGAGTGCCGGCGGGAGTGACGAGCCCGTGCGCGGCGGCACCCTCGAGTTCGGCCTGATCGACTACCAGCGCAGCCCCGACCCTCAGTGGGGCACCAACTACGCCGAGTCGATCATCGCCGACAACATCACCGACAAGCTGACCTGGCAGGACCCCGACACCGGGAAGATCACCCCGTGGCTGGCCACGAAGTGGGAGGTGAACGACGTGCTCACGCAGTTCACCTTCCACCTGCGTGACGACGTCACCTTCAGCGACGGCGAGCCCTTCGACGCCGCGGCCGTCAAGGCCAACTTCGACCAGTACATCAAGGGCGACCCGAAGCTCGGCATCCTCCCCAACGGCGCCACCCTCTTCCCCGGCTACGCCGGCACCGACGTCATCGACGAGCACACCGTCCGGCTCCGCTTCGAGAAGCCTCTGGGCAGCGCCCTGCAGGCGGTCTCGTTCACCGCCAACGCCGGCCCCGGCTTCCTCTCGCCCAACACCTTGAGGCTGAGCGCCGAGGAGCGCTCCGCGGACGCGACCAAGATCGTCGGGACCGGCCCGTTCGTCTACGAGTCGTGGAAAGAGCAGGACAAGACGGTGCTCGCGCGGCGCACGGGCTACGACTGGTCGCCGCCGTCGCTGAAGCACGACGGGGAGGCGTACCTCGACAAGATCGTCTTCAACACCATCCCGGAGGCAAGCGTGCGCACCGGGTCGCTCCGGTCGGGTGCCCTCGACGCGACCCTCGATGTCGGCACCACCGACGAGAAGCCGCTGAAGGACGCCGGGTTCTCGATCATCAGCCGGGGCGTCTCCGGCACCGCGATCGTGTGGAACCTCAACGCCTCGCTGTTCCCCACGAACGAGCTCGCGGTGCGCCGGGCGATCCAGCTCGGCTGGGACCGCGAGGCGGTCGAGAAGACCGTGCTGACCGACTCCTACTCGATCGCCACCTCGATCCTGGCGCCCTCGGTGACCGGCTACGTCGACCACAGCAAGGACGTGCTCCGCTACGACCCCGAGGAGGCCGCGAAGCTCCTCGACGACGCCGGCTGGAAGCCCGGTCCCGACGGGATCCGGGTCAAGAACGGCAAGAAGCTGACCATCAAGGTCGTCGGGATCAGCAACCTGGTGGCCAACAAGCCGGCCTACGAGTCGATCCAGGCCGACCTGAAGAAGATCGGCATCGACGTCCAGCTCAACGTGCTCCCGCTGGCCGACTACGCCGCCGAGCAGACCAAGGTCGCCACCGACTGGAACGCCGCCGCCGCCAACCGTTCGCGCAACGACCCGACGGTGCTCAACCTGCAGTACAACCCCGAGATCGGCAACCAGGCCTACCTCGGTGACACGACCCCCGGCATCGACGTCGCCCAGGTCACCGCCACGCTCGGCCGCCAGGAGACCACCCTCGACGACGCCAAGCGCAAGGAGTACGCCGCGGCCGCCCAGGACCTCGTGCTGGACGAGTACGCCCTGGTCAACCCGGTCTACAACCCCTCCCAGGTCATCGCCCACGCCGACTACGTGCACGGGATCGTCTTCGACGCCCAGTCCCGCAACCACTTCGTCGACACCTGGAAGAACGACTGATCCCGTGCTGCGCTATGTCGCGCTCAAGGTGGGACGGGCCGCCTTCGTGGTCTGGGCGGCGTTCACGCTGACCTTCGTCCTGCTCTACGTGCTGCCCGCGAACCCGGTGGACCTGATGTTCGATCCCGCCGAGCTCAACACGGTGACACCGGAGGTCAAGGAGCAGGTCGCCGACACGTACGGCTTCAACGACCCGGTCCTCGTGCAATACCTGGAACGGCTCTGGCACGCGCTCACCGGTGACTTCGGCAGCTCGGTCCAGTCCGGCCGCTCGGTCAGCGCCGCGATCGCCGCGGTGCTGCCCAGCACCCTGCTGCTCGCGCTCGGCGCGCTGGTGCTGGCGCTGGTGATCGCCTTCGTGATCGCCCTGGTCGCCACGGCCACCCGGCAGGAGTGGCTGCGCCGGCTCGTCGAGGCGCTGCCGACGACCGCGGTCTCGGTGCCGGTGTTCCTCTCCGGGATCCTGCTGCTGCAGGTCTTCGCGTTCCGGCTGGGCTGGTTCCCGGCCTTCGGCGACGACGGCTGGCGCAGCCTGGTGCTGCCGCTGGTCACCCTGGCGATCCCGGTCGCGGGACCGATCGCCCAGCTGCTCGTCCGCTCCTTCGCGGCCGAGCTCCACTCCGGCTACGTCACGACCAGCTGGGCCAAGGGCGCCTCCCGCGGGCAGGTGATCATCGGCGACGTCTTCCGCAACGCCAGCCTGCCCGCGCTCACGATCGCCGGGATCACCTTCGGCAACCTGATCGCCGGCTCGGTCATCACCGAGACCGTCTTCGCACGCCAGGGGATCGGCCGGATGACCCAGACCGCGATCAACACCCTCGACATCCCGGTCGTGCAGGGGATCGTCGTGCTCGTCGCGGCGAGCTTCGCGCTGATCAACCTCGTCGTCGACCTGATCTATCCGCTGCTGGACCCGCGCCTGCGGGCCACCCTCGCGACCGCCTGAGGAGCAACCCATGACCGCCGACGTTCTCAGCTCAGCGCTCGCCTCCGAGGAACCTACGCATCCGCGGAGCGCGACGCCGACACGACTGGGCAGGCTCGCCGGCCCGATGGCCGACCTGGCCCGCCAGCCGGTGCTCGTGCTCGCCTGGATCATCGTGCTGGTCGCGGTGGGCTGGGCGGTCGCCCCAGGGCTCTTCACCCACTTCAGTCCCTACGACGGCAACCCCGACGCCAGCTTCGCCCCGCCGAGCGCCGAGCACTGGTTCGGCACCGACCGGCTCGGCCGCGACCTCTACGCCAGGAGCGTCTACGGTGCCGCGACCACGCTGACCGCGACCCTGCTCGCGGTGGCGATCGCCTTCGGGATCGGTGCCCTGGTCGGGCTGGTCGCGGGCTTCGCCGGCGGCCTGGTCGACACGGTGATCATGCGAGTGGTCGACGTCTTCCTGGCCATCCCGAGCCTGCTGCTGGCGATGGTGATCGTCTCGGTGCTCGGCTACTCCACCAACAACATCGCGCTCGCGGTGGGCATCTCCTCGATCGCCTCCTTCGCCCGGGTCATGCGCGCCGAGGTGCTCAGCGTCGCCTCGCGCGACTACGTCAAGGCGGCGTACGGCCTCGGGGTCGGCCGCTTGGGCGTGGTGGTCCACCACATCGTGCCCAACTCGATGGCCTCGGTCCTGGCCCTCGCGGCGCTCGAGATCGGCACCGCCATCCTGGCCGTCGCCGGGCTCGGGTTCCTCGGCTACGGCGCGCCACCGCCCGAGCCCGAGTGGGGGCTCCTCGTCGCCGAGGGCCGTGACTTCGTCGCGGCCTACCCGTGGACGTCCCTGCTGCCCGGCGCGGCCCTCGCGGTCGTGGTGATCGCGACCCACCGCATCAGCACCTCCTTCCGGAAGGACATCGGCCGATGAGCCTCAGCTCGGACAACCCCGACCCCCTGCTCCGCATCGACGACCTGGCGATCGACTACCGCGCCGGCCGCGGCTGGGCCCCGGCCGTACGCGGCATCAGCCTGGAGGTCCGGCCCGGCGAGCTGGTCTCGCTGGTGGGAGAGTCCGGCTCCGGCAAGACGACCCTGGTCCAGGGCGCGCTCGGTCTGCTGCCGCCCTCGGCCCGGATCAGCCGGGGCACGATCGCCTACTCCGGGGTCGACGTCACCGGCTGGCCCGACAAGCGGATGAGGCTCGTGCGCGGCAACCACGTCGGGTTCATCCCGCAGGACCCCAACACCTCGCTGAACCCGGTCAAGCAGATCGGTCACCAGGTCATCGAGGCGGTCCGGTTCAACGCGCAGGAGGGGCGCCGGGACGCCGCGGCCCACCGTGAGGCGGCCCTGGAGAGCCTGCGCTCGGCCGGTCTGGCCGACGCCGAGCGGGTCTTCGAGCAGTACCCCCACGAGCTCAGCGGCGGGATGAAGCAGCGGGCCCTGATCGCCATCGCGCTGGCCGGGAAGCCGAGCGTCATCGTCGCCGACGAGCCCACCAGCGCACTGGACGTCACCGTCCAGAAGCGCATCCTCGACCACCTGGCCGGTCTGCGCGAGGAGCTCGATCTCGGGGTCCTGCTCGTCACCCACGACCTCGGTGTCGCCCTGGACCGCTCCGACCGGATCGCGGTCATGCAGGAGGGCCGGCTCGTCGAGGAGGGTGACGTCGCGCGGGTCCTCACCTCGGCCACGGACCCCTATACCCGCCGCCTCCTGGAGGCGGCACCGTCGCGGCACGAGGGCCGGCTGCGTCCCGGCGTCGTGGCCGGGTCGGCCGCCGCGACCGGTGAGCCCGCCCTGGTCGCCGAGGGTCTGACCAAGACCTACCGTCTCCGCGGCCGTGGCAGGGGGAGCGAGCTGCGCGCCCTCGACGACGCCCGGCTGCTCGTACGCCGCGGCACGACCCACGCCATCGTCGGCGAGTCCGGCGCCGGCAAGTCCACGCTGGCCGGCATCCTGGTCGGGTTCACGACGCCCGAGGGTGGCACCGTGCACGTCGACGGCACCGAGCTCACCGCGCTGGGGCGCCGGGAGTGGCGTGGCGTACGCCGTGACCTGCAGTTCGTCTTCCAGAACCCGTTCACCTCGCTGGACCCGCGATTCACCGTCAGCAGGTTGATCGCCGAGCCGCTGCGGGCCTTCGGCCTGTCCCGGACGAGGTCGGAACGGGCCGAGCGAGTCAGTGAGCTGCTGGCTGCCGTCGCGCTCGACGACAGCTACGCCCACCGGCTTCCCAGCCAGCTCTCGGGAGGCCAGCGGCAACGCGTCGCCATCGCTCGCGCACTGGCCCTCGAGCCGAAGGTGATCGTGCTCGACGAGGCGGTCAGCGCCCTCGACGTCTCGGTGCAGGCCCAGATCCTCCAGCTCCTGGTCGACCTGCAGGCCGAGCTCGGGCTGACGTATGTCTTCGTCACCCACGACCTCGGCGTGGTCAGGCTCGTGGCCGACGACGTCACCGTGATGAGGGCCGGCGCGGTCGTCGAGTCCGGGCCGGTCGCGGAGATCTTCGCGAGCCCGTCCGACGACTACACGCGTGCCCTGATCGAGGCGATCCCGGGCACGCGGCGCGCGCCGGCGCGCTGAGGCCGGTCAGGTCCCGGTCGGGCGGAGGTCCTCCTCCAGGTCGGGCGCCCAGATCGCGTGGGCGTAGGAGTCCCGGTAGGAGGTCGTCGTGGCCGAGGGCGTGCCGGTGGCGGGGGCCGCCTGGTCCTCGACGTAGAGGTCGTGGCCGATCGCGCCGACCAGGCGCGGGATGCCGGTGGCCAGGCTCATCACGTCACCGACCGGGATCCCGAAGCTGAGTCCTGCCGCTGCCGAGAAGACGTGGACGCGGCCGAGCCAGGGCGCGTCGCCCGCCGACCTCTCGGTCAGCTCGTAGCCGTCACCGAGGTAGGGCCAGCGAGCGAGCTCGTCGTGGGCGAGGTCCGCCGGCGGCTGGTAGCGGTCGCCCCAGGTCGCGATGTCTGCGGCCAGCCGGGCGAGCTCGGGGCGGGTGCTCGGATCGTACTGGTAGCCGGTGCCGGCGATCACCAGATCGACCTCGTGGACGCCGTCGGCGGCCTCGGCGATGATCCGGTCGCCGATCGCCGTGGCGGTGTGCCACTCGGCGTCGAGGTGGACGTGGAAGTTGTCGAAGGCGGCAGCGCGCTGCACCGACTCGAGGGTGCAGCTGCGCCCGGCCCGTGCCTGGGTCACCTTTCGTTGCCAGCGGTCCGCGTCGCTGAGGCGGTGGAAGCTCTCCCGTGCGCCGAGCGTGAGGCCACCGACCACGCCGGGGCCCTGCACGACGAGCTCGTCGCGGCGTACGAAGAGGTGGACCTCGGCCGCACCGGACTCCAGCGCGGCTCCGGCGATGTCGAGCGCCGAGGCGCCCCCGCCCAGCACCGCGACCCGGCGCCCGGCGAGCGCGGTGAGGTCGATCCGGTCCGCCGTGTGCGCCTTCAGATGGGCGGGCAGCTCGGCGAGGGCCGCCGGGTAGGCGGGCCCGCCGGTGCTCTCGACGCCGTTGGCGAGCACCAGCTTGCGCGTCGTCTCGGTCCGGCGGTGCCGGGCGCCGGCCGCGTCGGTGACCTCGAGGCTGACCCTCAGGTACCTCGGGCCCGGTTCGACGTCGAGCAGCCTGGTGCGGTGCCTCACCGGCACCTCCACGACCTGCTCGATCCAGTCGACGTAGTCCGCCCAGGTCGTGCGCGGGATCCGGTCGAGGCCCTCGTACGCCGCTCGCCCATGGAGCCGGGTGAACCAGCTGCGGAAGCTCAGCTCGGGGAAGCCGAACTCGGGGTCCGGCCAGATCTTCGGTGTCCGGAGTCGCCGCATCCGGGCGATGCTGCGCCACACGCCCTTCTCGCCGGGAGCGGCGGCGTCGATCACCGACACGCGGCTGATCCCGAACCGTCGCAGCGCGAACCCGACCCCGAGCCCGGCCTGTCCGGCGCCGACGACCAGCACGTCGTGGTCGGTCCCGCTCTCGCGAACCCATGGTGTCGGGGGCGGCCCGAAGAGGTCGCGGACGTGGGCGGTGTGGTCGGTGAGGGCGTCGCTCATTTAAGTAGAGTAACTCACGTGACTAAAACATATTGATCGTCTCGGAATCAGGTGCTCGCCCAGCCGGCGGCCTCGGCGCTCAGGTGTCGGCGGACGTGGTCGACCGCCGGCGCCGGCTCGGGGCCTGTCGCCAGCCAGAGGGTGTTGAGCGGCCCGAACCTGGGTTCGTGGAGGCGTACGACGGTGCCGTCGGCGAGGGCTCCGTCGACCAGGTAGCGGGGCAGCACCGAGGCGCCGATGCCGGCGACGACGGCGCGGAGGATGCCGCGCAGGTCGGGCAGGACGAGCGCGGTGCGGTTGGTGGGGCGCTCCTCGAACTCGGTGAGCCAGTAGCGCCGGATGATCGGGAGGTCGGGGGAGTAGGCCGCCAGCGGCACAGCGGCGAGGGCGCGCACCGGGTCCTGGGCGAGGTCGGTGGGGTCGACCTGTGCCGCGAGCGCCGGCGCCGCGACGAGGAGGAACTCCTCATCGACCAGCACGGTCGACCGAAGGTGCTCGTCGGTGGGGCGTACGGAGGAGACGACGAGGTCGAGGCGGTCGGCGGAGAGGTCGTCGAGGAGACCCTGGGCCAAGCCGGTCGTCACGGCCACGTCGAGGCCCTCGCGCACGAGCGGCGCCAGGGCGGGTACGACCCGGGTGGCCATCACATCGGCGGCGCCGCCGATCCGGAGGCTCGCGGGTCCGATCGCCGGCTCGGTGCCGACCGCGCCGCGGAGCTGGTCGACCAGCGGCGTGATCCGGGCAGCGAGCGCGTCGGCCCGTCCTGTCGGAACCAGGCCGGTGCGGGAGCGCTCGAACAGGGTGGCGCCGAGCTCGTGCTCGAGCTTGCGGACCCGCGCGGTCACGGCGGGCTGGGAGAGGTCGAGCCGACGGGCCGCGGCGCTGATCGACCGCTCCCGGTAGGCGTGCGCGAACGCTTCCCAGAGATCGAGCGAGGTCATAGAAATCATTATGACCTCACCCGTCGCCCCGGGAGTGAAGCAGGAGATGGCCGTCGTTAGGTCATCGACAAACCACAACCTGGAGGAACAACTCGTGACACGCGTACTGATGGTCGTCTCGGCGGCCGACACCCTCGTCCTCGCCGATGGCACCGAGCACCCGACCGGCTACTGGGCCGAAGAGGTCGCCGCCTCCCATGAGACGCTCGCCGGAGCCGGCGTCGAGATCGACATCGCCACTCCGGGCGGAAGGGCGCCGACCGTCGATGCGCTCTCGCTCAGCGAGCAGGGCGGGGTCCAGCCCGAGGACGCCGAGCGCTTCGGTGCCTACCTGGCGACCCTCGAGGAGCAGCTCGCCCACCCGCTCGTGCTCACCGACATCGACCCCTCGGCCTACGACGCCGTCTACATCCCCGGCGGCCACGCCCCGATGGCGGACCTGGTCGAGGACTCCTCGCTCGCCACGCTCCTGGCCGCCACCGACGCGGCCGGACGGCCGGTCGTCGCGCTCTGCCATGGCGTCGCCGGTCTCCTCGCCGCCACCGGCGAGGGTGGCTGGCTCTTCGGTGGGCGCCGGATGACCGGGTTCACCGACACCGAGGAGCAGCAGGGAGGCTACGGCGACAGCATCCCGTTCTCGGTCGAGCAGCGGATGCGCGACGCCGGTGGCATCGTCGAGACCGGTGAGCCCTGGAGCGACACGGTCGTCGTCGACGGCACCCTGATCACCGGCCAGAACCCTCAGTCCAGCGTCTCGACCGCGAAGGCCCTCCTGGAGCGGCTCGCCTGAACGTACTGGTCCACCATCACAAGGCGACTTCGTCACCGTCGGTGTCGAAGTCGGCCTCGATGATGGAGCGCTCGAGCTTGCTGAGCAGCCGGGCGAGCTCGTCGCGCTCCTCCCTCGTGAGGTGGTGGAGCAGGGCGTTCTCGGCGCGCAGGTGGTCCTCGATCGCGCGGTTGATCACCTCGAGACCCTGGTCGGTGAGCTGGGAGTAGACGACGCGGCGGTCCTCGGCGTCGCGCTGGCGGGTGATCAGCCCGGCGGCCTCGAGCCGGTCGAGCCGGAAGGTCACGCCGGCCGAGGAGAGCAGCGAGCCGCTCGCGAGGTCGCGGCCGGCCTTGCGATAGGGCGCGCCCGCGCGACGCAGCGCGGCGAGGACGTCGAACGAGGCCGAGTTGAGGTCGTGGCGGCCGAAGACCTGGGTCAGGACCGACTGGTAGCGCAGGTAGATCCGGTGCACCCTCCCGAACAGCGCGATGGGAGAGGGGTCGAGGTCGGGACGCTCGTGTGTCCACTGGGAGACGATCGCGTCGACCGCATCATCACCGCTCGAGGACTGGTTGACGCCGGATCCGGTGTGACTCATGGTCGCAGTGTACGAGCCGACTCGGGCTCCGCGAGACAGGAAGTTAACACAGAGGGGGTTGACGGCGGATCGTGACGCACCGCACACTCTTAGGACTTAACGATTAAGCACTTAGCAATTACGCGTGCCGAGTGCGTGAACCGAAAGTTCCCCTCACATGGTCAACATCACCCCGGTGCCGCCGGCTGTCACGGCGGAGCAGATCAGTGCCAGGCTCGAGCGCCTTCCGCTCTCGCGCTGGCACGTCAAGACCCGCGTGCTCGTCGGCGTGGCCACCTTCTTCGACGGTTTCGACCAGCTGATGATCGCCTACGCGCTGCCGGTGCTCATCCCGTTCTTCGGCCTCGACCCGGGGATGATCGCCTGGACGATCGCCATCGGCGGCATCGGGATGCTGCTCGGCGCGCTCGCCGGCGGCTGGGCGGCCGACAGGGTCGGCCGTGTCCCGGTCCTCGTCGGGTCGCTGGTGCTGTACGCCGTCATGAGCCTGCTGATGGCAGGCACCTCCACGCTCTGGATCTTCCTGGTGCTCCGGTTCGTCCAGGGCTTCGGGCTCGGTGCGGAGGTCCCGGTCGCGGCGACGTACATCGGCGAGATCACCCGCGCCCACCGCCGCGGTCGCTTCGTGCTGATCTACGAGCTGATCTTCCCCGCCGGCCTGGTGGCCTCGGCGCTGGTGGCGGCCTGGGTCGTTCCCGCCTTCGGCTGGCGCTGGCTGTTCGCGCTCGGCGCCATCCCGCTGATCCTGGTGCCGTTCATGCGTCGCGTGCCGGAGTCGCCCCGCTGGCTCGCCGCGCGCGGCCGCCTGGACGAGGCCGACCGGGCGACGCGCCGGATCGAGGCGGAGGTCGCCGCTCAGAAGGGTGAGCTGCCCGAGCCTGAGACCGGTGCGACACAGGCGGTCCGCCAGGGCCGGGCCCGCCTCGAGGAGCTGTTCCAGGGCGTCTACCTGCGGCGCACGCTGATGCTGGCGACCGCCTGGCTCACGGCGTACTTCGTCAACTACGGCATCGCCGCCTGGCTGCCCACCATCTACGGCCGCGTCTTCCACCTCGACGTCGACACCGCGCTGCGCTACAGCGTCGCCACCAGCGTCGCCGGCATCCTCGGCTGCATCGTCATCGCGCTGACCATCGACGTCGTCGGGCGCCGGGTCGCGATCACGGTCGCGATGCTGGGCAGCGCGGCGACCCTGTTCGTGCTCGCCTCGACCGGAGCGACCAGCGCGGGCACCGTGCTGGTCTGGTCGGCGGCCTCGGCGATGTGCATCTTCGCGGTCAACCTCGCGCTGTACGTCTACACCGCGGAGCTCTACCCGACCAGGATGCGGGCGCTCGGCGTCAGTGTCGGCGGGGCGTTCGGCCGGCTCGGGATCATCGTCGGCCCGCTGGTCGTCGGCGGCCTGATCGGCCGCGGGTTCTCGATCGCCGACGTGTTCGTCGTGATGGGCGCGGTCGCGGTCGTCGGCGCGCTCACCACGGTCGTGTTCGCGGTCGAGACCCGGGAGCGTACGTTGGAGGAGATCTCCCAGTGAGTGCTGTGGACCGGACGAACGTGGTCGTCCCGGCCGACGAGATCCTGGTCGCGGGGGAGTGGCGTCGCGGCGGCGGACCGGGGTCGGAGAGCATCGACCCCGCCGACGGCAGCGTGATCACGACGGTGCACCACGCCACCGAGGCCGACGTCGACGAGGCGGTCACCCGCGGGGCCGAGGCGGCCGCGGTGTGGGGCAGGCGGCTCCCGCACGAGCGGGCGCGTCACCTGCACCGGATCGCCGACGGGATCGAGGGTTCGGCCGAGCGTCTCGCCCGGCTACAGACCAGGGACACCGGCAAGACGCTGACCGAGACCTCGGCGCTGGTCGCCAGTGCCGCCGGCACCTTCCGATACGTGGCGGCCGCGCTGGAGACCTTCGACGAGGAGCTGACCGCGCCGCGGGGGAGCTCGCTCACGATGAGCGTCCACGAGCCGATCGGGGTCGTCGGCGCGATCACCCCGTGGAACTCGCCGATCGCCAGCGACGCCCAGAAGATCGCGCCGGCCCTGGCCGCCGGGAACGCGGTCGTGCTCAAGCCGGCCGAGTGGACGCCGCTGGTCTCGCTCGCCCTGGGCCGCATCATCACCGAATCGGGGCTCCCGCCCGGCCTGGTCTCCGTCCTTCCCGGCAGGGGATCGGTCGCCGGTGACGCGATCGTGCGCCATCCCGGCGTCGGCAAGGTCTCCTTCACCGGCGGGACGACGACCGGCCGCCTCATTGCCCATGCCGCCGCCGACAAGCTGATGCCGGTCACGCTCGAGCTGGGCGGCAAGTCGCCGACCATCGTCTTCGAGGACGCCGACATCGAGGCCGCGATCGCCGGGATCCTGTTCGGCATCTACTCCAGCTCCGGGCAGAGCTGCATCGCCGGCTCCCGGCTGTTCCTGCCCGCCGGCCGTGCCGAGGAGTTCCTCGAGCGCCTGGTCAAGGCGGTGGCGCGGCTGCGCGTCGGTCACGGGCTCGACCCGGCCACCCAGGTGGCGCCGCTGGTCCATCATCGGCATCGCGACAGCGTGGCCGGTCATGTGGAGCGTGCCTGCGCGGCCGGCGGGGAGGTGCTGGTCGGCGGCGGGGTGCCCGAGGGCGACGCGTACGCCGCTGGTGCCTACTACCTGCCGACGGTCGTCGCCGGCCTGGACAACTCCTCGCCGACCTGCCAGGAGGAGATCTTCGGGCCGGTCCTCTCGGTGCTCACCTACGACGACGAGGACGACCTGGTCGCCCGCGCGAACGACTCGGTCTACGGGCTGGCGTGCGGCCTGTGGACCCGTGACTACCGGACGGCCTGGCGGGTGGCCCGCCGGATCGACGCCGGCACGGTGTGGATCAACACCTACAAGCAGTTCAGCATCTCCACCCCGTTCAGCGGGATGAAGGAGAGCGGCCTCGGCACCGAGAAGGGCCGTCGCGGCATCGCGGAGTACACGCGCCAGAAGAGCCTCTACTGGGGGCTCGACGAGGCCCCGCACCCCTGGGCCGGCTGACCCAGCGCGTCACGAAGAGGGCCTCGAGGTGATCTGGGCCACGGCTTCCTCTTGACATGAAAAAGCCTAAGCACTTAAATATTAACCACTAAGAGAAAGGAGTCGGAATGTCGATCGCAACACTGCACTCGCTGCGCAGCGTCCAGCTGCAGGTGCCGACCCTGACCGAGTCGACGGACTTCTACTCCGAGGTCTGGGGCCTCTCCGTCGTCGAGCAGGACCATGACGACACCTGGCTGCGCGGCACGGGGGAGAACCACCACGTCCTGCAGCTGACCCGCGCGGCGCGCAACGGCCTCGGCGCCATCTCGTTCGCGGTGCGTACGCCGGCCGAGGTCGACGAGGCCGCTCGCCGGCTCGCCCTCCGCGGCATCCCGATGCTCACCGAGCCGGGTGCCCTGGATCAGGCGGGCGGCGGCTACGGCATCCGCTTCGCCGACCCCGAGGGCCGGGTGATCGAGCTCGTGGCCGACGTCCACGCCGTGAAGCCGCTCGACCGCGACCGTCCGGTGCCGATCGGGGTCACCCACGTGGTGCTCAACACCGTCGACATCGACCGCGCGGTGGCCTTCTACACCGACGTCCTCGGGATGCGGGTCTCGGACTGGTCCGAGCACCAGATGGCGTTCCTGCGCTGCAACACCGACCACCACAGCATCGCCTTCAACCAGGCGGCCTGGACCTCGGTCAACCACGTCGCCTACGAGATGCCGAGCATGGACCACTTCATGCGGGGCATCGGCTCGCTCAAGCAGCAGGGCGTCACCCCGCTGTGGGGCCCCGGCCGCCACGGCCCGGGCAACAACACCTTCTCCTACTTCGCCGACCCTGCCGGGCTGGTGTGCGAGTACACCTCCGACGTCGCCCAGGTCGTCGAGGACCAGTGGCTGTGCAAGGTGTGGCGCCGCGTCCCCGAGCTCTCCGACCTGTGGGGGACGGCGGGCCCGCCGTCCAAGGACGTACGCAGCCACATGGCCGGCATCCAGGACGCGGGCGTCTTCGCCGATCGTCCCGACCTGGCCGCCTCGTACGCTCCGGCGGCTCGCGAGCTCGCGGAGGTGGCCCGATGACGAAGGTCAGCATCATCGGCGCCGGAGCCATCGGCCGCCCCGTGATCGAGGCGCTGGTGGCCGGAGCGGTCGAGGACGTCGAGGTCGTGGGCGTCGTCAACGACACCCCGGTCGGCGAGTGCCCGGTGCCGCAGATCCGGCTCGCCAAGGCGATCGAGAGCAGCGACGTGATCGTCGAGTGCGCGGGGCAGGCGGTCGTCTCCGTTCACGGGGCTGAGATCCTCGAGGCCGGCCGCGACCTGCTGATCACCTCGGCGGGCGCCCTGGCCGATCCCGATCTGGTCGCCAGGCTCCAGGCTGCCGGTCCGGGGCGGATGTTCATCACCTCCGGTGCCATCGGCGGCATCGACCTGCTGGTCAGTGCGGCCAGCCACGGTGCCGTGCACCGCGCGTCGGTGACCACCACCAAGCTGCCCGCGACCCTGTTGCAGCCGTGGATGGACGACGAGACCCAGGAGCGGGTCCGCGCCGCGACCGAGCCGACCACGATCTTCGAGGGCTCCGCCGCGGAGGCGGCGCGCTACTTCCCGCGCTCGCTCAACGTCGCCGCCACCGTCGGGCTCGCGGTGGGCGACCTGGAGCTGGTCGAGGTGCGTCTGGTCGCCGACCCGGCCGCTTCGCTGACGAGCCACGTCATCGAGGCGGACGCGGACGCGGGCAGCTACCGCTTCGAGATCCGCAACCACCCCTCGGCCGCCAATCCGCGTACGAGCGGTGTGGTCTCGCGCGCCGTGGTCCGGTCCCTGTCCATGCTCGTCGGCCGCCCGGTCGGCGCGGTCAGCATCATCTGAGGCCGCGATGACGACCACCACGCTCCGTACGACCGGGGTCCATGTCGAGGACACCGGCAGCGGCCCGACCATCCTGTGCCTGCACGGGATCGGCTCGAGCTCGGCCTCGTTCGCGCCCCAGATCGCCGCGCTCGCCGGCGAGTTCCGGCTCCTGGCCTGGGACGCGCCCGGCTATGCCCGCTCCGCCGACCCCGACACCTCGCTCGACCTCGACGGCTTCGCCGACGCGGCGGCCGCCGTCATCGAGGAGTACGCCGCGGCCGGCCCGGTCCACGTCCTGGGCGTCTCCTGGGGCGGGGTCATCGCGGTCCGGCTGGCGTCGCGCCACCCCGAGCTGGTCCGCAGCCTCGTGCTCGCCGACGCGAGCCGCGGCTCCGGCACGACCCCGGAGAAGGCTGCGGCGATGCGTGGACGCGCCGCCGAGCTGGAGGCCGCCGGGAGCGCCACCTTCGGGGGCGGCCGCGGCCCCCGGCTGGTGAGCGCGGCGGCCCCGGACGAGCTCGTCGACCGCGTCGTCGCCACGATGCGCGACTCGATCCGGCTGCCTGGCTACGGCCTGGCCGCCGAGTCGATGGCCGCCACCGACCTGACCCCCGAGCTCGCCGCCATCGACACCCCGACGCTCGTGCTCTGCGGTGACCAGGACCAGATCACCGGGATCACCGAGTCGCAGGCGCTCGCCGGCGGCATCCCCGACGCCGTCCTGGTGACCCTGCGCGGGGCCGGCCATCTGGCCAACCAGGAGTCGCCCGAGGCGTTCAACGCCTGGCTCTCCTCCTTCGTCGGGATCGTCGAGCGCCTCTACGGCTGACGTTCCCCTGAATCCACCCGAGAACGAAACACCGCACGAAAGGAACCACCCATGTCGATCACCCAGCAGCCCCTCACCTACGAGACGGCCGAGAGCCTGGAGGAGTTCACCGACTCCATCATCCTGACCCGCGCCTCCCGCCACGAGGACTGGGACACCCTCGGCTTCCAGGCCAAGGCCGGCGACCAGTTCAAGCGCGCCCAGGTCCGCTACGTCGGCTCCGGCGCGACCGGCAACCACGAGAACGACAACCGCACCATCAAGTCGCAGGGCTTCACCTTCTCCAACATGCTGCTGCCCCCGGGCGGCGAGGGCCCCGAGCACACCCACCACGACGCCGAGGAGGCCTTCTTCGTGCTCGAGGGCGAGGTCGAGGTCGGCGTGCACCGTGACGGGCAGGTCGTCAAGCGCACCCTCGGCTACCGCGACATGATCGTGGTGCCGGCCGGCGTGCCGCGGAGCCTGAAGAACAACGGCGACACCGACGCGCTCTTCTGCGTGATCATCGGCGCCCAGAAGCCGCAGGTCCCGACCTACCCGGAGACCTCCGCGATGCACGGCGTCACCCGGGACTGACCGATGAGTCTCGACGGTGCACCGGTTCTGGTCACGGGCGCGGGTCGCGGCCTCGGGCTGGCGATCTCCCGGCGCCTGGCCCGGGCCGGTGCCCGGGTCTGGCTCGCCGACATCCGTGAGGACTGGCTGGAGGCGGCCGGGGCCACCCTCCGCGAGGAGGGCCACGACGTCTCGACCGTCCCGGTCGACGTCACCGACCACGCCTCGGTGCGGGCGATGGTGAAGGAGACCGGGCCGGTCTACGGTCTGGTCAACAACGCCGCCCGCGCCGACGGGGTCGGCGGCAAGCCGGTCCACGAGATCGACCCCGCCGAGTGGGACTCGCTGATGGCGGTCAACCTGCGCGGCCCGTGGCTGGTCAGCCGCGAGGTCGTCCCCGGGATGATCGAGGCGGGCGGCGGCCGGGTGCTCAACATCGGTTCGGACTCGGCGCTCTACGGCTCGGCGAACCTCGCCCACTACATCGCCTCCAAGGGCGGTCTCGCGGCGCTGACCCGGGCGATGGCGCGCGACCTCGGCCCGCACGGGATCACCGTCAACACCCTGGCGGCCGGCCTCACCACCACCGAGGCCGCGCAGCAGATCCCCGAGCACCGCCACCAGCTCTACCGCGACAACCGGGCGCTGACCCGGGACCAGGAACCCGCCGACGTCGTCGGAGCCGCGGCCTTCCTGCTCGGCCCCGAGGCCGCCTACATCACCGGCCAGCAGCTCGTCGTCGACGGCGGCTTCGTCTTCCACTGACAGGACCAACAGACCATGGATCTCCATCTCGCCGATCGCACCGTGCTCGTCACGGGCGGCAGTTCCGGCGTCGGTCTCGCGACCGTCGCCGCCCTCCTGGAGGAGGGCGCGAACCTCATCACCTGCGCCCGCCGTCTCGACGTGCTCGAGAAGGCGCTCGCCGACCTCGGCGCCCCCGCCGACCGGGTGCTCGCGATGAGCTGCGACGTACGCGACGCCGACCAGGTCGCCGCACTGGTCGAGGCCGGGGTGGCCCGGTTCGGCGGGATCGACGGGCTGGTCAACAACGCCGGCCAGTCCCGGATGCTCGGGCTGGACAAGGCGACCGTCGCGGACTTCCGCGACGAGCTCGACCTCAAGTTCGGCGGTGTCCTGAACGTCACCGGCGCGACGCTTCCGCACCTGCGGGCCTCCGACGCCGCCGCGATCGTCACGATCAACGCGGTGCTCGCCCGCCAGCCGGAGCCGCGGCTGGTCACCACCTCGGCCGCGCGGGCCGGCCTGCTCAACCTGACCAAGTCGATGGCCGCCGAGTACGCACCCGACATCCGCGTCAACAGCGTCTGCCTCGGGCTGATCGACACCGGCCAGTGGCGCCGGCGCTTCGAGGCCGACGAGAACGCGACCTCGTACGAAGCCTTCGAGCGCGACCTCGCCGCCGACCGCGGCATCCCGCTCGGCCGGTTCGGCCGGGCCGAGGAGGTCGCCGCGATGGTCGTGACCCTGCTGTCCCCGCGCGCCTCGTACGTCACCGGCGCGGCGCTCGACGTGTGTGGCGGCGTTGCCCGCTACGTGGCCTGAGGAGACCGAGATGACCAACCTGACCACCGCCCCCGCACCCGATGTGGTGACCTACGCCGACGGCGGCAACCTGCTCGTCGCGGTGCTCCGCGAGGTGGGCGTCGACACCGTCTTCGGTGTCATCTCCGTCCACAACCTGCCGCTCGTCGAGGCGGTCTCGCGCGAGCTGCGCTTCGTGCCGGTCCGGCACGAGGCGAGCGCCGTCAACGCGGCCGACGGCTACGCCCGGGCGACCGGCGGCCTCGGCTGCGCGCTGACCAGCACCGGCACGGGCGCCGGCAACGCGGCTGGCTCGCTCATCGAGTCGCTGAGCTCGGCCACCTCGGTGCTGCACGTCACCGGCCAGGTCGAGTCGGCCCACCTCGGCTCGGGGCGAGGCTTCATCCACGAGACCAAGGACCAGCTCGGCATGCTCCGGGCTGTCTCGCTCGACGCCGTCACGGTGCCCTCGCTCGAGGAGTCGGCCGGCATCCTGCGTGCCGCCGTCGACCGGGCGCTCGGTGGGCGCGGGCGTGCCGGCGGCCCCGTGAGCGTCGAGTGGCCCATCGACCTGCAGTACCTGCCGCAGCGCGAGGTCGTCGAGGTCGTGGAGGATACCGAGGAGCCGGTCGCATCGCCCATTGAGCTCGACGCGCTGACCGAGCTGATCCTCGCCGCGGAGCGGCCGGTCATCTGGGCCGGCGGCGGTGTCGCCGAGGCCGGCGCGGAGCTGACCGAGCTGGTCGAGACCTGGGGCGCCGGCCTGCTGACCTCCAACTCCGGCCGCGGCGCGGTCCCCGAGGACCACCCGCTCGTGGTCGGCAACTACGGCGCCACGCCCGGCGGCGGCGAGCTGCTCACCGAGGCCGACCTGCTGCTCAGCATCGGCACCCACTTCCGCTCCAACGAGACCCGCGACTACGACCTCGTCCTGCCCGCGGTGCACGTCCAGGTCGACCTCGACCCGGCCGCGCTCGGGCGGGTCTTCCCGATCGCCGCCGGCGTGGCCGCCGACGCCCGCGACGTGCTTCCCGCGATCACCGCCGCCGTGCGCGAGCGCGGCCGTGGGCGGGTGGGGGAGAGCTGGCGGGCCCGGGTGACCCGGGCACGCCAGGACGTACGTGCCACCCAGCGCGAGGGGCTCGGCGACCACGCCGTGCTCGCCGACGCACTGCGCTCCGCGCTGCCGCGCCGGTCGGTGCTCGCCCGGGACGTCACCATCGCGTCCTCGTCGTGGGGCAACCGGCTCTTCGAGGTCTACGACCCCCGCGACAACGTCTTCCCCCGCGGCGGTGGCATCGGCCAGGGCCTCGGCATGGGGCTCGGCGCGGCGATGGGGCGCCACGACGAGCCGACCGTGGTCATCGCCGGTGACGGTGGCCTGGCCGTACATCTGGGTGAGCTGCTCACGCTCGCCCAGGAGAGGCCGTGGCTGGTGTTGCTGGTCTTCAACGACGGTGGCTACGGCGTGCTCCGCAACATGCAGGAGGCTCGGGGCGTCGACCGCGCCGGCGTCGACCTGACCACCCCCGACTTCGCCGCGCTCGCGGGCGCGCTCGGGCTGCCGTACCAGCGCATCGGCACCGCCGCCGAGGCCGCGCCCGAGCTCGGGCGGGCCGTCGCCCGGCGCGGACCGGTGCTCGTCGAGGTCGATCTGGCCTCGTTCGGCCCGATGCCGCGGCCGTTCACGCCACCGGTCAAGGTTCCCGACCCGACCACGAGGAGGTCGTCATGAGTCTCGCCACCGAGGAGCAGGAGCTGGAGCTCCTGGTCAAGCAGATGACCCTGGAGGCCGACGGCGTGCTCTCGCTGCGGCTCGTCCACCCCGGCGGCGGCCCGCTGCCGGAGTGGAGCCCGGGCGCCCACGTCGACCTGACCCTGAAGGGGTCGCTGGTGCGGCAGTACTCGCTGTGCGGCGACCCCGCCGACCGGGACAGCTACCGGGTCGCGGTGCTGCGCGAGCAGGCCGCCCTCGGCGGCTCGGAGTACGTCCACGAAGGGCTGCGCCCCGGCCACCGGCTGCGCGTGGTCGGCCCCCGCAACAACTTCGACTTCCTCCCTGCCGAGCGCTACGTCTTCGTCGCCGGCGGCATCGGGATCACCCCGCTGCTCGCGATGCTCACCGAGGCCGAGCGGCAGGGCACCGACTGGGAGCTGTGGTACGGCGGCCGCCGCGAGGACTCGATGGCGTTCCTCGACGAGCTGGCCGCGTACGGCGACCGGGTGACGGTCATCCCGGAGGAGACCCACGGCCGGCTCGACCTGGCCGCCGCGCTGCCGACGCCGGAGCCGGGCACGCTGGTCTACTGCTGCGGACCCGAGGGGCTGCTGGCCGCCGTCGAGGAGCACGCCGCCGGCTGGCCCGAGGGGACCCTGCAGGTCGAGCGTTTCAAGGCCAAGCAGATCGACGTCGACCCCGACGGCGAGCAGCCGATCGCCGTCGACTGCCGGCGCTCCGGTCGCGTGGTGCAGGTGCCCGCCGACGTACCGGTCATCGACGCCCTCGAAAGCGCCGGGATCACGGTCTCGAGCTCGTGCCGCGACGGGATCTGCGGCACCTGCGAGACCAAGGTGCTCGCCGGCACCCCCGACCACCGCGACTCCCTGCTCAGCGACACCGAGCAGGCGACCGGTTCCACCATGATGATCTGCGTCTCCCGGGCGCGGACCCCCGAGCTGGCGCTCGACATCTGATGCGCCGTACCGACTGCACACGAGGGAGAACACAGCAATGGGCTATCTAGCGCCGGTCCAGGCGGCGGTCGCCGAGACGACCCCGTGGGAGACCAAGCTCGCCGGTGCCATCGAAGAGGTCTTCGGTGGCGGGCGGCACGACCTGCCGGGTCTCGTCGACGGGCTCAACGAGCTCGGCATCCCGGCTCCCGGCGGCGGTCCGTGGACCGCCGAGGGATTCACGACAGCGATCGCCGAGCTCGCCGCGGCGGGGAAGCAGGAGGACTGAGCCATGGGACCGATGGTCAAACGACAGCTGAGCGCGGACCAGATCCTCGCGACCGGCCTGCGCAACCAGTGGTACGCGATCTGCCCCTCCGACATGGTGCCGCAGGGCGGCGTCCACAAGGTGCGCCGGCTCGGGATCGACTGGGTGCTGTTCCGGGAGTCCGACGGCACCCTGCGGATGCTCGAGGACCGCTGTCCTCACCGGGGCGCCCCGCTCTCGCAGGGACAGCACCTCGGCAGCAAGATCGCCTGCGCCTACCACGGCGTCCAGGTCGACGGCACCGGCAAGGTCGTCTCGGTGCCGGGGCTGCCCGGGTGCAACCTGGAGGGCAAGACCCTGGTGCCGAGCCCGCCGCTGCAGGAGCTGGGCGGTGCGATCCTCGCCTACATCGGCGACGAGCAGCACCCCGACCCGGCTCCGGTCGCGCTCCCGGACCCGCTGGTGGACGAGGAGGTCTCCTCGTTCCTCTGTTACGCCGAGTGGGACACCCCGTGGCGCTACGCCATGGAGAACCTGCTCGACCCGATGCACGGCGCCTTCCTGCACCGCGAGTCGCACTCGATGTTCGGGGGTGATGTCGAGGCCAGGTTCCGGATCCGCGAGACCGACCGCGGCTTCTTCTTCGAGAAGACCGACCAGCGCGGCGTGAACTTCGACTGGGTCGAGTTCTGCCGCACCGGCATCGACTGGGTCGACCTCTCCATCCCGTACCCGCCGACCGCCGGCCCCGGCGGCTCCTTCGGCATCGTCGGCATGGGCACCCCGATCGACGCCGGCACCACCGCCGTCTTCTTCTGGCGCTACCGCAAGGTCAGCGGCTGGGAGCGCGACGTGTGGCGCTTCCTCTACCGGACCAAGCTCGAGGCCCGGCACTGGCACGTGCTCGAGCAGGACCGGGTCATGCTGGAGGCGATGGCCGAGGACGCCGACCAGGCCGAGAACCTCTACCAGCACGACCTCGGTGTCGTGCGTCTCCGCCGGCTCTACAAGAAGCTCGCCGAGGAGCAGGCGGCGGCGCTCGCGCCGGCGGGCGTCAGCTGATCAGACCTCCTGGAGTGCTCGGGTGAGGCCGGCGGTGTCGATCCGCGTGCTGCGTCCGCCGGCCACCAGCACCTCGCCGGCCACGAGCACCGTGTCGATGATGCGCGGGGTGCCGGTGGTCAGCAGCGAGGCTCCCGGATCCGTGACGGGCAGGCACGCGAAGTCCCGCTCGAAGCGGATCAGCACCAGGTCCGCGGCACGTCCCTCGTACACGCCGCCGGCCGCCACCGGTGCGGTCCCGCCGAGCGCGGTGGCGGCACCGTCGACGGCCAGCCCCATCATGGTGGCGTAGTCGAACATGTCGGCTCGCCGGTGGGTTGCTCGTTGCACATAGGCGCCCGTACGGATCGTCTCGAGCATGTCCTGGCGGTCGTTCGAGCCGGCACCGTCCACGCCGAGGCCGACGGCGACTCCGGCATCGAGGAGCCGCTCGACCGGCGCGACCCCCGACCCGAGCCGCATGTTGGAGACCGGGTTCCAGGACACGCAGGCGCCGGCGGCGGCGAGTGCCGAGACGGCCCGGTCGGTCAGCTCGACGCCGTGCACGGCGAGCAGCCGCTCGCTGAGGAGATCACCACCGGCGAGCACGTCGATGGCCTCCTCACCCACGTGCTCACGGCACATGGCGTCGTCGATGCCCGTCTCGGCCAGGTGGATCATCGTGGTCAGGCCGTGCTGGTCGGCGTAGGCGCGGACCTGCTTCATGCCCTCGGTGGTCAGGCACCGTACGTTCGGCACCGCCAGCGCCGGGGCCAGACGCGACCCGGCGAGCCGGGCGCGCAACGCGTCGACGTCCGCCAGGGTCTCCTCCAGCGGCTTCAGCAACCGCGGGTCCATGCCCCACCTGCGGGAGGGGTCGGCCCGGTCGGCGACGCCGACGCCGAGAACGGCCCGGACCCCGACGTCCTCGAGGCCGCGGCGTACGGCCTCGAGGATCTCCGGGTCGCGGTGCGGCCAGCCGTGCTCGACGAGCGTCGTCGTCCCGGAGAGCAGACCCTCGAGCGCGGCGGAGACCGCGGCCGCGTAGGCGCGCTCGGGCGTGGTCGCCGCCATGGACTCGCCGACCGCGAGCAGCCAGGCGAGGAGCGGCTGCCCCTCGCCGACCCCGCGGCACAGCGCCTGCTGGAGGTGGGTGTGGGTGTTGGTGAAGCCGGGCACGAGGTAGGCACCGGACCCGTCGATCCTCGACCCGGTCCAGCTGCGTCCCGGGTCGTGCGGGCGTACGGCATCGACGGCTCCGTCGCGGAGGACGACGTCGCGATGTGCGACCCATGCCGTCCCGGACCACACGCTGACGTCGGTGATGGCGGCCGGGTGGGTCGTGGGTGCGCCCGAGCGCAGGTCGAGGTTCACGGCAGCTTGATGCTGTCGTCGACGAACCGGGCCGTGAAGAGGGCCTCGGCCTTCACGTCCTCGGGCACGGAGTTGCCCTGGGCGCGGATGATCGGCGCGACCTCCTCGACGAACGAGCTGGTCCGCTCGGCGTCGTAGCCGCCCAGGACCCCGTTCTCGTTCTCGATCAGCCCCTCCTCGGCGAGGAGCTTCGCGCTGTAGTCGGCCTCGCCGATGCTGTAGGGGAAGTACGTCGAGTCCGCCGCGACCACGTCGGTGATCACCTTGTTGGTGGCCTGCGGGTCGGTGACGTAGTCGGCGCTCGCCTGCTGGACGAGGGGCACCAGCCGCTCCAGGCAGGGAGCCTTCTCCTCGAGCCGGTCGGCCCGGACCGACAGGTTGGAGGCGTACGGGTCGTAGCCGACGTCCTTGAGGAGCTGATACCCGACCGGCTTGTTCCACGCCGGGGTGTCGTTCTCGTAGGTGTAGGGCTCGGAGTTGGCGAAACCCTGCTGCACGATCGTGGGCTCGGCGACGAAGCGGGCGGGGTTGCCGTCGTAGCTGGTGTCGACCTGGGCCTTCGTGGCGTACCCCTTCGCGACCAGCCAGGCGGGGAACGCCTGCTCGGGGGAGACCACCACGGTGGCGTCGCTCTCGGCCAGCTCGGTCAGGGAGAAGTCCTTGCCGTAGGTGTCCGGGTTCCACATCAGGATGGCGGGGGAGTGGGTGAGCAGCGGCGTCACCCCCACCACCGGCTGTTCGCCGGCCGCGGCGATCAGCTGGTCGGAGTGCACCAGGCCGAGGTCGATGCCGTCGTCGACGTACATCTGGGAAGTGACGGACTGGAAGCCGATCGCCGGCCCGCCGGCGCGCAGCGTGAGGTCGACCCCGGTGTCCTTGCCGTCCGCGACCAGGGTGCCGCTCACCGACTTGGTCTCGGGGTCGACCTGGTAGTCGGGGCCGAGCAGCTGGAAGAGCGCGCCCATGTCGGACTGCGGCTGCCACTGCAGCTGCACCACGACGCTCTTGCCGCAGACGTCGTCGAGCCGCTGGGCGCCGGTGGCTGCCACGAGAGCGTCCCCGGCGACGTTCTCGGCGTCGGAGGAGCATGCGGTCAGGGTCGAGATGGCCGCGAGGGCAGCCAGTCCCACGAGACCCAGACGTGCGGTCGTACGTCGGGCGCGGAGGTCGGGCGGGTTGGGCCGGGTCCAGGCATGGGGGGTCATCGGGATCTCTTTCGGACGTCGGAGCACAGCGGGATGTGCGTAACGCTGACCCGAGCGACGACGGTGCCGCAAGAGCACGTCGCTGCATGTAACAAGAACTTCACAGGCGATCTCTTGCGACGGATTACATGTAACTCGGACGATGGATGCCAACCGGGGCGCCCAGCTGGCTTCCCATGACCGGATCGAGGAGCAATGGCGAGAACGCGTGTCGTGGACACCACCGGCGGCGTGGGTGCGAGCCACCTGAGCGATGCCGAGCAGGTGTCGTTCGAGCAGGTGTCGATGGCGTACGCCACCGGAACCGTCGCCCTGCAGGACGTGTCGCTGCCGGTGCGGAGGGGCGAGTTCGTCGCGATCGTCGGCCCGTCGGGCTGTGGCAAGTCGACCCTGCTGCGACTGGCCGCCGGGCTGGAGCGACCCACGAGCGGGGCGGTCGTGGTCGGCTCGCCGTCGGTCGGCTTCATCTTCCAGGAGCCGAACCTGCTGCCCTGGGCCTCGGTCCGCCGCAACGCCGCGCTGCTGACCGAGCTCGCGGGCATGGACGCAGCGCTCCGCAAGGAGCGGGTGGCCGCCGCGCTGGCGGCGGTCGGTCTGGACGGGTTCGCCGACCAGCTGCCCAAGAGCCTCTCGGGCGGCATGCGCATGCGGGTGTCCCTGGCGCGCGCCATGGCCCTGGAACCGGAGGTGCTGCTGCTGGACGAGCCGTTCGGAGCGCTGGACGAGCTGACCCGCCAGGAGATGCAGATGCAGCTGCTGAGCCTCTACGACCGGGAGCGGTTCACGGCGCTCTTCGTCACGCACTCGGTCGACGAGGCCGTCCTCCTCGCCGACCGGGTCGTGGTCATGTCGCCCCGGCCGGGCCGCATCGCCGCCGTCGTCGACGTCGACCTGGCCCGCCCGCGAGGCCCCGAGCTCCGGTTCGAGCCCGCCTACGTGGACCGCGTCCGAACGATCGCCGAGCACCTTCGGAGGGACCGATGACCACCGCGACCGTGACCACCCCCGTCCGGCGGGCCTCCTCGGCGATGCCGGGCGACCTCCGGCGTGGCCTGCTCCGGCTGGGCGGGGCGAGCATCGTGCCCGCGGCCGCGGCCCTGGCGGGGGTCGCGGTGTGGTACGGAGTCAGCTATCTCCTGCTCAGCCCCGAGCGACGGTTCCTGCTGCCACCGCCACACCAGGTGTGGAGCATGTCGCTGGCCGACCCGGCGCATCTGAACCCGATGCTGGAGGGCCTGGCGGTCACCGCCAGGGTCGCGGGCCTCGGCTTCGTCTGTGCAGCCGTCATCGGGGTCGCCGTCGGTGCGGTGATGAACCAGGCGCGCTGGCTGGAGCGGGGGATCTATCCGTACGCGGTCCTGCTCCAGGTCGTGCCGATCCTCGCCATCGTGCCGCTGATCGGGCTCTGGCTCGGCTACTCCACCGCGTCCCGTGTCGTGGTGTGTGTGCTGATCGCGCTCTTCCCGATCATCACCAACACCCACTTCGGCTTCCGTTCGGTCGACCGTGGCCTGCACGAGCTCTTCGACCTGGGTAGGTCCTCCGGCTGGCAGCGGTTGGTCCGGCTCGAGCTTCCCGCCGCGCTGCCCTCGATCCTCACCGGCCTCCGCATCGCCTCGGGGCAGGTCGTCATCGGCGCCATCATCGGCGACATGTTCTTCGCCCAGGGCGAGGCGGGGATCGGGACCTTGATCAACGCCTTCCGCGCCCAGCTGCGCAGCTACGACCTCATCGCCGCGATCCTGCTGGCCTCGCTCTTCGGGATCGCCGTGTTCACCGTGTTCACCGCACTGAGCAGTGCGGCGGTCGGTCGCTGGCACAGCTCGGGCGAGCGCCGTTGAGCCGCCCGCTCCGCACCCCTCCCCACCGACCGGACCGACCGACCGGACCGACCGACCGCCCCCGTCCCGAGGAGCCACCGATGAACTTCCACGTCCCCACGATCGACCTCTCGCCCTACCTCCTCCCCGGCGCGAGCGCCGGCACCGACCCCGCGTGTGCCCGCGTGGCCGGGGAGATCGACCGGGCCTGCCGCGAGGTCGGGTTCTTCCAGATCGTCGGTCACGGGGTGGACGACGCCGCGGTCTCCGGCCTGAAGAGCGCGCTCGACGAGCTCTTCGCGCTCGACCTCGCCACCAAGAAGGAGTACCGGCGCGACCCGGGCGCCAACCGTGGGTACGCCCCGCCGAAGTCGGAGTCCCTCTCGAACAGCCTCGGCGTCGCGCCGGCGAACATGATGAACGACTTCTACGAGGCCTTCACCGTGGGCGCCGAACGTGACTGGTACGCCGGCATCGAGCTGCCTGAGGAGAGCTATGCGGCCAACACCTGGCCGGACGCCGCGGCAGGCTTCCGAGGCGCGGTGGAGACCTACCTCGGCGCGATCACCGACCTGTCCCGGGTGCTCCTGCGGGCGTGCTCGGAGAGCCTGGGCCTGCCGATCGACCACTTCGACCCCCTGGTCGATCACTCGATCGACGCGCTGAAGATGAACAACTACATCCTGCCCGAGGGAGAGATCGAGCTCGCGGGCGAGCTGATGGGCATGGGGGCTCACACCGACTTCGGCATCCTCACGGTGCTCTGGGCGGATCAGGTCGCGGGGCTGCAGGTCCTCGGCGAGGACGGCACCGGTCGCGAGACCTGGCACGACGTGATGCCCGCCGACGGCGCCTTCCTGATCAACCTGGGCGACGCGATGGCCAGGTGGACCAACGACCGCTGGAAGTCCACCCTGCACCGGGTGAACCCGCCGGTGGTCGACGGCCGGATCATCCGCCGCCGCTCGGCCGCGTTCTTCTTCGACGGCAACTTCGACGCCGTCATCGAGCCGCTTCCCGGCATGCTCGCCGAGGGCGAGAGCGGCTACCCGCCGATCACCGTCGCCGAGAACATCGCGGCGAAGGTCGCGGGGCTCAAGACCGGTCTGCAGACCGGTGCCTCGCCGGCCGGCGCCGAGCGTGAGGCGGCGAGGTTCCTCGCGGCCGCCGACGCGAGCTGACTCCGCCACCACCCATCGACTTGCCCAGACGAGCAGCGTCCCGGGGCACACCGCGCAGCTGCGCGGCCAACCCAACAGGAGAGAACGATGACGACCACCCCTGGCTCACCCAGCTATGAGCTCGCCGAGCTGCAGAAGGAGGCGCGGATGGGCGACCTCGGTGTCGAGCGCACCGACAGGACGATCCCGCGGATCTCCCTCGCCGATCTCGCCACCCGCCGCGCGGAGGTCACCGAGGAGCTGTGGACCGCCGCGACCGAGATCGGCTTCTTCCAGCTCGTCGACCACGGCATCCCGCAGGACCTGGTCGACGAGGCGTTCGCCTGGTCGGCCCGGTTCTTCGACCTGCCGCGCGAGGAGAAGGAGTCGCTGCCGTTGAAGAAGGCCGACAACGTCGGCTACGAGTTCTCCACCCAGGTGCGTCCCTCGGTCGGAGTCCCCGACCAGAAGGAGTCCTACCAGATCACCCGGTCCCGGATGGACGGCATGTGGCCGGCCGAGGAGGCACTGCCGGGCTTCCGTGCCTTCGCCCTCGACTTCGAGTCGCGCTGCTGGGCCGTGGCCATGGAGGTGCTCTCCTGCTTCGCGGACAAGCTCGGCTTCGACCGCGACTTCTTCGCCGAGGCGCACGACCCGACCAGCGCCTCCTACGCCTCGACCCTCCGGCTCATCCACTACTTCCCGCTGGCCGAGGAGCTCCGCGGCCTGCCCGGTACGTGGCGAGCCGGTGCCCACACGGACTTCGACTGCCTCACCCTGCTCTTCCAGCGGGACGGCCAGGGCGGCCTCCAGGTCTGCCCCGGCCGTGAGGCCGACGCCCAGGAGTGGACCCCGGTGATTCCCGGCGACGACGCGATCACCTGCAACATCGGCGACATGCTGATGCGCTGGAGCGATGACCAGCTGCTCTCCAACTTCCACCGGGTGCGTGTGCCGGGAGCGGGCGAGTACGCCGGGTCGCGTTATTCGATCCCCTTCTTCGCCCAGGCGAACGGCGAGGTGATGATCACGCCGCCGGGCGGGACGTACCCCTCGATCACCGCGGCTGAGTATCTCCGCCAGCGGGTCGCGGCCAACTACGCTGGCCCGAAGCGGTGACCGATGCCGTGGTGCTCGCTGCACCGGTGAGGAGTGAGATGACGTCAGGAAGCGGCCTGCTCGGCGACGCGGTCTACGCCCGTCTGGTGGACCTCATCTTCACCGGCCAGCTGCCGCCGCGGGCTCCGTTGAGCGTGCCTGCCCTCGCCACCCAGCTCGATGTCAGCCGCAGCCCGGTGCGGGAGTCGGTCCAACGCCTGATCGCCGAGGGACTCGCCGTCAACGTGCCGCACGCGGGGGCGCGGGTCGTCGAGGTCGACGAACGGACGATCGAGCAGGTGATGACGGTGCGGGAGCAGCTCGACGGCCTGGCCGCCCGGGAGGCGACCCTGAGAGCCACCGCGGCGGACGTGACCGCGCTGACGGCGTTCCTCGAGAAGCAGGCGGCCAACCTCACCGACCCCGGCGACAACCTGGCCGATGCCCGGCTCGACCTGGAGTTCCACACCGCCGTACGCGATCTCGCCCAGAACCCGATCCTCAGCGACGCGCTCCACCGCCTCGACACCAAGGCCCACCTCTACAACTCCGGGCTCTGGGCCGACCTGCGCAACCGCGAGCTCGCCTTCGCCGAGCATCGCCGCATCGTGGAGGCCATCGAGGTGGGCGACGCCGCGGCCGCCGCGCAGGCGGCGTCGTCCCATGTCGCCTCGCTCCTGGTGCGCATGCGGCGCCACCGCCGTCGGCAGTGACTGCTGCCCGGGTCAGCTGTCGCTGACCCGGGCAACGGTCGCCCGGCCGAGATCGGTCAGCGGACCGGAGCGCCCGGGCCGAGCGGGATCCCCAGCGCCCACCACAGGAAGAACAGCGCGGTCCAGGCCAGGCTCATCGCGATGGCCAGCGGCAGCGTGTAGGAGGCGAGGGTGCCGATGCCGGCGTCTTTGCGGTAGCGCTGCAGGAAGCCCAGGGCCATCACGAAGTAGGGGCTCATCGGGGTGATCGCGGTCGATCCGGAGTCGGCGATCCGGAAGAGCGCCTGGGTGGTCTCCGGCGGCACCGCGAGCAGCATCAGCATCGGCACCAGGACCGGTGCGGCGATGGACCACATCGCCGAGCCGCTGGTGACCATGATGTTGACGACGCTGAGCAGCGCCAGGACCAGCAGGAAGACCACCCACACCGGGATGTTGCTGGTCTCCAGGGCCTCGGCGGAGTTGACCGCGAGCACGTCGCCGAGGTGGGACCACTCGAAGTACGCCAGGAACTGGGCGATCGCGAAGAACAGCACCAGCACCGGCGCCATCTGCTTGATCCCCTGGCCCATCAGCGCCGGCACGTCACCGGCCTTGGTGATCGCGCCGGACATCGTGCCGTACACGGTGCCGGCGAGGCCGAAGAGCACCGCGACGATCGCGGCGATGCCGGTGAGGAACGGCGACTCGGTCAGCGACCCGTCCTCGCCGCGCAGGGGAGACGACGGCGGGATCACGACGGCGGCGACCACCACGATCGCGGCCAGCAGGGCGAGGAGCGACCAGCGCAGCGCCCGGCGCTCACGGCCGTCGAGCTCGAGGGAGCCGAAGTCGCCGTCGTCGGCGTCCTCGTCCGCGTCCAGGTCGGGCCGCTTGGAGAGGACGAACTTGGTCATCAGGGTGATCACCGCGGCCAGCAGGAGCGAGGAGGCGATGTTGAAGAACCAGTTGCTGACGGGGGAGACGTACGCGCTCTCGTCGACGATCTGGGCCGCGGCGGTGGTGATGCCGGCGAAGATCGCGTCGTTGGGCGTCGGGATCGGGCTGGCGTCGTACCCGCTGGCGATCGCGGTGTAGGCGACCACGATCCCGAGGATCGGGGAGCGGCCCACGGCCCGGAAGGCGAGGCCGCCCAGCGGGACCAGGATGATGTACGCCGCGGCCGAGGCCACGTGGGCGACCGTCCCGGTGAACGCGACGGCGAAGACCACCCAGCCGACGGGCACCCGGGAGATGCCAGTCTTCATCGCGGCGGTGAGGAACCCGGTGCGCTCGGCGACCGCGACGCCCATGATGACCACGACGATGGTCGCCATCGGCGGGAACTCGGCGAAGTTGGAGACCATCGTGGAGACCGCCATCGCCAGGCCCTCGCCGCTGAGCAGGCTCTGGACGACGACCTCCTCCCCGTCTCCGGGGGAGATGACCGAGACGCCGGCGGCGGCGCAGATCGCACTGATCACCGCGAGGATCGCGGCGAGGATCCAGAAGAGCCAGAACGGGTGCGGCAGGGCGTTGCCGACGCGCTCGATCACGCCCATGGCGCGGATGATCCACGGCAGCCTGTCGCTGCTGGTGGGAGTCGTGGTGCTGGTCATGGGAGTCACCCTTCGCTGGTGAGGCGGTGGCGGGAGAAGAAGTCCCAGATCACCGTCGCGGACTCGATGGTGTGGGTGACGTGGCCGCCACCGGAGTAGATGTCGCCGCCCGGCCAGACGTGGCCGCCGCCGTCGACGGCGACGTGCTGGACCTCGGCGTCCTGGTCGCACCCGGTCCACCGGGTGGTCGCGATGTCGCGGCGGGTGCGGGTGGTGGAGGTGGTGCAGCCGTTGTGCTCGGCCCAGCCCTGGACCCACTCAGGGATCGCGGGAAGGTCGCGGTCGGCGTCGCCCGCGTAGGGGATGGTCGCGTCGGCGACGCCGTGGATCTCCAGGATCGGCGTCGGCGGCGCCTCGGCGCAGCCGGTCCGGGCGCCGGGATAGAGCGCAGGTGCGACCGGGGCGACGGCAGCGAAGGTGTTCGGGAGCCGGCAGGCGAGCAGGGCGGCCAGGCCGGCGCCGTTGGACTTGCCGGTCGCATAGACGCGGGTCGTGTCGATGCAGTGGTCGGCCTCGATCGCGGCGAGCAGGTCGCGGGTGAAGGCGACGTCGTCGACGCCCGGGGCCTCATAGGGCGCGCCCTGCCAGGCCTTGCGGTAGCCGGACCCGGTGCCGATCGCGCCGTCGGGATAGGCGACCACGGCGGGCAGGTCGGAGAGCTCGGAGAAGCCCTCGACCTCGACGCCGGTGCTGCCGCGGCCGTGGTAGGCGAGGACCAGCGGCCAGTCCGCGCGCCGGTCGTAGCCCTCGGGCAGGCGGAGCACGTAGCTGCGCTCGAGGTCGCCGCTGGTCAGCTCGTACTTCTGGCTGCTGTCGGGCTCCTGCTCGGTGGGCTCGGTGCAGGGCGCCGGGGGGCGCTCCGCGACCGCTCGGTCCTGGGCCGAGGCGCGGGTCAGGGCGGAGGTGGCGGTCGGTGCCAGGGACAGCGCGGCCACGGCCGCGACCGCGACGGCCGGAGCCAGGAGGCGGGATTGTCGTGGGGACATGGGTGCTCCTTGGGGCGGATCGGTGCGTTTTCGGGTGTGCTGGATCGCCCGGCGACGCGGTGTGCGTCCCGGTCGGGTCCCGAGCAGAGGGGCGGGTGGCCTAGGTGTCGAGCCACTCCTTGATGAAGGCGACGATGCGGTCGGTGGCCTCGGCGAGGATGGCGCGGCCGTCCTCGGCGGTGGCGCGGCGTGGGTCGCCGAGCACGCCGGTGGGGGAGAGGCGGTCGTAGGGGAGGGCCACCGCGGGGTGGCTCACCGAGCGGGCCAGCCGGGCGAAGGGGTCGAGCTGGTCGGGCGAGGTGGTTCCCGGGGCGAGCAGGTCGCGGCGTACGAGATCGGGGGCGATGTGCAGCATCTGGGCGGTCTCGGCCTCGCCGCTGTGACCGGAGACCTGGCTCAGCTCCATGCCCGCCACGCTGTCCTTGGCCAGCACGGTCACCGGGGTCCAGGCGAGCTCCAGGTCGGGGCGGTCGCGCAGCAGGTCCTGGGCCAGCGTGCCGAGGGTCGCGTTGTTGCCGCCGTGCCCGGTCACCACGAGGAAGCGGCGCCAGCCGTGGGCGGCCAGGGACTCGACGTACTCGCGCACGAGGGCGGCGAACAGCGCCGGGCGCAGGCTCACCGTGCCGGCGAAGGCCTGATGGTGGGGCGAGACGCCGACCGGTACGCCGGGACCGATGACGACCTTGCCCGGAAGCGCCTCGGCGACGGCGTCGGCGAGGGCCTCGGCGCGGATCTGGTCGGTGGCCAGGGGCAGCCCGGCGCCGTGCTGCTCGAAGGCGCCGACCGGGATCACCACCACCGTCCCGTCCTCGGCCGCCCGGGCGGCCTCGAGGGTCGTCATCTCCGCCAGCCGCGCGGTCATCGGGCCTGCTCCGGGTCGGTGCCGAGGGTCGCCGCGATCGCCTCGCGGATCGCGAGCAGGTGCTCGCGGGTCAGGGCGGCTGCGGCGTCGGGGTCGCCGTCGCGTACGGCCTCGACGATGCGGACGTGGTCGGCGTGGTCCCGGTCGCGGTCGGTGTAGCGGTGCCGGATCTCGATCTGGTCGCGGGCCCTGACCTGGAGCAGCGCCTCGACGGTCTCGCGCAGCAGCAGGTTGCCCGAGGCGCCGGCGAGCGCGACGTGGAAGTGCAGCTCAGGCCGCTCGTCGGCGTACTGCGGCTTCAGCGAGTTGTCGGCGGAGAGGGTCAGTGCGGCCAGGTCGTCCTCGGTGCGCGCGGCGGCCGCGGCCGCCGCGACCGGGGGCTCGAGCACGATCCTGGCGTCGAGGAGCTCGAGGACCGACTCGCTGCGTGACTCCGAGACATGCGGGTTGACCAGCAGCCGCCGGTTCACCCCGCCGCTCACGTAGGTGCCCGACCCGTGCCGGAAGCGGATCACGTCGGTGGCCTCCAGGCGGCGCAGCGCCTCCCGGATCGTCGGTGTGGTCACCTCGAACCGCTTGGCCAGCTCGCGCGAGGAGGCCAGGGCGTCGCCCGGCTCCAGGCCCGCGGCCTCGATCATGGCGACGATCCCGTCGGCGATGCGTTCAGAGAGCGATGTTGTGTTGCTGGTCACAGAAAGTGACTAAATCACTTATTGAATTGCGCGTCAAGGACGCCGACGCTTGCAGACAGCTTGCGTAAAGCAGTTATATTCTTGCGTCCATGAGTAGACGTCTTGCCGACGCAGCGGCCCGTGCCCAGGTCTCCGAGGCGACCGTGAGCCGGGTGCTCAACGGCAAGCCGGGGGTCTCGGAGGCCACCCGGGAGCGGGTGCTGACCGCGCTCGACGTGCTCGGCTACGAGCGGCCGGTGAAGCTTCGCGGGGAGCGCGCCAGGCTGGTGGGCCTGGTCCTGCCCGAGCTGCAGAACCCGATCTTCCCGGCGCTCGCGGAGGTCCTCGGCGCGCATCTCGCCCAGCAGGGTCTGACTCCGGTGCTGTGCACGCAGACCGCCGGCGGCGTCACCGAGTCGGAGTACGTCGACCTGCTCCTGGAGCAGCAGGTGGCCGGCGTCGTCTTCGCCGGTGGCACCTATGCCCAGCGGGATGCGGACCACGCCCACTACGACCGGCTGGCCGGCCGCAACCTCCCGGTCGTGCTCATCAACGCGGCCATCGACCTGCCCTTTCCGCGGGTGGTCTGTGACGACGCCGATGCGATGGAGCAGGCTGCCGAGCACCTGATCGCGCTGGGGCACGAGCGGATCGGGCTGGTGCTGGGCCCGCGCGACCACGTCCCCTCCGAGCGCAAGCTGGCCGCCTTCCGTGCGGTCTGCGAGCGGACCGGCGTGCGCTTCGACGAGGAGCTGGTCGTCCGCAGCCTCTACTCGCTCCAGAGCGGACAGGCCTCCGCGGCGCGGCTGATCGAGCAGGGCGCGACCGGCATCGTGTGCGCCAGCGACCCGCTCGCGCTGGGTGCGGTCCGGGCGGTGCGGCGGGCGCGGCTCTCGACGCCCGCGGACGTGTCGGTGATCGGCTTCGACGACTCGGCCTTCATGGCCTTCACCGACCCGCCGCTGACCACGATCCGGCAGCCGATCGAGGCGATGGGCCGGGCGGCGGTCGACTTCCTGGTGAGCCAGATCGACGGCACGCTCGGGCCGGTCGACGAGCTCCTCTTCGAGGGCGAGCTGGTGGTCCGGCGCTCGACCGGTCCTGCAAGTCGGCGCGCAAAGTCCTGAAATTAATTACGCTCTGTCAAGTTCTTGCGCGGCTTCTGCGCCTGGCTCTACGGTCGCTGCACGCCGTCAGGGTGACGGCTGTCACACGAACGTGAGTCGCAGAGAACGGAGTGCCCGTGACCGCCACGGAACCTCGACGGAGCGAACCGGCACCGGCCGCGCTCCCGGTCTTCACCGAGCGCCCCGCCGACTGGTGGCGCTCCGCGGCGATCTACCAGATCTACCCGCGCAGCTTCGCCGACGCCAACGGCGACGGCACCGGTGACCTGGCCGGCGTACGAGCGCGGCTGACCTATCTGCGCGACCTCGGGGTCGACGCGATCTGGTTCACCCCGTGGTTTCCCTCGCCCATGGCCGACGGGGGCTACGACGTCGCCGACTACCGCGCGATCGACCCGGTCTTCGGCGACCTCGCCGAGGCGGAGGCGCTGATCCAGGACGCCCTCGAGCTCGGCATCCGCACGATCATCGACGTCGTCCCCAACCACGTCTCCGACCAGCACCGCTGGTTCCGGGCCGCGGTCGCGGCCGGGCCCGGCGCCCCCGAACGCGAGCGGTTCTGGTTCCGGGACGGCCGCGGTGCCGACGGCGAGCGTCCGCCCAACGACTGGACCTCGGAGTTCGGAGGCCCCGCCTGGACGCGGCTGACGTCGCCCGAGGGCGTTCCCGAGCAGTGGTATCTCCACCTCTTCTCCGCCGAGCAGCCCGACCTCAACTGGCAGCACGAGGACGTACGCCGCGAGCACGAGGAGATCCTGCGGTTCTGGTTCGACCGGGCCGTCGCCGGGATCCGGATCGACTCCGCCGCCCTGCTCGCCAAGGACCCGGACCTCCCCGACGTCCCCGTGGACCCGCGACCGGGCGAGCACCCCTACGTCGACCGCGAGGAGCTCCAGGAGATCTACCGTGGCTGGCGCCGGATCGCCCAGGAGTACGGCACCGACCGGGCCCTGATCGGCGAGGTCTGGCTCCCCGACACCGCCCGGTTCATCCGCTACCTGCGCCCCGACGTCCTGCACGCGGCGTTCAACTTCGACTTCATGACCGCGCCGTGGGACGCCGAGGCGCTGCGTACCTCCATCGAGACGACGCTCCGCGTGCACGGCGAGGCCGAGGCACCGGCCACCTGGGTGCTCTCCAACCACGACGTCACCCGTCCGGTGACCCGCTACGGCCGCGCGGACACGGCGTTCTCGTTCGAGACCAAGCGCTTCGGCACGCCGACCGACCGAGCCCTCGGCGAACGGCGGGCGCGGGCGGCGGCGATGCTGGCGATGGGGCTGCCCGGGGCGTACTACCTCTACCAGGGCGACGAGCTGGGCCTGGACGAGGCCGACATCCCGCCGGACCGGGTCCAGGACCCGATGCACTTTCGCAGCGGCGGGGTCGACCCCGGCCGGGACGGCTGCCGGGTGCCGCTGCCGTGGAGCGGGGACCGGCCGCCCTACGGCTTCGGTCCGCCGGGCGTGAAGACCTGGCTTCCCCAGCCCGAGGGCTGGGCGCACCTGACCGCGCAGGCGCAGTCGGCCGACCCGCGCTCGATGCTCTCGCTGCACCGGATGGCGCTGCTGATCAGGCGTACGCACCCCGACCTCGTCACCGGTGCCTTCAGCTGGATCGACACGGCCCCCGGCATCCTCGCCTTCCGCCGTGGCCTCCACTTCGCCTGCGTGGTCAACCTGACCGACACCCCCGTGGAGCTGCCGAGCAGCGACCACGTCTGGCTGGCCAGCTCGCCGCTCGAGGCGGGCCGGTTGGTCCCCGACGCCGCGGTCTGGCTGCGGCCCACGACCTGAGACCCATCACCTCGAGACCCCACCACCACATCGGAGGAGACAGACCATGAGAACCACTCGGTTGCGCAGCGTCGCGCTCGCCGCGGTCGCGGCTGTCGCGCTCGGCTCGCTCGCCGCCTGCGGCGAGACGTCGGACGACGGCGACGGCGTCACCATCACCGTCGAGGGCTGGCGCCCCGGCGACAAGCAGGCCACGATCGACGCCGTCAAGGAGCAGGCGGCGGCCTTCCACAAGGAGCATCCCGACATCACCGTGAAGCCGGTGGAGTGGCAGTGGAACGCGCAGACCTTCCCGGCCCAGCTCGCCGGCGGGACGCTGCCGATCTCGTTCCGGGTGCCGTTCACCGACACCAAGGGTCTCGTCGAGCGCGGACAGGTCGCCGACGTCGACGCCGAGGTCCGCGAGCTGCCCTACTTCGACCAGCTCAACCCGACCGTGCTGGCCGCCGCGCAGGGCACCGACGGGAAGGTCTACGGGCTGCCGTCCGACGTCTACTCCAACGCGCTGCACTACAACCGCGACCTGTTCACGAAGGCCGGTCTCGACCCCGACAAGCCGCCGACGACGTGGGAGGAGCTGCGCGCGGCCGCCAAGCAGATCCACGACCGCACCGGCGCCACCGGCTATGCCGAGATGACCACGGGCAACACCGGTGGCTGGATCCTGACGACCCTGACGTACGCCCTCGGCGGGCGGATGGAGACGCAGGACGGTGACACGTTCACCGCGACCGTCGACAACCCGCAGACCGAGCAGGCGCTGCAGCTGCTGCACGACATGCGCTGGACCGACAAGTCGTTCTCCGGCAACACCGCCTACGACTGGAACAGCATCAACCAGGCGTTCGCGGCGGGGAAGGTCGCGATGTTCATCAGCGGCTCGGACGTCTACAACTCCCTGGTCACCACCGCGGCGATCGACCCGGAGACCTACGGGCTCACCGCGGTCCCGATGGGCGACTCGGCCGAGGCCGGCGCGCTCGGCGGTGGCTCGGTCAACGTCGTCAGCGCCAAGGCGAGCGACGCCGAGGCCGAGGCGGCGGTGGCGTGGGCGGACTTCTACCGGGTCCGCAAGTACACCGACGAGGACGCGGCCGTCGCCGACGCCAAGACCCAGACGGCGGCCGAGCAGCCCGTGGGGACGCCGACCTTCCCGATCTTCGACGAGGCGTCCTACACGACCTACCAGGGCTGGGTGAAGGACTACGTCAACGTGCCGCTGGAGCAGATGACCGGCTACACCTCGCGGATGTTCGACCTCACGCTCGTCGCCGAGCCGCCCGCCCAGACGCAGGCCGTGTACGGCGCGCTCGACCCGGTCGTGCAGAAGGTGCTCAGCGACGAGAACGCCGACATCCCCGCGCTGCTGAAGGATGCCGACGCCTCGGTCCAGCAGATCCTGGACAAGGGGTGAGGGTGGCCGTCGACCTGTCCCGGGTGGGTGAGCCGGCCCTCGTGCGAGGGCCGGCTCACCGGCGTACGTCCCTGACCTCCCGGCTCACGAGCTGGTGGCGCGGCAGCGCGGCGACCCTGGTCTTCCTGCTGCCGATGCTCCTCGTCTTCGGGCTGTTCTCGTGGTGGCCGATCGCGCGGACCGTGGTGATGAGCCTGCAGGAGACCAACCTCGTCGGGCCCGCGGAGTGGGTGGGGCTGGACAACTTCCGCGCCGTGCTCACCGATCCGTTGCTGCCGGTGGCGCTGCGCAACACGGCGGTCTTCGCTGCGATCGCCTTCGTCTTCGGCTATCCGATCCCGCTGGTCATGGCGGTGGTGTTCAGCTCGCTGCGCAGGCTGCGCGGCCTCTACGCCTGCCTGGTCTACCTGCCGGTCGTCGTGCCGCCCGCGGTGGCGGTGCTGCTGTGGAAGACCTTCTACGACGCCTCGGCCGGGGGAGTGTTCAACACGATCCTGGGCTGGGTCGGACTCGGTCCGGTGCCGTGGCTGGAGTCGGCGGGCTGGGTGCTGCCCTCGCTCGTGATGGAGGCGACCTGGGCCGCGGCCGGCGGCACCGTGATCATCTATCTCGCGGCGCTGACCACGGTGCCGCAGGAGCTCTACGACGCCGCCTCGGCCGACGGCGCGGGCGTGCTCGGCAAGGTCTGGCACGTCACCCTCCCGCACCTGCGCCCGGTGCTGCTGATCACCTTGATCCTGCAGATCATCGGCACCGCCCAGGTCTTCCTGGAGCCCTACCTGTTCACCGGCGGTGGGCCCTCGCACGCCTCCTTGACGCTGCTCCTGCTGATCTACGAGTACGCCTTCGGCAGCACCACCGGCGGTGGCGACTACGGCTCGGCGACCGCGCTGAGCCTGATGATGGCGGTCGGGCTGGCGCTGCTGTCGTGGGCCTACTTCCGGCTGACTCGCGGATGGAGCGACTGATGAGCTTCGTCTCCTCCCTCGACCGGCGGCGTACCTCGGTGCGCTGGGGTCTTCGCGGCGTGCAGCTGGCGACGATGCTGGTGCTGGTGGTGGTCTGCCTGGGGCCGTTGCTGTGGCTGGCGAAGTCGGCGGTGACGCCGACCCAGGACACCCTGCGCTCGCCGATCGAGGTGTGGCCGAACGGGCCGGACCTCTCGATCCTGTCGCAGGCATGGACCGAGCTGGGGCTGTCGGCCTACCTGGTCAACACGGTGGTCATCGCCGCCGGATCCTGGGCCGTCCAGGTGGTGGTCGCCACCACCGCGGGCTACGCGCTCTCGGTGCTGCGGCCGCGGCTGGGACGCGCCCTCTACGGAGCCGTGCTCGCCACCATGTTCGTGCCGATCGTGCTGCTGCTGGTGCCGCTCTATCTCACCGTGCTCAGCCTGCCGGTCGTGGGCTGGTCGCTGGTCGGGACGTACGCCGGAGCCTTCCTGCCCGCGGGCGCCTCGGCGTTCAACGTGGTGATCATGAAGCGGTTCTTCGACAGCCTGCCCCGCGAGATCCTGGACGCAGCGCGGATCGACGGCGCCGGGCCGTACCGGCTGTTCTGGTCGGTGGTCCTGCCGATGTCGCGACCGGTGCTCGGGGTGGTGTCGGTCTTCGCCGTGCTCGCCGCGTGGAAGGACTTCATCTGGCCGCTGATCGTGCTGCCCGACCCGGCCAAGCAGCCCATCGCGGTCAGGCTGCCGTCCATCGCGCCGACCACCGACCTCTCGGTCCTGCTCGCCGCGATGGCGATCTCCGCGACGCTGCCGATCCTCTTCTTCCTCCTCTTCCAGCGGCTCTTCCTGCGCAGCGAGGGGCTGGAGGGGGCGGTGAAGGGATAGGTCGAGGGGTGGCCGGTGGTGGGCTCACTCCTCGGTGCTGAACACTTCCGGCTGGTCGATGCGTACCCGGGTGACTCCGGTGACCGTCGCTGCGGCGGACTCGGCGAGGGCGCGGTCCTTCGGTGTCTTCGGCCCGCTGATCACGACGCTCCCGTCGGCGACCACGACGAGCCAGTCGGGATGCCCGAGCTTGGCGATGAGCGTGGTCAGCTCCTTGTCCAGCGTGTCGTCGTCCCGGGCGAGGGCGGCCGCCACGTCGCTCCTGCTGATCACCCCGACCAGGACGTCGTCGTCATCGAGGACCGGCAGGCTCTTCAGCGCCCGCTCGGCCATGACGTCGACGGCGACCGAGACCTCCGCGCTCTCGCGGACGGCGACGGTCACCGGGCTCATCACCCGCTCGACGTACGCCGGGGGCAGGTCGGTCACCGGATCCGGTGAGAGGACGTGGGCGCGAGGGTCCGGCAGGACGCGGTCGCGGATCAGGTCGATCTCGGCGACGACGCCACAGAGTCGTCCCGTGGAGGTCACCACCGGCATCGCGGTGATGCGATGGTCACGAAGAAGCGCGAGCGCCTCCTTGACGGGGGTGTCCCTCCGCGCGGTGACGGGGGACGAGGTCATGATCTCTCGGACCAGCATGCTCAACTCCGGGTCGAGGGTTCGGTTGCCATGGGGAGAGCCTTGTCGAGCCTGCGAGAGCGGTCATGAGCGCAAGGTCCCGTCCGCAGGAGACCTTCGGGCCCCACGACAGGACCTTCGTCACTTGCCGACCCGGAGCCGTGCTGCCGACGCATCGGTCCTGAGGCGGCGGACATCCGTCCGCCGCCCGGACCTTGGTCCCGCGCTCGCGGCACCGATGGCCCTGACACCCGCGAAGCGGCCCGGCCAGATTGGGAGCACCACCCGAACGCGCACACGAGCCCGCAAGGAGAAGAGATGGCCGAGCACGACCGGATCCTGGTCGGCATCGATGGGGGAGAAGGCGGCCGAGCCGCGATCCGGCATGCCGCGGAGCGAGCGCAGCGAAGCGGAGCCGAGCTGTGGCTCGTCCACGTGATCGATCTCGCCGTCGCGACGGGCGTCTTCTACCCGTACGGCTATTCGGGCCTGGCCGACCAGATCCGCGAGGCCGGTGCGACCGCGCTGGCCCACGCGGAGAAGGAGGCCGCCGAGATCCTCGGGGCGGAGCACGTGACCTCGTCACTGCGCGACGGGGCAGTGGTGACGGAGCTCGTGCACGCGGCGGCGCAGTCCGTGCTGGTCGTTCTCGGGGACGAGCGCCACCACGGCCTGGCCCGCATCGTGACGGGCTCGGTGACCGGCCGGGTCGCCTCGCGCGCGCCGGTGCCCGTCGTGGTCGTGCCGGCCATCTCGCCCGCCGACCAGGACCCCCGCCGGGTGGTCGTCGCCGTCGCGGAGTGCGACACCTCCACCGAGCTCGTCGCTCGGGCCCTCGGGGAGGCCGTGGACCGTGACGGCGGTCTGGTGATCGTCCACGCGTGGGACGTCCCGGCCGTCTACCACGCGTCGACGCTGCGGCAGCTGGACGCGGCAGGCATCGCGGCGGACGCGCGTCACCGGCTGATGCAGACCCTCGAGCGTGCCCGACGGCAGGTGCCGAACTCCGCCGGGGCCGACGCCTGGATCGAGGTCCACCGGGGTCAGCCGGCCCGGGTCGTCACGGAGGTGTCGAAGAGGGCAGCCCTGCTGGTGATCGGCCGACGTGGGCACGCCTTCCCGCTGCGCCGTCTGGGCGGCACCGGCCACGCTCTGCTGCGCGAGTCCACATGTCCCGTCGAGGTCGTTCCTCCGGCGCCCGAGGCCTCATGAACGTGCCCGAGGGAGCGGGACCGGCCGGGGAGGACGTGCTGCTGCGCGACGGCTCCATCGGGCGCGTACGCGATGCGGAGGCGGGGGACCGGGACCAGCTGGTCGAGCTCCACGACGAGCTCTCCGACCGGCATCGCTACGAGCGGTTCTTCCACGTCGGGGTGCACGACGGGGTCCGCTTCGTCGAGGACCTGCTGCCGCGGCTGGCCGGCGGCGAGGCGGTCGCGAAGGTGCTCGTCGTCGACGGCCGCATCGTCGGGCTGGCGAGCGGCACGAGGACGGGTGCGGGCGGGGAGGCCGAGCTGGCCCTGGTGGTCGCCGACCGCTATCTCCACCACGGTGTGGCCACCCTGCTCCTGGAGCATCTGGCCGTGGCGGCGGCCGGAGCGGGCATGAGCGACCTGGTGGCCTCCGTGATGGCCGACAACGCCCCCGCGTTCGACGTCCTGCAGCACGCCGGATTCCACCTCACCTCGACCCTGCACGAGGACACGGTCCAGGTACGTTTCCCGGTGCGGCTCACCGAGCGTGTGCTGGAGGCGATGATCACCCGCGAGCAGCGGGCGGACGCCGACTCCGTCGCGGCGCTGCTGCGGCCGCGCTCGGTCGCCGTGATCGGCGCGAGCCGGCGCGCGGACCACCCCGGCCACCAGGTCGTGCGCAACCTGCTGCGAGCGCGGTTCGCCGGGACCGTCCACCCCATCAACCCCCACTGTGACTTCCTGCTGGGACAGCGCTGCCACCCCTCGGTGCTCGATGTCGCGCCGGTGGACCTCGCCGTGGTCGCCGTGCCGGCGGCCGAGGTGCCGGCGGTCGTGCGGCAGTGTGCCCGCAGCGGCGTACGTGACCTGGTGATCCTCTCCAGCGGCTTCGCCGAGGCGGGCCCGGACGGGCGACGCCTGCAGGACGAGGTGCTGGCGGTCGCCCGCCGGTCGGGCATGCGCGTGGTGGGGCCCAACTGCCTCGGGATCGCCAACACCGACCCCGACGTACGCCTGGACGCCACCTTCTCGCCCACCTCGACGGGCCGCGGGAGGGTGGCGATGATGGCGCAGTCCGGGGCGGTGGGGATCGCCGTGCTGCAACGGGCCGAGGAGCTCGGCGTGGGCTTGTCGGCGTTCATCTCCGCCGGCAACAAGGCCGACGTCAGCTGCAACGACCTCCTCATGTACGCCGCGGAGGACGAGGCGACCGAGGTGGTCTCGCTCTACCTGGAGTCGTTCGGCAACCCACGCAAGTTCTCGCGCCTGGCCAGGCGGCTGGCCGACCACACGCCGGTCGTCGCCCTGGTCGGAGGCAGCAGCCGCACCGGCCGGCGGACGGCGGGCGGCCACACCGCCTCGGCGGTGACCTCCGCGGAGGCCGTGGAAGCACTCTTCCGGCAGTGTGGGGTGATGGGCGTGCACAGCCTCGAGCAGCTGCTGCAGACCACCAGCGTGGTCGCCAACCAGCCCCTGCCCCGTGGCCGCCGCGTCGGGATCGTCGGCAACGCCGGCGGGCCGGGCGTCCTGGCCGCCGACGCCTGTGAGGGCGAAGGGCTGCAGGTCGCCGCGCTGAGCCCGGGGACCATGGCCGCGATCCGGGCGATCGTGCCCGACGCGTCCTCGGTACAGATGCCCATCGACCTCGGCTCCGGCGTCGGCTGGGAGGCCTACTCCGAGGTGGTCTCGACGATCATCGGCAGCGGAGAGGTCGACATGCTGATCGCCCTGCGTACGCCGCTGCCGGCTCTGCCCTATGCCGCCTTCACGCGCGTGCTGCGCACCGCGTTGCGTGCCGGCCCGGAGCAGACCGCACCGCCGGTCGCGACCGTGGCCGTCATGCTCGACCCGCACGGCCCGAGCCGGCCGGTCAGCGTCGGGAGCAGCAGGGTGCCCGTCTTCGCGTTCCCGGAGGATGCCGCGCGTGCCCTCGGCCCGATCGTCAGGTACGCGGAGTGGCGCGCCGAGCCGCACACCCCCGCCACCGAGGCGCCTCCGGGAAGCCGGGCGACCGCCCGCGACGTGATCGCCCGGACGCTGCGGGTGGCACCGCAGGGGTGCCGGCTGACCGAGCCGGACACGCGCCAGCTGCTCGCCGCCTACGGGATCGGCATGCTGCCGAGCGTGCTGGCCGACGGCGCGGAGGAGGCGGTCGATGCGGCCGAGTGGGTGGGCTACCCGGTCGTGCTGAAGGTCGCCGACCCCGGTCTGGCCCATCGTGCCGACGTGGGTGGCGTCCGCGTCGGTCTGACGGGTCCCGACGAGGTGCGCGTCGCCGCCCACGAGCTCCTCGGCGTCGTGGCCGGGCATCCGGGCCTGATCGTCCAGCGCCAGGTCGCCGCCGGTGTCGAGCTGATCGCCGGTGTCACCCAGGACCCGCTGTTCGGGCCGCTGGTCATGGTGGGGTACGGCGGCATCTACACCGAGCTGATCGGCGACCGCAGCTTCCGGCTGACACCGCTCAGTCACGCCGATGCCGCCGCGGCGCTCAGGGAGCTGCGCACGGCGCCGCTGCTGTCGGGATACCGCGGCGCGCCGCCGGCCGATACCGCCGCCGTCGAGCATCTCCTGGTGTCCCTCGGGCGCCTCGCCGACGATCTGCCCGAGGTGGCCGAGATCGACCTCAATCCGCTGATCGTGCACGAGCGCGGGATCTCGGTCGTCGATGCGAAGGTCCGGCTGCAACCGCTGCCGAAGGCCTCCGACCCCGCGCTGAGAAGCCTGCTCCCGCCCGCCGGCGCCGCGGAGGATCTCTAGACCACGACCCGTCGCATCATCTGGTGGCCGAGGTCGGTGGCCCAGTCGCCGGCGCGCGCCTCCTCGTCGCGGGCCAGCGGCCCCTTCGTGCCGCCGACGTAGAAGCTCGTCGAGGGGGCGACGTCGTAGCCACGGCGGCGGAGCAGGTGAGCGACGTGCCGGGCGGCCGAGCCGGGGAGGCGACGCATCGCCCGCGCCCGGGTGTCGAAGGCGGCGATGCGTACCGAGCGCGCGTCCTGGAGGTCGTCGAGCCACTCCCGCACGCCCCGCGCCTCGACCGCCGCGGGGGCGCCCCGCAGGACGGCGTCGGCGCGGGTGCTCGGCCTGCTCAGGCCCAAGGTGTGCGTCGGGGCGCCGATCACGACCAGGTCGTGGGTGCGGAGCACGTCGTCGCCGGCGACCGTCACCGGGATCATCGTGACCTGCAGGCCGGCGCTCCGCAGACCGTTGGCGACCGAGGTCGCGATGGTCTCGGTGTTACCGAACATCGACTCGTAGACGACGGCTGCTCGCATGTGGTTCACGTCCTTCCGAGGGCGCCGCGCCCTCCGCGCGGTGCCGTTGGCACCACGCTGCGGCCGAAGGTAGGCGTCCAGGCAGTGGCACACGTCCCCGACCAGAGGACCTTGGTCCGATGCCATCGCGCCCCGCCGTGCGGAGGCTGGAGCCATGAACACTTCCCATTCCCCGGTAGTGCTCGAGGGGCAGTTCGACACCCGGGTCAGCCGAGCCCTGTGGCTGGTCAAGTGGCTCCTGCTGATCCCGCACTACATCATCCTGTTCTTCCTCTGGATCGCCTTCAGCGTGCTCAGCGTCATCGCCTGGTTCGCGATCCTGTTCACCGCCCGCTATCCGCGGACGATCTTCGACTTCAACCTCGGCGTGCTGCGCTGGACCTGGCGGGTGGACTACTACGGCTACGCGGCGCTCGGCACCGACGCCTACCCGCCGTTCACGCTCGAGGACGTCCCCGGTTACCCGGCCCGTCTTCACATCGCCTACCCCGAGAGACTCTCGCGCGGCCTGGTGCTGGTGAAGTCGTGGCTGCTGGCGATCCCGCACCTGATGCTCCTGGGCTTCTTCCTGGGGGGAGGCCTGTACGTGGCGCAGGCAGGCGGGGACCCCGACACCTGGACCTGGGCCTGGGGGAGCGGGATCGTCGGGCTGCTGGTCCTCTTCGCCGGCGTGGCGATGCTGTTCGGACGCGGCTACCCACGCGGCATCTTCGACCTCGTCCTCGGGCTGGACCGGTGGGCGGCCCGCGTCGGGGCGTACGTCTTCCTGATGACCGACAGCTATCCGCCCTTCCGGCTCGACCAGGGCGGGGGCGACCCGGCCGTGCCCGCCCCGCCGGAGCCGTCTGCGCCGACGGGTGAGGCACTGGTGCCGCAGCCCACCGAGAACCCGGTCGGGACCGGGCAGCCATGAGCGGGCTCCCGCGGGTGCGTCGAAGGACCTTGGTCCTCAGCGCACGGGTAAGACGAGCATTGGCGAGCGCCGTCCTCGGTCGTAGGTTGAGCAGGTGACCGAATCCGCAGAGCCCGAGAGCGCAGCAGAGCCCATCCGGGTCTTCCTGCTCGACGACCACGAGGTGATCCGCCGGGGGATCAAGGATCTCCTGGAGGACGAGGACGACATCGTCGTCGTGGGCGAGTCGGGTCTCGCCGAGGAGGCACGTCACCGGATCCCCGCGCTGCGCCCCGATGTCGCGATCCTCGACGGCCGCCTTCCCGACGGGTCGGGCATCGACGTCTGTCGCGACATCCGCTCCGTGGACCCCGGGATCGCCGCGCTCATCCTGACCTCCTTCGACGACGACGACGCGCTGTTCTCCGCGATCATGGCCGGCGCCGCCGGCTACCTGCTCAAGCAGATCCGCAGCGCCGACCTCGTCGACACCGTGCGCCAGGTCGCCGCGGGCCGGTCGACGTTGGACCCCGCGGTCACCGCCCAGGTTCTCGAGCGGATCCGCAGCGGGCCGAAGTCCAACTCCGTCTTCGAGCACCTGACCAACCACGAGCGCCGGATCCTGGAGCTCATCGGCGAGGGCATGACCAACCGGCAGATCGGCAAGGAGATGCATCTGGCGGAGAAGACGGTCAAGAACTACGTCTCCTCGCTGCTCGCCAAGCTGGGGCTGGAGAGCCGTACGCAGGCGGCGATCCTTGTCACTAAAACGTTGCAGGGCTGATACTTTGGGGGGTGTACCACTCATGTGACGTGGAGGGTCGACGTGGGACGTACGCCACCCAGGCAGCGACGTTCACCGGATGACGCCGCCGAGAAGACGCTGAGCAATACACCGCTCGACGAGCTGCTGACCGAAGTGCTCGACCGGGTCACGGTCGCTCGAGACGAGCAGGTGCGGTGGCGGCTTCTGCTCGACGGCATCATCACGATGGGTGCCGGGCTCTCCATCGACGACCTGCTGAACCGGATCGTCGAGGTCGCCCAGACCCTCGTCGGAGCGAAGTACGCGGCCCTCGGCGTGCTGGCCAAGGGCGGGGAGCGGCGGCTGCGCCTGTTCGTCACCCGGGGTCTCACCCCCGAGCAGGAGCTGCGGATCGGAGACCTGCCCACCGGACACGGTCTGCTCGGCCTGCTCATCGACCATCCCGAGCCGGTGCGCCTCCACGACATCACCGGGCATCCGGTGTCCTACGGGTTCCCCGAGCACCATCCGCCGATGCGGTCCTTCCTCGGCGTCCCCGTCCGCACCGGCGAGAAGGTGTTCGGCAACCTCTACCTCACCGAGAAGGCCGACGGTGCGGAGTTCACCGACCAGGACGAGAGCATCGTGGTCGCCCTGGCTGCGGCCGCCGGCGTCGCGATCGAGAACGCCCTGCTGGCCGAGGAGGCTGCCCGCCGTGGTCGCTGGCTCGACGCGCGCGCCGAGATCACCAGCGCGCTCATGGGCGACATCGACCGCACCACCGCTCTCCAGCTCGTGGTCGACCGGGCGCGCGAGATCGCCGGTGCCGACGTCGCCTGGATCGTCACCGGGCCCGCCGCCGACCGGCTGCGGGTGGAAGTGGTCTCCGGCACCGAGGTCGACGTCGAGGTGCTGAAGCGTTCTCCGCTGCGCGAGTCGGTCGCGGGACGGGCGATCCATGACGGGGTGCCGATGATCGTGGAGGACATCGCGAGCGCGGCCGCGGGCGGAAGTGCCGCGGCGGTCATCGACATGAGCGACCTCGGCCCGGCTGTGCTGGTCCCGCTGGGACGTACCGACCCGTCCGACGAGATGAACGCGGTGGGGGTCCTCGCCCTGACCTGGCGGCGGGAGAACGCCGAACAGGCCCAGGACGTCGACCTGGCCGTCGCCGACGCGTTCGCGGGCCAGGTGGCGCTGGCCATCCGGCTGGCGCAGAACCGTGACGAGCGGCAGCGGCTGGCGGTCTACGACGACCGCGACCGGATCGGCCGCGACCTGCACGACATCGTGATCCAGCGGCTCTTCGTCATCGGGCTACGCCTCCAGGGCGGACTCAACCTGGCCGAGAACCCGAAGCTGCGCGCCCGCCTGGACCAGGCGGTCGAGGACATCGACGACACCATCCGCGACCTCCGGCGTGCGGTCTTCGAGCTCGGCACCCCGGCCCACAGCGGTGACATCCAGTCCCAGGTCACCGACCTGGTGAACCGGGCGGCGGCTTCGCTCAAGTTCCGCCCGAGCCTCGACTTCGACGGGCCGATCCGGCTGCGGACCTCGCCGGAGCTGGCCAAGGACGTCGTCGCCGTCCTCGGCGAGGCGCTCTCGAACACGGTCCGTCATGCGCACGCGAGCGAGGTGGACGTCTCGCTCTCCGCCGCCGACGACCTCGTCCTTCGCGTGCGCGACGACGGAGAGGGCATTCCCGAGGACGCGGTCGAGAGCGGCCTGGCCAACATGCGCCACCGGGCCGAGGTCCGCGGCGGCCGGTGCACCGTGGAGCCGGCGACCCCGAAGGGGACCTTGGTGGAATGGTCGGTCCCGCTGGGCTGATCGCGGCCGGCGGGCGGCGACTCGTGGGACAGTGCTGCCATGGACGTACGCCGCATGCTGCCGCCGTGGGCCCGCGGCTATCAGCGGCGCTGGCTGTGGCTCGATCTGCTGGCCGGGGTGACGATCACCGCCTACCTGGTGCCCCAGGTGATGGCGTACGCCGAGCTGGCCGGTCTCCCTCCCGAGACCGGGCTGTGGGCGTGCGTCGGTGCGATGGTGGTCTACGGGCTGCTGGGCACCTCCCGGCTGCTCTCGGTGGGTCCGGAGTCGACGACCGCGCTGATGACGGCGGCGGCGATCGGCACCATCCCGGCCGCGGCCGAGGACCCCGCCTCGTTCGCGGCGACGCTTGCGCTCGTGGTCGCCGCGATCTGCGTGGTGGGCTGGTTCCTGCGGGTCTCGGTGCTGGCCGAGCTCTTCTCGCGGCCGGTGCTGGTCGGCTACATGGCGGGGATCGCGGTGCTCATGGTCGTCTCCCAGCTCGACAACCTCACCGGCGTCACGGTCACCGGCGACGGGCTGCCGGCGGAGGTCGGCAGCTTCCTCGGCAACCTCGACCAGGTCCACGTCCCCACGCTGCTGCTCGGTGTCGGCGCGGCCGCTGCGATGATCGTCGGCTCCCTGCTCGTCCCGCGTGCTCCGGTCGCGCTGATCGGCATGCTCGCCGCGACCGCGCTGGTCGCACTGCTCGGCGAGGGCTCCGGGCTGCGGCTGGTCGGCGAGATCCCGAGCCGGCCTCCCGCCCCCGGCCTTCCCGCACTCGACCCGGGCGCCATCGTCGCGATGCTCGGCCCGGCGCTCGGCGTCGCCTTCGTCGGCTACACCGACAACATCCTCACCGGCCGCGCCTTCGCCCGCCGCGGCGAACGTGTCGATGCGCGGCGCGAGCTGCTCGCCCTCGGCGGGGCCAACCTCGGCTCGGCGCTCGTGCACGGGTTCCCGGTGAGCAGCAGCGGCAGCAGGACCGCCATCGGTCACGCCGTGGGCGGGCGTACGCAGCTGACCTCGTACGTCGCGGCGGCCGCCACGGTGGCCGCGGTGCTGCTCCTGGCGCCGGTGCTGGAGGCCTTCCCCGAGGCCGCGCTGGGTGCTGTGGTGGTCTACGCCGCCACCAAGCTGGTCGAGGTGGGCGAGCTGCGTCGCTTCGCCCGGTTCCGGCGCAGCGAGCTCCTTCTCGCTCTGGTCACGACGGTGTCCGTGCTCGTCGCCGGCGTGATGTGGGGCGTACTGATCGCGGTCGGGCTCTCGGTGCTCGACCTGCTGCGCCGGGTCGCGCACCCGCACGACGCGGTCCTCGGTCACGTCCCGGGGCTGGCAGGGATGCACGACGTCGACGACTACCCCGACGCGGAGGAGGTCCCCGGCCTGCTCGTCTACCGCTACGACTCGCCGCTCTTCTTCGCCAACGCCGAGGACTTCCGCACCCGCGCGCTCGCGGCGGTCGAGGCGGCCGAGCGGCCCGTGGAGTGGTTCCTGCTGAACGCCGAGGCGAACACCGAGGTCGACATCACCGCGGTCGACGCGCTGGAGGCGCTGCGTACGGCGCTGAGCGAGCGGGGCATCGTCCTCGCGATCGCCAGGATCAAACAGGACCTGCGTGACTCGCTGGCTCCGTCCGGCATCCTGGACCGGATCGGTGAGGATCATCTCTTCCCGACCCTCCCCACCGCCGTCGAGGCCTTCCGGCAGCGGGCGCGGTGATGCTGACCGAGGTCCTCGGGATCTCCTCGCGCGGTGCTCAACGTGGACCGGTGATCTCCCTGGCTCGCAGCGTCGCCATCCGCCGCTCGTAGTCGTCCTCGTCGATCTCACCACGCGCCAGGCGCATCGCGAGCACGTCCTCGGGCGTGCTCGGCGCTCCGGTCGGCAGCGGCTCGTCGCGCAGGAGCCTGCGACCGACCACGACGGCCGAGGTGATGATCAGACCCCAGAACAGGATCATGCTGATGGTCATCAGGGCATAGGCCCAGCCGCTCATCCCCGAGCCGTACCAGTACATCATCGCGAGCCCCTTCATCGTTCTCCGAACTGCCTGCCCCGACAGTGCGCTGGGCGGTGGAGACCCAGCGAGTGGCCAACGACTGCCGGTGTCGGGGCCTTGGTCCCGGAGCAGGAGGAATCGTGGCCCCTCCGCCCGGCCCCGGACTGCCGGGAAAGTGACCTCATGAGGCAATGGGTGTGGGCCGCTGTGGCAGGCATGGTGGTCGGTTGCGGGATGGCCGCGCTCATGGCGTGGTCGGTGTCCATGACGATCGGGTGGTGGGCGGGCGGGAGCTTCGTCACCTTCACGATGCTGATGTGCCTCGGGCCCGAGAAGGCGACGATCCGGTGGCCCGCCCTGCTCGGCAAGAGCCTGCTGTGGCCGAGCGCCGCGCTGGCCGGCGCGGGGCTCGTCCTCGCGCTTGGCTGGTCCAGCGCGCTGCTGGTGATGGCCGCGGGGCTCGCCGCCGTCTGGGAGTCGGGGTGGCTCGGCTGGCCGCCGCGCGCCGAATCCCCGCTGAGGAGCGCCCACCGGCGCGCCAGGCGGAGCTCGCGCGCAGGCACGGTCGCAGGAACTACGACGGGGGCCGTGGTCGAAGCCATCGGATCCCAGGCGATCGACCCGGTCGAGGCCGTCCTGGCGGTCACCGACGGGCTGACCGACACCGACCTGTGCATGGCCTGGCGATCCAGCTACGTCGCCCTCGAACGGGCCAAGGGCCTCAGCGCGAAGCTGCGGGCGGTCGAGATCCGCGAGGTGCTGCTCGATGAGCTCGGGCGGCGCGACGCGCAGGGGCTGGAGGCGTGGTTCCGCTCCGGCGCCCGGGCTGCAGGCGGGCCGGACCGCTACCTGCGGGGCGCGCCGCCGGGCGGTGACGAGGCGCGTACCGAGCCACGATCCTGAGGACCTTGGGCCCGACCTGTCCGACCTATGTCCCTGGCCCGGTGCGCACGGGCGAGATTCGCTGGAGGCACTGGATCGATCACGCGATCTCGCGATGGAGGGACCTATGACCGCGACCTCGAGTCCGGGCCGGCAGACCGCTGTGGGTGGGGAGCCCATGGGTCTACCGACCCGCCCGTTGCCGCCGCTGGAACCGCGGGTCGTGGTCGGCGTGGACGGTTCCGAGCCCAACCGGGCCGCGGTGGCCTATGCGATCGCGGAAGCGGCTGCCTCCGGCCGCCCGCTCGTGCCGATCGGCGCCGTGCGGCACCCGGTGCGACAGCAGGACGGCGCCGTGGACGGGCGCCTGTGGTCGGTGCTGGGGGAGATCGAGCGGCAGGTCGAAGCCGCGCATGCCGGCGTCCGGACGGTGTCGCTGATCGAGTTCGACCATCCGGTGCCGGCGCTGCTCGGCTACTCGGACGTGGACGATCTGCTGGTCGTCGGCAAACGTGGCCTCGGCGGTTCTCATCGGTTCCTGGTCGGATCGACGGCGATGAGGGTCGCCGGACGGGCTCTCGGGACGGTGGTGGTCGTGCCACCCGGGTGGAGCCCGGCGGACCACGAGGGGGAAGCGATCGTCGTCGGCGTGGACCCGGACAGTCTCCACGAGCCGGTGCTGCGCGCCGCGTTCGAGCGGGCCCGCCGCGACCAGGTCGAGCTGGTGGTGATGCACTCGGTCAACCTGCACCCCGTGCTCGTCTGGGACCCGACCCTCAACGCACCGCTCGTACGCGACGGGCAGGAACGCAGCAGCATGGATCTCGAGGCGGCGCTCAAACCGCTGCGTGAGGAGTATCCGCAGGTGCAGGTCACGATCGAGCGAGACCGTGGCCATGCCGCCGGCATCATCGTGGACCGGTCGATCGGCGCGCAGCTGATCGTGCTCGGACGACGCCACGACGTGCGGGGCACCTGGGGTCTCGGACCGGTCGCCCGCGAGGTGATCCACAACGGCGAGGTGCCGGTCGCCGTGGTGCCCTGTCAGTCCGACCCGGTCGACCGAGATGGTTGAGCCGGTGTCAGGAGTGTTGCGATGACGGGCTAGGGAACCGGCCGAAGAGCCTCCGGGAGCCGACCACAGGGGGTGTGGGCCGGCCCGGGGAAGACGCCCGGTAGGGGCTGGTTACGCATCGGGCCCCTACCGGGCGGTTGGCCGGGGCGTACCGGCCGTGAGCCACACCTGGGGGCCGACCGTCCTGAGGCGCCGGGGACGAAGGGCCCGCCCGGGGCGGACCCCGTTCTCTCGCCGCCACGGTTCGGCGGCGATTGGCTGAAGGGGTCCGGCCAGGACGGGCCGGCGAGACCCATGGAGGAATCATGACCTCAATCTCGACACCAGGCTCGGCCACGACGCTGCCCGGGCACTACCCGCTGCCCGCGGCACGGTTGCTGGCGGTGCTGAGGATAGCCTTCGGGCTCACCTTCCTGTGGGCCTTCTTCGACAAGCTGCTCGCGCTGGGCTTCCACACCGGCGCGATCACCGACGACGCGGGCACCCGCACCGGCATCGACTTCCTCGCCGAGGGCCAGGCCTGGGTCAACGGGGGCAGCCCGACCGAGGGCTACCTCTCGAACGTGCCCGAGCACAACTGGCTGCAGGGCATGTGGAACGACATGGCGGGGGTGTGGTGGGTCGACTGGCTGTTCATGCTCGGCCTCCTGGGGGTCGGGCTCACGCTCACGTTCGGGGTCGCCATGCGGATCGGCGCCGTCGCCGGCGCGACCATGTACGTACTGATGTGGCTCTCCAGCTTCCCGCTGGAGAACAACCCGGTCATCGACGAGCACCTGCTCGGTGCCCTGACCGTCGGCGTGCTGGCACTGACGTACGCCGGTGACACCTGGGGCTTCGGCAAGCAGTGGGCACGGATGCCGGTCGTGATGCACCACGCATGGCTGCGATGACGGCTGGATCATGAGCCACGTGCGTACCTCGGTCATCGTCGCCCGGACCGTCCTGGCCGCGGAGGGCTGAGCCGTGGCCGAGGACGTGCTGCTGCGCGACGGCACCATCGCCCACGTCCGCGATGTCGAGGTGAGCGACCGCGACGCCCTGATCGCGCTCCACGACGGTCTCTCCGACCGTGGTCGCTATCTGCGGTTCTTCCACCTGGGACGCACCGATGCCTCCCGGTTCGTCGACGACCTGATGTCGGGACTGACCGCGGGGGAAGCGGTCGCCGAGCTGGCGATCGTCGAGGGCCGGGTCGTGGCGCTCGCCAGCGGGCTGAGCGTGCGCGGTGGCGAGGCCGAGCTGGCGGTCGTCGTCGCCGACCACTACGCCGGGCGAGGTCTGGCGACCCTGGTGCTCGAGCACCTCGCGCTGGCCGCGCGCCGGGCCGGCATCTCCACGTTCGTGGCCTATGTCCTGGCCCAGGACGCCTCCGCGTTCGACGTCCTGCGCCACTCCGGCTTCGTGCTGGCCTCCACCCCGCACCGCGAGACCGTGGAGGTGCGGTTCCCGGTCTGGCCGATCGAGGGTGTGGTCGCGGCGGCGACCGCGCGGGAGATGAGCGCCGACGCCTCCTCCGTCCGGGGGCTGCTGAGGCCGCAGTCGGTGGCCGTGGTCGGCGCCAGCGGGCGGGAGAACCATCCCGGGCACCTGGTCGTGCAGAACCTGCTGCAGGCGGGTTTCACCGGAAGCATCTACCCCGTCAACCCGCACCGCGAGACGGTGCTCGGCCTGGCCTGTGCCTCCTCGGTCCACGAGATCGTCGAGGTGGTCGACCTGGCGGTGATCGCGGTGCCCACCGCCGCTGTCCTCGAGGTGGTGCGCGAGTGCGCCCGCAGCGGCGTCCGCGACCTGGTGATCCTCACCGACGGCTTCGCCGAGTCCGGGCCGGAGGGAGCCAAGCTGCAGGACGAGGTGCTGGCCGTGACCCGGTCCGCCAACATGCGCCTGGTCGGCCCCAACTGCCTGGGCATCGCCAACACCGACCCGGACGTACGCCTGGACGCGACCTTCTCCGCTACACCGCTGCACCGCGGCCGGATCGCGATGATGGCCCAGTCGGGAGCCGTCGGCATCGCCGCGCTGCGTCGGGCGGCGGACCTCGGCGTCGGCCTCTCGTGCTTCATCTCGGCGGGGAACAAGGCGGACGTGAGCGGCAACGACCTGCTCATGTACGCGGCCGAGGACGAGGCCACCGAGGTGGTGGCGCTCTGCCTCGAGTCTTTCGGCAACCCGCGCAAGTTCTCCCGGCTCGCCAGGTTGCTGTCCCGGCACAAGCCGATCGTCGCGCTCGTCGGAGGCAGCGGCGATGCCGCCGCCGGCGACGCCGCGGTGGCCGCGCTCTTCCACCAGTGCGGCGTGATCCGGGTCGACGGGTTGGAGCAGCTGCTGCAGACCTCGAGCGTGCTGGCGAACCAGCCCCTGCCGCTGGGAGGCCGGGTCGGCATCGTGAGCAACGCCGGCGGCCCTGCGCTCCTCGCCGCCGACGCCTGCCTGGTGGAGGGGCTGCGCCCGGTGACCTTGAGCGAGACCATGGCCGCCCGGATCCGGGAGATCGTCCCGGCGGCGCCGTCGGTACGGATCCCGGTCGACCTCGGCTCCGGGGTCACCTCCGAGGCGTACGCCGAGGTGCTGGCCGCGCTCGGTCGCAGCGGCGAGGTGGACATGCTGATCGCGCTGCACACGCCGTTGCCGGCGCTGAGCGACGCCGCGTTCGAGCGGGCGGTGCGGACGGCGTGCCGGGGGCTGAACTCGATCGGTCCGGGACAGCGCGTCCCGGTGGCCACGGTCGCGGTGATGCTCGGGCGCATCGGTGCGACCCGCCCGGTCAGCGCGGGTCGACATCGGGTGCCGATGTTCTGGTTCCCCGAGGACGCCGCCCGGGCGCTCGCCCCCATCGCCCGCCATGCCGAATGGCGGGCCACGCCGCCGGGCCGGCCACCCTCCGTCGACGGCGCGGACCGAGCCACGGCCAGGGCGGTCGTACGACAGGTCCTGGCGGACTCCCCGACCAGCCGGTCGCTCTCGCCCTCGGAGGTGGAACGGCTGCTGGGGGCGTACGGGATCGAGGTCGTGGCGAGCGCCCTGGCGGACGGGGTCGAGGAGGCGGTCGAGGCCGCCGACCGGCTGGGCTACCCGGTCGTGCTGAAGCTCGCCGACCCCGACATCGTCCATCGCACCGATCTGGGTGGGGTACGCCTCGACATCACCGACCCCGACGGTGCCCGCGCGGCGGCCCGCGAGCTCCTGGAGATCCCGGTGGAGCGGCCTGGCCTCCTGGTGCAGCGCCAGGTCCGGCCGGGGCCCGAGCTGATCGTGGGCGTCGACCAGGACGGCGTGTTCGGGCCGCTGGTGACGTGCGGCTACGGCGGGGTGGCGACCGAGCTGATCGGCGACCGGTCCTACCGGCTGGCGCCGCTGAGCGACACCGATGCCGCCTCGGCGCTCAGGGAGCTGCGCACGGCGCCGTTGCTGTTCGGGCACCGGGGCGCCCCCGAGGCCGACGTCGCCGCCGTGGAGAACCTGCTGATCGGCCTCGGCCGCCTCGCCGACGACCTGCCCCAGGTCGCCGAGGTCGATCTCGATCCCGTCATAGTGCACGAGCACGGCCTGGCGGTCGTCGACGCGAAGGTCCTGCTCGCCCCGGGGCACCACCGAGTCGGGTGAGCGGGGACCGACCAAAGGCCTTCGGTTCGGGTCGGCGGTCCCTGTCGGGAGATCGTCTCGCCCCCCGAGTCTTGGAGTCATGAGCGAGAGCAGGAACCTGATCCTGGCCGGGGTCGACGGGACCGAGGCCGGGCTGGCCGCTGCCCGCTACGCCGCCACGGAGGCGGCCCGGGCCGGCATCGCGCTGCACCTCGTCTACGTGGTCGACCCCTACGCGCCGCCGCTGCCGACCTGGCCGCCGGCGCCCACGGACCCGGACTCGAGGATGGGCAAGCTGGGACGAGCGATCCTCGCCGAGGCGGAGGACGCCGTCGCGGACAGGGGCGCGGTGGTGACCACCTACCTGCTGCTCGGCCGACCGGCGTCGGTGCTGGTCCAGGAGGCCACCAAGGCGCGCCTGCTCGTGCTCGGTGACCAGCGACGCCGCCTGTTCGACCGGATCATCACCTCCTCCATCCTCGGCCCGGTCGCGGCCCACTCGTCCGCGCCGATGGTCGTGGTCCCTTCCGGCTGGTCGGTGGACGACGCATCCCGAGACATCGTCGTCGGGATCCAGGACGCCGCCAGCTCCGACGCGCTCGTCCGCCGCGGGCTGGAGGTGGCGGCTGCACGCGGGGCCCGGCTGCGGCTCCTGCACGCCTGGCACACGTTCGGTGCCTACCAGGACTACCTCGCCGTCGGGAGCGAGGAGCAGGCGTGGATCGACCGGGCCGAGCGCGAGCTCGCCGCGGCCCTCGAGACCGCCCGGAACACCTCGGACCCGGCGACCGGCCGGGTCGACACCCGGGTCGAGGTGGTGCACGCCCAAGCGGCGTACGCCCTGGTGGAGGCGTCCCGGCACGCCGGGCTGCTGATCCTGGGCCGGGGCCGGCACCTCCTCGGCCTGGGACAGCTGGGCGGCACCTCCCGGGCGGTGCTCCGGGAGAGCAGCTGCCCGGTCGAGATCGACACACACGTGGCCCCGGCGTTCGAGGGGGACGCCGGGGCCGCCGAGGCCACCGAGGGCCTCGGCACGAGAGCCGACGAGCCGGCCCGTTCCGGACGACGGTGACGAAGGAGCAGAGGATGTACCTGGCAGCACGCTGGTTCCCGGGACACCTGACCACGATCGACCACGACGAATGCCTGGAGCTGCTGGAGCGCAGCGAGGTCGGTCGGGTCGCCTTCGGTGACTCGGAGGGGCCGATGGTCCTCCCGGTCAACCACGTCATGGTCGGGGAGCGGATCGTGTTCCGCACCGCGCCGCGTACGGCCATCGCCGATCACGTGGGCGCCGGCCCGGTCTCCTACCAGGTCGACGAGTTCGACGCCTACACCTCCTCGGGCTGGAGCGTCCTGGCGCGCGGGAGCGCGGCGTTCGTCGACGGTGTCTGGCTGAGCGCCCACGACCTCAGACCGGAGCCGTGGGCCGACGGCCGGCGGACGCTGTACGTCTGCATCACGCCGACCCAGATCACCGGCCGGCGCGTCGTGCCGGTCTGAGCCCGCACCTCGCCGTGCACCAGCCCCGCCACCCGAACCGAGTCGTGTCAAGGAGTCGAGATGACGTACGAAGCCATCATCCCCGAGGGCGCCGTCCTGGTCGGCGTCGAGAGCTGGCCGGCAGCGGCCGAGAGCGTGTCCTGGGCGGCCGAGCAGGCGTTTCGGGACGGACGCGACATCGGCCTGTTCCATGTGGTGCCCGCCGCGACCCTCGACACCCCGCCCGGGTTCCGGGCGGGCGCACCTTCGGAGCCCGAGCAGGAGTACGGGGCGAGCGTGCTGGAGCAGGCGAGGGCCCATGCCGACCGGCGCCTCGACGAGCTCTCCCGAGCGCCGGGGTTCAGCGGTCACCGGCGTCCCGTGGTGAGCGTCGAGCTGGAGATCGGGTCCGCGGCCCGTGCGCTCGACGCCGCCTCCGGGCACGCGTCGCTGCTCGTGCTCGGATCCCGGGGGAGAGGGCCGATCCGGAGCCGGGTGTTCGGCTCGGTCAGCAGGTCCACCGTCAAGGACGCACGGTGTCCGGTGGTCGTGCTGCGTCCGGGTGAGGGAGGTGTGGGCCGTGGCGTCCTCGTCGGCATCGACGGCACCGGCGACTCGGTCCCCGCCCTGGAGTTCGGCTTCGCCCAGGCCGCCCAGCGCAACCTGCCGATCACGGTGCTGTACTGCTACGCCCTCCACGGCGCCGAACGTCGCGACGAGGACCGGCTGCTGGCCGCGGAGTGCGTGGCCGGGCTGCGGGAGCGCTACCCGGACCTGTACCCCCGCGTGCGGATCGAGGCCGGGAGCCTGGCGCACGCGCTCGTCGAGCAGTCCCGGACCATGCACATGGTCGTGGTCGGCGCGGACGGAGGCGTGGCCGGGCACCTCCTGGACCACGCCCACAGCGTCGTCGCCGTGGTCCCCTCGGCGCTCTCCCGCGCCGACACCTCGCCTCCGGCGACCGCGGTGTGAGCCGCGCTCAGCGCGGAGCCGCCAGGGAGCGGCGGAGCCGGGCGATCGGGCCGGGGCTGTCGATGCCGACCGCGCCCACCTCGACGCCGTCTCGCCGGTAGAGGATGAACCCGGCTTCTCGTTCCTCCTCCTCGGCCGCCGTCGTCGCGCCGACGACCTGGATCCGGTGGCCGTGCCAGGTCGACCAGGCGAACGGGACGGACGCGAAGACCTCGTCCGCGCCGGCGGCGTTGGCCCCGGCCACCCGCCCCTGCTCGCCCGCGCCGGTCCAGTGCTCGCCACGTTCGCCGTCGACGCACGCGACGTCGCCCGCGGCCCAGACCCCGGGCGCGCTGGTGGCGAGCCGGTGGTCGCACAGAACCCCGCCGGTGCGGTCGTCCAGGGCGAGCCCGCTGCCGGTGAGCCATGACGTCGCCGGACGGGCGCCGATGCCCAGGACCACGGCGTCGGCCGCCGGCACCTCACCGTTGCTCAGCTCGACCTTCTCGACCCCGTCGTCGCAGGTGCGTACGCCGGACACGGTCGTCCCGGTCAGGAGCCTGACGCCGGCGTCGGCGTGCAGCTGCATCAGCTGCCCGGCCGCCCGCGGACCGACCGCGCGCTCCAGCGGGCGCCGGCTCGCCTCGACGACGGTGACCTCGACGCCGCGGGCGCGGGCGGCCGAGGCGATCTCGGAGCCGATGAACCCCGCCCCGACGATCACCACGTGCCGCGAGCGGGCCAGCGACTCGCGTACGGCCAGCGCGTCGTCATAGCGACGGAGCACGTGCACGCCGGGGAGCCCGGTCAGACCCGGCAGGGTCGTCGCGGTGCTGCCGGTGGCGATCACGAGCGCGTCGTAGCCGAGCTCGCCGGCGCTGGTGCCCACCGTGCGCCGCTCGGTGTCCAGGCGCTCGACCCGCACCCCCGAGAGGTGGCGCACCCCCAGCTCCTCGATCACCTCGCTCGAGCGGAGCACCGGCACACCGGGGTGCTCCTCGGCCAGGAGCGCCGCCTTCGACAGCGGCGGGCGGTCATAGGGCGGGTGCGGCTCCTCGCCGACGATCGTGATCGGCCCCGCCCAGCCGGCCTGGCGCGCGCCCTCGACGGCGCGGAGCCCGGCCAGGCCGGCACCGACGACCAGCAGTGATGGCATTGGTCTGCTTCCTGCTTCGATGGGCCGGGCTCAGCCGAGGAGGCGGAGCGCGGAGACCGGGCAGGAGTCGACGGCTGCCTTGACGTACCCGCGGTCCGGGTCGGGCACCTCGTCGGTGAGGACCTCGACGAGGCCGTCGTCGCCGATCTGGAAGTAGGTGTCGGCCTGGGCCTCGCACATGCCGATGCCCTCGCACACCGTCTTGTCCGCTTCGATGACACTCACAGCATGGACTCCTTGAGCGGGATGAAGTCGACCTTCTCGCGTACGCCGCAGTCGGGGCAGCACCAGTCGTCGGGGATGTCTCGCCAGGCGGTGCCGGCGGCGAAGCCCTCCAGCTCGTTGCCGACGGCGACCTCGTAGACGTAGCCGCAGCCCGGGCACCGGCCCGCGGCGACCTCGTCGTCGAAGCTCTGCCGGGTGACGTCGCTGAGCTCCTCGGCGGGCGCCTGCGTGGACGGAGGCGGGTAGGCGGCGAGCAGCTTGTCGAGCCGGCCGGGGCGTACGTTGGCCAGCCGTACGTCCCCGTCGAAGTGCGCGACGACGCGCTTGTCCATCACCCGGCGCCACAGCGGCGGGACCAGGGCCAGCACGATCATCCCGGCGTAGCCGGTCGGCAGGGTCGGGGACTCCCGGTAGTCACGCAGGGTCTGGTAGCGACGGGTGGGGTTGGCGTGGTGGTCGCTGTGCCGCTGCAGGTGGTAGAGCAGCACGTTGGTGGCGATGTTGTTGGAGTTCCACGAGTGCATCGGCAGCACCCGCTCATAGCGCCCGGAGGTGGTCTTCTGGCGCAGCATCCCGTAGTGCTCCAGGTAGTTGACGACCTCGAGCAGGGAGAAGCCGATGACGGCCTGGAGGACGAGGTAGGGCAGGATCCCGACGCCCAGCCACAGCGTCATGCCGGCCCACAGGGCCACGCTCATCAGCCAGGCGTTGAGAACGTCGTTGCCGAGGTGGAACGGGTGGGTGCCCTTGCGCCGGTAGCGCTTGGCCTCCAGACCCCAGGCGCTCTTGAGCGATCCGAAGACCGTGCGGAACCAGAACCCGTAGAGGCTCTCGCCCATGCGGGAGGAGGCCGGGTCCTCCGGCGTCGCGACCCGTACGTGGTGGCCGCGGTTGTGCTCGATGTAGAAGTGCCCGTAGAAGCTCTGCGCGAGCGCGATCTTGGACAGCCAGCGCTCGTGGCTCTCCTTCTTGTGGCCGAGCTCGTGGGCGGTGTTGATGCCGATGCCGCCGATGAACCCGATGGTGAGAGCCAGGCCGATCTTGTGCACCAACGGCCAGTCCTGGGTCGCGATCAGGTACATCGCGAAGGCGAACCCGGCGTACTGGATCGGCAGGAACGCGAAGGTGATGTAGCGGTAGTACCTGTCCTCCTCGAGCTCCTCGATGATGTCGTCGGGCGGGTTGGAGCGGTCCAGACCGGCCGCGAAGTCGATGAAGGGGACGATGCCGAGGACGACGATGGGTCCCGTCCACAGGAACACCCCCCACCCGGTCAGGACGTAGCCACCCACGGCGATGAAGGCGAAGGAGGGGACCACGAGGCCGAGGAGCCACAGATAGCGCTTCCTGTCCCGCCACCGCTCGGTGGAGCCCCTGTCGACGGTGCCGCTGGCGTCGAGTGTCATCTTGCCTCCTGTGATGCCGGTTACGTTCCTTGTCAGAATGGACGTAATGGCCGCAGGAGTCTTTGGCTGATCAGGCCGAATCGATCACGAATTACTGTGCATTGTCACAGTCGAGGTGACGAGGAAGGCGTCGTGATAGTCGAGCGCCAGCAGCAGATCGCCGGCCCGTTCGCGCAACGGGCGCCCGAGGAGCCGCTCGGCCTGGGCCACGCGGTAGCGGATGGTGTTCTTGTGGACGCCGAGCCGTTCGGCGAGCCTGTCCGCGGTCTCGGCCGAGGTGAGCACCTCGCGTACGGTCTCGCGGAGCCGGCTCTGGGACGCGTCGGCCAGCCCGCGCAGCGTCGTCCGGGTGAACCGCTCGGCGGCGGCGGGGTCGTGCGAGACGAGGACCAGGGCGGCCACGTCCTCGTAGGCCGTCACCGGTTCCCGGCGCCCCGGTGCCAGCGCGACCCGCTGAGCCGCCTGCGCGTCCAGGTGCGCTGCGACGAAGCCGTCGAGACCGCTTCCCCCGACGCCCGTCGTTACGCGGACGGCGCTCGGGTCGATGCCGGTGTCGGTCACGCTGTCCGGGAGCTCGCCCGCCGCCAGCCAGGCCCACATGTCCCTGCCGCCGGGGCGGACCAGCACCGACCGGGCGTGGCCCGCGCGGCGGGTCACCGCGGTGAGGGCCGGCTCCAGCTGCTCGATGGAGTCGGCGGTGAGCGCGTGCGCGACCAGGGCCACGTGGCTCGGGATGTTGACCGGATGGCCGGCCAGCGCGGCGGACAGCTCGGCGGGGGAGACGCTGCGGGTCTCCAGCGCCTCCGAGACCACCTCGAAACGGCGCGCGTCGCCACGCTGCCGGATGCGGTTCGTCTCGGCCTGGTGGATCAGCACCGACTGCTCGACCGAGGAGCCGAACCAGGCCGTGGCCTTCGTCCAGAACCAGACGAGCAGGGCCTCGTGGTCGAGGTCGCTGGGCGCCTGCCGAACCACTCGCACCGCGAAGTCCCAGCTCTCCTCCTGGGCGCGCTGGTAGATCTTGAGCAGCAGGGGGAGACCGAGGTGGCGGCGGGCAGCCTCGAGCGCCATGGCGTGTGCGGACGGGACCAGCTCGAACTGGGCCTCCGGCACCGTGATGCGGTCGAGGAAGGCGTACCAGTGCTGCTCGACGGCCTCCAGGAAGAGCGGCCTCAGGTCAGCCAGCTCGACCTCGCCGTCGGCCAGGATCGCGTCGGCGGTCGAGGTGGCCCAGCGGGTCACCTCCTCGGGTCGGCGCTGGTCGTCGGCGAACGCCGCCAACCAGGCACTGATCTCGGTCATCGCATCCACCCCCTCTCGACACGCCGGCTTCGCGCAGTCTACAAACGCCGATCGCGAGGGGTGGTCCGGTGACGAGGGTCAGATCTCCATCCGGAGGACCGCGCCGGGCCAGGGCTCGGTCTGTCCGGTGTCGACCGTGAACCGTCCCTCGAGCGTGAACCCGAACCGCTCGTAGACACCGATGAGCGCCTCGTCGTCCCCCGCGTAGCAGTCGAGCCGCAGCTGCTTCACGCCACGCCGCCTTGCGATCTCGACGGCATCGTCGACCAGGGTGCCGCCGATGCCCGACCCGTGCTGCTCCCGATCGGTCACGAGCAGCTGCAGGTAGAGCTCCCGGACCGGTGCAGGGTCGACGTACGGCAGCGGTTCGTCGGCCAGGACGCAGAGCCCGACGACCTCGCCGTCCTCCTCGGCGATGCGGGCGGTGCGCTCGGAGAGCATCTGCCGGATCTGCACGACCCGAGCCTCGATGGCCGAGAACGGCTCCGCGCCCCACTGCCCGGTGCGGCCCTGCGAGGCGAGCCAGGCGACGGCCGCGTCCAGGAGCCTCATGGCGTCGGGGAGGTCACTGACCGAACCGTCTCTGAGGTGCATGGACGGAACGTTGGCAGGGCTTCGTACGCCTGTCGAACGCATTCGGGCGCGTCGCAGAAAGGACGAGGTCCCCGCTCGCTGTCGACGTCGGCGTTGAGGGCCTACTCCTTTGCGGATGCGGTGAGCCCGAGAGGCAGTCGCTGAACCCGGACCGGCCGATCTGGGGCGATGGAGAACACGGCATCGCCGACAGACGCGATCACTTCCTCGATCTGGGGAAGATGCCGGACCAACGTGGCGGCCAGCGTGTCCTTGTGGGGCAGGAATCCGCGCAGGATCACCACGCTGGGGGCGGTTGCCCTCGATGACGCGAGGAACTTCGTGAGCTTCTTGTCGGCTGTGACCAGCACTCGCGCGGTCGCGATGCAGAAGGAGAAGACCTCGGGGTCGGTAGCCACCTGAAGTGTGACGTCCTCGGTGTGGACGACATCGCAATCGGCAGCGAGTGCCTTGGTGACGGAGTACGGGAGGTTCTGATCCAGGAGCAGTCTCACGCAGATTCCTGCAGCGGAAGATAGAAGTCACGCTGCGCGAGTGCGGCGGCGTACGCGAAGACCTGCTGGGCGTCTTCCGGCTCGAGGAACGGGAAGTCCTCGCGAATCTCCTCGAAGGTCATTCCGGCCGCGAAGAGCTCGAGGAGCTGGTCGACACCGAACCGGTAGCCGCGGATGCAGGGCTGCCCACCGAGCTTGTCGGGCTCAACGGTCAACCGGTCGAATCCCGGAACTGTCTGCGTCATGCGCTGAAGTCTACGCCTGTGCGCGTCTCGAATAATTGGGTCGCGCGCGGCACGCGCGGCCCGCTATCGTTACTGGCGATGGGAACTCTGAAGTAAACGATCGGGACGCTGCGTCGAGGTTGCTCCGCAGCGGTCCTGAGCGATCGCGTCGTCTGATCGGCGCGCTCGAGGTCCGTTTCCGATCTCGCATCCTGCGGATGCGTCTCGCCGTGGCGGCCTGCCCGCCGCAGAGGAGTCCTCATGTTCCCGTCTGCTTCCCTCAGTTCCTCCGTACGCAGCCACCACACCTGTGAGCTGCGCTCGGCCACGGTCCGCTTCGCCGAGCGGATCGTCCTCGACCGTGTCGACCTCGCCGTCGGCCCGACCGACCGCCTCGCCGTCATCGGTGACAACGGCGCGGGAAAGTCGACGCTGCTCGACGTGCTCGCCGGTGCCGTCGCGCCGGTCGCGGGGGAGACCCGTGTCGTCGTCCCCGGCGGTATCGCGTACGCCGCCCAGGAGCCGCGGTTCCCCGCCGGTGCGAGCGTGCGGGATGCCGTCGACCTCCTGCTCGCGGACCTGCGTGCGCTCGAGTCGCGCATACGGCGTTGCTCGGAGCGCCTCGCCGTCGCCTACGAGGCCGAGCAGGCTGTGCTGCTCGAGGAGCTCGGCGACCTCGTCGACGCCTACGAGGCGCGCGACGGCTACGGCGTCGACCGCCGCGTCGAGGCCGCACTCGACCAGCTCGGCCTCGGCGGCCTCGACCGGGAGCGTGCGGTCGCGAGTCTCTCCGGAGGTGAGCGAGCACGTCTCGCCCTCGCCGTCGCGCTCTCGTCCAACGCCGAGCTGTTGCTGCTCGACGAGCCGACGAACGACCTCGACGGCTCGGCGCTGGCGTGGCTGGAGGAGCGGCTCGCCGCGCATCGTGGCGCGATGGTGGTGGTCACGCACGACCGCGCGTTCCTGGAGCGGTTCGCCTCTGCCATCGTGCAGGTACGCGACGCGGGGCTGTCCCGCTACGGCAACGGCTATGCCGGCTTCCTGGTGGCGCGCGCGACCGAGCGGCGACGCCAGGCCGAGCGGCACGAGGCGTGGAAGACCGAGCTCGCCCGCAACGAGGCGCTCGTCGCGACGAACGCGTTCCGGCTCGAGGCGATCCCGCGCAAGCTCGAGCTCGACGGCTTCGGTCACGGCGCCTTCCGGGCGCGCAGCCGCGACCACGGGGCGACGGGGAGGATCCGGATGGCGAAGCAGCGCGTCGCCGCGTTGCGGGCCGAGCCCGTCGCACCGCCGCCGGAGCCGCTCCGGTTCGCCTCCGGTCTCGGGTCCAAGAGGGCGCCGGTCCCAGAGCCGTACCTCGCCCTTCATGACGTACGCCGCGAGGCGGCCGCTCGGCTGCGGATGGCCGAGTGGACGCTCGGTGCCGGGGATCGCTGGCTGGTCACCGGACCCAACGGCGCGGGCAAGACGACGCTGCTGAGGCTGCTGGTCGGCGAGCTCGTCCCGGATACGGGTGCCGTCGAGCGTGCGCCCGGACTGCGGGTCTCGTGGCTGCGGCAGGATGTCGCGGCGCCACCGGCAGGGTCGGTGGTCGGGGTGTTCGCACGCGCCGTCGGGATCGACCGCGACGACGCCGCCGAGCGGCTGCGCCGGTTCGGGCTCCTGCGCGAGGAGGAGCTGGGTCGTCCGGTGCGGGCGCTCTCGGTCGGGCAGCGTCGCCGCCTCGACCTCGCCGTCGCGTTGGCAGATCCCGGTGACGTACTGCTGCTGGACGAGCCGACCAACCATCTCGACCCCGAGCTCGTCGACCAGCTCGAGGACGCCCTCGACGCCCATCCCGGCGCCGTCGTCACGGTCACGCACGACCGTCACTGGATCCGCCGTGCCTCCGCGTCGCGACGAGTGCGTGTACGCGGAGGCACGGCGGAGGTGGTCGGCGAGTGACCCTCAGGCGGCGGCCCGGGCCCTCCCGCCGATGGCGTGGTCGATGCTGGCGCGGCCGGGGCCGGCCACGGCGAGGGCGAGGGCGACGGCCGAGACGACCACGACCAGCTCCCAGCCGCCCTGGTCGACGAAGACTCCGGCGCCGCGGTGGGCGAACCAGAACGCCCCGATCATGTCGATGACGACCAGGGCTGCGGCCACCGGGGTGAGCAGACCCAGCAGGAGCAGCGCGCCGCCGGCGAGCTCGACGAGGGCGGCGAAGGTCGCGGCGGCCTGGGCCGCCGGTACGCCCATCGCCTCGAAGGACTGCGCGGTCCCGTCGAGGGTGTAGCTGGCGAACTTCTGCCAGCCGTGGGCGATGAGGACGGTGCCGACGAGGAGCCGGGCGGCGAGCAGGCCCAGGTCGGTGGCGGGAGCAGGGAGCGATCGGCCGAGCTTCATGGATGTTCCTTCTCTCGTGTGCGGGGGGGTGTTCAGATGTGAGTGACGCGGGCGGCGACCCACGAGGCGAGCTCGCGGACCGCGGCCGGCGTGATGCCGTGACCGCCGGGGTCGCGGTGAGCCACGGTCGGCGCGCCCGACTCCTCGAGCAGGTAGCTCCAGGTGCGGTCCAGCAGCTCGCGCGGGATGACCTGGTCGGCCTCGCCGTGGGCGACCAGGACCGGCAGGCCGGCCAGGCGGTCGGCCTCGACCGGCACGCCGGCGTCGAAGGGGAGCGTGCCGTAGAGGACGGCGACGCCGGCGAAGCGTCCGGGCTCCTGGAGGGCCAGTCCGCCGGCGAAGGCGGCGCCGCCGCTGAACCCGACGAGGATGACCGGACGGCCCTTCGGGGCGATGCCGTCGAGCCACTCCCGGAACCAGCTCATGGTCTCGGCCAGGGAGGCGGCGACGGGGCGGCCGATGCCGCGGTTGGCGAACCAGGCGTACCCGCCGCCCTCGGCGATCGGGGCTCGCACGGCTACATAGGCCGGACCCTCGGGAAGGTGCTCTGCCAGCTGGATGATCTCGTGCTCGTGCGAGCCGCGCCCGTGCAGCAGGACGACCAGGGGAGCCTCGGGATCGGTGCTGCCGTGGCTCGCGGTGTGCACCGGGGTGCTCATCGGTCCTCCGTCGGGTTGAGCTCGGCGGCCGTACGGACTCCGCTCCAGCGAGCGACGTCCTTGGCCAGGTCGAGCCGGTCGACGGGTGCGGCGTTCTCGAAGTCGCCCCACTCGGCTCGCGGCAGCATCCACATCACCTCGAACTCGTTGCCGTCGGGGTCGGCGCCGTAGACGCTCTTGGTGGCGCCGTGGCTGGACTCTCCGGTGAAGGCGCCCAGCTCGGCCAGGGTCATCCGTGCCTGCTCGAGCTCGTCGATCGTGTCGACCTGCCAGGCGAGGTGGTAGAGACCGATCGAGCCGCGGGGTCGCGACGGCTGGGCGCCGACCCCGAACAGCCCGAGGTCGTGGTGGTTGCCTGACCGGCGCAGCCGCAGGAACGCCGCGTCGGCGCGAGGCTCGCGAGCCATGACCGTCATCCCGAAGGCAGCCTCGTAGAAGGCGATGCTGCGCTCGAGATCGGCGACGAACAGGACGGCGTGGTTGAGACGTACCGGGTTGACGGTCATCGTGGACTCCTTCGTGGGGTCGCTCAGGCGACGACGCCGAAGCCGCCGGTCCAGGAGACCTGCTCGGCCGCGGCCAGGGAGATCTGCAGGAAGCCGAGTGCCTCCAGCTCGCGCGCCCGCTTGAGTGCGCCCGCGTCGACGGCCCGCAGACCGGCGGAGGTGACGACCTCGGCCAGCGTCGCCTTGGCCTCGGCGTCGTCGCCGGCGATCTGGACGGCCGTCGTCAGGTCACCGACCGCTCCGGAGGCCAGGGTCGCGGCGAAGGTGGTGTTGAACGCCTTCAGCACGCGGGAGGCGGGGAGCGCCGCGGCGATCTCCGCGGTGGCCGAACTGTCGGCGGGAACGGTGAGGGAGTCGAAGGTCTCGAAATTCACCGGGTTGGTGATGTCGACGACGATCTTGCCGGCCAGGTCGGCGCCGCGCTGGGAGAGGATCTCGCCGAGGGCGGGGTAGGGGACGGCGAGCACCACGACGTCACCGGTCGCGGGGGTGGCGGCGTCGGCCTTGCCGAGCAGCTGGACGGAGTGTCCGCCGCGGCCGGCGACCGCCGCGATGGCCTGGCCCATGGTGCCGGTGCCGATGATCGAGATGTCTGTCATGTCGTACTCCTCGGATTGAAAGGTTGTTGCTACAACTAAAGTCTCACGAAAAGGTTGTAGCGTCAAGTTTTTGGTTGTAGTGACAAGCTGGCGGGCTACCATGAAGGCGTGGACGATGCCTGGCTGGATGACGAGGAGATGGCCGCGTGGCTGCGCCTGATCGCGATCGTGGAGCTGCTGCCTGGGGTGCTCGACTCCCAGCTGCGCCGTGACGCCGGCCTGAGCCACTTCGAGTACTTCGTCCTGGCGATGCTGTCCGAGGCGGAGGACCGGACGCTGCGGATGACCGCGCTGGCGCACAGCACCAACTCGACGCTGGCGCGGCTGTCCCATGTGGTGCGGCGGCTCGAGGAGCGAGGCCTCGTGGAGAGGTTCCCGTGCCCGGAGGATGCCCGCGCGACGAACGCCCGGCTCACCGCGGCCGGCTGGGACGCCGTCGTCGCGGCCGCGCCCGGCCATGTCGCGAACGTACGCGGCAACGTGCTCGACGGGCTGAGCGCCGAGCAGATCCGCCAGCTGACCGACGTCGGCGACGCCCTGCTCGCCCGCCTGGACCCGGCGGGCAAGATGACCGCCCTGTATCGGCCGGAGGCCTCCTAGGCGCAGTTGCCCGCGAGGTCTCCTTCTCATCCCTTGACATGAAACCAAATGGTTTCCTATCGTGGCCCTGTGGAACAGGTGTTTCGAGCTCTTGGTGACCCGACTCGACGGGCGCTGCTCGACGCACTGCTGCAGGAGGACGGGCAGACGCTGTCCTCGCTGGTGAGCCGCCATTCGATGACGCGCCCGGCGGTCGCCAAGCACCTGGCGATCCTGGAGGACGCCGGCCTGGTGGTCGTCACGCGCAGGGGACGCGAGAAGCACCACTTCCTCAACGTGGTGCCGATCCGCGAGATCCACGACCGCTGGGTGACGAAGTACACCGAGACCTGGGCGAGCGGCCTCGCCGAGCTGAAACGAGACCTGGAGCGCACGATGGAGAAAGTCTTCGAGATCTATGTCCGCACCACCCCGGAGCGACTGTGGGAGGCGATCACCGATCCGCAGATCCGTGCGAAGTACCACTTCGGTGCCGGCGTCCACTCCGACTGGACCCCGGGGTCCGGCTTCACCATGGTGCACCCGGGCGCCGACGGGCCGCTCGCGGAGGGCGAGAACATCGTCGTGGAGCCGCCGACACGACTCGTGCAGTCGATGCGCACGCTCTGGTCCGAAGCCGCCGAGGAGCAGGGCACCACGCGCGTGACCTGGGAGATCGAGCCGGTCGGCGACTCCTGCCGCCTCACCGTCACCCACGACCAGCTGCGCGGCGACGCGCCCCCGGAGCTCTACGGCGGCTGGCCCATGATCCTGTCCGGCCTCAAGACGTGGCTGGAGACGGGGGAGACCCTGACCACCCCGGGATCGCAGATGTACGGCCCCAGCTGACGCCCCATCGACGTCATCGACCGAGAGGAACCCCGATGAGCACCATCACCGATATCCGCACCGTCGGCATCACCATCGCCGACCAGGACGAGGCCCTCGCCTTCTACCGAGACACCCTGGGCTTCGTCGTACGACTCGACGTCGACGGTCCGACCCGCTGGATCGAGGTCGCGCCCGCCGGTGCCGACGTCTCCCTCGCCCTCGTCGCCGGCGACCGCCCGGCAGGAGAGGTCACCGAGACCGGGATCCGGTTCAACGTCCCCGACGCGGCCGCCGAGCGCGACGCGCTCAGCTCCCGCGGCGTGAGCGTCGGTGAGCTGCTGCTCTGGCCGGGCGTACCGCCGATGTTCACCTTCGACGACCCCGACGGGAACCGCTTCGTGATCCTCGAGCAGACAACGTAGGAGGCGTCACGAGCGCCCCGCTCGAATGACCTTCACGGCGACATCTACCCAGACCTGAATCCGCTGCGGAGACCCTTAGTCGGATACGGAATTTCTCTCGTAGGGCAGCGGTGAGGGGGTTCCTATTCTGAGGCGACCTGTTCTCAGATCGAAGGGTGGAACCGTGACTGTTCGACGGCTGAGGGGCTCCGGGGGCACGCTGCGCGTGCTCGTCGGGATCGCGTCCCTCCTTGCACTGAGTATCCCGCTTTTCGGAGCACCTCCCAGCGCTGCGGATGTCGGCACCGCCGCCGGCGCCCGCTGCGAGAATCTCACCGAGCTCTCCGTGCCGGACACCGAGATCATCGCCGGCGATCTCGTCCCCGCCGGCGACTACGTGGACGCGACGGGCCGGGTCCATCGCAACCTGCCCGAGTTCTGCCGGGTGACCGCGAGCGTCGCACCGAGCCTGACGTTCGAGGTCTGGATTCCGGCGACCACCTGGAACGAGAGGTTCCTGGGAGTCGGCAACGGTGGCTTCGCCGGGAACATCAGCTACAGCGCGATGGCCCCGGCCCTCTCGGCCGGCTACGCGACGGCGTCCACCGACACGGGCCACTCCAACTCCGACTCGACCAACGCCTGGATCAGCGATCCGACCCAGCTCGAGATGTGGGGGCGGACCTCGATCCACCTGATGACGGTGCGTGCCAAGCAGATCCTGACCGCCTACCACGGGACGGCGCCGAAGTTCTCCTACTTCGAAGGTGGCTCGACGGGTGGCCGACAGGCGATGGACGAGGCGGAGTTCTTCCCCGGCGACTACGACGGCATCGTCTCGCACAGCCCGGGCATGGACTACAGCCATGTGATGATGGCCGTGCTGTGGACGGCGCAGCGCCTCGCGGAGAGCCCGAGCGGTGCGCTCGACAGCGATGACCGCACGCTCCTCAACGACGCCGTGCTGGCTGCGTGTGGTGGCCGGGACGGGGTCGCGGGCGACCCGTTCCTCAATGATCCGCGGGACTGTCACTACAACGTCAAGCTGCTGGAATGCCGCCCCGGCACGAGCGTGGGGTGCCTGACGGCGGAGCAGGTCAGGACGGTGGAGCACGTCTACACCGCGGCCACCAACCAGGGGACCGGTGAGCACCTCTACCCGGGATTCGCCTACGGCAGCGAGGCGGCGTGGAACTTCGCAGCGGAGCAGCAGTCGCTCATCTCCTATCCGCAGGCGCTGCTCGGCCGGGCCGTGTTCGACGATCCCGCCTGGGACTGGCGCACCTTCGACTGGGATGAGGACGTGAAGCTGGTGGAGGAGAAGCTGAGCCCCAAGATCGACCCCACGCGTACCGATCTCTCGAAGTTCGCCGAAGGCGGCGGCAAGCTGATCATGACCCAGGGATGGGCCGACCCGTTCCAGTCGGGCAGCCTCCCGATCGAGTACTACACGCGAGTCCTCCTCGAGCAGGACGGCACCACCCCGCGCTCGGCTCTGCGAGACGTTCAGGAGTTCTACCGCCTCTTCATGATCCCCGGCGGTGGGCATGTCACCGGAGGCGTGGGACCCAACTCGTTCGACGCTCTGTCCGCGGTGCGGGCCTGGGTCGAGCAGGGGATCGCGCCGAAGCAGATGGTCGCGACCAAGTACGAGAACGACCGCCCCGAGAACCGGGTCGTGATGACGCGGCCGTTGTGCGCCTATCCCCAGATCGCGGGTTACCGGGGAGCCGGGCCCACCACGGAGGCGAGCAGCTTCCGGTGCGAGGACGATTGGGGCGATTTCGCCCAGGACGTGGCACGCGAGCGGCAGCGCATGCGGGTCCGGGAGCGGAACGACTGACGGTCAACCGCTGGTTCGCGTCTCGCCCGCTCGATCGGTGTTGCCCAGGTAGCCCGCGGTGAGCGCGACCATCTCCTCCAGCACGGCCTCGCGCGGGTAGGGCGGCCGGTCGAGCACCCAGCGCAGCGCGATGTTCTCCATCGCCACCACCAGCACCCACGCGGTCAGCTGCGGGTCGGGGCGGGTCCTCACGACCGCCCCGGCCTGCAGGTAGGCGGCGGTGAGGTCGCGTACGCGGGTGACCAGTGCTGCGTGGCGGTCCCGGTTGCGGGAGGCGGGGAGCTCCTCGATCAGGACGCGCAGGAGAGTCGGATCCTGCTCCAGCCCGGCGAGGAGCGCGTCGGCGACCGACCGGATCGCCGGCGTCCCGGTGCTGCTCGCCTGGAGCGCCAAGGCCGAGGCGGTGCGCTCGGAGACATCCTCCCAGTAGCGGTCGATCACGATGTCGAGGATCGAGGCCTTGTCGGAGAAGTACTGGTAGAGCGAGCCGGGGCTGATCCCGGCGGCGGCCGCCACGCGGTTGGTCGAGAACGTCTCGTAGCCGTCCTCGACCAGCACCCGGCGCCCGGCCGCCAGGATGCGCTCGACCGTCGCCTTGGAGCGGGCCTGGGTAGGTGTCTTGCGCACGGTCCCACGGTAGGCGGAACGCGAGTTGAAAGCGAGCTTCTGCTCGCATCACGCTGGAGGTATGACCACACTCGCGCAGCAGGGCACCCAACCCCACGGATTCCCCACACGATTTCGCGAAGGTGAGGCGCGCAGCCGCCGTCTGGGCCGGCCGTTACGCCTCCTGGGGCGCATCGAGGAGGTCGACGAGGAGCTGATGGAACGGATCGGGCGGGCGTTCGGCGAGCGGGACGAGGCCGGCGCGCGGCTCGCGGAGGCGATCCGGATGCGAGCCGGGAACACCGGCAAGGTCACGATGACCCAGCTGCGTACGGCCCTGGAGGACGGTGTCGCGGCGGTCGAGTCGCCGCCTGCGGCGCTCGCCGAGTTCTTCGCGAAGGTCGAGGCGACCCCGGACTGGGTCGACTGGGACCTCGTGGACGAGGGCGGTCGCGTGTTCGCGCGCCTGGGCCAGAACGCGGCCGACGTGCTCCTGCAGCTCTCGCTCATCAGCGGCTACCGGTTCGGTGGCCCGCCGGACCTGCTCGTGGCCACCGGCGGCCTGACCGGCAGCACCACCCGGCGGCGCCTGGCCGAGACCCAGCACTGGGCGGTGAGCCTGCGTCGGCCCGGGGCGCTCCGGCCGCCGGAGCCGGGCTCGCCGTCGGGGGAGGCCTGGCGGCTCACCGTCCACGTCCGGGCCATGCACGCGCTGGTCAACGCCGGGTTCGAGAAGCGGTGGGAGACCGACAGGTGGGGGCTGCCGATCAACCAGGCCGACCAGGCGGCCACGCTGGGCCTGTTCGACGGCGTGCTCATCATCGGGTGCCGCGCGCTCGGCGTGCCGGTCTCCCGGCGGGACGCCCGGGCGCTGATGCATCTGTGGAAGTACGTCGGCTGGCTCATGGGCGTCGAGGAGGACTTCCTCGTCGACGACGAGTGGGAGCGGCACCGGATCAACTACCACGTGCTGCTCTCCCAGGCGGAGATCTCCGAGGCCGGACCGCAGCTGGCGCAGGCGGCGGTCGCGATCCAGCGCGAGCGCCACTACCCGGGCTGGCCGGGACCGTTGCGGCGGGTGCGTGGGTGGTACGAGACGGAGCGGCTGCTCTCGATGCTGACCGTCTTCCTCGGGACGAGGTCGATGCGCGAGCTCGGCCTGCCGACGAGGCCGCCGTGGGCGCACGCCTACGTGGTGCCGCTGAACCTGGTCAGGTATCGGGTCTTCGGTCGCAGCGCGAAGGGCCGCGCCCGCCTGGAGAGGCGAGGTGACCGCAATGCCGACGCGCTGCTGGCCAGCTACTTCGGCACCGAGCGAGCGGCGGTCGGCGATCTCCCGGCGTGAGCGGGTCAGCCGCGGGCGGCGCCGGGAGGAGTGAGGGCGGCCTGCACGGTGCCGTCGATCAGGCCGGCCGCGTCCGAGGCCTCGATCTCGCCGCGGTAGACGGCGCCCGAGGCCGCGTGCAGGACGCTCTGGAGCAGGGTCAGCTGCCACTGCAGCGGCTGGTCGTCGCGGAAGCTGCCGTCGCGGCGACCGCGCTCCATGAGCGGCTTCCAGCGGTCGATCAGCCCCAGGTGAACCGCCTGGAACTGCTCGTGGGGCATGCTCTGCTCGGCGGCGACGATCAGCGCGCCGTACTGCTGGGTCAGTCGCCAGGACGCCTCGAGGAGCCTGCTGAGGGCGGCTCGCGGGTCGCCGTCGAGGTCGACCGCGCCGAGCGCCTCGTCGGACTGCCGGATCGCGCGCTCGACGACCTGGGTCACCAGCGTGGCCCGGGACTCGAAGTGGCCGTAGAGCGTGACCCGCCCGACGCCTGCCGCCTTGGCGATGTCGGCGACGCTGACGTCGGGGTCGCGGGCGAGACAGGCGGTCGCCGCGTCCATGATCGACTCGATGTTCTTGCGTGCGTCGGCGCGCTTGAGGGTCGTCACGGCCGGAACCTCCCACGAGATGGTGAGCATCAGGATATCGGTCGAGCCTCCCCGTTCCACGCGCACATCACCTTGGCGCGGACAGTGGCGCCGAGGCGCCGGTAGAACCGGATCGCGGCGTCGTTGTCGGGTTGTACGCCCCAGGTGATCGTGAGGCCCCCGGCGCGCTCGGCCAGCGCGGTCATCAGCAGCCGTCCGACACCGGCGTCGCGACGGCCCGGGCGGACGTAGAGGTCGTCGAGAGCGATGATGTCGCTGCCCGACCACAGGTGCAGGCGGCGTACGGCCGAGACGTAGCCGACCGGCTCCCGGCCGATCTCGGCGAGCAGCACGATGATGTCGGGGCGCTGGAGGTAGCCGGCCCACTGCTCGGCGGTCACGGTGACCGCGTCGGACTGGGCCTGGTGCGCGGCGATCTCGCCGATGAGCGTGCGGACGGTCTCGGCGTCCTCCGGGGTGGCTCGGCGGACGCCGACCTCCGGCGTGGGCGCGGTCATGCCGGCTCCCGGTCGGACGCGGCGTGCGCATGGTGGGCGTGGCTCCCGGAGTACTCGCCGGGGCGCGCGAGCATCGCGGCGAGCATGAGGAGCAGCATGAGCACGTGGCCCAGCAGCATCAGGCCGTCGGCGTCGATGATGTCGAGCCAGAGGAACGGGAAGAGGACCACGAAGCCGGCGTACATCGCGGTCGACATCTCCACGACCGGCCTCCAGCCGTGTCCGCGAAAGCGCATCCAGGCGGCCATCGGGATCACCATCGTGGTGGCCATGACCAGCGAGTCGACGTCGGCGCGATGCACCCACGCGTCCTCGGCCAGGCCGGCGGTGGAGAGCATCCAGAGCGGGTAGATCACCATCATCCCGACGAGCATCGCGACGACCATCTGGAGGTAGTGGAGCGCGAACGAGCGCGCACGCGATCTCGGGCGGTGGGTGGTCGTCATGACACGGTCTCCTCGGCGGCCTCGGTGGATGCCGGTCGGCCCGGGATCAGGGCCCCGGCGAGGACGGCGGCGAGCGCTGCGATCACGGCTGCGACCAGGTACGCCCGCTCGAAGCCGTCGGTGGTGCCGTCCACGAGGCTGGCCGCGGCGACGCCGGACATCACCGCGGCGCCGAGCGAGGCGCCGAGCTCGTGGAAGGTGCTCAGGATGCCGGAGGCGACGCCGGCCAGGTGGGGTTCGACCTGGCTCAGGGCGGTCGCGGCCGCGACCACGAAGAGGACGCCGAGGCCGGCGGAGCCGACGCTGACCGCGATCACGGTGGACAGCGTGCTCATGCTGATCGCGGGTACGACCAGCCCGGCGGCGGCGATCAGCAGCCCGGCGATCCCGAGGGTGCGCGCGCCGAGGCGGCCGATCAGCCTGCCGGCCAGCTGCGCGCCGACCATGGTCGCGGCCGCGACGGGCAGGAACAGCAGCCCGGTCGCGAGCGGACCGTGCCCGGCGGCGCCCTGCAGGTAGAACGTCCCGAGGAAGAAGACCGCGACCATCAGCCCGGTCGCGACGAACAGCACGAAGGTGCCGGACAGGACCGGTCGCCGCGTGACCAGGCCCGGATCGATCAGCGGGTGCGACGTACGTCGCAGCCAGCCGCCCAGGACGGCGTAGCCGATGATCCCGGCGCCGATGAGGACCAGGGTGCGGCCCGACGTCCAGCCCTCGTCGCCGGCCTCGATGAAGCCCAGGATCAGCAGCCCGGTGGAGGCGGTGACGATCAGTGCGCCGACGAGGTCGAGACGGACGCCGCCTCCCCAGGCGGGCAGCGGCGGGAGCAGCCGCGCCAGCAGGATCGCCACGACGATGCCGACGGGCACGTTGATCAGGAAGACCCACTCCCAGCCCGGTCCGGCGGTCAGCGCGCCGCCGAGGAGCACGCCGATCGCCGCCCCGCCGGCCCCGAGCGCCGACCAGATCCCGAGCGCGCGGTTGCGCTCCTCGCCGTCGAAGAGCCTCACCACGATCGAGAGGGCAGCGGGGGAGAGCATCGCCGCCCCGACGCCCTGCGCGACCCGGCCGCCGATGGCCAGCTCCGCGCTGGTGGCGAGGCCGGTCGCCAGCGACGCCAGGGTGAACACGGTCAGCCCCGCCAGCACCACCGGCTTCGGGCCGAACAGATCGGCGGACCGGCCACCGAGCAGCATCAGGCCGCCGAAGGCCAGCGTGTACGCACTCACCACCCAGGTCAGCGCATCGCGCCCCAGGCCGAGGTCGGCGCCCATGTGCGGTAGCGCGATCGCCACCACGGTGACGTCCAGGATCAGCATGAACTGCGCCAGCCCCAGCAACCCGAGCAGCCGCCATCGGCGCGGGTCGGCGGACTGGTCGACGACGTCGTCGGCGTTGGTGTCTGGGGTCATGGGGCATCTCCTGAGGCGTACAAGTCGAACACTGGTGTACGAGATCCTAACTCGAACATGTATGTTCGACAACGCTATTTGCCGGGGCGCCACCCCTTGCACGGTCTCGGTGCCGGATCCATGGTGGGAACAGCGATGGATCACCTCGGCCCGTCGGGAAGCATCGAGAGAAGGGGCAGGACCATGTCTTCACACACCTACCGCGTCACCGAGATCGTCGGGACCTCCGACGAGGGACTCGAGCAGGCGATCCGCAACGGGGTCGGCCGCGCAGGTCAGACCCTGCGGCACCTGGACTGGTTCGAGGTCACGCAGATCCGCGGACACGTCGACGACGACGGCATCCAGCACTTCCAGGTCGGGCTGAAGGTCGGCTTCCGGATGGAGGACGAGTGACGGCGCCGCGGAGCTGATCAGGGAGGTCTATGCCGGGTCGCGGGGCAGCACGCCCGGCCCTTCGCGGAGCTCGAAGACGAGCTGCGTCTCGGTCTGCCGTACGACCCGATGGACGGTCACGTGCTGCAGGACGAAGTCGCGCAGCGCCTCGGCGTCCTCGACGGCCACGTGGAGGTGGAAGTCATCGGCGCCGGCGACGTGGAAGGCCTGGATCACGCCGGGCGTCGTGGCCAGATCGTCGTAGAGCTTCTCGACGTGCTCCTTGCTGTGGCTGCCGAGGCGGACCTTGATCACGGCCTGCAGCGGGTAGCCGAGGGAGCGGACGTCGACGTCGAGGCGGCGGCCGGCTATGACGCCGCTGTCGCGCAGGGCTCGCAGCCGGTAGGCGCAGGTCGACTCGGCGAGACCGAGACGTGTCGCGAGGGCCTTGTTGGTGAGCTCGGGGTTGTCGCCGAGCTCGCTCAGGATGCGGCGGTCGATGGAGTCGAGGGCAGCTGCGGACGGTTGTACTTTCGCCAACGGGATTCACCTGGATCACTGGTCGAGTTGCTCGAAGATCGCAGTATCGGCGTTTCGACGGGATCTTCGACAATCGATATGGCCCGATCTTGTGGTTCCCGCCAGCATCGAGCCATGCCGACTGCTGACCCCCACCTCGACTCGCTCGCCGTCCACGCCGGACGGGAGGACCTGGCGATGCTCGGCGTCCACGCCCTGCCGCTGGACCTGTCCTCGACCAATCCGCTGCCCGACATCGAGCGCGGCGGCGCCTCCTATGAGGCCATGGCGACCGGCGGTCATCCGAACCCGGAGGGTGGGTACGTCTACCAGCGGCTGTGGAACCCCACCGTCGCGCGGTTCGAGTCTGCGCTGGCTCGGCTCGAGCAGGCCGAGACGTCGGTCGCGTACGCCTCGGGGATGGCGGCCATGACCGCGGCGATCATCGCGAGCACGTCCTTCAGCGGCAAGCGGCACATCGTCGCGGTCCGTCCGCTCTACGGCGGCACCGACCACCTGCTCGCCTCGGGTCTGCTCGGCGTCGAGGCGACCTTCTGTGCCGAGCACGAGGTCGCCGCCTCGGTGCGCGCCGACACCGCGCTGGTGGTGCTGGAGACCCCGGCGAACCCGACCCTCGATCTCGTCGACATCGCGGGCGTCGTCGCGGCCGCCGGTGACGTACCTGTGCTCGTGGACAACACCTTCGCCACCCCGGTCCTGCAGAACCCGCTCACGCTGGGCGCGGCGATGTCGCTGCACAGCGCCACCAAGTACATCGGAGGCCACGGCGACGTCGTGGGCGGCGTGATCGCCTGCGACGAGGAGACCGCGGCGCTTCTTCGCCAGGTCCGCGCGGTCACCGGCGGCCTCCTGCACCCCCTCGGGGCGTATCTCCTGCATCGCGGCCTCGCCACCCTGCCGACCCGTGTCCGCGCCCAGCAGGCTGCCGCCGTCGAGATCGCCGCGTGGTTGGGGTCGCACCGCGCAGTCGAGCAGGTCTTCTTCCCGGGTCTCCACGACGATCGCGGCCTGGTCGGGAAGCAGATGAGCGGCCCCGGCGCCATGATCGCGATCGCCCTGCGCGGCGGGTACGAAGCCGCCGCCCGCCTCACCTCCTCCGTCCAGCTCTTCACCCACGCCGTCTCCCTCGGCGGCGTCGACTCCCTCATCCAGCACCCCGCCGGCCTCACCCACCGCCCCGTCGCCGCCCACGCCAAGCCCTCCGCGAACCTGGTACGCCTCTCGATCGGCCTCGAGAGTGTCGAGGACCTGACCGCCGACCTCGACGCCGCACTCTCGGGCACCGCGGCCCCGTTTGCTCGCGCCGTCGAGACCGCGGACCGCGGTCTGGCGCCCGAGTTCGCCTGAGGGGACGCTGTCGACCGACAACCTGCCCCGGGTGCGCTACGAGACCGTCGAGGCTGGGTTGGTGCTCAGCACCCGCTGCGCCACGGCGGTGGTCGACTCGACACCGAGGAAGCCCACGACCCGGGTGACGCGGTCGATGTCGAGGGGGAGGAGGCCGGGGGTGCCGGGGATGTCGGGGGTGAGGCGGAGGTCGAGGTCGTCGCGGCAGGTCATCATCCGCAGGTTGAAGTCGTAGCGCTCCCGGGCGTCGGGGGCGGAGAGGGCGCGGACGACGCGCGTGCTGATGCGGCGTACGCCGGTGGCGGCGGCCCACGCGTCGAGGACCTCGGTCACCTTCTGCCCCTGGTTGTCGCCGATGTCGGACCAGACGCCGTCCATCGGGCCGAACTGGTCGAGGAGCGCGGCGGCGGTCTTCTCGCCGATGCCGCTCACGCCGGGCAGGTTGTCGCTGGCGTCGCCGCGTAGGGCGGCGAACTCGAGGTAGCGGGAGGCCGGCACGCCGTACATCGCATACAGCCGGGCGGGGTTGAGCAGGGGCGAGCCGTTGATCCCGCCGTTGATCAGCCGCAGGACCCGGGTGTGCTCGCTGATAAGCGCGAATGCGTCGCGGTCGGAGGTGATCACGACGCAGTCCCACCCGTTGCGGCCGGCCCACGCGGCGCCGGAGGCGTTGACGTCGTCGGCCTCGAGGCCCGGGGGAGTGAGGGTCGCGAGGCCGAGGGCATCGAGCATCGCCCCGGCCCGCTCGAGCTGCTCGACCAGGAGCGGGTCCTTCTCGGCGCGCCCGGCCTTGTAGTCGGGATAGGCGTCGCGGCGTACGGACGCGGTGCGGTCGTCGAGACCGAAGAGCACCGCGTCGGGGGCGAAGGCGTCGATCGAGTCGAGGATCTGCCGCAGCATGCCGTGCAGCGCCCAAGCGGGTCGGCCGGCCCGGTCGATCATGCGGGTGTGTGCCCGGGCGTGGTGGTTGCGGTGGAGCAGCGACGGGGCGTCGACGACGAGCAGGAGGCGGCGGGCGCTGGGTGAGCTGGTCATCGACATCGTGTTCATCGTAGGGGGTCGCGTGCTCGAAGAAGCTCCGGCGTGAGCGGCTGTCGCGCGCACCGCCCACCCCCGAGCGAAATTGGTGACCGGAGTCACACGAACCCATTGCCCCCGCGACCCTTCTTCCTCTAGCCTTCCATTGGGTAGAAGGAAGCTTCCACGATACGAAATCCTCGAGAAGCGGATGAACCTGCCATGACACAGCTGCAGAGACTGACCGCGACCGCGCGAGCGCTCCTCCCCGAGGACGGTGTGATCACCGACCCCGCCCGGCTGCGGACGTATGAGTGTGACGGGCTGGCGCACTATCGGGTCACGCCGGCACTCGTCGTGATCCCGGAGACCGCCGAGCAGCTGGCCGAGATCGTGCGGTGCTGTGCCGAGCAGCAGATCCCGTACGTCGCCCGCGGCTCCGGCACCGGGCTCTCGGGCGGCAGCCTGCCCCATGCCGAGGGCGTCCTGGTGGTCACCTCGCGGCTGCGGAGCATCAAGGAGGTCCGGCGCGATGACCAGCGCGCCGTGGTCGATCCCGGCGTCATCAACCTCGACGTGACCCGCGCGGCGACCCCCGAGGGCTACTACTACGCGCCGGACCCCTCGAGCCAGCAGATCTGCTCGATCGGCGGCAACGTCGCGGAGAACTCCGGCGGCGCCCACTGCCTCAAGTACGGCTTCACCACCAACCATGTGCTCGGCGCCGAGTTCGTGACCGCCGCCGGTGACCGCGTACGTCTCGGCGGGGACGCTCCCGACAGCCCCGGCTACGACCTGCTCGGTGCCGTGGTCGGGTCGGAGGGCACGCTCGGGATCGTCACCGAGGTGACGGTGCGGCTGGTGCGGCTGCCGGAGAAGGTGGTCACCCTGCTGGTGGGCTTCGACTCCACCGACCGCGCCGGCGCGGCGGTGTCCGCGATCATCGCGGCCGGCATCGTACCGGCGGCGATCGAGATGATGGACGCGCTGGCGATCGAGGCCGCCGAGGCCGCGGTGAGCTGCAACTACCCCGACGGCGCGGGCGCGGTGCTGGTCATCGAGTTGGACGGACCGGCTGCCGAGGTGGACGCCGAGTACGCCGACGTGGTCCGGTTCTGCGAGGAGACCGGTGCTTTCGAGATCCGCACCGCGCAGACCCCCGAGGAGCGGTTCCTGATCTGGAAGGGCCGCAAGTCGGCCTTCGCGGCCGTCGGCCGGATTAGCCCCGACTACATCGTCCAGGACGGCGTCATCCCGCGCACCGCCTTGCCCGAGGTGCTGCGGGCGATCACGGAGCTCTCCGAGCGCTCCGGCGTACGCGTCGCCAACGTCTTCCACGCCGGTGACGGCAACCTGCATCCGCTCGTGCTCTTCGACGACGCCGTCCCCGGAGCCGGCGATGCCGCCGAGGAGGTCAGCCGCGGGATCCTCGACCTCTGCCTGCAGCACGGCGGCTCGATCACCGGTGAGCACGGGGTCGGTGCCGACAAGGCGGGCCACATGCCGAAGATGTACGCCGCCGACGACCTCGACACGATGCAGCTGGTCCGGTGCGCCTTCGACCCGGACCGGATCTCCAACCCGGGCAAGATCTTCCCGACGCCCCGGATGTGCGGTGAGCGTCCGGGCCGACGGCAGGGTGCGCACCCGCTCCAGGAGGCCGGCGTGGCGGAGGTCTTCTGATGTCCGACATCACCGTCTCCGGGGTCGCGCCGGGCCGCATCGAGCGCCCGACGAGCACCGCCGAGGTCGCCGAGCTCATGCGAGCCGCGGCGGCCGCGGGGGAGTCCGTGGTCCCGACCGGGGCAGGCACCAAGCTCGGCTGGGGCAACCCACCCACCTCGGCCGACATCCTGCTCGACCTATCCGCGCTCGACCGGGTGAGCGAGCACGCCTCCGGTGACCTGATCGCCACCGTGGGGGCCGGCACGCCGCTGGCCCGGCTGAAGGAGCACGTCGCCGGCGCCGACCAGCGCCTCGCCCTCGACGAGACGGTTCCCGGCACGACCGTCGGCGGTGCCCTGGCGACCAACACCAGCGGCCCGCTGCGGATGCTCGCCGGCACCATGCGCGACCTGCTCATCGGCGTGACGATGGTCCGCGCCGACGGGGTGGTCGCCAAGGCCGGTGGCAAGGTCGTCAAGAACGTCGCCGGCTACGACGTCGGCAAGCTCCTGGTCGGCTCGTACGGCACGCTCGCGGTGGTCACCGAAGCCACCTTCCGGCTCCACCCGGTCCCGCAGAGCCGCCGCTGGGTCGGAGTCGCCGCGCGCGACGCCGCGCACGCCGCCGAGCTCACCCAGGCGGTCCTGCACTCCCAGACGGTGCCGTCAGCTCTGGAGGTGGACGCCACCGCCGGCGGGGTGCGAGTCGACGTCCTGGTCGAGGGACGCCCGGAGGGCGTGGCGGGACGTACGACCGTCCTGACCGAGCTGCTCCCCGGCGCCGAGACCAGCGAGGAGCCTCCCGCCGGCTGGGGCCGTTACCCGTGGGACGACACCACCGACAGCCGTCTCGGGATCAAGGTGACCTTCCGGCTCTCCGGCCTCGCCGACGTGCTCGAGGCCGCCGGGGAGCTCGACCTGCGTGGTTCGGCCGGTGTCGGCGTCGCGTACGTCTCCATCCCGGTCGACCGCGACATCACCGAGATCCGGGCGGTCCTCGCTCGGCTGCGCGAGACCACCGCACGCCACGGCGGCAGCGCCGTGGTCCTCGACGCCCCGCAGGAGCTGAAGCCGCAGCTGGACCTGTGGGGACCGGTCCCGGCGCTGGAGCTGATGCGCCGGGTCAAGGACGAGTTCGACCCCGACCACCGGCTCAGCCCGGGCCGCTTCGTAGGAGGGATCTAGTCCGATGACGGACATCGACATCCGGAACATGGGCGCCTTCGACGAGGAGCACCCGCCCGACCAGCAGCTGCTCGACGACTGCGTGCACTGCGGCTTCTGCCTGCCGACCTGCCCCACCTACCTGCTGTGGGGCGAGGAGATGGACTCCCCACGCGGACGGCTCTACCTGATGAAGGAGGGCCTCGAGGGCGATCCGATGTCGGACTCGATGGTGCAGCACTGGGACAACTGCCTGGGCTGCATGTCGTGTGTGACGGCCTGCCCCTCGGGCGTCCGCTACGACACCCTCATCGAGCAGACCCGCGCTCAGGTCGAGCGCAACCATGTGCGTACGCCCCAGGAGAAGGCGCTGCGGAGCCTGATCTTCGCGATCTTCCCGCACCCCCGGCGGCTCCGGGCGATGCGCGGCCCGCTCAAGCTGCTGCAGCGCACCGGACTGGACCGTCGCCTGCGCCGAACCGGCCTGCTCGACCGGATGGCACCGCATCTGGCCGCGATGGAACGGCTCACCCCGACCATCACCGACGCCGAGCCGCTGCCCGAGCTCGTGCCTGCGGCGGGGGAGCGGCGGGCGGTGGTCGGTATGCTCACCGGCTGCGTACAGGGCGCGTTCTTCCCGGGCGTCAACGCCGCCACCGCACGGGTGCTCGCCGCAGAGGGCTGCGACGTGGTGATCCCGCCCGACCAGGGCTGCTGCGGCGCGCTCTCGGTGCACAACGGCCGCGAGCGGGAGGCCCAGGCGTACGCACGCCGGATCATCGACGCGTTCGAGGACGCCGGTGTCGAGCACATCGTCATCAACGCCGCCGGCTGCGGCTCGACGCTCAAGGACTACGCCCGGCTGCTCGCCGATGATCCCGCCTATGCCGCCAAGGCCGCGGACTTCGAGGGCAGGGTCCGCGACATCGCCGAGATCCTCGACGAGCTCGGCCCGGTCGCCGAACGTCACCCGCTCGACCTCACCATCGCCTACCACGACGCCTGTCACCTCGCCCACGCCCAAGGCGTACGCGCCCAGCCGCGGGCGCTGCTGAGGGGCATCCCCGGCATCGAGCTGCGCGAGATCGCCGAGGGCGAGATCTGCTGCGGCTCGGCCGGCATCTACAACATCCTCAACCCCGAGCCCGCCCGCGAGCTGGGCGAACGCAAGGCGCGCAACATCGTCGCCACCGGCGCCGAGGTGCTCGTCACCGCCAACCCGGGCTGTCTGCTCCAGGTCGCCTCGGCGATCAGCGCGCAGGGACATCAGCTCGGCATGGCCCATCTCATCGAGGTGCTCGACGCCTCGATCAGCGGCGCCTCACCTGAGGCTCTGCGCAGCCGCAGCATCTGAATCTCCGACAACTCAACCCCTACGTCTCGGGGCTCAACCCATCTCCCACACTCACGACCCTCGGAGTCGCCATGTTTGAGCCAGTAGCCGACCAGGTCGGCGGATCGCTTGTCCTCAGCGCCCTGTGCGGCGCCCTGCCCCTGATCACCATGTTTGTCCTTCTCGGCGGGCTCAGGATGAAGGCCTGGCAGGCCGGCATCATCTCGCTGGTGGTCGCCCTGGTCGTCGCCGTCGCTCTCTTCGAGATGCCGGCCGACGACGCCATCCTGTCCGCTGCCCAGGGCGCGTTGTTCTCGGGCTTCTTCCCGATCATGTGGATCGTCATCAACGCGGTCTTCGTCTACAACCTCACCGTGCACACCGGCCACTTCGACGTGCTGCGCCGGGCGTTCAGCAAGATCAGCGACGACCAGCGCATCCAGGCGCTGATCATCGCCTTCTGCTTCGGCGCGCTGCTGGAGGCGCTGGCCGGGTTCGGTACGCCCGTCGCGATCACCGTGGTGATGCTGATGGCGATGGGGTTCAAGCCGGTCAAGGCCGCGGCGGTCGCACTGATCGCCAACACCGCCCCGGTGGCGTACGGCGCGATGGCCTCGCCCATCAACGCGCTCTCGGACCAGACCGGCTTCAGCGTCGAGACGCTGGGCGCGATGGTGGGCCGCCAGACCCCGGTCCTGGCGGTCCTGGTGCCGCTCATCCTGGTCTTCGTGGTCGACGGCACCCGTGGTCTCAGGCAGACCTGGATTCCGGCGCTGCTCTGCGGCATCGGCTTCGGTCTCGCCCAGTTCGTGGCCTCGAACTACATCTCGGTGCCGCTCGCCGACATCATCGCCTCGCTCTTCTCCGTCCTGGTGGTCGTCGGCCTGCTGCGGGTGTGGCAGCCGCGGGAGAAGGTCTATGCCGAGGCGCTGGTCGGGGCCACAGCCGCAACCTCTGCCGGCTCTGCGCCCGGCTCCGGATCTGGATCCGGCTCGGGGTCAGGCACCCCGGCGGGCACCGGCGACGGCGAGGTGCGCGACAGCAGCCGAGAGGTCTTCAAGGCCTTCCTGCCGTACGCGATCATCGTGGTGATCTTTGTGATCGTCAGCATCCCCGCGATCAAGGACGCGCTGGCCCACCGGCCGTTCACCCTCTCCGGGACCGACTACACCCCGACGGTGATCTTCCCGGGGCTCGAGGACGTCGCCGGTGCTCAGGGTGGCTTCAAGTTCGACTGGTTCCCGGCCGCGGGCACGATGCTCCTGATCTCGGGCATCCTCACCGCGATCTGCCTCGGCATCCGGCCCGGCGCGGTCGCCAGGACGTACGGCGCGACCTACCGGCAGCTGGCTCCGGCCATCATCACCGTCATGGCCGTGCTCGGCCTGGCGTACGTCATGAACTTCTCCGGTCAGACCGGCTCGATCGGTGCCTGGCTGGCCGGCGCCGGCAGCGCGTTCGCCATCCTCTCGCCGATCCTCGGCTGGCTCGGTGTGGCGGTGACCGGCTCGGACACCTCCTCCAACGCCCTCTTCGGGCTCCTCCAGGTGACCACAGCGAAGGAGGCCGGGCTGGACCAGGTGCTGATGGCCGCCTCGAACTCGTCCGGTGGCGTGCTCGGCAAGATGGTCAGTCCGCAGAACCTCGCCATCGCTGCCGCGGCGGTCGGCATGGCCGGCAAGGAGGGCGAGATCTTCCGCAAGGTCTTCGGCTGGAGCATCGCCATGCTTGCCTTCATGTGCGTCCTGGTCGCCCTACAGTCGACTCCCGTGCTCGGCTGGATGGTCCCGTGACGTCCGGCCCAGCCGCCAGCCGCCGATCGGCAGCTCGAGCGCGGACTCCGGGCCCCAGGATCCCTGGGGATAGCTCTCCACGTCGGGCCGGTGCTCGAGGACCGGCTGGCAGATCTCCCACAGCCGCTCCACCTCGCGCGCGCTGGTGAACAGGGTCCGGTCGCCGTTCATGACGTCGAGGAGCAGCCGCTCGTAGGCCTCCAGCGGCCCGGCGTCCGGTGAGTCGCAGGCGAGGTCGAGGCGGAAGACGCCCTCGGTCAGCGCCATGCCGGGTCCGGGCCGCTTGGCCCGGACCTCGATCTCGATCCGGGCGTCGTCGCTCAGCTCGATGACCAGCTCGTTGGGCTCCGTCGCGCCAGGGTCGGCCGGCTGCAGCCAGCGGTGCCGCGGGTCGATGAACCGGATCGTGATCGTCCGGCGCCCGGCCGCGAGCGCCTTCCCGGTGCGCAGGTAGAACGGCACCCCGCGCCAGCGGTCGTTGTCGATCCACGCCTCGATCGCGACGTACGTCTCCACGTCCGAGTCGGGGGCGACGTCGGGCTCCTCGCGATAGCCGTCGTACTGCCCGAAGACCACGCGCTCGGGATCCAGCGGCCGCACGGCGGCGAAGGCGGCGGCCTTCGCCGCGCGGATCGCGCCTTCGCGGAAGGCGTGCGGGTCCTCCATCGCCACGAACCCGAGCAGCTGGCACAGGTGGGTGGTGACCATGTCGCGCAGGCAGCCGGTGCCCTCGTAGAAGCTGCCGCGTCCCGTGACGGTGAGCTTCTCGGGGACGTCGATCTGCACCGACTCGATGCTGTGCCGGTTCCAGGCGGGCTCGAAGAGGCCGTTGGCGAAGCGCAGCGCCAGCAGGTTCTGCACCGCCTCCTTCCCGATGAAGTGGTCGATCCGGAAGATCTGCTTCTCGTCGAACGCCTCGCTGAGCACGGAGTCGAGCTCGCGCGCCGAGGCGAGATCGGTCCCGAACGGCTTCTCCGCGACCAGCCGGCTGCGGACGTTCAGCCCCTCCCGGGCCAGCATCCCGACCATCGGCTCCACCGCCTGCGGCGGCACGGAGAGATAGAGCAGCCGCTGTACGTCGCCCACCGTCTGCCCGCTCGCCAGCGCGAGCCGGTCCTCGGCCTCGTGCACCGCCTCGGCCAGGTCGGTGCCGTCCTCGGCGGAGGAGGGCACGAACCGGATCCGCTCCAGCAGCGGCCCGGCGACGGTCTCGTCGACGTCGCCGACGAACTCCTTCAACGCCTGGCGTACGTGGCCACGGAACTCGTCGTCGGTCCCCGGCGAGCGCCGCCCGCTGCCGATGACCGCGAGGTGGTCGGGCAGCCGTTTCGCCAGGGCGAGCCGGTACAGCCCGGGGAACAGTTTCCGCGCGGCCAGGTCACCGGTCGCGCCGAAGAGGACGAGTACGTGCGGGGCTGGTTTGGTGGACACATGCCCAGTCTCCGCCACTCGCGGTAATCCGTGCCAGGGACTCGCGCTACCACTCACGCGCGATGCGATGTAGTCGACACCGAGGCCCAATAGCATCGAGGACAGCGAGAGGAGTTGGTCACGGTGGCCATGCAGACCTCGACGGTGAGACCGTACGCCGATTCGGACTTCGAGCAGCTCGTCGGCTTGCTGAGCCAGAGGGAGTCGATTCCCGGGCAGCCCCGAGTGTCTCCTCAGATGGTCCAGGCGGCGCTGGACGGCACCAGCCCGATCGACGGCGGTTGGTGGGCAGAGCTGACGAACCTTCTCGACGAAGGCATGGAGGGTCTGCCTATCCATCTGCGTCCCGACATTCACCAGGCACTTCTCTCGCGTGGTTTCGCCGGCGAGGACATGTGGGTTTACATGCGGCGAGACCTCACCCCTCTGGATGCGCTGCTCGCTTCCGACGACCCCGTCGCCGCGTTCACGGTCGCCGCTGGCGAAGGCCGACAGATGGCAACCAGCGCTCTACCCTGGCGGCCGTGGTTGCGCTTGCCGTGAACATGCGAGGTTTGCGACGGCGTTCCCATGGCGTCGCTCGACGGTCGGATGGCAGGGTTGCGGTCATGGGCACGATCCACGGGGTCAAAGCGACCCCCGACGAGCTGACAGCGCTCGCGCTGACGGGCCATGGCCACTTCACCTCGATGCACGTCGAAGGAGGCGCCGTACGTGGCTTCGACCTGCATCTGGAGCGGTTGGTCAGGGACGCGAAGACGGTCTTCGGCGCCGATCTCGATCGTGAGTCTCTCGTGGCGGACATTCGCGACGCGATCGCCGGGACACCGGGGAGCTACACCCTGCGAGTGACGATGTTCGACCCGGCGATCAACCTCGGAAACGTCGGTACGGTCACAGCGAAGCCGGTCCCGCTCATCACGATCCGCCCCAGTCACGCGGTCGGGCTGCCGCCGCTACGAGTCAAGACGGTTGCGTTCCAACGCGACACACCAGGGGTCAAGCATGTCGGTCTGTTCGGCCCGCTCCATCACCGAGTCGCGGCGAAGAAGGCCGAATTCGATGACGTGCTGTTCACGGACCCCGCCAGCACGAACATCTCTGAGGGCAGCACCTGGAACATCGGATTCATCGCCGCCGACGGGACGGTGGTCTGGCCCGACGCGGCCGTACTTCCCGGTGTGACGATGGCTCTGCTCCGCGGCGGGAACAATCGTCATGTTGCGCAGGTGATCCCACTCGACCAGATCGGCCGCATGCAGGCGGCGTTTGCCACCAACGCGAGCGTAGGCGTACGTCCGATCAGCGTGATCGACGGCCGCCACTTTGACTCGGAGCACCCTGCGCTCGCCGAGTTGCAGGGAGCTTACGCAGCAATCCAGGCGCAAGGGTGAGTGCGGCCGCCACGCCGCTGACTGATCGGCGTTGCGAAGAGCGTGGACTGTCAACCAGGCTGGCACTGGCGTTTGCGCGACACGAGAGCATCGCGGCTGAGGGCTGACCAGCCAACGCCCAAGGCCCAGCGGTGCATCGGCCATGGGGCATGCTGCCGTGTCCTCGTCGGTTGGCTGCGAACCGGCGCCCACTGAAGGGCTGTTCGCCCCGGTGAAAGAAAGTTTTCTTTCACTCGTGGGTGGCAGAGCATCGCGTCGGAGGTCGAAGGGTCGTACCTCAAACAAAGTATCGACTGCACAGGGATCCTTGGGTGAATGGGGTCGGGGCGATGGTGGATCGATGGATGCATCGCAGCAGACAGCCGACGACGTCGCCGAGCGGCTGTTCGACTCGATTCTCGGCACGGTCGAGGTCGTCTCGGTGTTCATCGGAGACCGGCTCGGGTGGTATCGGTCGCTGGCGGATGAGGGGCCGGCGAGTGCGGTCGAGCTTGCGACGCGTACAGGGACACACGTGCGGTACGCACGGGAGTGGCTCGAGCAGCAGGCGGTGAGCGGGCTGTTGGTGGTCGACGAGGACGGCGCCCCCGAAGAGCGACGGTTCGCCATCCCGGCCAGCACGGCGGAGGTGATGACGGACCCGACCAGCCTGGCCTATCTGGTGCCCATCGCGCGGATGTTCGGGGCGGTGGGGCCGGTGCTGCCTCAACTCATGGAGGCGTACCGGAATGGTGGTGGGGTGAGCTGGGACGACCTGGGGGATGACGCTCGGCAGTCGCAGGCGGACGCGAATCGGCCGTGGTACGAGAAGCGCCTCGGGCCGGCTCTGGCCGGTGTGCCGGCCGTCCATGACGCGCTCTCCACGGAGGGGTGTCGGATCCTCGACGTGGGTTGTGGTGGGGGCTGGTCGAGCATCGCGCTGGCTCGGGCCTACCCGACAGCCACCGTGCTCGGCATCGACATCGACCAGCCCTCGGTCGACATGGCCACCGTGAACGCCCGGGAGGCGGGGGTCGAGGATCGGGTGCGGTTCGTGTGCCAGGACGCGGCGACCATCGAGGAGGGCACGGTCGATGTCGCCTTCGCCTTCGAGTGCGTGCACGACATGCCGCGGCCGGTCGAGGTGCTCAGTGCGGTGCGGAGGACGCTCGTGCCCGGCGGATCGCTGGTGGTGATGGACGAGGCCGTGGCGGACGGCTTCGCTCCGAACGGGGATGACCTGGAGCGGATCATGTACGGGTTCAGCCTCTTCGTGTGCCTGCCCGACGGGCTCTCGTCGCCACCGAGCGTGGGGACCGGGACGGTGATGCGGCCCTCGACGCTGCAGGGGTACGGCGAGGCCGCGGGGTTCAGCTGGTTCGAGGTGCTCCCGATCGAGGACTTCGGGTTCTGGCGGTTCTACCGGTTGTTCTGATCCGGTCCGGGCGGATCGGGCTTTCGCTGCGGCGTACGGTGGATCTCCCACCCGTAGCTCGCCCGAGGCAGCGCCATGAAGATCACATCGTTCCGGGCCGTCGCCACGGTCCTCGGCGCACTCGCGCTCGGCGGGTGCGGCACAGAGACCCCATCGGTGAAGAGCACACCGGCACCGTCGTCGCCGTCCATCACGACCTCCCCGACACCGTCGCCGACCGCCACCGAGGCGGCGCCGCTGTCCTCCGACGGTCGCCCGATGCGCGGCGAGCTGTCCATCCCCGAGATCGGTGTCAGCGACCTGGAGGTCGTGCCCTATCGCGGCCGGACCGACGACGCTCCCGGGACCGAGATCCAGAACGGCGGCGTCGCGGCCAGCCCCTACGGTCCTCGCGGGGGCACCGGGCCGGGCGGGATCGGCAACTACCAGGTGACCGCCCACCGGCTCTCGTCCACGCAGGCGTTCCTCAGGCTGCCCGAGCTCGAACCGGGTGACCGGGTCCGGGTGCGCACCGAGGAGGCGACGTACGTCTATCGCATCACCGGCACCCGGGAGACGTCGTTCCGGTCGGAGGCGTCGCTGCGGGCGCAGCGCGCGCCGGTCCCCGGCAGGCCCGGCGAGGAGCCCACCCGCGCGATGATCACGCTGTCGACCTGCGCCACCCCTGAGGATCACGCGGCCGGCAACTACTGGTCCGACGAGTTCGACAACCCCGAGCACCGCATCGACAAGATCGGGGTCCTCGTCGCCGTGCGGTGACCTCAGGCGCGGTGCGGGTCCTGCCCGGCTTCCTTCACGATGCGATCGCCGACCTCGAGCTCCTTCCACAGAGCCTTGTCGACACGGACCTTCTGGGTCTCGCCGGACTCGGTCCGGATCTTCACGCGGCGGTAGAGGTTCGAGCCGTCCAGCATTGCTCGTGACTTCTTGACGACCGTTCCATCCCAAGATTCGTCTTTGCTCACGCCTGTTCTCCTCGCTGCTCATCGTCGACAGGAATTCGAGTACATCAGCCGGAGCGGACGGCGATGCGCCGCCGCGCCGCTGCCGCGGCGGGCAGCACTTTGCTGTTGTGACACCGGACACAGCCGAGAACCGTTGATCTAGAGCATTCGCTCTATTTAGATTGTCGGCATGTCCCGTCAGCGGCTGCACACGCTCGACGATCTCCTCGACGTCGCCGAGCAGATCGTGACCAGCAGCGACCCGTCAGGGCTGACGCTGCGGTCGCTGGCCGCGGCGACGGGGGCTTCGAACGGGACGATCTACCACGCGTTCGGCTCGAAGGACGTGCTGCTGGCGCGGCTGTGGCTGCGGTCCTGGTGCCGGCTGGGCGACCTGATGGCGGAGTCGATGGGGGAGGGGTCCATCGGGGTGGACGCGGTCGTTGGGGTGGCGCTGACCCCCGTGGAGTTCGTACGCCGCTTCCCGGCCAGCGCTCGGCTCTTCTTCGCCCAGCGCCGCGATCAGCTCTTCTCCGCCGACCTGCCGCCCGAGATCGAGACCGAGCTGGCCAGCGTGCAGGAGAAGTTCGTCGAGGTGCTGATCACCCTGGCGCGGGGGGTGTGGGGCCGCGGTGACCGGATCGCGGTCGAGGCGATCGCGGTCTGCGTCGTCGACCTGCCCGGCGGGATCCTGCGCCGCTGCATCCTCGAGAGCCGCGAGGCCGATGAGGCGACCGCCGCCCGGCTCGAGGCCGCCGTCCGCGCGATCCTCGCGGTCCCGCTCGGGCCGCGCCCCGCCAAGGCTTCACCGACCACAACGAGGAGCAACCCGTGACCCCAGACCAGTCGATCCTGGCGCAGCCGCTCGAGCTGCCGAACGGGTTCGTGATCCCGAACCGGCTCGCCAAGGCCGCCCTCAGCGAGGGCCTGGGGCGTCGCGACTTCACCCCGGGAAGCCGCATCAAGAACCTCTACCGGCGCTGGGCCGAGAGCGGCGTCGGGCTCTCGATCACCGGCAACGTGATGGTCGACCGGACCGCGATCGGCGAGCCGGGCAACGTCGTGGTCGAGGACGACCGTCACATCGAGGACCTGCGGGAGTGGGCGCAGATCGCCAAAGCAGGCGGCTCCAAGGTGTGGGTCCAGATCAACCACCCGGGCCGGCAGGCGCCGCGTACGCTCACCGCCCATCCGGTGGCGCCCTCGGCGGTCGCGGTGCCCGGAACCGGCGGCCTCTTCGCCGAGCCCCGCGCGCTGACCGCAGCCGAGATCGAGGACCTGATCCGCCGCTTCGCCACGACCGCGAGGGTCGTGACCGGGGCGGGCTTCGACGGCGTACAGATCCATGGGGCGCACGGCTATCTGATCAGCCAGTTCCTCTCGCCGCTCTCCAACCAGCGCACCGACGCGTGGGGCGGCACCCCGGAGAAGCGGCGCCGCTTCGTGCTCGAGGTGCTCCGCGCCATCCGCGCGGAAGTCGGACACCAGACACCGGTCGCGATCAAGCTCAACTCGGCCGACTTCCAGAAGGGCGGCTTCGGTGAGGAGGAGTCGCTCGAGGTCGTCCACGCGCTCGCCGAGGAGGGCCTGGACCTGCTGGAGATCTCCGGCGGCACCTACACCTCGGCGGCGATGCTGGGCGTGGACCCGTCGCTGAAGGCGAGCACGCGGCGGCGGGAGGCGTACTTCCTCTCCTACGCCGAACGCGTCCGCGCCGAGCTCCCGGCGCTGCCGCTGATGCTCACCGGCGGGTTCCGGACGGCCGGCGGGATGGTCGATGCCGTCGAGTCCGGCGCCGTCGACCTCGTCGGTCTGGGAAGGCCGCTCACCGTGCAGCCCGACTTCCCGGTGCAGCTGCTGGCCGGCCGCGCCGACGAGAGCGTCGTCAACCCGCGCCGCAGCGGGATCCGGCTGCTCGACAGCCTCACCGAGCTGACCTACTACAGCGTCCAGATGTGGCGGATGGCCAAGGGCAAGGAGCCGGCCCCCGACCGGCACGCCGCCCTCAACGTCACCCAGTACCTCCTCAACAACGGCCTCGAGAGCCTGCGCTCCCCGCGCGGCTGACCCCGGAAGGAACGACCATGACGACGACCCTGATCCAGACGGACGGCGTGTACGTGCTCGACATCGGCGACACCGAGAACCGGTTCAGCCCCGAGTGGATGAGGTCGGTGAACGAGGCCCTCGACCAGGTCGTGGCCACGCCCGCGCCGCTGGTCCTGACCGCGACCGGCAAGTTCTACTCCAACGGCCTCGACCTCGACTGGCTCGGGCAGAACGCCGACCAGTTCGAGCCGTACGTCGCCCAGGTGCAGGCGCTGCTCGCCCGCCTCCTGGTCCTCCCGGTGCCCACGGCGACCGCGATCAACGGGCACGCCTTCGGCGCCGGCGCGATGCTGGCGATGACCCTCGACTGGCGGGTCATGCGCGAGGACCGCGGCTTCTTCTGCTTCCCCGAGGTCGACATCCAGATCCCGTTCACCCCCGGCATGGCCGCCCTGATCCAGGCCAAGCTCACCCCGCGGGCGGCGACCGACTCGATGACCACCGGCCGCCGGTTCCCCGGCCCCGACGCGCTCGCCGCCGGCATCGTCGACGGCATCGCGCCCGAGGCCGAGCTCCTCGAGCAGGCGATCGCGCGCGTCGCCCCGCTCGCGGGCAAGCCGGCCGAGACGCTCGGCACGATCAAGTCCACGATGTACGCCACCGCGGTCGCCGCCCTCGGCTCCTAGACAGGTTCAGCCGGCCACCGCCGGTGCGAGCGGCGGGCCCGGAAGGACGCTGGACGCGCCGCGCCGGCGGAGGAAGAGCTTGATGACCTCCTCGACGACGAGCAGGGAGGCGGCCAGGGCGATACAGATGCCCCACTGCCGTCCGTCCAGCTCGGTCGTGCCGAAGATCCGCTCGAGCAGATCGATCGTGGTGACCGCGACGATGGCGAGCACCGCGATGCCGTAGCGGCGCAGCTGGGCGAGCCCCGGCATCGCGTCGCGGTCGAAGAGGGTGCCGACCTGGTCGCGGGACATGAGGCCGGCGACCACGTGGAAGATCGACAGCGTGGTGAGCAGCATGGTCGCCGCGACCACGGCACCGTCCAGGTCGTCGCCGATCTGGTAGGCGACCAGCGACCCGATCGTCATGATCGCGCCCTGGACGCACAGCCGGACCCAGTTGGACCGGGAGAGCACCGGGGCGGCCACGGGTCGTGGCGGGCGGTCCATCAGACCCTTGGTGGCCTGGTCGAACCCGAGCGCGATCGCGATCGGGATGTCGATGACCATGTTCAGCCACAGGATCTGCAGCGGGTTCAGGGGGACGCCGCCGGCGACGTCCAGGACGCCCGCGGCCAGGAAGATCGCGATGTAGGCGACCAGCGTGGACATCTGGAACCGGAGGTACTTGACCAGGTTGTCGTAGAGCGTACGGCCGTAGGAGACGGCGTTGACGATGGTGGCGAAGTTGTCGTCGGTGAGGATCATGACCGCGGCCTCCTTGGAGACCTCGGTGCCGGTGATCCCCATGGCGACGCCGATGTCGGCGGCCTTGAGCGCCGGGGCGTCGTTGACGCCGTCGCCCGTCATCGCGACCACGTTGTCGGAGCGCTTGAGCAGCTTCACCAGCCGGATCTTGTCCTCGGGCGCCACCCGGGCGATGACCCCGATCCGGTCGAGCTGGGCCAGCAGGTCCTCATCGCTCATCGCCGCGAACTCGGTGCCGGTCATGGCCGTGCCCTCGATGCCGAGCTCCCTCGCGATCGCGGCGGCCGTGGTGGCGTGGTCGCCGGTGATCATCCGTACCCGGATCCCGGCCGAGTGGCACTCGGCGATCGCGGCCTTCGCCTCCGGCCGCGGCGGGTCGACGATGCCGACCATCGCGAGCAGGGTGAGGTCGCTGACCAGGCCGATCAGGTCGCCGGTGGGATCGAACCCGGAGGGTTCGAAGTCCCGCTGCGCCACGACCATCACCCGCTGGCCGGAGTCGGCCATCCGGTCGTTGGCCTCCAAGGCGAGGTGCCGGTTCTCGTCGGTCACCGGTACGACGCCACCGTCGGCGGAGCGGTAGAACCCGCCGCGGGCGATCAGCACGTCCGGCGCGCCCTTGACGTAGCAGCGCACCACCGGGCGTCCGCCGACGCCGGTCATCTCGTGGAAGGTGGCCATGAACTTGTACTCGGAGTCGAACGGCACCTCCGCGATCCGCGGGAAGTCTCGTCGGGTGGCGTCGATGTCGAGCCCGCCCTTGGCGCCGAGCACGATCAGCGCCCCCTCGGTCGGGTCGCCGATCAGGCTCTCGCCGTCGAGCACCGCATCCGCGCACAGCACCATCGGCAGCAGGTAGGGATCCAGGTCGATCCGGGACCCACCGACGTGGCTGATGTCCCCGGCCGTGCCGTAGCCCTCGCCGGAGACCGTGAACACGTTGTGGCCCGGGATCACCAGCTCCCGGGCGGTCATCTTGTTGAGGGTCAGCGTGCCGGTCTTGTCCGAGCAGATCGCGGAGGTCGAGCCCAGCGTCTCCACCGCCGGCAGCCGCTTGACGATCGCGTTCCGCCGGGCGATCTCGCGGGTGCCCATCGAGAGCAGAGCGGTCACCACCGCCGGCAGGCCCGTCGGGATCGCGGCCACGGCCAGCGCGACGCCGGTGATGAACAGGGTGTCGAAGGACTCACCCCGCACCAGGCCGAGCACCACGACGAAGACCAGCGCGACCGCCGCGATGAAGGCGATGATCTTCGAGAGCCCGTCGAGCTGCTTCTGCAGCGGTGTCTTGTCGGCCTCGGTGCTGGCCAGCAGGTCGGCGATGTGCCCGATCTCGGTGTCCATCCCGGTCGCGGTGATCACGATCTCGCCGCGTCCCCGGGTCACCGAGGTGTTCATGTACGCCATGCAGGTCCGGTCCCCGAGCGGTACGTCCTCCCCGAGCACCGGGTCGGTCGACTTGCCCACCGGCAGGCTCTCGCCGGTGAGAGCCGCCTCCTCGATCTCGAGCGTGGCCGCGAGGGTGATCCGGCCATCGGCCGGCACCCGGTTGCCGGCCTCGACCAGCACCACGTCGCCGGGGACGAGCTCGGAGGCGTCGATCTCCACGGCCTGACCGTCGCGCCGCACCCGCGCGACCGTCTTCATCAGCTGCGCCAGCGCCGCGACGCTCTCCTCGGCCTTGGCCTCCTGCCGCAGCCCGATCACGGCGTTGAAGAGGGTCAGCCCGGCCAGCACCAGCGAGGTTCCGACGTCGCCGGTCACCACCAGGTTCACCGCGGCGGCGACCAGCAGCACGATCTGCATGAAGTCCTGGTACTGCCGCAGGAACGCCTGCAGCCCGGATTCCTTCTTCCCCTCGGCCAGCTGGTTCGGGCCGAGCTCGGCCAGCCGGTGGGCGGCCTCCTCCGTGCTCAGCCCCCGAGCCGGATCGACTCCGAGCCCCTCGGCGACCTCGAGCGGCGTCCTCCCCGCCGGGTCCACCGCCAGCTGCTCCGCCGTCCGCGCCATCGACGTCCTCCTCCGAGGGACGGTACGTCGACCTCGGCCGCAGGTCCTCGCCAGAAAGGGGTAAAGGAGCCGAGGCGGGCCCGCCGTAGCGTCGGAGCGAGCACAATCACCCGGGGGAGAGGAGCTCGGATGACCGACGTCGCCCAACACACCGGCAGTACGCGGGGCGTACTCGCCGCCACCTGCATCTCCACGCTGGTCGTCAACGCGAACACCTCGGCGGTGAGCATCCTGCTCCCCGCCATCAGCGAGGACACCGGCATGTCGACCAGCACCCTGCAGTGGGCGGTGACGGGCTACTCGCTGATGGGCGCGGCCGTGATCATCACCGCCGGGTCGCTGGGCGACGTCTTCGGACGCAAGCGGGTCTTCCAGGCCGGGCTGCTCCTGTTCGTGGCCTCGTGCGTCCTGATCGCACTGGCCGGGTCCGGCGCCATGGTGATCGCCGGACGGGTCATCCAGGGAGCCTCCGGAGCAACGATCCTGGCCTGCGGTCTCAGCCTGCTCTCGGTCGCCAACAGCGGTGACGCACGGCTGCGCGCGGTGTCCCTGTGGGGAGCCGCCGCGGCCGTCGGTGCGGCCGCGGGACCGCTCGCGGGTGGCGTACTGGTCGACACCTCGGGCTGGCAGGGCCTGTTCTGGATCGACGCCGGGATCGCCGTCCTCTGCATGCTCCTGACCGCCGCGACGGTGAGCGAGTCACGGGACCCGAACCGACCTCGCGACATCGACTTCGCCGGTACGGTGCTGGTCGCGCTGACCTTGATGCCGCTGATCCTGGGCGTGAGCAAGAGCGGCGACTGGGGCTGGATCTCGGCGCCCACGCTGCTGTGCTTCGCCATCTGCGTCGTGGCCGGAGTGGCCTTCGTGGCGGTCGAGCGACGCGTGAGCGTCCCGCTGCTCGACCTCGCCCTCCTGCGCAACCGGGTGCTCGTGGGCTCCACCATCGCCATCCTGATCGGCGCCGGCACGATCAACGCGTTGATGTACCTGCTCAGCCTCTACTTCCAGGATCCGGCGGCTCTCGACTTCACCCCGCTCGAGGCGGGCCTGGCCACGCTCCCCAGCACGGTCGGCCTCGTCCTGGTCGCACCGCTGGTTCCTCGGCTCGCGGCACGGTTCGGCGGACGGCAGACCATCGGCGCGGGGTTCGCGCTCTGCACCGCAGGGTTCGTGGTCATCGGCCTCGTCGACGCCTCGTGGCAGTACGTCGGCTTCCTGCTCCCGCTGGTCGCCATCGCGGTCGGCATGGGCCTGTCCAACGGACCCTCCTCCTCGGCCGCCACCGCATCCGTCGCCGCCAACCAGGTCGGGGAGGCCTCCGGGGTCTCCAACATGGCCAGGTACGTCGGCGCTGCCGTCGCCACCGCGCTGGCAGCGACCATCTACGCGACCGTGATCGCCAACCACAAGGGCGACGGCGAGCCCGCCGCCGACGCCCTTGCCGATGGTCTGGCCGCGGCGTCCTGGGCGATGGCCGTGTTCAGCCTCCTGGGCCTCCTGCTCGCCGTCGTGGTGATCGTCCGCCACCGCACCGGCCGGGGCACTCTCAACGACTCGGCCGCGGCTGCGGCAGCCCATCTGCACACCCTGCCGACCACCGCGTCCGAACCGCCCTCGGCCGAGGCACGAGAGCGTTCGGTCGAGAGCCCGGGCTGACCCGCCGGCGACCAGGGCCTAGAGCGGAACGGCCGGTCCGTCCAGGTCGCGACGCCGGTGCATCCGTCCGGCGCCGTCGAGCTCGAGGACGGTGTCGATGCCGATCCGCGCCAGGAACCCGAAGTCGTGACTGACCACGAGCAGCGCGCCGCGATAGGCGTCGAGGGCCTCGGCGAGCTGCTCGACGCTGGTGATGTCGAGGTTGTTGGTCGGCTCGTCGAGGATCAGCAGCTGGGCGGGCGGGTCGGCCAGCAGCAGGCGGGCGAGGGAGACGCGGAAGCGCTCGCCGCCGGAGAGCGTACGCACCGGGCGGTCCACGCCGTCGCCCCGGAGGAGGAGCCTGGCCAGCTGGTTGCGGATGGTTCCGGGCGGCAGGTCCGGTGCCACGCTGCGTACGTTCTCCAGCGCGCTGGCCTCCTCGTCGAGCCCGTCCAGGCGCTGGGGGAGGAGGCCGACCCGGTCGGTGAGAAGCCGGCCGCGGGGCCGGTCCGGCACCGGCTCGCCGCCCCGGACCAGCTGGTCGAGGAGGGTCGACTTCCCCGAGCCGTTCGCGCCGATCAGCGCCACCCGCTCCGGCCCCTGGACCACGACGGTCCGGCCCCCGTCCTCCAGCTCCGCGATCCGCCGCCCGCGCGGCACCCCGGGGTCGGGCAGGGTGAGGTGGATGTGCTCCTCGTTGCGTACGCGGGCACCGGCGGCATCGACGGCGGCCTGGGCGGCCCTCACCTTGTCGTCGAGCGTGGAGCGCAGGGAGCCGGCGGACGCCTGGGCCTTGCTGGCCCGGTTGCCGGCCAGGATCTTCGGGATCCCACCGTCCTTCTGTGTCTTCTTCGCGGTCCGCTCGCGACGGGCGAGCTTCGTCTCCGCCTCGACGCGCTGCCGCTTCTCGACCTTGAGCGCCTGCTGAGCCGAGCGGGCGGCCTGCGCGGCGGCCGCCTGCTCCTGCTCCTGGTGCTCCTTCCAGGCGCTGTACGGCCCGCCGAACGTGCTCAGCGTCCCGCCGTAGAGCTCGGTGGTGCTGTCCATGTGCTCGAGCAGCTCGAGGTCGTGGCTGACGACCACCAGCGTTCCCGGCCACTGGTCGACGAGCTCGGCGAGCCTGGCGCGGGTGGCACGGTCGAGGTTGTTGGTGGGCTCGTCGAGCAGCGTGATCGGGGTGCGGCGGATGCGCAGGCCGGTGATCGCGATCAGCATGCCCTCCCCGCCGGAGATCTCGGCGACGCGACGGTCGAGGTCGGCGGCGGAGAAGCCGATCTGGTCCAGGGCCTCCTCGGCGCGGGACTCGATGTCCCAGTCGTCGCCGATCGTGTCGAAGTGGCGCTGGTCGACCTCGCCGGACTCGATCGCCCGGATCGCGGCGAGGATGCCGTCGATGCCGAGCAGGTCGGCGATCGTCGTCTCCTGCCGCAGCGTGAGCGTCTGCGGCAGGTAGCCGACCTCGCCGGTGACGTCGATGTGGCCGGAGGTCGGGGACAGCTCGCCGGCGATCAGGCGGAGCAGGGTGGACTTGCCGGCGCCGTTGCGACCGACCAGGCCGGTCCGGTCGGTGCCGAAGGTGCCGGTGACCCGTTCGAGCGCGACGGTGCCGTCGGGCCACTCGAAGGTCAGGTCGCGCAGGGTGATGGCGGAGGGGGTGGACATGGCTGTGCTCTCTCGTCTCGTCCGTCGAACGCCCACAGGGCGCGACGGGAATCAGGTACGTGTCGACCAGGACGCGAACGTGCCGGAGAGCTCTACGCGTCGGCGTCGACGCCCGGGAGGGCGGACGCGCGTGCGTCGAGAAGTGTTCGTCACCGAGGGCGGGATGCCCGGTCAGGCGACAGCCACCGGCAGTCCGGTGGCTAGATCTTGTCCACCTCGATCAGTCCCACCCCTTCACTTTACCAGCCGCGACCTCCCGTTCATCCGAGGAATCCGTCCCGCTCCGTCTCCGCGAACCACGGCGCTCGACGCAGGGTCGCCAGCACGTCGTCGGGCACGTCGAGGAGCACCAGCTCGGTCCCGTCGGCGGCGAGGTCCTCGCGCAGCGAGCGGAGGGTGTCAAGCAGCGGGACGGTGACCTGGGTCAGCGCCGAGACGTCGAGGGTGACCGTCCGGGCAGGGGAGGCCCGCACCAGGCCGAGCGCCGCCTCGCAGGTGGCCCGGGCGTTGCCGGTGTAGAGGTCGCCGGTGAGCACGAGCGGAAGCACCTCGCCGGTCACCGACGGACCCTCGAGCCGGCGCACCCTCGGCTGGTTCACCGCGCGGATGACCAGCATCAGGGTGAGGCCGACTCCGACCGCGACACCGAGGAGCATGCCGCCGGTCAGACCCACGGCGGCCACGGCCAGGGCGACCCAGAGCTCGGCCCGGTCGACGGCGGCGTACGTCGCCAGCTCGCGCGGATCGAGCAGACCGGCCACGGCGACCAGCACCATGGCGGCGAGGACGGTCTGGGGCAGGTCGGCCAGCAGGGGCGCCAGCGCGAGAGCCACGAGCAGGGCCAGGGCGACCGTGACCAGCCCGGAGAGCTGGGTGCGGGCGCCTGATCGCAGGTTCACGGCCGACTGCGAGAGGCCGCCGGCCGGGGGCAGCGACTGGGTGAGCCCACCGGCCAGGGCGCCGATGCCGGTGGCGACCAGCTCGCGGTCCACGTCGATGGGTGGCTCGCGGCGACGCCGGTTGGTCCGCGCCACCACCACCGTCTCCAGGAACGACATCAGCGCGATGGCGATGGCGCCGGGGAGAAGCCCGGTCACGTCGCCGGCGACCGGGAGGCTCAGGGACGGCAGCCCGGTCGGCACCGGGTCGATGAGGGTGAGGCCGCGGCCCTCCACGTCGCTGGTGGCCACCAGCAGGATGCCCGCCGCGACGACCACGAGCGGCCCCGGGACCCCCGGTGCCAGTCGCCGGAGCGCCAGGAGGATCACGATCGCGGTGATCCCGACCGTCGCGGTCACCATCGAGAGCTCGGGGAGCTCGCGGGCGACCGCGACCAGCTCCTCGAAGAACCCCTCCGCCCCCGGTTCGACCCGCAGACCGAGCAGGGCCGGCAGCTGACTGGCGATGACGGTGAGCCCGACGCCGAGCCGGATGCCGGTCATCGTGGCCGGCGAGATGGTCTCGACCAGCGCGCCCAGCCTGGCCAGTCGCATCACCAGCAGGCAGAGGCCCACCAGGAAGGTCAGCGTGAACGCAGCCCGGATGAGCTCCTCGGGATCGCGCTCGGGCAGCCCGGCCAGCGAGCTGGCCACCAGCACGGAGATCGTCGACGTCGTCGAGACGCTCAGCGCATGCGCGCCACCGAGCAGGGCGTACGCCGCCATCGGCAGCAGGCAGGTGTAGAGACCGACGGCGGCCGGCATCCCCGCGATCGTGGCGTACGCCATGGCCTGGGGGATCACGACCGTCCCCGTCGCGAGGCCCGCGAGCACATCACCGCGCAGCCACGCACGGCGGTAGCCGCGCATCGTCGGGGCCAGCCACGTCTTCACGGGTCCACCCCATCGTCTCCGCGCGGCGGAGAGGTCACCCGAGTCGGGGGAGGTCGCCCGCGCCCGTGCCTGCCTAGCCTCCCGGGGACACCCACGAGGAGGATCTTCATGTCCGACAAGCCCAACATCCTGATCATCTGGGGCGACGACATCGGCATCAGCAACCTGAGCTGCTACAGCGACGGACTGATGGGCTACCGCACACCGAACATCGACCGGATCGCCGCCGAGGGCATCAGGTTCACCGACTCCTACGGTGAGCAGAGCTGCACGGCGGGGCGCGCCGCGTTCATCACCGGGCAGAACCCCTACCGCACGGGCCTGACCAAGGTCGGCATGCCCGGCGCGGACATCGGTCTGCGCGCGGAGGACCCGACCATCGCGACGGCGCTGAAGTCCTTGGGCTACGCGACGGGGCAGTTCGGCAAGAACCACTTCGGCGACCGCGACGAGTTCCTGCCGACCATGCACGGCTTCGACGAGTTCTTCGGCAACCTCTACCACCTCAACGCCGAGGAGGAGCCGGAGCTGGACGACTACCCGAACGAGGAGGAGTTCCCGAACTTCCGCAAGAGGTTCGGGCCGCGCGGGGTCATCCACTCCTGGGCCAACGACGACGGCACCCAGCGCATCGAGGACACCGGCCCGCTCACCAAGGAGCGGATGAAGACGATCGACGACGAGGTCGTCCCCGAGGCGCTGCGGTTCATGAGCGACGCCAGCTCGAGCGACACCCCGTTCTTCGTGTGGCTCAACACCACCCACATGCACTTCCGCACCCACATCAAGGACGGCAGCCGCGGCAAGGCCGGACGGTGGCAGTCGGAGTACCACGACACGATGGTCGACCACGACGAGCTGGTCGGGTCGGTCCTGGACTTCCTCGACGAGAACGGGCTGGCCGAGAACACCATCGTCATGTACTCCACCGACAACGGCCCGCACATGAACAGCTGGCCCGACGCCGGCATGACCCCGTTCCGCAACGAGAAGAACTCCAACTGGGAGGGCGCCTACCGGGTGCCGGCCATGGTCCGCTGGCCCGGTCGCATCCCCGCAGGAGAGGTACGTAACGGGATCGTCAGCCACAACGACTGGTTCGTGACCCTGCTCGCCGCCGCCGGTGACACCGACGTCGCCGACCGGCTCAAGAAGGGCACCGAGCTCGCGGGGACCACCTACAAGGTGCACCTGGACGGCCACAACCAGCTCGACTACTTCACCGGAGAGGCCGAGGAGAGCCCGCGCAAGCACTTCTTCTACGTCTCCGACGACGGCGACCTCACCGCCCTGCGGTTCGACAACTGGAAGCTGGTCTTCCTCGAGCAGCGCGCCACCGGCACGCTGCGGGTGTGGGCCGAGCCGTACACGCAGCTCAGGGTCCCGAAGATGTTCAACCTGCGCACGGACCCGTACGAACGGGCCGATATCACCTCGAACACCTACTACGACTGGTGCCTGGACCACGCCTGGCTCCCGATCCCGGCTCAGGCCTACGTCGCCCAGATGATCGCGTCGCTCGCCGAGTTCCCCGCGCGCCAGGAACCCGCGAGCTTCAGCGTCGACAAGGTGCTCGAGAAGCTCAAGTCCGGCGTCCCGAGCAGTTGATGTCCAGCCAGCTGATGACCAGACGGTCGTTCGTCGACCTGCCCGGCGGCACCTTCACGATGGGCTCAGACGACCACTATCCGGAGGAGGCCCCGACCCACCGCGTGCGGGTCGGGGCGTTCTCCATCGACGCGCACCAGGTCACCAACGAGCAGTTCGCGAGATTCGTGCGCAAGACCCGCTACGTCACCGTCGCCGAGCGACCCGTCGACCCGGCCGACTTCCCCGACGCGCCGCCGGAGAACCTCCAGCCGGGCTCGCTCGTCTTCACCCCGACCCCCGGGCCGGTCGACCTGCGGCACGTCAGCCAGTGGTGGACCTGGACACCGGGGGCGTGCTGGTCGGCGCCGGAGGGGCCGGGCAGCTCGGTCAAGCGCCGGCCCGACCACCCGGTCGTCCACATCGCGCTGGAGGATGCCGAGGCGTACGCCACCTGGGCCGGGGCCGCCCTGCCCACCGAGGCCGAGTGGGAGTACGCCGCGCGCGGCGGGCTCGAGGGAGCCGCCTTCACCTGGGGCGACGAGCCGCGCCCGGAGGGCCGGATCATGGCCAACACCTGGGACGGACCCGACTTCCCGTGGCGGCACACTCGCGAGAGCGGCTTCTCCCGGACCTCGCCGGTCGGCAGCTTCCCGGCCAACGGCTTCGGGCTCTTCGACATGGCCGGCAACGTGTGGGAGTGGACCAGCGACTGGTGGACCGACCGGCACCCCGACGAGGTGGCGAAGCCGTGCTGCGTGCCCGTCGACCCGCGCGGTGGTGAGGCCGAGCAGAGCTTCGACCCTGCGCAGCCCCAGTTCCGGATCGCCCGCAAGGTCGTCAAGGGCGGCTCGCACCTGTGCGCCGACACCTACTGCCTGCGCTACCGGCCCGCGGCACGCCGTCCGCAGATGGTCGACACCGGAACCAGCCACATGGGCTTCCGATGCGTACGCCGCCCCGGGACCCACGATCAGAAGGAGACACCGTGACCGAGCAGCTGCTGCCCTCCTGGAATCCGGGAGCGACCCGCGACGCCGTCGTGGCCTTCCTCGACGCCGCCGAGGAGGTGCCGGTCCCCGACCGGGTGGCGTGCTTCGACAACGACGGCACCCTGTGGTGCGAGCGGCCGTCCTACGTCCAGCTCGACTTCTTCCTCGACGCGCTGCGCACCAGCGTGGCGGCCGACCCGTCGGTGAAGGAGCAGGCGGAGTTCGCGGCGCTGCTCTCGGGCGACCAGCAGGCGATCGGCGACATCGGGCTGGAGCGGATCGCGATGGCTCTCACCGGCCTCTTCACGGGCCTCTCGCCCCAGGACTTCACCGCGCGGACCCGCGAGTTCATGGCCCGCGCCGACCACCCGACCCTCGGTCGGCCGCACCGCACCTGCACCTACGTACCGATGCTCGAGCTCATCGCCGAGCTGCGGCGCCGCGACTTCGCGGTGAGCGTGGTGACCGGGGGAGGGACCGAGTTCGTCCGCGCCATCAGCCAGGAGCTCTACGGAGTGCCGCCCGAGGCGGTGGTGGGCACGCTCATCGAGTACGACTACGCCCCCGACCCGCCGCGGCTGAGCCGGTCGGGGCGCCTGGTCGGCGCCGCCAACGAGGGCGCGGCGAAGGTGTCGAACATCCAGACCCAGCTGGGCCGGCGCCCGATCCTCGCCGTCGGCAACTCCGGCGGCGACCGGGAGATGCTGGAGTGGGCCGTGGCGGGCGAGGGCCCGACGCTCGCGCTGCTCGTCGACCACGACGACGCCGAGCGCGAGTTCTCCTACGTCAGCACCGCGCAGACCTTCGCCGAGCCCGAGCCGATCACCGCGGTCGGTGCCCGGCTGGGCTGGACCGTGATCAGCATGGCCCGCGACTGGGCGACGGTCTTCGACTGAGCCGAAGCACGTCGAGGTCCGGTGGGTCAGTCGGGGATGGTGACGACCTCGATGACGTCGATGTCATCGGCGCGCAGCGCGTGCAGGACGCCCTGCAGCGCCTCCTGGTCGGGAACCTCGCCGGTGAGCGTGGACTCCTCATGATGCGCTTGGACGGCCAGCTGCGGGAACGCCTTCTGGAGCTCGCGGGAGAGCTCACCGTTCACCCTGATCAGGACCCTTGTCATGGTCTTCCTCGACTGCTCACGTACGGCACGCTACGAACCGCACCGGCACGGTGGTTCACCGAATTCGGGTGATGCTGGACGCCGGCCGTGCCGGAATCGTCGGCGACGAACGAAGTCGACGACAGCAAGGACCAGACATGGCGACCCTGACGGTATGGAAGTACGACACGACCGAAGGCGCAGACCAGGCTGTGAAGAACCTCGAGGACCTCGTCAAGCAGGGCCTCATCGTCCTCGATGACGCCGCCACCGTGCACTGGGAGGTCGGCAAGAAGAAGCCGAAGACCCACCAGCTGACCAGCACCAAGGCCATGGGGGCGATGAGCGGCACCTTCTGGGGCATGCTCTTCGGACTCATCTTCTTCGTGCCGCTGCTGGGAGCGGCGGTCGGTGCCGCGACCGGCGTCCTGACCGGGTCGCTGACCGACGTCGGCATCGACGACGCGTTCATCAACAAGGTCCGCGACCAGGTCACTCCCGGCACCTCGGCGCTGTTCCTGATGACCTCCGACGCGGTCATCGACAAGGTGCACGAGGCCATGAAGGGCCACGAGGGCGAGCTGATCTTCACCAACCTCAGCAGTGAGCAGGAGGCGGCACTGCGCGAGGTCTTCGCCGAGTGACGTCATGGCGAGCCTGACCGCGTGGGTCTACGACCGGATCATGGGCGCCACCGACGCCGAGGTCTGGCTCCAGGACCTGCAGGAGCGTGGTGCGCTCACCGTGCACGATGCCATCACGCTCACCTGGTTCCCGGGAGCGGAGGAGCCGCAGATCGGTCACCTTCGCCACCGTACGACGAGCGCCGCAGCCAAGGGCTCGTTGCTCGGTGGCCTTCTCGGGATCCTCGTGTTCAACCCGGTCGCGGGCGCCGTTGTGGGGGCGGCGTCCGCGGCCGCGGTTCAACGCCTGCGGAAGGCCGGCATCGGTGACGAGCTGCTCACCCAGATCGCCGGCCACCTCGGGCCCGGAAAGTCCGCCCTCGTGGTGCTGAGCAGCGACGCGGACCCGGACGCGGTCGCCGCGGCCATGAAGCACGGAAACCCCACCCTCGTCTACGCCGAGCTGGACGACGAGGTCGCCGAGGAGCTCAAGAAGATCCTCCGCACCGAGACCCCTGAGACCACGGAACCGACTGACGACGGAGACTGATCATGGCGATGAACCAACCTCCCACGCGACGCCTGCAGCCCACGGTCAACGCCGGCCGGCTCTGGGCGGGCGGTGCCGCCGCCGCGGTCGTGGCCGCGCTGCTCGCGGTCGCCGGCATCGTGATCGCCCGCGGGATCTTCGACGTACCCATCCTCGCCCCCGAAGGCGACGGGGTCTGGGGCAACGCCTCGACCTGGTGGTACGCCTTCTGGGCAGCGGTCGCCGGCTTGCTGGCCACGGCCGTCGCCCATGTGCTCCTGCTGACCACCCCGCAGCCCCGCACGTTCTTCGGGTGGATCATCGGCCTGGCCACCGTCATCGCGGCGCTGTGGCCCTTCACGTCCGACGCGGGTCTGGACACCAAGCTCGTCACGATGCTGATCAACCTGGTGATCGGGATCGCCATCGGCTCGCTGGTATCGACCGTCGCGCGGAGCGCGGTCGTCCCCGAGGTCCGGTGAGGCGCGGTCAGATCAGTCCGCGCTCGCGTGCCTCATGCACCGCTTCCGAGCGTGTGTTCACCCCGAGCTTCTGGTAGATCGAGCGTACGTGCGTCTTCACGGTGTTCTCACTGACCCCTTCCGCCGCCGCGATCTCAGGGATCGTCAGGCGCGAGGGGAGGTCGTGGAGCACGTCGATCTCGCGTGCGCTCAGCAGCGTGCCGATGGACCCGATCTTGCGCTCGTCCTGCCGTGGATGCCCGGCGAGCAGGGCCGTGACGAAGTCCTCGGCGGGCCCGAACCGTGAGCGGTTCCTCGAGAGCAGCGGCGCCAGGTGCGGCCCCAGGTCAATGAACGGCCGGCGGAAGTTGTTGGGCACCGCCCACTCGAGCGCCTTGCGAAGTGCGTCGAACGCGCGGACATCATTGCCGAGGGAGGCCTCCAGGGCCGCGGTCAGCACCTGCGCGCGGACGACGGCCGTCGGTGCGTGTGCCGGGAGGGTCCCGTCGAGCACGGGCTCGAGCCCGGCCAGCGCCTCGCGGGTCCGCCCGGCGGCGGCGAGGATCTGTGCGTCCGGGATCGCGCACTCGGCGCTGCCCGGCAGGTGAGCGCGGACCTGGGCCGCCGTCTCCGCGGCCCAGTCCTCGTTGCCGATGGCGAGGGCCAGCCTGACCCCCTGGGACGTGGCGGCGCTGAGCCCGGCCGGCGAGAGATGCTCGGCGGCGTCGGTCCGCCAGATCCGCCGGAACGTCTCGGCGGCTTCGACCCGCTCCTTCCCTGTCGTGGCCTCGAAGGTCGCCAGGGCGTGCATGCCCCGTACGCCGAGCTCGACCTCGGTGTTGGTCACTCCGTCCAGCGCGCCCATGCCGAGCTCGGCGTAGCGCAGCTGTCCTTGGCAGTCTCCGGTCTGGAAGGCGGTCCAGGCGGCCACGAGGTAGGAGTAGGCCAGGCGCGGGGAGTCTCGCCAGCCGTGCTGCGTGGCGAACGCGATGGCCTGGCCGGACCAGTCGAGGGCGGCGTTGAAGTCACACCTGGCGCCGGTCATCCCGGACAGCTGGGACATGGTCTCGAGCACCACCAGGTCGTAGCGACGGCTTCTGGCCAGGACGAGCGAGCGCTCGAGGTCGTCGATGGCTCCGAGATAGTCGCCGGTGCGCATCCGGGCGGGTCCGCGCTGGGTGAGGACGGCCAGGTCGACGTCGATGTCGCCCGTCAGGTCGACATCGAGGATCGCGCTGTCCTGCAGGGCCGCGACGACGTCGCCCCCGGCGAGGGCCCGCTGGACGACGGCCGCGGCGAGCATCGCGGCGGCCGTCGGGTCCGACGGTGGTTCGTCGGCCGGCAGCGCGCCGAGCGCGTCGTCGGCCGCAGGATGGTCGTTGACATCCAGGGCCGCCAGGGCCGAGATGATCGCGACCCGCTGGTCGGTGACGATCCCGTCGCGGGACGCGATGGCCTCGCGGACGAGGTCGCCGCGGCCGGCCAGGACCATGGGGAGGCCGTTCGCGCGAAGCAGGGCGTCGAGCAGGTCCTGATCTCCGCTGCGAGCCGCATGTCGCAGCGCGGTCCCGGCATCGCCGTGCGCGTCGAGCCAGACCGCGGTGGCCCGGTGCTGGCGTGCCGGGGCCTCGACGTCGCGACGGGCGAGAGCGCCGAGCAGGCAGCTGCGCAGCAGGGCGTGGTAGCGGTACCACGCCGAGTCGCCCGACTGGCTCACGAGCGCGTTCGCCCGGCACAGCCGGTCGAGCAGGGCGCCGGCGTCGGCTCTGCCGGAGAGGTGGGCAGCCAGGTCGATCGACAGATGGTGGGGTGCGCAGGTCGCGTAGAGGAACTCGACGAGCTCCGGGTCGAGCCGGTGGACGACCTCGGTCAGGACGTACTCGATCACCGCGCGGAGATCGCCGTCGAAGGTCGAGACGACCTCGGCGGGGTCGTCGCCACCGACCCTGGCCGCGACCGCCGCCATGCGCAGGGCGGCGGCCCAGCCCTCGGTCAGGCCGACGAGATGGGAGATCGCATCGGCCGTCATCGGCAGGTCGCTCGCCGCGAACAGCTCCAGTGCCTCGACGTCGGTGAAGGCGAGGTCCTTGCCGCGTACGTCCGAGAGCGACCCGTCGAGTCGCAGCCGGTGCAGCGCGAGCGACGGCTCGGACCGGCACGCCATCACCAGGCCCACCTCGGGTGGCAGCTCGGCGAGCAGGATGTCGAGCCCGCGCAGCACCTCGTCGTCGTGGAGCAGGTGGACGTCGTCCAGCACGATCCACCGCACACCGGCCAGCTGGAGAGCCTCGACGACCTTGGTGACGAACCTCGGCTCGGTGCCCTGCGAGGGCGGACTCAGCTCCTCGAGCTGCTCGCTCCTCTCGGGCGATCCGGCCAGGACGAGGGCCTCGATCAGGGCGGACCAGAACTCGTGCGGCCGGTCGTCCTGCTCGTGCAGCGACAGCCAGGCGACCGGTTCCCCGCGGGCCGCGGCGCGGGTGGCCCAGTCGGCCACGAGCATGCTCTTGCCGTAGCCGGCGGGGGCGCAGACGAGGGTGAGCCGGCACTGCGCGAGCGCGTCCTCGGTCAACCGGTCCCGGCTGACGAACGTCGGCTGTATCCGCGGCACACGCAGCCTTGTCGGCGCAACGTAGGCGCGGGAACCAGTGTCTAACGTTCGCAAACCGTTGTTTCTCCCATCTCCGAGATGACGTCATCCGCAATCATCCAAGCAGTGGTTCGTCGCTAAAGTAAGGAGGCAAAGGGCCCGGATACCGGGCTGGGGATAGGCCTGGCCACGTGGTCGCGCTCACCCTTAACGGGCGATACAGCCGGACAGGTCGGGCTGGACCATGGGTGCCGTGAGTCCCAGGACGCAGGGCCGGAGCGAGTCGGCCGCGAGTTGGCCGCCGGAATTCAGGGTCCTGGCGATCCTGCTGGGGGCCGCGGCGGTGGTGGTCCTCGTGGCGGGGCTCCAAGCGGCCAACAACATCCTCGGACCGGTGTTTCTCGCGATGGTCCTGACCATCGTCGTCCACCCCGCGCGGACCTGGCTCGAGCAGCGGGTCCCGTCCGGCCTCGCCACCGCCCTCTCCATCATCGCGGTCGTCGTCGGGGTCGTCGGTCTCGGCATGTGCGTGCTGCTCGCGGTGGCTCGCTTCGGCACGCTGCTGGGCACCTACGGCGATGTCGCCAAGGCCCGCGTCGAGGACCTGACCGACTGGCTCACCAAGGTCGGTATCGGCACCGACGAGGTGCTCAAGATCGTCGAGTCGTTCGACCTCTCGAACCTGCTGTCCCTGGTGTCCGGTGCCCTGGGCGGGATGTTCGGGGTGCTGTCCACGGTGGTCTTCATCCTGGCGATGTGCATGTTCATGGCCATCGACGCGACGGCCCTGCCGCGCCAGCTGGCCTCGATCGGCCGCAAGCGCCCGGATCTCGTGGCCGCCCTGTCCTCGTTCGCGGTCGGCACCCGCCACTATCTGCTCGTCTCGACGGTCTTCGGCCTGATCGTCGCAGCGCTCGACACGCTCGCCCTCTACCTGCTGGGCGTGCCCGCGCCGTTGCTGTGGGGGCTGCTCGCGTTCCTGACCAACTACATCCCGAACATCGGCTTCGTGATCGGTCTGGTGCCACCGGCGATCCTGGCGCTGCTGGACGGCGACCTCTCGCTGATGCTCGCGGTCATCGCCGTCTACTGCCTCCTGAACGTCGTGATCCAGTCGGTGATCCAGCCGAAGATCGTCGGAGAGGCGGTGGGCCTCTCGGTGACGCTGACCTTCCTGTCACTGATCTTCTGGTCCTGGATCATGGGCCCGATCGGTGCCGTCATGGCGGTCCCGTTCACCCTGTTCGTGCGCGCCCTCGCCGTGGAGTCCGACCCGGCGAGGAGCTGGCTGATGCCGCTCATCGCGGGCAGCGCGCCGCCGGATCTACTCGGGGATGGTGACGATCTCGATGACGTCGACCCCCAGGGAGCTGAGTAGGTCCAGCACGCCCTGCAGCTCCTTGGCGTCCGAGAGATCCCCGACAAGGGTGGTCGTCGCGCGCTGCGTGGCCCGGGTCAGGTGCGGGAACGTCTCGAGGACGTCGTCCGACACCGACGAGCCCACCCGGATGAGGATCCGGGTCATGAGCGCATCACGTCGATCATGTGTCCGTTCATGGTTGGCTCCAGCGGGTGACCTGGACGTTGGTCTGACCAACATAAGCGCCCCGCCGCCCGGCGCGGTCACCGGAAACGGGCGAGGGTGGGGAACCGAGCCCCGGGGAACACTGTTCCCGTGAACGTGGCTGACCTGCGGGACCGGGTGGAGGCCTGGGTCGGGCACGTCCCTCAGGTGGGGCGCCTCGCGACGGAGATCATCCGCATCGAGTTCATCGACCGGTGCATGCTGATCGCTGCCCAGGCGCTCCTGGCCATGGTGCCCATGCTGGTCGTGCTGGCCGCCTTCCTGCCCCATCTCACCGGGAACGCGCTGAACCAGGTCGCGCAGGTCACCGGAGTCGGCGACGAGGTCGTACGCCAGGTGACGGGCGAGGTCGACCTGGACCAGGTGCGGTCCGAGACCGGGGCGCTGGGCCTGGTGATCACGATCGTGTCGGCCACGTCCTTCGGCCGCGCCGTGCAGCGGATGCTCGAGCGGGTCTGGGAGCAGGAGCACGTCGGAGGCGTCCGGGGAGCCCGGCGCTGCCTGTTCTGGGTCGTGGCGTGGCTGGGCTGTCTGATGGTGGCCAATGCGATCGTCGAGCTGCTCACCGACCCGGGCAACCCGCTCCGGCCGGTGCTCCAGATGCTGGGCGCGAGCGCCATCTGGTGGGGGAGCAGCTGGCTGCTGCTGTTCGGACGCGCCCGAGGTTGGCTGCTGCTCCCGGGAGCGGTGCTGACCGGCGTCGTGCAGGTCCTCTACAGCCGCGGCTCGGCCTGGTTGATGCCTGCCTACGTCGAGTCGAACGCCGAGCAGTTCGGCATGCTGGGCGTGATCCTCTCCCTCTCGACCTGGCTGATCGGCTTCGGTGGCATCGTCGTCGGCGGGGCGCTGCTCGGCCGGCTGCTCGTCGAGGATCCGGTCGCCGTCCAGGCCGCGCGACTGGTGCGTTCACTTCTCACCCGGAGCAGGTGAAGACGGCGGGCGACCGGCTGCGCTGAGGTCGGGCCATGTGGGAAGCAATCGGCGAGTCCCTCCCGATCGCACTGGGCGTGCTCGTCAGCCCGATGCCGATCGTCGCGCTCGTCCTCATGCTGGTCAGCCGCCGCGCCGGCTCGAACGGGGCGGCCTTCGTCGCCGGGTGGATGGCCGGCATCTTCGTGCTCGGCACCCTCGTCGCGCTGCTCGTCGGCGCGGCCGGGTCCGGCGACGCGGACACCCCGACCTGGGCGGCCCTGCTCAAGATCGTCCTCGGCTCCCTTCTCCTCCTGCTCGCCGTACGCAGCTGGCAGGCCCGGCCGGGGGAGGGGGAGTCGGCGCCGACGCCGAAGTGGATGGCGGCGCTGGACGAGTTCAACGCGGTCAAGGCCTTCGGCACCGGCGTACTCCTGGGGTCGGTGAACCCCAAGAACCTGCTGCTCGTCGTCTCGGCGGGCAGCACGATCGCGACGGCGACCTCGGTGAACGGTGAGCGGATCGGGGCGATGGTCGTCTTCACCGTCGTCGCGAGCCTGGGCGTGCTGGTGCCCTACGGCATCTACCTGGCGACCGGTGAGCGCGCCGCCCAGCTGCTGGAGGGCATGAAGACCTGGATGATCGCGAACAACGCGGTCATCATGACGGTTCTCCTCGGAGTGCTCGGGTTCAAGATGGTCGGCGATGGAATGGGGTCGTTCTGATGCAAGAGTCAACCTGGATCGCCGGCCTGATCAGCGCCGCGTTCGTGGTCGCTCACGTCGTCGTGTGTGTGGTGGCGCTGGGGGTGATCCCCGGCCGCCGGAAGCCGTCGACGGGCCTGGCCTGGCTGTTCCTCATCCTGGCGGTACCGGCGTTCGGCCTGCTCGCCTTCCTGCTCTTCGGGAGCACCAGCGTCGGGCGCAAGCGCCGTGAGTGGCAGCGGCAGGTCAACGAGCGGATCAGCGCCGAGCTGGGGTCCGACCCGGCGGCCCTGGCGGCGCCTTCTGGTCCCTCGGCGGGCGCCGTACGGCTCAACGAGCACCTGGGATCCCTGCCGCTGACCCGGGACAACCGGGTCGAGGTCCATCCCGACTACGCACGGACGTTCGTGGCGATGACCGAGGCCGTACGCCGCGCCCGGTGGTTCGTGCACGTCGAGTTCTACATCTCCGCCTGGGACGAGGACACCGGCGACTTCTTCGACGCGCTGGTCGAGGCGGTCGGGCGTGGGGTGGAGGTGCGCTTCCTCTTCGACCACCTCGGCTCACGCGGCATCCCGGGCTACCAGGACATGCTGTCGCGGCTCGAGGAGTCGGGCATCAAGTGGGCCCCGATGCTGCCGATCCGGCCGCTCTCCGGCGAGCTCCGCCGCCCCGACCTGCGCAACCATCGCAAGATCCTCGTCGTCGACGGGACCGTGGCGTTCGCGGGGTCCCAGAACCTCATCGAGCCCGGATACGACAAGCCGAAGAACCATCGCGCCGGTCGGAAGTGGGTCGACCTGATGATCCGGGTCGAGGGGCCCGCGGTGCGCGACCTGGCGATCGTCTTCGCCACGGACTGGTACGCCGAGACCTCCGAGAGCATCCGGGACCTGCTCTCCCCACGCGCGCCGCGGGACGCGGAGCCGACGGAGCGCGCCGCCGAGAACGTGGCGTGCCAGGTCGTGCCGAGCGGTCCCGGTTTCGTGACCGAGAACAACCTGCGTCTGTTCAACACTTTGATCTACGGCGCGCAGTCGCGGATCTGCCTGGTCAGTCCCTACTTCGTGCCGGACGAGTCGCTCCTCTACGCCGTCACGACCGCAGCCCAGCGGGGCGTCGAGGTCGAGCTGTTCGTGAACGAGGGCGCCGACCAGTTCATGGTCTTCCACGCGCAGCGCTCCTACTACGCCGACCTCCTCGACGCCGGTGTCCGGATCCGGCTCTATCCGGCGCCCTTCGTCCTCCACACCAAGTTCTTCACGGTCGACGACAGGGTCGCCGTCGTCGGCTCCTCGAACATGGACTACCGCTCCTTCGCGCTCAACTACGAGGTCATCGTGCTGCTCGAGAGCGAGCAGGTGGTCGCCGACCTGCAGACGGTGCTCGAGGACTATCGGGAGAGGTCGAGCGAGCTCAGTGCCGAGGAGTGGGCGCGGCGCGGGCGCGGAGCGGCGTACGTCGACAACGTCATGCGCCTGACGTCGGCTCTCCAGTAGCCGCCGCGAGGGCGGCCTCGACGGTCGGGTAGACCGTCGGCTCACCCTCCTCGGCGGCCTCGGACAGGACGTCGCGCACCTGACCCACGCCCCCGGCGAGCGCCAGGTCGGCGCCCAGGCGGTGCAGATCGGCACGCAGCTGGGTCAGCATGGCGGTGGCGGTGACGTCGATCGAGGGCGTCGCCCGGCCGTCGAGCACGACCAGCCGGAGGTCCGGCACGTCCGTGGCGAGCTCCCGGACCCGGTCGCGTACGTAGTCGGCGTTCACGAACAGCAGGGGCGCCTCGACCCGGACCACCAGGACACCCGGGATCCCCGCGTACGCCGGGTTGCGGCTCTGGTCCACCCACAGCCCCGGGTGCGGCGACGCGCCGTCACCTTCGGTCCCGTCGACGGGAGCCAGCGGGGCGATGTGCGGCCGCGAGGTCCGCGCGATGAGCAGGATGACCGAGGCGACGATGCCGATCACGAGACCGGGAAGGGTGTCGAAGAGGAGCACGCCGAGCAGCGCCACGACGGCGCCGACGAAGTCGGCGCGCGCGCTGATCTGGTAGATCTTGGTGACCTGTCCGCTCCGGACCCGCCACAGCCGGCGCAGCGCGGAGATGTCGACGAGCTCGACCACCGCGGCGATCACGATCGCCGCGAGCGTGGCCTCGGGAAGGTCGGCGAAGAGACTGGTCATGAACAGCAGGGTGAGCAGCGTCAGCACGGCGGCGGTGACCGCCGAGAGCTGCGACTTCGCCCCGGCCGAGCCGTTGACGGCGGTCTTGGACAGCGAGCCGTTGACCACCATGCCGCTGGCCAGGCCGGCGCCCAGGTTGGAGACGCCCAGGCCGAGCAGCTCGCGGTTCGGGTCGATGTCGTAGCCGCTCTTGGCGGCGTACGTCTTCGCCGCGCCCAGGCCCTCGGCGAACCCGACGAGCATCACGCCGACGGCGGCCGCGAGGAGGTCGCGGAACTCGGATCCCGACACGTCCGGGAGCCCGATGGTGGGCAGGCCGGCGTCGATGTGGCCGACGATGGCGAGCCCGTGCCCTTCGAGGTCGAGCAGCGCGGTGAGCCCGATGCAGACCAGCGCCACGATCAAGGAGGCGGGCAGGAGCGGAACCAGCCGCCGCAGAACGAGCAGCACGGCGAGGCTGCCCACCCCGATGGCGATGGTCAGGGCATCGACGTCACCGAGGTGGCGCAGCAGGTCCCAGGCCTTCTCGAAGAAGTTGCCCGAGCCCTTCTCGACGCCCACCAGCGAGGGCAGCTGCCCGATGATGATCGTCAGGGCGAGCCCGATGATGAAGCCTCGCAGGACCGGCTCGCTGATGAACGCGGCCAGGAACCCCAGGCGCAGCAGGCCGGCGATCAGAGCGACGATCCCCGTCGCGATAGCCAGCCCGACGGTGAGCGCGACGACGTCGGCCCCACCGGAGGCGAACGATGCCACGACACCGGCCGAGAGCGCTGCGGTGGCCGACATCGGCGCGACGATCAGATGGCGCGAGGAGCCGAACAGGCAGTAGAGCACCAGGGCGGGCATGGCCGCGTAGAGACCCACGACCGGTGGGACCCCGGCGATCGTCGCGTACGCCAACGACTCCGGCACGAGCACGGCCCATACGGTGAGCCCGGCGAGGACGTCGGATCTGATCCACGACGGCGAGTAGCCGGCGAACGACGGAGCGAGAAGTCTGGCCACGATCGATCAGGCTGCTACGCCGGCGCCGTTCCAGGGTCGCCCGGAAGGGGTGAGCCTCGGGTCACCCGTCCCGGGGGAGGCAGATGCGGGCCGGCTTCCCGCAGGATCCGTTGACGGCGTCGGCCCGAGCCCCGTACGCCTTCCTCCTCCCTGCATTGGAGCGCCGGTGGCCAAGGGCGACATGGATCCCGACCCGGACGGCCGTACGCCGCTGCGCAGGCTCTATGCGGGATCGCTGCGTCGCACCCAGGCCCGTGCGGAGCGGGTGCTGCGCCGGGAGGTCCAGGAGATCACCCCGCGCAAGCGCCACTGGCGCCGCGACCTCGTCGCCGGGCTGCCCGGGGCCATCGCCAGCGTGCCGGACGGGATGGCGTCCAGCGTGCTCGCCGGGGTCAACCCGACCCACGGGCTCTACGCCTCCTTCGCCGGCCCCATCGCCGGCGGCCTGAGCTCCTCGACCCGGATGATGGTGGTCACGACCACCAGCGCCTCGGCGCTGGCCGCCGGCTCGGTGCTGGCCGCTCACGATGCCGATGACCGGTCGGCGGCGATGCTGCTGCTGACGATCCTCGCCGGCGGGGTGATGCTCCTGGCCGCGCTGTTCAGGCTGAGCCGCTACATCAGGTTCGTGTCCTACTCGGTGATGCTCGGCTTCCTCACCGGGGTCTCGGTCAACATGGTGCTCGGCCAGCTCCCCGACATCGCCGGCGTCGACGCCGAGGGGCCCTTCGCGGCAGCCAAGGCATGGGACCTCCTCACGCGGCTCGGTGAGAGCAGCCTGCCCACCGTCGCGACCGGGCTGGGAGCGCTGCTCCTGCTGCTGGTGCTGGCTCCGACCCGGCTGGCGGTGGCCTCGCCACTCGTCGCGCTCGTCGTGCCGACGCTCACCGTCCTGGTCACCGGGGCCGACGTCGTCAGCGTGGAGGACTCCGGCAAGATCCCGCAGGGGCTTCCCCTCCCGCACCTTCCCGACCTGAGCCTGATCGACCTGGACATGGTCACCGGAGCCTTCGCCATCGCCGCGCTCGTGCTCATCCAGGGGGCCGGGGTCGCGGAGGCCGTCCCGAACCTCGACGGCAGCAGGTCCTCGATGCGCCGGGACTTCACCGCCCAAGGTCTCGCCAACGTCGCCTCCGGACTCTTCGGCGGCCAGCCGGTCGGTGGGTCCGTGGGGCAGACGGCCCTCAACGCGACGGCCGGAGCGGCCTCCCGGTGGGGAGCGATCTGGACGGGCATCTGGATGGCGGTGATCCTCGTGCTGCTCTCGGGGATCGTCGGCAAGGTCGCGATGCCGACCCTCGCCGCCGTGCTCATCTACGCCGGTGCGGCATCCATCCATCCGCGTGAGGTGGTGAGCGTCGCGCGGACCGGGGTCATCCCGGCCGTCGCGATGACGGCGACCTTCGTCGCCGTCCTGCTGCTGCCCGTCGCCCAGGCGGTCGGCATCGGGGTGGTCGCCTCGCTCCTGCTGCAGCTGCGGCAGGACTCCCTCGATCTCAGGCTCGTACGCATCGAGCGGGACCGCGAGGGGCGCCTGGTCGAGAGGCCGGTGCCACCGGTGCTGACGCGCGGTGACCTGGTCGTGCTCGAGGCGTACGGCTCGCTGTTCTATGCCGGGGCGCGGACGCTGCAGCGTCGGCTGCCGCTGCCTCCCGACGAGGCCGAGCCGGAGCCGGGCGAGTCGCCGGAGGCCGTCACCGCGGTGGTGCTGCGGCTGCGGGGGCGGACGACGCTGGGGGCCACGTTCCTGAAGGTCGTGGGGGACTACGCCCGGGATCTGGAGGCTGCCGGCGGACGGCTGTACCTCTCGGGCGTCGACCCGGATCTGGTCGAGCGCTGGTCGGCGGACGGCACCCTTCGACGGCTCAGCGGAGTCCACATCGAGCCGGCCACCGAGATCCTGGGCGAGTCCACGCACGCCGCGGTGGTCTCCTCGCGGGAGTCGCCGCTCGAACCGCCCGAACCGCCGCGGTGACCGGTCCCAAGGTCACCCGATGTGGGTGATCAGCGAGCGCAGATCGCGTCCTAGCGTCGGAGGTGTCCTGCCGCCCGGCAGGCGTGCGATATGTGGGAGGCGCGATGGACCGCGGCCCGGTCGAGATTCTGTTTCTTTCGATGCCGGAGGACGTCGGGCTCGGCGACCTCGCGGCAGTGCTGCAGCCATCGGTCGAGGCCGGAGTGATCCGGATCATCGACTGCGTGCTGATGGCCAAAGACTCCGGCGGCAGCTTCCGGGCCCTCGACCTGGAGGACGCGGAGGGTCTGCCTCCAGAGCTGTCGGGGCTCCAGATCGACGCCAACGACCTGCTCAGCGACACCGACATCGAGCTGTTCGCCACCGCCCTCGAGCCCGGCCGGGCCGGTCTCGCGGTCGTCTACGAGCAGGTCTGGGCGCGGGAGGCGGTCAGTCAGATCCGGAGCGTCGGCGCCGAGGTCGAGCTGTTCCTGCGCGTACCGCCCGAGGACGTCGACGTCGCCTTCGCGTCCGTCGCTCGCTAGAGAGGAGACACACCATGCTCGCCAGACGCGTCGGACGGCCCGGACTCATCGGTGCCGCCGCACGGACGGCCGTCATCGCCGGAACGGCAACGGCCACATCGAACGCTGTCAACCGCCGGCAGGCGGCCAGGGCCCAGCAACGGGCGGAGGCACAGGCCTACGAGCAACAGCAGTACGCCCCGCCCCCGGCCGCTCCGCCGCCGGCCGCCCCGCCCCCGGCGGCACCGCCGCCGGCCGCTCCCGCCGCACCGGCCGAGAGCGACCTGATCGGGCAGCTGGCCAGGCTGGGGGAGCTGCACAGCCAGGGGATCCTCGACGACGCGGAGTTCGCAGCCGCCAAACAGAAACTGCTCGGCTGAGGGATGCCGGGGGCGGGGGAGGACATGACGACCGGAACTCTGACCGTGTGGAGGTTCGACACTCCCGAAGGCGCCGAGGAGACCCTGCACGCGCTGGAGGGGCTGGCTCTCGAGGGTCTCATCGACCTCCAGGACGCTGCGGCGCTCTCCTGGCCGCCCGGCACCATGAAGCTGCGAACGAGTCAGCTGCACCCCTCCGCGGACGCGGAGGGGACGGAGCTGGGTGGGTCCTTCTGGGGGCTCCTGCTCGGCTTCATCTTCTTCGTGCCACTGCTCGGTGCGGCGCTGGGCACCGCGACCGGGCTGCACTCGGACGCGCTGAGCGCCGTCGGCATCGACGACGGCTTCATCAACAGGGTGCGCGATCGCGTCACCCCAGGCACCTCGGCCCTGTTCGTGCTGACCACGGACGGGGTCGTCGACACGGTCAGGGATGCGCTGGGCGGCCGGCTGCCGTCCGATCCGATCTTCACCGACCTGAGCGACGGCCAGGAAGCTGCGCTGCGACGCGCCTTCGGCGCAGGAGATTCGCCCGTTGCGGGTGAGTCAGCCGGGGCCGCGGCGGCCTAGCTTCTGGCTCATCCAACGAAGCGGTCGACGAGAAACCGCTCACGACCACAGGGAGTACCCCATCATGAGCACCACCACACCACGAGGCGGCCACGACGCACCCGTCAAGACCGCCTTCGCCTTCTCCGGCGCCATCTTCGCAGGCACCATCCTCACGACGGTCGGCATCTTCCAGATCCTCTCCGGCATCGCCGGCGTGGCCGAGGACAAGGTCTACGTCAAGGGCATCGACTACGTCTACCAGTTCGACCTCACCACCTGGGGCTGGATCCACATCGTGCTGGGGGCGATCGCGATAGCCGTCGGCATCGGCCTGCTCCTCGGGCAGACGTGGGCCCGCATCTCCGGCATCGTGATCGCGGTCATCGGCTCGATCTCCGCGTTCGCCTTCATGCCCTACTACCCGTTCTGGGCGCTCGCGATGCTGGCGCTCTACATCTTCGTCATCTGGTCGCTCGCGCAGCTGATGTCGAGCCGGGCCGAGTTCTGAGATGACGAGCTCCGACATCCCGGGCTCGGACTTTCCCCGTCCTGACATCCCTCGGCCTGATGCCTCCGCGCCCGACGCCTCCGGACCCGACGCACCGGGCCCGTACGCACAGAGCGCGGGGGCCCAGCCGGACGCGCCGAAGGTGGGCTCCGGGTCCGTGTTCGAGGGCCTCGGTGACTACTGGGGCCTGGTCCTGGCCTACGGCCTGCTCACCACGGCGCTCGGAGTCGTCCTGGCCGTCTGGCCGAAGCAGACGCTCGTCGTCCTCGCGGTGATCGTGGCGATCCAGATCATCGCGTCCGGTCTGATCCGCCTCATCGCCGCGGTGGCGGGCAGATCCATGGACGGCGGTCTGCGAGCCGTCGTGGGCTTCTCGGGTGCGCTGGCGATCGTCGTCGGCCTGCTCTTCCTGCGTGACCCGGTGCAGACGCTGCTCATCGTCACGATCCTGCTCGGAGTGTGGTGGGTCATCGGAGGCATCGTCGACATCATCGGCGCCATCCTCCGGCCGGCCCCGGGGCGACGTACGTGGGACATCATCGCCGGGGTGATCACGGTCCTGGCCGGTGCGGTCCTCCTCATCAACCCGGCGGTGTCGCTGGGGGCGCTCCTCGTGGTCTCCTGCATCTGGCTGATCGCCGTCGGCATCATCGCGATCGTGATGTCCTTCCGCCTCCGAGCCGAGGCGCGGGGCTGACCTTCCGCGAGGATCCGGGACCCGAACCGACATCGGGCTCGGCCGCCGAGTCCCAGGGCGGCCGAGCCCGATGCGGTCAGATGAGGTTCAGGCTCCGCGCCACCGCCAGCGCCTGACTGCGCCGCGAGGCCCCGAGCTTGGCGTACAGGCTGCTGACGTGGGTCTTCACCGTGTTCTCGGAGACGAAGAGCGCGGCGCTGATGTCGGCGTACGTCGATCCGCGGGCGAGCTCGCGCAGCACGTCCCGCTCCCGGGCGCTCAGGCCGGGGAGCGGCCCGGCCGACTCGTCGACCGTCTCGCTCGGCCGGGGCGTGCCCTGGTCGAAGTAGGTCGTCAGGCTGGGAACCTCCGCGATGCCGGACGAGATCCGGCTGACCCAGTCCTGCGGCCTGAGCGTGGGGAACCGTCCCAGCATGGTCTGCACGGGCGTGCCCTGTCGTGTCCAGCCGAGGAACGGGATCGCGTTCTGGCGCACCTCGGTCTCGATCGCGACCTGCTGGAGATGCTCGGCCGCCCCGTCCGCGTCGCCCAGCTCGCTGAGCAGCTCCGCGCGGCCGACGAGCGCGATCCCGCGGGTCATCGGCTGGGACCACGTCGTCTGCTGCGCCGCGGTGTCGAAGTGGTCTGCGGCGAGCCTGCGGTTTCCGTCCAGGTCGGCGCGGAGCGCCTTGGCCAGCGCCGCCTCCCCGATCATCCCGCGCTCGGTGAGCTCGGCCTCGGCCGACTTCAACGAGCGCCGGTCGGTCGCGAGCGCCGCCAGCGCCGCCACGTTGACGAGGAGGACGACCTGCAGGTGGTCGGGCAGCCGGAAGGCTCCCGGGAGGCCCAACGGCTCGTCGAGGAGCTGGCGCGCCCGGACGACCGAGTGGCTGGACATGGTGGTGTGGGCCTCCCGGAGCCTCATCCAGAACCGGGTGCACAGGTCGGTGGGATGGACCGTCGCATCCGGGATGGGCGTCAGCTCGAGCCACGGGAGCCGCGCCGTGCGCGCCAGGGCTGCGGCCAGAGCCGTCCGGGTCCGGGTGAACTCGCTGCGAGGGCTGTGCGCGTGGTCGGGGGCGACCCGTTCGAGCAGGGTGGCGGCCTCCTCGGCGATCTCTCCGCAGGCCGCCTCGCGACCGAGCATGTATTCGGTCATCGCCAGATGGCTGGAGGCGTCGGCCGCGACCGCCGGCATGTTCCAGGTGCGGGCCAGCCCGATCGCGGCGGTGAGGCTCTGCTCCGCCTCCGGCAGCTCGCCGAGCCAGCTCTGGGTGATGCCGAGCTCGGTGAGCAGCTGCGGGAGGATGGCGGCCTCGCCGCCGGCGCCGTGTCGTCCCCGGGCCACCTCCACGGCCCTGTCGGTCGCGGCGCGCAGCGGCTCCAGGCCCAGCCGGGCCCGCATCAGCCCGACGCACGCGAGCTCCTCCGCCGAGAGCCCGGCCGGCACCGCCAGACAGCTGTCGAGCCAGTGCTCGGCCTCGGGCACGTTGCCGTCGAGCCAGTGCTCGATGGCGAGGGCGAACCAGGTCCTGGGGGTCGTCTCGACGTGCTCGACGAGGTTGCGGGCGAAGGGGCTCAGGCGCTCCCCGTCGCCGCGCATCGCCGTCCTGACGCCGTCCTCGGCGAGCACGGTCGCCATCTCCTCGTGGGCCCCGACCGCCTCGAGCCGCCGCAGCGCGCTCCGCGCCTCGCCGCGCGTCCGGTCGATCCGAACAGCACGCACGACGGTCGATCGTGCCCGGACGACGTCGACCCCTCCGGCGACCAGCCGGCGGCGTACGACCTCCGCGAGCAGCGGATGGATCCGGTAGGCCTCCTCGGTCTCGGGGACGAGCGGCACCGCGCGGGTCACCAGCAGCCCGGTGCTCTCCAGGTCGGCCAGCGTCTCCCCGGCACTCGGGTCCTGGGAGAGATGGGCGGCGGTCCTGGCGGTCACGACGTTCTCGGCCGACGTGCACAGCAGCAGGTGTCTTGCCCGCGCGGACAGCGAGGCGAACACCTCGCTCGCCACCCGGTCGCCGAGGCCGACGGTGCCGTCCTCGAACGCGGTCTCGCCGGCTCGCCCCGGAGGGCTGGCATGGACCGACCGGGCAGCGAGGACCACCGCGGCACACCAGCCCCTAGCCTGCCGGACGATGCCGTCGACGACCTGTCTGGAGTCGGTGCGGGCGTGCTCGACGATGAGTGCCTCGGCCTCGGCGTCGGTCAGCTGCAGCACGTTGCCTCGTACGATCGCGAAGTTGCCGAGCAGCTCCGGCACCAGCCGGGTGAAGGGCAGGTCCCAACGGCTGATCATCACCAGGCGCATGGAGTCGGGGTCGTCGTTGAGGCGTTCGTTGAGCATCCGGTGCGTGGCCGCGCGAAGCAGGTGGGCGTCGTCGATGACGATGCGCGGGGGAGTGCCCTCGGCTGCCTCGTCAAGCATCTCGGCGAGCTGGTCTGGCGTCATGGTGCCGTCGGCGTCGATCCAGCGCTGGGCGCGGGGAGGCTCGTCGCCGGTCTGCTGCCGCAGCCACCCGGCGACCCCCAGGGTCTTGCCGGCGCCGGCGGGGGCGATCAGCAGGGTGATCGCGGCATCGGCGGAGCGGTCGAGGTCGGCCCACAGCGATCGGCGTGGCACGTAGACCCTCGGGAGGCGGGGCCACGGCGCGCTGGCCGCGTCGTCCGCGGCCCTCGATGCCGGTATCACCGCCGTCGCCTCGCGAGGCGGGATCGGTGTGGGTTGTCCAGTCGTCGGGTCTGTAGCGGGCGCCGGCCTGCTGCGCTGCACAACCCCTCCCCTCAGTCGGAGCTCAGATGCCACGTCGGCGTCGTGCGCTCGTTGGGGGGGAGGGTGCTGATGAGCGTCACCGCGCCGTAGATGAGCCGGAATACCCGCCCGGCTATGCTGCGATGCTACTCAAAGTAAACGGCAAAAAACGCGGAAGGATCACCTATTTCGGGTGACCGGGCTCAGATCATCTTCGGGAACGAGATGAGCACGATCGTCAGGAGCAGGAATCCCGCGCCGCCGATGCAGAGCAGCGCCCACTGAGCGCTGCGGCGCCGCATGCGCTCGGAGAGGGCCGCGAAGAAGAGCACGCAGGCGAAGCCGATGGTCAAGACGGTGTAGTTGTCGCCGCGCTGGTTGTTGCGGAGCGCCTGGGTGAACTTGCGGTCGGCGGCCTCGTCCGCAGCACTTGCGCGTACGGACTCCGGGATGACGTACTCCGCCATGTCGAACGGCGTGGCGGGAGCGTCGGGATCCTTCAGCGGCCGGGCGTCGAGCCACGCCGGGAAGACCGTGGCCAGCGGCTCCGGGAATCGGGCCTGGAGGAACTCGGTCAGCTCGCTGTCGCCGATCTGGTACGCCTCGAGCCACTGCACGAACAGCGAGACCTGGACCGTCAGCTTGCGGTTGGCGGTGGACTCCAGCCGGGCGGCCTCGATCCGTTTCGTCGATGCCTGGGAGAAGGAGATCGACATCGCGCCGCTCCACTTGCTCGCCTGGAAGCCGGTCCAGGCGGTCAGGATCGCGGTCACGGACAGCAGCACGATCGCGATCAGCTCGCGCCAGTCCGTACGCGATTCGTCATGGGTCGCCGAGCTCGTCACCACCCCAGCCTGCGGGTGCGGGGGACGTCGGTGATCGCCGGAAAGGGGTGAACCCCGCTACCGGCTGCGAGGGCTCTGGTTAGAGGGCCATCTGGTCCGGTGGCCAGTCGCCCTCGTGCGGGTCGCGGTGGGGGCGGGTGGCGGAGTGCTGGTCCCGGCTCGTGGGCTCCTCGTCCTGCGCCACCCACGCGACGGCATCGTCGTAGGCCTCCCGGGTGGCCTCCCAGATCACCGCGGTGCCCTGGTAGACGGAGCCGGCCGAGCCGAGCGTCGCGTCGGTCTGCAGCTGGCGCACGAGCCGATCGTTGTCGGTCACGATCACCAGCCTGCTCCCGAGGTCGGCGAGCCCGGCGGCGTACGTCGCCAGGACCTCGAGCAGCGTGGCGCCGGCGTCGTCGGCGCCCCGCAGCCGCAGGATCACCACGGACCTGCGTGAGGCCGGGGTCAGGTCCGGCATCTGCGAGCGCAGCGCGGTGGCGGTGGCGAAGAAGATCGGCCCGTAGGGCTGGAGCACCACCACCTCGCGCTCGCCGAGGCTTGCCGGCGGGTTGGTCTCGATGACCCGGTTCTCGGCGCCCATGACCAGCCGGCGTGTCACCAGCCGTGAGGACTGGCCGATCACGAAGAGCAGCACCGACAGCCCGACCCCGACCAGCACGGCGTACTGCAGCGGCATCAGCAGGGTGAGCACCAGGGTCGTCAGCATCACGGTCAGCGGCACCGGCCCGGTCCGGGCGACGGCGAGCAGCTTGGCCGGCTTGACGGTGCCGACACCGACCACGATCAGCAGGCCGGCCAGGGCGGGCATGGCGACGAGCTCGACGACCCCGGCGAAGAGGACGATGACGGTAGCCATCACGACGGCCGCGACCAGGAGGGCGAACCGGTTCCGGGCGCCCGCGCCGACGACCAGCGAGGTGGCCGACATCGAGCCGCCCACGGGCACGCCGCGGAAGAGACCGGAGGCGATGTTGCCCGCTCCCTGGCCGATGAAGTCGCGCGAGGGACGGGTGGTGCCGTCCGGGTTCGGGAAGCCGGCGGAGACGCCGGCGCCCTGGACGAGCCCGACGAACGCGAGCGCGGCGGCGGGGAGCAGGAGGTCGATCGTGGCCGCGAGGTCGGGGAAGACCGGAAGGGGCAACGAGTTGGGCACCTCGGCGACGTCGGCGACCAGGGCCACGGTGTCCTCTCCCAGCGCGTTGAGCACGGCGGCCAGCGCGGAACCCGCGGCGACGGCCACCACCAGTCCGGTGGCACCCAGGCGGGTGCGCTGCAGGACGAGGATGCCGGCGACGGTGGTCAGACCGACCACGACCGAGGCGAGGTCGACGCCGCGGAGGTGGACCAGCAGGTCCAGCGCGGCGGTGACGCGGTTGCTCCCGTGGGAGTCGTAGCCGGTGAAGTTGTCGAGCTGGCCGAGCACGATGCTGATCCCCACCGCGGAGATGAAGCCCGTCATCACCGACTTCGACACGAACCGCAGCAGCCGGCCCAGGCGGAGCGCGCCGGCGACGATCATGATCACGCCGGTGAGGATCGACAGCGTGGCGAGCGCTCGCACCGGGTCGTCGTAGGCGTCGAGGTCGACGTCGGCGACGATGATCGCCATCGCCCCGGTGCCCTGGATCGCCATCGCGGCGGTGCCGGTGAACAGCGCTCCGCCGGCGAGCCCGAACAGGTAGCCGTAGAGCCCGGCGACCGGGTTCACCCCGGCGAGGAGACCGCTGGCGAGCCCGTCCGGGACCGACTCGATGCCGAGCACGGCGCCGGCAGCGGCATCGCGTCGTGCCGTCCGCCGATCGAAGAGATGGCGAGGCAGGGACATCCGCTCGCGCAGCCAGGTCAGCACCGCACCATCGCAACGCCGCCGGCGCCGAGCCGCATCACCTGACTCGGGTGAGGCGGGTTACCTCGATCTTACGAACCGAAACGGGCTTCGTATTCCAGGCGTAACCACTCCGAAACGACCGGGCCGAAGGCTTGATGCCATGAACAAGCCCCTCCGCGACGCCCACCGCCACATCGGCCGGCTGCCGGCGTACCCGTTCTACGGCGGCCCGGCGATCAACGCCGACGTGACCGCGAGAGCCACCGTGAAGGAGCTCGTCGCCGACCTCGACGCCGACCGGATCGAGCGCGCGCTGGTGCTGCCGAACTACGGCGTGCCCGACCCCGACGCCGCCTTCGACCTCAACTCCCTGGCCATCGAGGCCGCCCAGAGCGACGACCGGATCCGGTGCGGCCTGTGGGTCTCGCCCAAGGCGTCCGACTCGGCCCGCAACGATGCCGCCCTCGCCCTCGCCGGTGAGGAGGGGGTGGCCGCGCTCAAGACGAGCTTCCTGCTCGGCGGCCATCCCAGCGACCCGGAATGCCTCGAGCAGCTCGACAAGGTCTTCGCCACCGCCCGCGAGCACGACCTGACCGTGCACGTGCACACCTCGCCGGGCGCCGCCTCCGACATCGACCAGATCGGCACGCTCGTGGAGCGCTACGCCCGCGACGTACGTCTCCATCTCGTGCATCTCGGTGGCGGGATGAGCGGCCACATGAAGCTCATCGGCGGCCGGCTCTTCGACTGGATCGAGGCCGGGATGCAGGTCTACACCGACACCAGCTGGGCGATCGGCTTCGCACCGACCTGGCTGGTGCAGGAGATCGAGCGCCGCGGCGTCGGGCACGACCGCATCCTCTTCGCCACCGACGCCCCGTGGGGTGACTTCGCCGGCGAGCACGCCCGGCTGGCCGCCGCGGCCGGTGACGGCGAGCTCGCCGAGGCCTTCTTCCACCACAACTTCTCAGCCCTCTACGGCTGAGAGCGGCAGCCCGGCTGCCGACCACTCGTCAAGGACGACGAGCCCGCTCCCTCCGCCTATCCCACCTCTCTGGAGAACCACGTGACCACTGACACCGCTGACATCGACGCCCAGATCGCCGAGAACATGGCCAAGTCGCTCGGCGAGATCCCGCACCCCTCGCAGCAGCCGGGCACCAACATCTACGGCTCGACCAAGATCTTCCCCGACTACCAGGCCGAGGAGGGGGAGACCTACTTCACCCTCGTCCACGGCATCCCGCACGAGTCCTCGGTCAGCTTCGTCGCCGTCCTGCAGGCGACGCGGGCCCTGCGCAAGGGCTTCGAGTCCGCCATCTACTTCTACGGGCCGGGCACGCTCGCCTGCATGGCCTCGCGCGGCTTCCCGACGATGGGCGATGCCGGGTTCCCCGGTGAGCTCAACACCAACGGCGCCATCGAGACCTTCATCAAGGAGGGCGGAACGGTCTTCTGCTGCCGCTTCGGGATGGGCCTCCACGGCCTGCGCGAGGAGGACCTGATCGAGGGCGTCGTGCCCTCGCACCCGCTCGACGTCCAGGACGCGCTGATCCACTACGCGCGCAAGGGCGCCATCATCAACTCGACCTACAACCTCTGAGGACCCGGCCATGACCTCGCCGATCTCGTCCAGCACCCGCGTCGACGTCGCCATCCAGGGGATCCGCCTGCTCGATGCCCCCGTCGCCCGCCGCTCGGGCGCGGGGCCGAGCGACGACGGCCACGTCCTCCTGGACGGGGTCGGCGCGGCCATCCCGCTCAACCCCCGCAGCCCCTATTCCGTACGCGGCGGCAAGCTGCTCCTCGACGGCGCCGACACCGGGCTCGGGGTCGAGGCCGTCGCCCGGCCCCGCTTCTACGACCTGGTCACCGCCGACGGTGTCGGCTACGACAAGATCGCCCGGCTGCACTCGGCCAACGTCCTCGCCACCACCGTCGTGCAGACCTGCGCGCGCTACGCAGAGGACGATCGGTGCCGCTTCTGCGCGATCGAGGAGTCGCTGCGCCAGGGCTCCACGATCGCGGTCAAGCAGCCCGCCCAGCTCGCCGAGGTGGCCAGGGCCGCGGTCGAGCTCGACGGTGTCACCCAGATGGTGATGACCACCGGGACCTCCCGGGGCCGTGACCGCGGGGCGACCCATCTGGCGCGCTGCGTGCGCGCGGTACGCGAGGCGGTGCCCGATCTCCCCATCCAGGTGCAGTGCGAGCCGCCGGGTGACCTGGCCTCGATCCAGGAGCTCTATGACGCGGGCGCTCGCTCGATCGGGATCCATGTCGAGTCCCTCGACGACGCGGCGCGGCTGCGCTGGATGCCCGGCAAGGGCTCGGTGCCGCTGAGCGAGTACCGCGCCGCCTGGGCCGAAGCGGTCCGCGTCTTCGGCTGGAACCAGGTCTCGACCTACCTCTTGGTCGGTCTCGGCGAGCATCCCGACGAGCTGGTCGCCGGCTGCGAGGAGCTCATCGCCATGGGGGTCTATCCCTTCGTCGTGCCCTACCGCCCGCTGGCGGGCACCCTGGCCAAGGACGTCGATGCCGTTCCCGCGCCGCCGCACGCCGACGTCTACCGGGTCACCTCCCGGGTCGCCGCGCTCCTGCGCCGGGCCGGCATGACCGGCGCGGACCAGGCGGCCGGCTGCGCCTCGTGCGGTGCCTGCTCCGCGCTCGGTGCCTGCGGGGAGGAGCCGGCATGACCGAGCTCCTCGATGACGTCATCCTCACTGGTGCCGCACGCCGCTCGCCGAGCCTGGAGGGCTATACCGTGGTCCGGGCCGAGACCGCGGCGGACCTGGAGGCCTACCTCCGGCTTCGCCGGGAGGTCTTCGTCACCGAGCAGGGTCTCTTCCCGGGCTCCGACCTCGACGACGTCGACGACGACCCGCGCCGGATCGTCCTGCTCGCCCGCTCGGACGACGGCGAGACCCTGGGCGGCGTACGCCTCCACCCGGCGCAGCCGGGCGCCCGTGACGTCGGCTGGTGGCGGGGGAGCCGGCTGGCGGTCAAGCAGGACGCACGTCAGCTCCTCGGTGTCGGTGCGGCGCTCGTCCGAGCGGCCTGCGCCACGGCCGAGCAGGCCGGTGCGCTCCGCTTCGACGCCACCGTCCAGTCCCGCAACGAGGGGCTCTTCCGCAGGCTCGGCTGGATCCCGCGCGAGCGGGTCCACCTCCACGACCTGACCCATGTGGTGATGGAGTGGCCGGTCCCGCGCATCCGGCAGCTGTCGGAGGCCACCAAGTCGCCGCTGGGCGACCTCGTCGGCGCCCTGGTGGGGCACTCGACGCCGGGGTTCCGGGGTGACGACGGGGCGCCGGTCCCGGGCAGCGACCTGGTCGCGGCCTGCGACGCCATCCTCCCCTCGATGGTCGAGCGTGATCCCGAGTGGGCGGGGTGGTGCGCGGTCCTGGTCAACGTCAACGACCTCTCCGCGATGGGCGCGCAGCCGGTCGGCCTGCTCGACGCCATCGGGGCCCGCGACGCCTCCTTCGCCCGCCGGATCGTGCGCGGGCTGGCCGAGGCCGCGCAGGCGTGGGACCTGCCCGTCCTCGGCGGGCACACCCAGCTCGGCGTCCCGTCCGCGCTCTCGGTGACCGCTCTCGGGCGCGCCGAGCGGCCGGTCCCGGGTGGTGGGGGAGCACCCGGTGACGTACTCCGGCTGAGCGCGGACCTCGGCGGGGGCTGGCGGCCCGGCTACCGCGGCCGCCAGTGGGACTCCTCCTCGCACCGGACCTCGGCCGAGCTTCGGGCGCTGTCCGGAGTCGTGCCCGCGCTGGCGCCGAGCGCGGCCAAGGACGTCAGCATGGCCGGGCTGGTCGGCACCGCCGGGATGCTGGCCGAGGCCAGCGGCTGCCGCGCGATCATCGACGTCGGCGCCGTCCCCACCCCGCCGGCCGCCTCGACCGCGGACTGGCTCACCTGCTTCCCGGGTTTCGCGATGCTCACCGCGGAGGCGCCCGCACGAACCCGGGTGCGGCCCGAGCTGCCCGGCTTCCTCTCCTCCGCGGTGTGCGGGGAGCTCGTCCCCGGCACAGGCGTCGGCCTGCGCTGGCCGGACGGCACCGTCACCGACGCCATCGACCACACCGTCACCGGACTAGGACCTGCGACATGACCATCAACAGCTCCCCCCGCGGCACCGCCGTCGCGGCCGTCTGCGCCGGCTTCGGCCGCGACGTGGACGAGAACCTCGCCCAGATCGGCGGCCTCATCGAGGACGCCCGCCAGGCCGGCGTGGGCCTGCTCGCCCTCCCCGAGGCCTGCCTCGGCGGCTACCTCTCTGTGCTCGGCGCGGGCCGCGACGGCAGCCACGACGAGACGCCCGAGGACCTCCCGCCCGTGATGGACATCGACGGCCCCGAGCTGCGGCGGGTCGCCGAGCTCGCCGCGGACATGACCGTGGTCGTGGGTCTGTGCGAGTCCGATGGTGCGGACCGCTACAACACGGCCGCCGTCGTCACCGGCGACGGCGTGCTGGGCGCTCACCGCAAGGTGCACCAGCCGCTCGGCGAGAACCTCTACTACGCGGCCGGGGACGGGTTCGGCTGCGTGGACACACCGGCGGGCCGGATCGGCACCATGATCTGCTACGACAAGGCGTTCCCCGAGGGCGCGCGGGCGCTGGCCGTCGACGGCGCCGAGATCATCGCCTGCATCTCCGCCTGGCCGGCCTCGCGCACCGCCACCAGCGCCTCGCTCGAGGACGACCGGTGGTTGGCGCGGTTCAACCTCTTCGACGCCGCCCGGGCGCTCGAGAACCAGGTGGTCTGGCTGGCCTCCAACCAGCACGGGACCTTCGGCAAGCTCCGCTTCGTCGCGAACGCGAAGGTGGTCGGTCCGGGCGGCGACATCCTGGCCACCACCGGTCTCGACGCTGGCATGGCCGTGGCCGAGCTCGACGTGCCCAGCGCTCTGAGCACGGCGCGCCGGGCGATGTTCCACCTCCGTGACCGCCGGCCCGAGGCGTACCCGTCCACGCTGGCGACCGCCGAGCCGCTCGCCCCGGTGGGTGAGGGCCGTGCCTGAGATGACCTTCACCGTGCGCTGGCCCGACGGCCGGGTCGAGGACTGTTACTCGCCCTCGCTGGTGGTGCACGACCATCTGGAGGCCGGCCGGACGTACGCCGTCGACGACTTCCTCGACCGCAGCCTCACCGCCCTGGCCACCGCCTCCGAGCGGGTGCGGGCGAAGTTCGGCTTCGCGTGCACCAGCGCGATGGCGACCGCCGAGCAGCTGCGCGCCTCGGCCGCGGCGTACGCCTCCGAGCAGCACGTCAGGGTCCTCGCCATGCACCCGCCCCTTCCTGCCACCTCGACCTCCCAGGAGTCCCGATGACCACCCACCGCACCACCGTCGCGATCGTCGGCGGCGGGCAGGCCGGCCTGGCCGCGAGCTGGTTCCTCGTCCGCGACGGCGTGGACCATGTCGTCCTCGAGGCGGGCACCGCCGGCCACGAGTGGGCCGAGACCCGCTGGGACAACTTCACCCTCGTGACACCCAACTGGCACTGCCGCCTGCCCGGCTACGAGTACGCCGGGCCCGACCCGGACGGCTTCATGACCCGCGACGAGGTGGTGGCGTGGCTGGCCGGCTACGCGCCGACCTTCGGCCCTCCGCTGCGCGAGCACACCCGGGTGACCTCGCTGACCCAGCGCCCGGACGGCGGGTTCCTGCTCGAGGCCGAGGGGCCCGAGGGCGCCGAGACCTGGGAGGCCGAGCACGTCGTGGTCGCCACCGGCGGCTACCACGTACCGGTCGTCCCGGACTGGGCGCCCGCGCTCGACCCCGCGATCGACCAGCTGCACTCGGCCGACTACAAGAACGCCGCGCAGTTCCGCCCGGGTGCGGTGCTGGTGGTCGGCTCGGGCCAGTCCGGGGCCCAGATCGCCGAGGACCTGCACCTGGAGGGACGTCAGGTGCATCTGGCGATCGGCGATGCGCCCCGGGTCGCCCGGTTCCACCGCGGCCGCGACTGCATGACGTGGCTGGCCGAGATGGGGCTCTACGACACTCCCGTGACGAGCTATCCGGGAGGCCCGGCGGCACGCGAGAAGACCAACCACTACGTGACCGGCCGTGACGGCGGCCGCGACATCGACCTGCGCCAGTTCGCGGCCGAGGGGATGCGGCTCTACGGCCGGCTCGCCTCCGGGGCCGGCACCGATCTCGTCCTCGAGCCGACGCTGCGCGAGGCGCTCGGCTCCGCCGACGACGTCTACCGCTCGATCTGCCGCGACATCGACGTCTACATCGCCTCTCGCGACCTCGACGTACCGTCGGCTGAGCCCTACCGACCGGTCTGGGAGCCGGAGTCGGATCCGACCGCCCTCGACCTCGCCGCGGCCGGTGTCTCGACGGTGATCTGGGCGATCGGCTACCGGCCCGACTATCGCTGGGTCCGGGTGGGCGTCTTCGACGGCACGGGACGACCGACCCACACCCGTGGCCTCACCGCGGTCCCCGGGCTCTCCTTCCTCGGGCTGCCGTGGCTGCACACCTGGGGCTCCGGGCGCTACCTCGGCATCGCCGCCGACGCGGAGCACATCACCGGCACCATCACCGGCAACAGCCGCCGGACCATCGAGCCTGCCGCCGATCTGGCCCGGCGCCGCTCACCCCGTCTGCTGGACACGTCGGCGGCGGCCGTCGCCTGAGGCGCGCCCACCCCGGATCCAGGACGACGACGAATAGGTTGAGAAGCATGTCGAAGATACGCATCGCGGCGGTCGCGGCCCACTTCGGACGCGACCTGCCGCGCGCGGTCGCCAAGCTCGAGGGGATCGTCGAGGACGCCCGGCGCAACGACGTACGCCTCCTGGTGCTCCCCGACGCGACCCTCGGCGGCTACCTCTCCGACCTGCGGCACCCCGACCCGTACGCGTTGCCGCCGGCCCTCGGCGAGGACTCCTTCGAGATCGGCCGGATGATCGCGATGGCCGGCGAGATGGTGGTCTGCCTCGGGTATGCCGAGGAGGTCGTCGTCGAGGGCCGGGCGCGGCTCTACAACTCCGCCGTCTGCCTCAGCGGCGACGGGATTCTCGGGCGCCACCGCAAGGTGCACCAGCCGGCCGGTGAGTCGCTGGTCTATGCGGCGGGGGAGGGCTTCGCGGCCTTCGACACCCCGGTGGGGAGGCTCGGCATGCTCATCGACTACGACAAGACGTTCCCGGAGGCGGCCCGCACCCTCGCCCTCGACGGCGCCTCGGTGATCGCCTGTCTCTCGGCCTGGCCGGCCTCGGTCACCGACCGTGCCTCGCGGCTCCCGCAGGATCGGCAGTCGCGGCTCTTCGACCTCTACGACCAGGCTCGGGCGGCCGAGAACCAGGTCGTGTGGGTCTCCTCCAACCAGACCGGGGTGATGGGTGGGTTGCGCTTCCTGGGCCAGGCCAAGGTCGTCGGTCCCGGCGGCGAGATCCTGGCTCGCACCACCTCCAAAGGTGGCCTCGCCGTCGCGGAGATCGACATCGACGCGGAGATCGCCCGGTCCCGACGGGTCCTCCACCACCTCAAGGAGCTGACCCCGACGGCCTACCAGAACCCGGGGAGGCCCGAATGAGGATCGCGCTCCTGACCTACTCCACCCGTCCTCGCGGCGGAGTCGTGCACACGCTGGCGCTCGCGGAGGCACTGGCCGCGCTCGGCGAGGACGTCCATGTCTGGACCCTCGGCCGTCACGGCGACACGGAGTTCTTCCGTCCGGTCGACCCCGCCGTCACCGTCCGTGCGGTGCCGTTCGAGGCACGCGAGGAGGAGAGCGTGGGGGAGCGGATCGTGCGCTCCATCGCCGTCCTGAGGACCGCCTTCGAGCAGCAGCGGGACGCCTACGACATCGTGCACGCCCAGGACTGCATCAGCGCCAACGCCGCGCTGCCCTGCCTGCGCACCATCCACCACCTCGATCACTTCACCACCCCGCAGCTCGCCGCCTGCCACGAGAAGGCCGTCGTCGAGCCGTACGCCCGGATCTGTGTCTCGCAGTCGGTCGCGGACGAGGTCGAGGCAGGATGGGGCCTCACCCCGACGGTCATCCCCAACGGTGTCGACGCCGCCCGGTTCGCGGCCGGAGCCGACGACGTCGCCGGTCGGGAGTCCTGGCGGGCGCGACTCGGCCGCTACGTCCTCGCCCTCGGCGGGATCGAGCCACGCAAGGGCTCGCTCGACCTGCTGGAGGCGTACGCCGAGCTGCGCGCCTCCGATCCCCGTCATGCCGACCTGACGCTGGTCTTCGGCGGTGGGGAGACCCTCTTCGACTACCGCGACTACCGAGCGGCGTTCGACGCCCGGGCTCGCGAGCTCGACGTGCCCGTCGTCATCACCGGCGTGCTCGCGGAGGACGAGCTCCCGTCTCTGGTCGCCGAGGCCGGCGCGCTCGCGATGGTGTCGACCAAGGAAGGCTTCGGGCTCGCCGCCCTGGAGGCGCTCGCCGCAGGCGTCCCCGTGGTCGCCCGCGACCTGCCCGTGCTCCGCGAGGTCTTCGCCGAGACCGTCGCCTACGCCACGACGCCGGCCGAGATCGCCGTCGCGCTGGGCAAGATCCTGGACACGCCGCCGGACCCGACCGCCGGAAGGGACCTCGCCGCCGGCTACACCTGGGCCCGCGCCGCTCGTGCCCACCGCGAGCTCTACGCCCGCATCCAAGGCTCCTGAGCCACGCTCGCCGGCGCCGGACGAGTCCCGTCGGTGGAACCAGGTATCACCCGTTGCGGGTGAAGGGAACCCCCGCCAAAGCGCGAATCATGAGCCAGTGACGCTGAAGGGGCCTCGGTCCTGGCCAGTCCTCTCCGTCGCACCGGGAGCCTCCCGGTCTCCGGCGGTCGAGCTGACCGGTCCCGCGTTCGTACGTCCCCTTCGACACTCTTCCCGAATGACAGGAGAACTTCTCACATGAGCTTCTGGGACATCATCTGGTTCATCATCGTATCTTTCGCGTTCGTCGCGTACCTGATGGTTCTGTTCAACATCGTCACCGATCTCTTCCGGGACAAATCGATCTCCGGTGGCGTGAAGGCCCTCTGGATGATCGGCCTCATCTTCTTGCCGTTCCTCATGGCTGTGATCTACCTCATCGCCCGTGGCAAGGGGATGGCGGAGCGGCAGGGTCAGGCGTTCCAACAGGCCAGGGAGGCGCAGGACGAATACATCCGCACGGTCGCCGGATCGTCTCCCGCCGAGGAGATCGCCAAGGCCCGGCAGCTGCTCGATTCCGGGACCATCACTCAGGAAGAGTTCGCCTCCCTCAAGGCGAAGGCGATGGCCGGCTAGCACGGCCTGATCCTCTCGATCGGCAGAACCCTTGCCCCGGTGTCGTCCTCGGGGCGAGGGTTCTGCCTTGGTGGGCGAGCGCTCGATCCGGCCTGCAGCCAGACCTAATCGTCCGGTCGGGGTGATGCCCGGCCCTCGGTGTCGTGGAAGCGTGATCCGACATGTCCACCAGCACCCAGCCGCCAGGACTGCTCTCCGGCGAACAGCTCGGTGAACTGCTCGACCTGACCAAGCAGGCCGACAGCGTCGAGCTCAAGATGACCGTGCCGAACGCCGAGCGACCGCTGGCGGTGACCGCCCTGGGGCTGGACCCGCTGGATGCCCAGATCCGGCAGGTGTTCTTCTTCGACACCGCCGACCTGACGCTCAACCGACGCGGCGTCGTCGTCCGCGCCCGCCGCATCCAGGGTCGCAACGACGACTCCGTGGTGAAGGTGCGGCCGGTCGTCCCGGCAGAGCTCTCGGAGGCGCGCAGCTCCAAGAACCTGACCGTGGAGGTCGATGCGATGCCGGGAGGCTTCGTCTGCTCGGCCTCGATGAAGGCGACTCTCGGGCAGAGCGACGTCAAGGAGGTCGCGGCGGGCACGCGCGCCATCCGCAAGCTGTACACGAAGGAGCAGCGGAGCTTCTTCCAGGCCCACGCGGGCGCGGACGTCGACCTCGACGCCCTGGTCGCGCTCGGCCCGATCACCATCTTGAAGCAGAAGTTCAGGCCACCGGAGTACGCCGGCCGGCTGGTCGCCGAGCTGTGGTTCTACCCGGACGGCTCGCGAATCCTCGAGCTCTCCTCCAGGTGCGCACCCGTGAACGCCTTCCAGGTCGCCGCGGAGCTCAAGGCGTTGCTGGTCAAGCGAGGACTGAACATCTCGGGCGACCAGCAGACCAAGACCAAGACAGCGCTCGAGTACTTCGCCAGAGAGATGGCCGCGTAGTCGGGCCGGCGGCCGGTGCCGGTCCTCATCCACCGCGGACGACGACCCGTGGCCGCTTCCGCACCAGGCTTGCTTGATGTGTCGCGGATGACGAACACCTAGCGCGGGAAGTCGAGTTGAGATCATGGGCCAGAACCCGTCGGAGCCGGGAGCCACCGATACCCAGGCCTTCGAGATACGGGTCGCCGGACTCGTCCCGCAGCAGGTTCTGGTGCAGCTCGCCGATGTCGAGACCTCCTCGCGCGAGACGAGGACCGTGTTGATCTGCCGGTGTCGTGACCAGGCCGAGCTCCACGGGTTCCTGGCGAGGCTTCGGACCTTCGGTCTCGAGGTGGTGGAGGTCCGACGGGCCATGGCCGACACCGCCGACGACGAGCCGGCCGGAGACGGCCATGAGTGAGGGTGGGTCCGGCACCGGCGGCCTGTTCGAGCTGACCGTCGAAGGCGACCTGGGTCCGGTGCTCCGTTGCGCGCTGCACCCGGCTGTCGCCGAGCGGCGGCCGTGCACCATCTTTCGAGCCACTGCCGGCGCGGGCGCCGGCGTCGCCGAGCTCGTGGGCATGCTGGATGCGGAGGGGCTGACGATCGAGGACATCCGGGTCAGCACAGCATCGACCCGGCATGCGAGCGCCTCGCCGGAAGAGGCTGACCGGAGGTGATCGCGGTGAGGCTGATGTCCCTCGTGCCGCCCAGGCTCGGCTCCATCCTGGCGGCGGGCCGGCGATGAGCGGCGAGGAGATCGGCGGCGCGGTCAGCGAGTCGCATCGAGGACACGATCGGCGGTTCGGTCGCGGGCCTCGCGCCGTCGCCGGCGCCGTCTACGGCATCGTCTCGGTGCTCGCCGTCATCGCCGGCGCCTCCCACTTCGACGACTCCGCCGGCCGGGTCTTCGGCTTCGCCGTGATCTCGAGCGCCGTGATCTGGGCGGTGCACGTCTACGCCTCGATGATCGCCGACTCGGGACCCGACGTGATGCCGTGGCGCCGCGTCTTCGTTGCGGGGGTGCGCCACGAGATCGGCATCGTGGAGGGCGTCCTCGTCCCGCTGCTCATCCTGCTCCTCGGAGCGATCGGGTGGATCGAGGACGGACGAGCCGTCACCTGGTCCATGTGGTCCGGGGTCGTGCTGCTGGCTCTCATCCCGATGGTCTGGCTCCGGCACACGGGCCGTTCCTGGGCTCGTTCCTTCGCCGGGTCGGCAGCGTGTGGGCTCCTCGGCCTGGGACTGACCTGGATGAAGGTCCTGCTGCACTGACCCTCAGGTGGAGGGTGAGACCGGGACCGCGGCACGAGAGCGCTGACACGTACGGGCTATGTACCGCTCCGGAGGCTCGTACTAGTTTGGACTGGTCCTTGGTTCCGATTGGCTCCCCCTTGGTCTGTTCGGATGGGCGCTTTTGCGCACTCGTTCGATCTAGGAGGCACGTCGACGCGATGGTTCCTCACCCCGGCGATGGGTGGCTCGGCATCCCAACGGTCCCTTCGTCGTACGTACGGCGACCACGTCTCCTGCAGATGCTCGACCGCAGCGACGCCTGCTCCCTGGCGCTGGTCAGCGCGCCGGCAGGAACCGGCAAGACGGCCCTGCTGGCCGACTGGGTCGCGGCCGGCGGGGAGCAGGACCGCACCGCGTGGATCACCTACGAGGGGACGGATGGTGCGTTCTGGCCGGGTCTGGTCGGGTGCCTCGAGAGCCTGGGCGTCGCGGTCTCGGCCGAGACGGTCTCCGAGGGTGAGGGCCCGCTCGACCGCCAGGTTCGCCGAACGGTCGCGGAGGCGGTCGGCGACCATCCGGCACGGCTGACGGTGGTGGTGGACGGATACGAGCTGCTCTCGGCCGACGTCGCCGAGGATCTGGACTTCGTGTTGCGACACAGCGGCGACCGGCTCCGGCTGGTGATGGCGACACGAGCCGATCCGGTGCTTCCGCTGTACCGGTACCGCCTCGATGACATGGTCCTCGAGGTGCGGATGGCGGACCTGGCCTTCACCGACGAGGAAGCCGGTGAGCTGACGCTGCGGGCGGGACTGAGCCTGACGCAGGACTCGGTGCACGCGCTCAACGGTCGGACGAAGGGCTGGGCGGCAGGGCTGCGGTTCGGCACGCAGCTGCTGCGGCTGCGACAGGATCCCGACGATGCCGTCACCGAGATCGTCGGGGACACCGGGAACATCTCGGAGTACCTCGTGGGCGAGGTGCTGGCCGCGCAGAGGCCCGAGGTACGCACGCTGCTGCTGGCGACGAGCGTTCCCGACACGATCCAGCCGGGACTGGCCGAGGCACTCGCCGGTCCCACGGCCGAACGTACGCTGACCTTCCTGACCCGGGACAACGTGTTCATCGAAGCTGTGCCCGGCCGGCCAGGGTGCTACCGCTATCACCCGCTCTTCCGAGATCTCCTCCGCGCCGTGCTCGCCTACGAATCGCCTGAGGAGATGAGGCGCCTGCAGCGAACGGCGGCCGAGTGGTTCGCCCACCACGGTCAGGTCGCTGACTCCGTCGGTCACTTCGTCGCGATCGGGGCCTGGCAGGAGGCGGCCGCGGAGGTGGTCGACGACCTGGCGGTCGGTCAGCTGTTGCTCGACGACGACACGAGCACCTTGACCCGGTCGTTGCGGTCGATCCCGTCCGAGCTGGCGGACCCGGCCTCCACCGTCGTGAGGGCGACGCTCGCGCTGGGAGCCGGCGACACCACCGGTTTCACCCACGAGCTGGCACAGGTGAGGACCGAGCCGGGTGAGCGATCGGACCCCCGTCTCTGGGCCACCACCGTCGCGGTCCGGGTGCTGGAGGCCGTGGGCGCACAGGCGACGAAGGACCCGAACGAAGCCATGTCGCTCGCCACCGCGGCCGAACAGGCACTGGCCGCGCCGGACGCCGGGTCGAAGGGCAGTGCCCGCCCGGAGCTGACTGCTCTCGTCCTTCTCAGCAAGGGCATCGCCGCCCTGCGCCAAGGACGGCTGGCCGCGGCCGACGCGATGTTCCAGTCGGGTGTCGCCGCGGCGGCGGGCGCCGGATCCGAGGCCGTGCTGGCCGAGTGCCTGGGCTACCAGGCCGTCATAGCCTGCTACCGGGGCAAGCTCTCCAGGGCTGCGAAGCTCGGGGGCCGCGCGATCGGTGCCACCGAGCAGATCGGTCTCAACGCAGCAGACCGGTCGGCTGCCGCCCGGGTGGCGCTCGGCTGGGTGGAGATGGAGCGGTACGACCTGCGCGCGGCAGCCGATCACGTGCAGTCGGTCGAACGGATGGACCTGCGGCTGCGAGACCCGGTTCCGCAGGCGATGCTGGCGGTGATCGGGGCGCGTCTCCAGGTGGCGCACGGTGACCGGCTGGGCGCACTCGGCAGGCTCGAGCAGGCGGCCGCTGGTATCTGCGACGAGGGCGGCTGGCTGGGTCAGCAGCTGCGCGTCGAGCTCGCCCACGTCAGGGTTGCCGCCGGCGAGCCGACCGCGGTGGTCGAGGTCGAGGACCTCGACGACGCGCCCGAGGCGGCCCTCGTGGTCGGGCTCGCACACCTGCAGCTGGGCGACCCGAGCGCTGCTGACGCCGCGATGTCCACCGTGCTGTCGAAACGGGTGCCCGTGCCGGTCCAGGTCTTCGGCTGGCTGGTGGAGTGCGCACGCCGACTGCACGACGGACCATCACCCCGGGCGCGCGCGGCGCTCGATCGGGCTCTCACGCTGGCCTCGCAGGAACGAGTGCGGCGCCCGTTCCACGAGGCGCCCGCCGTGGTGCGACAGCTGCTCGTTCGGGACAAGCAGCTGAGCGCCGAGCACGACTGGCTCTTCGAGATCTCGGCCGGGCCCTCACGGCGGTTGAACGTCCAGAAGCGTGCACTGACCTCCGTCTCGGCGCGCCCTCCCGCCCCCGTGTTCGAGGAGCTCACGGAGAAGGAGCAGGAGGTTCTGGGTCACCTGGCGAACCTCCTCACCACCGAGGAGATCGCCGGCGTCATGTACATCTCCGTCAACACGATCCGCACCCACGTACGCAACATCCTTCGGAAGCTGGGTGTGACTCGGCGCAACGCCGCGGTCAGGCGGGCGCGTGAGCTGGGGCTCCTGCCACGGTGAGCCCGGCCGACCGTCGCGGCCGGCGCGAGAGGACTCAGTGCAGGTATCGCTGCCAGTCCGAGGGCACGCGATCCGCCGGAGCCGGGGACGGCTGGGTCTCCGGCCGACTGGTCGGGTCGGCCAGTACGGGTCCGCGTACGGCCTCCTGGCTCTCGAAGTCCCAGAACCAGTCCTCGCCGGGCTCGAAGCTCTGCATGTAGCGGTGGCCGGTCTCGCGGTAGTGGTGGGTGGCATGCTGGGCCGGCGAGCTGTCGCAGCAGCCCACATGTCCGCACTCGGCGCACCGGCGCAGGTGCAGCCACCACCCGTTCTCGCTCGCCGTGCACTCCGCACATCCGGTGCCGGACGGCCGGACGGTGGTATCGATCCCTTGGACGCCGCTCATATCGGAGAGGCTACCGCCGTCCCCTTGCTGGTGCCCGTCGCGTGTGAGGCAGATGGCGAAGACGGCATCACGAACGCGCTCAGACAGCCTCGGATCACCGAACCGGCCGGGCTGGGAGAGGATGCTCAGCGCGACCCCGGTGTTTGCGGAGAGGATCATCTGAGCTGCTTCCACGCTCGGGATGCGAAGTGCGCCGGCGACCGCGCAGCGGTCGAGCGCCTCGGTGAGCAGGACGAAGATCCGCCCCGCCGCATCCGGCACCTTGGGCAGTGTGGGGGAGAACATGAGTCGGTAGAGCGCCGGGTTCGCGGCCGCGAAGTCGAGGTAGTCGTCCCAGCAGGCATAGAGCTCGGTCACCGGGTCGACCGCCTGCTCGCGGGAGCGCTTGCGTTCGATGTAGTGGTTGAACGCCTCGTCGATGACCGCGCTGAGGAGTCCGTTCCTGTCGCCGAAGTGTTGGTCCAGCACCGGCTTCCCCACGCCGACGGATTCGCAGACCTCTCTTGCCGAGATGTCGTGGGTGGGGGAGTCCTCCAACAGTCGCCGAGCCGCCTCGATCATGGCTGCCCGCAGCTGCCCGGCCGTCACGGGAGTGGTGTGGGGGTCGGTCACGAGTGTCTCTCCTTGGCACATGGCGGCGCGCTGGTTTCGGGGGGAAGGAACACGAGCCTGCCATCGGCACGGGACGAGCCCGGGCAGCGAGGACCGGATGCGTGTCGACGGGCCGTCGGCTGGTTTGCCGACGGAGCGCCGCGGCGATCGTACGATGCCCCCTCGGGCTGGCCCGGGAGCGCATCGCGTGACTCCGAACACTGCCTGAGCTGAAGAGCGTCTCGTGCGATCACACGAGCGGCGCAGGGATGACCAGCGCGCGAACCGGGAAAGGTTCTCGCGCTCTGCACCAACGAATCAGCAGGCCCTGGTGAAATGCGAGAAACCCCAGGTCTCCCTGGGGTTTCTCTCTGTGCGCGAGGGGGGACTTGAACCCCCACCCACTAATACGTGGACTAGCACCTCAAGCTAGCGCGTCTGCCTATTCCGCCACCCGCGCGCAACAAGAAGAACATTATCAGGAGGCCGCCCCGGTGCCGAATCGGGATGGCCCTGTGGGCGCACGCCCAGGTCAGGCGGGCAGGAGGGCGCGGGCGGGGTGGTTGCTGGTGACCATCCAGACCCGCTTGTCGTGCACGAAACGGCGTAGGCGGCCGGGGTTGTCGACGGTCCAGACGAGGACCTTGATGTTGCGGCGGTGGGCCCACCGCAGCAGCCAGACGTCGGCGAGACGCTGCTCGACGACGACCAGGTTGGAGCGGCAGCGGCGGATGCGGCCCTCGGGGAAGAACTCCGAGAGCTTGAGCCGGAAGAGCTTGAGCGGATGGTGGCGGAAGTCGACGCCACCGAGGGAGAGGCCGACGAGGGTCTCAGGGGCGCGGAGGTCGGCCCAGTCGCGCAGGGCGCGTACGGACTCGTCGACCATCGTGGTCACGATGAAGCTCTCGTTCATCACCTCGAGGGCGATCTCGGCGGCGTCGACCTCGTGCGGGAGGCCGAGGTGGTTCGACGGCGAGGCGAACTTGAGGTCGATGTGGGCGTGCTTGCCGTGGGCGGCGAGCAACTCGAGCGCCTCCCGGTAGCGCACCAGGCGGAACGGTGCGAGCCGCGAGAGCGCTGCGTACGTCCTGTGCTCGATCTTCACCCTGCGACCGATGCGGTCCCGGATGTGGCCGTCGTGGTGGAGGACGAACTCGCCGTCGCGGGTGCGGTGCACGTCGAACTCGACGTAGTCGACCTCCATCCGAACGGCTTCCAGAAGCGACTCCCAGGAGTTGTCACGGTGCCCCGACTGACGCGCCGCGGCGCGGTGGGCGGAGAGGAGGGCACGCTTCTGCATGCGCCCATGGAAACCCACGCATCCGACCGCAACGAAATCCTTTGCCGTCACATAGGTGGACGTCAGGCGGCTGTTTGTCGTCGCCGGTCGATACGGTGGCGGTATGACCAGCGCCGAGACCGAGGTCGTCGACCTCTGCCGTGACCTGATCCGCATCGACACCAGCAACTTCGGGAACGACCCGGGACCGGGGGAGCGGAAGGCGGCCGAGTACGTCGCGGCGCAGCTCGACGAGGTCGGGATCTCCTCCGAGATCTATGAGTCGGAGCACGGCCGGGCCTCGGTCGTCGCGCAGTGGGGTGGCTCCTCCGGTGACGGTCTGCTGCTCCATGGCCACCTCGACGTCGTCCCGGCCGCCGCCGAGGACTGGCAGGTCGACCCGTTCTCCGGGGAGATCCAGGACGGGTACGTCTGGGGCCGCGGCGCGGTCGACATGAAGGACTTCGACGCGATGCTGCTCGCGGTCGTTCGGGAACGCCAGCGCACCGGCCGGATCCCGGAGCGCCCGATCACGCTCGCCTTCACCGCCGACGAGGAGGCCGGCGGGATGAAGGGTGCCCACGTGCTCGTCGAGGACCACCCCGACCTGCTCGCCCACTGCACCGAGGCGGTCGGCGAGGTCGGTGGCTTCTCCACGACGGTTCGTGGCAAGCGGCTCTATCTCATCGAGGCGGCCGAGAAGGGCATGGCCTGGATGAAGCTGACCGCCCGCGGCACCGCCGGGCACGGCTCGATGATCAACCGCGACAACCCGATCACCCGCCTCTCCGGCGCGATCGCCCGCATCGGAGCCCACGAGTGGCCGGTGCAGCTGACCCCGACGATGCAGACCCTGCTCGCCGCGGTCGGCGAGATCGCGGGGGAGGAGCCGACCCCGGAGAACGCCGAGCGGCTCGTGGAGGAGTTCGGCCCGGCCGCCCGGATGATCGGCGCCACCCTGCGCAACGTCACCAACCCGACCATGACCAGCGCCGGCTACAAGGTCAACGTCATCCCGACCGAGGCCACCGCCCACGTCGACGGCCGCTTCCTGCCCGGCTTCGAGGACGACTTCTTCGAGACGCTGCGGAAGCTGTGCGGCGAGGGGATCGACATCGAGTTCGACCAGAACCAGATGCCCTGGGAGACGCCCTACGACGGCGCTCTCGTCGCCGCGATGCAGCGCTCGCTGGTCGCCGAGGACCCCGACGCCCTGGTCGCGCCGTACCTGATGTCAGCCGGAACCGACGCCAAGCACTTCAAGCGGCTCGGGATGAGGACGTACGGCTTCGCGCCGCTGCGGCTGCCCGAGGAGCTCGACTTCACCGCGCTCTTCCACGGCGTGGACGAGCGGGTGCCCGTCGATGCGCTCCAGTTCGGCGCGCGGGTCATGGACCGCTTCCTCGACCAGGTCTGACCATCGCCGCCGAGTCGGCTCATCTTGACCAGAAATGTCGCCGAGTCGGCTCGTTATGACGGGCCGACTCGGCGCGGATGTTGGTCAAGATGAGCCGACTCGGCGGGGGGTCAGGGGAGGAGGGCGGTGAGGGTCGCTCTGCTCAGGGCGGCGACCTCGGCGTGGCCGGTGCGGTGGGCCCAGGCGGCGACGGAGATGGCGTCGCGGACCTGGAGACGGTGCCAGGCCTCGGGCTCGCGGGGGTCGGCGCCGTAGCCGGCGAGGAAGGCCTTCTCGAAGGTGTCGTTGCGGGTGAAGTCCTGCGCGGAGAGCCGGGAGAGGTCGTAGAGGGCCGGACGGAAGGCGAAGCGGCCGGAGTCGATCACGCGCAGGGTGCCGGCGTCGACGACCCAGCTGGTCGGCTGCCAGTCGCCGTGGGTGGGGACGAGGACCGTCGTCGGCGTCGGCCACGAGGTGATCTCGGTGCGGAGACGCTCGGTGAGCTCGGCCTCCAGGCCGGCGCTGTCCAGCGAGGCGAGGGCGCGCTCGTCGAGCTCCGGCTCGTAGTCCTCGTCCTCGACGGCGGCCTGGCCGTGGAACGTCGCCAGCAGCTCGCCCGCCTGGCGGTAGATCTCGGGGTCGTGGATGGCGGCCGAGGTGCTCGCCGGCTCGCCGTCGAGGTGGGTCGTCACGATGATGCGGGCGTCCAGGTCGGCCTCGACGAGGCTCGGCGCGCGGCCGGCGTCGGTCCACGGGGCCAGCCAGCTGCGGTGGGCGGCGAGCTCACGGTCGATGTGGCGTACGCCTTCTGTCGTGGTCTTCACCAGGAAGCGTTCCTCGCCGGCGGAGAGCACGAGGGCGGTGGTGCCGGCGCGGTGCAGTGCGCTGCGGTCGGCGACCACCTCGGCTCCGGGAAGCCACTGGTCGAGGAGGTCGCGCTGGGCGGGGGTCAGGGTGTCGAGTGCCGAGATCACGGGCGGATCCTGCCAGCGCCGGGTGGGTCTGAGCCGGCGTGTCGCGGGGAGATGTCCATGTTGTTGGCGCCTTGTGGGCGCCGCTTGTCCAGATCGGCCGGAAACAGCTCAGATCGGGAGGACGACCTCGGCGTTGAACGCCTCGACGACGGGCTCGCCGGCGAGGTTTGGCCCGATGCTGGTCAGGGTGGCGTTGCCGATCGGGCCGATCCGCATCCACGTCGCCGGCGGGGCGTTGAGCACCTCGCGCACGAACCAGGCGACCACGAACGCGTGCGTGACCAGCACGACCTCCTCGTCGTGGTGCTCGAACCAGAGCTTGTGCCAGGCGGCGGTGAGGTCGGCGCCGTCCGGATCCCGCTCGGCCTCCGGGACGTCCTCGAACCACTCCCAGCGGTGGGTCGGGTAGTCGCCGACTCGCTCCGCCGAGGGCACCGGGGTGCGGTCGGCGAGAAGGTCGGAAGGCACCGGCCCCGCACCCAGGTTCTCGGTCAGGAGGCAGGCCGTCTCCGTCGTCCGCCGACTGGGGCCGTGCAGCACCTGACGGACGGGACGGAACGCGAGACGGTTGGCGAGCGCCTGGACCTGGCGGCGGCCGAGGTCGGAGAGGCCGGGGTCGACAGTGTCCTCGCCGGCGGCCTCGCCGTGGCGTACGAGATGGATCACCCGAAGGACCCTATTCTCCGGACGCGCGCGGAGCGCGCAGACGCGCTCAGACCGTCAGCCGCTGCCGGATGATCTTGCGCCGAAGCGTCACCCGGCGGGTGCCGTCGGCGGTGATCCGGACCCGGTCGAGCTCCCAGCCGCCGTGCTCGGCGCGCTCGACGAGCAGCTTGGTGACGATGTTGCGGGAGAACTCACGCGAGAAGGTCACCTTGTCGTACTCCCACATCACTCCGGGGCGGGGTGGACGGCGTTCGGCTCGGGCCAAGGCAGCACTCCTTCTGATGGACTACTCAGGAGAACCAGTGTGCCGGAAGAGATGTTCCCGCGGGGTGAAGTTTCCGGTCGCGATGATCAGACGGCGGAGACGTCGTCGAGCGCCAGCGCGATCTCGGGCGGAAGGGTGAGGTCGGCGACCTGCAGCGCCTCCTTGAGCTGGGCCGCGGTGCGGGCCCCGAGGATCGGCGCGGTGACACCCGGCCGGTCGCGCACCCACGCCAGCGAGACCTGCAGCGGGGTCCACTCCAGGCCCTCGGCGGCCTTGGCGACGGCGGTGACGATCCCGCGGGAGCGCTCGTCGTCGAAGGCGTCCACCCGGGCCGAGAAGTTCGGGTCGGCGCCGCGCGAGAGCGAGGGGATCCCGGTGCGGTACTTCCCGGTCAGTACGCCGCCTGCCAGCGGCGACCAGGCGAGCAGGCCCATGCCCAGCGCCTCGGTGGCCGGCAGCACCTCGTACTCGATGTCGCGGGCCAGCAGCGAGTACTCCACCTGCGTCGAGGCGAGCGTCGCACGCCCCGGAACGGCCCGCTGCCAGGTCGCGGCCTGGGCGGTCTGCCACCCGCTGTAGTTGGAGACGCCGACGTAGGCGGCACGGCCGCTGCTCAGCGCCATGTCGAGCGCCGTGAGCGTCTCCTCCAGCGGCACCTCGGGAGACCAGACGTGCACCTGCCACAGGTCGACGTGGTCGACGCCGAGCCGCTTCAGCGAGGCGTCGAGACCGGTCAGCAGGCCACCGCGAGAGGTGTCCACGCCCCGGTTTCCGCCGCGCCAGGTGATCCCGCCCTTGGTCGCCACCACGACGTCGTCACGAGCCACGACACCCTCCGCCAGGAGGGAGCCGAGCAGGGCCTCCGAGGCCCCGTCGCCGTAGCCGGCGGCGGTGTCGACCAGGGTGCCGCCGGCCTCGGTGAAACCGGCCAGCTGCTCGCGGGCCTCGTGCTCGTCGGTCACGCTGCCCCAGGTCATGGTGCCCAGGGCGAGAGACGAGACTCGCAGCCCAGTGGCTCCGAGGAGTCGGCTCTGCATGAGGACAATCTATCCGGGCCCTCCGCGGGGCCCCGGTCGGACACGCTGGCAGTGACCGCGGACACACCGACGGGGAGGCAGCGGTCGGGTGCTGCGTACCTGCCCCTTAGAGTTTCCGCCCGTGGATTATCTGCAGGCGATCGCACTGGGCATTCTTCAGGCACTCACCGAGTTCCTGCCCATCTCATCCAGCGCGCACCTGCGCATCTTCCCCGAGCTGCTCGGCTGGGGAGACCCCGGCGCGGCGTTCACCGCCGTGATCCAGATCGGCACCGAGCTGGCCGTGGTCTTCTACATGTGGCGCAACATCCGCGACATCATCGTGACCTGGTTCAAGAGCCTCTTCAACGCCGAGCTGCGCAGCCACACCGATGCCCGAATGGGCTGGTTCATCATCGTCGGCTCGATCCCGATCGTGCTGATCGGGTTCGTGATGAAGGACATCATCGAGCACGACCTGCGCAGCCTGTACGTCGTCGGCACCATGCTCATCGTCATGGGCATCGTCCTCGGCGTGGCCGACCGGCTCGGCGCGAACCGCAAGCAGTTCGACGACCTGTCCTGGCGCGACGCGATCCTGATGGGCTGCGCGCAGGCCTGCGCGCTGATCCCCGGCGTGTCCCGCTCGGGTGCGACCATCTCGATGGGCCGTGCGCTCGGCTACGAGCGGGCCACGGTGACCCGCTACGCCTTCCTGCTGGCGCTGCCGGCGGTCTTCGGTGCCGGCCTGTTCGAGATGGGCGAGATCGCCCACGGCGCGAACCTCTACGGCTGGGGCCCGACGATCGTCGCCACGATCGTCTCCTTCGTCCTCGGCTACGCCGTGATCGCGTGGCTGCTGAAGTATCTCTCCCACAACACCTACACCCCGTTCGTGATCTACCGGGTCGTCCTCGGTGTCGTGGTTCTGGGCCTCCTCGGCGCGGGTGTGCTCACCGAGTGGTGATCGTGACAAACTCAGGCACGTGCCTGAGTCCGGTGTGAAGCCAGCCGTAACACCCGCAGCGATCGAGGAAGCCGCCGCGCGCACGATCGCCACGCGCACGGCGGTCGAACGCTCGGTCAGACTCTCGCAGAGGTACGCCGCCGAGGTGCTGCTCAAGCGGGAGGACCTGCAGCTGGGGCGCTCCTACAAGGTCCGGGGCGCCTACAACCTGATGAGCTCGCTGACGCCCGAGGAGCTCGACCGCGGTGTGGTGTGCGCCAGCGCCGGCAACCACGCCCAGGGTGTCGCGATCTCCTGCGCCCGCCTCGGGGTGCCCGGACACATCGTGGTGCCGACCAACACGCCCAAGCAGAAGCGCGACCGGATCACCGCCCTCGGCGGTTCGCACGTGACGCTCACGCTGCACGGCTCGACCTACGACGAGGCCTCGGCCTACGCCTACGAGCTGGGCCGCGGGCTGGGCGCGACCTATGTCTCCGCCTTCGACGACCCGCGCACGATCGCCGGGCAGGGCACGGTCGGCTACGAGCTGACCTCCCAGATCGCCGAGCCGCTGGACGTGCTGCTGCTGCCGGTCGGTGGCGGCGGGCTCGCCTCGGGCGTGGCGACCTGGGTGCGCGAGGTCTGGCCGCACACCCGGATCATCGGGGTCGAGCCCGCGGGCGCCGCCTCGATGGCGGCCGCGCTGGAGGCCGGCGGGCCGGTCCGGCTGGACACGCTCGACACCTTCGTGGACGGGGCCGCGGTCGCGACCGCGGGGAAGGTGACGTACCCGATCGTCAAGGAGTACGTCGACGAGCTCGTCTCCGTGCCGGTCGGCGCGATCTGCGTGGAGATGCTCGAGCTCTACCAGACCGAGGGGATCATCGCCGAGCCCGCCGGCGCGCTCGCGGTGGCGGCCCTGGGGCAGATCGACCTGCGCGGCGCCGCGCGCGTCGGTGCCGTCCTCTCCGGTGGCAACAACGACGTCTCCCGCTACGCCGACGTGCTCGAGCGGGCCCTGATCCACCAGGGCCTGCGCCACTACTTCCTGGTCTCCTTCCCGCAGGCCCCCGGGGCGCTGCGCGGCTTCCTCGACGACGTGCTGGCCGATGGCGAGGACATCGTGGTCTTCGAGTACGTCAAGAAGTCCAACCGCGAGCACGGTCCCGCGCTGATCGGCATCGACCTCGACTCCGCCGACGGCCTCGACGGGCTGCTCGAGCGGATGAGCGCCAGCGACCTGCTCATCGAGCGGATCGAGCCCGACTCACCGCTGTTCACCTTCCTGCACTGATGCGCCTCTGCCTCAAGGCCGCCGTGGTCGGCGTCGCGGTCGGTGTCGTGGCCGTCTCGGGGTGCTCCGGCGAGGCCGTCGATGCCGGCGGCGATCCCGACCGGATCACCCACCGTGCCGTCGCCGCGGTCGCACTCGAGCACCTGCCGACCGAGACCTCCCGCAGGGCTGCGTCCTACGCCTCTGAGTCGACGCCTTCGGAGCAGGTCTCGATCGATCTTCGCTACGGCGCGGACGGAGAGTACGACGGCGATCTGGTCAGTGTCGCCGTCTCGGCCCAGCCGATCGAGGAGAGCGAGGAGTGCCGAAGCGAGCTCGGGGAGCACTGCGTCGACGTGCCGACCGAGGTCGAGGGTGCCGAGATGCAGCTGCGCTGGACCGAGGAGGAGCCGGAGGAGGCCCCCGGCGTCGTCGGGATCGTGCTGCGGCGTGAGGGCGGTGAGACCGCCTCGATCGGCTACGCCGGGCCCACGATCACCGGCGACCCCCGCACGCTCGACATGCCGATCAGCGTCGTGAGGCTGATCGCCGTCGTGGAGGACCCGCGGCTCCGGTACGAGGCGACCTCCTCCACGCTCGCTCTCGGTGAGGAGCTGGAGGACTGGGAGGGCGGCGAGCCCGACCCCGATGCGTACGAGCTGGTCCGCAACACCGACCACGGCATCGCCCAGGCCTACGTCGGCGGACGCGGGGGCTATGGCTACTACCAAGGTGTGATCCGGTCTCCGCTGCGTGAGCGGTTCGACCCCGAGGCCATCGGCGGGCGACTGCTGCAGCGCTCCTCACCCGACTTCACGGGCATGCCGAACGCCGACATCGACGTCCTCGCCGCACCGTCCCCGCCCGCCTGGATGACCCGCGAACCCTGCTCGGCGCCCGCGCTGCGCACGCATTGCGTCACCACGAAGGGCAAGCGCGGCCCGCTGGTCTTCGCCTGGAAGCCCGCCAAGGGCGAGGATCCCGGTTGGGCCTGGATGATCTCGATGCGCAAGGACGAGGTCGTCGCGGTTCGCTACCGCGGTCCGCGGATGCCGGCCGGCCACGACGACGCCGCGATGCTCACCGAGTGGTACCAGGGGGAGCAGCTCGACGCGCAGGGCGGCGAAGCCGAGTCGGAGTTCGCCGACGACCTCTCCCTGTGGTGCGACCGGGAGCACCTCGACGCCCGCCCGGTCAAGCAGCTCGACTAGAACCAGCCCGACCTGCCGAAAAGTGGCTCCGGTCCGGATACTCGCATGGGTATTCGTCGCGTTTCGGCTGTTGAGATCAGTTTCCCGATGGCACGTCCTCGTTGCCTACACGTGGAAAACTGGGGGGCGATGAGTAGCACCGAGCACCACATCGCGTGGCTCGAAGCGAAAGCCGAGAAGTACGCCGAAGACGCCAAGGTCTTCACGAGTGCGAGGACCAGCGACCTCCAGGTCGGCGGACTCACGGGGGAGCAGTGGGCCACCGTGTATCGAGCCGTGGCCCACGAGCTCCGGGAGTGCGCACGCGAGGCCGCGGAGCGTCAACCGCGCAGCTGGTGGCGCAGAGGGTAGCGACGCGGTCAGAACCAGCCAGACTTGCGGAAGAAGATCCACAGGCCGGTCACGACGGCGACCATGAGCAGCAGCGCGAACGGGTAGCCGAAGGTCCACGACAGCTCGGGCATGTGGGTGAAGTTCATCCCGTAGATCCCGGCGATCAAGGTCGGCACCACGACCAGCGCGGCGCCGGCGGAGATCCGCCGCATGTCCTCGTTCTGCTGCAGCGAGAGCTGGGCCAGGTGGGCCTCGAAGGCCGAGGAGAGCAGCGTCTCGAGGTTCTCGATCGACTCCACGATGGAGGAGAGATGGTCGAGGATGTCGCGGAAGTAGGGGCGCAGATCCGGGTCGATGCCACCCTCTCCGTTGGCGAAGCGGCGCACCGGCTCCCGCAGCGGCATCACCGCGCGCCGCACCTCCGCGATCTCCCGGCGAAGCCGGTAGATCCGGGCCGAGTCGTGGGTGCGCTCGTCGGAGAAGACCGAGGTCTCGACCTCGTCGACATCCTTGGTGAGCTCGTTGGCGACGTCGACATAGCCGTCGACGATGTAGTCGACGACCGCGTAGACCGCGGAGTAGGGGCCCTCGGTGAGGAGCTGCTCGGCGCTGGACTCCAGCAGCTCACGGGCCGGCGCGAGCCGGGTCCCGCGACCGTGGCGGACCGTGATCACGTAGTCGGTCCCGATGAAGAAGGCCACCTCGCCGGTCTCGACGGCATCCTCGGCGTCGACGTACCAGAGCGTCTTGACCACCAGGAACATCCCGCCCTCGTAGCGCTCCAGCTTGGGCCGCTGGTGGGCGGTCAGCGCGTCCTCGACGGCGAGCGGATGCAGCCCGAAGGCCTCGGCGACCTCCTGGAGCTCGTACTGGCTGGGCTGGTAGAGCCCGAGCCAGACGAAGTCGCCCTCGTCCTTCACGCCGCTGCGCAGCGTGGCGTAGTCGTGGGGCGCGCACTCTGTCCTGTCACGCTCACCGGCGCGGTAGAGAGCGCTGTCGACGATCACATTGTCAGGTTAGGGCATGACGGACGGCTTCATCGGTGCGGATAGGGTCGCCAACCGTGGCGACGATGATCCTGGTGAGACACGGCCGTACGACGGCGAACGCATCCGGCACCCTGGCCGGCCGGCTTCCCGGGGTGCGGCTGGACGAGCGTGGCGTGGAGCAGGCCGCCAAGGCGGCCGAGCGGATCGCACCGGTCCCGCTGGCGCTGGCGGTGACCAGCCCGATGGAGCGCTGCCAGCAGACGCTGTCGGTGATCTTGGAGGGTCGCGCCGAGCAGCCCACCGTCGTCGTCGAGGACGGTGTCGCCGAGTGCGACTACGGCGAGTGGCAGGGGGAGAAGATCACCACGCTGGCGCGCCGTAAGCTGTGGCGGACCGTGCAGACCCAGCCCTCCGCGGTCACCTTCCCCGGCGGCGAGTCGATGGCCGCGATGCAGGCCCGAGGAGTCGAGGCCGTACGTCGCCACGACGCCGCCGTCACGGCGGCGCACGGTGACGCGGCGGTCTGGCTGTGCGTGAGCCACGGCGACCTGATCAAGTCGATCCTGGCCGACGCGCTCGGCATGCACCTGGACCTCTTCCAGCGGCTGCACGTCGACCCGGCCTCGATCTCGGTGGTCCGCTACGGCGAGGGGCGCCCCTCGGTCCTGGCCACGAACACGCACGCCGGCGACCTCTCCTGGCTGGCCCCGAAGCCGGCCGCGAAGAAGGGACGCAAGTCGTCGCGGCGGCGCAACGACGACGCCGTCGTGGGCGGCGGCTCGGGTCCTGAGCCCGGTCTGGATAAGGTTTGACCATGCCTGTGATGCACGCCTTCGACCCGCCCGAGCGATTCGTCGTCGGCACCGTCGGCGAGCCCGGGGCGCGGACGTTCTTCCTGCAGGCGCGTGAGGGAGCGCGAGTCGTCTCCGTGGCGCTGGAGAAGCAGCAGGTCACGGTGCTCGCCGAGCGGCTCGACGAGCTCCTCGACGAGGTGATGAAGTCGGCTCCCGCCGTGGTGCCGGCGATCGCGCCCTACGACCTCGACGACAACGGCCCGCTCGAGCAGCCGATCGAGGAGGAGTTCCGGGCCGGCACGATGACGCTGGCCTGGGACCCCGACGAGGACAAGGTCGTCCTCGAGGTCTTCCCGATCAGCGAGACCGAGATCATCGCCGAGGTCGACGAGTCCGGCCAGCTGGTCGACGAGGAGGCCGTGGCGGCCATCGAGCTGGAGGAGACCGAGCCCGACGAGGTGCTCCTGGTGCGGATCGCCCCGCGCAACGCCCGCGCCTTCGTCAAGCGGGCCGAGGCGGTGCTGGGCGCCGGCCGCCCCAACTGCCCGTTCTGCGGCAACCCGATCGACCCCGAAGGACACCTGTGCGTCCGGGCGAACGGGTTCAAGCGGCGCGACCCGGTCTGATCGATGTCGGTGACCGAGTCGCTCATCGGGTCCGATGACGAGCTGGTGCTCGTCGGGCGGCTGACCACGGCCTCGAACGCGACCTTCCTGGCGACCATCGGCGAGACCGAGGTCGTCTACAAGCCGATCGCGGGGGAGCGGCCGCTGTGGGACTTCCCCGACGGGCGGCTGGCGCACCGCGAGGTCGCCGCCTACGCCGTCTCCGAGGCCCTCGGCTGGTCCGTGGTGCCCGAGACCTGGCTGCGTGAGGGCCCGCACGGACTCGGCATGGTGCAGCGCTGGGTCAGCGCCGACGAGTCGGTCGAGCCGGTGACGATCGTGCCTGCGGGAGAGGTGCCGGAGGGCTTCCGGCACGTCTTCGACGGCTACGACGCGCTCGACCGGGCTGTCTCGCTCGCTCACGAGGACACCCCGGCGCTGCGCCGGATGGCGGTCTTCGACGCGATCACCAACAACGCCGACCGCAAGGGCGGGCACATCCTGCCGGTCGCCGGCGGTCACCGGTTCGGCTGCGACCACGGGCTGACCTTCCACGACGAGCCGAAGCTGCGCACGATCCTGTGGGGGTGGCAGGGGCTCGGCTTCTCCGAGGAGGAGCTCGCCGGTGTCCGGACGGTGCTCGCGGGGCTCTCCGGTGCGCTGGGGCGGGGGCTGGCCGCGTACCTCTCGGAGCGGGATCTGGAGGCGCTCGCCCAGCGGTGCGAGGAGCTGCTCGCGGAGGGGGTCTTTCCCGAGCCCGAGTACGACCGCCATGTCATCCCGTGGCCTCCGTTCTGAGACACGTGGTCCCCGCCAAGTAGGCTGCACCCATGCGCGCATGGTCAGCACCCGAATTCCCAGAACTGTCCGTCAACGGGCCCGAGGTGCAGCTCTATGACCATCAGCGGGACGCGGTCGTCCCGACCGGGGGTCAGGGGCGGCGTTCGCTGTACGTCTGTGGCATCACGCCCTACGACGCGACCCACATGGGCCACGCCAACACCTACGTCGCCTTCGACCTGCTCCACCGGGCGTGGCTCAACGCCGGCTACGAGGTCGGCTACACCCAGAACGTCACCGACGTCGACGACCCGCTGCTGGAGCGGGCGGACAAGGTCGGGATCGAGTGGGAGGCGCTCGCCGAGCGCGAGACCGAGCTGTTCCGCCAGGACATGGAGGCGCTGCGCGTCGTGCCGCCTCAGCACTACATCGGCGCGGTCGAGTCGATCCCGCTGGTGCTCTCCCTGATCGGCGAGCTCGAGGAGGCCGGCGCGATCTACAAGGTCGACGACGACGTCTACGCCTCGGTGGCCGTCGACGACGCCTTCGGCGAGGAGTCGCGCCTGGGGCGCGAGGAGATGATCGAGCTCTTCGGTGAGCGGGGTGGCGACCCCGAGCGGGCCGGCAAGAAGGACCCGCTCGACCCGCTGCTGTGGCGCGCCGAGCGCCCCGGCGAGCCGGCCTGGCCCTCGCCGTACGGTCCCGGCCGTCCCGGCTGGCACATCGAGTGCACCGCGATCGCCCTGGAGCACCTCGGCGCCGGGTTCACCGTCCAGGCCGGTGGCTCCGACCTGGTCTTCCCGCACCACGAGATGTCCGGCTCGCATGCGCGCTCGGCCGGCAAGGACTTCGCCGAGATCTACACCCACGGCGGGATGGTGGCCTACGACGGCCACAAGATGTCCAAGTCGCGTGGCAACCTGGTCTTCGTCTCCGCCCTGCGCAACTCCGAGATCGACCCGATGGCGATCCGGCTGGTGCTGCTGGGCCACCACTACCGCGACGACTGGGAGTGGACCGACGCCAAGCTCTTCGACGCCGTCGACAAGATCGCCGAGTGGCGCAAGGCCGTCGCGCTCGGCCGAGGCGCCCCCGCGGCCCCGGTCGTCGAGACGGTCCTGGGTGCCCTGGCCGACGACCTCGACGCCCCGCGTGCGGTCGAGGCCGTCGACGCCTGGGTCGCCGCCACTCTCGGCACGGGCGGTCTCGCCGAGACCTCCGACGCCCTCGCCGGCGAGAGCATCGCCAAGCTCGTCGACGCCGCCCTGGGCATCAAGCTCTAGCCGCAGCCCCCGCTGGTCGAGCCGCCGGCCCCGCTGGTCGAGCCGCCGGCCCCGCTGGTCGAGCCGCCGGCCCCGCTGGTCGAGCCGCCGGAGCCGCTAGGCGGAGGCGTGGGGGGGGCCACACCCGCCCCCCCCGCCGCCGGGCCGGGCCAGAGGGGGGGGACGAACCGCCCCGCGC